>CAWDSI010000014.1:0-154933 GCA_963804915.1 uncultured Acidobacteriota bacterium
GAAACCGCAGGAACAAGCGCTCGTGGTAGACGTACGCGCTCAGGGTCGCATCGGCCGGCAGGGCGTCGAAGGCGCGCCGCGTCTCCGTCTTGGTGACGCTGGCACAGCCGGCCGAGAGCAGTGCCGCGAGCAGGCACACGGCGAGGCCACGGGGGAATCGGCCAGCTGCCATTTACCCGGCATTCTCTCCCGTCGGGTGTCTAAAGAAACAGTTAAATCGCATCGCCGATTGTCTCCTCTTGAGTTCTCGGCGCTCCTTTCGTTTGGAGGTCGAGAACGCGGCCTGTCACGTTCGACAGCTCGCTCGCTCGAATCGTCATGCGACTGTCCTATCGCTCTCTCGTCGTACCGCTGATCGGAATCGCGAGTCTCGGTTTGCTGGCCGCCCTCAGCACGACCACGGAGGTCGAGTCGAGAGCGCGTCCCGAGCGCGGCACGGACGCCGACATCCTCGAGCACGCGCGCAAGGCCCTGGACGAAGGCAAAAAGACTTTCCGCTTCGACACCTTCGGCGACGAGGCGTTCTGGGGCGACACCCTGAAGCTCCACCAGGCCATCGCGGGCGCCGCGAACGGCGGCGTCGGCGACGGGCTCACCCCCAACGAGGCGCTGGCGGTCGGCCTCAAGGTCGACGTGGACGCGCTTCCGGGCTCGCTCAAGAGCGATCTGCGGCACGGGCGGGTGAATCTCGACGATCCGGCGACGACACTGGCCCTTCTGCGGCTGAACGCCGTCGTCGGCGTCACGGGCTTCTTCGACGGAAACGGGGGTCAGACCCTGCGGTCCGTCGGAATCCAGTGCGCCCTCTGCCACTCCACGGTGGACGACTCGTTCGCGGCCGGGATCGGGCGCCGGCTCGACGGCTGGGCCAATCGTGATCTGGACGTCGGTCAGATCATCAACCTCGCGCCGGATCTCTCCGTGGTCAACGCCCTGCTGGGCGTTCCCGACGAGACGACGCGGGCGGTGGTGACCAGCTGGGGCCCGGGAAAGTTCGACGCCGAGCTCTTCCTCGACGGCCAGAACTCGCCGACGCTCATTCCGCCGGCCTTCGGCCTCGCGGGCGTGAATCTCCACACCTGGACCGGATGGGGCTCGGTCACGCACTGGAATGCCTTCGTCGCGAACCTCGAGATGCACGGGAAGGGCCGCTTCTGGGATCCGCGCCTGAACGACGCGAGCCAGTTTCCGATCGCCGCCGCGAACGGCTTCGGGAATCTCAACCCGGATCTGAGCCCCGAGGACGACCGCATCACGCCGAAGCTCGCGGACCTGCACTTCTACCAGCTCGCGATTCCGGCGCCGGCGCCTCCGCGCGGCAGTTTCGACGCCGCGGCTGCGAGAGACGGCGACGCGCTCTTCTCCGGGAAGGCGAAGTGCAATCAGTGTCACGTCGAGCCCATCGGAACCGAGCCCGGCTGGAACCTGCACACGGCGGCGGAGATCGGAATCGACGACGTCCAGGCGAACCGCGCTCCCGATCGCCGCTATCGCACCTCGCCGCTCGGAGGCTTGTGGACGCACACGAAGGGCGGCTTCTACCACGACGGGCGCTTCGCGACCCTGCTCGACGTGGTCGAGCACTACGACACGTCCTTCCAGCTCGGCCTGACGGCGGACGAGAAGAGCGACCTCGTCGAATACCTGAAGTCGCTGCCGGACTAGCCGACACCTCGTCACTCCGGAGCCTTCGCTCTCCGCGCGACATGGCATAGCGGGATAGGATCCCCGCGACCCACGGAGGCTCCACATGCGAAGGCTCTTCTTCGTCGTCGTCGGCGGCGCGCTCGCCGCCGCGGCCCTCATCGGCCAGACGCCGGCGCCGACGCCCACGCCCCGCATCTTCGATCCCAGGCGCCCGCCGGAACGGGAGCTCGAGACGGGCATCGCCGACGGGTTCACGCTCGCCGCCGTGGGCGATCTCATCATCTCGCGGCCTCTGACGCAGACAATTCCCCACGACCGCGGACTTCGCAGCCGTCGTGCGCATCCTCCAGGGCGCCGACGCCGCGTTCGGCAACTTCGAGACCACGGTGGTCGATCCCGGCGCACGTCGTGGGGTACCCCTACCCCGGACAGGGCGACGTCTCGCTGGTCGCCGAGCCGGCGGCCGCGCGGGACCTCGTCCGCATGGGATTCGACGTCGTCTCGCGCGCCAACAACCACTCCATGGACTGGGGAGTCGAGGGCATGCGCGAGACCACGCGCGTCCTGGACGAAGCCGGGCTCGTTCACGCCGGCGTCGGAGAGAACCGCGGCGAGGCGCGGGCCGCGCGCTACCTCGAAACGCCGTCGGGCCGCGTCGCTCTCGTCTCGATGGCGTCGACGTTCAGCGAGCATGCGCCGGCGATGGCGCCGCGCGGCCGCGCTCCCGGACGGCCGGGACTTTCACCGCTGCGGGTCACGCGGAGCTTCGTGCTGACGAAGGACTCGATGCAGCAGCTGCGGGCGCTGAAGGACACGCTCGGCGCTCCCGCGCTGCGCTGTGAAGTTTCCAGCCCGTCGACGCTCGAAAATCGCAAGAAGGCCGAGCGCGAAGCCTCCGAGAAGGTCCGTTTCCTGGACACGGAATTCCGCGTGGGACAGCAGGCGGCCGTGCACTACGAGATGGACCCCGGCGATCTCGCCGAGGTCCGCCAGGCGATCCGCCAGGGCAAGCAGAGTTCGGACCTGCTCATCGCGACCATCCATTCCCACGACACCGGGCTCGGCTGCGAAGAGCCCGGCGACTTCCTTCCGGTCCTGGCGCACGCGGCGATCGACGCCGGCGCCGGCATCTTCATCGCGCACGGGGAGCATCGCCTGATGCCGATCGAGATCTACAAGGGACGACCGATCTTCTACAGCCTCGCCAACTTCTTCTGGAGCGACATCCTCGAGCCGATCCCCCAAGAGACCTACGAGGCGAACCGGGACCTCCTGACGAAGTCCTTCGGCGACGCCGGCCGGCCGACCGATGCCGACCTGCTCGCCGTCTGGAACGCCGGCAGCTTCGACGACCCGAGGGTCTTCGAGACCGTCATCGCCGTGAGCCGCTGGCAGGGCGGGCGCGTCGCCGAAGTGCTCCTCTACCCGGTCGATCTGGGTTACGGCCGCAAGCTGACATCGAGCGGCACGCCGCGCCTGGCTTCCCCCGAAATGGCGCAGAGCATCCTCGAGCGTCTCCAGCGCATCTCGAAGCCCTATGGCACGACGATCGCGATCGAGGACGGCGTCGGCGTCATCCGGCTGCGCTAAGCGGGACGAGCGTCAGAACCGCTACGTCAGCCCGAGCCTCTCCAGCAGCGCTCCGAATCGCGGGTCGCTGCGGAGCGGATCGAAACCAGGCACCCCGGTGAAGTAGAGGTAGGCCAGGCATTCCTCTTCGGCGCGCGCGACCACTTCGAAGGCCGCGTCGATCTCTCCGAGCGCGCCGAGCAGCCAGGCCTCGGAGACGACGGCGGGTGTCCCCGCCGGCCGGGCGCGCAGCTCCTCGAGGATCGTCCGGGCTTCTTCCTGTCGGCCGGCGCTGGCGAGCGCCCAGCCCAGCGTGCCGAGGAAATGGGGCGCGCGGTGCGACACCGCGACCACGCGCTCGAGCCTCGCGATGCCTTCCTCGAAGCGGCCCAGGGCGACCAGAGCGATGCCCGAATTGTCCAGTGCGGTGGCGTCCTCCTTCTCGAACGAGAGCGCGTCGTCGAGGTAACGCATCGCTTCCTCGGGCCTCCCGCAGTTCAGCAGGCCGCCGCCGGTCAGGGCGTAGGGGAAGGACGCGAGCGGATCGGCCTGGCGAGCGCGCTCGAGGAACGGCAGCGCCTCGTCGAGCCGCTGCCGTGTGCAGAGGACGATCCCGAACGAGGCCAGGGCCAGGACGTGGTTGGGCTGGAGCTCGATCGCCCGGCGCCACGCGGTTTCCATGGCCGCCCACCTTCTCTCGATCCAGGCTACGAACGCCTCGACGTGGAGACCGTCGGCCGACTCTCCCTGCAGCCGCGCGGCGGTCGTCCAACGCCTTCCTCGCGGTCGCGCAGGCTTCGCGCGCGGGGATCAGACCGAAGACCGACGCGAGGACGGTGGTCTCCGCGAGGCCGGTCCACGACGGCGCATGGGACGGATCGAGACGGATGGCCTCTTCGAATGCGTGCAGGGCCCCGACGTGGTGCTCCTTCCCCGAAGGTGCCGTCCCATCAGATAGCTGCGGTAGGCCTCGAGGTTGACCGGCTGCGGGCGGGGCGAAAGCACGCGCTCCCCTGGCGCGAGGCGCGCCTTCACCGCCTCGACGACTCCGGCGGCGATCTCGTCCTGGACGGCGAAAACGTCTGAGGCCTCCCGGTCGAACCGTTCCGACCAGAGCTGGTAGCCGCTCGCGACCTCGGTCAGCTGCGCGGTCACTCGAAGACGACTGCCTGACGTACGCACGCTGCCCTCGAGGACGTGGCCCACCGACAGGGCGCGTGCGATCTCCGGCAGATTCTCGCCCGTCCTGCCGCGCCCGAAAGGCCGAGGTCCTCGACGCGACGCGAATGCCGGGAATCGACACGAGCGCGTTCATGACCTCCTCGGCCATGCCCTCGCAGAGGTACTCCTGGTCCTTCGACGGGGCTCATGTCGGAGAACGGCAGCACGGCGATCGCGACTCCCTCGCGCGCATCGGCGGCAGAGTCGCCGGCAATCTCCAGTCCCGCCTTGCGCAAACCGTCGATCAGGCGCTCCACGTACTCCGGCCCCCACCACTTCTCGAAGTCGCTGCGTGCCGTGGTCGCGAAGTGCGGCCGCAGCTTGAGCAACTCCCGGAGAGCTTTTCCGGCCGCATCTCGCTGGCCGAGCTGTCCGCAGGCGGCGGCCGTCGCGACGTGCGCACCCCAGTGGCCCGACAGATTGATCTTGCGCGCGACTTCGAGTGCGCCCTTGTCGTCGCCTCGGCGGTACGCGTCGTAGTAGTCCGCGTACCAGTACCATCCGGGATGATTGGGGTTGAGCTGCTTGGCGCGTCCCGCCAGCGTCAGGCCCCGCTCGGCGTCGCCCGAATAGGTCAGCAGCTCACCGAGAAACGCGATGGAGTTGCCGTCCATGGGATTGAGCGCGGCCGCCCGCTCCGCGGCGTTTCGGAAGCTCTCGACTTCTTTCTGAAAGAAGAGCGCCTGGGCCAGGCTGAAAAGCGCCAGCGGACTGGAGGGCGCGGCCTCGACGGCGCGCCGCGCGGCGATCAACCCGCTTGCCAGGGAATCCGGTTGAAGGCCAAAACCCTGCGCATAGTCCTGGAGGCAGAGCAACGCCAGCATCGCCCAGGCATCGGCGTAGTCCGGCGCCTTGCCCACCGCCAATTCCAGGCCGGACCGCGACACGGCGAGCTCCTCGGGGGTGACCCGCTCCAGGTAGCCGAAGCTCCGCAGCACCGCCTCGTAGGGGCTCAACTGCTCCGGGGCGCGGCCGCGGACCGCCTCACTCATGCTCCGGGGCAGAACTCCGTTCATGCCCGCAACCATCGAGACGATCCTCGGAACCAGGTCGTCCTGCAGCTCGAACACCGCCTCCGGGCGGAATGGACGCTCGTAGTTCTCGGCCCAGAGATGCGCGCCGGACACCGCATCCAGAAGCTGCACCGCCAGGCGGAGCTTCCCTCCCGCCTGTCGAAGAGTTCCTTCCATCACGTACCGGGCGCCGAGCTCCTTGCCGACGGATCGGACGTCACCCGCGGAATCGGCGAGACGCGGCGTCGAGCTCCGCGCGATCACTCTCAGATAGGAGAATCGGGAAAGGCCCGTCACGATGTCGTCGGTCAATCCCTCGGCCAGAGCCGTCAGCTCGGCGCTGCCACCCGCGTACTGGAACGGCAGCACGGCGACCCAGAACCCTTCGTCGGCGCGGACCGCGCCTGAGCTCAGGGTGGCGGGCGAGGCGCCTGGCCTCGCTGGATCATCCGGGATCTCCACCCCGGCCTTGCGCCAGCCGTCCAGCAGGTGTTCGACGAAATCGGGCCCCCACCATTTCTCGATATTCATGCGGACGGTGGCGGCGAAGTCGGGCCGCACCCTGAGCAAATCCTGAAGGGCTTTACTCGCCGCCGCACGTTCCCCGAGCTGTCCGTAGGCGGCGCACATCGCCGCGTGCATGAACCAGTGACCGGGGAGATTCATCTTGAGCGCGAAGCCCAGCGCGCCGCGGTAGTCGCTCTGACGGTATGCGTTGCAGAAGTCGACCCACCAGTACCATCCGGGATGATGGGGATTGAGCTGCTTGGCGCGCCCGGCCAGCGCAAGGCCACGCTCCATGTCGCCCGCACAGGTGAGCATCCCGCCAAGGGTCGCGATGGAGTCGCCGTCCATGGGGTTGAGTGAGACCGCCCGCTCCGCGGCATTCCGGAAGCTCTCGAATTCCTTCTGGAAGAAGAGCGCCTGGGCCAGACTGAACCAGGCCAGATGGTTGGATGGCGCGGCCTCGACGGCACGCCGCGCGGCCGTGAACCCGCTCGTCAGGGAATCCGGCTGAAGGTCGAATGCCTGTCCGTACTCGTGGGTGCACAGAATCGAAAGCATGGCCCAGGCATCGGCGTAAGCCGGCGCTTTCCGCACCGCCGATTCCAGGCCGGATCGCGCCACGGCAAGCTCTTCGATGGTGGCCCGCTCGAAGTAGCCGAAGCTGCGCAAGACGGCTTCGTAGGGGCTCAACTGCTCGGGAGAGCGGCTGCGAACAATCTCACTCATGCTCCGCGGCAGGACCCCGTGCGTGTCGGCGACCGTCGAGACGATCCGCGGCACCAGCTCGTCCTGTAACTCGAACACGGCTTCCGGGCTGAAGGCGCGCTCGTAGCTCTCGGCCCAGAGATGCGCGCCGGACACCGCATCCACGAGCTGCACCGCGACGCGAAGCCTCGTTCCCGCCTGTCGAAGGCTGCCCTCCATCACATAGCGCGCGCCCAGCTCTTTCCCGATGGCTCGCACATCGCCGGACTCGCTGGAATATTTCGCGGTCGAATTGCGCGCGATCACCCTGAGGTAGGAGAAACGTGACAGGCCGGTGACGGTATCTTCGGTCAATCCTTCGGCCAGCGCTCTCAAGTCTGCGTTTCCACCGCTGTATTTGAAAGGCAGCACGGCGACCCAGAAACCTTCGTCGGCGCGCGCGGGGCCCGAGTCGGCCCCGGAAGAACGAGCCAGGGTGGGGGCAGGGCCTGCGGTTCCCTTCTGCGGGGAAACCTCCAAGCCCGCCTTGCGGAGCCCATCCATCAGCTGCTCCACCAGATCCGGGTCGATCCATCGTCCGTGCAACTCGCGCGCGACCTCGGCATAATCCGGCTTCAGCGCGAGCATGTCCGCGAGCGCCTTGCCCGCCTCCTCGATGCGGCCGAGCTGCGCGTAGCACATGGCGAGCACCGCATGCGTGTAGTAGTTCCGGGGAGCGTTGAGATGGAGCGCCACGTCCAGCGCCTTGCGGTAGTCCTTCTTCCGGTAGGCGTCGTGCCAGTCGGTGTAGCGATACCACCCCGGATGGTGGGGATTGAGTTGCGAACCCTTCTCCGACAGCGCGCAGCCGCGCTCCCAGTCTCCGGCGTAGGCGATGAGCAAACCCATGAACGCCGCCGTGGCTCCATCCATCGGGTTGAGCGAAACCGCCCGCTCCGCCGCGACTCGGAAAGCCGGGATTTCTCGCTTGAAGAAGAGGGCCTGCGCCAGGGCGTAGTAAGGCAGGGAATGCAACGGCGCCGCTTCGACCGCCGTCCGCGCGGCGCGAAGCGACCGGTCGAGCGAATCGGGCGCGGCATTGTCCCAGTGCCCGTACTCGTTGGCGTACGTCACCGACAGCATGGCCCAACACTCGGCATTGCCTGGGGCTTGTTGAACGGCCCGTTCCAGGCAGGCCCGGACTTCGGCCAGGTCTTCGGGGGTGAAGCGCTCGTTGTACCCGAAGCTGCGCAGCAATGCCTCATACGGGCTCATGCGATCGGCGGCCTTCAGTCGCACGACCTCGCTCATGCTGCGCGGCAAGACGCCGTGCATGTCGGCAACGGTCGAAACAATCCGCGGAACCAGCTCGTCCTGTAACTCGAAGATCGCCTCCGGGCTGAAGGTGCGTTCGTAGTTCTCGGCCCACAGATGAGCACCGGAAACTGCGTCGACGAGTTGTACGGCGAGGCGCAGCTTGGCTCCTGCCTGGCGGAGGCTGCCCTCCATCACGTACCGCGCGCCGAGCTCATTGCCGGAACGGCCGCTGGCGGTCGCGCTGCGCGCGATCACCCTCAGGTAGGAAAACCGTGACAGGCCGGTCACGATCTCCTCGGTCAGCCCCTCCGCGAGAGCCGTCGAGCGACGCGTCGGCGCCGGCGTATTTGAACGGCAGCACGGCGACCCAGAAACCTTCGTCGGCGCGAGCCGACCCCGAATCCGCGGTCGCCACGACGCGCCGGGCCGGGCTCGCGGAGAGCCGCCGTTTCATCGCCGGGAATCGCGAGCCCCGCCTTGCGCAGCCCTTCGAGAATGGGCTCCATGAGGCCGCTCGCGAAGTGCCAGGTCCCGACGTTCGAGCGCGCGTGCGCCGCGAACTCGGGATCGATCGCCAGAAGGTCTCGGACCGCGGACTCGGCCTCGGCGCGCCGGCCGAGGTGACCGCAGGCCGACGCCACGACGAGAAAGGGCCAGAAGAGGCCGGGCACGTCCACCCGGTTCGCGCATTCCAGGGCCTGCTCGTACTCGCCGTTGTGGAAGTGCTCCCAGAGGGGAGCGAAATGCATCCAGCCCGCGTGATTGGGATTGAGCTCCATCGCGCGACGGACGATCGCGGCGCCTCTCTCGAACTCGCCGGTGTGCACGATCTGCAGCCCCAGGATCCCGACGGCATCGGTGTTGAGCGGGTTGAGAGCCATGGCGCGCTCGGCCGCGGGGCCGAATGCCGCGAGGTCCCGCCGGAAGAAGTGCACCTGCGCCAGCGCGACCATGGCGAACTGGTTCGCGCGATCCCGTTCGACGGCGCGGCGGGCCGCGGCCAGCGCCCGATCCAGCGACGTCGCGTCGCCCGCGAAGCCAAACGCGTACTCGTCGACGTAGACCTGCGCGAGGCAGGCCCACAGGTCGGACGGACGGTCGTTCCGCTCGACTCGCTCCAACGCGCGCTCCAGCCGGCTCTTGAGCGCGGCATAGGAGGAGGGAGTGATCTGCTCGCGGTACGCGAAGTACTGGAACTGCCATTCGACCGGCGTGAGGTCGGCGTCGTCCTTCTGGCCGCTGGCGGCCCGGATCGAATGCACGAGTACGCCGTAGCTGTCGGCGACCGTCGCGACGATGCGTGCGGCGACGTCGTCCTGCACCGCGAACATGCTCGACGTCTCGAGGTCGCGACGATAGGTCTCGGACCAGAGCCGCGCTCCCGTCCGGGCGTCGACGAGCTGCGCGCTGACGCGAAGGTCGGCGCCTCCGCGACGGAGGCTCCCCTCCATCATGTAGCGCGCCCCGGACCCCGGGCCTGGCGCCCGGTCGTCTCCCTCGGCCGCCGGGTGACCCGCCGCCCCGCTCGCGACGACCGACAGATACCGAAACCGCGAGAGGCCGCTCACGATCTCCTCGGAGAGCCCGTCGGCCAGGGCCAGCACGTCCGCGTCGGCGGTGCTGCACTTGAAAGGTCGCACGGCGATCTGGAACCCGGATGGACTGATCGGGGCCGCGACCTTCGGTGCGCTGCTCGCCGCGGCCGCGGGCGAGAACTGCTCCGAAAGACTGAAAGCGATGTCCCGGGCCGTCTGGAATCGACTCTCGCGGTCCTTCTCGAGGCAGTGTTTGACGATCCGCTCGAGAGACGGGGAGATGTTTCGCCCCGACTCCGAGAACTCCGGCGGCTCTCTCATCAGGATCGCCGCCATCGTCTCGGCGTTCGTGTCTCGCTTGAACGCCTTCCTGCCCGAGAGCAGCTCGTAGAGGATCGTCCCGAACGAGAAGATGTCCGAACGGTGATCGACCGGGAACCCTTTCACCTGCTCGGGCGACATGTAGCCCATCGTCCCCATGACCATCCCGGGCTCCGTGTGGCCCGAGCCCGTCGGGGCGCTCGTCTCCTGGCCTTGCGCGACGGCCTCGACCCGCTTCGCCAGCCCGAAGTCGAGAATCTTGAGATGGCCGTCTCTCGAAACGAAGAGGTTCTCGGGCTTCAGGTCCCGGTGGACGATGCCCTTTTCGTGGGCGGCGGAGAGTCCCTTTGCGACCTGCAGCGCGTAGTCCACGGCCTGCTTCTGCGGAAGCGGGCCGGCATCGAGCTTCCCGCGCAGCGTCTCCCCTTCCAGAAGCTCCATGACGGCGTAGGCGATCCCGTCCTGGTTTCCAAAGTCGTGGATCGCGAGGATGTTTTGATGGGAAAGAGCTGCGACCGCCTTCGCCTCACGCTCGAACCGGGCCAGCGAGTCGGGATCCGCCGCGACAGACTGCGGCAGGACCTTGACCGCGACGTCGCGATCCAGCTTCTGGTCGCGCGCCCGGTACACCTCCCCCATACCGCCCGCGCCCAGGGGCGAGAGGATCTCGTAGGGGCCGAGGCGCGTCCCCGCAGAAAGTGTCATTGGATGGTCGCGGGAACTCTATCGCGCCGCCGATGACGCGGACGTCATCGTCGCTACGTCGGCAGCTCCGCCCCGGCCTGCTCCGCCGCCATGTACGCCGCGTACCAGTCGGACCAGTTCGCGTCCCGCTGCCCCCCGAGACGCTTCTCGTGCTCGCCGTGGGCGGCCTCCGCGCGCCGCATCGCGCTCGCCAGGTCGCTCGAGGAATCGAACGACGTCGCGCCATCGCCGACACGCCCGGGAAGCCGGGTCGTGAGCTCCTGCAGCACCCAGGTGTTGCCGTCGGGGTCGCTGAACGAGGCCAGCGAGAAGTAGCTGCGACGCTCGGGATCCAGACCGCCGGCCGTGCCCTTCGCGTCGAGGTGGAAGATCTCGCTCACGGCGACGCCGGCCGCGACCAGCTTATCCCGGGCCTCCTCGACGTCGGAGACGATCAGGTACCCCTTGGCGGAGCCGGGCTTGGCCGACGTGAGGTTCGCGCCGAAGTGGACCGAGCACCAGGAGCCCGGCGGTGTGAACTGGACCACGCCGGAGCCCGGCGGCGTGACGTCCTGCCTCCACCCGAGTCTTCTGTAGAACTCCGTTGCGCGGTCGACATCCGAGACAGGGATGACGACCACCTCGAGCTTCATGTCGAACGGTTCGCCCTTTGCGCCTTTTGTCGTTGCCATCGGTCCTCCCATCAGTTGCCAGCCATTGGTGACAGGGACTTCCTACTACTGTTTGCTCCCCCCGCGTCAAGGCCACGGGCGGCTGACGCTACCGCGAAGCCTTGGCGCGAAGACGTAAGAACGAGTCGAAGATTGCCGCCGGAGGCGGTGCTACCCTGCCGCGCGCCGGACCCGCGCCCCGGCAGAGGAGATCGAACCCCGTGAGCATCGGCTCGCAGATCGTCTGAGGAGTCAGCGTATCGAAGGGCCACCGCTCCACAGCGCGGTCGACGTGGTTCGCTGGCTCGTCGCCTCCCAGGCGCAGGACTACGCGGGCGCGAAATGGGCTCTCGGCCTCCGAATGCGCCGGCGCAACCGATGCCGCCGTCGAGAAGGAGTTCACCGACGGTGCCATCCTCCGCACGCACGTCATGCGCCCCACCTGGCATTTCGTCGCCCGGGAGGACATCCGGTGGTTGCTCACGCTCACGGCCCCGCGAGTCCAGGCGGCCCTGGCCTCCAGAAATCGACAGCTCGAGCTCGATGCCCGGACGCTCCGGAAGGCGAACGCCGCACTGCGAAGAGCCCTCGAAGGCGGACGGTACCTCACTCGCGATGAGCTGCGGCAGGCCCTCGAGCGGGCGAAAATCGGCGCGCTCGACGGCCAGCGCACGGCGCACATTCTCGCGCACGCCGAGCTGGAGGCCCTCATCTGCAGCGGCCCTCGACGCGGGAAGCAGTTCACCTACGCGCTGCTCGATGAGCGGGCTCCGGATGCCCGCACGCTTTCGCGCGAGGACGGACTCGTCGAGCTGTCCTCTCGCTACTTCGCGTCCCGCGGGCCGGCCACGGTTCAGGACTTCGCGAAGTGGTCGAGCCTCACCGTGGCGGACGCGCGGAGCGGCGTGGAGGCGATACGGCGAAGCTGCGGCAAGAGGTGATCGACGGTCGGACCTACTGGTCCGGTCGCTCCGCGCGACTCGCCCGCTCTGGCCCTCCCAGGGCCCATCTTCTCTCGATCTACGACGAGTACGTATCCTCTTACCGTGACCGCAGCGCCATCTGCGAGTCGGCCCATGCGAAGCGGCTCGGGGCCATGGGCAATGCGCTGGCCTATGTCGTGATCCTGGACGGCAGGATCGCCGGCACGTGGAGCCGAACGTTCGAGAAGCAGACCGTCCACGTTCGCGTGTCGCCCTTCCGGAGACTGACCCGAGTCGAACGCGGAGCCGTGGCCGCGGCGGCGGAGCGTTTCACGCGCTTCATGGGCTCCGAGCACCGCCTGGACCTGTTGGTCCGCGAGCGTCGGCATCGATAAAGAGGAGCAGAGTTGAGAACGCCCGACGGGCGTCCTGCGACTCACCTGGCATCGGCGTCCTTCGAACTGCTCCGCCCTATCTGCTCCAGGCCCCGGCTCACCTGATCCATCCACTCGCCGGGCGTCCGCGTGTCGCCGTATTCGTCGTGCCATCTCCACCACTCGTACGGCTTCGTCTGCGGGTAGCCCTCCGGCGAGTCCTCCCACTGCTCCTGCCGCCCGAGCGCCGTGATGTCGAGGTAGCTCCAGGTGCCTCCCATCGGCTCGTCGCCGCGGCTGTTGACGAAGTACGTCCGGAACACCTGTTCGCCATCGTGGATGAACGCGTTGGTGCCGTGCCATTCGTCCACGCCGAAGTCCTTGTCGAAGCCGTCGCGGATCGTGTACCAGGGCATCGTCCAGCCCATCCTCGCTTTCAGGCGCGCGATGTCGGCTTGCGGCGCGCGCGAGGCGAACGCGAGCGTCGTGTCGCGGGCGTTCAGATGGGCGAGATGGGCAACCTGGTCGGCGACCAGGGAGCAGCCGCGGCAGGCATGCTCGGGCCAGCCCGTCACGCCGGGCTCGAAGAAGGCCCGGTAGACGATCAATTGACGGCGGCCCTCGAAAAGGTCGAGCAGGCTCGCTCGGCCGCCGGGCCCGTCGAACTCGTAGGCCTTCTCCACGGCCTGCCACGGCATGCGCCGGCGCTCGGCCGCCATCGCGTCACGGGCACGGGTCAGAGCCTTCTCCTTGACGAGGAGCTTCTGGCGCGCGGCTTCCCACTCCTGTGGGGACACGATCGGTGGTGTTTTCATACCGCGAAGCTCCTTCGGGTTCTCCATGACTCTCTCCTTGTTCTTCGACATGTCGTTCTCCTTGTTCCGTTTGTTTCTTGCGCGAAGACGGCTCACGACCAGGGCGGCGGCGCCGCCCGTCGACGTGGTGCCCGCCGCAATCGCAGCCACCGTCGTCACACACAAAGGACACATCGTTCGCCTCCCGGGCCGGGGTTTGGTTCCGGCCTTCACCCTTATGGCGTTCGAGGAGGAGGCGTTTCGACAGGAATCCCGGGAGAAGTCGTCAGCCCGCGCCGTTCGAGCAGGAACTGCCGCGTCGCCGGATCCTCGGTGAGGCCGATCGCGCGGTCGTACGCCTCCTCCGCGCCGGCGGCCTCCCCCGCTTGCCGCAACAGGTGCGCGCGCACGGCCCAGAAGGGCTGATACGTCGAGACGGCGGCGCGGTCGATCGTGTCGAGCAGCGCCAGTCCGGCCGCCGTACCGCGCGCCTCCGCCACGGCGGCCGCCTGCGCGACGCGGGCTCCGAGCGTGGGAGCCAGTCGGACGAGGTGTTCGTAGAAGCCCACGATCGCCTCCCAGTCGGTGCGCCCGGTCTGCGCGCGATCGGCGTGGACCGACTGGATGGCGGCTTCGAGCTGGAACCTTCCGATCCTCCCCATTCGCGCGGCCGCGCCGAGCTCGGCCTCGGCCTCGCGGATCGCCGACGGCGACCACGCGGCCGGGTCCTGTTCCGACAGCGGGACGAAGCGGCCGTCGGAGTTTCGTCTCGCGGCCCGACGCGCCTCGCAGAAGAGCATGAGGGCCAGCAAGCCGCGAACCTCCGGCTCCTCGGGCAACCGTTCCCGGATCACCCGCGCGAGCCAGACCGCCTCGTCCGCAAGGCCCTGCGAGCGAGGGTCGATGCCGGCGGCTTCGTCGCGGCCGAGGTCGTAGGCCGCGTAAATGGCCTCGAGGACCGCGTCGAGACGCTGGGGCAGGTCCTGCTCCCCCGGGACCGCGAAGGGGATGCCCGCCTCGCGGATCTTGCGCTTGGCCCGCACGAGCCGCTGGCCCATGGTCGCCGGCGGAACGAGGAAGGCCTGCGCGATGCGCGCGGCGTCGACGCCGAGCACGGTCTGGAGCATCAGCGGCGTGTGCAGCGCGGGCTCGATCGCGGGATGCGCGCAGACGAAGAGCAGCTCGGCGCGCCGATCGGGAAACGCGCCACGCTCCGCCTCCGTCGCCGTGGACTCGTCCGCGAGACGCTGGAGCGTGCCCTCGTGATCGTCCCGCACCCGGCGGCGCCGCGCCTGGTCGATCAGCCGATGCCGCGCCGCCGTGAGCAGCCACGACTCCGGCTGCCGGGGCACGCCGTCCCGAGGCCAGGAGGTCAGCGCCGCAACCAGCGCATCGCTCAGCGCGTCCTCGGCCCCCGCCACGTCGCGTGTCTCGGAGGAGAGGTATGCGAGCAGGCGCCCGTAGGACGCCCGCGCCACGGCCTCGACCGTACCGCGCGCGTCCTCCACGAGATCAGCCTGCCTCGTACGTGTCGTGATATCCCACGTCCACCGGCCGGACTTCGACGCAGCCGGTCGCCGCCGCCGGGCACCGCGCCGCCCACTCGAGCGCCGCATCGAGGGACGGGACGTCCACGATGATGAAGCCGCCGAGCTGTTCCTTGGCCTCCGCAAAAGGCCCGTCCTGAACGTGACGCCGGCCGTCCTTCAGGCGGACGGTCGTCGCCGTCGCGACGTCCTTGAGCGGCGCTCCGCCGACGTAGGCTCCGGCGGCGACGAGGGCCTTGTGGTACGCCCTCCAGGCCGCGATGTACGGGTCGGGCCCGGGGGCCTTCCGGGACTCGAGGTTCGACGCTGTCTCACCGATCAGCAGGATGTATTGCATCGTGATCCTCCCGAGGGGCATGGCGATTCCCGCCGATGACCGGCTCACTATGATGACGTCCACGGGTCCGCGTTTTCGACAGGATCCCCAAACGATTCTGCGAGCCGCGCCGGTGCGGAAGATCTCCCTCGCGACCGGGGAATATACTCGCCGCTCGAGCTGACGGGTCGCCAAACGATCGAGAGTGGCGGCCGCGTCGCACGATCGAAGGTCTCTGGTGGCACGATTGCTCGGCGGACCGAATCAGGCGAGGGCCCTCCGCCAGGATCTCCCGCGACCTCAACGGCGCGCTCGGAGATCCGGCCGGAGTCCGCCGATCGCGCGTCCGGGCACTTCACGACGCGATCGGACGCAGAGAAGCTCCGCTCAGACTTTGGAAGTCGATCGCGAATGCCTGACATCGGCGCTTGTACGCCACTTCTGAGGAGGTTCGAATGAGCACGGTCACGACGAAGGATGGGGTCACGATCTTCTACAAGGACTGGGGCCCCAGGGACGCGCAACCCATCGTCTTCCACCACGGCTGGCCATTGAGCGCGGATGACTGGGACACCCAGATGCTCTACTTCCTCGGGAAGGGGTACCGAGTCGTGGCCCATGACCGGCGCGGCCATGGCCGGTCCAGCCAGGTGAGCGACGGCCATGACATGGACCACTACGCCGCGGACGCGGCGGCGGTCTTCGAACATCTGGATCTGCACGACGCCATCCACATCGGCCACTCGACGGGCGGCGGCGAAGCCACGCACTACGTCGCGCTCCACGGCAAGGGCCGTGTCGCCAAATTGGTGCTGATCGGCGCCGTGCCGCCGACCATGCTGAAAACGGCGGCCAATCCGGGCGGCTTGCCGATCGAGGTATTCGACGGCATCCGGCAGGCGCTCGCCGCCAACCGGGCGCAGTTCTACACGGAATTCGCGAGCGGACCCTTCTACAGCTACAACCGGCCGGGAGCGAAGGTGCTGCAGAGCGTGATCGACAACTGGCTGCGTCAGGCCATGATGGGCAGCGCGAAAGCCCAGTACGACGGCGTGAAAGCCTTCTCGGAAACCGACTTCACCGAAGACCTGAAGAATATCGACGTGCCGACCCTCGTCCTGCACGGCGACGACGACCAGATCGTCCCGATCGCGGATTCCGCGCTGCTGTCCTCGAAGCTGTTGAAGAAGGCCACTCTCAAAGTCCACCCGGGGTTCCCGCACGGCATGTGTACGACACACGCCGACGTGGTCAATCCGGAGCTCCTCGCTTTCGTCAAGGGTGACCTGCAAGCCAGTGAGGACGCGAAGGCGCGGCGTTCATCTCCCGCGCGGAGCGGCGGGCCGAATCCGACTCCGGCGTCGAGCTGAGGCCGTCGTTCGTTAAGCAACGACAGGTAAAATTTACGCAGAAACTCAAAGGACGCGCCGACTCGAGCCGACGCCAAACGGCCCGATCCCATCGAAAACGGGGCAGGCTTTTTGCAGGCGTCAGGCACTGACTCATGATTTGATCGAGATCAGAAAGAAAGGAGACTCAAGATGAAGACCCGTGTCCGCACTTTGAAGGCCGTTTTCGTTGTCGCGTGCGTCGTCCTCATGTTCGGCGCCGTGAACAGCGCCACGGCTGCTGACGAGTGGTTCGTGCTCGGCCAGCAGACGATCAACTCCGCCGATCCAAGCGTGGAGATCAAGAGCGAAGGAGGGCGGTGGAAGAAGGACGTCAAGCAGGTGAAGATCTCTGTCGAGGGTGCTGACGTGCAGATCACGAACGTCGTCCTCCACTGGGACAATCGTTCCGACGACACGTTGACGGATGTCGGAACCCTGAAGTCCGGAGGACAAACGGCTCCGAAGGATGCTCCGGGACGCAAGGGCCGCCTCCAGGGTGTGACGGTCGCGTACAAGATTCTTGGTGATGCACCGTCGGCCACCCTCAAGGTCTGGGGATTTGACTGAGCGGGGCGTGACCGGGCGCGACCTGCTCCGAACTCTCGTCCGAGCTGAGTCCGACGCCGGAGCGCGGCCAACCTGCGAATCGGATTGGCGCTCTCGGCCAGGCGCTCCGCCGCACGCAGGAGGGCGCTCTGAAATCTGATTTGAACTCTCGAGCCGGGAGCGCTCCGCCGTACGAGCGAGGAGCGCTCCTCGCTTATTTCGAGCGTGGGAATGAGTTTGGAGCGGGAAACGGGGATCGAACCCGCGACATCCACCTTGGCAAGGTGGCGCTCTACCGCTGAGCTATTCCCGCTCGAGGAACGCGAAGGATAGCCGACGCGCCGGCCGGGGGTCAACCGGCTGCCGGCCCCCGCCAAGGAGTTGAGAAAGACCTTCGTCCTTCCGGCGCTCTATCCTTAAGGCCGTGAGCGCATCACGGATTTCCTGGCGCCGTGCGGCGGTGCTCCTGCCTGCGGCTCGCGATCGCGGCGATGGCCGCGATGGCCGCCGCCCCCCGGGCCGCGCGGCGAGATGCCCGAACCTTCGCGATCACGCACGCGAACGTGGTTCCCATGGATTCCGAGCGCGTCCTCCGCGATCACACGATCGTCGTGACCGGAGATCGCATCGCGGCGGTGGCCCCCGACGGCGCGGCCGCCCTGCCGGAGGGAACGCCGACCATCGACGCCGGCGGCGCCTACGTGATGCCGGGGCTCATCGACATGCACGTGCACATCCGCCGTCGCGAGCTGCGCGACTACGTCTACGCCGGCATCACGTCGGTGCGCAACATGTGGGGATACCAGGCGCTCCCGTCGACGATGCGTGCGATCGAAGACGGAACGCTCCTCGGTCCGACGATCTACTCCGCGAGCCCGGGGCTGGACGCGTCGCCGGGTGTCTGGCCCGAAACGCAATTCGTCGACGATCCGTCGCAGGCGGATGCCGTCGTCGCGGCGCAGGTCGCCGCGGGCTGGCGGTTCCTCAAGGTCTACAACAGCCTCTCGCTCGAATCCTACGACGCGATCGTCGCTTCGGCGCGAGCGCACGGCATCCGATTCCTCGGCCACGTCTCCAACCAGGTGCCGATCGAGCACGCCCTCGATTCGGGGCAGGCTTCGATCGAACACCTGCGCGGCTACGACTTCGCGATGCAGCGCCATCCGGGCGGCGCGGCGGCCTGGGCGGACGTCGACCTGAGCCGCCTCCCGGCGCTCGCCGCGCATACGGCGGCCGCCGGAACGTGGAATTGCCCGACGATCGCCGTCTTCGACGTCCTGTTGCGGAGCGTGGACGCCTCGACGCGCGAACGGGCCATCGCGAATCGGGCTGCGGTGATTCGGGCCCTGCACCAGGCGGGAGCGCGCCTGCTCGCCGGGACGGACTCGGGAATCGACCTCGCGGTCCCCGGAGCATCCATCCACGTGGAGCTCGGAGGCCTGGTCGCCGCCGGCCTCACTCCCTACGAGGCGATCCGGGCCGCGACCTCGGGCGGCGCCGAGTTCCTGGAAGAGGAGGCGGAGATCGGGACCATCGCGCCCGGGCGCCGCGCCGATCTGCTCCTCGTCGACGGCAACCCGCTCGAGGACGTCGAGGCGCTTCGATCGATCCGGACGGTGATCCTCCGCGGCTCGTGGATTGCCCTCGACGGCAGCCGCACTCCCCTGCTTCCCCGTGTTCCGGAAAGGACTGTCTCGCCCCGCGACCTGTCCCGGCCCCGCTGAGCCGCTCGGAACCCGTCCGCTACTTGATGATGTCGCCGGGCGCCGCGTGGAGGTCGCTGGCGGGCCCGCCGCAGTGGGCGCAGACGCGGACGCTCGTGCCGCCGAA
Organism: uncultured Acidobacteriota bacterium; assembly: GCA_963804915.1. Lineage (GTDB taxonomy): Bacteria > Acidobacteriota > Thermoanaerobaculia > UBA5066 > Gp7-AA6 > DAHUXD01. The sequence goes on from CAWDSI010000014.1 coordinate 18,891, forward strand.
CTTCTTCTCCTCCGCACATTCTTCGCAGAGAGCCCGCCCGCTGTCGTTGCAGAGGTAGTGCGCGAGCTGGTCGATGTGCTTCGGACAGACGGGGGGCGGCACCGCCCGTGCGGTCTTGCGGAGCTCGAAGAGCGACTTGAGCTCCGGAACGGTATCGCAGCGAATGGCGGCGGAGCCGCCGACAGCCACCATGTCGCCCTCGTTGATCGCTCCGGTGCGGATCAGCTGGCGCATGGCGCGGCGATCGAGCTCGTCGCCCTCGAAGCCCTTCTTCTCGACGACGTAAGTCTTGCCGGTCGTGTCCATGGGCTCGGAAACGGGCGATGCGGCTACGGCCGCTCGCGGAGGCGGAGGCGCCGCGACTGCGGGAGACGGCGGCGGAGCCGCCGGCGGCGAGCCTCAGGCGCGCGCTCGGGCGCCGGGGCGACGGGCCGGGGCGGAGGCGGCGGCGCGGTCTCGGCCGGCTTCGGAGCGGCGACGGCGACGGACGGAGGCGAGGGCGGCGCTCCCCCGGCGGCCTGCAGCTGAACGAAAACGCGGGCTTCGTCCCGGGACGGAAAGTCCATCGCCTTCGCGCACTTCGGACAGCTGAATCGAGCCTGGACGGGAGGAATCTTCGCGAGACTGATGGAGAAGCTGCCCCCGCAGCTCGGACAGGAGAACGTGTATCGAAGATCTTCGTCGTTGAGCGCGCTCATCGCGAAAGTAGGCGAAGTTTAGCACGCGGACGGAATCAGCGTCGCGGACGCGACGGCTCGGGCAGCGGGAACGCGTCGCGCAGGATCTCGACCCGCGGTTCCCCGACTCCCTCGTCCAGGATCGAGACGACATCGAACCGACAGCGCGTCGAATCCGCGACGCGCCGACGCCAGACGTACTCCTGCGCGACGCGCGCGATCCGCCGCTGCTTCTCGAGCGTGACGGACTCGGCGGGCGCGCCGAATCCGCGTCCACTCCGGCCCTTGACCTCGATGAAGCACAGCACGCCGGAGTCTTCGGCGATCAGATCGATCTCGCCCGAGGGTACGTGGTAGTTGCGTTCGCGGATCCGGTAGCCCTCGGCGGTCAGCCGGCGCTCGGCCAGCTTTTCCCAACCCTGGCCCAGGCCCCGGCGGCCCCGGTAACGGCGCCCGGAGATCCACGAACGCAGACGCTCGACCAGGCGCCCTGGAGTCACTCGTCTCTGTATTGTCGCGGGGGTGCGGAGAGGCGAGGCCGCTCAGGCCGGTTCGACCGCTCGAGCCATGGACCGGCGGGCGAGCTCCAGGACGTCGAAAGGCTGGGTGGCGACGCCGATCTCGTCCTTGGCGTTGCCGATCATGACCATGCAGAACGGGCACGAGACGCCGACCGACGAGGCCCCGGTGTCCGCGATCTCGCGCATCCGCTCCTGGTTGATCCGCGTGCCGAGCTTTTCCTCCATCCACATCCGCCCGCCGCCGGCGCCGCAGCACAGGCCCTTCTCGCGGGAGCGCGGCATCTCGGTCAGACGGAGCCCGGGAATCGACCGGAGGATCTCGCGGGGAGCGTCGTAAACGCCGTTGTATCGGCCGAGGTAGCAGGGGTCGTGGAACGTGATCGACTCCGGAATCTCGGTGCTCATCTTCACGCGGCCGGCCTGGATGAGCTCCGAGACGAGCTGCGAGCCGTGCACGACCTCGTAGTGGCCGCCGAAATCCCCGTACTCGTTCTTGAGGCAGTTCATGCAGTGCGGGCAGTTCGTCACGATCTTCCGCACCTTGTAGCCGTTGAGGGTCTCGACGTTCTGCTGGGCGAGCATCTGGAAGAGATACTCGTTGCCCATGCGCCGCGCGGAGTCGCCGGTGCAGGTTTCTTCGTTTCCGAGGATGGCGAACGACACCCCGGCCTCATCCAGGATCTCGACGAGGGCCTTCGAGACGCGCTTGGCACGATCCTCGTACGAGCCCGCGCAGCCCACCCAGAAGAGGACCTCGATCTCCTTTTCGCCGGCCTCCCCCATCGTCGCGACGGGCAAGTCTTTCGCCCAGTCGGCGCGGGTCGCGGCGGAGATGTTCCACGGATTGCCGTTGGTCTCCATGCCGCGGAAGGCGTTCTGGACTTCCTTCGGGAACTCCGCCTTGTCGAGGACGAGGTAGCGCCTCATCTCGACGATCTTGTCGACCGCGGGAATGATGAACACGGGGCAGGCCGTCGTGCAGAAGCCGCACGTCGTGCAGGCCCAGATCGTGTCCTCCGAAATCCAGCCGCCGATGAGGTCTTGCCGCGCCGAGCCTCCGCTCGCGCCGTTTCCTCGGCCGGACGACTCCGCCAGGACGCCGGGGGTCGCCTCGTAGACGGCGTCGCGAACGTTGCCGATGAAGATCTTGGGGTCGAGCGGCTTGCCCGTCAGGGCCGTCGGGCAGACGACGCGGCAGCGGCCGCACTCCGTGCAGGTGTACCCGTCGAGCATCATTTTCCAGGTCAGGTCCTCGACGCGCGACGCGCCGAAGCGCTCGGTGTTCTCGAGGTCGACCGTCGCGAGGCGGCCCATCGGCTGGAGGTTCATGAAGAAGATGTTCGGGATCGACACGATGATGTGGAAGTGCTTCGAGTACGGCAGGTAGTTGCCGAAGAAGAGCAGGTCGCCGAGGTGCAGCCACCACGACCACTCGTAGATCGCCTGGAGTGTCGCCGGCGCCGCGCCCGCCATCATGCCCGCGAGCGCGCCTACGACCGGCGCCCAGATGGTCGCGTGCCCCGGAGCGAGCGCCGTGCGCGCGGATTCCGCGACCAGGTCCGTGACCATGAGGAACGCGATCAGGAAAAGGATCAGCCAGGCGTCCCAGGTGAGATCGAGGCGTTTCGGGCGGGCGAAGGCCCGGCGGAAGACGGCCAGCGCCACCCCGAGGAGGGTCAGGACTTCGAAGACGTCTTTGACCAGGGTGTACGCGTTTCCCGGAACGCCGCGCAGGAGCACGAAGTGCGGGATCAGGCCCTCGACCACGAGGGCGATCGTGCGCACGGTGAGCACGAGGAAGCCGCCGAAGATCAGGATGTGGAAGAAGCCGGCGTAGAAGTCGCGGAACATGCGCTTCTGCGCGAAGGCGTACTCGAGCGTCCGGAGGATGCGCTCTCCGATGCGGGTAAACCGGTTGTCCGGCCGGCCGGCGAGGAGAACGCGGATCCTCCGCGACATCGAGTAGACGAAGACCGCGATCGCCAGCAGGACGAGGAGCCCGAACACGGTTCGCCCGGACAGACCGAGGATCAGGCGTTCCGTGGGCAGCGGCGGCATTGCCGCGAATACTAACTCGGCCCGAAGATCTGACGGGGGTGCTCGTGCTAGCTTCGAAACGAGGTCACGCCTGCGCCACCCGCGACTCCTTCGTCTGACGCATGCGGTTTCCGGCGCCGCCCTCGCGGCGGTGTTCGGAGCCGGAGCCGTGGGCGTCTCGGCGCGCTTCGCCGAAGACGGGCTGGACGTCGGCCTCGACCGCAACGCGAGCAACTGGCCGGGAACGCAGGCCGAGGTTTCCATCGCCGTCGACCCGTCCGATCCCGCCGTCGTGCTCGCCGCGTCGATGAGCGTCTCCGACGGGCGCATCCTCGCGATGTCGTCGCGCGATTTCGGAGTCACCTGGACGCGCGTGCCGGTCCCCAAGGGCGACGGGTCCACGATCGACAACGATCCGATGGTCGCCTTCGATACGCAGGGCGCGGCCTACCTCGCGCGCATCCCCGCGGGGCCGTCGGGCACCAGCATCGACGTCGTGCGCTCCCCCGACGGCGGGCGGACGTGGGAGCCGCCGGTCCGGATCAGCAGCTCCGGCATGGACGACAAGGTCGCCCTGGCGGTCGACGACACCCCGGACAGCCCCTGGCGGGACCGCGTCTATGTCGCCTGGAAGCTGCCTCGCGGCGGCGTCTTCGTGGCGCGCTCGGTCGACCGCGGCACGACGTTCACCGCGCCTCAGCGGATCGACGACGCCGCCGTGAGCGGCCTCGACCTCGCGGTGGCCGCCGACGGCGCCGTGTACCTCGCGTTCACGAACTATCCGCAGCACTCGATTCGGGTGATGCGCTCGCTCGACGGCGGCGAGAGCTTCGAGCCGTCCGTCGAAGTCGCGCCGACGCGCGCGCGGGCGTTCGTCGTGCCGCCGTCCCAGTGCATTCGTCCGGCGCTCGTCCACTCGTCCGTGTCGGTGGACCGCTCCTCCGGAGCCCGGCGCGGCGCCGTCTACGCCGCCTGGTCGGACTATCTGCCCGGCATCGACAGCACCCGGTGCCCCGAGACCTGCGGAGCTCCGGCCATCTGCGTTCCCGGGGTGTACTTCTCCCGCTCCGACGACGGCGGCCGGACCTGGTCCCCGCCGGCGCTCGTCGACGATGACCGCGCGGACGAGGTCGACCGCTACCACCAGTGGATCCGCGTCGACCGCTCCACGGGCGACGTCGTCGTGGCCTACAAGGACTCGCGCAACGATCCCAGCCGTGCCGGCGCCGACGTCTATCTGCGGCGGTCGATCGACGGGGGCGAGTCCTGGGAGCCCGCGGTCCGGCTGTCGAGCGCCACCAGCCGCACGACGACGCTCATCCAGTTCGGCGACTACCAGAGTGTCGCCGCGGAGAGCGGTCAGGTCTACGCGGCGTGGGCGGACTACCGCCAGAGCCCCAGCGAGGGCGAGATCTACGTGCGGCGGTGGGCGGCGCCGCCAGCGCCCGAGGACCGCGCGCCCGTGGAACGCATCCCGGGCGAGCGCCCGAGGCCCCGGGAGAACGCGCGCCCCTGACGGGCCGATCTGTCGCGCCATTCCCCGATAACATCCAGGCCGGAATGAGCCGGCCCAGCGTCCCGACCCGCTCGCGTCTGTGGGGCCCGATCCTGCGCGAGACCTTCCACGCGTGGCTCGAGCGCGATGCCTTCACGCAGAGCGCGGCCCTGGCCTTTTTCGCGCTCTTCTCGCTCTCGCCGGTGCTGGTTCTGTTCGCCGCGGGCGCCGGGCTGCTCTTCGAGCCGAGCGCGGTGCGTCACCAGATCGTGGGTCAATTCGAGCTCTTGATGGGGCACGAACAGGCGCTGGCCGTCGACGCGATGCTCGGACACGCGGCGTTCGAGATGACCGGGGGCCTGGCCCGCGTCATCGGGATCGGCACCTTCGTGGTCGGCACCCTGGCGGTGTTCGTCCAGCTCCAGGATTCGCTCAATCGCATGTGGGACGTGGCTCCGAAGCCGGGCCCCTTGATCAAGAAGCTCCTCTGGAAGCGGGTGATTTCGTTCGGTCTGGTCGTCGCGCTGGGCTTCGTCCTCGTGGTCTCGCTCGTGCTCTCCACCACGATCCAGGCGCTGCAGAGCTACGCCGAGCGCTATCTGGAGCTGCCCGCCGCGGTCTTCGAAACGGCGAACGCGCTCGTCACCTACGTGCTGATCGCCGTCCTCTTCGCGATGCTCTACCGCATTCTTCCCGACGTCCAGATCCCCTGGCGGGACGTCTGGGCGGGAGCCATCCTGACGGCGCTCCTGCTCTCGCTGGGCAAATGGGCGATCGGCTTCTACCTCGGCCGGAGCGATGTCGCGTCGGCGTACGGAACCGCGGCCTCCATGATGGTCCTTCTCTTCTGGGTCTACTACGCGTCGCTCCTGGTCCTGCTCGGCGCGATCTTCACCCGCGTTCAGTCCCAACACTTCCACGAGCACCGCCGGAGAGCCGAGGCCGGCGCGCGTCGAGTCAAGATCGTGAGGAAGGAAATCGAGTAGCGGACTGGCGCGGGACGCCCGCGAGTTACTCGTGCTTGAGCGCCCGGACGGCCTTCGCGAACTCGGGCACGATCTGGAAGAGGTCGCCGACGACGCCGTAGGTCGCGACCTTGAAGATCGGCGCCTCGCCGTCCTTGTTGATCGCGACGATCACCTTGGACGTGCCCATGCCCGCGAGGTGCTGGATCGCTCCGGAGATGCCGACGGCGACGTAGAGGGTCGGCGAGACGACCTTGCCGGTCTGCCCGACCTGGTGCTGGTGGTCGATCCAGCCCGCGTCGACGACGGCGCGCGAGGCGCCCAGGGCCGCATGCAGAGCCTGCTGGAGATCCCGGACCAGGGGCCAGTTCTCGGGGCCCTTGATGCCCCGGCCGCCGGACACGATGATGTCGGCCTCCGAGACGTCGAGCTCCCTGGACTCGGAGGCCTCGATGCGCACGACCTTCGCGCGCGGCGCGATCTCGCCGAGGTCGAGCGTCTCGACCTTCGGTTCGGCGGCGCCGTCCTGAGCCTCCGCGGGGAAGACGTTCGGCCGCGTGGTCGCGATCTGGAGCTTCGCGGCGCCGCAGTCGACTTCGGCGCGGGCCTTGCCCGAGTAGACCGGGCGGGAGCCGACGAGCCTGTCGCCCTCGACGCGCAGATCCATGACGTCCGCGAGCACGGACACGTCGTGCCGGGCCGCGTAACGCGGCGCGAGGTCCTTGCCCATCGAGGTGGCCGCGATCAGGACGGCCTCCGGGCTCGCCAGTTTCGTGGCGGCGTCGAGGGCGCCGACGTACCCCTTGTTCGAGTAGAGGGCGAGCTCGTCCCGATCGGCGACGTACACGGTTCCGGCGCCGTACTTCCCGAGATCCTTCGCGAGCGCGGTCACGCCTTTGCCGGCGATGACGGCCGCGGCCGGACCGCCCCCGAGCCGTCGGGCCAGCGAGAGGGCCTCGAGCGAAGCCTTGCGGACCTTCCCCTCGCGCTGCTCGATGAAAACCAGGAATTTCATTGGATTCGCCTTTCGATTTCGGGATCCCTCGCTGCGCTCGGGATGATTTGACGGCCGGTGGCGGCCGTCAAATCACTTTCGCTTCTTCCCTCAGCAGACGCGCGAGCTCTTTCCCCGCGGCCACCGGATCGTCGCCGGGCACGAGCTTCACGGCCTGCCTTGCCGGCGGGAGCTCGAGCTTCCGCCAGCGCGTCTTGGCCTGGGCGGGATCGGCTTCCGCCACTCCGAGCTCGGCGAGCTTCTTCTCGGCGATCGTCTTCTTCTTGGCGGCCATGATGCCCTTGAGCGACGCGTAGCGCGGCTCGTTCAGCCCCTTCTGGGCCGTCAGCGCCGCGGGCAGCGAACATTCGACGACCTCGTGCGCGCCTTCGATCTCGCGGTGCGCCGTGACCTTGCCGTCGCCGACCTCGAGCTTGACGATGCTCGCGACGTGCGGCACGCCCGCGAGCTCGGCGAACATCGGGCCGACGAGACCCTCGTCGGGGCCCACGGCCTTCTGGCCGAACCAGTAGAAGTCGTACGCGCCGCCCTTCGCGACCGCGGCCAGAGCCTTCGCCGTGCCGAGGGCGTCGAGGTACGGCACGCCGGTCGCATCGATCCAGATCGCCTCGTCGGCGCCCCGCGCCAGGCACTCGCGCAGCCCGGTCTTCGTCCGTTCGGGTCCCACGGACACGACCGTCACCGTGCCCGCGCCCTTCGCTTCCTTGATCCGGAGGGCCGCCTCGAGGGCGAACTCGTCGTAAGGCGAAACGATGAACTTGACGTCGGCCTCGTCGATCGACTTGCCGTCGGCCGCGATCTTGATCCGGGTCTCGGTGTCGGGAACATAGGCGATGCAGACGAGAGAGTTCATCGGGAGTGCGTCACACTTTCTTGAGGATGAGGCAGCCGTTGGTGCCGCCGAAGCCGAAGGAGTTCGACAGCACGTACTCGAGCTTCGCCTCCCGCGCCGTGTTGGGGACGTAGTCGAGGTCGCACTCGGCATCCGGCGTCGTGTAGTTGATCGTGGGCGGAATCACGCCGTGGTAGACGGCGAGAGCGCAGATGGCCGTCTCGAGACCGCCGGCCGCGCCGAGCAGGTGTCCGGTCATCGACTTCGTGGACGAGATGGCGACCTTCCGCGCATGGTCTCCGAACACCCTCTTGATCGCCAGCGTCTCGGCGCGGTCGCCGAGCGGCGTCGAAGTCCCGTGGGCGTTGATGTAGTCGATCTGGTCGCCATCGATGCCCGCGTCCTCGAGGCAGTTGCGCATGACGCGCCCGGGGCCGTCGCCGTCCTCGGAGGGAGCGGCGATGTGGTACGCGTCCCCCGACATGCCGTAGCCCGCGAGCTCGGCGTAGATCCGCGCCCCGCGCTTTTTGGCGGCCTCGAACTCCTCCATCACGACGAGCCCCGCACCCTCGGCGATCACGAACCCGTCGCGGTCCCGATCCCACGGCCGGGAGGCGTGGAGCGGATCGTCGTTGCGCGTCGAAAGGGCTTTCATCACGGAGAATCCGCCGACGGCCAGGGGCGTGATCACCGCCTCGGTGCCGCCCGCGATCGCCGCGTCGGCCTCGCCGTACTGGATCATCCGGAACGCCTCGCCGACGGCGTGGGCGCCCGTGGTGCAGGCGGTCGACGTGCAGAGGTTCGGTCCCTTGAGGCCGTACTTGATCGAGATGTTGCCGCCGGCTTCGTTCGTGATGAGTCCCGTGATGAAGAACGGAGAGATGACCCGGGGATTGCCGCCGCCCTCGACGTAGCGCCTCTGCGTCTCTTCGATGAGAGGCAGGCCTCCGATGCCCGAGCCCACGACGCACGGCGAACCGCTCGCGGTTGCCGTCGGTCACCGGGACGCCCGCGTCCTCCATCGCGAAGTGGGCCGCCGCCATCCCGTAGTGGATGAAGGTGTCCATCTTCTTGATCTCTTTCTTGTCGACGTAGAGCGACGGGTCGAAGCCCTTCACCTCGCCGGCGATCCGGGAGGTGAAGCGCGAAGCGTCGAACCGGGTGATGGGCCCGAGTCCGCAGCGTCCGGCGGTGAGTGCGTCCCAGTTCTCCGCGTTTCCGATTCCCAGCGGCGAAACGAGACCCACCCCCGTCACGGCCACGCGGCGCGGGGTGGAAAAGCGGGGCATGGGCTTAGTTTTTCGCGGAGTTCTTCTCGATGTACTCGATGGCGTCCTTGACCTTCTGGATCTTCTCGGCGGCTTCGTCCGGAATCTCGATGTTGAACGCTTCTTCGAAGGCCATGACCAGCTCCACGGTGTCGAGCGAATCGGCGCCGAGATCGTCGACGAAAGACGCCTCCGGAGTCACCTCGTTCGCGTCCACGCCGAGCTGCTCGACGATGATGCTCTTCACCTTTTCTTCGACGGCCATTCCTCTCCCCTTTCTCGAGAATCAGCGGTCCGAAAGACGCCGTATTCTTCCTTAGATGCCCCCGCGGGGCAAGGAGTCAACAGGCGGGCGGCGGAAGGCAGGAAAACGCCGGGACTCGGCCCATTTCTCCGGATTCCGGCATCCGGCCTGCTCACATGTACAGACCCCCCGAGACGTTCACCACCGTCCCCGTCACGTATGCCGCGTCTTCCGAGGCGAGGTACGCGACGGCGGCCGCGACGTCGTCGGGCGCGCCCAGCCGCTCGAGCGGGATCTGGCCGGTCATCTTCGATTTCGCCTCGTCGGTCATCTTGTCGGTCATCGCCGTGGCGATGAACCCGGGAGCGACGGCATTGCAGGTGATGTTGCGGGACGCGAGCTCGCGCGCCACGGACTTCGTCAGGCCCACGAGGCCCGCTTTCGAAGCCGCATAGTTGACCTGCCCGGCGTTGCCCATCAGCCCGACGACCGACGTCACGTTGACGATCCGGCCGTAGCGCTTGCGGACCATCCCTTTCACGACGGCCTGGGTCAGCAGAAACACGCCCGTGAGGTTCGTGGCGAGGACCCGGTCCCAGGCCTCGCGGCTCATGCGCAGGATCAGGTTGTCCTCGGTCACGCCGGCGTTGTTCACGAGGGCGTGGATCTCGCCGTGGGCGGCCAGCGCGTTCTTCACGGCGGCCTCGATCGAGCCCGGGTCGGCGAGATCGAGCGCGAGCGCGGAGGCCCGGCCGCCCGCGGCTTCGATCTCGGACACGACCCGCGCGAGCGCGTCGGCGGTGCGGGCCGCCGCGAGAACCGTGGCGCCCTCCGAGGCGAGCCTCTTCGCGATCGCTTCGCCGATCCCGCGCGAGGCGCCGGTGACGAGGGCGATCCTGTTTTCAAAGCGCTTCACGCGAGGGCGAGTATCAGCTCGATCTGCACGGCTTCTTCGACGACCTCCGGCAGGTCCTTGCTCCAGCCCTCCACGATCACCCGCGACAGCTCCGCGATGGCGAGGATGCTCGGGTGATCGGGACCCCAGCCGTCGGCCTGGCTTCCCTCGGTGAAGACGGCCAGAACGAAACGTCCCTTCTTCGTCCGGAGGATCCCGGAATCGTTGCGGACTCCGGACATCGAGCCGGTCTTGCCGGCCCATAAATCGCCTGGTGGAAAACGGCGGGCGATCCTCAGGCGGCTGGGGTCGGTGTCGAGGTAGTCGAAGATCTTCTTCGAGGACGCCGCGTCGAGCAGGTCGCCCTTCGCGACCCGCGTCATCCAGTCCGCCACGTCATTCGGCGTGATCGATCCGAGGCGAAACCCTTTCCAGGGCGACGGGTCTTCTTCCTTCTGCGACAGCATGGGAATCGTTCCGAAGAGGCGGATGTGGGTGAATCCCAGCGACTGCATGCGCGCGTTGATCGCATCGACCGTGAGGCGGTTGATCCAGGCGTTCGTGGCCGTGTTGTCCGACGGTCCGATCATCAGGGTGGCGAGATCGTTCCAGGTCGGATCGAGGCCCGGGTCGAGCATGATGAGCATTCCCGAGCCGTCGGCCTTGTTGGCGGCGGTGAGCTCCCAGCGGCCCTCGAGCTCGACCCGGCCTTCGCGGACGGCGGCCATCGCCTCGGTGACCACCGCGATCTTGATGACCGAGGCCGACTCGAAGTCCGCGGCGCCGTTGTGCTCGTACGAGCGCCCGCTCTCGAGATGGCGCGCCGCCACGCCGACGCGGCACTGACAGCGGAGCTCGGCGGAGAGGACGGCGGCGTCGAACGCGGCCGACGATCCGGGCGCCGGCGGCCCGGCCGTCGCGCAGGCCGCCGACAGGGCCGCGAGCGCGAGGACTCCGAGGAGCCCGCATGATGACGCCGAACGGAGCCTACGCATGGCCCTCGACCTTGATCGACTTCTCGATCCGCCGTACGAGCCCGGCGAGGACGTTGCCCGGCCCGATCTCGAGCCCGCGATCCACCCCTTCGCGCGCGAGCCGCTGCACCGTCTCGACCCAGCGCACCGGCGAGTCGATCTGACGCACGAGCGCGTCGCGGAGCCTCTCGCCGGAAGTCTCGGGGGCGGCGTCGACGTTCGTCACGACGGGCACGGCCGCGTCGGTGAAGACCGTCGCTTCGAGGAGGGGCTTCATCCGATCGCGGGCCGGAGACATCAGGGCGCAGTGGAAGGGCGCCGAGACGGGAAGGGCGATGGCCCGCTTCGCGCCGCGGGCGAGGCAGCCCTCGGAGGCGCGGGCGACGGCGCCGGCGTGGCCGGCGATCACCGTCTGCTCCGGCGAGTTGTAGTTGGCGGGCGCGACGGTCTCGCCCTGCGCGGCCTCGCGGCAGGCGGCGTCGACGGCTCCGGGGTCGAGGCCCACGATCGCCGCCATCGCTCCCACGCCGGCGGGAACGGCCTCCTGCATGAACGTCCCGCGAGCCCGCACGAGCGCGACCGCGTCCGCGAACGAGAAGGCCCCGGCCGCGACGCCGGCCGAGTACTCGCCCAGGGAATGCCCGGCGGCGAAGACGGCGCCCTCGAGCTTTTCCGGAAAGCGCGCGCGCAGATCCGCGAGGGCGGCGATCGAGTGCGTCAGGATCGCCGGCTGCGTGTTCGCCGTCAGCCGCAGCTCCTCTTCGGGCCCCTCGAAGCAGAGCTTCGAGAGCGAGAACCCGAGGACCCGGTCCGCTTCCTCGAAGACCGTCCGCGCCGGCTCGCGAAGCCTCGTAGAGGGACTTGCCCATGCCGACAGATTGCGAGCCCTGGCCCGGGAACAGCAGCGCGAGCGTCACGCTACCAGCGCAGCAGGACGCTGCCCCACACGAGGCCCGCGCCGAAAGCCGTGAGCAGGACGAGGTCGCCGGACTCCACGCGGCCCTCGCGGACGCACTCCTCGAGCGCGATCGGGATCGAGGCGGCGGAGGTGTTCCCGAAGCGGTCCACGTTCTTGTAGACCTTCGTCGGGTCGATCTTGAGGCGTTCGCCGACGGCGTCGATGATCCGGAGATTTGCCTGGTGCGGGATGAAGAGGTCGATCTGCTCGTGCGTGAATCCCTGCTCGGTCAGAAGCTCCTGGCTGATGTCGGCCATGGCCTTGACCGCGACCTTGAAGGTCTCGTTGCCTTTCATCTTGATGAAGGGCAGGCGCTCCTCGATGGACTTCGGGTCGTTGGCCGGCCGGTCGGACCCGCCGCCGGGCATGCAGATGAAGTCGTGGTAGTTCCCGTTGGACTTCATCATGCTGCCGAGGATGCCGTGATCCCCCTTGGTCGCCTGCAGGACGACCGCGCCGGCGCCGTCGCCGAAGAGCACGCAGGTGTTCCGGTCGGTCCAGTCGACGATGCGCGAGAGGATCTCGCCGCCGATCACGAGGACGTTCTCGGCCTTGCCGGACTGGATCAGGCCGTCCGCGAGGTGCAGGGCGTAGAGGAACCCGACGCAGGCCGCGCCCACGTCGGACGCCGCGGCGCGGGTGGCGCCGATGTTGCGCTGCACGAGACACGAGGTCGCCGGGAAAGGCATGTCGCCCGAGATCGTCCCGACGAGGATCATGTCGAGGTCTTCGGCCTTGACGTGCCCTTTCTTGAGGGCCTGCTCGGCCGCCCGCGTGCAGAAGTCCGAGAAGTGGTCGCTCTCGGCCGCGATGTGGCGCTCCTTGATCCCGGTGCGCGAGACGATCCATTCGTCCGAGGTCTCGACCAGCTTCTCGAGGTCGGCGTTGGTGAGGATCTTTTTGGGGACGGAGGCGCCCGTCCCGACGATCTGCGCCCGGATCACGCCTTCACGCCTTCACAGCGCGCGCCTCGCGCGTGTGCAGCTCGGCGATCTGGGCCTGGATCTTTTCGGCGAGCTTCCGTCGCGAGAACTCGGACGCGAAGCGGATGGCGTTCTTGATCGCCTTGGCCGAGGAGCGGCCGTGGCAGATGATGACGCATCCCTTCACGCCGAGCAGGGGCGCACCGCCGTACTCGGAGTAGTCCAGCCGCTGCTTGAAGCGCCGGAATGCCGAGCGGGAGAGCAGGAAGCCGACGGACGCCTGGAGCGTCCGCTTGATCTCCTCGCGCAGGAGCTGCTCGACCATCTCGGAGAGCGACTCGGAGACCTTCAGGATGACGTTGCCCGTAAAGCCGTCCGTGACGATGACGTCGACCGTTCCGTTGAAGACGTCGCGGCCCTCGACGTTGCCCACGAAGTTCAGGCCGGTGGCCTTGAGCGTCTTGAAGACTTCCTTCGTCTGTTCGGTCCCTTTCGAGTCCTCTTCGCCGATGGACATGAGTCCGATCGAGGGCTTCTTCTTGCCGAAGGCGAGCTCGGCGTAGATCGAGCCCATGACGGCGAACTCCTTGAAGTGCGGCGTCTTCAGGTCCGGGTTCGCGCCGACGTCCAGGAGCAGACAGTGGCCCTTGAGGTTCGGGAGGACGGTCGCGAGGGCCGGCCGGTCGACGCCCTCGATCGTCCCGATGACCATCTTGGCCGAGACCATCGCCGCGCCGGTGTGGCCCGCCGACACCAGGCCCTCGGCGCTCCCGTCGCGGACGCAGTTGGCCGCGATGCGGATCGAAGAGTTGCGTTTCTTGCGGATGGGCGACGTCGCCGGGTCGTCGAAGGTCACGACCTCCGCCGCGTCGACGATCTCGATCTCGGGCCCCTTGAAGCCGGAGTCCGCGAGAAGCTTGGACAGCTCCGCGGCCTTGCCGACCAGGAGCGTGTGGATCCCGAACTCCCGGGCCGCGGCGATGGCGCCGTCCACGTTCACGATCGGCGCGTGGTCGCCGCCCATCGCATCGACTGCGATCCGCACGTCTAGCCTCTCTGACCCCGAAAGACTCACGAGTCCGGGAATTATACCGACCGCCGTCGCCGCAGCGACATCCGCTCGCGGGCGAAGAGTCTCCCGCGAGGGAGGGAGGATGTTCCGACGGGAGTGAGCGCGCCGCGAGCGAGTCAGGTGCGCGGTCGAGCCCGCATCCGGACGAGCCGCGCGCCGGTGCGCCCGAAGGCGCAGACTCGCTCGCAAGCGCGAGCGACGGTCTACGTGTTGATCGCCTGCTTGCCCTTGTAGTACCCGCAGCGGCTGCACACGCGGTGCGGCTGCTTGGGCTCGTGGCAGTTCGGGCACTCCGAGAGCGCCGGCGGTGTCAGCGCGTCGTGCGCACGGCGCTTGTCGCGGCGGGCCTTGCTGTGTCGCCTCTTGGGATTCGGCATCGTGGTCCTACACTTTCTCCTTGAGAGCCTTGAGGGCCTCCCAGCGGGGGTCGATGGTATCGGGCGCGCACGCGCACGCTCCGAGATTCCGGTCACTGCCGCACATCGGGCAGAGCCCGAGGCAGTCCGGCTTGCAGAGGGGTTTCATCGGGAGCGCCATCTGCACGCGCTCCTCGGCGATCGGAGCCAGAGGCACGACGGGCTCCGTGTAATAGAGAATGTCGAGATCTTTGCTCGCCAGCTCGACCTCCTCCGAGGACGCGCCCGCGCGGGGATAGAGCACGAGCGAAAACACCTCGTCCTCCTCGAACGCGTACGGCGCGAGGCAACGGCTGCACTCGAGCTCCCCGGAGTACACGAGCTCGGCCTCGAGCGAATACCCTCCCTCGATGCGCCGCACCTCTCCCGAGATCTGAAGCGGGGACAGCGACACCAGGGGCTCGCGGTCGATCGCCGCCACGGGCACGGCAAGCTCGCCGCCGAACCTCACGGGCTCGTCGAGCACGGTATCCAGGGAGAGAGAGTCTTCTTGCGTCATGGCCGTTGGCAGAACCGCGCATTTTAGCCGGATGCGGCGGAACGTCAACAGCCCCGACCCGGGCGGGAAAGCCGAACTCCCGTCTTCTGAAGCTGATAGCTTCTCGGCCGTGAGAGTGGCCATCGACGCGCGCGCGCTGCTCCAGGAGCGCACGGGGATCGGCACCTACACCTTCGCCATCGCCCGTGGGCTCGCCGCCCGCCCGGACACCTCCGTCGGACTCTTCGCTCCCCGCCCCTTTCCGGCCTCCGTCAACGGGTCCGGTCCGGAGGCGTTCAGTCTCCAGACCGACCACCACCCCTTCGGGATCGTCTGGCTCCACTCGACGCTTCCCCAGAGAATCGCCCGCTGGGGCGCCGACGTCCTGATATCCGCCCTCACGATCGGGCCGGCCCGCGGCGAGACCCCGTTCGTCTCGACCGTCCACGACCTGACTCCCCTGACGCACCCCGAGTGGCACGCCGCGCGGACGCTCATCGGCTTCGTTCCGCTCTGGGAACGCACCGTGGAGCGCGCCTCCCGCTTCCTCTGCGTCTCTCAGACCACCGCCCGGGAGCTCGTCTCCCGCTATCCCGAGACGGCGAGCCGGGTCCGCGTCGCCCGGAACGGGGTGGACACCTCCTTCTTCTCGCCGGCCGACGACCCGGTGGCGCGCCGGCGGACGCGGCAGCGCTACTCCGCCGGCCGGCCGTTCGTCCTCTATCTGGGAACGCTCGAGCCCCGCAAGAACGTCGAGGCGCTGGTCGTGGCCTGCGAGCGCATGTGGGGCCGCCGCCGCTCGAGACCCGACCTCGTGCTCGCCGGCGGGGCCGGCTGGAAGACCGGGAGCCTCCACCGGCGCATCGCGCGTTCGGCCTATCGCGACAAGATCCACGTCACGGGCTACGCGGCGCGCGACGCGGCCCGTGAGCTCTACCGCTCGGCCGAGGCGTTCGTCTACCCGTCGCTGGCCGAAGGCTTCGGGCTGCCGATCCTCGAAGCGATGGCGTGCGGCACGCCGGTCGTGGCCTCGACGGCCGAAGCGCTTCTCGAGGTCGGCGGCGACGCCGCGCTCTACGCACCTCCCCGCGACGTCGAGGCGCTCTCGCGAGCCATCGAGCGAGCGCTCGAGGATTCGCCTCTCCGCCAGGAGCTGGCGTCGGCCGGGCCCCGGCGCGCGGCCGGGTTCCGCTGGGACGACGCCGCCGACGCGACGGCCGCGACGATCGCCGAGGCCGCGGAGGACGCGCGGTGAAGCGCAGCCGCCCGCGGATCGGGATCGACGCCCGCAAGCTGACCGATTTCGGGATCGGCTCCTACGTGCGCCACCTCGTCGAGGCGATCGCGCGGCGACCCGAGGCGTCCCGCTACGAGTTCCGCCTCTACGTCCGTGGCGAGGATCGCGAGGCCCTTCCCGCGCTCGCCGACAACTTCTCGGTGGTCGAAGAAGAGTCGCCGGGGTACTCGGTCTCGGAGCTGACCCGCTTCGCCTGGCGACTGATGCGCGAGCGGCTCGACCTCTTTCACGCCACGCACTACGTCATTCCTCCCCTGGCCCGCGCCCGCGCGGTGGTGACGATCCACGACATCATCCACGTTCTGTATCCGCAGTTCCTGCCCAACCGCGCCGCCCTCGTGTACGCGCGCGTCATGATCCGGCGGGCGCTGAAACGCGCGGACCGGATCCTCACCGTCTCCTACAACACGAAGCGCGATCTCGTGGACTACTTCGGCATCGCGCCGGCCCGCGTGGAAGTCGTCTACAACGGCGTCTCCGCCCGGTTTCGCTCCGATCTCCCGCTCGAAGAGCGCAGGCGCGTCGCGGCGAAGTACGGCCTGCCGCGGCCGTACCTGCTCTTCCTCGGCGGCGAGAAGCCGCACAAGAACGTCCGCAACGTCCTTCGGGCGTTCGCTCAGGCGCGACGCGAGCGGGCGCTCCCCCATGCCCTCGTCCTCGCCGGGCCCATGCCCAAGAATCGCAGCCGCGTCGAGGCCGTGATTTCCGCGCTCGAGCTCGACGACCGCGTCTTCCGCCCCGGCGTCGTTCCCGAGTCGGACCTGCCCGGCCTCTTCGCCGGCGCGGACGCGTTCCTCTACCCCACTCTCTACGAAGGCTTCGGCCTGCCGGTCGTCGAGGCCATGGCCTGCGGCGTGCCCGTCCTGACCTCCTCGACGTCCGCGCTCCAGGAGATCGCCGGAGGTTATGCGTACCTCGTGGACCCGATGGACGTCGACGCCATCGCCCGCGGCATCGTGGATCTCGCGACCGATCCGTCCCGCCGCACCGAGTTCGCGGACCTCGGAAAGCGCCGGGCCCGCGACTTCTCCTGGGATCGCGCGGCGGAACAGACGCTGCGCGTGTACGCCGAGGCGCTCGGGGGCAATTCCCACCCTCGACCCTCGACCCCCGACTCTCGACTCTCGTGAAGACCGCCGTCGTCCACGACTGGCTCAACGGAATGCGGGGCGGCGAGAAGGTCCTCGAGTCCATCCTCCCGCTCGTGCCCGCGCCGACGATCTTCACGCTCTTCCACGTGCCCGGCTCCGTCTCGCCGGCCATCGAGAGGCATCCGATCGTGGCCTCGGCTCTCAACCGGCTGCCGTTTTCGAAGCGCGGCTACCGGAACTATCTTCCGTTGTTTCCGAGAGCCGTCGAGGCGTTCGACCTCTCCGGGTTCGACCTCGTCGTCTCCTCCTCGCACTGCGTGGCCAAGGGAGCGATCGCTCGCGACGGCGCCCCGCACCTCTCCTACTGCCACACGCCGGTCCGGTACGCGTACGAGCAATTCGATCTCTACTTTCCGCCGGGAAGGACGCGCTTCCGGAGACTCAAGGCCGCCGCCGTCGGACGGCTGCGCGCGTGGGACGTGGCCACGGCCGGGAGGCCGACTCGCTACCTCGCCAATTCTTCGGCGGTCGCCGCGAGAATCCTCCGCCACTACGGACGCGAGTCGGAGGTCTGCCACCCTCCGGTGGACGTCGAATACTTTCAGCCCGGCGACCGGCCGCGCGGCGACTTTCTCCTCGCCGTCGGCGCGCTCGTGCCGTACAAGCGCTACGACGTCGCGATCGAAGCCGCGCGGCGGCTGGGCCGCCGCCTCGTCCTCGTCGGGCGCGGCCCGGAAGAGAAGCGCCTCCGCGACGTCTCGGCCTCCGCGTCCGTAGAGTTCGTGGCGGGCTGCGCTCCCGAGCAGCTCCGCGACCTCTATCGAACCTGCGCGATGTACGTTCAGCCCGGCGAAGAAGACTTCGGAATCGCGGCGGTCGAGGCGCTCGCCTGCGGAGCGCCGGTCGTCGCGCTCGGGCGCGGAGGGGCGCGGGACATCGTTCGCGACGGCGAAAACGGCGCCCTCTATGGGGACGCCGGAGACGACGGTCCGGAGGGCCTGGCCGCGGCCGTCGCCCGCACCGCCCGCGCCCGTTTCGATTACACTCGCCTGCGGGGCTCGGCCCTGCCCTTTCGCCCGGAGCGTTTCGCCGAGAGGTTCCAGGCTGCGCTGAGGGACCTTTTGCCGTGATCCGAAACTCGACGCGCCGAATCGCGGTCCTCCTCGCCGTCTCCGACGTCGGCGCGACGCTGTCCGCCCTGGGCGCCGCCTACTTCCTGCGGTTCCGGGCCGAGATCGTGCCCGTGACGAAGGGCATCCCCGACGCGAGCTCCTACTACCGCCTCTTTCCGCTCATGGCCGTCCTCTGGCCGATCGTCTATTACTTCTACGGTCTCTACCAGGTGCGCCGGAACCGCTCCCGGGTCGAGGAGGGGCTTTCGGTCTTCGTCGCGACGGGGCTCGCGACGTTGCTGCTCGCGGGGCTCGCGACCTTCTACCGGGGATTCTCCTACTCGCGGCTCGTGCTCCTCTTCTTCTTCGTTCTCGACGTGCTCTTCGTGTTCGCCGGCCGCACCGCCATCCGCCGCTACCTCGAGGAGGCCTGGCGGCACGGGGTCAACGTTCGGCTCGTGCTCGTCGTCGGCGCCGGACGGCTGGGCCGCGCGCTCGTCGACAAGTTTCTCGAGCATCCCGAGGCCGGCCTGCGCGCGATCGGATTCGTCGACGACGCGCCGGAGAAGCGCGCGACCTCGTACCGCGACCTGCCCGTCCTCGGGACGACCGGAGACGCGGCCAGGATCGTCGACGAGCGCGGAGTCGACACGGTCTTCATGGCGCTCCCCCTCGAAGCGCATCGGGCCATGCTGTCGGTCCTGAAGGACGTCGGCCGCACCGTCGCCGACGTCCGGGTCGTGCCGGATCTGCTCCAGCACATCACCTTCCGGGCGGGGATCGAAGACTTCGACGGCCTCCCCGTCGTCCACCTGACGCAGGTGCCGCTGACGGGGTGGATGAGCCTCGTCAAGCGGACGCTCGACGTCGCGATCTCGGCGACGGCCCTCGTCGCGCTCTCGCCGCTGCTCGGAGCGATCGCCCTGGCCATCCGCCTCTCGGGCCGCGGCCCGATCCTCTATCGCCAGCGCCGCATGGGCCTCGACGGCCGGCCCTTCGACATCCTGAAATTCCGCTCGATGGTCGTCGGCGCGGAAGAGGAGTCCGGCCCGACCTGGGCGAGCGAGGACGACCCGCGCCGGACCCGCCTCGGCGTGCTTCTCCGGGCCTGGAGCCTCGACGAGCTGCCGCAGCTCGTCAACGTGTTCCGCGGCGAGATGTCGCTCGTGGGACCTCGTCCCGAAAGGCCCGAGTTCGTCCGGGAGTTCAAGGAGAAGTTCCCTCAGTACATGCTCCGCCACCGCGTGCGGGCCGGCATCACGGGCTGGGCCCAGGTGCACGGCTGGCGCGGCAATACCAGCCTCTCCAAGCGCATCGAGTACGACCTCTACTACATCGAGAACTGGTCGCTCTCGCTCGACATCAAGATCCTCTGGATGACGCTGCGGCACGGCCTGCGCCACCGCAACGCGTACTGAGCGCCGGCGTGGTCCCGCGCTTCGTCGCGTTTCTGCGGCGGCAGCCCCGGTGGATCCTGATCGTCATCGGCCTGCTCTGGGTCGCGGTCCTCGCGGCCCTCGACTACGTCGCTCCGCTCGAGCTCTCGTTTCTGACCTTCTACGTCGCGCCCGTGCTCTTCCTCGTGTGGTTCGTGGGCCCCGCCGCCGGTTTTCTCGGCGCCGCGGTCTGCGCGGCGTTCTGGGTCTGGGAGGACGTCCTCTCCGCGCACGCCCACCCCATGCTCAAGCTCCAGGTGACCGACTGGAATCTCGCCATCCGCGCCATGTTCCTGGCGCTCTTCGTGTGGGTCGTCGCCGAGCTCAAGCGCGCCCTCGAGCGCGAGCGGCACCTGGCGCAGGAACGGCTCGAGCACGACGTCCAGATCGCCGAAGAGGTCCAGACGCGCCTCTTCCCGCGCCGCGACCCGGAGATCCGGGGATTGGATTGCCACGGCCTCTGCCGCCCGGCGCGCGGGGTCTCCGGCGATTACTACGACTTCCTCCCGCTCGAACCCGGCCGCACCGGCATCGCCGTCGGCGACGTCACCGGAAAAGGCCTGCCCGCCGCCCTGCTCATGGCCAGCCTGCAGGGCTCTCTCCGCAGCCTCGTGACGCTGTCCAAGAACGGCCCCGCGAGCCTCGCCGCGGATCTCAACACGCAGCTCCACTCGCTCACGGAATCGAACCGCTTCGCCACGTTCTTCTGGGCGGTCTTCGACGAGCAGCCGCGATCCCTGACCTGGGTCAACGCCGGGCACAATGCTCCGATGCTCCTTCGGACGTCGGGCGCCGTCGAACGGCTGGGTCCCTCCGGCCCGCCCCTCGGGGCGATCCCGCGGGTCGCCTACCGGCAGGCGACCACGACGCTTTCGCCGGGCGACGTCCTCGTCATCTTCACCGACGGCGTCACGGAGGCGGTCGACGTTTCCGATCAGGAGTTCGGCGAGGGACGGCTGGAGCAGATCCTCCGCGGCAACGGCACCGAGACCGCCGGCGCCCTCTGCGACCGGATCGTCTCGGCCGTCCGCGCATTCGAAGCCGGGGCCCCCCAGAACGACGACATCACCCTGGTCGTGGCGAGGAGTCGCGGGGTCCAATGTCGAAATGCGAAGGGTGAAGAGGCCGCGTCGCACTCGACCGCGCTCGAGCTTCGACGCTCAGGCCAGCTTCTTCAGTCGCCGCAGCCGCTCGCCGAGCTCCTGCTCGACCTCGGGCCGCAGGCGAGTCCCTCCGAACGCGCTCGCACAGTAGATGGCGACGACGCGGGCCGCATCCGCGCCGGCCTCCGGGACCTCCGTCGCGAAGAGCCGCGCGACCTCGGCGGGAGGGACGGACGGCGCCAGAGCGCCCCGGCGGCGGGCGAGCAGGCGACGCAGCGCGAGATAGGCGCGCGTCGGAGGCGGCGCGACCACGCCCGTGCGGCGGAGGAACGTGTACGCGAGCGCGAGAAGCCCCGCGACGAGGACGATCGCGATCGCGGACTGGAGCGAGAGCATCTCGCGGGCGGACCTCTTCACGTTGGCGAGCGTCGCCGCGGCGTCGGCGAACTTCTCGCGCATCGCCTCGGCGACGCCGATCTGGTCGGCGGAGTCGAAGCCGAGGATGCGCCGGTCGTAGAAGAACTCGATCTCGCGGCCGAGGGCGACGACCCGCGAGAGGAGCGAGAAGCTCGTCAGGGCCGGAGGGATGCCCGCCGCGGGCGTGGGGTCCAGGACTTCGAATCCCGATCCCTCCAGGTCGGCCTCGACCCAGGCATGGAGGTTCTCCGCGCGGACCACGATCGAGGAGGAGAAGAGCCCCTCTTCGCCGCCGTAGGACCCGGTCACGAGGCGGGCGCGGATGCCGCGCGTGGCGAGCATCATGGCCGCCGCCGACGCGAAGTACTCGCAGTGGCCGGCCTTGGACCGCAGGAGGAAATGGACGAGCGGATCGCCCTCCGTGCGGGGCGGGTCGAGCGTGTACACGAAATCGCGGGAGAAGTGATCCTCGATGCGCTTGTAGATCTGGCGCGGCTCGTCGATGCCGGCGGTGAGGCGCAGGGCGTACTGCTGGACCTGTTCCGGAACGTCCGCCGGAGAGATCGCGCTCTCTCCGGGCCCGCGAGGCAGCACGCGCCGCACGTCGGCGTCGTAGCGGACGGGCCCCCCGCGCGAGGCCACCTGCATCACGCCGTCGGGCACCTCCACCGCGCGGTTCCGCTCCATGCGCACGGCCGTCGTGCCGTACGGCAGGAACAGGAAACCCTGGCCGTAGACGTAGAGATCGGCCGTCACGTGCCAGTCGACCTTCGCAGGATCCGTCGTCTCGCCGGTGCCGTAGATCAACGCCGGCGCGCCCCGGCGGCGCTCGTGCCGGGGATTGCGGAGCCAGCTCCCCTCCTGGTACTCGGTGAAGACCGCTTCGCGCAGGCGCAGCGGCGCGTCGCGGGTGATGTCGGGAGTCGATGCCATCCGCAGGACCACACGATCGCTGCGCTTCGCCGCGCCGAACGACTCCAGGTCCACGCGGTCGGCCGAAAGGGCTTTCGTGAACGCTTCGTCGACACGGATGGGCGCAGTGACGAACGGCCCGTGCAGACGCGGCAGCGCGAAGAAGAGGGGGACGGCCGCCAGGGCGCCCCCCGCGATCGCGACCAGAGAAAGGCCCGTCGTCGGCACGCTCGTGAGCACCCGTTCGGGCGGCGCTTCGTCGAAGTCCGCGAGCACGGCGACGCGGGAGAGCGCCCGAAACCCCAGCCAGGACATCGCGAGGAAGTAGACGAAGGACGAGACGTGAGTCGACGAGGAGGCCGAGGCGAGCGTCAGCAGGAAGATGACGAGGAGCGCGAGCCGCGCCTCGCTCGGGCGCTTCAATGAGGCGAGCTTGGCGAGGGCGGTGAAGAGGAGCAGGTGGGCGACCGACCGGAGGAGCCCCATCCGGAGCGTCGCGGTCGAGTAGGCCAGCCACGCGATGTAGGCGAGGCCCAGGACGTTCTGGGCCGCGTCGGAGAGGCGGACCGGCGTCCCGAAGCGCGCCCGCCACCACAGGAACGCGACCCCGAGAACGTACGCGAGGATGGCCTTGCGGCTCGCCCCCTCGGTAAAGGCGAGCGGCAGAGGCGCGACGATCGCCGCGGGCGCCAGGGCGAGAAGGTACGCTCGCGAGAGACCGAGCGGCATCACGGGCGCAGACGTCACGAAACGAACCAGCGCAGGTCTCCTTTCCTCATCGCCGGGAACTCGCCGGCGGCTTCGAGCGGCACCGGCTCCAGCCGCGCGAGGGCTTCGAGAATCCGAACGCGTTGGGACCGTCCGCCGCGCGCGGCCACCTTGACGTCCCGGGCGTGGAAGCCGACCTCGGCGCCCCGCGAGAGCAGCAGGAGGGCCTGTCCCGCGCAGCGGGCGACGGCGCCTTCGAAGCGGCCGAGAGACTCGGCGTCGGCCGGCCACGGCATGGCGTTGTCGATCGCGAGGAAGAGGACGCGGTCCCGCTCGGCTTCGCGCTCCCGCACGATCCAGCGCCGCATGCGCGCCGACTGTTTCCAGTGAAGATCCCGCGGGTCGTCGCCGGGCGAGAACTCGCGGAGCGTGCGGATGTCGGAGCCGCCTCCCCGCGAGCGCGGGTGGGATCGGCCGCCGCGGGCGTCCTCGGGCGGGATCTCGGGCACGGGATTCGAGACCGGAAGCGGATAGACCACGATCTCTTTCGCGAGAGTGGCCTTGCGGTACTTGCGGAACAGGCCCAGCGGAAATCGGGAGAGGAGCCCCGCATCCGCCTCTCGAAAGACGCCGCGCCTCGGGAACGTTCCCTCGACGATGATCTCGCGCTTCTCGCCGGGCGCGAGGGGATCGATCCACAGCGGGCCGGGCAGCGACTCGTGGAGGAAGAAGAGCGCCTGCGCCTTGCCCGCCCGGAGTCGATTCTCGAACTTGAGCTTCAGCCACGCCGGCCGCGTCGCGACGACCTCGCCGACGGGCTCGATCTCGCAGGCGACCCCGCGCACGTTGCGCCGCGAGAGCATGCCCGAGACGACCATCGCGGCCAGCATCGCCGCGAGCACCAGGTAGAGGCCGTTGTTTCCGGTGTTGGTCGCCGCGATCGCCACGACCAGGCACATCAGGATGTAGCCCAGTCCGAAGTTCGTGACGCGGATCTCCCAGTCCGGGATGAGGCGGGTCATGGGTGCTTCAGACCGGGACCGGCACCTGCGCCAGGATCTTCCGCACGATCTCGCGCTCGCGGCCTCCGGCTCCGAAGCCGTCCGAAGAGATCGAGAGGATGCGGTGCGCGAGCACCGCCTCGGCGACCGCATGGACGTCGTCCGGCGTGGCGTAGGTGCGCCCGTGGAGCAGCGCGTGCGACTGGACGGCGCGGTAGAGGGCCTGAGCGCCGCGCGTCGACACCGGCAGGCGCAGCTCCGAGGTCTGCCGTGTCGCGCGCACGAGGCCCTGCACGTAGTCGAGGAGGCGGTCGGCGACGACGATCTTCTCGGCGGAATCCTGGAGCGCGAGGACCTCGTCGGGCGACAGGACCGACGGAATGGCCGCGAGCACTCGCTCGGTGCCGCCCCGCCGCAGCAGCATCTTCTCTTCTTCCTCCGCCGGGTACCCCAGAGACAGGCGCATGAAGAAGCGGTCCATCTGCGACTCGGGAAGCGGATATGTGCCCAGGTACTCCACCGGATTCTGCGTGGCCACGACCATGAAGGGCTGCGGGAGGATCCGGCGGTCCGATTCGACGGTGACGGAGCCTTCGTTCATGGCCTCGAGCAGGGCCGATTGCGTCTTGGGCGTGGCGCGGTTGATCTCGTCGGCGAGCACGATGTTGGCGAAGATCGGACCGGGGTGAAACTCGAAGCGGTCGCTCGGGGCGTGGAAGACCGAGATGCCGATGACGTCGGCGGGAAGCGTGTCGCTCGTGAACTGGATCCGCCGGAAATCCAGCGCGAGGCTGCGGCCGAGAGCGCGGGCGAGCGTCGTCTTCCCGACGCCGGGCACGTCTTCGATCAGGACGTGGCCTCGCGAGAGGAGCGCCGTCAGCAGCAGATCGACCGCACGGACGTCGCCTCGATAGGCGAGGCCCACGTTCTCGCGGAGCTTCGTCAGCGACGCGGCGGCGGAAGTCGTCATGCGTGTCCTGTGCTCCTTCTCAACGGTTCCGGGCGCCCGCCTCTTCCCCGGCTTCCTTGCCGCTGGCGGCGCGGAGGCGCTCCACGGCGGGCTTCAGCTCCGTCTCGCGGTCGAACGGCAGCACCAGGATCCCTTCCGGTCCGGCGACGATGGCGCTGTCCCGCACCCCCGGCGCGATGACCGGCCGACCTCCATCGGCGATGACGAGGTTGCCGTCGGGAGCCGCGCCGCGCAGGTCGCGGACCTGACGCCAGGTGCCGACGTCGCTCCACCCCGCGTCGAGCGGCACGGCCGCAACGCCGGAGGCCTTCTCCATGACGGCGAAGTCGATCGAGATGTCGGGAAGCCGCTCGTAGTCGGCCATCGCTCCCGACTTCAAGTAGCGCTCGACGCCCTCGACGAGCTCCCCCGCCACCCGCCGCGCCTCGGCGATCAGTCGCGACGGACGGAAGACGAAGAGGCCGGCGTTCCAGAGATGTCGGCCGGACGACGCCAGCGCGCGCGCCTTCTCGGCGTCGGGCTTCTCGACGAACGAGAGGACCTTCCCGTCACGCACCTCGACGTAGCCGAAGTCCGTCTCGGGACGCGTCGGCGGAACGGCCAGGATGACGACGCTCGCCCCATCCGCGAGCGCGCCGGCCGCCGCGAGCGCCCGGCGAAACGCCTCGGGATCGCGGACGGTCTGGTCGGTGGGCACGGCGGCCGTGACCGGATCGCCTCCCGCGGCGAAGCGCAGCGCGGCGGCGAGGATCGCCGGCCCGGAGTTGCGCCGCGCGGGCTCGGTGAGGATGCGTCCCGGAGGAAGCTGCGTGAGCTCGCGCGCGACGAGCTCGGCGTGGCGCGCCGACGTCGCGACCCACACGTCCGGAAAGGCGGGAGCGAGCCGCTCCCAGGTTTCGGCGAGCAGGCTCTTCGGCGAGAGGAGCGGAAGGAACTGCTTGGGTCGGGCTTCGGTCGAGAGCGGCCAGAGGCGCGTCCCGCCGCCTCCCGCCATGAGGAGGATCCTCATGGAAAAGTTGAGAGTTGAGGGTTGAGAGTTGAGCGTGGAGCGCGGCGCAGGCGCACTCCCGCACGCTGAACGCTCGACGCTGAACGCTCGACCTCTTCTCATTCCCACTTCAGTCCCAGCAGTTCCACTTCGGGCATCAGGGTAACTCCGAACTTCTCCCGGACCGCGTCCCTCATCTTCTTCATGAGGTCGAGAACGTCGGAGGCGCGAGCGCCGCCGGTGTTCACGATCACATTCGCATGCCGCTCGGAAATCCGGGCGGCTCCGGCGGTCGCGCCCTTCAGTCCGCAGGCCTCGATCAGCCTGCCGGCGTAGTCGCCTTCCGGGTTCTTGAACACGCTCCCGGCGTTGGGCTCCGAGGGCAGCGCTCCCCGGCGCTTGTCGGCGACCGTCCGGGTTTTCGTTGCGATCTCTTCGCGGGGCGCCGGGCGGAGCCGGAGCACCGCCTGGCTCACGATCTCGCGCGTCTCGATGAGCTTCGACCAGCGATATCCGTGCGCAATCTCCCCCGCCGCCGCCGAACGCCGCTCGCCCGCGCGCGAGACGAGCCGGACGGTCTCGAGGACGTCGAAGATCTCGCCGCCGTACGCTCCGGCGTTGATGCGGACCGCGCCGCCGATCGAGGACGGAATCCCGGAGATCGCCTCGATCCCCGAGAGCCCGGCCCGGGCCGCGGCCGCGCAGACGCCTCCGAGCGCCGCGCCGCCGCCCGCGGCCAGACGCTCGCCTTCGATCGTCACCTTCAGGAAGTCGCCCTCCAGACGCAGTACGTATCCCGGGAAGCCGTCGTCGGCGACCAGGATGTTCGAGCCCATGCCGAGGAGCGCGAGAGGGCGGGACTCCTGCGTCGCCGCGGCGAGGAGCCGCGCGAGCCCGTCCTCCGTCCGCACGCGGCAGAAGAAACGGGCCGGGCCTCCGATCCGCCAGGTCGTGTGGCCGGCGAGGGGCTCGTTTTCGGCGATCGACCCCTCTTCGGGCGCGAGCGTCAGATCCATCGGCCCAGGACGGCCACGATCAATCCCGCCGCGAGCCCCCCGCCCAGATCGTCCGCGACCACTCCCCAGCCTCCCGGGAGCTCCTGCAGCCGCCGGATTCCGAGAGGCTTCACGACGTCGAAGAAGCGGAAGAGCAGAAAGGCGGCGACCCACGCCCAGAGGGGCGCGCCGGGCACGAGGACGGCACCCGCGGCACGCCCACAGCTGTCCGGCGATCTCATCGATGACGATGCAACCGGGGTCCTCGGTTTCGAGAGCCCGGCTGACCGGCCCCGACACGGCAACGCCAAGAAGTCCGACGGCGAGCCCGGACATCAAGAGTCCGAGCCATGATCCGAGAATCGGGACGTGAGACGCGAGGATCCAGGCGAGCAGCAGACCGACGAGCGAGCCGGCCGTCCCGGGAGCGATCGGTGAGAGGCCCGAGCCGAAGCCGGTGGCGAGGAGCGCCGCGACCGGGTGCATGGCGAAGGCGCGCCGGGCGCGTGACATTGACACCGGGTCGTGCCGGAGAGAAGATCCCTTCGTCCTCATCGCGTCCTGCAGTGCCGTATCCCGAGTCTATAATCGCGCGGGCGACACGTCGCCGCCAAGAGCGGCGCGCAATGAGTCGCCGCGGGGAGCGGCGCGGAATAAAGTGTCCGCGCAGTTTCCTCGATCGAGAAAGGTGAGGACATGTCCACCGTCAAAACCAACGAAAAATGGCGCGCCGTCGAAACGGCGCTGACCCAGATCGAGCGCCAGTTCGGCAAGGGCTCGATCATGCGCCTGGGCGAGCGGCCGGAGACGGCCATCGCCGTCATTCCCACCGGCTCGCTCGCCGTGGACGCCGCGCTCGGCGTCGGCGGCATCCCGCGCGGCCGCGTCGTCGAGATT
This sequence comes from uncultured Acidobacteriota bacterium, assembly GCA_963804915.1. Taxonomy (GTDB): domain Bacteria; phylum Acidobacteriota; class Thermoanaerobaculia; order UBA5066; family Gp7-AA6; genus DAHUXD01. Next base: position 46,588 of record CAWDSI010000014.1, read on the forward strand.
TTCGGCCCGGAATCCTCGGGCAAGACGACGCTTTCTCTCCAGGTCATCGCCCAGGCCCAGAAGACCGGCGGCCTGGCGGCCTTCATCGACGCCGAGCACGCCCTCGACGCGGATTACGCCAAGAAGCTCGGCGTCGACACGGATAATCTCCTGGTCTCGCAGCCCGACAACGGCGAGCAGGCCCTCGAGATCACCGAGATGCTCATCCGCTCCGGGGCCATCGACGTCATCGTCATCGACTCGGTCGCGGCACTGGTGCCCAAGGCCGAGATCGAGGGCGAGATGGGCGAGGCGCAGATGGGCCTCCAGGCCCGCCTGATGTCCCAGGCCCTGCGCAAGCTGACCGCGATCGTTTCGAAGTCGCGCACGAGCCTCATCTTCATCAATCAGATCCGCGAGAAGATCGGCGTCCTCTTCGGCAATCCCGAGACGACGACCGGAGGTCGGGCGCTGAAGTTCTACTCGTCGATCCGGATCGACATCCGGCGCATCGCGTCGCTGAAAGACGGCGACACCGTCGTCGGCTCGCGGACCAAGGTGAAGGTCGTCAAGAACAAGGTCGCCTCTCCGTTCCGGCAGGCCGAGTTCGACATCAACTACGGCGAGGGCATCTCGCGCTCGGGCGAGCTCATCGACATGGGCATCGAGGCCAAGCTCGTCGAGAAGTCGGGCGCCTGGCTCTCCTACGGAGACCTGCGCATCGGCCAGGGGCGCGAGAACGCAAAGCAGTTCCTGAAGGAGAACCCCGAGCTCGCCAACGAGATCGAGCGCAAGCTCCGACAGAGCCTGGGCCTCACTCCCATCGACGCTCCCGCGCCGGCCGCGACGCCGCCGCCGGACATTCGGGACTCTGTCGAGGCCGTGAAGGAAAAAGAGAAGGCGCGGCGCTGAGCCCGATTCGATCGCGATCGTTTGACGTCGTCTGACGCCGAATCGGGAACAACCTTTGCTTCCGGTCGGTTGCCGATGACGATGGAATTGTCGAAGCGCGCCCGCTCCGCGGCGGGCGCTTTTCTTTTGCTCGATGTTCGTCGCCGGGCTCGTATTCGGCGCCGCGCCTGCGCCTGCGTCTGCCGCCGAGCGCCTGAGGCTCGCGCTCGAGCGCGAGGGCGGCGCCTGCCCGCCGGCCCCCGCGGCGGAGGCTCCGCCGGCGGAGCAAGCCGGATGGACGCTCGGCCTGATCCGGCTGAACGGAAAGCTGCCCGAAGGCTCCGATCTCGCCGGCTGCGTCCTCCACCTTCGCCTCGAAGGGCTCTCCGACGCCGATCTCGCTGCGGCCGCGGGCACGCTGTCCACGGCGCACGGCGCCCCCGCTCTCATCCTCGAAATCCCGACCGACGAGATCGAGCGCACCGTCTATGCCGTCAAGCGACTCTCGTCGTCTTTTCGCGGAGCCTCCGGCGAAGGACTGGTCGGACTCGAGCGCCCCGGCGAGCTGCCCGCCGAGACCGAGGAAGAGCTCGCGCCGTACGTCGACGCGCTCGTGCGCCGCCCCGGCGAAGCGTTTCCGGCCGAGACCTCGCGGCGGCAGTGGCTCCGGACGTCGGCCTCGGCGACCCTCTCGCCCACCGCCGCGGCCCTCGCCGCCCTCGCGGGCGTTCCCCGCGCGACGCTGGTCGTCGTCGAGCGCGGCGATCGCGACGTTTCCGAGAACGACGCCCTCGCGCTCTCCCGTCTTCAGCGCTATTTCACGGCGGACTTGTCCCCGGACCCGACCGAGACCCTCGTGACCCGGCGGGACGGCTCCGCGGCGACGGTCCTGCGCTACTTCGACGCGAAGGCGTTCACGCCCATCCTGCTTCTGCCCGAGGATCCCGCCGGCGAGGTCCGCATCGCGCTCTCGGGCGGCCCGTTCTCGCGGGCCTCCGTGGAGAATCTCGCGTCCGGCGTCCGCCGCGACTTCGAGCTCAAGAGCGCTCCGGTCCTGACGCTCGACGCGTCCAAGGGCTCGCTCGCCGTGGTCCTCACGCCGGCCGCGCGCGCGGGCGGCGAGACCAAGGCCGCCGTCGACGTCGGAGCGGTGCGCGGCCTGTCGGCCGACGAGATCATCGCCCGCGAGCGGGCCTGGGAGGCCGGCCAGAGCGAGAAGTACCGGACCTACACGGCGACTCATGGACACCTCGCTGATCTTCCGCGTCGCCGAGTTCCAGAACTCGATCGACCTGACGATCCGGGGCCCGTTCTTCTGGGAGCGCGGAAAGTCGCCGGACTGGCAGTGGAACGAGTTCTTCCTGAACGGCGTCCGCTGGAAGGGCCGCACGATCCCCAAGCTGCCGATCCTCGAGCCGGACAAGGTCACGACGCTGCCGCTCGACATCCGCCTGACCGAGGAATACGTCTACGAGCTCGCCGACGAGACCGAGATCGACGGACGGCCGGCCTATGCGGTCGACTTCCGCCCCAAGGGCGAGGTCACCGACAAGCCCATCTACCGCGGCCGCGCCTGGATCGACCGCGAGACCTTCGCGCTTCTCCGGCGCGAATCCATCCAGCTCAACCTCAAGGGCGACACGCTCTCGAACGTGCAGACCGAGTACTACAGCGCCCTCCCGGGCGACGGCGGGATCGTGCTGCCCTCTGAAGATCCAGGCCAACCAGGTGTTCTCGACCGCCGGCCGGACGACGATGGTCACTCGCTACATCCAGATGTCGAATGTGACGATCGACCCGCCGGACTTCCGGACCAAGCTCGACGAGGCCTACGCGTCGGACGCGCAGATGGTGCGCGACACCGATTCCGGCCTGCGCTACCTGATCCGCGACCCCAACGCCCCGACCCAGCGCGTCGTCGAGGACAAGCTCACGCGCCGGAGCCTCTTCGGGCTCGCCGGCGCGTTCTATCAGCGCGGCGCGGACTACCCGGTGCCGCTGCTCGGAGTCCAGTACTTCGACTTCGACATGTGGGGCAAGAACAAGCAGCTCTCGGTGTTCTTCGCGGGAGCGCTGCTGCTTCGGCAACTACACCGATCCGTCGTTTCTGGGCAGCCGCTTCGACCTCGGGGGCGACATCTTCGCCGTCGCCTTCCCGTTCACCGAAGAGAACTACGTCGACGGCGTGAAGATCACGGAGGAGAGCATCAAGCACCTGCCGGCGCTCTTCCAGGTGAACATCGGCCATCCGATCGGCACATACCTCAAGGCGTCGCTGGGCCTTTCGGCGAACTGGGACAACTACCAGCGGGACGACGACACGGGCCCGCTCTTCGTGACCCCCGTGGACACGTGGACGCTGGGCGCGGAGCTGCGCCTGACGTGGAACCAGAACGGCTACAACCTCGCGGTCAAGAACGGCTACTTCTCGCGGACGAACTGGGAGCCCTGGGGCAATCCCGCGACCTCGGGTTACAACCCGGATCAGAAGGACTACTGGAGGCTCTCGGTCGACCTGAGGAAGACGTTCCACTTCGCCAACTTCAAGCGACTCGCGGTCGCCATGACGTACTTGAACGGGGCGCACCTCGACCGGTTCTCGCAGTGGGATTTCGGGCCGTTCGGCCAGTCACGCCTCTACGGATTCCCGGGCGGCAGCGTGCGCGCCGAAAGCGCCGGCCTGCTCAACCTCTCCTACGGCCTGAACATCGAGAACGTGATCCGCTTCGAGGTCGGCTACGACCAGGCTCTCGTCACGAACGTGCCGCAGGGCTACCGGAACACCTACTTCTCGGGCGTGGGCGTCGCGACGTCGTTCAACGGTCCGTGGGACTCGACGCGCATCCGCATCGAGACCGGCTATCCCGTCGTCGCCCACGGCGTCCAGGGATTCACGATCAACGCCCAGTTCCTCAAGGTGTTCTGAGCCCGGCTCCGGCCGCCGTCACGCGCCGGCGCCAGGCGGACTTGCTATCATCCGCGCCCATGGCCGAACCGATCCCCATGCCCTCGGCGGTCACGCCGCTCCGGCGGGCCCTCGTCTCCGTCTACGACAAGACGGGCGTCGCCGATCTGGCCCGCGCCCTCGTCGAGCGCGGGGTCGAGCTCGTCTCGACCGGCGGAACGGCCGCGCACCTCAAGGAGGCCGGGGTGCCCGTCGCCCTGGTCGAAGAGAAGACCGGGTTCCCCGAGATCCTGGGCGGCCGGGTCAAGACGCTCCACCCCAAGATCTTCGGCGGCGTGCTCGCCGACGACTCGCGCGACGACCATGCCCGGGATCTCGCGGAGGCCTCGATCGAGGCGTTCGACCTGGTGATCGTGAACCTCTACCCCTTCGAGAAGACCGTCGCCGCGGGAAAGAGCCGGCCCGAGATCGTGGAGATGATCGACGTCGGCGGGCCGGCCATGATCCGCGCGGCCGCCAAGAACCACGCGCGCGTGGCCGTCGTCGTGGATCCGGCGGACTACGAGACCGTCCTCGAGGAGATCCGGATGACCGGCGGCACGAAGCTCTCGACGCGCGAGCGCCTCGCCGCGCGCGCCTTCTCCCGGACGGCCTCTTACGACGCCGCGATCGCGGGGTACTTCGCGAGCTCCGTCCGTGAGGCGTATTCGTTTCCGGAGAGCCTCGTCTTCGCCTTCGACCGCATCGGCGCGCTCCGCTACGGCGAGAACCCGCACCAGCGCGCCGCGCTCTACGCCTTCCCCTCGGCGCCGCCGGACGCGCTCGTGCGCTTCCACATGCTCCAGGGCAAGGAGCTGTCGTTCAACAACCTGCTCGACCTCGATTCGGCGGTGACGCTGGCCCGGGACTTCGAGGGCCCGGCGGCCGTCATCGTCAAGCACAACAACCCTTGCGGCGCCGCGGTCGGCGAAACCATCGCCGAAGCCTTCGGCCGCGCCTTCGCGTGCGATCCGCTGGCCGCCTTCGGCGGCATCATCGCCATCCGAGGCAAGGTCGACGGAGCTCTCGCCTCCCTCGTGCTGCAGCACTTCGTCGAGGTCGTCGCGGCCGACGACTTCACGGAGGAGGCCCTCTCCTACTTCGCCAAGAAGCCCAACATCCGGCTGCTCCGCGTCTCCGTGTCGCGCCGGCCGGTCCCGGGGCTCGACTGGAAGCGCATCGAAGGCGGCCTCCTGCTGCAGGACGCGGACTCCGAGCCCGACCAGAGCTCTTCCTGGAAGGTCGTCTCGCAGCGCAGGCCGACGGCCGTCGAGCGGGCCGCCTGCGAGCTCGCCTGGAAAGTCGCCCGCCGCGTGAAATCCAACGCGATCGTGCTCGCGAACGCCCGCCAGACGATCGGCATCGGCGCCGGACAGATGAGCCGCGTGGACGCCTGCCGTCTGGCCGTCACGAAGCCGGTGCTCCCGATCGTCAACTGCGGCGCCGCCTCCGACGCGTTCTTCCCCTTCCGCGACGGCGTCGACATCCTCGCCGCAGCCGGCGTCACCGCGGTCGTGGCCCCCGGAGGCTCGATCCGGGATCAGGAGATCGTCGCCGCCGCGGACGAGCGGAACATGGCGTATCTGATCGCGCCGCGCCGGCACTTCCGGCACTGACGTGCGCGCCGCCCTCCTGGCGCTCCTCCTCGCCGGCGCTTCATCGCAGTCGCCGGACGCCGCGCCTCCGGCGCTCGAGCTGCTCGCGAAGGCCGCGGCGGCCTACGGCAACGGCGCCGCGCACGCCGCCTCGTTCACGCAGATCTACACTCCTGCGGGATTCGCGACGTCCAAGAAGGAATCCGGCCGCGTCTGGGTGCAGGCTCCTCAGCGGCTGCGCTTCGACTACGCCGCCCCCGACGCGAAGATCTACACCTACGACGCGGGCGAGGGCCGCTTCTTCTCGCCGGAAGACAAGCAGCTCGCCATCCGCAAGCTGTCCCCGGACGAGCGCGCGCGACTGCCCCTCGTCTTTCTGGAACGGCCCGAGGATCTCGCGGCGCGCTACGACATCCGGACCGATGCGTCCGGAGCCGTCCTCCTGAAGCCCCGCGCCGCCGATTCGGACCTCGCCTGGCTCAAGCTCGTCGTGACCCCCTCCGGCATGGTCGACAGCCTCTCGTACGAAGACACGGCCGGCAACCGCAGCGAGTTCCGTTTCGAGGGCTGGAAGGCCGAGGCGCCGAGGCCTCCGGACGACTACCGGATCGTCGGGCCCAAGGGGACGAGGATCGTGGAGAATTGACTGAGTTGCGATTGCAAGCAATCGCAAGCAGTCATCCCGAGGAGCGCAGCGACGAGGGATCCCGAGCTCGCAGCGCCCGGCTCGTTGTCTGCCGAGTCCGGGACGTACCGCCGGCCGTTCCGACCGGCGGTGCCACTGCCGAGGTCTGCCTCCGGTGATCGCTCGCTATCGCTCGGGATGACACGGAAAGTTGAATAGAATCCCCCCGTGGCTCAGGAGTTTTCGTTCGACGTGGTCTCCAAGGTGGACCTGCAGGAGGTGTCCAACGCCGTCCAGCAGGCCTCCAAGGAGATCGCCACGCGCTTCGACTTCCGGGGCTCGAAGTCGAAGGTCGAGTGGAACGAAAAGGACCTCGCCCTGACCCTCACCTCCGACGACGAGCACAAGCTCAAATCCGTCGTGGACATCCTGGAGACGCGATTGGTCAAGCGGGGCATCGCGGTGAAGTCGCTGGACTACCAGAAGATCGAGCCCGCAGCCATGGGAACGGTACGCCAGGTGGCCAAGATCCAGCAGGGCATCGTTTCCGAAAAGGCCAAGGAAATCGTCAAAGCGATCAAGGACGAGAAGCTGAAGGTGCAGGCGTCCATCCAGGCCGATCAGGTCCGCGTCACGGGACGGGCCAAGGACGAGCTCCAGGCGGTGCAGGCCCTGCTGCGCGGCCGCGACTTCGGCGTGCCGCTGCAGTTCACGAACTATCGTTAACCGTTAACCGTTAACCGAAACCGCCAACCGCCGACCCGCACCCTCAGAGCCAATCGCCATGAGCCCTTCTCCTCTCGACAACCTCCGGCTCCGGCGGGCCTACGACCTGATCTCGGACAAGCTCGGCAAAGTCGAGGAGGAGCTCCTCCTGCACTTCCGCTCTCCGATTCCGACGATCGATCGGATCGGCACGTATCTCGCGCAGGGCGGCGGCAAGCGCATCCGCCCGGCGCTCCTCCTCCTGTCGGCGAAGCTCCTCGACTACCACGACGGCGACAAGGACGTCCGATACGCCGCGGTCGTGGAGTTCATCCACACCGCCACCCTGGTGCACGACGACATCATCGACGAAGCCCGGTTGCGCCGCGGCCGCACCTCGGCGAACGCCCGGTGGGGCAACAACCTCACGGTCCTCTTCGGCGATTACCTCTACACGATGTCGATGGGAATCGCGCTGGACGAGGGCGACCTGACGATCCTGAAGGTGCTTTCGGACACGACCCTGTCGATGATCGAAGGCGAGATCATCGGCATCGAAAAGGAAGGCTCGATCCACGTCACGCGGGAGGAGGCGCTCGAGATCTCCCGCCGCAAGACCGCCGACCTCTTCTCGGCGGCCTGCCGCGTGCCGGCCCACTTCGCTCCCCGCGGAGACCTCGTGGCCGCCGAGCGGCTCGCGGAATACGGCCGCTGCCTCGGCATGGCCTTTCAGCTCATCGACGATCTGCTCGACTACACGGGCAGCGAAGCGCAGATCGGCAAGCCCGTTTTGAACGATCTCCGCGAAGGCAAGCTGACGATGCCGCTTCTGACGGCGCTTCCCCGGGCCAGCGCTCCCGAGCGGGAGAAGGTCGCTGCGGTTCTGCGCGAGCGCGAATTCAAGAGCGTCGAGCCGGCGGAAATCCTGGCGATCGTCGATCGCTACGACGGCATCCTGGAGACGCGGTCCCTGGCGCGCGATTACGCGGGAGCGGCGCGCGTCGCCCTCGGAGAGTTCCCGGACTCCGAGGCGAAGGAAGGGCTGTTGCTGGCAACCGAGTCCGTCATCGATCGGATTCGCTGAGGTTTCGCCTTAAATTATTAGGCGATTCAATACCCAAACAATAGTTCATTAGGTTCACATCTGCGCTCGCAATCCGGGCCGTCGGCTCGCTTCCGCATCCATCCTCGATATTCCGCCGTGTTTCCGGGGATCCGTAAGCCTGACCTTATAAAATTCGGCTAGTGCGCTAGTTTTCCATATTTCATAAGCGACCATACAAAAGAAGGAATTCTGCATATTCCTTCTAAATTTTTATTGCCATCCGGCGCAGAAATCGTACAATCTCTCCAGATGGCATCTCACGGAACCAGCTGGTCGAATCTGGCCTCGACAATCCGAAATCTCTCGCAACTCCTTCCCGGTCAATCGGATCCCACGGGCGAGTCGGACCTCTACTATCGGCGTGCCTGCCTCGCCGCCACCGAGGAGCGCTACGACGTCGCGCTGGTGTTCTGCACCAAAGCAGTCGAGGTCTCCCCCCGACATCTCGCCGCGAGGCTCCTTCTCGCGAAGATCTACGACCGCGGGCTGGGCAACCTGGAGGCGGCCATCGGTGCCTATCGGAAGGTCATCGCTCTCGCGGGCTACGACGGTGGCAATCCCCACTGCGTCGCGGCGCGCGAAGCCCTGGACCTGCTGGTTCAGAGGGCATAGCCCTCGCTCGTCCAGAGGCGTAGCTCCCGGTCGCGCCCCGGCTCCGCTTCCCGCTCCCGACTTCCCTACTTTCCGGCGCCCAGCTCGTTCGGCCGGGGCATCCGGGGATACCCCCATGGGTGCTGAGGCGGCTTCCCCCAGACGACCGGGCGATATCGGCCTCCCTCGGCGAGCGCGGAAGGCGCCAGATCGACGCGCCACGACCCGTCGGTGACCACGGCGTCCCGCCCGAAGCCCTCGACGTCCAGCGCCACCAGGACGCCGCCGATCCCGGTCGAGCTCGCGGCCTCGACCGCGACGCGGTTCCGGCCTTCGACGAGGAGGTCCGCGATCTCGTAGAGAGCCAGGGGATCTCCCGTCTGCTGGGTCCCTCCTCCGACGCGCTGGCCGTTGACGAAGAGCACGTGCTCGCGATCGACGAAGACTTTTGCGAGCGCCCGGCCCGGCTTTCTCGGCAGATCGAAGTCCCGGGTGGCCCAGAAGCGCAGCGGTCGCGGCTCCGGCGAGGGGCTCGGGTACCAGATCCACGCCGCGCGGCCCGTCGCGAGATGCATCCGGTCCTCGTGCGCTCGCACGAGCTCGATGGCCGCCGCCGCGGCGACGACGAGAAGCAGCAGCCAGTAGAAAAACGCGGGGCCGGGGCGGGAAAGCACCGCGTCGAGACGCTCTGGTTGACGCACGCTCTCCGCCGAGGATACTATTGAGGCCCGATGATTGCATGTTGATCATCGGAGTCATTCCCGCGCGGTTCGCGTCCATCCGATTCCCCGGAAAGCCCCTCTCTCCCCTCGCCGGCAAGCCCATGGTGCTGCACGTGTGGGAAGCGGCGCGTTCGGCGAAGCGGCTCGACCGGGTCGTCGTGGCCACGGACGACGAGCGAATCGCGGCCTGCGTGCGGGCCGCCGGAGGCGAAGCCCGGATGACCTCGCCGGAGGCGCAGAGCGGCACGGATCGCGTGGCCGAAGTGGCGCGCTCGCTTCCCGCCGACGCGTACGTGAATCTCCAGGGCGACGAGCCGCTCATGCCCGGGGAGAACGTCGACCGCGCCGTCGAGACGCTGCTCGCGGCCAGCGGCCGCGCCATCGCGACGCTCGCGATCGGGGCGCCCGCCGAGGCCGGCGCCGACCCGAACACGGTCAAGGTCGCCGTGGCGGGCGACGGCCGCGCGCTGTATTTCTCGCGCTCGGCGATCCCGCACTTCCGGACCGGAACGCCGGCGTACCGCAAGCATCTCGGGATCTATGCATATCGGGCGGACGCGCTGGCCGAGGTGGCGGCGCTGCCCCCGTCGCCGCTCGAACGCGCGGAGTCGCTCGAGCAGCTCCGGTGGCTGGAGGCGGGTTATACGATCTGGGTAGGAGAGGCGGCCCGGGATTCGATCGGCGTGGACACACCGGCGGATCTGCAGGAAGCCGAACGGCGTCTGAAAAAGGAGGCGATGGCATGAGCACGAAGTACGTCTTCATCACCGGGGGCGTGGTGTCCTCCCTCGGCAAGGGCATCGCGGCCTCCTCGATCGGGGCGCTGCTCGAGGCCCGCGGATTCACGGTGGCGATGGCCAAGTTCGATCCCTACATCAACGTGGATCCCGGCACCATGTCGCCCTTCCAGCACGGCGAGGTCTACGTCACCGACGACGGCGCCGAGACGGACCTGGACCTCGGGCACTACGAACGCTTCACCTCGATGACCGGCGCGAAGATCAACAACACGACGGCGGGACGCATCTACGCGACGGTGATCGAACGGGAGCGGCGGGGCGACTACCTCGGCAAGACCGTGCAGGTCGTGCCGCACATCACCGACGAGATCAAGGAGTCGATCCGCCGCGTCGGCACCGAGGCCGACGTGGTCCTCGTCGAGATCGGCGGCACGGTCGGCGACATCGAGTCGCTGCCCTTCCTCGAGGCCCTCCGCCAGTTCCGGGGCGAAGCCGGCCGCGGGCAACGCGATCAACGTGCACCTGACGCTCGTGCCGTACATCAAGGCCGCCGACGAGCTCAAGACCAAGCCCACCCAGCACTCGGTCAAGGACCTGCTCTCGATCGGAATCCAGCCGGACGTGCTCCTCTGCCGCACGGACCGCGCGCTGCCGGCCGAGGTCAAGCGCAAGATCGCTCTCTTCTGCAACGTGCCGGTCGAGGCCGTCATCAACGCCAAGGACGTGCCGTCGATCTACGAGGTGCCGCTCCACTTCGCCGCCGAAGGCCTGGACGAGATCCTCCTCGACCTGCTCTCCCTGCCGCACTACGACCGCGACCTCTCCAAGTGGGAGAGCCTCGTCAATCGCGTCAAGAACCCGGCGGGAGAAGTGGACGTCGCGGTCGTCGGCAAGTACGTGGACTACGGGGACTCCTACAAGTCGCTCAACGAGGCGCTCGCGCACGGCGGCATCGCCAACAACGTCCGGGTCAAGCTGCATTACGTCGACGCCGAGACGCTCGAAGGCGACTCGTATCCCGACGTGCTCTTCCGCGCCGACGCGATCCTCGTGCCGGGCGGTTTCGGCCGCCGCGGCGTCGAGGGCATGATGCGGGCGATCCGCTACGCCCGCGAGAAGAAGGTTCCGTTCTTCGGCATCTGTCTCGGCCTCCAGACCGCGGTCATCGAGTACGCCCGCAACGTCGTCGGCCTCGAGGGGGCCAACTCGACCGAGTTCGACGACGAGCCGAAGCACCGGGTGATCTTCAAGCTGCGCGACCTGATCGGCGTCGAGGCCCTCGGCGGCACGATGCGCCTGGGCAAGTACCCCTGCGACCTCGCTCCGGGATCCTTCGCGGCGCGGGCGTACGGCGAATCTCAGATCTGGGAGCGGCACCGCCACCGCTACGAGGTCAACCAGGAGTTCCTGCCGCGGCTCCGCGAGGCCGGCCTCTCCTTCACGGGGATGTCGCCCGACAAGAAGTTCGTCGAGATCATCGAGCTCCACGAGGACCACCCGTGGTTCCTGGGCTGCCAGTTCCACCCGGAGCTGAAGTCCAAGCCCTTCGCCTGCCATCCGCTGTTCCGGGACTTCATCCGGGCGGCGCGGGCCCACCGGGCCGCCGTCAAAGGCGAGGCCGCGACGGCGCAAGCCGCGCAGTCCGAGCACGCGGAACAGCCGGTCCCGGTCGCCGTCAACGGCGCCCCCGGAGAGCCGTCCTGACGGTTCGACTGCCGGAAGGCATCAAAGTGCCGGAAGGCACAAGAGCGTCGAAAGGCGTCCCCCGCGTCGAAATCGCCCCGGGTTACGCCGCCGGGGGCGGCGAGCCGCCGATCTTCTTCGCGGGGCCCTGCGTCATCGAGTCCCGCCCCCACGCTCTCGCGATGGCCGACCGACTCCGGGCCATCGCCGAGGAGACCGGGGCGCGCATCGTCTACAAGTCGTCCTACGACAAGGCCAACCGCAGCTCGAAGGACTCGTTCCGCGGCCCCGGCCTCGAGGAAGGCCTCGACATCCTGGCGGCCGTCAAGGCGAAGACGGGCCTGCCCCTGATCTCCGACGTCCACGAGCCCGGACAGGCCGAGAAGGCCGCGGAGGTCCTCGACGTTCTCCAGATCCCGGCGTTCCTCAGCCGCCAGACCGACCTCGTGACCGCCGTCGCCGCCACGGGAAAGCCCGTCAACGTCAAGAAGGGCCAGTTCATGGCGCCGGACGACATGGGACAGGTCGTCGAGAAGTGCCGCGCCGCGGGGAACGAGAAGGTCCTGCTCTGCGAGCGGGGAGCCTCGTTCGGGTATCACGACCTCGTCGTGGACATGCGGTCCTTCCCGATCCTGCGAGAGTTCGGCTGTCCCGTGATCTACGACGTCACGCACTCGCTCCAGTTACCGGGCGGCGGGAAAGAGACCGGGGGCCTCAAACAGTACGCGCCGATCCTCGCCCGCGCCGCCGCGGCCACGGGCTGCGTGGACGGGTTCTTTCTCGAAGTGCACGACCAGCCCGAGAAAGCGCTGTCGGATCGGTCGACGCAGCTGGATGTGCGGGGGCTCGCGGGGCTGATCCGGGAACTGTTGGCGATCAGCAAGTTGAAGGTTCAAAGTTGAAAGTCGAAACGGCTCGGTAACCTTCACCCTTCAACTTTCAACTCTCGACGGGCGACGCCTCCGCGCCTCGGATCGCGATCAGCGGCTCGGCTTCGATCGGATGCCCCGCCGCGATCCAGGCCTCGAGCCCGCCGGCGAGCGGCCGAACCAGCGTGAATCCCCTGTCCATGAGCATGCGCGCCACACGGGCGGCTGAGGCTTCGTTGGGTCACGTGCAGTAGAGGATGATCTCCCGCTCGCGCGGCAGGTCCGCGACGCGGTCGTCGACCTGGTCGACGCTCATGACGACCGCACCCGGAATCCGCCGCGGATCCGCGCTCCGCGCCGCCGCCGTGCGCACGTCCACCACGATCGGGCTCTTCCCCGCATCGATCAGGTTCCGCAGATCGTCGACCGTGATCCGCGCCATGCGCAGGAACTGGTAGAAGCGGCGCCGCTGCCACCACTTGAACGCGACGAAGACGGCGAGCGCCGCCACCAGCACGACGAGCGCGCCGCTGCCCAGCGAGGCCAGCAGCGTCAGGGCTCGATCGATGGCGCGGTGGAAGAGCATTCCCGCCGCCACACCGGCTCCCGCCCAGAGCAGCGCGCCGCCCGCGTCATAGAGCAGAAACGAGGAGACGCGCGCGCCGGTCGCGCCGGCCATGGGCGGAGCGACGGTCGAAAAGCCCGGAATGAACTTGGCCACCAGCAGCGAGGGCATCCCCCAGCGCTCGAACACGGACTCGGTCTGCCGCACGCAGGAGTCGGGCGAGAGCGAGATCCGGCAGAGCGTCTTGAGGATCTTGTGGCCCTTCGCGCGGCCGAGCCCGTACCAGAGCAGGTCCGCGATCACCGAGGCGGCCACCGCGACCACGATCACCTTCCACGCCGCGAGATCCCGTTCGACGGCAAGCGCGCCCGCGACGATCAGGACCGGGATCGCCGGAATCGGCGCGCCGAGCTGCTCGAGCAGGACGACGCCGAAGATGAGCGGCAGCCCGTAGGTCAGAACGTATTGCGTCAGCGGCGACATGGCGTGCGATGATAGCGATAAGCGTGAATCGAGCGCGGCTTCGGCTTCGCCTTCGAGACGCCGATCGACCTTCCGGTGGGATGCCGCGCGGAGGCCTTAAGATACGGGCCATGTCGCTCGACGCGGCCCGCGAGGTTCTGCGGATCGAGGCCGAAGCCGTCCGCCGCCAGATCGACAACCTCGGGCCCCCATTCCTGGAGGCCCTCGCGGCCATCGAGAAGTCCTCCGGGCGGCTCTGCGTCACGGGCATCGGCAAGTCCGGCCTGATCGGCCAGAAGGTCGCCGCGACTCTCGCCTCGACCGGCACGCCGGCGTACTTCCTTCACGCCGGCGAGGCCAGCCACGGCGACCTCGGGATGCTGATGCCGGGAGACGTCCTGCTGGCCTTCTCCGCTTCGGGCGAGACGCCCGAGGTCGTCCGCCTCGTCGAGTTCGCTCGAACGCGCGGCATCCGGACGCTCGCCATGACCGCCGTGCCGGATTCGCCGGTCGCCCGCGCGGCCGAGACGACCATCTCCGTGGCCATCCCGCGCGAGGCCTGCCCTCTCAACCTCGCGCCCACCGCATCGACGACGGCCATGCTCGCGATGGGGGATGCGCTCGCTCTTTCCCTCTCGGAGCGGCGCGGCTTCAAGGAGGAGGATTTCGCGGCGCTTCATCCCGGCGGAAGCCTCGGGCGCCGGTTCCTGAAGGTCCGCGATCTCATGCGCAACGGCGGGCGAGTGCCCAGCGTTCCCGCCTCCTCGGCCATGACGGAGGCCATCCACGAGATGTCGCGCAAGATGATGGGGATCACCGCGGTCGTGGACGGCGACGGCCGCCTGCTCGGCGTCATCTCGGACGGCGATCTGCGGAGGCTCCTCGAGCAGGATCCGGCCCAGCTCCAGCGCACCGCCGGAGACTGCTGCCGCCCGAATCCCCGCACCGTCCCGGCCGAAGAGTTCGCGTCGACGGCCCTCGACACGATGCGTCGGAACAAGATCACCTCGCTCTTCATCTGCGATGACGGGGGCCGGCTCGCCGGTGCGCTGCACATGCACGACCTGCTGGCCGCGGGGATCTGATTGGCCGCGAAGCGGCGCCGTCCCGAGAAGATCCGCCTCCTCGTCCTCGACGTCGACGGCGTCCTGACGGACGGCCTGATCTACCTCGACGGCCGCGGCCACGAGTTCAAAGTCTTCGACACGAAGGACGGCCACGGCATGCGCAAGGCCGCGGCCGCCGGAATCGTGGTCTGCTGGATCTCGGGCCGGAGCTCCCCCGCCACGGCGCGCCGCGCCCGCGAGCTCGGTGTGCCCTTCTGCTACCAGGGCGTGCGGGACAAGGCCGTGAAGATCGCGGCGGTCCGACGCCGGCTCGGCCTCTCGAAGTCCCAGATCGCGGCGATGGGCGACGACGAGCCGGACATCCCGCTCTTCGAGGCGGCGATCCTCTCCGCCTGCCCGTCGGATGCGGCGCCGGCGGCCCGCCGCGCGGCGACGCGAACCCTCAAGCGTCCCGGGGGGCGTGGCGCCGTGCGCGAATTCATCGACATCATCCTGGCCAGAAACGGCCAGTCCGGAGTGGTCACGCACCGCCCGACCTGACGGGCCGCGGTCTCAGCCCTCGAACCCGGGCCGCTCCCGACTGAGGACGGCCGTCACGACCGCGACCGTCGCCCCGCAGCGCTCCCGCACCCGCTTCGCGAGCTCTTCGACCGCGGTGGTCAGCTCATCCCGCGTCACCGGCGGCATTCCTTCGACCACGAGAACGGCGTTTCGCGTTTCCGTCGTCAGCTTCGTCCGGTCCGCTTCCTTCCAGTTCCAGCGGCGGCAGATTGCGCCGGCGCGGTCGCGATAGATGACTTCGCCCGGCTTGGGCGGGCGCGCCTCCGGCTCTCCGAGCAGCCGGACGGGCGGTTCACTGTCCGAAGCCAGCGTGAGCTCGATGTCTCCGTCGATCGCGTCCAGGTCCTCTCCGCCCGCGGGCAGGAGCGTCTCCAGTGAGATCGCGTTGTAAATGTCGACGAGCCGGTTCACGTGCGGCACCGTCCATCCCTTGAGCACACGACGCGCGAGGTTCTCGACGGACGAGGGGTGATCCTTCGGCTTCGCGCCGAAGCGGCGATACGTCTCGCGCCATGCGGCGATGCGGGGATGCTCCGCGGGCGGGATTCCTACGAAGTGTTCGAAGAGCCCGGCCTCTGCCCGCCGCAGGTCCGCCGCGTCTCTGGGATCCTCGCCCGAGTTGTCCACGTTCGTGGCGACCGCGAGGCCCACCAGCGCCTCGGGAAACAGCTCGAGGACGCCGGGCCGGATCGTGAGTCTCACGGGCGCTCCTGGACCGCTAGGCCGAAGGGGCGGCCGTGGCGTCCCGCCTGCGGAAGATCCACGCCGCCAGCACGCCCAGCAGGTACAGGAAGATCATCGGCACGGCGAAGACGCATTGCGTCGCGACGTCGGCCGACGGCGTGATGACGGCCGCGACGATGAAGATGACGAGCACGGCGTACTTGAACTTCGCCAGCAGCCAGCGTTCCGAGACGATGCCCATGCGCGCGAGGAAAAAGACCAGGATCGGCGTCTCGAAGCAGAGGCCGAGGGCGAGGATCAGCTTGGTCGCGATCGAGAGGTATTCGTTGATGGTGATGACGGCCTGGAAGGGCTGACCGACCTCGACCAGGAATCGCACCACCAGGGGAAACGCGACGTAGTACGAGAACGCGCAGCCCGAGAGAAAGAACACGGCGCCGAAGAACACGAAGGGCACGACCCAGCGCTTCTCGCGCCGGTAGAGCGCGGGAGAGATGAACATCCAGATCTGCCAGAGGACGACCGGGGAGGCCGCGAGGATGCCCGCGAGCAGGGCCACCCGGAAATACATCATGAAGGGCTCGGTGAGCGTCGTGTAGGCGAGGTTCTGCCCGGCAGGCAGGACCTCGCGCAGCGGACGGGCCAGGAAGTCGAAGAGCTGCGGAGCCCAGCGCCAGGCCGCCAGGAAACCGACCAGGATGGCGACGATGGAGTACATCAGCCGCCGGCGGAGCTCTTCCAGGTGCTGGAAAAACCCCATCCGGGGCAGCTCGTCTTCGTTGGCGGCCGCCGGACGATCCGAACCTGAACCTGAACCCGAACCCGAAGCCGCCCTCGGGTCGAGGATCTCGCGCGGGTTGAAGGCGCTCAAACGGGCCGGATCGGCGAGTCGGCTCGCGGAACGCTTCCCTGCGGGGCGGGTCCCTGCGGGGCGGGGCCGCCCGGCGTCGCCGAGGCGCTCTCGGGGGGCGCCGTCACGGGTGTCGCCGGCGCATCGAACGTCGACCGCACCTCCGCGACCTGCTTCTTGACCGTATCCGCCTCGTGCTTGCCCTGCTCGATCTCGTCCTCGATCGTTTTCTTCAGGTCGTCCGAGGCTCGCTTGAACTCCGCCAGCCCCCGTCCCAAAGACTTCCCGAGCTCGGGCAGCTTCTTCGGGCCGAAGACGAGCAACGCCACGATGAAAATCAGGATCAATTCGGGCATGCCGATGGAACCGAACATGTTCTGGCCTCTCGCAGGGGCGATTTTACGCTGCCGCCGGGGCTCGGGCGAGACTTTCGGCGACCGGCATGCCAGAATGCAGAGCTCCGGAGGTCCACATTTTGAGTCCCCAAAAATCGCGTTGGTTCGTGGCTCTGGCGCTTTTGGTCGGAGCGACGCTTCTGGGCGGGGTCTTCGCGGGGCGCCTTTCGGCGAGCCCGGAGCGTGAGGTCCCCTCGCTCGACGAGTACGCCGACATCCTGACGACCCTGTCCGACTGGTCCCCGGAGCCCATCGGGCCGGACAAGATCGTCTACGCCTCGATCCACGGGATGCTCTCCCGCCTGGACCCGCACACCGCATTTCTCGAGCCCGACGAGTTCTCCCAGATGAAGGAAAAGCAGCACGGCTCCTTCTACGGGCTGGGCATCCAGATCCAGAAGCGGATGGGCAAGATCACGGTCATCGCTCCGATGGAAGGCACGCCCGCCTACAAGATGGGCATCCGCGCGGGCGACGTCATCACCCACATCGGCGAGGAGGAGCTCAAGGAAGACACCACGACCGAGGATGTCGTCCGCAAGCTCCGCGGCCCCAAGGGCACCAACGTCACGATCACCCTCGCCCGCGTCGGCTTCGAGGAGCCGATCCGGATGACCATCACCCGGGCCGAGATCCCGACGAAGTCGGTGCGCTACGCCTTCATGCTCGAGCCGGGCGTCGGCTACATCATGCTGTCCGACTTCACGCACACCTCCAACCGCGAGCTCTACGAGGCGATCGAGAAGCTCGAGAAGCAGGGCATGAAGAAGCTGCTCTTCGACCTGCGCGGCAACCCGGGAGGCGTGCTCGAGCAGGCCGTCGACGTCTCCGACGTGTTCGTGCCCAAGGGCTCCATGGTCACCTATACGCGCGGCCGCACGGCCTCCTCCGCCCAGGAGTACTTCGCTCCCGGCGACGGCGCCCACTTCGACCAGCCCCTCGTCGTGCTCGTCAACCGGGGCTCGGCGTCCGCCTCCGAGATCGTCGCCGGCGCGATCCAGGACCACGACCGCGGCGTCATCGTCGGCCAGCGCACGTGGGGCAAGGGCCTCGTCCAGAGCGTCTACACGCTGTCCTATGGCGCGGGCCTCGCGCTGACGACCGCGCGCTACTACACCCCGTCCGGCCGCTGGATCCAGAGGGACTACAGCGACCTGCTGGCGTACGTGAACCCGGGCGATCCCGACGGCTCCGCCGAAAAGGGCGAGGACGCGCCCAAACCCAGCGCCGAGAGCGCGGTCTTCTATACCGACGCAGGTCGCGTGGTGTACGCCCAGGGCGGCATCACGCCGGACGTCATCGTCAAGAACGAGCGGGATTCGAAGCTTCTCCAGCAGCTGCTGGCGCGCTATTCGTTCTTCAACTTCGCGGTCGACTGGCTCTCGCGCCACCCCAAGGTCGAGGAGACCTTCACCGTGACGCCCGAGATCCGGGACGAGTTCTTCCAATTCGTCGAGAAGTCGGCGAAGTACTCGACGGCCGAGGACCTGAAGAAGGCCTACGCCGAGGACGTCAATCGCAGCCTCGTGGATCTCGCGATCCAGACCGAGATCGTCAGCGCCCGCTTCGGCCCGGAGGCCGGCCGGCGCGCCTTCGCCGGCGGGGACCCGCAGATCCAGAAGGGGCTGACTCTCTTCGGCGAAGCCGCCCGCATCGCCTCGCTGCCCAAGAAGAAGCGCGAGATGGCGGTCAAGGCCGGCAACTAAGCGGTCCGGCAGAGAGGCGGCGCAGTCCGCGCCGCCCTCTCCGCCTCTCAACTTCTCAGCCCTCCTGCTCCGCCAGGGAGCCCGCCCGCCAGTCCGCGCCCCTCGGCAGAACGAGCTGACAGCCGTGCAGCCGGTACGCGTCGGGGTCTCCTGCACCCGGCGGATCCGTGCCTTCGGACGCCAGGCGTCGTGCGGCGTCGAGAAGCCTCTGCCGGACACGGATGATCCCGATATCGGAGGCGCCCAGGTGCTCCCGGCTCCGGTCGACGATCGGGCCCATGCTCTCCTGGACCGCGGCGTCCTGGAGCGGCGGGGACTCCTCCAGACCGCTGAAGTTGACGGAGCGCTGGCGGCTCCGGTCGAGACCGTAGTCGGTCTCGCGACCGGCGGCAAAACGGCCGCGGGAGAGCGGATCTTCGGACTCTTCGCGCCATCCGCTCGCCGGAATCCGAGTCTCCCGGGCGGCCGGAGCCCCGTCCCGCCTCCACACGAACTCCCAGACCAGCGTGTGCTCGTCGTCGAGGGGCACCCAGGCCTTGGCGCGGCGTTCCGCGCCGATGGCCGGCACGCTCGTGAAGACGGGCATCAGAAACTGCGTGATGCGCCAGTAGTGCCGGTCCCCGTCGTAGTCGCGCCGGGCTCCGATCGAAACGCCGGCCGGAGTTTCGGCGATCTCGAGGACCGGCCGCGTGTCGTGAACCGCGATGTCTCGCAAACGGTCCTGTTCGTGGAATGCGACGTGCCGCTCGCCATCCTCTCCGAACCGGGAATGGAGCCAGCCCAGGTGGGCCGTGTCCACGTCGCCTTCGAGCGCCTGGACCCAGTTGCAGGCACGCTGGTAGGTCAACGTCGAGCGCCGCTCCGGGGGCGCCTCGGCCCACCCCAGGCGCAGGCAGAGGGGGCGCATCGTCGCGACGCGGGCCCAGGTAGGCCCAGACCAGCCCGTTCGTTTCGCGGCATGCGTAGCCGGCGGCGCGGACTCCCACCCGCAGCTGGCTGTCCGGAGGCTCCGTCGGCGTCTCGACGCAGCGCCCCTCGGTGTCGAACTTCCAGCCGTGATACACGCAGCGAATCCCGTTCTCCTCGATCCGCCCGAAGAAGAGGGACGCTCTCCGGTGAGGGCACGCCTCTGCGAGAAGCCCCACGCGTCCGCCGGCGTCTCGAAAGGCCACCAGGTCCTCCCCGAGCAGGCGCACACGCCGCGGAGACCCCTCCAGCGACCCCGATTCCATCAGCGGCAGCCAGTACCGCCGGAGGACCGCTCCCATGGGCGTCCCCGGCCCCACCCGGGTCAATGCGGCGTTGTCTTCCGGCGTCACGGTTTGGGGCGGATTCTACGGGGAATCGGCGGCCTCTGGACGCCTCAGCAACCCCTGCGTTTCGACGGGAGAGAGTCCACGAAGCGACTTCCCCTCTCCCTCCGGTCGGCCCGCGAGTCCGGCCACCAAAGACAGACCCTCGGCAGTCGGAGACGCCGTCCGCAGGAGGCGGCAACCGGGCCGCTCGAAGTCCGAGCCAAAAAAAGAGCCCCGCCTTCCGGCGGGGCCAAGGTTTCTCGGGGTGCCCCCCGTTTAATGCCTAGTGGTGTGTCGGGGTCAGGTTGTTGTTGACCACGAACTTCCGCCGCCCGATCTCGCTCCGATTGCCGCCCCGGTCGATCACGTAGATCACCAGGTCGTGGGCCGAGTCGGACAGCTGCGTCGTGTCGAGGAAGTAGGAGAAGCCGACGTTGGTGACGCCGACGCGGAAGTCGTTGGCCGGTACGTCGGGACGCGGCAGGCCGTACACGGCGTTGCCGAGGAGGTGGCCGTCGACGTCGACCTCGATGGTCTGGGGGACCTGGAAGTCCCAGGCCCAGCCGAAGACCTCGAAGATGCCGTCGATGAACTGGTAGTCCGAGGGCGTGTCGATGAAGCCGAAGGCCGGCTGATCGCTGGTCTGGACGTCGCAGAGGACGTCGACCGAGATCGCGCCCATCTGGACGACGGTCTCTTCCTCGTCGCCGACCCGGATCGCCAGGGTGTGCTTGCCGGCCGTCGTGTAGCCGACCAGCACCGGCAGGCCGCTGCTCTGGGGCGTCAGGACCGAGATCTGGCCGCTCTCCGCATCCCGGCCGAGGAAGAACGAGAAGCTCCACCCGGCGTTGTCGGCGTTGACGTAACCCGAGTAGCTGCGGGCCACGTCGGGCCGGTTGATGCCGTAGCAGTTGGTCAGCGCGCCGCCGATCTGCGTGCAGTCCGAGCGGGTATTCGCGACGATCTGTCCGTCCAGGAGAAGCTCGACGAAGGAGACCTGGCCGCGGTCGAGCGCCGAGCCGACGTCGAGAGCCCAGCCGGCGACGACGTTGAAGAACGACGGGAAGCAGACATCGGGCGTGCAGGGCGACGGGAAACCGCCGGCCGCCCCGATGCAGAAGAGCGAGGCCTTGTCGAGCGGGAAGTCGATCCGGCCGAAGGGCGCCAGGTTCGATCCGTTGTTGACGATCTGGACGCGGCGGGAACCGAGATCACGGGTCGCGCCGTCCACATCGGTGGCGTGGACCGAGATGATGTGGATCCCGTTGATGAACTGGGACGTGTCGATGTTCGCGATGAAGCCGGAATAGAGGGCCAGGGGCACATCCGGGAAGGCCGCGGCCACGTCGGGCCGTGTCGTCCCGTAATTCGCCGTGGACGGCTCCCCGCGACCCACCGCGCCGGCGACGACGCGGCCGTCGACGAGGAAATCGATCGAGGCGATGTCCACGTCATCGACGGCCCAGCCCGCCACCGGGAAGGAGCCGTTGGCCCCCTCGAGGCCGCTCGGACCGGGAATGTCGATGTAGCCGAACGGCGCCTGGTTCTGGAGGGGATCGACGATCACGTGAACCTGAGCGACCGGGTGGACCTGTTGCGTCTCGGCCACGCGCGCCAGAATCGAGACCGTGTGGGACCCCGCGCTGTAGTTGCGCGCGGAGACCGCGCTCAGAAAGCCGGGGTTCGGCGTCGCGCTGTTGTAATAGGTCGGGAAGATCTCGAGGACGTCCGGCCGGGGAAGATTCATGTCCGCCGAGTTGACGACCACGCCGTCGACCGCGATCTCGACCCGGTCGATCGCGGTGTTGTTGAGGACGAAGCCGGAAACCCGCACGATCCCCGTGACGGTCTGGCCCTCGACCGGGTAGTCGATGCCTCCGAACGGCTGAGCGGCAGCCCCCTTCGCCAGAAGACAGATCGACGATGCGAGAAGCGCCAGCAGCCGGGGCGCCTTCCTGAACATGCGCGTTTCCTCCCCGAAAATGTAAGAAAAGAATGTGAAAAATACGCAGGAAAGTCAAGCGTTATCGCGGCTTCGCCTCATTTTTTAAGGCAAATGCGCTCGCAAAATGCTAAAACCAAGGAAGTGCCGGATCGCGCCGCCAAGCCGCTTCCCCGACCCGAGGTCGGGACCGGTCGGAGCTTTCGGCCTCCTGCCGTCCGCTCGTGATCCCGATCACCCGAACGTGAAGAACCCGCTGCGCTCGCGCACCTTCCAGATGATCGCCTCGATCGCTCTCGGCGTCGGGCTGCTCGCGTTTTTCCTGTCTCGCGTTCCCCTCGCGGACATCGGGCGGCAGATCGCGGCGATCTCGACTCCCTGGCTGCTGGCCGCCGTGGCGCTCTCTCTGTTCGTCTTCGTCATACGGACCACGCGCTGGATCTGGATCCTGCGGCCCGTCGGAGAGGTGCCGTTCTTCCCGGCGTTTCGGGCGACGGCGATCGGTTTCGCCGCCAACACCGTGCTGCCGGCCCGCGCCGGTGAAGTGCTGCGGCCCGCGCTGCTGGCCCGCGAACGCGGCCTCCCCTTCTCGGCGCTGTTCGCCTCGATCCTCTTCGAGAGGGTCCTCGACGCGCTCGCGCAGCTTTCGTTCTTCGCCTTCGCCCTCGCCGGCCCGGACGCGTCGCGGATGGGCTCGCTCGGGTCCACACGGGTACGGGTCCTCGCGGGGGCCGTGGCCGTCGGAGCCATCGTCGTGGCGCTCTTCGCCGTGGCGTGGCGGACGACGACGGAGCGCCTGGTCGGCCGCATGTTCCGGATCCTGCCGGAGCGTCTTCGCCCGGCCGCCGAGCGCATCGCCCACACTTTTCTGGACGGCTTCGCCTCGCTGAAGACGCCCCGCCTGGCGCGTCCTCGTCGGCGCGGGCTCGCTCGCGATGTGGATGGTGATCAACATCCAGATCTACTGCATCATGCGCGCGTTCGGGCTGGAGCTGCCGATCTCGGCCGCGTTCGTCGTGACGACGGCGGCCGTCCTGGGCCTCTTCGTGCCGACGCCCGGCGGCGTGGGCGGATACCACGCGGCGGTCCAGTTCGCCCTCACCAGCGTCTTCCAGGTTCCGATCGCGACCGCCACCGGGGTCGCGCTCATCGCCCACGCCGTGTCGTTCGTTCCGATCTCGATCATCGGATTCGGCCTCTTCGCCTCGAGCCCGGCGCGCCGGGAGGGGTTCTCCAGCCTCGTCAAACCCGCGCCCTGAGACGGCTTCTCGGGTAAGCTCATCCCGGATGAAGTGTCCCTTCTGCTCCGCCGTCGACGACCGCGTCGTGGATTCCCGGGAAAGCCGCGAGGGCGAAGTCATCCGCCGCCGCCGGGAGTGCACCGCCTGCGGACGGCGCTTCACGTCCTACGAGACCATCGAGGAAATCCCGTACATGCTGGTCAAGAACGACGGCCGGCGGGAGCGGTTCGACCGGAACAAGCTGCGCGCCGGGCTGGTCAAGGCCTGCGAGAAACGGCCCGTTCCCTCCGTCGAGCTCGACCGGATCGTCGACGAGGTGGAAAACCTCCTGCACGACGCCGAGGAGCGCGAGCTCGCGACGGCCAGGGTGGGAGCCATCGTCATGGACCGCCTCCGAGATCTCGACAAGGTCGCCTACGTCCGCTTCGCGTCCGTGTACCGGAAGTTCGAGGACGTCGACGAGTTCATGAACGAGCTGAAGACCCTGATCGGCCGAGGGGAGAAGGTGACCTCGTGAGGCGAAGCCCCACGAGGTCATCCCGAGCGCCAAAGGCGCGAGGGATCCCGAACTCGACAAGCGAAAGGCCAAGGTGAAACGCACCGCTCGGTTCTACGGCCCGATCGTCGAGCTCTCCCGCCTTCAGGGTGAGCTCAACCGCCTCTTCGCCGCGTTCGTCGAGACGAACAACTCGGTCGGCACGCCCGCCGGAACGGCGTCCTGGGATCCCAACGTCGACGTCCTCGACGACGGCGAGACGATCCGCGTCCTCGCCGAGCTGCCGGGCGTCGAGGCCGCGGACGTCAAGGTGTCGATCCGCGGAAAGGTCCTCCTGATCCGCGGCACCAAGAAGGGCCGCATCCGGACGCGGGAAGGAATGCGTTTCTTCTGCATGGAGCGCTACTTCGGGGGCTTCGTGAAGTCGGTGCCGCTCCCCCGTCCCGTCAACTCGCATCATGCGAAGACCCGCATGAAGCACGGCATCCTCGAGGTCGTTCTCCCGCGCGTACCGGACCTGCGCGAAAAGGAAATCGAAATTCCGGTGTCCTCGGAGCACGAGGAGTAGCGCGTGGCCGAGCTCGAAGAAAAAGAGGTCGCCGCCACCGAGCGGGAATCCGATCTTCCGATCCCGGACATCCTTCCCGTCCTGCCGTCTGAAGGACGTCGTCGTCTTCCCGTTCATCATCCTGCCGCTCTCGGTGTCCCGCGAGAAGTCCATCAACGCGGTGGACGCGGCCCTCGCCGAGCAGCGCATCATCATGCTGGTCGCCCAGAAGGACGCGCAGAACGACTCGCCGCGTCCCGAAGACCTCTACCCCGTCGGCACGGTCGCGGCGATCATGCGCATGCTGAAGCTCCCCGACGGGCGCATCCGCCTCCTCGTCCAGGGCCTCTCGCGCGCCCGCCTCGACTCGACGCTCGCCGAAGAGCCCTACATCAAGGCCAAGATCACGCGCCTCGAAGAGAGCGCGGCCAGCGAGGAGCTCCCGCCCGAGCACGAGGCCCTGCTGCGGAGCGTCAAGCAGAACCTCGAGAAGTCCGTCTCGCTGGGCAAGAGCATCTCTCCGGAAGTGATGGTCATCGCCGGGAACCTCGACGATCCCGCGCGCCTGGCGGACCTCGCCGCCTCCAACCTCGACCTGAAGCTCGAAGAGGCGCAGAAGATCCTGGAATCGACGGATCCGATCGAGCGCCTGCGGCTCGTCAACGACAACCTCGCCAAAGAGATCACCGTCCTGACGATGCAGCAGGAGATCTCGACGCAGGCCCGCGGCGAAATGGACAAGTCGCAGCGCGAGTACTACCTGCGACAGCAGCTCCGGGCGATCCAGCAGGAGCTCGGCGAAGGCGAGGAGATCTCCGAAGAGCTCGACGCGTTCCGCAAGGTCATCGTCGACAAGAAGATCCCGCAGGAGGCCGCGACCGAGATCGAAAAGCAGATCAAGCGGCTCGAGCGCAGCCATCCCGACTCCGCCGAGACGGCGATCATCCGCACGTATCTCGACTGGATGACCGGGCTTCCCTGGAGCAACGTTTCCGACGACTCCAAGGACATCGACCGCGCCCGCAAGATCCTGGACGAGGACCACTACGACATCGAGAAGGTCAAGGAGCGCATCCTCGAGTTCCTCGCGGTCCACGCCCTGAAGCAGAGCCTGAAGGGCCCGATCCTCTGTTTCGTCGGGCCGCCGGGCGTGGGCAAGACGTCGTTGGGCCGCTCGGTCGCCCGCGCCCTCGACCGCAAGTTCGTGCGGCTGTCGCTGGGCGGCGTGCGGGACGAGGCCGAGATCCGGGGCCATCGCCGGACCTACGTCGGCGCCATGCCCGGAAGGATCATCCAGGGCCTCCATCAGGCCGGGACGTCGAACCCGGTGTTCATGCTGGACGAGATCGACAAGATCGGCGCCGACTACCGGGGCGACCCGTCCGCCGCGCTCCTCGAGGTCCTGGATCCGGAACAGAACTTCTCGTTCCGCGATCACTACCTCTCGGTGCCGTACGACCTGTCGCGCGTCCTCTTCATCGCCACGGCGAACGTCCTCGACCCCATCCAGCCCGCGTTCCTCGACCGGATGGAGGTGATCCGCCTCTCCGGGTACACGCTCGAGGAAAAGAAGGCCATCGCCCGCCGCCACCTGATCCCCAAGCAGATGGACGAGAACGGCATCACGGACGCGTCGATCGAGTTCACCGACTCGGGCGTCGAGAAGATCATCGAGGCCTACACGCGCGAGGCCGGCCTGCGCAACCTCGAGCGCGAGATCGGATCCATCTGCCGCAAGGTCGCCGTCTCGGTCGCCAAGGGCAAGAGCCGCCGTTACCGGATCAGCGGGGCTTCCGTGGAGAAGATGCTCGGTCCCGTGAAGCACTTCCGCGACGAGCAGCTCAAGCAGGATCAGGTCGGCGTGGCCACGGGCCTGGCCTGGACTTCGGTCGGCGGCGACATCCTGTTCGTCGAGTCGCTCGCCGTCCGCGGCAAGGGCGGGCTGCGGCTGACGGGGCAGCTCGGAGACATCATGAAGGAGTCGGCGCAGGCCGCGATGTCCTACGCGCGCGCCCACGCCTCGGAGCTCGACATCAAGCACGACTTCTTCGAGACGCACGACGTGCACGTCCACGTGCCCGAGGGGGCCATCCCCAAGGACGGGCCCTCCGCCGGCATCACGATCGCCACCGCGATGATCTCGGCCTTCACCGGCCGCAAGGTGCGCCGGGACGTCGCGATGACCGGAGAGATCACGCTTCGCGGCGAGGTCCTGCCGATCGGGGGCGTCAAGGAAAAGGTCCTCGCCGCCCGGGCGGCCAAGATCACGACGATCGTCCTCCCGAAGATGAACCGGCGCGACGTCGTGCAGATCTCGCCGCGCATCCTGCACGGGATCACGTTCCGCTACGTCGACAACATGGAAGAAGTCCTGTCGATCGCCGTGATGCCGCCGGAGCCGCCTTCGAGCACCGATTCCGAAGCGGCCGACAAGCCGCCCGAGAAGTCCGGCCGCGAGATCCCGGTCTCGGCTCCGGCCCGTCGCCGGGCGCCCGCCGCGCCGCGCGCGTGATCGCGGTGAGCACGGTGAGCCGCGAAGACCGGATCGTCGAGAAGATCCGGGCCCTCGCGACGACATCCCCCGGCCTCACGATCGGTCCCGGCGACGACGCGGCCGTCGTGGCCCGGGCGGCGGGCCTTCTGGCCGCGACGACCGACATGCTCGTCGAAGGCGTCGACTTCCTTCCGGGCGAGGACCCCGAACGGCTCGGCCGCCGGGCGGTGGCCGTCAACCTCTCGGATCTCGCCGCCATGGGAGCCGAGCCCGAGTTCTTTCTCCTCTCGATCGCCGTGCCGCCGGAACGCGGCGAAGAGGTGCCCCTCGGCATCGTGCGCGGCGCGATCGCCCGCGCGGCGGCCCACGGAGCGACGCTCGCGGGCGGAGACCTCTCGGCGGCGCCCCTTCTCGTCATCTCGATCGCCTTCTGGGGACGGCCGGCCGGCGATCCGCTGACGCGTTCCGGCGCCTCCCCGGGCGATCTCGTCTACGTCACCGGTCATCCGGGCGAAGCGGCCGCCGGGCTCCGGCTCGCCGCGGCGGCGCCGCCGGATGTTCCCGGGCTCGCGGCCGCCGACCGGCAGCGTCTCCTCGCCGCGTTTCGCGACCCCGAGCCCCGTGTCGCCTTCGGGGCCTGGCTCGGGCGCGAGCGCCTCGCCACGGCCGCGATCGATGTCTCCGACGGTCTCGGCCTCGACGCCGGCCGTCTCGCGCGGGCCTCGGGCGTTCGCCTGAGGCTCGAACGCGAGCGCCTTCCGATCTCCCCCGCTCTGGCGGCTTTCGCCGCCGCGGCGGGCGTCGATCCGATCGAGCTCGCGGTCGGCGGAGGCGACGACTACGAGCTGCTCTTCACCGTGCGGGAGGCCGACGCCCCGCGGCTCGGCGAAAAGGCCGACGCTCTCGGGGTTCCGATCCGCGCGATCGGACGCGTGAGCTCGGGAAGCGGCGCCGTGCTGTCCGACTCGCGCGGCGAGCGCGACATCGCGTCTCTCGGCCACGACCACTTCGAGGCCGCGCGATGACCGACGTGGTCGTGCCCCCGGAGCCCGGCACCGAGCCTCGGAAGCGCCGGCTGTCGCTTCGGCGCCGCAGCCTCAAGCTGCTCCTGGACCTGATGGGGCGTCAGGAGTCGCCGGAACGCGTCGCCGCGGCGGTCGCGCTGGGCGTCGGCATCGGCCTCTCGCCGTTCATCGGCTTCCACTTCCTGCTCGCGATCGTCCTCGCGTCGCTGTTCCGTCTGAGCCGGCTGGACACGGTCCTGGGCTCGCTCGTGGGAAACCCCTGGACGCTGCCGCCCTTCTTCGCCGTCGGTTACCGGGTGGGACGGGCGCTCCTCGGCTACAGCACGACTCGCGTCCCGCCGCTCCAGTGGGAGCGCATCCTGCACCAGGACTTCTGGATCTCCTTCCGCGGGCCCGGGTTCCGTCCCCGCCTGACGTCGTTCCTTCTGGGCACGACGCTGCTCGCGGTCATCCTCGCGCTCGCGTCGTACTGGATCATGCTCGGCGCTCTCCGCCTCTACCATCGCCGCCATCCCCGGGTCGCCGCGAGGGCCGCACTTCGGCGGGAACGCGCCGCCCGGCTCAAGCACGCGCACGAAACGACGCCTAAGGCCGCGCCGCCGGGCCCCGGGGATCGCGTCCACTGACTTCCCAGGCGCGCAGGCCCTCGCGCGCCGCCGCCGACCTGGGCTCGATCGCCAGGGCTCGACGCCAGGCATAGAGCGCGACGGGCCGGCGCTCCGCCGCGAGGATGAGCGCGAGGCGATACGCCAGCGGCAGCGACCGCGGGTTCTGGCGGAGACCGTCCCGGTACGCGCGCTCCGCCCCGGCCGTGTCGCCGAGGGCCTCCTTCGCGAGTCCGACGCCGAAGAATCCGTTCTCGTAGGTCGGAGCGATCCTCAACGCTTCCTCGTAGGCGCGAAGCGACGCGCGGGGATCCCCGAGCTCGCGCTCCATCCGGCCTCGTCCCGCCCAGGCGTCCCAGTACCCCGGATAGATCTCGGTCGCCCGGACGTAGTGCTCGAGCGCACGGCGCGGGTGCCCGGTCTGCGCCGACATGTAGGCATAGTCGTAGTGCGCCTTGGCGCTCTTCGGAGAAACCCGGAGCATGTTCGTGAAGAGCGCCTCGTCGCTGGCCCACACGGGATTGCGGACGATCGTGCGCATCGACAGAAGCAGGGTCGCGGCGCCGAGGACGGCGAGACGTCTCCGCGGCAGCGCGTCGAACGCCGGGGCGGAACCGGCGATCCAGGAAGCCGCGATCAGGCAGAAGCCGGCCGACGGCAGGTAGGCGAGTCTTTCGGCGAAGATCGTTCCCGTCGGAAAGAGCAGGTTCGAGGTCGGCAGGGCCGCCACAGCCATGAAGAGAAAGCCCAGCGCCGGCAAAGACTTCTCGCGGAGCCTGCGAAGCGCCGCAACCCCGAGCAGCAGGAGCAATCCCGCCGCGGCCCAGGCCGTGGGATCCGCGAGGCCGAGCGCCCGGATGGACCAGGCCGACTCGTCCGACGAGAGCCGCAGGGGAAGCGCCAGCCGTCCGAGCGTCCGGACGAACACCGCGCAGGCATTCAAGCTCCGGACGAGCGGCGGAAGCGGCGCGAAGGGATTCTCGAGCTCGAAAATGCCGGTGCGTTCCGACTTCAGAGGCCCGCCGAGCACCCCGGAGCGTATCCAGAAGACCGCTCCCAGAACGAGGGCCGCGCCGACGTAGAACGGGAGGCCGCGCGAGAACGCGGAGCGCAATCGCGGACCCAGGCCATTCGAATCCGACTCCCTGGAATCGGGCTCCTTTGAATCGGACCCGGACCACGCCAGAATCAGGAACAACAGCGCCGGCGCGACCGCCGCGCTCTCCTTCGTGAGGTTGCCCAGGAAATAGAGCAGCAGCGCTCCGGCCCAGGCCCACCACCGCCTCGGTCCCCCGTCGACGAAACGCAGCGCGCAGAGCAGACATCCCAGAACCAGGGTCGCGGCGAGCGTCTCGCCTCGGCCGACGATGCTGGTCACCGCCTCGACGTGTATCGGGTGCACCGCGAAGAGGAGGGCGGCCCCGACGGCGACCGGCGGCGGCGCGAGGCGCAGGAGCAGCCGGGCCAGGAGCAGCGTCGCCGCGGCGTGCCACAGGAGATTGACGACGTGGAAGGGAACCGGATCTGCGCCGTGGATCCACCACTGCGCGGCGAACGAGAGCAGAAGCAGCGGACGGTAGGCCGTGCCGGTGCCCTTCGCGCCTCCGAAATACTGCGTGGTGAAGAGGTCGACGACGCGCTCGGGAGACCGCAGCCGGAAGTTGTCCCGGACGATCGCCTTGTCGTCGTAGGTGAATGCGCCGGTCAGCCCGTTGGCGTAGGCGAGAGCGCACGCGCCGAGCAGCAGGAGCGCCCACGGAAGCCGGAGGCGCTCGCGCGTCACCGGATCGCGTAGAGCTGGTTGCGGATACGGCACCCGGTCGGCGTCATCGCCAGGCCGCCGTCGGCGGTCTCCTTGAGGCTCCGGGGCATGGCCTCGCCGATCTTGACCATGGCCTCCACCACTTCGTCCATCGGGATCACGCTCTCCACGCCGGCGAGGGCCGTCTGCGCGCCCGCGAGCGCGAGCATGGCCGTGAAGCCGTTGCGCACGACGCAGGGCACTTCGACGAGGCCCGCGACCGGGTCGCAGGCCAGGCCGAGCGTGTTCTGCAGGGTCAGCGCCGCCGCATGCACGCTCATGGCCGGCGTCCCCCCGAGCAGGAACGCCAGGGCTCCCGCGGCCATCGAGGCGCCCACGCCCTGCTCGGCCTGGCAGCCGCCCGCCGCCCCGGACAGCTCCGCTTTGGCCGCCACCAGGGCGCCGAAGCCTCCGGCGACCACGAGCCCCCGGGCCGTTTCGACGTCCGAGAACCCGCGCTCCTCGGAGATCGCGAGCAGCGTGCCCGGGACCATGCCCGCGGCGCCGGCCGTCGGGGCGGCGACGATGATTCCCATGCGCGAATTCTCCTCGAGCACGGCGATCGAGTAGGCGATCGCCCGCGCGACGAGACGGCCCCCGGCGATGTCGCCGTCGCGGGTGAACTCGATGACCTTCTTCGCGTCGCCGCCGACGAGGCCCGAGAAGGATTTCCCTCCCGCGAGACCCCGGCGAACCGAGTCCTTCATGATCGCCCATCGGTCGAGGAACGTCTCGAACACGCGCTCGGCGGACAGGTCGCGCTCCGCCGCTTCCTGCTCGAGGAAGATCACGTCGAGGGGCTTCCCGCTCTCCTCGGCGACGGCGAGCAGATCGGCGAAGGATTCGAGCTGAGGCATGAACGGTCTCCTATGTGATGGGGGCGCCGCCGGCCACGCGATCGAGCACGTGCACGCGGTGGATGCCCGGCATCGCCTTGAGGGCGTCGACGTCGTCCGCGGGGAGGGGCGCATCGAGATCGATGCGCATGAACGCCTGCTCCCCTTTTCCCCGGCGCAGGACCTCCATCGACGCGATGTTGATGCCGCGGCGGCCGATGATCTCGGAAGCGCGCATCACGACGCCGGGCCGGTCCTCGTAGAAGAGCAGCAGGCAGGGATCCTTGGCCGACAACGCGACGGGAAAGCCGTCGACCTCGCGAATCTCGATCATGCCTCCGCCGGTCGACGCGCCCAGGATCGAGATGGCGCGCGTGGCCCCGCGCAGGTGGATCGCCACGCTGTTCGGGTGGGCCTCGGGCCCCATGTTCCTGGGCTTCAACTGGAAGGCCAGGCCCCGTTCCCGGGCCAGATCGAGCGCGTCCTTGATGCGCGCGTCGTCGACCTCGAACCCGAGCGTGCCCGCGACGAGCGCGCGGTCCGTGCCGTGGCCGCGCATCGTCTTCGCGAACGCCGAGTGGAGCTCGAACCGCGCCTCGACGGGCTCTTCCTCGAGCAGCGCGCGGGCCACGCGGGACAGCCGGCAGGCGCCGGCGGTGTGAGAAGACGACGGGCCCACCATCACGGGCCCCACGATGTCGAGGAGCGAGATCACGGGGGGAGTATAGGTTGAGAGTTGAGAGTTAAGAGTTGAAGGTTGAGAGTCCGAGCGTCGCCCGCTCAACCCTCAACGCTCAACGCTTCAACTCTTCTTCACCTCCACCTTCAGTTCCCGGATCAGGTACAGCAACGCCTGCCGCGACAGCCCCAGCTCTCTCGCGGCCCGGCTGCGATTCCCACCGGCACGGTCCAGCGCGTCGGCGATGAGGTCGCGCCGGTGCGCGTCCACGCGGGCGCGATAGCCCCCCGGCCGGGACGCCGCGGCGCGGACGGGCCGCACGCAATCCGGCAGCATCTCCCGCGTCACGAAGGACGCGGCGTCGCAGAGCGCCACCGCCTGCGCCATGGCGTTCTGCAGCTCGCGCACGTTGCCCGGCCATCCGTGGGACGCGATCGCCGCCGCGGCCTCCGGGGAGAGCGACAGGACGCCCTTCCCGTAGTCGCGGGCGTAGCGTTCGAGAAAGTACCGCGCGAGAAGCAGCGCGTCCCGGCCGCGCTCGCGCAGGGGCGGCAGCCGGATCACCGCAACGTGGAGGCGGTAGAAGAGATCCTCCCGGAAGCGCCCGGCCTCGACGTCCCGAGCCAGGTCGCGCGACGTCGCGGAAACGACGCGGACGTCGATCGGACGCGGGCGGTTCTCGCCGACG
This sequence comes from uncultured Acidobacteriota bacterium, assembly GCA_963804915.1. Classification (GTDB taxonomy): domain Bacteria; phylum Acidobacteriota; class Thermoanaerobaculia; order UBA5066; family Gp7-AA6; genus DAHUXD01. The sequence goes on from CAWDSI010000014.1 coordinate 78,976, forward strand.
CGCCTCAGCTCCCGTTCCTGGAGCGCCCGCAAGAGCTTGACCTGCAGGGCCAGGTCGAGATCGCCGATCTCGTCGAAGAAGATCGTCCCGCCGGCAGCCTCTTCGAGCAGTCCCCGGCGCTCCTTCTCCGCTCCGGTGAATGCGCCCCGCGCATGGCCGAACAGCTCGCTTTCGAGAACGCCGCCGGGAATCGCGGCCACGTTCACGGCCGTGAACGGGCCCGCCGAACGGCGCGAGAGGCGATGAATCGCTCGCGCCACGGCTTCTTTTCCCGAGCCCGACTCGCCGAGGATCACGACGGTGACGTCCTGAGGCGCGAATCGATTCAGCCGGAGCGTAGGGCTCCTCCATCGACGCGTCGCCGGTCACGATCCCGAGCCGCTTCCACTCGTGGACCCGGCTCGCCGGCGGAGAGCCCGTCGATTCCGCACTTCCGTTATTCCGATTCAGGGTGTTCCGATACAGGAGCGTCTCGAGAAGCAGCGCGACGGACGCGAGGACTTCGCGCGGCGGCGCCGGATGGAGCGCGATCGAGAAGCGGGCCGCGCCGGCTTCGAGAGGATGCCAGGCGGCGCCCTCCGCCGAAGGGAGGCTCCCGAACGCGAGAACCTCGCGGCCGTGCGCGTCCCGGACCGCGAGACCCTCGAGGCCCAGGCGGCCGAGCGCTCCATCGAGGGTCGGCGTCTCGCCGCGAGAGAACCGCGAGCACCGCGGCGCGCAGGGGTCGAAGCGAGTCGCTCCGAACCTCGGCCGGAGGCGGACCGAAGACACGCGCGGCGAGCTCCGCGCCCCCGGATTCCCGGAGGCATCGCGCCGCGCGTTCGCGCCAGCGCGCGGGGATCGCCGCCTCCGAGAAGAGCCGCGTCCACCGCACCACCGTCTCGGAGGCGGCGTACGGGTCGCGCGCGAACAGACCTTCGAGCTCGTCCCAGGCGGCGCGCGGCGGGCCGCCGGAGCTCCGCCAGGCCGCCTCCGCGAGACGCTCCCGGGCGAGCCGCTCCCGGTCGCATCGATCCGAAGGCGCCGCCGCGGCGAGCTCCCACGCGGCCACCGCGGCGTCGGCGTCGCCCTCGTAGAGTCGGCGGTCGCCCTCTTCCAGCCACAGCTCGCCGATCTCGAGCCGGTCGGAGACGGCGTCGGCGACACGCCGGGCCTCCGCGTTTTCGCGCGCGGCGTCGGCGAGAAATCCCCGCCGCAGGGCCAGCCGGCTCCCGTGATGCAGCGCGATGAGCAGACGCATGTCGTCCCGCTCCGCCCGTGCGCTCCTCGCGAGCGCCGCGATCTCCGACGTCGCCTCGTCCCAGGCGCATCGGTTCACGAGGATCTCGACCCGGTTGCCCCGGGCGATACGGAGAAGATCCTCGCGTCCGGCCGAGGCCGCCGCCGCCGAGCGCGCTCTCGAGGGCCCTCTCGCATTCGGCCGTTCGCCCGGAGTGGTACAGCGCGGCGGAAAGATCGAGGGCCAGCGCCGCGCGCTCCGCGGGATCCGCCGCCGAAGCCGCCATCGCTTCCTCGAAACGGACGATCGCACGCGCGTACTCGCGGCGGTCGAGCAGGCCGCGCGCCTCCTGGGAAAGGAATCGCGCGGCGAGCCCGTCGTCCTCCGCGCCGAGAGCGATCGGACGAACGGACTCGTAGACGGCGGACTCCTCCTCGAGGCGGCCCGCCAGCGCGAACACCCGCGCTCGGGCCAGCGCCGTCTCCACGGCGTCTTCGACGGGGAGGGCTCGCCCGAGCCGCTCGGCCTCGTCCAGAAGAGCGAGCGCGCAGTCCACGCGACCCTCACGCGAGAATCCGGCGGCGCCGAGACGCAGGGCTCGCACCGATTCGGCGGCCGGCGCTTCGGGATGCATTCGGCGAAATTCCGCCGCCCGCCGCGCCGCCTCGCCCGGTTGGCCCTGCATGACTGTGATCTCGGCCGCGCGCAGCCGGCACCGGCGCCGCAGCCCGGCATCCGCGTCCAGAGCCCGGACGACCCGCTCGAGACGCCCCTTCGCCTCGGCCGGGCGCCCGCCGACGATCTCCCGCTCGGCCTCGATCGCTTCGAGCCAGGCGGGCGCCGGGGCGCCCGAGGCCCCGAGGCGCGCCGCGAGATGCGCGGCGAGGGAAAACCACGCGACCGCCGGCCGGTTCGGGAATGCGGCCACCCAGCTCTCGGCCTCGCGCAGCGCCGCTTCCGTCCGGCCCTCCTCGAGCAGGCGCTCGATGCGCAGCCCCGGATCGCGCGAGGCGAGGTCTCGTTCGCGGCGCGTCGGGGGCGAAGCCGAGGGCACGGCTTCGAAGAGAGCCGGAGGAAGCGGCGCGTCGCCCGTGGGGTCCGCCGCGAACGACGCCCAGAAGCGGCCTCCGAGCACTCCCCGGATCAGCGAGCGCGCCCGATGAGAGTGCGACGACGCGGCGGCCGAGAGCCCCTCGTAGAACCGGACCGAGCCGGCGAGGCTTCCGCAGGGAACCCAGGCCGCTCGCCGCCATTCCGACGGGGAGTCGGGAGCCGGAAGGGCTCCCGGAACGACGATCACCTCGAGATGGCCGTCGCGAGCGAGAGCGAGAGAATGTCTCGCGGCCTCGAACGCGCGGCGCGAAACCGGGTCCCATGTCTCGGGCTCCACGGCGATCCAGCTGGGCGCTCGCCTCGAAGTCATCGTCGCGAGGGACTTCAGGCGGTGGGCCGCGTCCGCCGGACCATCGGCCGGAGGGAGGAGGCGCAACGCGCCTCCGGGGGTCAGCGGCGAGCTTCCCGCTTCGAAGAGGCGCGGCGCCCGGCCGCGCAGGATCGCCCGCGCCTTCTCGGCGAGCGCCCGCGCCCGAGGGCTGCGCAGGGCTTCGGACGCGAAACCCAGGCAGCGCTCGCGCGCGTTCGCGGCCTGCGCCGCCGCGAGCTCCGGAAAGGCGCGGAGGACCGACGCGACCCAGTGCTCGGGTCGCTTCCACGTCGCTTCGGAAGCCTCGAGGGCCGCGGCGAGGGTTCGGGCGCCTTCCGGAGAAAGTCGGCCGCTCTCCCCCGCGAACAGACGCCGGACCACGGCACGGAGCGCCTCCGGCGACGGCGTGTCCGCGGCGGCCGGTGCGCGGACGGACGCCGGCGTGCGTGTCAGCCAGAATCGGGCCGCGCCGCCATCACCGTCCCAGACGGCGTGCTCGAAGTCCTCGGGCGACAGCGGGAATCCGCGCGCGCCGAAGAAGGCCGCGGCCGCCGCGGCCTGCAGGAGCAGCGCCGCTCGCGCGGGCCGTGGAATTCGAGCGGCCGAAAGCGGGCGACCGCCGCCCGGCAGCGGTGCGCGCCGCACGAGGAGCTCGTCTCCGACGGGATCCTCGGAAAGAGCGAAGTCCTCTACGGGAAGGAGGGTCTCGTGCTCGAGGGCCGCGAATTCGAGCCATCTCTCGCGGCAGAGAGCGATGCGGAATCTCTCGGGGGCGTCGTCGGCACGCGGCGTCGGCACGAAATCATGTCGCCTTCTGCTTTCTTATTGTCGCGAACGTGTCTCCGTTCGTCAGCTCGCGCTCAACGTACACAGAGCCGCTCGAGGTCCCGAAAGAAAGACGGGTACGACTTCGAAACGCACGCGGGATTCTCGACGAGGAGCGACGGGAGTCGCAGCGAGAGGATCGCGGCCGCCATGGCCATGCGGTGATCCCGATGCGTCGGCAGCCGCGACCGACGCCTGGCACTCGGTCGCGGCCGGTCCTTCGACCACGAGCGCGTCGCCGTCCGCGCACGCGTCTCGCTCCCGCCGAGCGTCAGGATCTCGACCAGCGCGCCGATGCGATCGCTCTCCTTCAGCCGCAGGTGGCCGACGCCGTCGAAGCGGCTCCGGCCTTCGGCGAGCGCCGCGACGGCGGCGAGCGCGGGCACGGCGTCGGGAAATTCGGTCGCGCGGACGGAGACCGGCCTCGGGGCTCGTCCCGGAGCCGACGCTTCGATGCCGTCCTTCGATCCGGCGAGGGCGAGGCCCATCGATTCGAGCACCGGCAGGGCGCGGGCGTCCGCGTCGGCCGACGGCCACCGCAGGCCGGTGAGGCGTATCCGGCCGCCGACCGCGGTGACCGCCGCGAGCAGCGGGACGGCGGACGAGTAGTCTCCCGGAACGTCGTATCTCGATGCGAGTGCTCGACCCGCGGCGGACACGGATCGCACCGCCGTCCTCGGACACATCGTGCCCCAGGTCGCGCAGCGTCTGGACCGTCATGCCCACGTACGGCGCCGAAGCCACCGCGCCGGAGGCCTGCACGGTGAGGCCGCCGTCGACCGCGAGCGCCGCGAGGAGGAGCGCCGAGAAGAACTGGCTCGAGCGTGAGGCGTCGACGGTGATCGTTCCGGAGGTGAGCGATCCGCCTTCGATCGAGAGCGGGAGACATCCTTCCTGACCGGCGTACTCCATCCGCGCTCCGGCGCTGCGGAGCGCATCGACGAGCTCGCCGATCGGACGCTCGCGCAGCCGGGCGGATCCGGTGAGCGCGAAGCGCCCCGGAACGGCGGCGGCGGCGGCGGCGAGGAAGCGGGCCGCGGTCCCGGAATCGCCCGCGTCGAGAGCCGCCGGACCTCCGGCCGGGCCGGAAAGCGGACCGCGGACCGCCAGGCCTCCGCGGACCTCCGTGATCTTCGCTCCCATCGCCGCGAGGCAGCGCCGCAGTGCCGCCGTGTCGTCGCTGTCGAGAGGTCCCGCGATCTCGAGAGCCTCCGAGCTCAGCGCTCCGGCCAGGAGCGCGCGATTCGTGGCGCTTTTCGAAGCGGGGACGCGCAGCTCCCCCGCCATCTCCCGCGCCGGCGGAATCGCGAGGTAGTCCGTCATGCCGCGGCGAATGCCAGAGCTAGAGAGAGACGAGCGACGTGGAGCCGTCGTCCGCGATCTCCATCCAGCGCCGCTCTTCGACGAAGGCCGGCAGGATCTCGACGCGACCGCCGTCGACGCGCTCGCTCCAGGACTTGTGGAAGTGCCCGAGAAGCAGGACGTCGATCCCCGAGCGGAACCGGCGCGCCGCGAAGTCGCGAATCATTTCCACCGGAAGCCGCGACTTGTGCTTGAAGTTGGAGCGATACAGGCGCGCCTCCACCTTCCAGACCAGACGGTTGCCGGCGTCTTTCGGGACGACGCCGATCGCGGCGCGGGAGAGCGGGTTCTTCGACAGGAAGCGCCAGAAGCGGTACGGGATGTCCTTCTCGTTCAGCAGGTCGCCATGCGTCGCGAGAAAGCGGACGCCGCCGGCCTCGAAGACCTCCTCGTCACAGACCCGGCCGAAGTCCTTCTCGACGTAGCTTCCGCGCAGAAAGAAGTCGCGGTTGCCCTCGACGTAGGTCACGGGGACGCCGCCGGCCGCCAGCCGCCGGACCGTCTCGAGGAAGCGGGCGATGGCGGGAGTCTCGAATTTCGGGTGAGCGATGAAGAAATGGAATATGTCGCCGAGCAGCGTGATGCGGCTCACTCCTCGCCGGCGGGCGGCTTCGAGGGCCTCGAGAAACGGCCCTTCGTCGCCCGGGCGGCGGCCGACGTGACAATCCGCGAACACGGCGCGCATCGTCCTTAAGATACCGCGTGGCGAAATGACGCCCGCGACCGCTGCGGAATGCCTTAAGCTCAGTCGGTTCCCATCGCGAGGCGAACGAAGAACCTTGAACACCCGGCTCATCGCGGCCGCGCTCCTCTGGACGGCGGTGCTCCCGGCGCGCGCGGTCTCGCGGATCGTCGAGCCCGCGAGTGTTCCGCGCGCCGACGCTTCCGTCCTCGCCGCGCTCCGGCGGGGCGACGCGACGCTCGACGTTCTCGTCGGGATTCGGGAGGCCGCGGCTCTGCGGGAGCGCCTTCCGCGGCGCGACGCGGAGAGCCGCCTCGAGGCCCAGCGGCGGATCCTCGCCGCGATGCGCCCCGGAACCGTGCGTCTGCGCCGCCAGTACACCGGCTTCTCCGCCTTCGCGGCGCGCGCGACGCGGACGTCCGTCCTCGCGCTCGCGAACCGTTCCGACGTCGCCTGGATCACGCTCGACGCGGTCCGCTACGCCTCCGATACGGAGCCTCAGGCCGCCCAGCGGCTCATCCGATCGAGCGACGCCAACGCCCGCGGATTGGACGGATCGGGTCAGACGATCGCCATTCTCGATACCGGGGTCGACTACAACGCTCCGGGCCTCGGCGGCGCCGCGTTTCCGAACGCGAAGGTGGTCGGCGGCGCCGACCTCGGCGACGACGACGCGGACCCCATGGACTGCGAGGGCCACGGCACGTCCGTGGCGTCGGTCGCGGCCGGCCCCGCCGGGGTCGCGCCCGCGGCCCGGCTCGTCGCGCTGAAGATCTCCCCGACCACGAGCTGCGGAACGGCCCAGGACTCCGACATCCTGGCCGCGATGGACTGGGTGCTCGCCCACCGCGACGAGTTCGACATCGGCACCGTCAATCTCTCCTTCGGCTCGACGCCCTTCGACGGACGGGACCACGGCTACTGCGACGCGGAGATTCCGCAGTACGCGGCGGCGGTCGAGGCCCTGAACGCCGCCGGTGTCGTGCTGACGGCGGCCGCCGGCAATGAAGGCGTGACGAACGCCATCTCGGCGCCGGCCTGCCTGTCCGGCGCGTTGGGGGTCGGCGCGGTCTATCCCGATTTCTTCACGTCGGTCTCCTGGGGCGCCGGGGCAAACGAGTTCTGCGGGGATCACTCGGTCGGGCCCGATTCGATCGTGTGCTTCTCCAACTCGGCTTCGAGCCTCGCCCTCCTCGCGCCCGGAGCCTTCTGGAACGTCGAGACGCTCGGCGGCGCCGCCGAAGAGTTCCACGGAACCTCGGTCGCGGCGCCTGCCGTCGCCGGCGCCGCGGCGCTCCTGCGTCAGGCGCGGCCCGGCCTGTCTCCTTCGGCGGTCGCGAGCCTCCTGCGTGCGACGGGCCGGCCCGTCTCCGACGACCGCAACGGCGTTCTCGCGCCGCGCGTCGACGTGCTCGCGGCGATCGACCTTCCCGACGAGGCCTTCGGCGCGTTCGACGGGACGCCCGTGGCGTTGCCGGACGGCACGTCCGCGGCCGTGACGGCGACGGCGACGATCTCGGGCTTCTCCGGCAACCTCGCGAGCGTCGCGGCGGTGGTCGAGATCGAGCACGACGACCCCCGGCAGATCGTTGCGACGCTCATCGGCCCGGACGGCACCCGCGTGCGCCTCCACGATCGGACCGGATCTCCCGGACGGCCCATCAACGCCATCTACGGACGCACGCTCGGCGCCGCCCAGTCGCTCAAGGCCTTCGAGGCGAAGCTCGCGAACGGGACCTGGACGCTCGAAGTGACCGACGAGGTCCCCGGTGTGGAGGGGCACATCCGGAATTTCGCCGTCCGGCTGACGGCGGGTCAGCCCGCCGTGGCGATCCCGCGTAACGCCGCGGCTCGAGTCCTTCCCGTCGTCGGGCGGGTCCAGGGTACGAAGTTCTTTCTGTCCGACGCGCGGGTGTTCAACCCCGGCGAGGCGCCCAACACCCTGTCGCTCTTCTACGTGCCGCAGGGCGCGAGCGGTGCGCAGGCGGTCCGGGCGACGCGCACGGTCGGTCCCGGGGAGGTCCTCGCTCTCGACGACGTGATCGGCTCCGAGTTCGGATACGACCAGTCGATCGGCCAGATCACGGTGACCGGCTCCGACCCGGGCTTCCTCGCGACGAGCCGCGCGTATACCCGCGGCGGCAACGGCACGTTCGGCGTCTTCGTTCCGTCCTTCGCGATCTCCGGGGCGATCGGGCCCGGTGAGACGGCGACGGCAAACGGCCTCTTCAAGGGCCAGGTCCGGCACACGAACGCGGGCTTCACGGAGGTCTCGGGCTCCCCCGCGACCGTCCGCATGGACCTCTACGGCTTTGACGGCCTCCTCCTCGCCTCGGCCACGCGCGCGGCGCCGCCCAACGGCAGCGTCCTCGTGACCGACATCGTCACGGACCGCGGCCTCGGCGCCACGCCCAACTTCCGCATCGACTACACCGTCGTGAGCGCGGGCGGCCGCGTCGTGCCTTACGCGACCGTCGTCGACGACACGACCGGCGACGGGTTGTTCGCGGCGGCGGAGCGCGTGCCTCTCTCGTCCGACGACATCGTGATCGCCCAGGCCTCGCATGCCACCGGCGCGAACTCGGACTTTTTCCGTACGGACCTGTACGTCACGAACGTCTCGGGCTCGCCGGCGACGTTCACGATGACGCTTCTGCCCCGAGTGGTCCACGGGACTCCGCCGGACCCCGCGACCGTCACTCTCGCCGCGGGGCAGACTCTCGAAGCGACCGATGTCCTGCCGACGTACTTCGGGATCGGGGATCCGTCCGCGGCCGGTGTGCGGATCCACCCGGCGGGCCCGGCGCGCCTCCGGGTCTCGAGCCGCACGTACGTCGAGAAGTTCGGCGGAACGTTCGGCTTCTCGATACCCGGGGTCCCGGTCTCCCGCGCCATCGGGGCGGGAGACGGCTTCGCCACGATTCTCCAGCTCGACCAGAGCTCCGCGGCCCACGGATTCCGCTCCAACGTCGGCTTCGCCGAGGTCACGGGCGCGGATGCGCTCGTCCTCATCGAAGTGCTGGGCAGCGACGGACCGACTCCGATCCACGCGCGATTCACACGCCCCGTCGCCGGAGGGCAGTCGGTCCAGTTCCCCCTCAGCGACTTTCTGACGTCGGCCGGCGGTCGAAACCTCTACGTTCGCGTGAGCGTCGAGAGCGGCGCCGGCCGGATCCTCGCCTACGGCGTTTCGATCGACAACATCTCGGGAGACGCGATCTACATCCCCGCCGAAACCATAGAATAAGAGGGATGTCGCCGGATCCTTCGCGCCCCGCGGGCGTCCTGAAACCCTGGCAACGCCGCCTCTACGGGCTCCTCCTCATCCCTCTCGGACTGATCGCGGCGAACTCCATCTTCATCGCGGCCTTCACCCGCGACACGGCGTTCTTCTACGCGATGCTGCTCCTGCATCTGACGCTGGGCGTGCTCATCGCCATTCCCTTCTTCGTCTTCGCCGTGACCCACGCCAAACGAATGATCCGGATGTGGAACAAGCGCGCGAAGTACGCGGGCCTCGCCATCTTCACGCTGGCGATCGTCTGCGTCTCGACCGGCGTGTTCATGATCTTCCGCGGCGCGACGCTCGCCAATCGCGCGATCTGGCTCGCCCACGTCGCGTCGGTTCCGCTGGCCCTCGTGGCTTTCATCCTCCACCGCCGGGCCCACACGCACCGGCTGCAGTTCCGCCGGCTTTACGCCTGGGGCGGCGCCGTGGCTCTCTTCCTGGCGGCGATGGCGGTCCTCGCCCGGCTCGAGAAACCGCCCAAACGCATCGTGAACGTCAACGGCGACACGGTCTTCTATCCCTCGGCCTCGGAGACGTTCGACCAGGGCCTGCTGGACGGGAAGAAGCTCGCGGCCAACGAGTACTGCAAGAGTTGCCACCCCGACTCGTTCCATCAGTGGGAACGCTCCGCGCACCGCTTTTCCTCGTTCAACAACCCGTTCTATCGAAAGAGCGTCGAGCTCATGGCGGATCAGGTCGGCCGCGAGAGGACGAAGTGGTGCTCGGGATGCCACGATCCCGTCGTTCTCTTCACGGGGCAGATGGGCGCGGCGACTCAGGCCGCGTTCTCCTACGACTCCTGGGAGGCGCAACAGGGGTTGACCTGCATGTCCTGCCACTCGATCGCCGAGGTCAAGGACACGGGCGGCAACGGAGCCTACGTGATCGAGGAGTCGAAGCAGTATCCGTTCGCCTTCACGGACAACGCGGCGCTGGCCGCGGTCAACCGGCTGCTCATCCGCATGGAGCCCTCGCTTCACCGCAAGACGTTCATGAAACCCTTCATGCGGACGCCCGAGTTCTGCTCCACGTGCCACAAGGTCGCCCTGATTCCGGCCCTGAACGGCTACCGCTGGCTCCGCGGCCAGAATCACTACGACACCTGGTACGACTCGGGCGTCTCGGGGCGCGCGGTCCGGTCGTTCTACGATCCGCCCAAGGCCAAGGCCTGCCGCGACTGCCACCTGCCGGATTTCCCGTCGGCCGAGTTCGGCAACAAGAACGGCTACCTCCACGATCACCTCTTTCCGGCCGCGAACACCGCCCTGCCCTTCATCCGCCAGGACGCCGCGACGCAGAAGCGGACCGAAGACTTCCTGAAGGACAAGGTGCTGACGGTGGACCTGTTCGCCGTGCGGCGCGAGAACGGCGAGCTCGTCGTGCTCGGCGAGACGCCGCCCGGCCTCGTCGTCCGGCCCGGCGAGACCCTCGACGTCGAGGTGGTCGTGCGCACGCGCGGCATCGGGCATCCCTACACGAACGGCACCGCCGACTCGAACGAGACCTGGGTCTCACTCGAGGCCGAGGCGGATGGACGCGGATTCTTCGCGAGCGGCGTTCTCGATGAGACCGGGCGCCTCGACGCGGGCGCCGACCGGCTATGGACGCTCGTGATCGACGAGAACGGCGGCCACATGGATCGCCGCCAGCCGCAGGACATCCGTGTGCCGCTCTACAACAACGCGATCGGCCCGGGCGCCGCCCGCGTCGTCCACTACCGGATGACCGTCCCGAAGGACGCGAAGGGATCGGTGACCCTGTCCGCCGGGACGCACTACCGCAAGTTCACGCGCGACTACACGACGTTCTCGCTGGGGGCGGCCCATCCGTCGCTGCCGGTGACGACGCTCGCCCGCGACGCGGTCACGCTCGCGGTCGGACGGCCTCCCGCAACCGGTCTCCCGACTTCGGCCCCGCGCGGCAACCCCGATCCCCTCTGGCTGCGCTGGAACGACTACGGCATCGGCCTCTTCCTGCAGGGCGACCTCAAGGGCGCGGCGGCCGCGTGGACGAAGGTCACGGAGCTCGCCCCCGACAAGCCGGACGGGCCCCTCAACCGCGCCCGCGCCGAGATCGCCGAGGGCCGGCTGCGCGACGCGAAGGAATCGCTGGCCGAGGCCGAGCGACGGCGGCCGGGCTGGGGCAAGACGGCGTTCTTCCGCGCCGTCGTATCCAAGGACGAGGGACGCCTCGCGGACGCCGAAACGGATCTCCTCGCGGTGCTCGACAAGTTCCCCCTCGACCGCGTCGCCTGGAACAACCTCGGCCTCGTCTACTGGCTGGACGGAAAGTTCCCCGAAGCGATCGCCGCCTACGGGAAGACCCTCGCGATCGATCCGGAGGACTTGAACGCGCATTACAACCTGATGCGCGTCTACCGGGCCACCGGCGACCGGAAGAACGCCGAGATCCACGATGCGGCCTACCGCAAGTTCAAGGAGGACGAGTCGATTCGCGCGGTCCCCGGGAAGTTCCGCCTCGACAACCCGTTCGCCAACCGGGAATCGCTGCCGATTCACGTCCACGCCGAGGCCGCGCCGCCTCCCGCGTCCGCCGCGGACTGGGTCGCCTCGATTGGACCGAAGGGCTACGAGACCGACCACGGTTACCTCACGCGCGCGCATCCACCCGTGCCGAGCGAGCAGGATCAGTGGTCGTACGTGTCGGCGCATCGGAGCGGGCAACCCGTCGCGCCGTCCGCGCCGCGCGTTTCGTCGGCCCCCTGACTTTTCGCGGCGACGCACAATCGTGCGCGTCGGCAAGAAATCGCGGTTGCACGCGATCATTACGATATAGATTGATGTCGACGGGGCGTCCAAGTCCGATGCCGTCGATCGCAGAGCCCGACCGCGGGCGTGATCGATGAGCGATTTGGGAGAAACCGACGATCGTCGAGTTCCTGGGTGAAACCGCAACGCGTCTTCCGGAGACGCCGGCACGAAGACGGCCCCCGACACGAGGGCCGCCCGATGGGAGACAACGGGCGAAAACTTCGGGCGGCGCCCGGGACCAATCCCTCCGCCTGATCCCAAACAAGGAGAACCAACGATGGCGATGAGAAAGAGAGTCGCGAGGAGGCGGGTGCGAAGGGCCGTGCGCAGGGTACGCAGGGTCAGGCGCGTCGCCAAGAGGGCGGTGGGCGGCCGCGGAGTTCGGAAGAACGTGGCTCGCAGGCGGCTTCGCCGGACCGTGAGGAGGGTCGCACGCCGTCGCGCCCGGAGGGGCGCTGGGCTTCGCCGGGCCGTCGTCCGGAGGGCCGTGGCTCGCCGCGCCGTCAAGAGAGCCGTCGTGCGTCGCAGAGTCAAGAGAGCCGTCGTGCGCCGCGGAGTCAAGAGAGCCGCCGTCCGCCGCGGAGTCAAGAGAGCCGCCGTGCGCCGCGGCGTCAAGAGAGCCGCCGTGCGCCGCGGAGTGCGCCGCCGGGCCGTGAAGAGGACCGCAGTTCGCCGGGTCGTCCGGGCCGCAAAGAAGAAGCAGGTCGCGGCGGATCTGGGGATGACCTCGCCGATGTTCCAGTCGAGCTAGCGGCGCCGTATCGGCATCCGTGAAGGCAATCTGTCGCCGCCCGGGCGGCAGATTGCCCCACCCGGATCGCGGCTAAACTCCCCTCCCGTGAGGCGCCTGCCGCGAATCGCCATCCTTCTCTGCCTCGCGTTCGCGTGTCGCCGCGACGAGAAAGTCGCCGTCGCTCCAAAGCCGACGCCCGCGCCTGCTCCTCCCGCGATCGCGTTCGCCGAGAAGGCCGCGGCGATGGGCATCGATTTCACGCACGTCAACGGCGCTCGCGGACAGAAATGGATGCCCGAGACGATGGGCGGCGGCGTCGCCGTGCTGGACTACGACGGCGACGGCAAGCCGGACCTCCTCTTCGTGTCGAGCGCCTACTGGCCCGACGACGAGCGGGCGAAGGGCCAGAAGAGCTCCCTCGCGCTCTACCGCAACGAGGGACCGGACCCGAACGGAATCCCGCACTTCCGGAACGTCACGCGCGAGGCGGGGCTCGAGCGGGTCGTCTTCGGGATGGGAGCCTCGGTCGCCGACTACGACGGCGACGGCAAAGATGACGTCTACGTCACGGCGGTGGGCCGTAACTTCCTGTTCCATAACAAGGGCGGCCGCTTCGAGGAGGTCGCTTCCGCAGCGGGCGTCCGGGACAACGGCTGGGGCACCTCCTCGGCCTGGCTCGACTACGACGCCGACGGGCTTGCCGACCTCTACGTCTGCCGCTACGTCGACTGGAGCCCGAGCCACGACCTCTTCTGTACGCTCGACGGAAAGACCAAGTCCTACTGCACGCCGGAGCGCTATGCCGGCGTCCCGTCCCACCTCTACCGCAACGCGGGAGGCGGTCGTTTCATCGACGTCACGACTTCGACCGGGACGGGGAACACCAACCAGAAGGCCCTCGGGGTCGCGCCCTGGGACTTCGACGGCGACGGCCGGGTGGATCTGCTCGTGGCCAACGACACCGCGCCGAACAATCTCTTCCGCAACAAGGGCGACGGGACGTTCGAGGACGTCGGCATCCCGGCGGGGATCGCCGTCGACGAGGCCGGCCGGGCGCGCGGCGCGATGGGCGCCGCCTGGGCCGACACCAAGAACGGCCCCGGCGCGGCGGTGGCGATCGGGAACTTCTCGAACGAGCTCAAGTCCCTTTACTGGACGGATTCGGGCGAGGTCTTCCTCGACGAGTCGCCGCGCAGCGGGATCGGCCCGTCGTCGCTTCTGGACCTGACCTTCGGAGTCCTCTTTCTCGACGCCGACCTCGACGGCCGGATGGATCTCCTCCTCGCCAACGGCCACGTCGAGCCCACGGTGCAGGCCGTGCAGAAGGACGTCGCGTACCGGCAGGCGCCCGCCCTCTACTGGAACGCGGGCCACGGGCGTTTCTCGCTCCTCGGCGCGCGCTCCGGCGATCTCTCGGCGCCGCTCGTCGCCCGCGGCGGCGCGTCCGCGGATCTCGACGGCGACGGCGACCTGGACGTCGTGCTCGTCGAGAACGGCGGGCCGGCGCGCGTGTACCTCAATCCGACGGACGCCCCCGCGAAGAGCGTCCGCATCCGCCTGGAAGGCGCGGGCCGGTCCAACCGCGACGCGATCGGCGCCCGCGTCACGGCCTCGATCGGAGGTCGCACGCTCACCCAGCAGGTCTCCGGAGGACAGTCCTACCTCTCCGCCTCCGAGAAGACGCTCACGTTCGGTCTCGATGGCGCCACGAAGATCGACACCCTCGAGATCCGCTGGCCCGACGGCGCCACGCAGACGCTCCGCGACGTCCCGGGCGGCGCACGTCTCGCGATTCGTCAGGAGCCAGCGGCGGCAGGAGCGCCATGAGCAATTCCGTCCGCGTCCGCCCCGCGCGCCCCGACGACCGCGACTTCGTCCTCGAGACGGCGAAGCGGCTCGCCGAGTTCGGACCTCCGCCCTGGCGGAGCCCCGAGCTCGTCGTGACGGCGGAGTCGCGCGTGCTCCACGCGTTTTTCGAGGCGCCGCTGCCGGCCACCGCTCTCCTCGTCGCCGAGAGCGCGGACGGCACGCGCCTCGGTTTCGCCTATCTCGAGACGCTCGTCGACTATTTCGAACAGCGTCCCCACGCGCATCTCGCCGAGCTCGCCGTCTCCCGCCAGGCGGAAGGGTCGGGCGCCGGCGGCGCTCTCCTCGCCGCGTCGGAGGAATGGGCCCGGACGTGCGGCTACTCCGTGCTGACCCTCAACGTCTTCGAGGGCAACCGCCACGCGCGCGCGGTCTACGAGCGCCGCGGCTTCCGCCCCGAGACGCTCCGCTACGTCAAGATCCTTGGCTGAGATGCCGGCACCCGCGATCCGCCAGGCGCGCCCGGACGACGCGGCCGAGCTCGCTCGGCTCTCGACGCAGCTCGGGTACCCCATGACTCCGTCGGTCGCGGCGGCGCAGCTCGCGGAGGTGGCGGGGCATGCCGACCACGCCCTGCTCGTGGCCGAGACGCCGGGCGGGCTCGCCGGCTGGATCCAGGTGAGCGTGCCGCGGATCTTCGAGTCCCCGGCCGCGGCCGAGATCGCGGGGCTCATCGTCGACGAAACCGCCCGAGGCGAGGGCGTGGGACCGCGCCTGCTCCGCGCGGCGGAGGACTGGGCGCATGCCCGCGGCTGCCGCGCGGTGCGCGTCCGGTCCAACGTCGTGCGCGCCCGGGCGCACGCGTTCTACGAGCGCGAGGGTTACCGCAAGGTCAAGGTCCAGCAGGTCTTCGAGAAGCGGATTCGCGACTCGCGATAAGGGTCAAGGGAAAGAGGTAGACTGCCCCGCCATGCGAGGCATCACGATCGTCCGGGTCGCCGCGGCGGCGATGATGATCATCCACGGAACCTTCCGCGTGTTCGACGGAGGCGTGGCGGGGTTCGGCGGGTTTCTCGGGTCTCAGGGGATGCCGGCCGGCGTCGCGGTCGCCTGGCTCATGACGATCGTCGAGATCGCCGGCGGCTTCCTGCTCGTGGCGGGCCGCTTCGTGCGCCCGTTGTGCGCCTGGTTCATCCTCGAGCTGCTCGGCGGCATCGCCCTCGTCCACTTCAAGGAAGGCTGGTTCGTGGTCGGGGGAGGACGGAACGGTTTCGAGTACTCCGTCCTCTTGATCGTCTGCTTCGCGGCCGTGGCCGTGGACGCCGCCGCGCGCGTCCGCCGCGGGTCCCGCGGCTCAGACCACCTGATAGGCCGGACGGGCCGGAACGAACAGCTTCACGAGCACGGCCCCGGCGATGAACCCGCCGATGTGGGCGCCGTATGCGACGCCGCCTCCGCTCGCCCCGAGGGTCCCCGCGCTGCTGATGAGCTGAAACAGGAACCAGATCCCGATCGCCAGGATCGCCGGAACCTGCATCACCTGGTACAGCCAGAGCACCCGCACGCGCCGCTGCGGATACATGACGATGTATCCCCCGAGCACTCCCGAGATCGCGCCGGACGCGCCGAGCGAGGGGATCAGCGGATCGCCCCCGAAGAACGCCGTGACGAAGACGTGAGCGAGACCCGCGAGGATCCCCGTCAGCAGGTAGAAGACGAGGTACCTCCCGTGGCCCAGGGCGTCCTCGAGGTTGTCGCCGAAGATCCAGAGGTAGAGCATGTTGCCGAGAAGGTGCATGAGCGAGCCGTGCATGAACATCGAGGTGATCAGCGTGAAGTAGACGGGGATCGGCGTCGGAGGGATCTCGACTTCTCCGACCGGACGGCCGTAAGCGTCGCGGACGGGAATGACTTCCGCGACGTCCCGGCCCGTCAGGATCTCCGCCGGCACGGTCGCGAACGCCATCGTGAACCGCTCGTTGCTCCCGAGGCCCTGCAGGAATACGAACACGAAGACGTTGGCCGCGAGCAGAAGCCAGTTGACGATCGGACGGATGCGCCGATCCGAGTTGTCGTCGCCGATCGGGATCATGGGCGGGCGTTCCTGACGGCAGGCATCATATCTGCGGGCGCGGCGCCGCGACGGACGACGTAGGTCTTTCCTCCCGCGAGCGGCCCGAGCTCCTGGCGCTCGCCTCCCGGCCAGACGATCGCGACGCTCTCGGCTCCCGTCCGCGGAGCCCAAACCGAAGTGCAACGGGACGAGCGAGCCCGAGGCGTAGGACGGCGAGACGCGGTAGACCTGCACCTGCGTGCGGCCGCCGGCGGTGACCGCCACCCGGGTCTCGAGAACGGCCCGGGAGTCACCGGACGCCACCCTGGGCTCGATCGCGATCCAGCGGCCGGCAGGAAGCGCGTTGCGGAACACGCGCACCGGGCCGTCGGTGTCGACGACGACGAGATCGAGGGCGCCGTCCCCGTCGATGTCGGCGACGGCGCTCCCCCGGGCGGACATGCGCTGCCGCCCGAGGTCGCCCGAGTCCGTCCATTCGGCGAAGCGTCCCTCCCCGAGGTTGTGGAGCAGGACCGTCTTCTGGTCGAAGGCCCGGTCGCCCGCCTCGACGTATGCCGCCGAGGTGCCCTTTCGGTATTTGCCGAACGTCCGGACGATGCGCGGCGCGAGATGGCCGCCCGCGGCGTAGAGATCCGCCCAGCCGTCGTTGTCGAAGTCGGCGAAGTGGGTTCCCCAGCGGACGTACGGCTGCCCGATCGGCCCGGCGCCCGAGCTGCCCGCGGCGTTTTCGAAGAGCGTGCCTTCGACGTTGCGAAACAGGCTGTTCTCCTCGGCGCCGAAGTTGGTCACGAAGAGAGAATCGCGGCCGTCGCCGAACGGGTCTCCGACGGCGGTTCCCATGCCGGCCGGGGCCTGTTCTCCCGCAGGCGTCCCCACGCCGGTCTCGGCGGTCGTCTCTTCGAACTTCCCGCCGCCGAGATTACGGAAGAGACGGTTGGATGTGCGGTCGTTCACGAAGTAGAGGTCCGGCCGGCCGTCGCCGTCGTAGTCGAGCACGGCGATGCCCAGAGTCTTCGTGTCCGCCGGGGCCATGGCCAGGCCGGCCTCCGCGGTCACGTCCTTGAATTTCCGGCCGCCGAGGTTGCGGTAGAGGCGGGGCGGCTGGCCGAGATAATCCTCCGGCACGCGAAGCTCGAACTGCTCCTGCGAAACTTCCCATTCCGGCGTGGAGTCGAGGTAGTTGGCCACCGCGACGTCCAGCCGGCCGTCGCCGTCGTAGTCGAGAAAGGCCGCGCCCACCGAAAAGAGAGGGTCCTCGAGGCCCGTGTCCCGTCCTTCTTCGAATGTGCCGTCGCCCCGGTTCCACCAGACGGCGTTCGGCCCGACGTTCGTCAGGTAGAGGTCGAGCCGGCCGTCGCCGTCCAGATCCGACCAGAATGCCCCCATGCCGAGGCCGCATGCCCGAATGCCTGCGTTGGCCGTCACGTCTTCGAAGCGACCGCCGACGTTGCGATACAGCCGGCCGCAGCGATCGGTGTTCGGCTTCCCCCAGCGCGGGATCGTGTTGGTGATGTAGAGGTCCGGCCGGCCGTCGCCGTCGTAGTCCCCCATCGCACAGCCGCCGTTCATGGTCGCGATGAGCTTGAGCCGCCTCAGGTCGGACTCGATGCGCACCGAGACGCCGGAAGCCTTCGTGACGTCCCGGAAAACGCCTTTTTGCGCCGGCGCGGAAGCCAGGCCGAGGATGAAGACCGTCCCGACGAGAAGCGTCGCGCGTTTCACTCTCGACCCTCGACCCTCGACCCTCGACTCTCCCTCACCGCGTCCCGAAACTCGTCCGGTCCGCCCTCGCGCGTCAAATACTCCCGGATGAATTCGCGATGCTCGGGGCTGTCCGGAAACTCGAGCTCGCCGTACTGTCCGTCGTCCATGCCGTGGAACGGCAGCGGCTCGACCGTCTGGCCGGCGACCGTGTTCTTGTCGGCGTCCTTGTCCCAGCCGTCGGAGACGAACAACCAGTCGCGCACCCAGCCTTCGGGAAGAGGCGGAAGGACCGCGGCGTCGAATTCGAGGCGCACGGCGTCGCCTCCCTTCATGATCACGTACCGGTCGTCCGCCGCCGTCAGGAGAGACCGGACGTCGCCGAAGCGCGTGTAGCGACCGGCCATGTCTGCCCAGCGGGGCTCGATCGAGACGTCGTCGTGCACGAAGACGTGCGGGGCTTCGTCATGCGCGCGCGTCATCCTCGAGAAACCGCGAAAGAAGAGCTCGGCCGACAACAACGGCGCCGGCGTGAGCCGCATCGGCACCGAAGCATCGTCGACCGTGTAGGCGATGCGGTCCCAGTAGATGGCAAGGTCGGTGCGGATGCGCACGCGCGGGTCGGAGCGGTCGAGGACGCTCGAAAGGTCGATGGGCATGGTCTTGGTCTTGCCCGCCGGATAGCCCATCGGCGCGATCGCCGTTTTCCAGCCCCCTCTTCCGTCCGGGACTTCGAGCACCGGACCGAACGGCGCCAGATCCCGGCGTTGAGAGAGCGAGACGTTGATCGAGGTATCGGCGTACTGGATCCAGCCGGTGAGATAGAGCATCACCCGTTCGCCCCGGCGTGCCTCCGGGAGCTCGAGGACCAGCTCGTGCGGCGCGACGATGCCCTGATAGCGAGTCGGCGTGAAGCCGCCGAGAAAGCGGCCGTCCTCGACCGCGATCTCGGCGGTGCGGTCGCGACCCGCGCCGTCGACGGCCCGGGGCACGCGCGGAGCGGCCACCGTGAAGAGCTTCTTTTCCGGAAAGGGCGGCGGCACCATCCTCTCGTTGGCCACCAGGCCCACGCCCGCCGGGTGATCGACGGCGAGGAGCTCGGCGAGATCGAAGTACACGGCTTCCCAGAGCTCTTCGGTGAAGTCGAGCGCGAGACGGCCGTCGCGCGGCGCGAGCAGATTCCCGGGAACGACGAGCCACTCGCGGGTGTCGGCCGGCGCCTGGTGCACGCCGTCATAGAGGAGGCCTGCCGGCGCGCGGCCGAGCACGTCGGTCACGAAGTGCCACCGCGCGCCGTCGAAGGCGTAGAGGAACGGACAGGAGCCCTTGAGCTGCTGGACCTCGCGAAGCACCGTGCGCACCTTCGGGTCGAGGGCGTTCTGCGGGACGCCGTTCGTCCAGACGATCCGGAGCACGTCGGCGCGGCGGCGGGCACCGAGGCCGAGCCGCGTCACGGGACGCCAGGCCACCCGGTAAACGTAGAGCTCCTGCGCTCTCAGCTCGACGTCCGAGCCGAAACCGAACCGGTTGACCTTCGCCGAGCCCGTGGGCAGTCCTTCGAGCGAAACGTCGACCCACCCATTGGCGTTGCCACCCTCGTTCGCATACAGCGTCGCGGTGCCCTTCGGGGAAAGGAACACGAGATCCAGGTCGCCGTCGCCGTCGGCATCCACGGACTCGGCCTCGCTCGCCGGCGGAAGAGCGCCCACGGAGGCCTCCGTCAGCTTTCCGGCTCCGTCGTTGCGCAGAAGCAAAGAGGGACCGTCCCCGGACAGGAGCAGAGCATCCAGAAATCCGTCGTTGTCGTAGTCGAGCAGGCGCACGATGTTTTGATGCGCAGGCACCCCGCCGAGCGCCCGGGCCTCGCCGAAGGTTCCGTCGCCGCGGTTCTCGGCGACCGAAGCGGTTCCGTCGGCCGCAAACACGAGGTCCACCCGTCCATCGCCATTCAGGTCCCCCGCCGCGGCGGAGGAGACCGCGCCGCGCTTTGGCAGCCCGGTTTCTCGCGGAGCCAGCTTCCCGCCGCGGAGGTTGTCGAGGAGCGCGAAGCCTCCTCCCGGCGCGAACAGGAGCAGGTCCACGTCGCCGTCCCGGTCGAAATCCGCGGCGACCGCTCCGCGCGAAGCGGTCCCCTTCGGGATTCCGGAGGCTTCGGTCACGTCCGCGAATGTGCCGTCCAGGTTGTTCCGGAAGAGCCGGTCGCCGGAGGATCGCGAGACGTAGAGATCCAGATCGCCGTCCGCGTCCACGTCGAAAGGAGTGACGGCGCGAGCGTCGGCTCCTCCCGGCCCGAGCGTCGTCTTCTTGTACGCTCCGCCCGCCGGCGTCCAGAGCGCGTCCGGAGTCACCAGGTCGAGCTCTCCCGAGTTCGTGACGTCGGCGACGGCGAGATCCCGGCCGCCGGCGGAGCCCGGGATCTCCGGACTCCAGCGGAAGCGCCCGGCGCTCTCCGTCGAAGCGGTGCGACGCGACTCGCAGCCCGGAAGGCGCCGCGAACGCCAGATCGCGGGCCGACTTCCCGGCAACCCGAACCGCGAGCGCGCCTTCGATCCCGGAGAGGCCCGAATCGGGCCGGAGCGCGAAGCGGACCGGAATCGGCTCGCCGGCTCGCGCCCGGACCGCCGAGGCGAGTGGCTCCGACCAGTCCTCGAGAGGCAGTCCCACGACTCCGGGCTCCACGTCGCGCCGGGCTTGCTGGTAGCGCGGGTTCGCCTTGAGCAGATTCTCGACGATCCGGTACTTCAGATCCGCCGTCTTCGCGTCCCCCGAGTCGACGGCAGCCTTCGCTTCGGCCAGCGCCCGATCGAGCCGCGCGTCCCCGGCGACGAGCGTCGCGAGCCTCTCGTGCGCGGACACGGCCGCGGGCGCGTCGCCGGTTGCGCGTGCCAGCTCCAGGAGGCGGAGGAGGAGGAACAGATTCGCGGGCGCCTGCGACAGCGCCGCCTCGAGATCCGCTCGGGCGCGGCGCTTGTCCTCGGGACTCCCCGCGCTCAGGATGCGCACGGCAGCCCATCGGGATGCGACGTCCCGGGGCGCGGCCGTGGCCGCCCGTGCATACGTCTCCGCGGCGCCGGCGGTATCGCCGGACAGCTCTTTCCGCGTCGCCTCGAGCGCGAGCACCCGCGGATCGCCGGGCGAGAGCCGGAGCGCCTCGGCCAGAAGCGTCTTCGCCGTCTCGAGGTCGCGCGCGCGCATCGCGGCGACCGCGCCGTCGGCCCAGCCGACCGGATCCGACGGCGCCAGGCGCCGCACCTCGGCGAATCGGCGTGTCGCCTCGGCGAGGTCGTTCTCCTCGAGGGCGGCGAGACCGACGTTGCGGTCGGACTGAAGCGTCCGGATGTCGGAGGCGGACGGAGACGCGGCGGCGGCGAAGGGAGCGAGGAGGGCGAAGAGGAAAACCGGGAACACTACGCCTTTTGGCCGATGGCCTTGCGGAACGCGTCGTAGACCGTGTCGTCGTACAGGCAGAAGACGATTTTCTGGACGTACTCGGCGGAGGGGATGAACGAGCGCACGGCGGCGACCGAGATCTCGGCGGCCCGCTCGATCGGGAATCCGAAGACTCCGGCCGAGATCGCCGGAAGCGCGACGGACGTGGCCCCGATGTCCTCGGCGCGGCGCAGCGCCTGGAGCACGGCGGACGCCAGCAGCATCTCCTCGCCGTACTCTCCCCCTTTCCAGACCGGTCCGACGGCGTGGATGACCCACTTCGCGTGGAGCTTCCCGCCTTTCGTCACGACGGCCTGGCCGACGGCGCACGTGCCGATGCGGTCGCACTCCTCCTGGATCGTCGGCCCGCCGCGCTGCCGGATCGCGCCGGCGACGCCCGAGCCCAGCTGCAGGGCCTCGTTCGCGGGGTTGACGACCGCGTCCACCGGCAGGGTGGTGATGTCCGACTTGACGATGTCGAGAGCAACGGCCATCGGCGGTGCGGTCCCTTCTCCCGTTTACCGTTCCAGGGAGCCGATGATGGCGTCGGCGATCCGCATGTACGCTTCGGTGACCTGCGATTTGGGCTCCCCGGCGACGATCGGCTTGCCCGCGTCTCCGCCCAGGGTGACCTTGGGATCGAGCGGGATCTCCCCGAGGAACGGCACCCCGAGCTGCTTCGCCGTCCGCGCTCCTCCTCCGTGCTTGAAGATCTCTTCGCGGTGTCCGCAGCTCGGGCACACGAAGTACGACATGTTCTCCACGATCCCGAGCACCGGGACATTCACCTTCTGAAACATCGCCAGCCCCTTGCGGGCGTCGATGAGCGAGACGTCCTGGGGAGTCGTGACGATGACCGCTCCGGAGAGCTGGATCTTCTGCGTCAGCGTGAGCTGGGCGTCTCCCGTCCCCGGCGGCAGGTCGATCACGAGCACGTCGAGCGTCCCCCATGCCACGTCCTGGAGAAACTGCTCGACGGCCTTCATGACCATCGGGCCGCGCCAGATCACGGGCTGGTCGACGTCCATGAGGAAGCCCAGAGACATGACCTTGACGCCGTAGCGCTCGATCGGGACGATCTGGTTCGTCTCGTTGACGTAGGGCTTTTCGTCGATCCCCATCATCATCTGCTGCGAGGGCCCGTAGATGTCGGAGTCCATGAGGCCGACGCGCCGGCCGATGCGCTCCAGGGCGAGAGCCAGGTTGGCGGCGACGGTCGACTTGCCGACGCCTCCCTTTCCCGAGGCGACGGCGATCTTGAATCGGACGTTCTGCAGGATCTGCGCGGCGGCCGGCGGCGCCGCACTTCCCCCGGCGCGCGGAGGCGCCGACGTGGGAGGCTTGAGGTCGAGGCGGATCGTGACGGCCGAAACGCCGGGCAGGCTTCGGAGTTTCTCGGTGGCGTCGCGCTGGATCTCTTCGGCGGCCTTCGGGGACTCGGTCGTGATCTCGAGCCGGAAGGCGACGTTGCCTCCCCCGACCGTCAGGTCCTTGACGAAGCCGAAGGAGACGATGTCGCGGGAGAGACCCGGAAACCGCACCCCTTTCAGGGCCTCGAGCACCCTCTCCTCGGTGAGCTCCGTGGCCGCGGTCAATCGGCCCTTCCCTTTCGCTCCGCTCAAGGATCGTCGCGGCGGTATCGCCGCGCAGCTTGATCGCCGCGCTCACGCGGCCCTCGAAATCGTCGTGGTCATGAACGGTCGAAATTGTATGCCAGCGCGGCCCGGGCCTCCTCGCGGAGAGCCGCCACCTGCTCGCGGAGCCGGTCCGTGACCTCGTTTCGGTCGCGAATCGTCAGGCCCTCCACCGGAATCGGCTCTCCGATGGCCGCCACGACCTCCGAGGGCGTGATCGTGAACCCCCCGCGTCTCTGAACACCGAACGTCCCCGCGATGCCGATCGGCTGCAGCGGGAGTCCCGAACGGATGGCGAGGAGAGCCGCTCCGGCCTTGAAAGGGAGCAGCTCGCCCGTCCGCGTCCGCGTCTCCTCCGGGAACACGATCAGAGAGCTGCCACGCCCCAGCCGCCGCAGCGCCGCGTCGATCGTGGCGGTGCCACGGCGGTGCTCGCCACGGTCGACCGGCACGAACCCGGCCGCATGCATCGACCAGCCGAGGATCGGGATCCGGAAGAGGTTGCGCTTGGCGAGAAACGCGAACCGCATCGGCAGGATGTGAAAGAGGACCAGGATGTCGTAGAAACTCTCGTGGTTCGGAGCGATCACGGCGCTTCGGCCCGCAAACCGTTCTGCGTGAAGCACGCGCACGGTCACGCCGGTGCCGCGGAGGATCATCCGGGCCCATGCGCGGCCGAAAGGGATGGACAAGGAGCCGCGCGGCGGCAGGAAGCCCATCGGAATCGCCGGAAGGCCGCAGAGGATCGTCGAACCGGCGATCACGACCCAGCTGGCGAGAGATCGCAGGAATCGCACGGCGCGGCATCCTAGCAGGTGAGGGGTAACCGAGAGCGACAACCCTCGCCGCTTCCGGCATTTACACCGTACGGAACGACGGCGTAGAATGCCGCGTCCTCATGACTCAACCTCAGCCGTCCGCGACGGCGATCTTCTATCGGAATCTTCGCTGGCTCCGGTTCGTCGACCGCTTCGGCCGCAAGGGCCAGCAGGCGGTCGAGTACGTCGGGGGCCTGGCGGAGCTTGTGGCCCAGACCTTTACGGGGTGCTTCACTCGCCCCTTCTACTCCTCGGAGCTCCTCCGCCAGATGGACGAGCTCGGCGTGAAGTCCGTCTCGATCACCGGCATCACCGCCCTCTTCACCGGCATGGTGCTGGCGCTGCAGAGTGCCTACTCGCTCGAAGCCTTCGGCGGGAAGGCCTTCATCGGACGCGTCGTGTCCCTCTCGCTGGTTCGCGAGCTCGGCCCCGTCTTGACGGCCCTGATGGTGGGCGGCCGCGTCGGCTCGGGAATCACGGCGGAGATCGGATCGATGACCGTGACCGAGCAGGTGGATGCCCTGCGCGCCATGGCGATCTCGCCGATCCGGCGGCTCGTCGTGCCGCGGGTGCTCGCGACCGTCATCATGATGCCCGTTCTGACGGCGATCGCCGATCTGCTCGGCATCCTGGGCGGCCTCCTCATCGCCGTCGTCGAGCTCAACATGACACCTCAGGACTACATCACCAGCATCTGGCAGCAGCTGTCGATTTCCGACATCTTCAGCGGCCTCGGCAAGACGGTCTTCTTCGGACTCGAGATCGCGGCGATCGGCTGCTACAACGGTTTGCAGGCCCAGGGAGGCGCGGCGTCCGTGGGCGAGGCGACCACGCGCACCGTCGTCCTGGCCTCCATCTGCGTCCTGATCTCGGACTTCTTCCTGACCAAGCTCTTCCTCGCCATCTGATGAGCAGCGCCGCCGCCACCCCGGCCTCGTCGCCCGCGCCGAAAGACCGCGGCGAAACGCCCGCGCCCGGGCAGCGCGGCGAAACCCCGCGCTCCGCCAGCGCGGCGAAACGATCGTCGAGTTCAAAGAAGTCTGGAAGAGCTACTCCGGCCGCGACGTTCTCGCGGGCGTCAATCTCAAGATCCGCCGCGGCGAGGTTCTCTGCGTCCTCGGGCCGTCGGGCACCGGCAAGAGCGTCACTCTCCGCCACATCAACGGCCTCACGCAGCCGGACGCCGGCGACGTGCTCGTGTTCGGCGAGTCGGTCGTCGGCCTCTCGGAGGAGGACCTCTCCCCGGTCCGGCGCCGGACGGCCATGCTGTTCCAGGGCGGCGCCCTGTTCGACTCCATGAACGTCGAGGAGAACGTGGGCTTTCCGGTCACGCGAGCACACGGACAAGACGCCCGAGAGGTGTGCCGCGATCGTCGCCGAGAAGCTCACCATGGTCGGCCTGCCGGGCATCCAGCGCAAGATGCCGTCCGAGCTCTCGGGAGGCATGCGCAAGCGCGTGGCCCTCGCCCGCTCGATCGCGCTGGATCCGGAAATCATCCTCTACGACGAGCCGACGACCGGTCTCGACCCCCTGAGCTCGGAGAAGATCGCGCAGCTCATCGTCGACATCAACGTCCGGCTGCAGACGACCTCGGTCGTCGTCACCCACGACATCGTGGCTTCCCGGACGGTGGCCGACCGGCTGGCCTTCCTGCAGCAGGGCCGCTTTCAGTTCATCGGGACCTTCGACGAAGCCGCACGCGGCGGCCACCCCGTGCTCATGGAGTACTTCCGCTCCATGGGTTTCCCGTGCGGCACCGGCGTCTTCGCGGCGGTTTCGGACGCACCGAAAGGAACGTAGGACGTGGCAGGCGAACAACAGGTCAGCCGGCGATTCCGCGTCGGCCTCGTGGTCGTCATCGCGCTCGTCGCGACGATGATCGGGGTCTTCATGGTGGGCCAGCGGGCGAATCTCTTTCGCAAGAAGTTCCCCTACTCGACGCACTTCGAGACGGCCGCCGGGCTCGTTCCCGGGAACGTCGTGATGCTCAACGGCGTCGTCGTCGGCAACGTCCTCGAAGTCAACCTCTCGGGCGATCCGGCGGACCGGACCGTACGCATCGTCTACGACGTCGTGCGGCGGTGGGCGCCGATGCTCCGCAAGGGCACGCGGGCCTCGATCAAGACGCGGGGCCTGCTCGGCGACAAGTACATCGAGCTTGCCGGCGGCCTCCCGACCGAGCCCGAGGTGCCTGTCGAGGGCGAGATCCCGGCGGCGCCCGGGGCCGGTCTCGAAAAGTTCCTCGAGGGCAGCGGCGATCTCCTGACCGACCTCGGGGCCATCGCCAAGTCGCTCAAGGCGATCCTCGGCCGCACCGAGAAGGGCGAAGGATTCCTGGGCGCGATCACATCGGAAAGCCCGGAAAGCAAGGAGCTCGGCAACAGCTTCAACGACGCGCTCCACTCGCTCAACGCCATCCTGAAGAAAATCGACGGCGGAAAGGGGCTCGTCGGCAAGCTGCTCGTCGACGAGAAGTACGGAACGGAAACGGCGGACTCGCTGGCCGGAGCCATCCGCTCCGTCCAGTCCCTGGCCGCCAAGATCGACGAGGGTGTGCGGACCGGCGAGGGGGCCATCCCCGCCCTGCTCTCCGACCCCGAGGGCAAGAAGAAGATCTACGCCCTGGTCGACGACCTCGCGACGGCCGCCGCGACCCTCGCCGCGGTCGCGCAGAACCTGCAGAAGGGCGACGGAGCCATCCCGATCCTGCTCAACGATCCGCAGTTCGGGAAACAGTTCACGCAGAACCTCCAGAGCTTCTCCCAGCATCTCGACTCGATCGGGCGCAAGCTCGACGAGGGCCAGGGCACGGTTGGCCTGCTCATCAACGATCCCTCCGTGTTCGACGCCGCGCACAACCTCGTCATCGGCGTCAACGAGTCGGCGATCCTGAAATGGCTTCTGAAGGACCGCCAGAAGGCGGGCATCAAGAAGCAGTACAACGACGGCGTCGAGTCCGGGCGCATCGAGCCGATGCCGACAACGTCGCATTAGGCCGGGGCCAAATGAAGATTCTCGTCACCGGCGGCGCCGGCTTCATCGGCTCGCACCTCGTCGAGCGCCTCCTCGCGCGCGGAGACCGGATCGTCGTGCTCGACGACTTCAACGACTTCTACGATCCCGCGCTCAAGCGCGCCAACGTCGCCGTGACGGCCGGCAACCCGGCCTACCGCCTGGTCGAGGGCGACATCCGCGACCGCGCCCTCGTCTTTCGGCTCTTCGCCGAGGAGCGCTTCGACGCGGTCGTCCACCTCGCCGCCCGCGCGGGCGTTCGCCCCTCGCTGACCCAGCCGGTCCTCTACGAAGAGGTCAATTGCGTCGCCACGCTCCATCTGCTGGAAGCGGCCGTCGCGCACGGCCGCCCGCGATTCGTCTTCGCCTCCTCGTCCTCGGTCTACGGCGTCAACTCGAAGCTCCCCTTCTCCGAAGAGGACCCGATCGAGCGCCCGGTCTCGCCCTACGCGACGACCAAGCGGGCGGGCGAGCTCCACGTGTTCACCGCCCATCACCTCCACGGGCTGCCGGCCGTCTGCCTGCGTTTCTTCACGGTCTACGGGCCGCGGCAGCGTCCGGAGATGGCGATCGCGCGGTTCCTCCGGTGCCTCGAGTCCGGCGAGACCATTCCGTTCTACGGCGACGGAAGCTCCCGGCGGGACTACACGTACATCGACGACATCCTGGACGGCATCGCGGCGGCGCTCGACCGCTCGCTGTCTTTCGAGATCGTCAACCTCGGCGGCGCCCATCCGGTCACGCTCTCCGAGCTCGTTTCGGCGCTCGAGCGCGCGACCGGCCACGAGGCCAGACTGGAACGGCTGCCGGACCAGCCGGGCGACGTGCCCGTGACGTTCGCGGCGGTGGAAAAGGCGGAACGGGTGCTCGGCTTCCGGGCGCGGGTGCCGCTCGAGGAGGGCCTCCGCCGGACGGTGGCCTGGTATCGCGCTCACGCCCTGGCGGCAAGAACCTGAGAGGAAACGGCTCGCGTCTATGAACATCTGCATGGTCGGAACCGGCTACGTCGGCCTCGTCACCGGGGCGTGCCTCGCGGACTTCGGGATGAACGTCGTCTGCGTGGACAAGGACGCCGACAAGATCGCGGCTCTCCAGAGCGGCCACGTGCCCATCTACGAGCCGGGGCTCGAAGAGGTCATCGCGCGCAACGAGCGGGCCGGGCGCCTGAGCTTCACGACGGATCTCAAGCGCGGCATCGAGGACGCCCTCGCCATCTTCATCGCCGTCGGAACGCCGCCGAAGCCGGACGGCTCGCCGGACCTGACGTTCGTCCGCCAGGTCGCCGAGGCCATCGCCGAGCACATGAACGGATACAAGGTCGTCGTGACGAAGTCCACGGTGCCCACCGGCACCGGCCGCATGATCGAGCAGATCCTGCGGGCCAAGAACGGCCGGCACGAGTTCTCCGTCGCCTCGAACCCGGAGTTCCTCCGCGAGGGCTCGGCGGTCTCCGACTTCCTGCGTCCCGATCGCGTCGTCATCGGCGCGGGCGACGCCCGCGCGATCGAGATCCTCAAAGAGATCTACAGCCCGCTCTACCTGGTCGAAACGCCCTTCGTCATCACCGACGTGACGTCGGCCGAGCTCATCAAGTACGCCTCCAACGGATTCCTCGCCGTCAAGATCTCCTTCATCAACGAGATCGCGAAGATGTGCGAGCTGATGGGCGCCGACGTCCACGACGTCGCCCGGGGCATGGGTCTGGACAAGCGGATCGGGG
Organism: uncultured Acidobacteriota bacterium; assembly: GCA_963804915.1. Taxonomy (GTDB): domain Bacteria; phylum Acidobacteriota; class Thermoanaerobaculia; order UBA5066; family Gp7-AA6; genus DAHUXD01. The sequence goes on from CAWDSI010000014.1 coordinate 107,475, forward strand.
GCAAGTTCCTGCATCCCGGTCCCGGCTTCGGCGGCTCCTGCTTTCCGAAGGATACGGCCGCGGCCGCGGATCTGGCCCGGCAGGCCGGCTACAACTTCGAGATCATCGAGGCCACGATCCGGGTCAACGAGAAGACGAAGCGACGCATGATCGAAAAGATCCGGGACGCCGCCGGACCGCTCGCGGGCAAGACGGCCGCGGTCCTGGGCCTCTCCTTCAAGCCCGAGACCGACGACATCCGCGAGTCGCCCGCCCTCGCGGTGGTCGAGGACCTGCGGAAGGAGGGCGCCCGCGTGCGCGCCTTCGATCCGGCGGCCATGCCGAACGCCCGCGCCCTGCATCCCGACCTCGAATACGCGAAGGACGCCTACGACTGCGCCGCGGGCGCGGACTTCCTGGTCCTCGCGACCGAGTGGAACGTCTTTCGAAAGCTGGACCTCAACCGCCTGGCCTCGCTCATGAAGAGCCGGACCATGATCGATCTGCGCAACGTCTACGAGCCCGCGGAGTTGCGGCGGCTCGGCTGGACCTACGCGGGAGTGGGGCGCGGATGAGCATGCGCGTTCTGGTCACCGGAGGCGCGGGGTTCCTGGGGAGCCACGTCTGCGACCGCCTGCTCGCCGAAGGCCATGAGGTCGTCGCGATGGACAACCTCCTCACGGGCAACATGCACAATCTCGCCCACCTCGAGGAGAACCGCCGCTTCCGATTCGTGCGGCACAACGTCGCGGAGTACATCTTCGTCGACGGGCCGCTCGATGCCGTGCTCCACTTCGCCTCTCCGGCCTCGCCGATCGACTACCTCGAGCTTCCGATTCAGACGCTGAAGGTCGGCTCGCTCGGCACGCACAACGCCCTGGGGACCGCGATGTCGAAGAAGGCGCGTTTCCTCCTCGCGTCGACGTCGGAGGTCTACGGCGACCCGCTCGTCCACCCGCAGCCCGAGACCTACTGGGGCAACGTCAACCCGATCGGGCCCCGCGGTGTCTACGACGAAGCCAAGCGCTTTTCCGAGGCCATCACGATGGCCTATCACCGCGCCCACGCCGTGGACACGCGCATCGTCCGGATCTTCAACACCTACGGCGAGCGCATGCGGCCGCGCGACGGGCGCGTCGTCCCGGCCCTGATCTGCCAGGCCCTGGCCGGCGAGCCGCTCACGGTTTTCGGCGACGGCTCCCAGACCCGTTCCTTCTGCTACGTCGCGGACCTGATCGACGGAATTTACCGGCTCCTGCTCTCCGACGTGACCGAGCCCGTGAACATCGGCAATCCGGCCGAGCTCTCCGTGCTGGATTTCGCGAAGACGATCAAGACGCTGACCGGGACCTCGAGCGAGATCGTGTTCAAGCCGCTGCCCGTGGACGACCCGAAGGTCCGCCAGCCCGACATCACGAAGGCGAAGGCGAAGCTGGGCTGGGAACCGAGGGTCCGGCTCGAGGAAGGCCTCTCGAAGACGATCGAATATTTCCGGGGGCTTCCGCAGCAGCCCTGATCGGTCGCGCCGTCGGCTCCGGCGCGCGGCGCTCGAGGGCGGCGGCAGGCGCGATTCAGGCTCGGCTCGCGGACTCCGAGCGGCGTGCCCGCAACGCCGCGCCCAGAACGACGACCGTCGCGAGCGAGACGAGCCCACCCCAGCGAAAAGACATCGGGCGGTAGCGCCGCTCGATCACGTGACGCCCCGCGGGAAGGTAAACGGCCCCGAAGGCCGAGTTGGCCGGCACGATCGGGGCCTCCCGGCCGTCCACCTCCACTCTCCAGCCCGGCACCAGCGGCTCGGAAAAAACGAGATACGCGGCGCTCGAGGTCTCGGCGCGCACCGTCGACCTCGTCGGCCCGGCGGAGACGACGTCGAGCTTGGAGACCGCCGCCGGGCCGCTCGGGGAAGCCGGTCCGGATCCTTCGAGCGCGACGTGTCGGCGCGGGTCGAATCCCGGAGACGCGATGGCGGCGCGGGCCTGTTCGGCCGAGGAGACGTATTTCCAGTAGTGCACGAGTCCGGTGCGCGGTGCGGCCCGGTCGTTGACGTAGACGAAGAACGAGCGATTACTGGCGTTCTGCAGCTCCCCCAGCAATTTCCAACCGTCGAGTTGGAGCGGTTCGTCCGAAATCGCGGCGCGGACGGACGCCGCCGACAAGACGGAAGCCCGACGATCCCAGGGAAGCGACCGGACAAACCGCGTCAGATCCGTCATCCGAGCCGGCGCCAGGCCATCGAAGTCGTCGTGGAAGACGACCGGGAGATCGAACGCCGCGCCTGTGTAGAAGGCGAGCGTCTCTTTGTTCCAGGCGTAAAGCCACTCGATCCGATTGGACGGCGCCCGCTGGATCAGCCCCGGCGGATCCTCGGCTCGGAACACGCGTCCCTCCCCGAGCACTCGATGGACCGCCGCCGCCGCCGGCGGTTCCTTTGTCAGGAAGTCCCGGGAGACGCTGGGGTTGACGTCCCGGCCGGCCCAGAGCAGCTCGGCCGCCACGACCGCGGTCAGGAGGGGAATCGCCCGGGGACCGAGCCGACCGCGCCATGCGAAGACCGCGGACGCGAGGGCGGTGAAGAGTGCGGTCCGCCCGAGCGCCGAGGCCAGGCCGATCCGGGCAGGCTCCGAGACGTCGATGAACAGGAGCCGCTGAAGTGCCGCACCCGCGGCCGTCCCGGCGAAGAGAAGCGCCGCGCCGCCCGCCAGCAGGAGCGTGCTGGAGCCGAGGATGAACGCGATCGTCCGGGCGGAGCTTCCGGGCCGGTCCGGCCGCAGGAGTGCGCGCTCCGCGCCGTCCGCCGCCAGAAGCGCGATGGCCAGCCCGGTCGGGACGAGAAACTTGACGGGGTATCGAAAGAGCCCGCCCACGGACCAGAGTCTCTCCAGCCACGCCACGGGGAGAAACCGTCCGAGCGAAAGAATCAAACCGAGAACGGCGGTGCCGGCGAGAAAGCGGCGGGTTCGCATCGACAGCGGCCCGTCCGGGCGGCGCGAGATCGCCGACGACGCCGCGAGGCAAAGGACGGTCATTCCGAAGAACACCGACAGCAGATATGGAAAACCCTCGTCCTCGAATCGGGATCCCCAGTAGTCCGCCGGATCGAGAGTGTGCACCCGCCCGAAGTAACCGGACACGCCCAGCTCCGGCAGGCGCCGCGGAGACAGCGACCAGACGGCGGCCTGGGCCGAGGAGAACCGGCGGCCGCGTTCCGACGACGCGACCATCTCCGCCGCCGGAAGCACCTGGATCGCCGCGAGCCCGACCGCCGCGGCGCCGAGCAGTGCGGCCGCAAGGACCTGCCGTCGCAGCGGCCGCCCGGCCGGGCCCGGGGGATCCACGAGCCCCCAGACGACGGCCAGGAGGAACGAAACGAGAAAGAACTCCGGCGAGCCGGCCAGAAGCTGGAGCGCCCCGGCCACCGCGGCGGCGACGAACCAGCCGCGCCGTCCCTCTCGAAGGTAGAGGCGCCAGAAGAGGAGCAGCAGAATCAAGTGTGGCAGGGCGACGAGCCGATTGAAGAGGTTGCCGAGCGCGAGGACCACGCCGCTTCCGACGAGCGCCACGCCGGCGAAGACGGCTCCCGCCGGCGAGAGACCGAGCGAGCGCGCGAGGAGGTAGGCGGCGGTCGCGACCAGCGCGAAGTGGAGAGCGATCTCGAGGTTGACGGCCGTCACGACGGGCATCAGAAACGAGAGAACGGCCGTGGGATACAACGCGAGGTTGTTGACGTTTCCGAGGAACGGCTCTCCCCCGTGCAGAAAGGGATCCCACAGCGGAAGGCCGCCGGCGCGGACGAGATCGACGAGCCTCTGGCGCTGAGGAAACGTCCAGAGGTACAGGTCCCGGAAGAAATAGGTGCGACCCAGCACCAGCGGAAAAACGGCGAGCCCGAAGGTCGCGACGCCGAGCAGCCAGAGCGAGCGCTCCTTGAGGAGGGCGCGAATCGATGGCGAGGACGTCGACGCCGAGTCGGAGGTCCCCGCCCGCGCGGAGTCGTCTCGCATCCTCCGCTCCATTCTACGCTCGGGGAAAAGGCTCTTTCGGCTATTCCTGACCGTCGCTGCCGATCGCCTCGACGGGGCAGGAATCCATGGCCTCCTGGCAGCGGGCCTCCTGGTCCGGAGTCACCGGCTGATGCGACACGTAGGAATAGCCCCGGTCTTCGTTCCGCTGGAAATTGTCCGGAGCGGTGACGCGACAGACGTCGCAGTCGATGCACTGGCTGTCGACGTAGTACTTTCCCGGGACGGTTTCGGCGACTTTGTCCTTCCGGTCGGCCATGAGGGCGGGAAGTTAGCACAGCCTCAAATGAACGTTGGGTCAAGGGCGGACCGCGCCGAAACGGGCCGCGCTAGACTGCCCGGCGTGTCTCCCCGGCGCATCGTGGTGCTCCTTCTGGCAGGCCTCGCCGCGGGCGTCGCGGCCGCGTGCAACAACGCACCGCTGCCGGAAAGCGCCCGGGCGGGACGGGACGAGGCGGCGGGCCGCCGGATTTTCCAGCGCAAGTGCGCCTCCTGCCACGCGCCGAACGGAGACGGAAAGACGATCGTCGCGGGGCACTTTCCCTACGCCAATCTCATCGACGGCCGGTGGCGCTCCGACGGGAGCGCCGCCGCGATCGAGCTGCAGATCCGCGACGGCCGCGACCCCATGCCCAAGTTCGAAGGTAAACTGACCGACGAGGAGATCCGGCAGACCGTGGCCTACGTCCAGGCGTTGTCCCGCGCGGCCGAGAGCCGCGGCCCCGAGTCCGGCGCCGGCGCCGCGCCTTGACGGCGTCCCTGGGCGCGTCCCGCCGCATCCCCCTCTTCCCGCTCCCGGGCGTCGTCCTGATGCCCGGCACGATGCTCCCGCTCCACATTTTCGAGCCCCGCTACCGGGCCATGGTCGCCGACGCGCTCGCCGGAGACCGGACGATCGGCATGGCGATGCTGTACCCGGGATGGGAAGCGGGCGGCGACGATCCGCGGATCTACGCGGTGGGCGGCGCCGGCGAGATCGTGGAGTCCGAGGAGCTCGAGGACGGCCGTTACAACATCCTCCTCGAGGGGCGCTTCCGCTACCGCGTGATCGAAGAAACGCCCGCGAATCCCTACCGCATCGCTCGTGTCGAGGAGGTTCGCTCGGTCCCGTTCCCCGACCCCGACGAGGAGCAGCGGGTCACACGGGCCGCGGCCGCGCTCTTCGGCAACGTCTCCCGAGAGCTCGAGCTGCCGCCGCTGCCCGACGAGGTTTTCTCCCCCGAGCGTCTGGCCTCGGAAATCGCGCTCCGGCTGCGCTACACGCCCCCGGAGCTCCAGGCGATGCTCGAGACCGATTCGCTGGCCTCGCGCTTCGAGGCGCTGACGGGACGGATGCTCGAATGGAAGGGCCGCGTGCAGTTCCTGGCGCCCTTCCGCCCGACGGATCTCGATCCAAGGCAGAATTGACGAGCGACGCGCGCTTCGCGCGCCTTCGCTCGTCATCCCGAGGGCCGAAGGCCCGAGGGATCCCGTCACTGAACGGCGCCTTCGCTCGTCATCCCGAGGGCCGAAGGCCCGAGGGATCCCGACTCTCGCCACCGACCCGCGGCGCTACCGCCTCCGCGTCGACACCGCCTCCAGGAACGTCGGCTCGAACGCCGCCACTTTCCAGCCGTCCGCCGTCTTCTTCATCGTGACGACGTGTCGGAAGGTCGCCGCCATCGACGATGCGAACCCGGACGTCTGGCCGGGAGGGTCGAAGGACACGATCTGCCCCATCGTCAGCCGCACCTCGCCGCCGGGAGACTCCGCTCGCGATTCCAGCGTCGTCCGGGAATTCCCGAGGGCTTCCATCGGCGCGTGGCAGACGCCCCGGAGGATGTGCGTCTCGACGGCCTTCTTCGCCGCCTCTCCGTCGGTCATGGCGGCCGCCGCCGGAGTGTCCTCCTTCGCCCAGGCGCGCAGAAACTCGCGGCAGGCCCGGACGGGAGCATCCACGACGGCGTAGCGATAGGCGACGACCCCGCCTCCCGCCAGGAGGAGGAGCAGAAGAATCCTTTTCAAGGAGGCGCTACTGCGACGCGTTGAGCGCGCGTTCGTGGGCCCAGCTGCGGATGGCCTTGATCTGCTCCTCCATCGTCACGGCGAGAGGCACCGTCGCCGAGATCATCCGATAGAGGTCGTCCTCCGTCAGCGAGCGGTTTTCCGCGTAGGCGTCCACGACGGCCGAGACCACGGCCTGCTCGATCTCGGCGCCGTTCCAGCCGTTGGTCGCCTTGGCCAGGAACACGAGATCGAAGCGCCCGACGTCCATCTTGCTCTTCTTGAGGTGGATGCCGAAGATCTGCTTGCGCTCTTCCTCGTTCGGCAGGTCGACGAAGAAGACCTGGTCGAAACGGCCCTTGCGGATGATCTCCGCGGGCAGCAGGTGGATGCGGTTGGCCGTCGCCGCCACGAAGACGAGCGCGGCCTTCTCCTGCATCCACGTCAGGAATCCCGAGAAGATGCGCGACATCGAGGCGTCCTGGCCTTCCCGGTACCCGCCGACGCCCATCTCGATCTCGTCGATCCAGAGAACGGCCGGCGAGACGGCTTCGACGGCGCGCAACGCCCGGAGAAACGTCATCTCCGCGTTGTCCGTCCCGAAGACCGCATTCATGTCGAGGCGGAAGAGCGGCAGGTTCCAGAGCGTGGAGATCGTCTTGACGCAGAGGCTCTTGCCGCAGCCCGAGATCCCCATCAGCAGGATGCCCTTCGGGATCGGGATGCCGGCCTCGATCGCGTCCCGCGAGAAAAGCGCCTGCCGCTTCAGCAGCCATGTCTTCAGGACGGCGTATCCGCCGATGTCGTCCAGCGAGAAGCGGGGCGGCACGAATTCGAGCACGCCCTCCTTCCGCGACATCTGCTCCTTCTCGGCGAGGATCTCGAGGAACGCGGCCTCGTCGAAAGTCTTTCTCGCGGCGAAGACCTTGGAGACGACGTGCCCGATCTCGTCGGCCGTCAGGCCTCGCATCGCGAGGGCGAGGCGGCGCATCGCGGGCTCGTCGATGTCGATCCCGAGGCGCCGGCGCAGGTGCGCTTCGAGGATCTTGGAGATCTCGGCGTCGTCGGGCAGCTCGTACTCGACGACGTAGATCTCCTTCTTGGCGTCCTCCGGGATCGCCAGGCGCGGCGAGACGAAGAGCACGTGGCGCCCCCGCTCCTTCAGCGCGCGATAGAGGTCGCGGATGCGCCGGATGATCTCCGGACGGCCGTCGCCGGCGGTCGGGAAATCCTTCATCAGGTAGAAGCCCTTGCCGCTCGCGGCGAGGATCGTCTCGAGCGCTTTCAGGGGATCCTGCGAGCCCGGCACCGGGTTTCCGTCGACGACGAGTCCATCCACCACCGACCACACGCCGTAGGTCGCGGGCGCGCCGTAGAACGTCTTCGCGAGATGCTGCGCGAAGCGCTCGACTCGCGCCTCCTCCCACGTCAGGACGTAGAGCAGCGGATGGCCTCCGAGGAGGGCCTTGCGAATCCGATCCATCGCCTTCGTCGGCGCGGCAATCGGCGTCGTCGTCGCGGTGCTCACTGCGAGGGATTGTAACGCGCCTTCCGCGCCGGGCCGGTTACAATGGCCGCAGATGGCCAATCCCGAACACTTGCGGATCCTTCTCACACCCGAGTGGAACGACTGGCGCGCGAAGAATCCGAACGTGACTCCGGATCTGACCGGCGCCGACCTCACGGGCAAGGACATCTCCGGCAAAGATCTCAAGCGCGCCGACCTGACCCGCGCCGACCTCTCGCGCGCCACGCTTTCGGGCACGGACCTCTCGCGCGCGACGCTGCGCAACGCGAAGTTCGCGGAGATGCAGGCGCCCGGCGCCATCTTCGAGCACTGCGCCCTCGACTTCCTGGACTTCTCCAAAGTCTTCTTCGCAGGCGTGCGGTTGCGTTCGGCTTCGCTCCAGAGCACCTCTTTCGTCGGGGCGGATCTCGCCGGCGCCGACCTCTCGTTCACGCGGCTCGAGGGCGCCGACATCTCGGGGGCGAACCTCGCCGGCGCGAACCTGCGCGACGTCAACTTCCGCGGCGTCAAGGTCGGCGGCGCCCACTTCGACGGCGCGGACCTCTCGCGCGCCGTCCTCGAGGGGGTCTCGGCCGTCCGGGGCTCCTTCCCGAACGCGAACTTCACGGGCGCCAACCTGAAGACGGCGGACCTCACGGGCGCGGACCTGCGCAAGGCCAACTTCTCCGGTTCGATCCTCCGCCAGGCCGCCATGAACGCCGCCGACTGCGAACGGGCCGATTTCACCGACGCCGACATGGAGCTCCTCTCCGCGATCGAGGCCAACTTCACGTCGGCCGGCTTCGACCGGGCCAAGGTCCGGAAGGCCGACCTCAAGCGCGCGATCTTCCTCGACGCCGGCGGCTCCGACGTGAGCTTCGCGGAATCCAAGCTCACCGAGGTCGACCTGCGGTCGGCGAAGTTCGAAAAAGCCAACTTCCAGAACGCGGACCTTTCGAAGGCGATCTTCCGCCGCGCGAACCTCAAGCCCTACTCCTTCGTCGGCGCGACGTTCTCGAACGCGGACCTCGCCGAGGTGCAGGCGGAAGGCGTCAACTTCCAGCGCGCCGACCTGTCGCTCGGCAGCTTTCGCCTGGCCAACCTCAAGCGGGCCGACTTCTCGGGCTGCAAGGGGTTCGACGTGGACCTCTCGGGCTCGCTTCTGATCGGAGCCAACTTCTCGAGCGCCAACCTCCAGGAGGCCGACCTGCGATTCGCCCGGGCGATCGGAGCGAATTTCACCGGCGCCGACCTCAAGGGCGCAGACCTCGCCAACTCCGACTTCTCGGAGGCCGTCTTCAAGAAGACGAAGTTCTGGGGGGCGACCGCGCGTCGGGCCAAGCCGCCCAAGGGAAAGGGGCTTCTCTTCTCGCTCTCGACGTCCTTCTCCAAGGCCAAGGAGAAGAAGACGAAAGCCGCAGACGAGAAGGAGTCCAAGCGTCAGAAGCGGATCGCCGAGCTCGAGGCCGAGGCTTCGAAGAAAGCGCCGCACCTCACCGGCCGGCGCAAGAGCTGACGGGCGGACCCTCCGCCCCGCCGGCGTCCCGGGTCTCGCGCTGAGCGCTTAGCGTTTCTTGGTCGGAGCCGGGGTCGGCGGCGAGACGACCCTCCGGAACGACTTCTGGAGATCTTCGACGACGTCCTTGCGGACGGCGAAGCCGCCGGGACGGCCCGAGACCCGCGCGACCATGTCCGTCGCCCGGGGATGGAACGCGATCGTCCACGCCGGGACCTTCTGGCCCTTGTTCTTGATGGCGACCGTCGCCGTCGCGGGGTCGAGCGCCTTCGCCGAAGCCTCGTCGACGAACCTCTGGCTCTTGACGTCCTCGAGCGCCCGCAGAACGTCGTCCGCGGACGCGGCGATGACCGGCCGGCCGCCCGCGGACCAGCCGGCGGCTTCCTGGGCCAGGGCGAAGGACTCGTCGCCGAACCGGGCATCGACCCCGGCGACGTCCCCGCGATTGAACGCCACGAGCGCCGTGGAGCGGAACGGCTCCGCCTCCTTCGAGAGCTCGTCGACGATCTCGCGCTCGACGGTGAGCACCTGCCCGTCGCGCCGCGCGTAGACGGTATTCCCGTCGGAGCGCGTCGCGCCGAAGTCGACCGACAGTGACCACGCCCTTCTCCCCCGTGACGCTGACGCGGTAGAGCGGCGGATTCAGCGAGAGCGCCGCGAGATCCTCGTTCGAATGGATGAAGTCCCGCACGCGCAGGGCCGTGAGCTCGCCGACGAGACGGTCGGCCGCCGCGCCATCGGCGAGATCGGCGATCGGTGAGGAGATCCACCAGATGCCTTCGCGCCGGGCGAGCACCAGGCTTCCCTGGCCCCGGCTGATCTCGAGGCGCGTCACCTGCGAGGTGGGTCCGCCGAAGAGCTCCTTGCTCCGGTACTCGTCCGCGGGCCGGCGGATCGACGTGAGGAGCGAGGTCGGGATGAACAGCACGCGGCTCTGGCCCGAAACGCGGGCGGCCGTCATGTCGGTCCCCGGCACCGCGCCGCCGAACTCGAGCGTCCGCGTCTGTTTCGCGGCCGGGTCGTCGGCCTCCGTCCAGACGATCGTCGCCGTGGCCACCGGCTTCTCGAGGCCGAAGGCTTCCGGCTTCGCCTCGCCGGAGTCGCTGCCGGCGCGCTTGAGGTCGGAGAGCTCCGAGACCAGGCCGTTCACGGCGAACGCGTCCGCCGGATACGGCGCCGGCTTGACCATGCGCCAGGGGCCGTCGCCGGTACGCTGGAACTCGAGGGTCTCCCCTTCCCGCGTCACGGTGGCCTGCGTCATCCGATCCTCGGGGAGGTCCCAGTAGAGCTCCCCCTTCCGCTGCCGGTCGGCGGTGGAGGGCATCTTGCGCTCCCAGAGAACGATGAACGCAAAGAGCACCGCCACGACCGCCGTGAGAACGACGAGTTTGCGCGGCGACACGGTCAGTCCCTCCGGCGGTACCAGACCCAGAGGCCGAGGAGGATGGCGAGGCCGGGCAGGCCCGCGATGCTCGCGATCGCGATGCGGCGGAGCTGGGTCTCCGAGAGCGTCAGCGACGTCTGGTCGGGAGTCTTGGGCGGGATGCCGATCTGCTTTTCGGCGCCCGCGAGCCAGTGGATCGCGTTCGCGAAGAAGATGCCGTTGGCGCCGTTCGACAGCGCGCCGTTGGTCGCGTAGCGCGAGTTTCCAACGACCACGATGCGGGCGGCGGTCGAGGGCGCGGGCTTCGCCTCGTCCGCCGGACCGACGGCCACCGCCAGCGAGACGGGGCCGGCGAGATCGGTCGGATCCTTCTTGACCTCGCTCGCGAGGTCTTTCAGGTTCATTTCCCCCCAGCCCTCGGCCGAGGTCTCGACGAGCATCGCCTCGGCCACGCCGTCAGGGGGCTTCTCGGCCTTGGCCACCGACCGGGAGAGCTGGAAGATGACCGGCAGCTTCGCATCGGCGAGCGGGCGCACGGTGGGGTGGTTGCCGTAGCGGTCGGCGAGCACGACCTCGGCGCCCATCTGCGCCAGCGCGTTCGCCGGATCGATCACGATGTCGTCGCCGATCTTGAGTCCGTACTTTTCGGCGAGGCCCCGGAAGCCCAGATCGGACGGGGGCGCGCCCGGCCCCGGCAGCACCGGATCGAGCATGATCAGCGCCCGCCCGCCGCCGGCGAGGTACTTGTCGAGAGCCTCGGATTCCGGCGCCAGGAACGCCGTCTGCGGGCCCGCGACGACGACCACGTCCGCGTCGGCGGGGAGATTGCCCTTGCCCAGCGAATCCCACGTCGCGACGATCATGTTGTCGCGCTCCAGCGTCTGCTTGACGTCCGAATACCCCAGGCCGCGCTGGGTCGAATCGAGGGACGCTTCGCCGTGGCCCTGGGAGAAAACGATCTTCGGCTGCTTCTTTTCCGTCACCGAGAGGATCGCGGAGGTGAACGCCTCCTCGCCCTTGAAGGCCTTCATCGTCGGCGCGCCACCACCCTGCATGCCGGCGAAGTCGTAGTCGGCGAGCTTGTCCTCGGGCACGAACTTGCTGCGATCGCCGGAACGGAAGACGATCGTGTTCAGGCGCACGCCGGCCGACTCCTTGATGAGGGCCTCGGCCCGGGCGGGATTGCGCTCCGGGTCCAGGTACTCCACCTCGATCTTGGGCGAGAGGGCCTGGTAACGCGTCAGGAGCTCCTTGACTTCGGGAAGCAGGCGCGACTGCCGCGGCGTCATGAACACCGTGACGCGCACGGGCTCCTTGAGGCCCGCGAGGATCTTCTTCGTCTGCTCGGAGAGCGAATAGATCCGGGAGCGGGTCCAGTCGGCCCGGGCCCAGTGGCGCGCGGCGAGATAGTTGGCCCCGAGGATGATCGCGGCCGCGAGCAGGATGCCGACGGCCGACGTGCCCGTGCGGACGCTGCGGGCGCTCACGGCGTCTCCTTCTTCGAGGACAGCACCACCGTCGAGAGGAACAGGAAGAACGCCATTCCCGAGAGGTAGTAGACGAGACGCCGCGTGTCGACGATGCCGCGCGCGAACTCGTCCATGTGGTCCCACATGTTGAGGTAATCGATGATCGTCTGCCGGCTCGGGTCGGCGCCCGACTGGAAGAGCCCGGCGGAGAAGAGCGGGATCAGCATCGCGAAGGTCAGGATCGCCGCGACGATCTGGTTCTTGGACAGCGTCGAGGCGAAGACGCCGATCGCGATGAAGTACGCGCCGATGAGCGCGATGCCCAGGTAGCCCGAAGCGACCGCGCCGAAGTCGACGGCCGTCTGGGACGCGAGGTAGAGGATGAAGACCAGGCTCGGGATCCAGACGACCAGGAAGAAGCCGAGGGCCCCGAGGAACTTCCCGAGAACCACGGTCGCCTCCGACACCGGCGACGTCAGCAGGACTTCGAGCGTTCCGGCCTTCCGCTCCTCGGCCAGCAGCCGCATCGTGATGATGGGGACGATGAAGAGCGTGAAGATCCAGAAGTAGGTGTTCGTGAACATCAGCGACAGGAACCGCTCCCGCGCCACGCCGGGCGTGGCGAGGAACGCGACGATGCGGGAGAAGATGAAGCCGTTCAGGAACATGTAAGCCGCGAGGATCACGTAGGCGAGGGGCGAGAAGAAGTACGCCCGCCACTCCCGGCCGACGATCGCGAAGAGCTTCCTCACGACACCGGCCCCTCTCCGCCGTCGGCCGGCGACGAGGACGACGAAGGCGTCGAAGACGGCTCGGCCGCGACCGGCTCCTCCGCCGGAACGGCCTCGTCGTGGCGGGTCAGCCGCACGAACACGTCCTCGAGCGTCATCGCCTCACGGCCGAGCTCCCGGAGCACCCAGCCCTTCTGGACCGCGAGCCGGAAGACGTCCTCGCGCGGGTCGCCCTCCGGCGCGCAGGTCAGGCGGACGCGCGTTTCGTCGGCCGTCTCCTCGACCTCGACCGCGGCCACGCCCGGGAGCACGGCGAGCGCCTCGCGGGCCGCCACGACGCCCCGAATCGCCACGCGGATCACGGGCGAGCCGGCAAGCTTGCCGCGCAGCTCCGAGGGCGTGCCTTCGGCCACGATACGTCCGCGATCGATGATGAGGACGCGGTCGCAGACGGCTTCGACCTCGGGAAGGATGTGCGTGGACAGCAGCACGGAGCGGTTCTTCCCGAGCTCGCGGATGGTCTCGCGGATCTTGATGATCTGCACGGGATCGAGCCCGATCGTCGGCTCGTCGAGGATCAGCACCGGCGGCTGGTGGACGAGCGCGCCCGCGAGGGCCGTCCGCTGCCGGAACCCCTTCGAGAGGTTCTCGATTTTCCGACCGGCCACCTCGGACAGCAGGCACCGATCGAGAGCCTCCTGGACACGTCCGCGCACGAGCCCGCGCGGGACGCCTTCGAGCCGGGCGCGGAACGCGAGGTACTCGCGCACCCGCATTTCGGGGTACGTGGCGGCGGACTCCGGCAGGTAGCCCAGCGACGCCCGCGCGGCATTCGACTGGCTCACGACGTCGTGTCCGGCGACCCGGGCCGTTCCCGCGCTCGGCGGGAGGAACCCCGTCAGCACCCGCATCGTCGTGGTCTTCCCGGCCCCGTTGGGCCCGAGGAATCCGACGATCTCGCCTTCCTTCACGGAAAAGGTGACGTCGTCGACCGCGAGCCGGGTCGGGTAGCGCTTCGACAGATTTTGGACTTCGATCATGGGAGAACTTTGGAAACCCCGCTATGGAACGCGGAAGAATAATCCATATTCCCGACGAAAGGCGTTCCAGGAAGGAAAAGTCCGGTCGCGTATCATCGCCGGGTGATCGTCGTCGACAACGTCTCGAAGACCTACGGGCGGCGGCGAACCCGCGCGCTCGACGGCGTTTCCCTCGAGATCGCCCGCGGCGAGACGGTGGGTCTGATCGGTCCCAACGGCGCCGGCAAGACGACGCTCCTCTCCTGTCTGCTGGGCTTTCTTCGACCGGACTCCGGGACCATCCGCATCGACGGGCGGCCTGTCGACGATCTCTCCATCCGCGCCCGCACGGGCTACATGCCCGAGCGGCTGGGCTTCGACCGCGAGCTGACCGGCGCGGACTTCCTCGCCTTTCACTGGCGGCTCGCCGGGGGCGATCCGAGCCGCACGAAGGAGGAAACCTCCGCGGCGGCGGCCCGGGTCGGCCTCGAAGCCGAAGCGCTCTCGCGCAAGCTCCGAACCTACTCCCGGGGCATGCTCCAGCGCATCGGTGTCGCCCAGGCCACGCTGCGCGATCCGGACCTGCTCTTTCTGGACGAGCCGGCCTCGGGCACGGACCCGCTCGGTGTCGTCACGGTCCGGGACCGGATCCTCGAGGCGAGGAAGCGCGGCGCGACCATCGTGCTCAACTCTCACCAGCTCCCGGAAGTCGAAAAGGTCTGCGACCGCGTCGTGTTCATCGACCACGGACGGCTGACGCGCACCGAGACCCTGACCGGCGAGACCGCATCGCGGCGGCGCGTCACGATCCGCGTGCGCGAAAGCGACGCCGCCCGGGCCGCCGAGGTCCTCGCCGGGGCGGGTCTCGCCGCGGAGACCGACGGGAGCGGCCAGCTGCGTCTTCCCGGAGGCAGCGAAGAGGAGGCCGCGCGCGTGGTCAAGACGCTCGCGCTCGCCGACGTGCCGGTCCTCGAGGTCCGCTCTTCCGCCGAGCTCGAAGAGCTCTTCCGAAGCCGCCCGTCGTGAAGGAAGCCTCGTGATCGAAATGGTCCGGCGATTCCTGCGGCAGAAGGCGCGCAGCGGCGGCACCCTCGTGCTGCTCGGGCTGCTGGCGGGAATGTCGGGCCTGTCGATCCTGGTCTCCGGCGGTCCGGGCGGGCCCGGCGGGGGCGGCTACATCGCCCTCCTCGTCCTCGCGGCCGCCTCGGTGTCGAAGGACGCGTCCTCGGGCGCCCTGCAGATGATCCTGGCTCGCCCGATCCGCCGCACGGACTACCTTTTCGGGCGCTATCTCGGGATCGTGGTCGCATTCGCGGCGTTCTCCGTCGCGTGCGTGGCGCTCGGCCTGCTGACCCGGACTCTCTGGGGGCCCCGAGGCCCGCTCGCACCGCTCGAGCTGGCGGGGAGCATCGGATTCGCCACGCTCTGGGCCGCGCAGATGGCGGCCGTGCTCATCTTTTTCTCGACGTTCCTGCCGGGCTACGGGGATGTCGTCGCGTTGCTGCTGCTGCAGATCTTCGTCTCGCTGCGCACCAACGTGCCGTGGATGGTCAAGACGTCTCAGGCACTCGGGCGCGATCTGCTCCCCTCGGTCGCCTGGGAAGGCGTCTTTCGGGGCCATCCCGACGCGGTGGCCGCCGCCGGACGCGCCGTCCTGGCGGCATCGCTCTTCCTCACGGCCGCGGCCGTGGTTTTTTCCCGAAGGGAGTTTGCGTATGGACGCGATTGACGCCGGCGCCGGCGCCCTTCCTCGATCCCGATCCCAGTCGGCCCTCTCTCCGATCCTGCTCTGGATCCTGCTCGCCGCCGTGCTGCTTCGGATCGTGACCGCCGTCATGGACCGGGCCGGGAAGGACGGTCCGGGGCTGGTCCAGTGGCAAAGGCGCGGAGAAGCTTCGGCCCAGGCGGCGCGCTCGGGCAAGCCCGTGCTCTACGACTTCACGGCCGCGTGGTGCGGCCCGTGCAAGCTCCTCGACGAGGCCTGGGCAGACAGTTCCGTCGCCGACAAGGTCAACGCGGGGTTCGTGCCCGTGCGCATTACGGACCGCGTGCGCGAGGACGGACGGAACCCTCCCGATATCGCCGAGCTCCAGCGTCGATACGAGGTCTCGGTCTTTCCGACGGTCGTGATTGCCGCGCCCGACGGCCGCCTCATCGCGAAGCACGAAGGCTTCCGGAACCCGGAAGCCCTCGCCGAGTTTCTCGCCGAAGCGGCGGGCGGCGCGGGAGCCCGGCCGCCCACATCCTTCTAGTCTTCGAGTCTTCGTCTACTCTTCGTCTTCGTCTTCGTCGCCGGTCGCGCCGGTCCGCACGGAGACCGGACCGTTCACCGTCGCCACGCGAACGAGCACGGGCCCGTCTCCGACCTCGATCTTCCGCCCGTCGTCGTCCCAGGTCTTGCGCGCCGAGCCGCACCCCTCGCCACGACACTGGAACGGCGAGCGGCCGGCCGATTCCACGACCGCCGACGACGCGTAGCCCGCCGGTATGGACAGGCTCACGGGGCCGTTGACCGCGCGGGCGTCCAGACCGTCGCCCTCCCAGGAGCGGCCGCCCAGCGTCACGCCGATGGGGCCGTTCTGCGTCCGGAGCTTCGAGCGGCCGGACGCCCCGACGAAGGAGATCGGGCCGTTCTCGGCCTCGAGGTCCAGCTCGCCGGTCGCCCGGCGGGCCGAGATGGGACCGTTCTCCGTTCGCGCCGTGACCCGGCCGGAGAGCCCGATCAGACCGATGGGCCCGTTGGACGCCGAGATCTCGAGCGAGGCTCCTCGCGGCGCCGCCACGAGGAGGTAGCCGGCCCAGTCCCCGCTCGAGGGACCGGTCACGGAGACCTGGCTGGCGGAGCGCGCCAGGGCGATCGCGGCCAGGCTCGATTGTTTCGGAGCCGCCTTGCAGAGGACGACCTCGAAGTCGGCGCGGTCGGCCTCCCGCACGTAGATACCGGAGTTCTCGGCCGCCTCCAGCCGCAGCGTGCCGCCGGCCGGAAGCGTCGTCGTCTCCTCCGCCCGAACGGCGGGACGGTCGTCGAACTCGACCTGGATGTCGTCGCAGGTCGCGGGCTCGTCGTGATCGATCGAGACGTTTCTATGGCCGTGGCTGTGACGATGCCCCTCTCCGGCGAGCGATGTGCCCGCGGTCAGGGCCAGGGTCACGGCACAGCAGAGAACGAGGTCCGGGCGTATCCGCATGGCTTCCTCCCGAACCCGGATACGCCGGAACACCCCCGAGGTTACGGGGATCGGAAGGAACTCACTCCGCGACCAGGACCGGCCCGCCGGTCCGCACGATCGTGACCGCGGAGCCCTCGGCGTCCGTGAGCGGCTTCTCCCACCAGTCGCCATTCCGGCTCCCGACCTCGGAGTACGGCCCCGCGGGCACCACTCCCACCGATCGGTTGCGCCCGGACTGTTTCGCCAGGTACAGGGCGCGGTCGGCGAGCTTGAGGACCTCGGTGAAGGCGAACGTGCGCGTCGAGTCCGGGTACCAGGGGAAAGGCGCCCAGCCCACCGAGCAGGTGCGTCGGACACGCTGCCCGCCGCCGAGGTCGAAGGGCTCGGATCCGACGGCGGTCATGACCCGGCCCGCGAGGACGTCGCCGCGCGTCCGGTCGGCGTCGCGCGAGATCAGGAGGAACTCCTCGCCGCCCCAGCGGATGAGGCGGTCGGAGTCGCGCACGACGCCGGTGAGCCGGCGCGCCATTTCGGCGAGCACGCCGTCGCCGCGGTCGTGGCCGTAGTCGTCGTTGACTTCTTTGAAGTGGTCGATGTCGACGATGTAGAAGATGAGATCGCAGTTGCGCGGGCGGCTGGCCGGCGGCGTCGAGTGGACCCGCAGCGTCCGGTTCACGTCGTCCTCGATGACGGTCGAGAAGAAGCGCCGGTTGCGAGCTCCGGTCAGGGCGTCGGTGAAAGACGCTTCGCGCAGCTCCCGGTTGGCCGCGGCGAGCTCGGCGCTCCGCGCGGCCACGGCTTCCTCCAGACTCCGCCGCTCGGCCTCCAGGTGTCGCGTCCGCCAGCGGACGACGAGAACGAGGACCGCGGCCGCGAGGACGCCCCAGAGGATCCGGGCCCAGAGGGTCTGCCACCAGGCGGGCTGCACGCGGAGCCGGAAGACGGCCGGCTGGCGGGATTCCTTTCCGAGCGCGGAGACGCAGAGGACCTCGAAGCGATAGTCGCCGCTCGGGAGCGCGGGGAACCGCGCCTCGATGAGGTCGGTCTCCGTGTACTGGTCGACCAGGCCGATCATGCGGTAGCGGTAGCGGACCTTGCGAGGCTCGACGAAGGTCAACCCCGCCCAGGCCACGCTGAAGTTGCGGTCGCGCGGACCGAGCACCGCGCCGGCGGGATCCAGGCGCCGGTCTCCCGTGACCACCGAGGTGATCACGACGTGCGGCGGCGGCTCGGGCGCCGGAGGAATCCCCGAGCGGAAGCGGACGAGGCCCCGGCTCGTGCCCAGCCAGACCGTGCCGTCGGCGTCGGCGAAGAACGCGTTCTGATCGAGGTCGTCGCTGATCATGCCGTTCGCCTTGCCGTAACGCGCCGTCAGCGCCCAGTTCGGGCCGTAGACGTCGACTCCCGAGCCCGTGCCGATCCAGGTCGCTCCGGCCGCATCGCGTCCCGCGAGAACGACCTTGTTGGACACGAGCCCCGTCGCGACGTCGATGGGCCGCACGGTCAGGCGATCTCCCTGGAGGATCACCTTGGCGCCGCCGATCGCTTCGCGATAGGCGATCACGAGACTGCCGTCGGACGCGAAGGCGATCGACGACACGAAATCCTCGCGCAGACCATCGCGGACCGTGAAGCGCCGGGGAGCGGGACCGTTGACCCGGAGGATCCCCTGCTTGCTGGCGGCGTAGACGATCCCGGCCGGATCTTCGGCGAAGGCGCGGACGTTGTCGGGCTTGTCGCGGCCGATCGAGACGCGCTCGAGCCGGTCGGCGCGGGAGCCGGGCGCGAGACGGTAGAGGCCGTTGACGGCTCCGACCCAGACCTCCCCGTCGGGCCGCACGTGGATCGCCGCCACGCGCAATTGCTCGCCCGCGGCGTCCTCGGCGGCGAGGCGGCGGAGGCGGCCGTCCGGCGCGATGTGGGTGACGCCCCCGGGCCACGATCCCGCCCAGACGCTGCCGTCCTCGGCGGAGGCGAGCGCATTGACGACGTTGCCCGCGAGGCCGTCGGCCTCGAAGTAATGTCGGATCGCTCCGGTCGTGGGATCGATGCGATTGAGGCCCTGCTCGGTGCCGACCCAGACCGGGCCCGGGCCGGGCCGCGTCTTCTGCCGCGTGATCGACCAGACGACGTCGTGCGACAGTCCATCCGAGGCGGACCAGTTCGTGATCTGGCCGTGCCCCAGCCGCCGCGCCAGGCCGCCGCCGAGCAGGCCGACCCAGAGCGAGCCCTCACGATCGACGGTCGCGGCGAGCGCCGTGTCGACCGGGAGCCCTTCGCGACGCCCGATGAGGCGCCAGAGTCCTCCGTCGCGCGACGCCAGGCCCTGGACCGTGGGCACGAGCACGCGGCCGAGATCGTCGACCGCCAGCCGTCCGATCTCGCTCGAGTCCGGAAGGCCCTTGTCGTCGCGTTCGAAGCGTTGCGCGCCCCGCGGGAGGAGATAGAGCCGCTTGACGGTCCGGACCCAGAGGCGGCCCTCGCCGTCCGTCCGGATGTCGTCCAGAGTCTCGTCGGCCGGCAGTCCTCGCGGCCGCCCGAACTCGACGGTCCGGCCGGACTCCTTGCGGAAGAGCTGGCCGCCGCGCGAGAAATACACGACGCCGCTCGGGTCCGCGTGCACCGCGCTGACCGGACCGCTGCCCACCGAATTGGCCTCCTGGTCGAACTGGAACCGATCCGCGCGTCCGACGTAGAGGCCCCGGTCGGTGCCGACGAACAGCGTGCCCGACGCGTCCGAGGCGATCCCCTGGTGCGCGAATCGAGAAGATGCCGAGGCCCTCCTTCTCGTCGAGGACCGTGAAGCGCTCGTTGCCGTAGCGCGCGAGGCCCGCCGCGGTCGCGACGTACAGCCGGCCGTCGACGGTCTCGTGAAGCTGAAAGATCCGCAGCCGCGGCAGGCCGTCGCGATGGCCGAACTTGCGGAAACGGCTCCCGTCGTAGCGGAACAGGCCGTCGTCGGTTCCGACCCAGATGAAGCCGACGCGGTCCTGGATCACGCACTCGACCGAGAGGTCCTCGAGGCCGTCTTCCTTCGTGAAGCTGCGGAACTCGAAGCGGCCTTCGAACGGCGCGCGGCCTCCCTCGTCGGCCGCGAGCGCGGCGGCGACCGCGGCGAACGCGGTCACGAGACACACCGCCGGTATTCGGAGGATTTTGCGCACGCGAAAAAAACGGAGCCTACGGAATCTCGGTCACATTATAGGGGGGCTCCGTGGCCGCTCCGGGAGCGCTCGGCCCCGAGAGAAAGCGGCCGGTCAGACTCTTCGGATTCTTCCGGATCTCGGGGGGCGGCCCTTCGGCCACGACGCGTCCGCCTTCGTCGCCGCCGCCCGGCCCGAGCTCGATGATCCAGTCGGAGGCCTCGAGAAAGCCGAGGTGGTGCTCGACGGCCAGCACCGAGTGGCCCCGGGCGATGATGCGCCGCAGGGTGGCGATCAGCCGATCGACGTCCTTCGCGTGCAGGCCCGTGGTCGGCTCGTCGAACAGGAACAGAGATCCCCGCGAGGACGCCGGACGGATCCCGAGAAACGCGGCGAGCTTGAGGCGCTGGGCCTCCCCGCCGGACAGGGTCGCCGTGGGCTGGCCGAGGCGCATGTAGCCCAGGCCCGCTTCGCGGAGCGGCTCCAGGCGGCGCACGATTTTCTCCTCGTCCCGGAAGAACGCCGCCGCGTCGTCGATCGTCATCTCCAGGACGTCGTCGACGTTCTGGCCGCGCAGCCTCACGGCCAGCACGCGGCTCTGGAAGCGCCGGCCGTCGCAGACGTCGCACCGCACCGTCACGTCCGCCAGAAACTGCATGTCGATCGTCTGCCAGCCCGTGCCGCGGCAGGCCTCGCAGCGGCCGCCCGCAGAATTGAACGAAAAGTCGCGCGCCGTGACTCCGCGGGAGACCGCGCGCCCGGATCGGGCGAGGGCCTTGCGGATCTCGTCCCAGGCCTTGCTGTACGTGACCGGGTTGGAGCGAGCCGAACGCCCCAGGGGGCTCTGATCGACGAGCAGCAGGTCCGAGATCCCCTCGAGGCCGTCGATCCGCTCGTGGGCGCCGACCTCGAACTGGGCGGCGCCCTTGACGCGACGGGCGTAGGCGTTGTGCAGGACGTCGCGCACCAGCGTCGATTTGCCCGACCCCGAGACTCCGGCGACCGCGACGAGGCGTCCGAGCGGGATGCGCACGTTCACGTCGCGGAGGTTGTTCTGCCGGGCGCCGACGATGGTGATCGCGCCCTCGGCGCGGCGGAACGGCACGACGCGGCGGGCAACCCTCGATCCCCCTTCGCCGCCCTCTCCCCCTCCGCCGTCCGAACGCGGCCCTCCGCTGCTCGCCTCCAGCCTCCTCCGCAACAGCTCCCCGGTCGCCGAACCCTTCACGCGAGCCAGAGCCAGCGGCGTGCCCTCGAAGAGCAGACGCCCGCCGAGCCGGCCGGCCCCCGGACCGAGGTCGATCAGGTGGTCCGCGGCTTCGATGGCCTCGGGGTCGTGCTCCACGACGACCACGGTGTTTCCACGGTCGGCCAGTCTCCGAAGAATGGAAAGGAGCCGCCGCGTGTCCACGGCGTGGAGCCCGATCGTCGGCTCGTCGAGCACGTAGAGCGTGCCGGTCAGCGCGCCTCCGAGCGCGGATGCCAGGCCGATGCGCTGCGCCTCCCCTCCGGAGAGCGTGCGCGCCGGACGCGCGAGGGTCAGATAACCGAGGCCCACGTCGTTCATGTAGCGGACGCGGGAGGAGAGCTCCGAGAGCACGGAGCCCAGACGTTTTTCTTCGGCGGGCGAGGGCGCGACCTCGGCGAAAAAGCGCTGGAGGTCCCTCAGCGGGAGCTCCGTGAGCTCGGCGATCGTGCGCCCCCGAAAGCGCACCCAGAGCGCCGGAGGCGCGACCCGAGCCCCGCCGCACGCGACGCAGGGCGTGTACGCGCGATAGCGCGCCAGAAGCACCCGGACGTGGATCTTGTACCGCTTGGTCTCGAGCCAGTCGAAGAAGCCCCGCACGCCGTAGAAGTCGCCGCGGCCCTGGATGAGGACCTCGCGCTCGTGGGCCGAGAGGCGCGCCACGGGAACGTCCGTGCGCACGGAATACCGGCGGCAGGCGCGAAACAGGTCCGTGTACGCGGACTCGTAGGCCGGCGTGTTCCACGGTGCCACCGGCCGCTCGGCGAGCGTGCGACTCCGGTCCGGGATCGCCTTTTCCAGATCCACGCCGATGACGCGGCCGAAGCCCTGGCAGGCCGGACACGCGCCGAGCGGCGAGTTGAACGCGAACATCGGCGGCGTCGGATCGCGGAACTCGCGCCCGCAGCGGGGACAGTGGAGCCCCCGCCGGAACACGCGCGGACGTTCCGAACCCTGCACCCGGACTTCGAGCGTCCCCGCCAGGGAGAACGCGGTCTCCGCCGCCGAGGCGATCTCGGGGCGCGCGGCTTCGCTGACGACGAAACGCCCCACGACGAGCGGCAGCCGCCCCTCGGCGTCGATCAGGGGCCCTACGTCCTCGCCGATCTCGACGGTCTCCCCCTCCGGCGAGAGCGCGCGGAAGAACCCCGCGCGGCGGAATTCCGCGATTCGCGCGCCGTCGCTGGCCGCGCGCTTGCGCTTCCGCCCGGCTCCCGTCGCCACGGACGGTTCGCGCCAGGGCACCGGCGCCACGAGCGTCGCGCGCGCCCCCGGCTCGGCCGCGCAGAGCTCCTCGACCGCGCGATCCACCCCGCCCGGCACCGCCGCCTCGCGCGCAGTCGGGGCAGGACGTCGTCCCGCCGTGGGCGAAGAGCAGCCGGAGGGAGTCGTGGATCTCGGTCTGCGTGCCGACGGTGGAGCGCGCGTTGCGCACCCCGTTCTTCTGCTCGAGGGCGATGGCGGGAGGCACCGGCTCGATCGAGTCGGCGTCCGGACGATCCAGCCTCTCGAGGAACTGGCGGGCGTAGGTCGAGAGCGACTCCGCGTATCGCCTCTGCCCTTCGGCGTAAAGGGTGTCGAAGGCGAGGCTCGACTTGCCCGAGCCCGAGACGCCGGTGACCACGGTCAGCCGGCCGATCGGGATGTCGACCGAAACGTTGCGGAGGTTGTGGGTCCGCGCCCCCCGGATGCGGATGACAGGCGTGGAGCCCGGTTTGGCGGCTCGCTTCAAACGAACGAGATTACCATCAGCATCAGGATCAAGCCCCGGGGCGTCGGCTACTGCGTCCCGACCGAGAGGTCGCCGCCGTGCGTCGGGCAGTACGACGTGGGCGCCGTGCCCTGGATGAAGACCTCGGTCATCCTCTTCGGGCACCCCGGCGCCGCGAGCAGGCCGGTGTCCGGATCGATCTCGGCCGTCACGATGTTCGACGGCACGGGAAACGGCTCGGTGAAATGCTGGGACGGGATGAAGCGCGAGAAATCCGCGAAGATCGGGACGGCGGCCTGCGTGCCCGAGAGATTCAGGCCGCGGTTGTCGTCGTAGCCGACCCAGACGACCGAGAGAAACCGGGGCGAGTACCCGGCGAACCAGGCGTCCCGGCCGTCGTTCGTCGTGCCCGTCTTGCCCGCGAGCACTCCCGTGAGCCCCCGGGCGCGCGCGCCCGCGCCCGTGCCGCGCGTGGCCGCGCCCTGCAGGATCGAGTTCACCAGGAAGGTGGCATCCGCGGGGAGCGCCGGCGCGAGGGAGGTGGCCTTGCGGTCGAGCACGGTGCCGTCGCCGGTCATCACGCCGACGATGGCGTTCGGCGCGATCCGGACGCCGCTGTTCGCGAGGGCGGCGTACGCGCCGGCGATCTCCATGGGCGAGGCCTCGAACGCGCCCAGGGCGATCGACGGATACGCGCGCAGCCGGGAGGTCATTCCGGCGTCTCGCGCGGCGGCCAGGACGAAGGGCAGTCCGGCCTTCAACGAGACCCGGACCGTCGGCACGTTGATCGAAAGTTCGAGGGCCCCCCGCGCCGTCATCCAGCCGCGATAGTCGTTGTCGTAGTTGCGGGGCGTCCACTGCTCTTCCTCGGTCTTCGTGCCCCACTCGACGACGATCGGGGAATCCAGGAGCCGCGTCGCGGGCGTCACCGGCGGGTCGACGTCGCGGCGAGCGAACGCCGCGAGATACACGAAAGGCTTGAACAGGCTGCCCGGCTGTCGATGGGCCTGCGTGACGCGGTTGAACTGCGAGAGGGAGTAGTCCCGTCCCCCGACGAGCGCCCGCACGTTGCCGGTCTGGGGCTCGAGAGCGATCAGCGCTCCCTGGAGGGGCGCCTGGCGGGCGGCCGAGGCCAGGCGCTTGTAGGTCTTCTCGAGGCTCTCGAGGCCGTCGATCACCGCCCGCTGGCCGGCGAGCTGGAGATCGACGTCGAGCGTCGTGTAGATCTGCAGGCCTTCGGTCTGGAGCTTCTGGCCGTAACGCTCGGCGAGCTCTCCCTTCACGAAGTCGACGAAGTGCGGAGCCTTGGTCCGCTCCTCGGTCCGCGTCCGGGGCGTGAGGGGCTGCGCCAGCGCGTCGGCCAGCGCGGCCTCGTCGATGCGTCCCTCCTCGCGCATGAGCCGGAGGATGAGGTTGCGCCGCTCGCGGGTGCGCTCCGGGTTTCGAAAGGGCGAGTAGGCATTGGGCGCGCGGATCATGCCCGCGATCGTGGCGGACTCGGCCAGGTCGAGGTCCGCCACTTCCTTGCCGAAGTAGTAGCGGGCGGCTTCGCCGACGCCGGTGATCCCGATGGCTCCCCGCCTCCCGAGGTAGATCTCGTTCAGGTAGGTCTCGAGGATCTCGTCCTTGGAATAGCGGGCGTCGAGGATCACGGCCATGATGGCTTCGGTCGCCTTGCGGCGGACCGTGCGCTCCGGCGACAGGTAGAGATTCTTCACGAGCTGCTGCGTGAGGGTCGAGCCGCCCTGCGTCCGGCCGCCCTTGAGCGACGCGAAGATCGCGCCGAAGACGCGGCGGACCGAGAAGCCGGCGTGGCGATAGAAGTCGCGGTCCTCCGTCACGAGCACGGCATCGACCAGAGAATGTGGCGCGTCCGCGAGACGGATGATCGTCCGATCCTCGAGCTCCGCCGAGAAGACCGAGCCCAGCCGCTCGGGCTCGAGGAACAGAGCCGGCAGCTTCTGGCCCGTCGGGTCGGCGATGGACTTCGCCTTCTTGCCCGCGACGGTCAGTCGGAACCGCAGCGCGGCGAAGTCGTGCCCGGGATAGCGGAAGGGCCGCGTGTGGATCTCGATCGCGTCCTTGTCGATGCGATAGCGCCCCGGCCGCTCCGGGGCCGCCTCGGTCTGCTGGTAATAGAGCCGCGCGAGCTTCGCCTGGAGCTCCGCGACCGAGACCGCATCGCCCGGCCGCAGGACGTAGAGATCCGAGTAGATGCGCGAGGGAAGGTCCCAGCGCCTCCCGTCGAAGCGGGCGACGACCCGGGTCGTGAAGTACCCGAGCACGAGCACGCCGGCGAGGAGCAGGCCGCCAAACACCGCCAGGATCGGCAGGCGGTGCCGGTAAACCCAGAGCGGGAGGGAAACGGTGCGCGCGTGCGGCGGGGACGGGGTCTCGGAAGTCACCCGCGGGCGAGCATAACGTCATAACATCCCGGCCGGCGTGGGGAAGAAGCAGCAAAGGCGGCCGGCCGCGGCTCCGCCGGCCCGGGATCTCGCCGCCGGCGTCGCCTCCGCCATCCTGTGCGTGGTCCTCGCCGGAACGGCGCTGGCCGTCGACACCCGCGCGGCGGCGGCGTTCGACTCGCCCAAGCGGCTCGTCGCACTGCTCGGGACCGCTCTCGCCGCCGCGTGCCTCCTGCTCCCGGGCCCTCGCGCCGAACGCGCGCGCGCTTCGCTCCGCGAGATCCCGCTCTTGCCGCGCGTCGCGATGATCCTGGCGGCATGCGCGCTCGCGCTCGCCGGGCTCTCGGCCCTCGCCTCGCCCCGCCGGATCATCGCGCTCGACACGCTGCGGACGATCGCGATCCTCGCCCTGCTTCTGCCGCTCGGCGCTTCGCGCGTGTTCCCCAGGGCGCGCGCCGCCCTGACGGCCGTATTCCTCGGAGCCGCCTCCCTCAACGCGGCCATCGCCGTGCTCGAGGCGCGCGGGATCTACAGCCCGTTTCAGCTGGAAACCTTCGGCACGCGTCAGGAGACGGGAGCCTACGCCGGCAACGTCGGCTATCTGGCGATCACGCTCGCGCTCGCCTCCGTCGTCGCCCTCGGGGTCCTCGTCAGCGGCCGGAAGCGGCCGGCACGGATTCTCGCGGGCGTGGCGCTCGCCGTCTTCGCGGCCGGGCTCGTCGTGAACCAGAACCTGACGGCACTCACCGCGGTCCTCGCCGGAAGCGCCGTCCTTCTCATCCTGCGCTTTCGCAAACGCGCCATCCTGCCGATCGGCGCCGCGGCCGCCGCGGTCCTGGTCGCCGTCCTGGCCTACCCTCCGCTCTCTCACCGGGCGCAGGAGCTCGCGAAGGCCGCGCGGCACGGCAACTGGGACGCGCTCGTCTCGTTCCGGGGCGGCCCGTGGGCCTCCGCGGTCGAGATGACG
Organism: uncultured Acidobacteriota bacterium; assembly: GCA_963804915.1. GTDB lineage: Bacteria > Acidobacteriota > Thermoanaerobaculia > UBA5066 > Gp7-AA6 > DAHUXD01. Next base: position 133,727 of record CAWDSI010000014.1, read on the forward strand.
CGCGAGCGGCCGCTTCTCGGATTCGGTCCGGGGACGTTCCCCTCCGAGTACGTCCCGCACCGGCTCGCCGCCGAGATCCGGGCGAAGCGGCGTTTCGTCAGCCCGCTCATCACGAGCTCGTACGCCGAGGCGCACAGCGACTATCTGCAGGTGGCGAGCGACGCCGGAATCCCCGCGGCGATCCTGGCGGTCGGCGCCGCGGGGTGCCTGTTGGCAGCCATCCTTCGGGCCGCCTGGCGGCGAAGAGATCCCGAGGCGATCGTCCTCGCGGCCCTGCTCGCAACCGGAGCGGCGGCCGCCCTGACGTGGTTCCCTTTTCAGCGGCCGATCACGGCCGTCCCGCTGCTCCTGGCGGCGGGTCGCGCCTGGCAGGTGGCCGCCCGGCCGCCTCGAGCCCGAACCCGAGGACACCGAGCCGTGAAGACGCTCCTGCGGGTCGCCGCGGTCGCCCTCCTCGTGTGGCTCCTTGCCCCGGAGATCCCGCGTTACCGCGCCGAGCGCCGGATCGGCCTGGCCACGTCCGCGTTCCGGAGCCTGATCGACCGGGTCCAGGAGCCCGAGGCGACCGAGGAGATCCTGCGCGTCGGGCGGATCGCCCTCGCCTCGAGCCCGGATCTGCCGGGGGATGCACGGCCGGCGATGATCGCGGGCTCCGCGTTCCTCGTCACGGGACAGCCCGAGCGGGCTCTCGAAACCTACCGGGAGGCGTTCGCGACGGGCGAGCGCGCCGAGATCGACCTCAACCTCGGGCGCGCCTACATGCTGGGACGTCGCCGGGAGAGCGGCGACGCGGCGCTCCTGCGCGCCGGCTGGATCAGCCCCGAGATCCTGTCGACCCTCTCGCCCGCCGTCCGAGACCCTCTGCTCTTCCGCATCGGCCGCCTCTCCGCCGATCTCGCCGCGGGCCGCCTGACCGAGCCGCCGCCCCTCCCGCCCGAGGAGCGAAGGTAGCAGCTAACTGAGAGGCCTGGGGTCGTCCCGGAAGATCCGGCTCGAGTAGATCCCCCAGACGTGCAGCTTGTAGAGCAGCATCGTCTTGAGGATCGCGAGACCGTAGCGCACCGAGGGTCCGAACGCGATCTGCGAGGCCTCGTCGAAGTAGCGCGTCTCGATCGGGATCTCGCAGATCCGCAGGCCCTTCGCCATGCCCTGCGCGATGATCTCGGTGTCGAAGACGAATCCGTCGGAGTTGGCCTCGAGGTTGACCGTCTCGAGGTACTTGCGCGTGTACGCGCGAAACCCGCTGTGATACTCGGTCAGGTAGATCAGGAAGGTCGCGTTCTCGATCGCCGTCAGGAGGATGTTGCCCAGGTATTTCCACTTGGGCATGCCGCCCTGGATCGGCCGGCCCCCGAGCATGCGGCTTCCGAAGGCCGCGTCGTAGTCGCCGCTCGTCAGCGCCTGGAGCAGATGCGGGATGACGGTCGGATCGTACTGGTGGTCGGGATGGACCATGACCACGACGTCGGCGCCCCGCGCGAGCGCGGTCGCATAACAGGTCTTCTGGTTGCCGCCGTACCCGCGGTTGCGCTCGTGGACGACGGTGTGGATCCCCAGGCGCCGCGCGATCTCGACCGTGCGGTCGCGCGAGACGTCGTCGACGAGGATGACGTCGTCGACGTCTCCCTTCGGGACGTCGGCAAACGTCCGCTCGAGAGTCTTCTCGGCGTTGTACGCGGGCATGACGACGGCGACCCGGCGCCGGCCGCGCTCCTCAGACGCCACGGCGCGTGAGGACGACCGGGAGCGTCCGCAGAAGGATCGCGAGGTCCAGGCCGAAGGACCAGTTGTTCAAGTACGCAAGATCGTAGCGCAGTTTGATCTCGGGCTCCGTCGAGTACTCGCCCGAGACCTGCGCGAGGCCCGTGAGCCCCGGCCGCGCGGCGTGTCGGAGCGCGTAGCCCGAGACCGTCTTCGCGTAGCGGTCCGCGAACTCGGGACGCTCGGGCCGCGGGCCCACGAGGCTCATGTCTCCGCGCAGGACGTTCCAGAGCTGCGGGACCTCGTCGATGCGCGCGGCGCGAAGCGTGCGCCCGATGGAAGTGACCCGGGGATCGTCGGGCACCGCGAGCACCGCGCCCGTCTCGACCTCGGCGCCCTCGCGCATCGTCCGCAATTTCCAGAGCTCGAAGGACCGTCCGTCCCGGCCGATCCGCGTCTGCCGGTAGAACATGCCGCCGCGGGACGTCGCGCCGACGAGCACCGCCGCGAGAAGAAGCCCCGGAGCGAGGAGGACGAGCACCGCGCCGGAGGCCGCGACGTCGAACGCGCGTTTCGCGAAGGCCGCGGTGCCGCCGAGCGGCCGGACGCGGGCTTCGAGCAGCGGCAGGTCGCCGACGATGCGGAAGCGCAGCCGCCCGATCATCGTCTCGAACGGCGACGGCCAGACCAGCAGGTCGGCGGCGAAGCCGTCGGGGATCTTCTCGGGGAGGCGATCCCGCCACGAGGGAGCCTCCGGCATCAGGATCACCTCGTCGATGCGCTCCCGCTGCGGCGATCTCGACGAGGCGGTCGGGCGGTCCGAGGATGGGCAGGCCGTGGCCATCGTCGTCGCCCGGCGGGCCCAGGACGCCCACCAGCTCCACGCCCGTCCACGGGTGGCGGCGAATCGTGTCGGCGACCAGGGTCGCCGCGGGCCCGCCGCCCACGATGATGGCCCGGCGCCTGGGCTGCGGGAAGAGGCGGTCGAGCGCCGACCGCCAGAGTCCGAGCAGGACGCCGTTGAGGACGATGAAGATGACCAGCACGGACCGCGGGAACGAATAGGGCTGAGCCAGGAAGTAGATCGCGGCCAGCGAAAGCAGCTCCACGAAGAGGGCCGGGAGGAGCAGCCGCACGAGGGGCTCGCGAAAACGCTCGTGGTCGCGGTAGAGACCGAAGAAAGAGAGCGCGAAGGCCTGGACCGCGGCGACGATGGCGATGTTGCCGGCCGTGAACCGCACGCTCTCCGCCGGCAGGAGCGCCAGCGTGCCCGGGATCGCCACGTGCCGTCGCAGAAAGAAGGCCGCGCCGAGCGATGCGGCCGCGATGGCCACGTCGCCGACGAACGCCACCGCCCGGAACGTGGACGGCCGGCCCGACGCCATCAGGAGCGCGCCGTCCGCGTCCAGAACGGACGACTGTGCCCGAGAAGCCCGAGGGCGACGCCGAGCGCCAGAGCCACGTTCAACACGACGAAATAATAGAGCCTCCCGAAAACGCCCGGCAGCGCCGGACGCGCCCGCGCCAACGCCAGCGCGAAAGCGGCGGCCCCGAGCGCCGCGGCGCCCGCCAGGCGCCATTGCGGAACGAAGAGCGCCGCGACCGCCGACCCGAGCGCGCACAGGGGCGCGAGCCAGCGGGCCGCCTTGCGTGATGCGAAGGCGAACGTCAGCATCGGATGCTTCGCCGCGTTCCAGAGCCAGAGGTCGCGGCGGAGGACCTGTCCCGCGCCGATCCCGATCCGCGTCCGGCGCCGCACCTCGGCGGCGACGTCTTTCGCCGCGTCCTCTCGGGCGACGGCGCCGCCGGCGAAGGCGACGCGCCGGCCGGAGCGCGCAATGCGGGCGGGAATCAGGAAGTCGTCCATCGACGTCGTGTCCGTCGGGAGCGGCGAGACCAGGACGCGCTCGGCGGAATAGATGCCGCCATTGGCGCCGAGGCAGGCGCCGAGCCTGCCCTCGGCCTCTTTGATCCGCGTCTCACGGTCCCAGTAGGCGCCTTCGGGCGTGGGCGCGGCGCCCGGCGGCGCTTCGAAGATCAGCCGCCCGCACGCGGCGCCGACGGCCGGATCCTCGTGGGCCGCGGCGAGCGCCGCCACCGCCCCCGGCTCGAAGCGGGTGTTGGCGTCGGTGAAGATCAGCAGGTCCGCGGACGAGGAGGCGACGAGGTCGTTCAGGACGGCCGCCTTCCCGCGCCGCAACGAGAACTCGACGACGGAGACGGACACGGGGCTCCGGCGGCGGCCGCGCGCGCGCGCGCCGCCGTCTCGTCCGTACAGCCGTCGCAGCCGATCGCCACCTGGTACGAGACGCCCGGGAGCTCCTGGCCGAGGAGGTTTTCGACGCGCGCGCCGATGACCGCCTCTTCGTCCGCGGCCGCGAGAATCACCTCGATGGAGCCGACCACCCGGCGTGGGCCCCCGGCTTCGGGCGTCGCTCCACGCCGTGCGGCCCACACGAGAACCAGCGACGGATAAACGAAGTACGACCAGACGAACAGCGCCAGCGCCGTGAACGCCAGCGCTCCGGCGAGCACGCTCATCGCGTCGCCGCGCCGTTCGCCAGGGCCCGCGCGAAGGCTTCGCCGATCGGGCCCCATCCATATTGCGCCTCGACGCGAGCGCGCGCCGCCGCGGCCTGCCGCCCTGCGGCCTCCGGGTCGGCGAGCCGCGAAACGATCGCATCCGCGAAAGACTCGGGTTCGTCCCGCCGCAGGATCTCGGTCTCGTCGGCGAAATCGAGCCCTTCGGCGCCGACCCGCGTCGAAACGACGGGCACGCCGGTGGCCGCGGCTTCGAGGATCTTCAGTCGGGTGCCGCCGCCGGACGAGGAGCGGGACGGCCGCCACCGCGGCTTCGAGCCAGTACGCGCGCGCGTCGCCGCCCTCCCCGGCGAACACGACGTCGGGATCGCCCCCGCGGACGAGATCCGCGGGCGCCGATCGCCCGACGATCGCAAGCCGGGCGCCGCGGCCGCCGTGACCGAACGCGCGGCCAGACGCTCGAGAGGAGCCACCGGACGCCGTCCGCGTTCGGAGGCCACGAGAGATCTCCGATGAAGAGGACCGTCTCGCCCCGAGGCGTCTCGCGCCGAAGGGCGTGTCGGACCAGGTCCACGCCGTTCGGAACGAGCAGCGGCGCGGCTCGGATCCCGAACGCGCGCAGCGCATGGGCGTCGCGCTCCGCAACGCAGGAGAGCCCTTTCGCGGCGCGCGCCGCGGTTCCCTCGACGCTCCGGACGCGGCCTTCCTGCACGCCGGGCAAACCATCGGACGGGCGCCGATCCCGCGGTTTCCGCCGTCCGCCGCCAGATTTCCGAGTCGAGGTTGTGGAAGTCGACCCAGACCGGGCCTCCGGTCCGCAGGGCCGCCGGCGCGAGGTGGTAGGAGTGCGCGACGATCCAGGAGGGCGGCTCGCGGGCAACGACCTCAGCGAGCCGACGCGACAGCGAGGAGGAGCGGTACAGCCTCTCCGAGTACGCGCCTCCGGCGAGAAGGCTCGAGAGCGCCGCGACCGGCCGCCGGACCCGGCGCGGGGACTGCCGGACGATCTCGGCGTCGACGCCCGCGGGCCACTCTCCGTCGTACGCGCGCTCCGGATCGGCGAGCGTGAAGGCCCGGACGCGAAACTCGCGGGCGAGCGCCGAAAGCAGGTGCGTGGTTGCGGATCGCGAGGCCGTCCCGGGAGGGGTGCGGCGGGCGCGGCAGGAGGCTGACGACGAGAGGCTTCAAGGCGTCACTGTCGCGCGCCCGAGAGCGCCGCGCGATAGCGCGCACGCCGGACGCGTCCTCGCTCGCCCGGCGTCAGGAGTGCGATCGCATACCGGAGGACGGCGCCCGCCGAGAGGCTGGCGCGCGCCGCGAGCGCGCCCCACCGGCCGTGATGCTTCGCCGCATAGCGGCCGAGCGAGGCGTGGAGCTCGCCGAACAGGCGGTCGCCCGCCGAGGCGCCCCCCTCGTGCACGACCTCCGCACGCGGCTCGAAGAGGAGCCCGCGGCCCATGCCTTGCCAGCGGGCGAGAAGATCCGTCTCCTCGGCGTACAGGAAGAACTTCTCGTCGAAACCGCCGGCCGCGTCGAAGTCGGCGCGCCGCACCAGGAGCGCCGCCCCTTTGACCGCCTCGACGGATCGAGGCCGCCCGTGATCCTCGCGGGTCGCCGAGTGCCCGGCGAACGGCGGCCGCCCGCCGGAAAGAAACGCCAGGCCCAGGCTCTCGCAGAAGATCCGCCAGGGCGAGGGCAGCCGCTGGATCGACCGCTGGAGCGATCCGTCCGGATTCGACAGGCGCGGCGCCGCCGCAGCGGCCCCCGGGGCCGTGTCCAGCGCCGCGACGAGAGCGGCGACCGCGCCGGGCCGGACGTAAGCGTCGGAGTTGAGAAAGAGGATGTACGGCCGGGCGCTCTCCCGTGCGCCGCGGTTGCAGGCCGCGCCGAAGCCGCGATTCGAGGGCTCCGCCACGAGACGCGCGGCCGGCACGGCGGCCGCGAGATCGGCCTCGATCCGATCGCCGGACGCGTTGTCCACGACGAGGATCTCCGTCTCCGGCGAAGACTCCGCCACCGCGCGCGCGGCGCGAACGGTCTCTCTCGGGGTGCGGTAATGCACGATGACCGCGGAGACGCGGCCGCCGGACGGACTGCCCACTTCCGCCAGTATAAGAAAAGGGCCCCGGCTTGCGCCGGGGCCCTGAGAATCGCTGCGGAGAGTCCGAATCAGTACATGCCGCCCATGCCGCCGGGCATTCCGCCGCCGCCGCCCGCCGACTTCTCCTTCTCCTTGATCTCGGAGACGAGGGCCTCGGTCGTCAGCATCAGGCCGGCCACCGACGCCGCGTTCTGCAGCGCGTTCTTGGTGACCTTCGTCGGGTCGATGATGCCCGCCTTGAGCATGTCCTCGACCTTCTCGTCGTTGGCGTTGTAGCCGTAGTTGCCGCCCTTGGCCTTGAGCTCGTTGATGACGACCGAGCCCTCGGCGCCGGCGTTCTGCAACGATCTGGCGGGTCGGCTCCTCGAGCGCGCGGACCACGATCCGGGCGCCGATCTTCTCGTCGCCCTGGAGGTCCTTGGCCCGCTTCTCGACCGCGTCGATGCAGCGGAGAAGCGCCACGCCGCCGCCGGGGACGATCCCCTCTTCGACGGCCGCCTTGGTCGCGTGCATCGCGTCCTCGACGCGGGCCTTCTTCTCCTTCATCTCGGTCTCGGTCGCGGCGCCGACCTTGATGACGGCCACGCCGCCGACGAGCTTCGCCAGCCGCTCCTGCAGCTTCTCGCGGTCGTAGTCCGACGTCGTTTCGTCGATCTGCGCCCGGATCTGCTTCACGCGGCCCTGGATGGCGTCCTTCTTCCCCTTCGAGCGGTCATCCACGATGACGGTCGTGTTGTCCTTGTCGACGGTGACCTTCTTCGCGTCGCCGAGGTCCTCCCACTTGACGTTCTCGAGCTTGATGCCGAGGTCCTCGGAGATGAGCTTGCCGCCGGTCAGGATGGCGATGTCCTCGAGCATGGCCTTGCGGCGGTCGCCGAAGCCCGGCGCCTTGACGGCGCAGACCTGGAGCGTGCCGCGGAGCTTGTTGACGACGAGCGTCGCGAGCGCCTCGCCCTCGACTTCCTCGGCGATGATCAGGAGGGGCTTGCCCTGCTTGGCGATCTGCTCGAGGATCGGGAGAAGGTCCTTCATGTTCGAGATCTTCTTCTCGAAGAGGAGAACCTTGGCGTTCTCCAGGACGCACTCCATCCGCTCGGCGTCGGTGATGAAGTACGGGGAGAGGTAGCCGCGGTCGAACTGCATGCCCTCGACGACTTCGAGGGTCGTCTCGAGGCCCCGGGCCTCTTCGACCGTGATCACGCCGTCCTTGCCGACCTTGTCCATCGCCTCGGCGATGATCTTGCCGATCTCCGCGTCGTTGTTGGCCGAGATCGTTCCGACGTGCGCGATGTCCTTGCCCTCGACCGGCTTGGAGAGCTTGTCGAGCGACTCCACCGCGGCCCTCACGGCCGCGTCGATGCCGCGCTTGAGCTCCATCGGGTTGGCGCCGGCGGTGACGTTCTTGATGCCCTCGCGGTAGATCGCCTGGGCGAGAACCGTGGCCGTGGTCGTGCCGTCGCCGGCGACGTCGGAGGTCTTCGAAGCGACCTCGCGGACCATCTGGGCGCCCATGTTCTCGAGCGGATCCTGGAGCTCGATCTCCTTGGCGACGGTGACGCCGTCCTTGGTGACCGTGGGGGAGCCGAACTTCTTCTCGATGACGACGTTGCGGCCCTTGGGGCCGAGCGTCACCTTGACGGCGTCCGCGAGCTTGTTGACGCCGTGGAGGACGCGCTGGCGCGCTTCCTCGCCGTAAATGATCGTTTTCGCTGCCATGGTTGCGTTCTCCTTACTTTTCGACGACCGCGAGCACTTCGTCCTCGCGGAGGATCAGGTGCTCGACTTCGTCGATCTTGATTTCGGTGCCGGCGTACTTGCCGATGAGGATGCGGTCGCCCTTCTTGACGTCGAGGGGGAACTGCTTGCCATCCTCGTTCACCTTGCCCTTGCCGACGGCGACGACCTCCGCCTCCATCGGCTTCTCTTTGGCGGTATCGGGGATGATGATGCCGCCCCGCTTCTTCTCGCCTTCCTCCAGACGCTTGACCAGGATCCGATCGTAGAGTGGCCGAATCTTCATGAAACTCCTCCTGTGAAGTTGGTTTGCCTCTTTCAGGTCCCGACGCACCCTGGGAGAACGCATCGGAACGGATGCGAATACTAGCACTCGTCTCGTGTGAGTGCTAGTAAAGATCCGTGGACAGCCGCAAGGCATTGATTTAGAGTGGTTTAGAGCATGAGCAGCCTGTGCGGGCGCGAACGTTCTCGTCACGGGTGGGCTGGGGTTTATCGGCTCGAATCTGGCCGCGCGCCTGCTCGCCGATGGAGCGATCGGTCACGCTCTGCGACGCGATGATCGACGGCTACGGCTCGAATCCCGCGAACATCGCCGAGATCCGCGGCCGCGTCGACGTGGACACCTCGGACGTGCGCGACGCCGCCGCGATGGAGCGGCTCGTCGCGGGCAGGGACGTGGTCTTCCATCTCGCGGCCCAGGTCTCGCACGTCATGTCGCTGTCCAACCCGTACCCCGACATCGACATCAACATCAAGGGCACCGCTGTCGTGCTCGAGGCCTGCCGCAAGACGAATCCGAAAGCGGTCGTCGTCCGCTCGGGCACGCGGGGCCAGTACGGCCCCGCGGTGAAGCTGCCGGTCTCGGAGGACACCCCGTCGGATCCTCGCGGCATCTACGAGATCTCTCAGCTCTCCTCGGAGATGATCTGCCGGACCTACACGCGCATCCACGGCATCCGCACGGTGCCGCTGCGGCTGACGAACGTGTATGGACCCCGCGCTCAGATGCGCCACTCGCAGTTCGGCGTCGTGAACTGGTTCGTGCGTCTCGCGCTCGAGGGGCGGCCCATTCCGATCTTCGGGACGGGCCGGATCCTGAGGGACTTTCTCTACGTCGACGATTGCGTCGCGGCGCTGGTCGCGGCGGCCGCCTCCCCCGCCGCCGTGGGAGAGATTCTCAACGTCGGCCACGACCGCCCTTCGACGTTTCTCGAGGTGGCGGAGGTTCTCCGCGAGATCGTGCCGGACACGCGGATCGAGTTCACGGAGTTCAGTCCCGAGCGGAAGGCGCAGGAGCCCGGCGACTTCGTTTCCGACATCACCAAGATCCGGCGGCTGCTCGGCTGGGAGCCGAAGACCAGCCTGCGCGAGGGCCTGGCGCGCACCGTGGACTTCTATCGCGAGCGCCGGGCGGAATACTTCTGAGAGCGGCCGCGCGGCCGATCCGATAAGCTAGCCGGAGTCCATGATCTCCGTCCATCCGACCGCGCTCGTCGCCTCGAAGGCGATCGGAGACGGCACCCGCATCTGGGCGTTCGTCAACATCCTCTCCGGCGCCCGGATCGGCCGCGACTGCAACATCTGCGACCGCTGCTTCATCGAAAACGACGTCGTGCTCGGCGACCGGGTCACCGTGAAGTGCGGCGTGTCGCTCTACGACGCGCTGACTCTCGAGGACGACGTGTTCGTCGGGCCGGACGTCACGTTCTCGAACGATCCGCGGCCGCGGAGCGGCCGCCACCTCGCGGAGTACCCACGGACTCTCGTTCGGGAGGGGGCGAGCCTCGGCAGCGGGGCGACCCTCCTGCCGGGCGTGACGATCGGCCGCTTCGCGATGGTCGGCGCGGGATCGCTCGTGACACGGGACGTCGCCGACTTCGCCCTCGTGTACGGTTCGCCCGCCCAGCTTCACGGCCACGTCTGCCGCTGCGGCGCGACGCCTGCGTTTCGAAAATGGCGACGCCGCGTGCTCCTGCGGGCGCCGCTACGAGCGCGCCCCCGACGGGGCCGTGACCGAGGTGGCGTGAGCGCGGCCGCGGGGACGGCCCTGCGGGTGCCTTTCGGGGCTCTGGCCCTCGACTACCGGGAGAAACGCGCGGCCATCGACGCGGCCATCGCCCGCGTCCTCGAACGGGGCTGGTTCGTGCTCGGAGAAGAGGTCGCCGCCTTCGAAGCGGCCTTCGCGAAGTTCCTCGGCGTCTCTCACGTCGTCGCCTGCGCCAACGGCACCGAGGCCATCGCGCTCGCTCTGCGGGCCCTCGACGCCGGCCCGGAGGACGAAGTCGTTCTGCCCGCGAACACCTGCGGACCGACGCTCGCCGGCGTCCGGATGGCCGGCGCCCGCCCGGTCCTGGCCGACGTCGACGAGGACACGCTGACGCTCGGTGCGGCGGAAGCCGAGAAGGTCCTCACTCCCGCGACCCGCGTTCTGCTCCCCGTCCATCTCTACGGAGGGCTCGCGGACCTTCCCGGCCTCGTGGCCCTCGCCAACGCGAAAAAGCTGGCGCTCGTCGAGGACTGCGCGCAGAGCCACGGCGCGCTCCTCGATGGCCGCGCCGCGGGCTCGTTCGGGAGGACCGCGGCCTTCTCGTTCTATCCCTCCAAGAATCTCGGCGCCTACGGGGACGGAGGCGCGGTCGCGACGAACGAACCCGAGACCGCGGAGCGGCTCCGTCAGCTTCGCCAGTACGGCTGGACCCGCCGCGACTTCGCCGAGAGCGAGGGCTGGAACTCGCGGCTCGACGAGCTCCAGGCCGCGATCCTCGGGGTGAAGCTGCCTTCGCTCGCGACGGAGAATTCGCGCCGCCTCCAGATCGCGAACCGATACGACGCGGCTTTCGCCGAGCTTCCGTTGCGCCGCGTCGGGACGCGCCCCGGATCGGTCCCGGCGCGCCACCTCTACACGGTCCGCACGGAGAAGCGGGAGGCGCTCCGCGAGCACCTGTCGGCCCGAGGCGTCGAAACCTCGGTCCACTACCCCGTGCCGCTTCATCTCCAGCCCGCGTACGGCTTTCTCGGCAAGAAGAAGGGCGACTTCCCCGTTTCCGAGAAGGCCTGCGAGACGATCGTGTCCCTGCCGCTCTACGCGGCACTCACGGACGCGCAGGTCGAGGCCGTCGTCGACGGCGTGACGTCGTTCTTCCAGAAGACGCCATGACGCGGGAGCTCGTGTCGGTCGTCGTGCCCGTCTATTTCAACGCCGAGAGCCTGCCGCGGCTCGCGGCCCGCCTGCGAGCGATCGCCGAATCCGCCGACTGGGACATGGAGGTCGTCCTGGTGGACGACGGCTCGCAGGACGGCTCGTGGGAGCGCATCGAGGAGATCGCGCGGTCGTGGCCGCGGGCCCGCGGCCTCCGACTGACGCGGAACTTCGGCTCGCAGATGGCGATCACGGCCGGGCTGGCCGACGCGAAGGGAGCGGCGGCGGCGGTCCTGTCCGCGGATCTGCAGGAGCCGCCGGAGCTCCTGCCCGAGATGGTCGCCGCCTGGCGGCAGGGTGCGACCGCGGTCCTGGCCGTGCGGAAGAGCCGCCCCGAGGGCTGGACCACGCGGGCCGCGTCCGGCTTCTACTACCGCACGCTGCGCCGGCTGGCCCTCGCCCAGATGCCCGCGGGCGGCTTCGACTGTTTCCTCATCGGGCGGCCGGCCATCGATTTCCTCGTCGAGAGTCGCGAGATCCACACGTCGCTGCCCGGGCTGCTGCTCTGGGGAGGGTTCGCGACGGCGCTCGTGCCCTACGACCGCGCGGCGCGGGCCGACGGCGAATCGCGGTGGACTTTCGGCAAGAAGCTCAAGTACTTCATCGACGCGATCGTGTCCTTCTCCTACGCGCCGCTGCGCTGGATGTCGTTCGGCGGAGCGCTGCTCGCCGCGGCGGCCTTCGCGTACGCCGTCTTCCTCGTGATCTACAAGCTGCTCCACGGACAGTCGATCGCGGGCTGGACCTCGCTCATGGTCGTCCTCGCGTTCTTCTCGGGCGTCCAGCTCCTCTGCCTCGGCGTCCTCGGCGAATACCTCTGGCGCACGCTGGACGCGGCCCGGGCGCGCAAGGGCTTCCTCGTGCGGGACGCACGGCAGAGCCGGAGCGGGCCCGACGCCCTAGGCCGAGCAGCCCCGCGAGAACCTCCGAGACCACCCGGTCGACCTCGGCGTCCGTGAGCTCGGCGAACATCGGAAGGGCGAGGACTTCCTGCGCCGCGCGCTCCGCCTGCGGGAAATCGCCCTCCCGGCCGCCGAGCGCCGCGAAGCACTTCTGCAGGTGGAGCGGCACCGGGTAGAAGACGGAGCTGCCGATCCCCCGCTCCGCGAGACGCGCCTTCACCGCGTTGCGGTCGGCGACGCGGATCACGTACTGATGGTAGACGTGGCGGCGTCCGGGAGCCTCGACGGGGAGCACCAGGCGGCCGGCCCGGGCCGCGTCGGCGAAGAGCGCGTCGTAGCGTTTCGCGATCGCGCGGCGGCGTTCGATCCAGCCGTCGAGGCGCGGGAGCTTCACGGACAGGACCGCCGCCTGCAGGGCGTCCATCCGGAAATTGCCGCCGACGCGGTCGTGGAAGTACGTCGCCGTCGAACCATGCACGCGCAGGCTCTTCACGAGGGCCGCCAGGGCATCGTCGTCGGTCGCGACGGCGCCCGCGTCGCCCGCGGCCCCGAGGTTCTTGGTCGGGTAGAAGGAGAACGCGCCGAGCGCCCCGAGCGTGCCCGCCGGCCTCCCTCCGTGGGTCGCGCCGATCGCCTGGCAGGCGTCCTCGAGCACGGGGATTCCCCGGCGCCGCGCGATCTCGAGGATGGGCTCCATGTCCGCGGTCTGGCCGTAGAGATGGACGGGCTGGATCGCTTTCGTGCGCGGCGTCAGGGCGCGCTCGAGACGCGACGGATCCAGATTGAACGTCGCGGAGTCGATGTCGACGAAGACCGGCTTCGCGCCGAGACGCGCCACGACGCCGGCCGAGGCGAAGAAAGAAAATGGCGAGGTGACGACCTCGTCGCCGGGCCCGACATCGAGGGCCATGAGCGCGACGAGCAGCGCGTCCGTTCCCGAAGCGACTCCGAGCACGTGGCGGACCCCGAGCCTGTCGGCGAGGGACTTCTCGAACGCCTCGTTCGCGGGACCGAGCACGAACCGGCCCGAAGAGAACACCTCCCCGACGGCCTGCGCGATGTCCCGCCGGAGCTCCTCGTCGTAGCGCGTCAGATCGAGGATCGGGATCGGCCGCGCGGGCGAGCTCACGGCGGGGATTCTACCGGCGAGCGCGAGGAGAGCCGGCATGGCGACGGCCGGGACGGCGCCGCGCCGAAGAGCTCCCGTACGGCGCGCGCCATACGCGGAAGGTCCGAGATTCCGAGAAGCGGCTCGTTCAGCGGGCCGCCCCACCAGAACGCGGCGACGTTCGGGTTCCCGGGCCAGAGCTCGTCGTAGAGACGAAGCTGGCGGCGCGGGAGCCCGCCGCCGACGGGATGGCCGATCTGCTCGAACGCCTGGAGGACCGGCAGGATCGGCTTGCCCTCCGGTGTCGCCGCCGCGAGAGGCTCGAGCAGCGCGCGGAGACGAGACTCCCAGGGGTCGCTCTCCTCCTGGACTCCCAGCACGGTGGTGCCGACCGGATAGAAGTACGGGACCACGAGATCGGTGAACTCGGGCCGATAGAAACCGGGAAGGAATCCGGCGTCCGTGGCGACGAGGTCGAGACGTGTGGCGTACAGCACGAGCCGGCCGGGAAAGAGCGCCTTGAGGATCCCGTAGGCGCGAGCCTGAGTCTCGGGGCTCGCATACCCTTCCTCGACGTCCTCGTCGATGTACTGAAAGCCCGCGATCGCGGGCATCTCTCGGATGGACTCGACGCGGGCGGCGTCCTGAGGAAGCCGATCGATCTCGCGCGTCGAAAACCGCGGAAGGTACGCGAGCCCGGCGGACTCCGCCGCGAGCGCGGTTTCGAGCCGTGGCGGCGTGATCGTGGCGAGGGCATTCGCCCCGAGGGCCGCAACCTGCTTCGCGACGGCGGGATCGGATTCGCCCGCGATCACGACCACGACGCGCCAGGCAATAGAAGTGGAAGCGGAAGCCGAAGCCGAACCGGTTTGCGCGCCGCAGTCGCCGCCCGGGAGCCGAACCGGCCAACCGAGGAGCATCGCGACAACGAGCAGGCGGACGAGCAGCCGCACGAGCAGTCTACGGTCCCGCGGGCGCGGACGTCGGGCCGGCGCGTCGCAAGAAGGTGCGCGGTGAACCCATCGACGCGGTCGTCCGGCAGAAGCCGCAGGCGGGCGCCCTGGACGAAGGGGGCCAGACCCGGCGGCGGCTCGATCGGCGTCGGCGAAAGCCCTTCCACGCGCGCGCAGACGCGCTCGACGACCCGCTCGTTCTCCTCGGGCTCCAGGCTGCAGGTCGAGTAGACCAGCCAGCCGCCGGGCGCGAGGAGCGCCGCCGCCGCCGCGAGCCAGCGCTCCTGCCTCCCCGCCAGGCGCTCGATCGCCTCCGGCGTGACGCGGTAGCGGATCTCGGGATTCTTGCGGAGCGTCCCGGTCCCGCTGCAGGGCGCATCGAGAAGGACCCGGTCGAACCGTCCCGCCGGAAGCGGCAGGGACTCGAGATCCGCGGCGACCGGTGTCGCCGCCGCATCGAGCCGGCGGGCGTTCTCGGCGACACGGCGCAGGCGCCCGTACGAAACGTCCAGCGCGAGCGTCTTGCGCGCCCGCCCGTGCCCGAGAGCGGACATCGACTTGCCTCCCGGCGCGGAGGCGAGGTCGACGAGGAGCTCGCCCGGAGGCAGCAGGAGCGGCAGCACCTGCGCGCCCAGATCCTGAACTGTGAAGTGTCCGGCCGCCAGAAGCGGAGAGCGCAGAGGGTTCCCCGCCACCGCCGTCAGACCCAGAGGGGTCAGCGGCGAGCGCACGGCTTCGACGCCCTCCGAGGCGAGCGCCGAGACGAGAGCGTCCCGCGTCGTGCGGCGGGGATTCGCGAGGAGGTCGAGCCGCGGAGGCACGTTGTCCGCGGCCAGCACGCGCCGTGTCTCCTCCGGTCCGAGGCGGCTCATCCAGCGTTCGACCAGAAAGGCGGGATGCGAGAAGTACCGCGCGACCGCCTCCGCGGAAGCATCGGGCGGCGGCTCGACCGGACCCGGAAGAAGGAGGATTCCCCGCAGCACGCCGTTGACCAGCTTCGAGGCGCCTTCCCCGCCGCTGGCGCGGGCATGCGTCACGGCTTCGCTCACCGCGGCGTAGGGCGGAATCCGGTCGAGGTGCCGGAGCTGGTAGAGGGCGACTTCCAGGATCTCGCGCAGATTGGGCGCGAGCTTCTTCAGGGGGATCCGGCTGACGGCCGCAATCTCGGCGTCGAGGCCCGCCTTCCAGCGGAGCACACCGAGGACCAGCTCCCGCAGGAGATCGGCGTCCTGCGGCGACAGTCCGCGCGCGAGCTCGCCGACGAGCGGCGCGGCCGGCCGGCCGGTCTCGAGAACCTTTCGCAGCGCCTCGACCGCGCGCACGCGGGCGCCGGAGGGCTTCGGCGCGGGGCGCTTCCCCGGCCCGCGTTTCCGCCGACGCCGTCTTTCAACGAGGCGCCCCGAAGCGGCCGGGCAGCCTCGCGGCGCGAGCGAACTCGGCTCCGCTCACGGGCTTCCTCCCCGCGCGCTGCAGGCGGCGGATGCGCACCGCCGTTCCCTCTCCGGCGGCGGCGACGAGCTCCCCGCTCGCGAGATCGAAGGAACCGGGAGGAGCGGCGAGGCGCTCCCGGCTCTCGTCCGCCTCGAGAATCTTGACTCGCTCGCCCTCGAGGAACGTGAAGAGGCCGGGCCACGGCGTGAATGCCCGAAGCCGCCGCAGGATCTCCGGCGCCGGGCGCTCCCAGTCCACGAGCGCGTCCTCACGGCGGATCGGCCGGCAGACCGTCGCGGTCGCCGTCCCCGTCTCCGTCAGAGCGCCCGGCTGCGGGCTCGGAGACAGGCGACCCGCGGCGAGTCCTTCCAGCGTCTCGACGAGAAGCTTTCCACCGAGCAATTGCAGGCGTCCCGAGAGCTCGCCGGCCGTCTCGTGCTCGCCGATGGCCACGCGACGCTCGAGATAGACCGGACCGGTGTCCAGTCCTTCTTCCATGCGCATCGTGACGACTCCCGTCTCGGCGTCGCCGGCGAGGATCGCCGCCTGGATCGGAGACGCGCCGCGCCAGCGCGGAAGCAGCGAGGCGTGGACGTTGACGCAGCCCAGGCGCGGAAGCCCGAGGATCTCGGGCGGCAGGATTCGGCCGTACGCGACCACCGCGATCGCGTCCGGCCGGGCCTCCCGAAGGCGCGCGATGAGGCCGGCGTTCGCCTTCAATGTCTCCGGCTTTTCCGTCGGGAGTCCCCGCGACGCGGCCAGAGCCCCGACCGCGGAAGGCCGGAGCTCGGCGTGCCGACCGACGGGACGATCGGGCTGCGTCACGACGAGCGGCACGTCCACTCCCGCGTCGAGCAGCGCCTCGAGAGACGCCGCCGCGAACTCCGGCGTCCCGAAGAACGCGGTGCGAGGGAACCGGTCGGCCGTCACCGTCGAAGGCCGCGGATCAGGCCAGCGGCTTCTCCGCCGGGCTCGCGTCGTCGCTCGTGAGGGGCGCGGCGGGCGCCGTGGTTTCCGGCGTCGCGCGCCGCAGCCTCCAGAGCCTCCGGGCGGCGATCGCGCCGATCGTGGCGAAGAAAATCAACGCGAGGCCGTTGATGATTCCGAAAATGGCCCAGACCCGCGGCCACGCGTTGGCGTGGCCGAAGAGGAACACCGAGAGGAAGAGGACGAAGGCGAAGAGCGCCATGACGATCGTGCGCCGCTGCTCGTGCTCGGCGTTCCAGGGCGGATCGAGGAATCCCAGTCCCTTCGCCAGGCGATGAATCCCCCACGCGGCGAGCGGCGTGGCCAGGATCGCCACGACGAGCAGCATCATCGGGCGGGTCATCGCGGCTGCCGATCCACTTCCGCGAAGTAGTCCTCGGCCACCAGCACCTCGCGGGGCTTCGATCCCCGGGGCGGCCCGAGAAGGCCGTCGCGCGACATCATGTCGATGAGCTTGCCGGCGCGCGAGAATCCGACGCCCATGCGGCGCTGGAGAAACGAGATCGACGCCATCTTCTCGCGGACGACGAGGCGCGCCGCCTCGTCGTACAACGGATCCGTCTCGTCGCCTCGCGTCGTCCCGCAGCACCGCCTCGGTGCGGTCCTTCGTGATCTCCTCATCGAAGTGCGGGCGTGCCTGCTTCTTGAGAAACTTCATGAGAGCCGCCGTCTCCTGCACCGAAACGTACGCGCCGTGGACGCGCTTCAGCCGGGACGTGCCCGGCGGGAGATACAGCATGTCGCCCCGGCCGAGGAGCCGCTCCGCTCCGTTGCCGTCGAGGATGACGCGGGAATCGATCTTGGAGGACACCTTGAAGGCGATGCGCGACGGCAGGTTCGCCTTGATGACACCGGTCAGCACGTCCACCGAGGGACGCTGCGTCGCGACGACGAGGTGGATGCCGACGGCGCGGGCCTTCTGGGCGAGACGCACCACCGCCTCCTCGACGTCCTTGGGCGCGGTCATCATGAGGTCGGCCAGCTCGTCGATGATGATGACGATCAGAGGCATCGGCTCGAGCTTGAGCTCCGGATCCTCGGGGTGCTGCGCGCGCACGCGGGCGACGGCTTCCGGATCCTGGATCGCCGCGTTGTACTGCTCCGCGTTGCGCACCTGGCCAAAGCTCGAGAGCGTCTGGAACCGTTCTTCCATCGTGGCGACCGCCCACTTCAAGGCGTTCGAGGCCTTCTTCGGGTCGGTGATGATCGGCGTGGCGAGGTGCGGGAGGTTCTCGTACATCTCGAGCTCGACCATCTTCGGGTCGATGAGGATCAGCTTCACCTGATCCGGCCGCGCCTTGTAGAGGATCGACGTGATCAGGGCGTTGATGCCGACGCTCTTGCCGGAGCCGGTCGTGCCCGCGATGAGCAGATGCGGCATCGCCCGCAGGTCGTCCACGACGGGCTCGCCGTGGATGTCCTTGCCGAGGGCGAGCGTCAGGAGGGAGCGCGAGCTCTGGAAGCGTTCCGACTCCAGGACGTCGCGGATCGCGATGATCTCTCCGCCGCCCGGGTTGGGAACCTCGATGCCGACGCTCGCCCGTCCGGGCAGGCGCTCGACGCGGATCGACTCGGCCGAGAGCGCGAGCGCCAGGTCTTCCGAGAGCCCCATGACCTGGTTGACCTTGATGCCCGCGGCCGGCCGGAACTCGTACGTCGTGACGACGGGCCCGGGGTGATACTCGGCGACCTCTCCTTCCACGTCGAACTCGGCGCACTTCGCGGCGATCTGCCGGCCCGTCTCAGCGAGGGCCCTGCGGTCGATCGCATCCGCTTGCTGCCGCTTCTCGAGCAGCGACACGGGCGGATAGGTGTAGCCGGAGACCGTCAGCGGCAGGCTCTGCTGAGCGTCCTTCTCGGGTTTCTTCTTCGGCGCCGGAGAAGACCCGGACGGCTTCGCGCGGGCGGGAGTCGGCGCCGCCAGGACGGTCGTCTTGCGGATCGAGAACTTGCCCGGGCCGGGAAGCTCGCGCACGATGGGCGGCGCGTCTTCGGCGGCGAACGGAATGTCGTCGAGCGAGATCTCGCCCTTCCTGGCCCGCTCGAGGTGCTTGGTGACGACGGTTCTCCGCAGGCGTTCCTTGGTCCGCCGGTCGCGCTGGCGGGCCCACCCCACCGTCAGGCGCGAGGCCAGGCCTGCGAAGCGGACCCGGAGCTTGAGGAAGACGTCGCCCAGCGAGACCTGGGTCGCCAGTGGCACGGCGAGGAGCACGAACGTCGCGGCCACGAGCACGGCGCCCGTCGTCCCGATGCGCCCCCGGAACGCGTCGGCGAGCGCCCGGCCGACGATGCCTCCGGTCTCGGCTTCTTCGCCGTACAGCTGGCGGCGCCCGAAGGCCAGCGAGAGAAGCATCGGCAGCGAAAAGAGCAGGAGCCCGATCCCCGCCGCCTTGGAGGCCGGATTCGGCAGGGGCCGTGCCCAGAAGCGGCGCCATCCGAGCACGAGAACCAGGCCGGTGACGCCCCAGGCCGCGAGGCCGAAGAGGGCATAGAGGGCGGTGGCCAGCGAGGCGCCGAAACCGCCGATCCAGTTCCGGGGGTTGGCCGCCTCCCCGCCCGCGGTCCAGGAAAAAATGTTGGGATCGCGGGGGTCGAAGGACACCAACGCCAGCGCCGCGAGCAGGCCCGCGAGCAGCAAGACGACACCGATCGCCTCACCGGCGAGGCGGCTCTTCCAGAAGGACCCTTCGCTCAATCCTCACCATTATGAGGTCGAAAAGGCGAAAGGGGTAGGCGCTCTACTTGGTGTTCAGGCGAAAGGTGACCGTCACGGTGAGATAGACGCGCACGGGTCTGCCATCGAGCATCGCCGGTCGATACTTCCACTGCGTCACGGCTCGGGCGGCCTCCAGGTCGAGCGCCGGGTCGGCCGACTTCAGGACCTCCACGTCCTGGACGCATCCGTCGGCGGAGATGATGGCCTCGAGAACGACCTGGCCTTCCTTTCGCGCGCGTCGGAGCCAGTCGTAATAGAAGGGCTCCGTTCGCTCCAGCAGCTTGGGGGCTTCGACCCTTCCACCCACCCGCCGCACCTCGTCGCGATCCTCGGGGCAGACCGAGGGACAGACATCGGCCTCCTCCATCACGGAGACACAGTCCGGACGCGCCACGACGAAGAGCACATCGGTTTTCGGCTCACCCCCGACCGTGGTCTTGATGCCGCCTTTCTCGATCTCGAACCGGCCCCCCCCGATCGGAAACTCGTCGTCCGGAGCGAGCGCCAGCACGGCAAGCGAGAGCGCGGCGGCTTCGCACGCGTCGGAAGCGTCGATCTCGAACGGGCTCACGGATCGCGGAAGGCCGTCCGGGTGGTACTGCACGGCCACCAGGCCGAGGAGCTTGCCCTTCGAGAGCCGGCAGCGGGCGGCGCGCAGGGTGTCGTCCGGGACTCCCCGGGGAAGCCCGGACATCGCCCTCAGATTGAAGGCCTTCTCGGCGTCTTTGCGCGGCGGGTTGAGAGGATCGGGCGAGCCTTCCGCTGCGGGCTTCTTAGCCTCGCTCGCGGGCTGCGGGTTCCGTTGTTCGCGGCGAAGCCGCACGACTTGACGCTCGGTCTCGGTCATGACGCCGAGCCACGGACTCTTCGGCGGCATTTCGTCGACGAGCGAACGCTTCGCGTCCCGAAACGCAGCGCCCCACTCGCCGATTTCGCCGGCAGGCCGCCCGAAGCTCCGGCCGAGAAGATCGAAGACAAAGACCGTGTCCGCGTCTGCGCCCTCGGGCGCACGCGCCTCCGAGATGGGCTCCCAGTCGGCTTCGACCGGACCCCGCAGGCGGACCCACGCGGCGTACCACGCGGCTCGACCCGCCACTCCGGGCGCGGGGGACGACAGCGCCGCGGCGACCACGTTGAGCCCCACCACGGCATCCTTGCGCACGAAGAGCTGGAGAAGGGCGTCCCATCGTGCGGAGTCCCCGGTGCCGAGTGCGCGCGCCAGAGCAGGCACGAGGCTCGGACCGTCGCCCCGCGCGGCGAGCCAGACGGCGTTGGCCCATTCGCCGGGCGTCAGGTTCCAGGGGCGTGCGGAGAGAAGAGCCGCCATCGCCCTCGGGCCCCTTTGACGTGCCAGGATCTTCGCGAGGTCGGGATCGAGCCGCCGTTCGAACCGGTCCGACGCGAGGTAGAGCGCGCTCGTCGTTCGCAGCGGCCTCGATCGCGACGAGCGCGCGCATCTCCTCGCGCGCGGCTTCCGCATCCGTCTCCTCGGCGAGAACGTCCGCCACCGCGTTCTCGAGCTCGCGCATTCGACGCACCGTCGCGAGCCTCGCCGCGGCGGCACGCGTCTCCGAGCGAGGGTCGCGAAGCGCCTGGCCCACGCGGGCGATCACGGCCGGATCCCGCGTATCAGAATAGAGCAGAGCGACCGCGCCCGGGGACAGCGGCGCGGCAAGGAGTTTCGCGAGGTTGTCCTTTGGATCCGCCGGGCTCAGGCCGAGGATCCCGAGAAGGAGGGCCGGGGCGGCCGGAATCATCGAGTTGCGAATCCAGTTTAGCAGAGGGGGTCGGAGGAGGCTCTCGATTGAGATATAGAAAGCCCATGCCTGCG
>CAWDSI010000015.1:0-54151 GCA_963804915.1 uncultured Acidobacteriota bacterium
AGGGGCCGAGCCGGGTGCCCGAAACCAGAGTCATCGAACGCCTTCGACGAGATAGAGGATCGAGAGGCTCCGGAAAAAGCTGTAGGCGTAGGCGCCGTTCGGGGCGCTCTTGAATGCGATCAGGCCATTCAACCCCGTGGCGTCGGCCGGCAGGAACTCGCGCCACAGCTCCTCGCGGCCCGTCTCGGGGTCGAGCGCGTACACGCGGGCGGGCAACTCGGTGGAGCCGCCTTTGCGCAGCAGCAGCCGCCCGTCCGGGAGCCAGCCGGTGAGCGACCACGTGGCCTCGATGCCCGGGACCTCCTTCGGCTCGCCGCCCTCGATCGCGAAGATGAACGTCACGCCCTTCGGTCCTCGCCCCGCGAGGCGCTTTCCGTCGGGAGAGATCTGAATCCCCCGATAGCCTTCCGGGGTGACCGGCCGCGGCGCGCCGCCTTCCGCGTCGAAGACGTAGGTCCGCAATTCGTGCCCTTTTTCGGCGCCGACAGCCAGAAGATGCCGTCCGTCGGGCAGCCAGCGGGCGGCGCGCAGGGCGAGCCCGCCGGCCGGGACTTTCTTCGCCTCGCCGGCGCCCGTCGGATAGATGGCGATCTCGGGCGCCTCCGGCGAGCCGACGAACGCCAGCACCTGCTTTCCGTCGCGAGAGATCGACTGCGCGCTTCCCTCGCCCAGCCGCACGGCGGGCGAGCCGTCGAGCGCGCGCAGGTAGACCGAGTAGCCTTTGCCCCCGCCCTCGCCCGGCTTCCGTGAAGACGACGAATCGGCCGTCGTCGGAAAGGTCGGCCATCAGGCTCCAGTCGAGCCAGGACAGGTCGACCTCCTTCGCGTCGGCCGGCGGCGCCGCGCGCGATCACGCCGATCTGTCCGGTGTCGTGCGAGATCAGGACGCGCCCGTCCCGCGTGACGTCCTGCAGCGTCAGCGATCCGGCGACGCGGGCGAGCGTTCGGGTCTTGCCCGACAGCGTGGCGCTGTGGAGGACGCGATTGCTCCCGGCCTCGGCCGCCGTGTACCAGACCTCCTGACCGTCGGGCGACCACGCGAGACCGCTCGCCGTCGCGTAGACCGGCGAAATCGTCGTCTTTTTCCCGGAGAGATCGACAACGGCGACCGAGCCGCCGTCGTCGTTGATCGCACCATGGTCCAGGAAGGCGATCCGGTGGCCGTCCGGCGATACGCGAGGGTTCCCGATCCAACCGGTCGACTCGAACAGCACCTTCCCCGGAGGAAACTCGATCCGGCGCTTCCCCTTCTCGATCCGCACGACGGCGAGTTCCTTGCCGTCGGGAGACCAGTCGGCGTAGTCGATCGTTCTCGAGGAGAGCTCGCGGGGCCCCTCCGGTCGCGCTGACGCGGGCGAGGGTCCCGGGACGCGTGAACGCCGTGTCGAAGTCCGCTCCGAGGAGGACCGCCACGTCGCCGGACGACGAGACGGCGGCGAGGTCGGCGCCCGGAATTCCGAACGGCCGCGACTCCGGGCTGTCGGGCCGGCTGACGTAGATCTCGGCCGGCTTTCCGTCCCAGGCCGCCGTCGTCAGGATGGTCTTGCCGTCGGAGCCGAAGCGCGCGCCCCAGATCGCTCCGTTGCGGATAGGTCAGCTGCTTGAACGACGGCGGTTCCGAAATCGCCCTTCGACTTGCCCACGAAGTAGCCGGCCGCAAGAAGGAGCGCGCCGCGGCGAGCGCGCCGGCGAGCAGGGGGAGCGGACGGAAGCGCGAGGCCGCGGCCGGCCGCGCCGTGATCGCGGAGCGCGACGTGCCCGAGAGCGACTCGAGGTCGAACGCGAGATCGTGCGCCGAGTGGAAGCGCTCTTCGGGACTCTTCTCGAGGCAGTGCCGCACGACGCGCTCGAGCCCCGGCTGGACGTTCTTGTTCGTCGCGGAGAGGTCCGGCGGATCTTCCCGCAGGATCGCCGACATCGTCTCCGCCGCCGTGTCGCGGTGGAACGCGCGCGACCCCGACGAGCATCTCGTACAGGATCGCGCCGAAGGAGAAGATGTCCGACCGCGCGTCGGCGGACTTGCCCTTCACCTGCTCGGGCGACATGTAGCCGAGCGTCCCCATGACGACGCCCGGCTCCGTGCCCGCGGCCGTCGGCAGGTTCGTCTGCGGCCCCGTCGCGCCGTCGGCCTGCGTCAGCTTCGCCAGACCGAAGTCGAGGATCTTGATGCGCCCGTCGTTCGTGACGAAGACGTTCTCGGGCTTCAGGTCGCGGTGCACGATCCCCTTCTCGTGCGCCGCGGCGAGGCCCTTGGCCGTCTGGATCGCGTAATCGGTCGCCTTGCGCACCGGAAGGGCGCCTCCGGCGAGCCGCCCGCGCAGGGTCTCGCCCTCGAGAAGCTCCGTGACGATGTACGGCGATCCGTCGTGGGAGCCGAGCTCGTAGACCGCCGTGATGTTCGGATGGTTCAGGGCGCCGGCCGCCTGGGCCTCCTGCTCGAAGCGACGCAGCCGCTCTTCGTCCTGCGGAAGCTCGACGGCAGGACCTTGATCGCGACCTCGCGCTTCAGCCGCGGATCCTTCGCGCGATACACCTCGCCCATCCCGCCTGCCCCGACGGTCGAGAGGATTTCGTACGGTCCTAGTCGGGTTCCGGGAGAGAGGGTCATCTACCGGAGCCCGTCCACCACGTAGAGATCGGCCAGGCTGCGTGTGAAGGAGTAGGCGTAGGACTTCTCGTCGGGTGTCACAACGACCGGAGAGATCAGGTAGATGCCGGCGGGGTCGGTCGCCATGAGCTCCTTCCAGACCTCCTTGCGTCCGGACGCCACTTCGACCTTCCAGACGCGCGCGGGAACCTCACCTCGGCGGCGAACGATGATCGCGCGGCCATCCTGGGTCCACCCGCTCGGCACGTCTCCCTTCACGAGCGCCGCAATCGGCGTAGGCTCTCCGCCTTCGACCGGATAGAGATAGAAGCGCTGATCCGGACCGATCGTAATGACCGTTCGGCCGTCGGGTGAGACACCGTTCGGGAAAATCCGATAGCCCTCCGGCGAGATTGCGCGAGGCTTCGCCTCGTCCGTACCCTGCAGCCAGATACGGGAGCCGCGATTCGGCTCGCTTCCGGAGAAGACGATCCGACGGCCGTCGGGAAGCCAGACGGCGTTCTCGATTGCGATCGGTGTCATCGGCAGCATCCTCGGCTCCCCCGCCCCGATCGGGTAGATCACCAGGCGATTGAACTCGCCCTGCTTGTCGAGCCCGAGAGCCAGCTGCCCGTCCGGAGAAAACTGGGCACCGACCCCTCTCCCAAGACGCACGGCCGGCGAGCCATCCGCTTTCCGCACGTAGAGCGAGTAACCGGGTCCGCCTCCCTCTCCGGTCTCGTCGAAGAGGATCATCCGTCCGTCGGGCGCGACGTCGCGCAGGAGCGACCAGTCGAGCCACGAAAAGTCGCGCTCCTTCTCGTCGCCGGGAAGGAGCACGGAGATGCCCTGCCGGGCTCTCTCCTGGGTGACGAGCACTCGCCCGCTCTTCGAGACGTCCTGGATCGTGAGGCCGCCCGTTCCCTGGACCAGAATCCGGCCACGCCCCGACCGGCTCGCCGCGCGGAGCGCCCGCATGAATCCCTCGGACGCCGCCGTGAACCACACCTCCGAGCCGTCCGGCGACCACACGAGCCCCTGAGCGCTGACGAACGTCTCCGAGATCGCCCGACGCTTTCCGGAACGGTCGACGAGGGCGGCCGAACCCGCGTCGTCGCCCTGAACCGCGTGGTCCAGGAATGCGACCTCCTCGCCGTTCGGCGAGAGCCGGGGGTGGGAGATCCAGCCCGCGGTCTCGTAGAGGACCTTCCCGACGGGATACTCGAGCCGGACCTTGCCACCCTGCTGACGCACGATCGCGAGACTTTGGCCGTCCGGGGCCCATTCGGCCCAGAGCACGTCCTCGAGGATCTCCTTCGGCGTGCCGCCGCCGGTCATCCCGAGACGCGCCAGCGTGCCCGTGCGCGTGAACGGGATGGAGCCGTGGCGATTCAGCGAAACGGCCATCTCGCCGGATGGAGACACCGCGAGCACTTCGGCGTTCGCGAGGCCGAAGGGACGGGACTCCGGACTGTCGAGTCGCGAGACGAAGACCTCGAGCGGGCGTCCATCCCAACCCGCCGTGTAGAGGATCGTCTGACCGTCCGGCGCGAAACGCGCCGAACCGATCGACCCGCGGCGGAACGTGAGCTGGTGAAACTTCGAGGGCGGCACGTAGCCGGCGCGTTTTCCGAGCCAGTAGGTCGCCGCCATCCCCGCGAGCGCGAGGGCCACCCCGACGAGAAGCGGAATGCGGCGGCTGCGGAGTCGCGACACGCCGGTGTCGAGCGTGGGCCGCGGCGTCGAGGCGCCGGAGAGGGCCTCGAGGTCGAAGGCGAGGTCGTGCGCGGAGTGGAATCTCTCCTCGGGGTTTTTCTCGAGGCAGTGCCGGACGACACGCTCGAGCCCCGGCTGGACGTTCTTGTTTGTCGCCGAGAGGTCCGGAGGCTCCTCCCGCAGGATCGCGGACATCGTCTCCGCCGCGGTGTCGCGGTGGAACGCGCGAGAGCCCCGCGAGCATCTCGTAGAGGATCGCCCCGAAGGCGAAGATGTCCGACCTCCCGTCGGCCGCCTTGCCTTTGACCTGCTCGGGCGACATGTAGCCGAGCGTCCCCATCACGACACCCGGTTCCGTTCCCGGTGCCGTCGGCAGGTTCGTCTGCGGACCGACTGCGCCGTCGGCCTGCGTCAGCTTCGCGAGGCCGAAGTCGAGGATCTTGATGCGGCCGTCGTTGGTGACGAAGACGTTCTCGGGCTTCAGGTCGCGGTGCACGATCCCCTTCTCGTGCGCCGCCGCGAGGCCCTTCGCGCGTCTGGATCGCGTAGTCGGTCGCCTTGCGCACCGGAAGCGCGCCGCCGGAGAGCCGGCCGCGCAGCGTCTCGCCCTCGAGAAGCTCCGTGACGATGTACGGCGATCCGTCGTGGGAGCCGAGCTCGTAGACCGCCGTGATGTTCGGATGGTTCAGGGCGCCGGCCGCCTGGGCCTCCTGCTCGAACCGCCGCAGGCGCTCTTCGTCCGATGCGTACGTCGTCGGAAGGACCTTGATCGCGACGTCGCGCTTCAGCTTCGGATCGCGCGCGCGGTAGACCTCCCCCATGCCTCCGGCGCCGATCGGCGCGAGGATCTCGTAGAGGCCGAGCTTTGTTCCGGCTGTCAGAGGCATCGAGGCTGGCGCGCATTCTAACCGCGTCCGTGGAATATCCTTGGGCGCTTCCACGAGGTGAATGACATGCGCCGAGGAACCCCGAGTTCCGTCGCGATTCTCCTTCTCGAGCGCCCTTCCCGCCCTGGCTCAGGAGCCCCGCCCCCTGACCGTCGACTGGATCTACGGCGAGGAAGCGACAGCGGCGGCGAGGCTTCCGAAGTTCGCCTGGACGACCGCCGACGACGTGCTCCTCCTCGATGAGCGGGCCGCTCCCGACCGGCGGACGATCGAGCGCGATCCGGGCGAAGACCGGACAGCGCTCCGCGGCCGTGGACGCCGCCGCCGCGCTCGCGAGCCTCCGGGCGATCTCTCCGGAGGACACTCCGGCGTCGCTCGGCTGGCCGGAGGCCCTCGATCCCGCGGGAACCAACGCGATCTACGTCCTGGGAGACGACCTGTACGCCCTCGACCTGGCGGCGTCGCGGTTCACGCGCCTGACCACGACCGACGCGAAGGAGACCTTGCCTCGATTCTCGCCGGACGGGCGAAAGCTCGCGTTCGTCCGAGGCAACGACCTCTACGTCATGGACCTCGCGACGAAGACGGAGGCCCGGCTCACCTCCGACGGAAGCGACACGATCCTCAACGGCACGCTTTCCTGGGTGTACTGGGAAGAGATCTTCGACCGCGGCGATACCGGCTACTGGTGGTCGCCCGACTCGAAATCCATCGCCTTCCTGCGGACCGACGACTCCGGGGTCGACGTCACGACGTTCACCGACTTCTCTCCGGCGGTGCCGCGCGAGATTCGCCAGCGCTACCCGCGAACCGGCCGCCCGAACCCGGTCGTACGGCTCGGGATCACGGATCTCGCCGGAGCGAAGACGGCCTGGATGGAGCCGTCCGGAGCCGCCTACGAGTACCTCCTCGGCGTGGACTGGCTCCCCGACAGCTCCGCCGTCGTCGTCCAGACCATGAACCGGGCCCAGACAAAGATCGACGTCTGGCGATTCGACCGCGCCGGCGGGAGAGCGGCCGTGGTCCTGAGCGACAGCGATCCCGCCCTCGTGTACCAGAAGGAGATCCAGTTCACGGACGGCGGGAGGACGTGGATCGTCTCGTTCGAGAAGGACGGCCACACGCATCTCTACCGCTACGGCGCCGACGGCGTTCGGAAGAACGCGATCACGCAGGGCGACTGGTCGGTCCGGGGAGGCGGCGGGTACGACGCGCCCCAGAATTCGACCTTCATCGACGACGCGAGCGGCGACATCTATTTCTCGTCGACCGAGAAATCGCCCCTCGAGTCCCAGCTCTACCGGATCCGGCCCGACGGCACCGGAAAGATCCGCATCACGAAGGAAGACGGAACGCACAAGGTCACGTTCTCGCCGGACCGCCGCTACTTCGTGGACGCGTATTCGAACCGCAACACGATGCCGTCACTGGCGCTGTACGCCGCCTCCGGCCAGCGGCTGTCGACGATCTGGGAAACCGGGCAGGCCGTCCTGGCGCCTTACGGTCTGACCGCCCGCGAGCTCCTCACGATCCCGGCGCCCGACGGCTTCCCCATCCCGGCGAGCCTTCTGAAGCCGGCGGATTTCAACCCCGCGAAGAAGTATCCCGTCCTCATCCACGTCTACGGAGGGCCCGGCTCTCCGATCGTCGGGGACCGCTGGGGCCGCGACGATCTCTTCGAGCACCTCCTCGTCCAGCAGGGCTACGTGGTGGCGTCCTTCGATCCGCGCAGCGCCGCCGGTCGGAGCAAGGCGCTGGAGGACCCCGTCGTCGGGAAGATGATGAGCGACTCCGAGCTCGCCGACCTTCAGGCCGCCGTGAAGTGGCTCAAGGCCCAGTACTGGGCGGACCCGGCGCGCTTCGGCATCTGGGGCTGGAGCGGCGGAGGCTCCTACACGCTGCTCGCGATGACCCGGACGTCGGAGTTCAAGGCCGGCATCGCGGGCGCGCCCGTGACCGACTGGCACTTCTACGACTCGAAGTTCGGCGAAGCCTACATGCGGACCGCGGAGACGAACCCGGAGGGTTACGCCTACACGTCCTTCGTGAAGCGCGCGAAGGATCTCTCGGGCCGGCTCCTCCTCGTCTTCGGCAGCTACGACGACAACGTCCACCCGCAGAACGAGTGGGCATTCGCCGACGCGCTCATCGCCGCGGGCAAGCCGTTCGACATCATGGTCTACCCGATGCAGAAGCACGGGTTCACGAGCAAGGCCGCGATCCGGCATCGGGCCGAGAAGATGCTGGAGTTCTGGAAGCTCTGGTTGTAGGGCGGCCCTAGGCGGGCGTCGTCCCCGACATCGCCAGAAGGCGCCGGATGCGTTCCTCGATCGGCGGATGCGTCGAAAAAAGTGCCGTCAGACCCCCGAGGCCGGCGAACGGATTGACGATGCAGAGGTGCGCGTTCGTGGGCGAGGCTCCCTGCAGGGGGATGCGGCCCGCGGCCGAGCCCAGTTTCTCGAGGGCGCTGGCGAGGGGGCGCGGGTCTCCCAGGAGCTTCGCGCCCGAGGCGTCCGCGCCGTACTCCCGGCTCCGGCTCACGGCCATCTGGATCAGCATGGCGGCGATGGGCGCGAGGACGATCATGACGAGCGACACGAGAGGATTGCCGCCCCGGCGGTCGTTGCCGCTCCGCGGCGCCATGTAAGCGAAGCGCGTCGCGAACGTCAGCGCACCCGCGAGGGTGGCGGCGATCGACGACGTCAGGATGTCGCGGTTGAGAACGTGCGAGATCTCGTGGCCGAGCACGCCTTCGAGCTCCTCCTCGCTCATGGCCTGGAGGATCCCGGTCGTCGCCGCGACCGCGGCGTGCTGAGGGTTGCGGCCCGTCGCGAACGCATTCAACGCGGGGCTCTGGACGATGTACAGCCGCGGCATCGGGATCCCGGCTTTCGAAGCGAGACGCTGGACGATGGCGTAGAGCTTCGGCGCTTCCGCCTCCGTCACGGGCTGCGCGCGGTACGCGGCGAGGGCGAGCTTGTCGCTGAAGAAGTAGGAGACGAAGTTCATGACCGCGGAGAAGATCAGGGCCAGGAACATCCCCTGCTGGCCGCCGAGGAAGTAGCCGACGACGAGCAGCAGGCCCGTCAGAAGCCCCAGGAGCATCGCGGTCTTCATGGAGTTCATCGCCGCACCTCCGAGCAGGTCGGCCGAGGAGCTGTCAGCGAAGGATCGCGCGATCCTCGTTTGGCTCGGGATGACGCCTACTCAGCGCGGGGCGCTACTCGTAGCGCAGCGCTTCGATCGGATCGAGCCGCGAGGCCTTCACGGCCGGATAGAGGCCGAAGAAGATGCCCACGGACATCGAGACGAGGAGCCCGACCAGGATGGACCAGATGGGCGTCTCGGCCGGCAGCGCCGCGAACGCCAGCTTGATCAGGGCCGGGACCGCGACGCCCACGATGACGCCGATGATCCCGCCGAGCAGGGCGAGGGTCGTCGCCTCCGTCAGAAACTGCAGCACGATGTCGCGGCGGAAGGCGCCCACGGCCTTGCGCACGCCGATCTCGCGGGTGCGCTCGGTGACCGAGACCAGCATGATGTTCATGACGCCGACGCCGCCGATCAGAAGCGAGATGAACGCGATGAAGATCATCGCCCCGGTGATCCCGTTGGTGATGCCCTGGAAGCTCTCGATCATCTTGTCGGGCGTCAGGATGTAGAAGTCGTCTTCCGCGTTGAAGGGCACGTGGCGCCGGGCGCGCAGCAGGGCCCTCCCCTTCTCGACGACGATCGGAACCTGGTCCGGCCGGTACGGCACCGTCGCGATGTGGATCGTGTCGCCGCGGCTCGCCTTGATCTGCGGGAACTGGTGGTCGAAGGTCGAGAAGGGAATGAGGAACCAGTGGTTGCTGGAACCGCCGCCGAAGTCGCCCTTCTCCTCGAGCAGCCCGATGACCGTGTACTTCCAGCCGTTCAGCTCGAGGGTCTTGTTGAGCGGGCTTTCATTGGGGAAGAGCGCCTTCGTGACGTCCTGCCCGATGACGCAGACCTGCGAGCCGTGCTCGAGGTCGGCCTCGGTGAAGAAGCGCCCCTCCTCGATGAAGTGGTTGTTCGCGAGCGAGTAACCCGGATAGACGCCGGCGACGGTCGGGTCCTTGGCCTCGCGATCACGGTACTTCGCGGTGGTGGAGGTCCCATCAAAGAGGTAGCGCTCCGGGGAGACGGCCCGGATCTCCGGGATCTGCGCCTTCAGCGCCAGGGCGTCGTCCAGGGTCAGGTCCTTGCGGTTGCGCTCGTCGTCGGACCGGTGGCCGGGCCCGAAGCGCATCGAGAACTTCTGGAACTGCACCAGCGTCGCGCCGAAGCTCTGGAACTGCCGGACCATGCTGTTGTTGAAGCCGGTGACGATCGAGACCATCGCGATGACCGTGGCCACGCCGACGACGATGCCGAGGACCGTCAGCGCCGCGCGCAGCTTGTGGGCGCGCACCGCGAGCATCGCGAAGCGCACGTTCTCCGCGAAGCCGCGGCGCAGGTGGGAGATCAGAGAGGACATGGAGCGCTCCTACTCGTAGCGCAGCGCTTCGACCGGCGGCAGCTTGCTCGCCTGGTTCGACGGGATCCAGCCGGCGAGGACGCCGGAGATCGTGGCCACCGCGACGCCGAGCAGGATGAAGGACGGCCGCACCTCTGCCGGGAAGACCTGCTTGACGGCAAAGGCGATGAGCGCGCCGAAGATGACCCCGATCACGCCGCCGATCGAGGCGAGCAGCGCCGCCTCGAGCAGGAACTGGCGGCGGATGTCGCGGCGCCGCGCGCCGAGCGCCCGCCGCACGCCGATCTCCTTCGTCCGCTCGACGACCGAGACGAACATGATGTTGGCGATCACGATCGCTCCGACGACGAGCGAGATGCCCGAGATGAACGTCATCAGGAGGAAGAGCCCGGCCGAGATGCCGCGCCAGAGCGTCTGCAGGAGCTCCGCCGTGACCAGCCCGAAGGGATCGTCGCCATTGAAGCCGGTCTTGCGCAGCGCCCGGAGGATCGTCCGCACTTCGTCGGTCGTCGCCGCGACCGCTTCGACTCCGCCCTTGGGCTTGATGAAAATGCCGATGTCTTCGGTCGGCGCGATGTGCTTGTGAAAGAGCGTCAGCGGAATGTAGATGACGTTGTCCTGGCTCTGGCCCATCACCGAGCCCTGCTTGGCCAGCGTCCCGATGACCTTGACCGGGTAGCCGTCGATCTTCAGCGTGCGGCCGATCGGATCCATGTTCGGGAACAGCTCGTCCTGAACGTCCCAGCCGATCACGGCGACGGGGCTCGAGTGGTTGTACTCGGTCTCGGTGAAGTACCGGCCGTTGGCGACGTCGAACTTCATCGCCTCGCCCATGTTGGGCGTGTGGCCCTGGATCTCGACCTGCGGGAGCTTGCGGTCGCCGAACTTGACCGGACGCCGGCGCTCGCCGCGTGCGCCGACTTGCGCGCACTTCACGCACTCGCGGCGCACGACCTCCATGTCGGTGAGCGTGATGTCGCGCCGGCGGCGGGCCAGCAGCCACTCCTCGCGGCTCGTGATGATCCCGTACTTCGTGAAGATGACGATGTCGGGGTTCAGCCCGATGACCTTGTCTTTGACGTAGCTGTTGAGTCCCGAGATGACCGAAACGACGCCCACGACGGTCGCCACGCCGATGATGACGCCCAGCAGCGTCAGGAACGCGCGCAGCTTGTGGCGCGTCAACGCCCCCGCCGAGACGCGGAAGAGCTCGGAGGTCGTCACGCGGGCTTCGGACCGCCCTTCTTCTCGCCTTCCTTCTCGATGATGACCCTGTCGCCGTCCTTGACCTGGCGGAGGACCTTGAAGGGTCCGGTGACGATCTCCTGACCGGGCTTCGGGCCCTCGGTCACCTCGATCATCAGCTCGCCGGCGATGCCGGTCTTCACCTTGCTGAACGCCAGCTTGCCGTCCTTGATCGTGTAGACGCCTTCCTCGGTCTCGGCGCGGCCGACCGCCGGCGCCTTGTCCTTCTTCTCGACGTCGCGGACGACGAGCGCCTGGATCGGGATCGCCGTGGTGCCGTCGCGCCGGGCGGTGACGATGTCCGCCGTGACCGAGAAGCCCGGGCGGATCGTGTCGGGCGGACTGTCGAGCCGGATCTTCACCTTGAAGTTGATCGCCTCGGAGTTCGCCACCAGGGTCAGAAGGTCCGGGTCGGTCTTGGGAATGGGCGAGGAGCCCACCTCCGCGACCGTTCCCTCGAACTTGCGGTTCGGGTAGGCGTCGATCGACAGAACCGCCTTCTGACCGACCTTGACGCCGGGCACGGAGGTCTCGTCGACCATCATCACGGCCTCGACCGAGCCCATGTCGGAGATCGTCATGAGCTGCGTGCCGGCGTTGTTCATCGTGCCGATGACCGTGACCTCGCCCTCCTTGATCGGCAGCGCGGTGACGATGCCCTCGAGCGGCGCCGTGACCGTCGTCTTGGACAGAGAGTCGCGGCTGGCCGCCAGATCCGCCATGGTCGAGTTCATCCGCGACTCGGTGGCGGCGAGGTTTGCCTCCGCCCCGTCGAGGTTGGACTTCGCCTTCTGCAGGTCCGCCTCGGCGAGGATGTTGCCCTTGTGCTGCTGGCTGGCCCGCTCGTAGTCGAGCTTGGCCTGCGCCGCCGTGGCCTTGGCGGCGTCGAGGTCGTGGCGCATCGCCTCGAGGCTCGCCTCCCGTCCCTGCGCCTGCGCCGCGAGCTGCGCCCGGTCGATCTGGAGGAGGAGCTGGCCCTTCTTGACGTGGTCGCCTTCCTTGACGGCCAGGTTGACGATCTGGCCCATCACCAGGGCCGACATGTCGACCTTGCGCTGGGCCTGGATCTTGCCGTTGGCCGTGACCTTGGAGACGAGGTCGATCTTCTCGACCTTGGCGGTCGTGACCCGCGGAACGTCCTTATCCTTGTTCCGGATGGCCGCAGTCAGGGCACCGATGACGACGACCGCCACCACCGACCCGACTATGATCTTCGTCTTCTTCGACATGGCCGCCAATCCTCCGGTCCAAGGCTGTTTTCCTGGGTATTCCTTTCTACGGACTGGCCCCCGGAAAGTTCAATTCTCCGGAGGCCATTGAAAAGACTGGAGCTTTTCGCTAGCCTTCCGCCCCCTGCGCCCATAGCTCAATTGGATAGAGCGTCTGACTACGGATCAGGAGGTTGGGGGTTCAACTCCCTCTGGGCGCACCATCGAACTCAAATGCCATTCAGCCCCGACGACCGCCAGTTCATGGCCGAGGCGCTGGCGTTCGCCCGGATCGCCTTTGCCGAGCAGGAGGTGCCGATCGGGGCGGTCGTGGTCCGGGACGGCAAGATGATCGGGCGCGGGCGCAACCGCCGGGAGCGCCTGGCCGACCCGACCCACCACGCCGAGATCGAGGCTCTCCGCGAGGCCGCGCACGAGGTCGGCCGCTGGCGTCTCGAAGACTGCACCCTCTACGCCACGGTCGAGCCCTGTCCGATGTGCGCGGGCGCCGCGGTCAACGCGCGCATTCGCCGGATCGTCTACGGCTGCGCCGATCCGAAGGCCGGTTACTGCGGCACCCTGGGCAACATCCCGCAGGATCCCCGTCTCAACCACCGGGCCGAAGTCGAGGGCGGTCTGCTCGCGGAGGAGTCGGCCGGCCTCTTGAAGCTCTTCTTTCAGGCGAAGCGAGGCGAGAGATAAAGGAGCGCATCCGGGAGTCCTTCGCCGAAGAGCACGCTTCCCTGCCGGCACCCGAAGCCCGAGCCGGCTAGCCCCGGTCCGAGCCTTCAGACGCGCTGGTAGGTGGCCACCGTGACACCGGTCGGGGTGGTGGCGCTCTTGACGAGCCGCAGAGGGAGTCGCGGCGCATCGTCGGGGAAAAGCCGGCGCCCGGTTCCGAGCACGAGCGGAAAGATCAACAGGACGAATTCGTCCACGAGGCCGCGACGCAGGAGCGACCCGACGAGCTCACCGCTGCCCATGATCAGGATGTCCTGATCCGCCCGCGGCTTGAGTCGGGCCACGGCGTCCGCGGCGTCGCCTTCGAGCCGCGTGGAGTTCTGCCACGGGAGAGGATCGGGAAGCGTTCGCGTCGCGACGTACTTCGTGGAGTTGTCGAGCACCTCGCTGAACGGGTTGTCCCTCCGTCCGGCCCAGACGCGGAAGAAGTCCTCGTAGGTCCGGCGCCCGAAGAGCAGCGAACCCGTCTCGGACATGCCTTCCGCCATCAGGCCGAACAGGATGGGGTCCTGATACGCCATGGCCCATCCGCCATGCGCGAACCCACCGCGGGTGTCCTCGTCCTTCCGGCCGGGCGCCTGCATGACGCCGTCGAGAGACACGTTTTCCAAGGCCACGATCCTGCTCACGTCGAGTCCTCCTTCATAGACAGGCCGGCTGCATCACGGCCCGATACGAGGTAAACGCCCGCGGACGGAGATCGTCACGGTCGCGGCGGAAGGCTCCTCCGCCCGCGAATCCGGGTTTAGAGTTTCGGCATGTGCCGCAACATCCGTACCCTCGCAAATTTCGCTCCGCCGGCGACGACGGACGAGATCCGCGCCTCCTCGCTGCAGTTCGTGCGCAAGATCAGCGGGGCGAACAAGCCCTCGAAAGCGAACGAAGCGCTGTTTCAGGCCGCCGTGGACGACGTGACCGCCGTCGCCGAGAAGCTGATCCGAGAGTGGGTCACGACCGCGCCGCCGAAGGATCGGGACGTCGAGATTCGGAAGCACATCGAACGATCGCGGATCCGTTTCGGGAAGGAGCCGAAGCGGACGCCGATCGAGCCGCTGCGCTAGAGAGCCGACGGAGCGAGCGAGCCGGTCAGGCCTTTTCCAGGTTGCGCTTGAACGCGGCCGCGCCCTGTTCGATCAGAGGCGCGATGTTGTCGCGGACGCCGGCCGGCAGGAAGTCCGTGGTCCAGACGAAGCGGCAGGTTCCTCGATCCCGCCTCGACCACTTGCATCGACGCGTGATGGTAGGTCATGCCGGGACCGTCGACCGCGGCGTACGCCACGCGGCGACGCGCGTCGTCCACGTCGAGGATCTGCTCGTGCAGGACCATCCCGTTGGCGAATCGGACCGTGCGGACGTCGCCCTCGAGCCGGCACTCGGTGAGCACGGGAGCGAAGAGCCGATGCGCATCGCCGACGTTGCGCAGAGCCGCCCAGGCCGCATCCGGCTCGACCTCCACGGCGATCTCTTTGTGGATCGACGCCACGAGTCGAGAGTCAGCTGCGAGGGTTGAACAAGCGCAGCAGTTTGTCCTTCAGGCCGCCGCCGGAAGCGGAGGGCGAACTGCCCGACGGCTTCGGGGCGCCTGAGGAGGGACGATTCGACGGCAGAGCCTTCTTCGATCCCGTATTCGTGAACGTGCCCCTCGAGAACGTGGCTGGCCCGCGCGTGCCGGTCTCGGTCTGGCGGCCATTCGATGGCGGCGGCGGAGGCTCGAGAGGTTCCTTGCAAAGGGCGCAGGTCGCCGGACGTGGTTGTCCGATGACCGCGACGATCTTTCCGCCGCAGGCGCTGCAGATGATCTGCACGTAGCGGGTGCTATCCATGAACCCCACCTCGACTCGAACCGGGCCTCGCCAGGAACGGCGGTGCCCCCCACCAGGGGAAGCGTATTTCAAATCCACTGCGGACCACCAGCCCGGCGCAGATGGATATGTTGAGTGGGTATGTTGGCGGAGAGGGTGGGATTTACCGCCGTCCTTCGGACGGCGTTCCCTACTGTCGGGGGTCTGCCTCTGGTGGTCGGGTGAACCCACTACGATGGGGCTCGATCTGCAGACTGACAAGTGAGCCCGATTCGGCTAGGATTCGCGATCCCACGCCCGCGGAGAGGTGCTGGAGTGGTTGATCAGGCCGGTCTCGAAAACCGGTAGGCCCGAAAGGGTCTCGTGGGTTCAAATCCCACCCTCTCCGCCACTTTGCCGACCCCCGGAATTACCGGCTTTAATGCGAGTTCGGGGAGCGAACGGGACCCATGGTACGCATCGAATTGGGCCACAGCTTTCATGTCTCCGTCGCCGAGGCATTTGCGTACATCACGGACATGAAGAACTGGCCTGAGTACTGGCCCGATTTCATTCGCATCGAAAGTCCATCGGCCGAAGGATGGAGCCGCCCCGGTGACAAGGTCACGGTCGAGATCCGGCTGCTCCACCGCACACGCGCGCTGAACATGGAGCTGGAAGAGTTCCAGAAGGACGCGCGAGTCCGTTATGTCAGCCGGCAACGGGGATTACCCGACGTTCGCCACGAGCGCCGTTTCGACGCCGTCCCCGAGGGCTGCACATACCGGATGGTCGTCGAATACGAGCCCCGACCGGGGCTGACCGGGCTCTTCGACAGGCTGTTCGTCAAACGATCCATAGAACGGGCGATGCGCACGGCCGTGCAGAATCTCGAGAGAATCTTTCAGAAGCGAAAAGCAAGAGTCTGAACGCCGGTCGGCCACGGCGGTCCGGCGAGATGGAGCCCTACCAGTCCTGGAACGGCGGCTTCGCGCCATCCCGCCAGGCCTCGTTGCCGATGGCTTCGGAGTACGTCACGACCCAGCGATCCCCCGCCTTCTTCCAGTTGTCGCGGGTGATCCAGTAGGCGTAGACCTTGCCCTTGCCGTCCGCCCGCTCGTACTCGAGCTTCTCCTGGATGACCGCGACCCAGCCGTCCGCCGACGGCTCGACGGTCAGGACGCTCGCGTCGAACCGCACCAGTCGCCCTCCCTTCGGGTGGGACGAGATCATGTCGAGAAACTCCTGGCGGGAGATCTTCTGGTCCGGCATCTGGACGTAGAAGTCGGGGGCGAGCGTCCGCTCGAAGGCCGCCTTGTCCAGAGCGACCCTCGCCCTCCCCCACTCCCGGTTTCCGTCCGTGATGATCTTTCGGGCCTCCGCGAGGCTGAGCTTCGGGGCATCCGCTTCCGCTCCTGGAGCCACTCCGACCGCTCCGGCCGCGACGAGCGCTCCCGCAAGCGACAGGCAGACGGCGAGGGCGGCGCGGATCGTTGCGTTCATGGGTTCCCCTCCATCCCCGTAGTTTGCGCCAGGGAGACCTTTGGTGTCCGAGCCTCGGCGGAGGAGAATCCTCGGCCGTGACACCGAAGTCCCCCGCGGAGCACATTCAGAATCGGAGGCCGGCGTCGACTCTCTTCGACGAGACGCGGCTCCGCGAGTGGATGGTGGAATACCAGGCCGGACAGATCGAGGCTTTCGACCGCGTGTACGCGGCGATCGCCGGTCCCCTGCGCCGCTATCTGACGGCCCTTTCGCGAAGCGCGGCCGAGGCGCAGGACCTTCTCCAGGAGGCGTTTCTGCAGATCCATCGCTCCCGCCGCACCTATGACCCCGGCCAGCCGCTGCTCCCGTGGGTGTTCGCGATCAGCCGGCACGTGTACCTCATGAGCCTGCGCTCGGCGCGGCGACGTCCGGTGCGCGGGACGGAGGATCTCGACGAAGCCGAGTTCCCGGTGCCGCCGGAGGTCGACGGCCTGGCCGATCGGCTGGCTCTCCGCGGCGCGGTCGGCCGCGTCGGCGCCGAGCGGCGCGAGGCCATGATCCTCCATCACGTCTGGGGCTTCAGCTTCCGCGAGGTCGGCGCGATCCAGGGCGTCAGCGAAAGCGCCGCAAAGCTGCGCTCGAGCCGCGGCATGGCGGAGCTGCGCCGGATCCTGAGCGAGTCCGGCGGGGAGGTCTCTCGATGATCGAAAACGCGGCTCCGCCGCAGTTGCGGGATCGAATCGCCGCCGACCTCGCGCCGGTAGCGCCGCTGGCCAAACCGTGGGTGCGCGCGGCGGCCACGCTTCTTCCTCTGGCGGTGCTGCTTCTCTTCGCGGCGCCCACGATCTACAGCCTGCGCGGCGACGCCGGGCCGGCTCGGGATGGACGCTCACGTGGGGCCTGTCGATCGTCGAGCTCGCCCTCGGCATGCTGCTGATCGGATTCGCTCTGCGCGAGGCGATTCCGGGACGGGTGTGGGCTCCGCCCGCGTTGCTCGGCTCTCTCGGCGTCGCGCTCGGCGCCGTCGTCTTCATCACCCTGGTCACCTGGCGCGTGAGCCCGACGCGCATCGTCGGCGAGTCGGTGGCGTACGTGACCCGAGCGTCTGCTTCGGCTACCCGCTGCTCGCCGCGGTTCCGGTGATCCTGTTCGCGGGCCTGCTGGTCGTCGCGGGCGTTCCCGCTTCGGCCCGCGATCGCCGGGGCTCTCTACGGCGCCGGCGCCGGCCTGCTGTCGGACGCGGGCTGGCGGCTCTTCTGCCACTACTCCGACCCGGCGCACGTGCTGACCGCGCATCTGGGGGCCATCCTCGCGGCGACGCTCCTGGGAGCTCTGACGGGCCGGCTCCTGCGGCGCGGCTGATTACTGGACGTCGACGGCGATGAACCACACGCCGTCGGCGCGGCGTTCCCACATGCGGACGTAGGAACCGGTTTTCGGCTTGTCCGCACCCTCGGTCTTGAAAGAACCGTACGTGTATCCGAAGTCGCCGGCCTCGGCGGCCTCGGCCTTCGTGGTGGACGCCAAGAACTTGCCGGGCTGCGCGCGGAGCCACTCGACGATCTTTGCTCGGCCGACGATCGGGAGGATGTCGTCGCGGTGGAGCCGCGACGAATCGAGAAGCGCCGGACCGTACCCGTCGGCCAGCGAGCTCGCGGCGGCGCGCTCGTTCACCGCCTGGTCCGCAGCTTCGAGGCTGGCGGTCGCGGCCTTCCGGCCGCCGCCCTTCGTGTAGCGGTCGGGCATCGCGAATCGCTGAAAGCCCGGCGCAAACGGGGCGGCGGACGGTGTCGCGACGCCGATGTCGATGATGACGCGCCACTCTCCCGAGGCCTGCTTCCGCCAGGTCGACAGGTAGACCTGATGGTTCGGGCCCGGCTTCGGCGCGCCCGGCACCAGGAGCTCGGAGGGACCGGTCAGCCAGCCCAGGTCGCCGCTCGCCGCCACGTCCCCGAGCCGGGGTTCCCAGGTCAGTTGTCGCGCCGCGAAGGGCTCGGAGGGGCGCTTCGAAAGACCCTCCTTCGCGCGGACGGGCTCCGGGACGAAGAAGAGCGCCTCGTCCGCGAAGAACTGGAGGAAGGAGTCCCGCAGGCCGACCTTGCGGCAGGCGGCCGCGAAGTCGCGCTCGGTCTGGACCATTTTTTCGAGCGCGGGGGGGATCGACGAGTCACCGCTCGCGACGAGGACGAATCCGAACAGCACGAGCGCCGGAATGATGCGAACGCGAATGCGAATGCGACGCGTCATGGGCCACCTCCCATCTCTGGAGTTGGCCGGGCCGGTCGGTTTGGTATCCGCCGGTTATCCGAAGCGCGCACCGCGCATCGCGCCGATGCGGCGAGCCTCAGAGGGCGCGCGAAAGAACGAACAGGCTCGACGCCGGGTCGACGGTGAGGACCGTCCAGCCATGCCGCCGGTACCAGTCGCCCTGCGAGGTGTAGACGTAGAGAACCGGGGAAAACCGGCGCGCCCGTTCGACGCCTTCGCGCACCAGGGCGGCGCCGATTCCCCGGCCGCGCTCGGGCTCCGGAACGAACAGCACGTCCACGAAGAGCGACGGCGGCTCGTCGGCCGAGCGGACGAAACGCTGGAATCCGAGCACTCCGACGGGGGCGCCGTTCTCCTCGGCCACGAGCGTCGCCGGGCAGTCACTGGGATCGTCCAGACGCGCCCGGGTCTGGTCCTCCGTGAGGCCCGAATGATCGTGCCAGTGCTCCCAGATCCAGCGAGCGACGATGTCCCGGTAGGTCGGTCGTTCCGCGAGCGGCAGAATCGTGTGCTTCTCGACGTTCACCATGAAGACTTTCAACCTCGAGTGCCGGGCGATTCTATTCCTGCAATTTCTCCTCGAGGTACCTGGCCACTTCGGTCTGACCGTTGTATTCGGCCCATCCCAGGGGCGTCGCATCGTGGTTCGGGTCGCGCAGGTTCGGGTCCGCTCCGAGCTCGATGAGAAGGCGCACCATCGGCAGGTTCCCGATCCACGCGGCGTTGTGGAGGGGCGTCGCCGCGAGGCTGACTCCCACGCCGTCGTGCCGGGTGATTCCGGAGATCTCGAATCCGAGCTCGGCCATCAACCGCACGCCGTCGAGCTGTCCCGCTTCGACCGCGCGCTGCAGGAGCTGCATGCGGCCGTGAAGCCCGAGCGCGCCCGGCAGGCCCGGGTGCTTTTTCAAGAGGGACAACGCCTCTGCGCGCCGTCCCGATACGACGGCCGCGGCGAACGCATCGCCCGGGTCGAGGACGACCTCCCGTGCGCCGTGTGCGCGGAGATAGTCCGCGACCTCCGCGTTGCCGGCGAGAACCGCGGCCTCGCAGGGCGTGCGGCCGTCGCGCAGGCCGGGCAGATTGACGTCCGCGCCGTGCTCGACGAGCAGTCGCACGCGCTCGGCAAAATCCCTGCGCGCCGCGGACCAGAGCTCCTCGACGAGCAGCCGGGCGGGGCTCGCGAGGCGATCGCCGAACCGCCGGTACCAGGGACCGCCCTTGTCGGTCCCGAGCCCGTACTCGAAGAGCAGCCGAAGGTGACCATCGTCTTCGCGGAAGTGCCGGTTGTAGAGCGTCTGGCCGTCGTTCGGATCCGCACCCGCATCGAGGAGCAGGCGCGCCAGCTCGTCGCGGCGGGGATGCGCCGGCTGGCTCGCTCCGCCTTCGCCTTCGCCGAAGGCGCCCGTGAGCGCGGTAAAGGGCGGCAGGTTCCCCTGCCAGAGAAATCCCGCGTTCGGATCGGCGCCCCGCTCGAGCAGGAGACGCGCGACTTCGAGCGTCGATCGCGGCGCGGCCGTCCTCGAGGCGCGAGTAGCACGCATAGAGAAGCGGTTCCCAGCCGAACGGACCGCCCGCCTGCCGCGCGCTTCCCGGATCCGCATCGAGCATCGCGCGCGCCGCGGCGACGTCGCCGGCCGCGGCCGCCGCGAAGATGCTCGAGGCAGCGATCCCGGGCTCGGCCTCGAGCATCGCCGCCGCCTTCGGCAGGTCCGATCGCTGCCAGCGCCCGTAGTCGAGACACGCCAGGCGGATGAACGTATCGGCCGCGGAGCCCGGCGCGCTCTCGACGTCGGCCGTGGGGTCGAAGCGGAACGGCTCGATGGCCTCGACGTGGCGCTTGAGCTTCGGCCAGCTCGAGAATCCGTAGGATCGCGCGAGCACCAGCTGCGCGCCGCTCAAGGCGAGCCCCTCGGCGGCGGGCTCCCCTTTCGGGTGGAACTCGCGGATCCGCGCCAGGGCCTCGGGGCGGCCCGCTCGCACTTCCTCGAGCAGACCCTTCGCGCGGTGACGGAGATTCTCCAGAGACGGGTTTTCGGGAAGCGGCGAGACCGGCACGGCGACCTCCTCCCCGGACGCGACGCGGCGCCGGGATGCAAGCCCGCGGTCCGCAATCGGGCGAGGAAGACGTCGTTATCGAAAGCCGGAAACTCGGGTGGGCTTGGCCCTTTCCGCGGACCGGGGGCGCCCCGCGCGCTCGGCGGGGATGCTACACCTAAACCCCCTCCCAAGAAATCCGTAATAATCCGCGAACCCGATGGACACCGCGATCGAGCTTTCCCACGTCCGGAAGGCCTTCGGCCGATTCACCGCGGTCGACGATCTCTCGCTCAGCGTTCCACGCGGGGCGATGTTCGGCCTGCTCGGGCCCAACGGCGCCGGCAAGACGACGACGATCCGGATGATCATGAACATCACGGCGCCGGACTCCGGCGAGATCCGGATCCTCGGCCATCCGATGGATCGCCAGACGCAGAACCGCATCGGATATCTCCCCGAGGAGCGCGGGCTCTATCGGAAGATGAAGGTGATCGATCACCTCTACTTCCTGGCGGCGATCAAGGAGGTCGGCCGCGAGACGGCGAAGGAGCGGATCGCGGGCTGGCTCGACAAGATGGACCTGCGCCCCTGGGTGAACAAGAAGATCGACGAGCTCTCGAAAGGCATGCAGCAGAAGGTCCAGTTCATCTCCACGATCGTCCACGACCCCGACATCCTCATCCTCGACGAGCCGTTCTCCGGACTGGACCCTCTCAACGTCGCGATCATGCGCGACTACTTCCTCGAGTTCCGCCAGCGGGGCAAGACGATCATCTTCTGCACGCACGTCCTCGAGCAGGCCGAGAAACTCTGCGACGAGATCTGCCTGATGGCCAAATCGAAGAAGATCCTCGAAGGCAGCCTGCGCGAGCTGAAGCGCCGCAACTCCACCGGGCTGCTTCGGATCGCCGTCAACGCCTCGCTCGCGGACGTCGCGGCCCTGCCGGGCGTGGACTCGGCGAAAGCCACGAACGGCGGCTTCATCGTCGGCCTGTCGCCGGGCGTGCGCCAGAAGGATTTCGTGAGGAACGCGATGGACGCGTTCACCGTCGAGTCGTTCTCGCAGAAGGAACCGGATCTCGAAGAGATCTACATCGAAGCGGTGCACTCGACCGGCATGGAAGAAACGCGCACGATCGAATGAGGCCCGCATGAACTGGAAGAAGACCTTCGCCATCATCCGCCGGGAATACGTCGAGCGCATCCGGACCAAGGCGTTCTGGATCGCGACGCTCCTCATCCCCGCGCTGTTCGGCGCGTACATCGTTTTTCAGATCAAGGCCTCGCGAAAGACGGGCGGCGAGCGCACCATCGTCGTCGTCGACAAGACCGGCGTGCTCTATGCGCCCCTGGTCCAGGAGCTCGCCGAGACCGAGGCCGAGCAGAAGGCGAAAGGCTCGTCGAGCAAGGGGCCGCACTGGGTGCTTCAGGAGGGCGATCGCTCCGGCGATCTCGAAACGACCAAGGAGACCCTGCGCAAGAAAGTTCTCGCCAAGGACGTCAGCGGCTATCTCGTCCTCGAGCCGAAAAAGCTCGAGAACGACGAGGTCGAGTACTACTCGACGACGGTTTCGGACTTCATCGCCCTGAGCCAGCTCGAGCGCAGCCTGAACCGCATCCGCATGCGGCAGAAGATGAAGGATCGCGGCCTGCCCACGGATCTCGCGGGAGACCTCGAGAAACGCGTCGACTTCAAGGCCTTC
The DNA here is from genome assembly GCA_963804915.1 of uncultured Acidobacteriota bacterium. Lineage (GTDB taxonomy): Bacteria > Acidobacteriota > Thermoanaerobaculia > UBA5066 > Gp7-AA6 > DAHUXD01. Next base: position 22,157 of record CAWDSI010000015.1, read on the forward strand.
AAGGTCACGGACAAGGGCACGTCCGAAGAGAAGGGGGCCGGCATCCTCGCGGCCATCATCTTCATGGTGCTCATGTACACGACCTTCTTCGTGTACGGCGGCCAGGTGATGCGAGGCGTCCTCGAGGAGAAGAGCAACCGCATCGTCGAAGTCATCATCGCGTCGGTGCGGCCCACCGAGCTGATGCTCGGCAAGATCATCGGAATCGGCCTCGTCGGCCTCACGCAGTATTTCGTCTGGTCGGTGCTGGCCATGAACCTCTCGCTTCCGGGCATCGCCACGCTCGTGTCCTCCGGCGAGCTGGGCGTTCCGAAGATCCCCGTCGCGATGCTCGGCTACTTCGTCCTGTTCTTCGTCCTGGGCTACTTCCTGTACGCCAGCATCTACACGGCGATCGCGGCGCCCTTCAGCACGGAGCAGGAAGCGACGCAATTCATCATGATCCCGATTGTCCTGATCCTCGCCGGGTTCATGGTCTATCCCGCCGTGATGAACAACCCCAACGGGAGCGTGGCCGTCGGTTTCTCCCTCTTTCCGTTCACCTCCTCGCTCGTCATGTTCCTGCGGACGGCGGTCTCCGAGCCCCCGGCCTGGCAGATCCTGCTGTCGATCGGGATCCTGATCGCCACGACGATCGGCCTCGCCTGGTTCGCCGGCCGCATCTACCGGGTCGGGATCCTCATGTACGGCAAGAAGCCGACGATCCCGGAGATCCTCCGCTGGGTGCGCTACTCCCCCGGGAAGACGGCCCAGCCCGGCATGAAGGTCGCGTCCTAGCCGCCGGAGGGCCCCGGGCGGACCAGGGGGCGTTAGGTCCGTGTACAGGCCGTGTAAAGCGGCAACGGTAGACAGGTTGGACCCGGCGGCGATATAAGGTTGGGAAAGTAGTGAGGAAGGAGATTTCTATGCGTGCTCGACCGTGGCGTTCCGCGCTGTTGCTCGGTCTCGTCGTCTCTCTCGGAGTTCTCGTCGGCTGCATGACCCGCGAGGTGAAGTCGGCCTCGGAGGCCCTCGAGCAGGCTCGGGCGGCCGGGAAGGACAAGGAGTGTCCCCCGGAGTTCCAGGAAGCCGAGGCCCTGGTAAAACAGGCGGAGCAGCTCTGCCAGAGCTGTAAGAGAGACGAGGCGAACGCCCTCGCAAACCAGGCGATGGGCAAGATCAGCGCCCTGTGCCCGGCGAAGCCGGCGCCGGCTCCCGCTCCTGTCCGCACGCCGCCGCCGGCCGCCGCTCCGTCGATCTCGCTGAGCGCCGTGCCGCCGTCCGTCACCGCGGGCGCCTGCACGAGCCTCAACTGGACCGCGGCCAACGCGACCAGCGTGACGATCGATCAGGGCGTGGGCAGCGTCGATACGAGCGGCTCCAAGCAGGTCTGTCCTACGAGCACCACGCGCTACACGGTGACGGCCAACGGACCGGGCGGCACCCGCAGCGATTCCACGACCGTGAACGTGACGGAGAAGCCGAAGCCGACCGAGACGCTCACCGTCCACGTCAACTTCGACACCAACAAGTCCGTCATCAAGAAGTCGGACAAGGCCGAGCTCAATAAGCTCGAGGCGTTCGTCCGGAAGTATTCGGCCTGCAAGTTCGAGGTCAACGGCTACACCGACTCGACCGGCCCCGACGCCTTCAACCAGACCCTTTCCGAGAAGCGTGCCGACGCGGTGAAGACGTACATCATCTCGAAGGGCGGCAATCCCGACAGGGTGACGGCGGCGGGCCACGGCGAGGCCGATCCCGTCGGTGACAACAAGACCGCGAAGGGCCGCGCCGAGAATCGCAGGGCCGTGGTCGAGGCCTACTGCCAGTAGAGTCCGCGGACTGATCCGGGCCGGCATTCCTGAGTAAGGGGTGCCGGCCCTTTCGTTTCTCCCTGGCAATGCGGCCGAGGCCTGCGTGGCTCGGAGGCCACCGTTTGCCGTCCCGGGAGGCCTTGTGCTAACTTTCGCGCCCCCGTTCGGCCCCTTCGTCTAACGGTTAGGACGCGGCCCTCTCAAGGCCGAAATACGGGTTCGATTCCCGTAGGGGCTACCAGTTCCCGCCGGCTCTGTAACTCCCACGCCGCGTCCTCCGGACGCGGCCCTCTCAAGGCGGCTCCTTTGAGCGCGCCCTTCCGGGCGCGACACGGGTTCGATTGCCCGTAGGGGCTACCAGACGATTCGCTGAACGTCCCGGCTCTGTGACTCCCACGCCGCGTCCTCCGGACGCAGCCCTCTCAAGGCGGCTGCCTTTGAGCGCGCCCCTTCGGGCGCGACACGGGTTCGATTCCCGTAGGGGCGACCACGATTGCCGGCTTCGACTCGCATGCCGGCGTCGCTCAGACGCGACCCTCGCAAGGCGGCTTCACCAATTCAACAGCTACCCGCAGCTTTACCGCCCTCCGCCACTCCGGGCCAGCTCGCGCAGGGCCCACGCCAGGAGCTCGTTGAAGGCCTCGGGCTGCTCGAGCATGAGGTAATGCCCCACTCCCTTCATTATCGCCGCCTGGTAGCTGGGGACATACTTGCGGTTGCCCTCCAAGTTGGTGGGAAACAGGTCGGAGCTGATGGCGCAGATGGGGGCCTTGATCTCGCGCAGCGCCGGCAGCGGCTCGTAGGCCATGCTGGAGCGGGTGACGGCCACGCCAATCTCCTGCGGCCCCGACAGCACCGTTTCCAGCACGCGCGCTTTGACGGGCTCGGGCGTGCTCGCCGAGAACAAGTATTGCGACACGATGGCGGTGGTCGTGGCCCGGTAGTCGGCCTGCAGCGCCGACACGTACTTCTCCACCTCCTCGGCCGGGAGCCTCTGCTCGAAGTCCACCCAACTGTCCACCAGCACCAGGCCGGCCACCCGGCCCGGCATACGGCGCGCGGCCTCCAGGACCGCCGGCCCGCCAAGGGAGTGGCCGATGAGCACCACCCGCTTCAAGCCCAGCGCCTCGACCACCGACACCACGTCCTGGCCGAAAGCGGCCATCGTCCAGTCCTTGCGCCCGCCTCCGCTCTGGCCGTGGCCGGCCAGGTCGAGCGCGACGACGCGGTGCTTCGCGGCGAAGTAGGCCATCTGCCCGTCCCAGAAGCCGCGGTTGCAGCCCCCGCAGTGGACGAACACCAGCGCCGGATCGCCCTTGCCGGCCGCGTCGTAGCGGATGGGGACCCCGTCGGGCGAGGTGGCGGTGCCGGAAACGGCCCCCTGGGAGCCGGCCCTGGCCGGCGGCGACAGTGCCACGAGGGTGACGGCCAGGCAGAGTGTCGTCTTCATCGCTCCTCCTTCGCCTCAGCGAGGGCTCTTCGATCGGATGCTCATTTTCTTCTCCTTTGAAAGCGCGTCCATGACAGCTGTCCCGGCCGTGCCGCGTCCTTAAGGAGTTGTTAGGATCTTGCCTAAATCTGATGGCCGGCAGTGAGACATTTCATTTCGACGAGTTCACGCTCGACGTGCGAGAGCGGCGTTTGCTGCGCGGGACGGAAGCCGTTCGCTTGCCACCGAAGGCCTACGATGTGCTGGTTGCGTTGGTGCAGCAGCGGGGCCATCTGGTCACGAAGGACGAATTGCTGACGCGCCTATGGCCCGGGACATTCGTCGAAGAAGGCAGTCTCAACGTTTGCGTGTCGGCGCTGCGCAAGGCGCTTGGCGAGGACGCCCGCCGGCCGACCTATATCGAAACGGTGGCGCGGTCCGGGTATCGCTTCATCGCTGCAGTTCGATGCGATCCGGCCGGCGAGAAGGCATTCGCACCGAGTGCGAGGGCGCGACCCGTCGAACTTTACGAGCTTGTCGGCCGCGGCCGGTCTCACCTGTTGTCTGACTCGTTCTTGGAACTGCCTGCTGCCGTGGACGCCTTTCGCTCCGCGGTCGAGATCGATCCGACCTACGCACCGGCACACGCCGGGCTGGCGCGCGCACGGTGCGTGCTGGCAGCGTCTCACGCTGTGCCGCACCAGGAAGCATTCGCAGAGGCGAAGGCGTCTGCCTTACGCGCGCTGGCGATGGACAGCGCCTCGGCGGACGCGCAGGTTGCCCTTGGCACCGTCCTTTTTCTCAGCGAGTGGGATTGGACTGCGGCGGAGCGCAGCCTGCAACGTGCGCTCGAAATCAACCCGGATCATACCGAGGCGCTCCTGCAGTATGGGTCGCTCCAGGAAGCGCTCGGGCGGCTCGACGATGGGCTGCGATGCAAGCAACAGGCGCTCGCGCGCGATCCGCGATCGCCCGGCGTTCTGGTACAGATCGCCATCTCGTATTGGCACCAGCGGAAGTACGACGACGCACTTGTCTGGGCCCAGCGAGCGATTGACGTCAACCCGAAGCATGCGCAGGCGTGCCAATTCATGAGTTACGTCTATTTGAAGATCGGGGACATCGATCGATTCGCGGCCTTGGCCGTCCGCATGTCTATCGAGTTCGGATTACCCGAAGAGTGGGTGGCCGTAATGAGGCAGGTCACCGCGGCAGCGCAGCAGGTGTACGCGACTGCCGGCCTCTCCGGATTGAACCGATTCTGGGTGGAACAAATCCCGAACCCGCAGCTGGACTTCGACGTGTTGCTGAAGATGCCTTTCTTCCGAGCCAGAATTTATGGGGCAGCAGGCCGGCTCGATGAAGCGTTCGACTGCCTTGATCAGGCCGTCGCGCAGCGCGACCCGGCACTGGTTCACCTGGCGGTCGCACCGGATTGGGATGGCCTGCGCGATGATCCTCGATTTGACGATCGCCTGAAGAAAATGGGCCTGCCAGGCGAGTTTGCGCGAATTCTACGCCCCGATCCGTTGCCGGGCAGTCGTTGACGCCATCGGATGGAGGTCCTCACAGGGCGCGAAGTCTCGGTTCCGCCCCATCATTCTTCGCGAGGCTGACGCAACCGAAGCCATTGCGAGATCAGCAGTCTCGCAAGTGCTCTTACTGCACTCTTGAGCTCGTCGGGGTTCGTCGGAATGCCCGTATGGGCTACCAGTTCCTCCCGGCTCTGTCACTCCCACGCCGCGTCCTCCGGACGCAGCCCTCTCAAGGCGGCTCCTTTGAGCGCGCCCTTCGGGCGCGACACGGGTTCGATAGGCCGACCGGCGCGGCCGAAATAGTATCTTAGGACGGGGAGGAGGACTCATCATGGCTGCAGTCGATCGTTCTCGTTCACGGCGGCTTCGTCGACGGCTCAGGATGGGAGGGCGTCTACAACATCCTGAAGAAGGATGGGTACTCGGTCGGGGTCGTCCAGAATCCGACGACTTCCCTCGCGGACGACGTCGCGACGACACGGCGGGTCATTGCGGAGCAGAAGGGACCCGTGATTCTCGTCGGTCACTCCTACGGAGGGGCCGTCATTACGGAGGCGGGCAATGACCCGAAGGTGGTCGGGCTCGTGTACATCACCGCCTTCGCTCCGGACAAGGGCGAGTCCGTCGCATCGCTGATCAAGGACCCGCCCCCGGGCGCACCGGTCCCCCCGATTCTTCCTCCGAAGGACGGCTTCCTGCTTCTCGACAAGGAGAAGTTTCCCGCCTCGTTTGCGGGAGACGTTGAGAAGGGAAAAGCCGCGTTCATGGCCGACTCGCAGGTTCCGTGGGGCGTCGAGGCGTTGAGCGGCGCGATCTCCGAGCCGGCCTGGAAAAACAAGCCGAGCTGGTACCTCCTCGTGACCGACGACCGAATGATCCCCATTGCCGCACAACGCCTGATGGCGAAGCGAGCGGGCTCGACGACCGCCGAGGTCGGCGGCAGCCACGCGATCTACGTCTCGCAGCCGAAATCCGTGGCGGAGATCATCGTGAAGGCGGCAAAGACAGCGAAGGGGTAGGCGCGGGAGCCGCTGCAGGGACGACCCGCATCGCGGCGGATCTGTTTGGCTAGATTGGGGTTTGCCCACTTTCGCCGGAAGCCCTATCTGAGAGCGCGCCCTCCGGGCGGGACCCTCCGCGAGCTTGACCTGTTCCTCTGGACAGGCATAGTGTACCTCTGGACAGGCAAGGCCACAAGAACTCGCAAGTGACAAAGCAGACGACGACTGCCACCGTGATCGCTTTCGTTCGACGCGGGTTGCTCATCCCGATGTTCGCCGTTGGAGCAGCCGCGGGGCTTTCGTCCGCGGCGAGAGCACAGTCCTGCGTCTCCGACGTTCCGCACGTCACCGGCCAGTGGATGACCCTGCCCTACCAGATGCCGATCAATCCGATCTCCGCGAGCCTTCTGCGCACCGGGAAGGTGCTGATCGTCGCGGGATCGGAGAACGATGCGCACAACAACTCGGAAGGTTCCGAGAGCTACCGCGCGGCGGTCTGGGATCCGACGGGCACCACGCAGAGCAGCATCGCCGTTCAGAACCTCACTTACGACGTCTTCTGCAGTGGCACCGCCGTCCTGCCCGATGGACGTCACCTCGTGGTCGGCGGCACGTCCGACTACTCTTTCACCGGCGACAATCGCGCCTCGTTCTTCGATCCGGCAACGGAACGCTTCGTCCAGTCCCAGAGCATGGTGGATGGCCGCTGGTACGCGACGGCCACGACGCTCGGCGACGGCCGAATCATGGCGTTCTCCGGACTGAAGCTCACCGGTGGAACGAACAACACGGTGGAGATCTACGGCATCGGAAGCACCGGAGCCGGTTGGAGCAGCCCGACCTCCCCCGCGCCCTTCGTTCCGCCCCTGTACCCTCGAATGGCGCTGCTTCCGAACGGCAAGGTCTTTTACACGGGGCACGGAAGTGGTGGGTCGAACACCAATGGCTGGATGTTCGATCCGTCGGCGCAGACCTGGACATCCTCGGTTCCGACGACTCGGAACCGGAGCTACGGCTCGGCCGTGATCCTGCCTCTCCTCCCGCCGGCGTACACACCGAAGGTCATGGCCCTCGGTGGCGGCGGCAATCCGGCGACCAGCTCGACGGAGATCATCGACCTCTCCGCGGCCTCCCCGGCCTGGACGCCCGGTCCCAGCATGTCCACGGGACGAATCCAGATGGATGCAGTCATCCTGCCCGACGGCACAGTCCTCGCGATGGGCGGATCGGTGAACAACGAGGCCCCGAACGGGCCCGGAAAAACGGCCGACCTCTACGATCCCGTCACCAACACTTTCAGCTCCGCCGGTACCGCCTCCTATTCGCGGCTCTATCACTCCACGGCGCTGCTTCTTCCGGATGCGAGAGTCATGAGCATCGGGAGCAATCCCGGGTCGCGTGGCCGCTACGAAGCGGCCATCGAGATCTACACACCGGCCTACCTCTTCGACAGTAGCGACCTATTGATCACCACCGGCCGGCCCGGCATTACCGCCGTCACGCCTTCTTCGGGAGTCGTCGGCTACAACGCGCCGTTCTCGGTGAACTTTTCGAGCGCGTCGCCGATCGCCTCCGCGGTGCTGGTGCGACCGGGCTCCGTGACGCACGCCTTCGACATGGAGCAGCGGCTGATCGGCCTGTGCGGTCCGTCGCCGCAGCCCCCATGCAGCGCCAGCGGGGGCACGTTGAGCCTCACGAGCCCTCCGAACAGCAACATCGCGCCTCCTGGTTACTACATGCTGTTTCTGCTCGACAGCGACGGTGTGCCGTCGAAGGCGCAGTTCATACAGCTTTCGGCCCACAGCACGTCGCCACCGTCCGGCGCGATCGCGTCACCCGTTTCCGACGTGACCATTCCGGCCGGCGGATCCGTCGTCTTCAGCACGGACACCACGGCGGCGATGTACTCGTGGATCTTTCCCGGAGGTTCGCCGACGACCTCCGTCGCGCAGGCCCCGGGAAGCGTCACCTTTGACGTCCCGGGCACCTACGTCACCTCTCTGACCGTCATCGACGCGGACGGAAACTCCGATCCCAGTCCGCCGACGCGCACGATCACGGTGACTCCGCTGACCCCCGATTTCTCGATCGCCGCGAGCCCGCCCGCGCAGATCGTCACTCCGGGCCAGGCGACGACGTTCACGGTGACGGTCACGCCCATCACCGGCTTCGCGGGACCCGTGACCCTGACCGTCGACAGCGAGTCGCCCTTCCCGCTGGGGGTCACGAGCGGCGGCTTCAGCCCCGCTTCGATCAACGGCTCGGGCTCCTCGACCCTCACCATGAACACGACCGCGAGCACCGTTCCTTTCGCGCTCTCCCTCACGATCACCGGCACCAGCGGAGCGCTCACGCACACCACATCGACCACTCTTCTGGTGAATCTCGCACCGCCGGCGAGCTTGACGGCCACACCGGGTGACGCCCAGGTGTCCCTGTCATGGGCGGCGTCGATCGGAGCCAGCGGCTACCACGTCAAGCGCTCCTCGACGAGCGGGGGACCGTACGTGGGGATCGCGTGCCCGACGGGCACGAGTTACGTGGACACCGGTCTCACCAACGGCACGACCTATTACTACGTGGTGTCGGCAAGCTATACCGGGGGCCCGGATGCGGGCGGCGAGAGCGCAGACTCGAGCGAGGCGAGCACGACGCCCCGGCCACTCTCGACTTCGTTGACGGTCAACCGGACCGGAACCGGCGCCGCCACCAGCATGGTGACGAGCACGCCCGCAGGCATCGACTGCGGGGAGACGTGCGTGAAGAGCTTCGACACCGGAACCGTCGTGACGCTCCTACCCGCGCCGGGCGCGACCTACGTCTTCGGCGGCTGGTCGGGTGACGCGGACTGCGCGGATGGCGTCGTGACGATGGACGCCGACAAGACCTGCACCGCGGCCTTCAACAAGAAGCCCGACCTGAGCGTCTCCAGTCTCGGAGCTCCCGCTTCCACCGGGGCCGGCCTGACGATCGCGGTCACCGATACGACCAAGAACCTGACCGGTGGCCCCGCGTTCCCGGGCACGAGCAACACGAAGTTCTGGCTGTCGGCGGATGCCCTGCTGGGCGGCGGCGATACCCTCCTGGGAGCCCGGCCGGTGCCGTCCCTCAATCCAGGCGCCGCCAGCGCCGGCTCCACGAACGTCGTGATTCCCGCGGGAACGGCGCCGGGCAGCTACTTCCTGATCGCGAACGCCGATGGGGATGGATCGGTTCCGGAATCCAACGAGAGCAACAACGTGCGGACCAAGGCGTTGACGATCCTGGCCCCGGATCTCACGGTCACCGCCCTGTCGGCGCCGACCGCCTCGGGGGCGAACCGCACGATCGCGATCACGGACACGACGCGCAACGCCGACCGGCGTCAGCGCAGGCACCGCCCTCGACGACCAGCTACTACCTCTCCACCGACGCCGTCTGGGACGGCGGCGACATCGCTCTTCGGCAGCCGCGCGGTTCCTGCTCTGGCGGCGGGATCATCCAGAGCTCGCTGACGACCAACCAGACGCTGCCGAACGTTGCGGGCGGCAACTACTTCATCATCGCGAAGGCGGACGGCCCTCTCGCCGTCACCGAGAGCAACGAGGCCAACAACACCCGCACGGTGGCGATCAAGATCGGCCCGGACCTCAGCGTCACGGCGCTCGCGGCGCCGGCCAAGTCGGGCGCCGGACTTTCGGTGCTCGTGACGGACACGACGGCCAACGCCGCCGGCCGAAGCGACGTGACGGACTCCACGACGTCCTTCTACTTCTCGTCGGACGCCCTCCTCGGCGGCGACACGCTCCTCGGATCCCGATCCACGGGCCCGATCGCCTCCGGCAGCAACAGCCCCGGCTCGGCGACCGTGACGATCCCGGCCGGGACGACGACGGGAACCTGGTACATCATCGCGAAGGCGGACGGCCCCGACGGCCTGTTCGAAACCGGCGAGGCCAACAACACCCGCACGGTGGCGATCAAGATCGGCCCGGACCTCATCGTGTCGGCCATCGCCGCGCCGCTCTCGGCGCACCCCGGTCAGACGATCAACGTCACGCCGACGACCAGGAACCAGGGAGGCGGGCCGAGCGGAGTCAGCTCGACCACGAAGATTTACCTGCGGCCCCCGAGCGGACCGGACGTATTCCTGGGATCCCGCACCGTGCCCGTGCTGGCGCCGAATACGTCGTCCGGGGGAGTCGTGCCGGTGACGATCCCTCTCGAAACGCCGACGGGGAGCTACAACCTCTTCGTGGTTGCCGACGATGGCAACGCGGAGGTGGAGACGATCGAGACCAACAACACGAAACTGAAGGCCATCACCATCAACTGACGGCGCGACGTCTCGCTCCGGTCTACTGAAAGGCCCCTCGGGAGCGCGAGCCGCAACGCGAGCTCCGTCGGACCGGCGGAGGGGCTGGCGAAGGCCGAGAGTGCGAAATCCAACGAGTCCTGCGCCACCGCAAGATAGGCGGTTTCTGAAAAGGTAGTATTGGGCCCCATGAAGCACTCCGCGCCCAAGCGCGTGCGCTTGCCTCCTTCGGCCGCCGCGAAAGCCCGAGTGGAGGCTCTGCGCCGCGGCGAGGCGCCGGTCGTGAAGGATCCCGAGGAAGCTCGAGGCGCCACTTTCATCTCTCCGGCCGAACGTCAAGCCGCGTTTGCTCAGGCGGCACGGAAGCGGGCGGCCGAAAAGAAGCGCCCGAAGAAGTAGCACCCCTCGGCGGCTCTCCCGAGGCCTCTCGAAGGGACGCGGCGATCCGGAATTCTGACCGGAGGCCTCGCGCTATGCATCACATGGACGAAAAGGCCGGGACGCACCGACACTTCCTTCCCGCGGCCGGCCGGGATCTGTTCCTGCCCCTCTACGATCCGCTGACGAAGCTGCTCGGCGGCGACCGCGCTCGCCGAGACGCTCATCGATCAGGCGGGCTCGCGCCGGGGCACGAGGTCCTCGATGTCGGGTGCGGGACGGGCACGCTGATCCTGCAGATCCGGAAGTCCATTCCGAGTGTCGTCACGGTCGGCCTCGATCCCGACCCGAAGGCTCTCGCGCGCGCGAGACGGAAAGCCGAACGAGAGGGTGCGACCGTGCGATTCGACCAGGGCTTCGCGGACGCACTGCCCTACCCCGACGCCTCGTTCGATCGCGTGTTCTCCTCGATGATGTTTCATCACGTCGAGACCGCGGACAAGGAGAAGATGCTTCGCGAAGCGCGGCGAGTGCTCAGACCGGGCGGTTCGCTCCACCTCATGGACTTCGCCGGTCCGGAGGCATCCGACGGACTGCTCGCGCGGCTGCTGCACACGCATGCCCGCCTCAAAGACAACACCGAAAGCCGCATTCTCGAGTGGATGCGTCAGGCCGGCTTCGGCGGCCCGGTCAAGGTTGGCAACGGCAGGCTGATCTTCGGCCGCCTCGCCTACTACCGCGCCGGCCGCTGAGCGGAGCGCCGAGAGGAACTTTTCGCGAGGCTCGCGCGTAACTGTCCGCGAGAGACGGCGAGGTGAGCGGATGTCCCAGTTCCTCGCGGACCTGAAGTACGCGCTCCGGTTCGTGGCGCGCAGTCCGGGCTATTCGGCCGCGGCCGCCGCGACGCTCGCCCTCGGGATCGGCGCGAACGCCGCCATCTTCAGTGTGGCCTACTCGATTCTGCTCCGGCCGCTTCCCTACCCGGCACCCGACCGCATCGTCGCCGTCGCCGAAGCCGCCGATGACGGCCACGAGATGGCTCTCTGCGATCCGAACTATCGCGACCTGAAGGAGCGGAACCGCACCCTCGCCGCCTTCGCCGAATACACGGCCTGGGCCTCCTCGGTCTCGGGCGGCAGCGAGCCGGTGCGCGCGACCCGTGCCGTCGTGTCGTCGGACTTTTTCGAAGCGCTCGGGACGCAGCCGGTGCGCGGACGCGTTTTCGCGCCGGAGGAGAAGAGCCCGGGCGGCCCGGCCGCCGTGATCGTCTCGGAGGGCTTCTGGAAGCGCTTCCTCTCCGGCGAGACCGACCTGTCGCGACTCTCGCTGCGTTTCGATGGTGACCTGTACCGCGTGGTCGGTGTCATGCCCGCCGGTTTCGGCTTTCCGGACGCGGCCGAGCTCTGGACGCCACGCGAGCGGTTGGAGCCGGAAGCCAGCCGCTCGGCGCACAACTGGCGCGGTATCGGGCGCCTTCGGGATGGAGTCTCGCTGACGGCGGCCCGGGCCGATCTCGGGGCGATCGCGGCGAGCATCCGCCGCGAGCACGGCGAGGCCGCGGACCTGGCGGGCGCGACGGTCCGGCCTCTCCGGGACACACTGGTCGGCCGCGTCCGGCCGGCCCTCCTCATGCTGCTTTCGGCCGTCGGCTTCCTGATGCTCATCGCCGCGGCCAACGTCACCAACCTCTCGCTCGCCCGCATCGCCGCGCGCAGGCGCGAGCTCGCGGTCCGCGCGGCCCTCGGAGCCACGCGCGCCGACCTCTTCCGGGCGATCTTCGCGGAGTCGTTCGTCTTGTCGCTCGCCGGGACCGTGGCCGGGCTCGCGCTCTGCGCGTGGAGCCTCGGAGCCATCAAGTCACTTTCGGGAGAGAGCCTGCCGCGCGCCGCGGAGATCGCGCTCGACGCGCCGGTGCTCGGCTTCGGCCTGGCGTTGTGTCTGGCCGCCGCTTTCGTCGTCGCCGTCGTGGCCTCGCGACGCTCGCCCGAGGGGAGGTATCGGGATCTCGCCGCCGGACGGTCCGGGCAGGCCGCGGCGGGCTCGCGCGCCCAGAGCGCCCTGCTCGGCGTGCAGGCGGCGGTGACGGCCCTTCTGCTCGCCGGGCTCGCTCTCTTCGCCCGCAGCTTCCTGCGTGTTCTCGACGTCCAGCCGGGCTTCCGCACCGAGAGCGTCGTCGCCATGGACCTGTTCCCGGACTTCCCGCAGACGGAAGCCGACAAGGCGCGACGCATCGCGATGCTCGACGCGCTCCACGAGCGGCTCGCGCGAATCCCCGGAGTCGCGCGCGTGGGAGCCGTCGGAGGGCTGCCGCTCGCATCCGGCCTCGCCGACGGAACGTTCCTCCTGCTCGGCCCGAACGACGCGGTGCCGTCGATTGCCGACTTCGAGCGTCTGATGCGCAATCCCGAGCGCGCCGGGGTGGCCAGCTACGGAGCGGTCACGGGGAGTTACTTCGAGACGATGGGCATTCCCGTGATCCGAGGTCGTGTCTTCGACGAGCGCGACGTGCGGAGCGGATCGCATGTCGCCGTGATCTCGCAGGCCCTGGCGCGCCGGAGGTTCGCGGACCGCGACCCGATCGGGCAGCGCATCGAGTTCGGAAACATGGACGGCGATCTCCAGCCGCTGACCGTCGTCGGCGTCGTCGGGGACGTCCGACAGAACAGCCTCGAGGACGTGATGGAGCCGATCCTCTACGTCAACCTCCGCCAGAGGCCGCAGAAGACTCCCACTTTGACGGCCGTCCTCCGTGTCGACGGGGATCCCGCCGCCGCCATGGCCTCGGCGCGGGAGATCGTCCGCTCCATCGATCCGGCCCTTCCGCCGCGCTTCCGAAAGGTCGAGCAGATCGTCGCGGAATCACTGGCCGCGCGACGATTCAGCCTGGCGCTGCTCGCGCTGTTCGGGTCCCTGGCCCTGCTCCTCGCCACGAGCGGGATCGCGAGCGTCACCGCGTTCGCCGTCGCGCGCCGGCGCCCGGAGCTGGGCATCCGGCTCGCGCTCGGCGCCCGGCCCTCCGAGCTGCTGCGCATGGTCGTCGCGCGCCACCTGAGAATCATCCTCGCCGGAGGGGCCGTCGGCCTCGCCGCGGCCCTGGTCCTCGCGCGCCTCTTGCGCTCGCAGCTCTTCGGCGTTGCGCCCTCGGACCCCTGGAGCTTCGCCGCCGCGCTCGCGGTCCTCGGCGTCGTCGGCCTGGTGGCCTGCGCCGTGCCCGCGCGCCAGGTCATCCGCATCGATCCGAACGAGGCCCTCCGCGCCGAGTGAGCGTCCCGACGGCGGCATCTTGTTCTGCTCAACGAGGCGCAGCCAGAAGGGCGTTGATCTCGGGATAGGTCTTCGACTCCGAGGTCACGGCGTCGGATGCACCGGTCTCGAGAAACGCGGCGGCGAGCCGGCGGGTCTTCGCGTACGCGGCCTGGATGATGCCGGCTCCCGCGCTGAGACGGCGAACGCCCAGAGCTTCCAGCTCGGCCGCGGACGGCAGGCCGCGCCAGGCCATGACGTTGAGCGGCAGAGGCGAGCCCTGCGCCACGGCTCGGATCTCTTCCGGGTCCGCCAGGCCCGGCACGAAGATGCCGTCCGCGCCCGCGGAGCGATAGCGCTCGGCGCGCGCCAGTGTTTCCTCGACCCGACGCGCGTTCGTCACGAGGCCTCGCAGGTAGACGTCCGTGCGGGCGTTGACGAAGAGTTTCACTCCGAGCCGTTCTCCGGCGTTCTTCGCCTGCTCGATCTTGGCGCAGAGCAGCTCCGGGGCGCCGGAGCCGTCCTCGATGTTGATGCCGATCGCCCCCGCTTCGATCACCGCCGCGACCGTCTCGCCGACGGCGGCGGGGTCGTTCGAGTAGCCGCCCTCCACGTCGGCGCTCACGGGAACGCGGACCGCTCTCGCGATGTCGGCCACGGTCGCCCGCAGCAGCGGCCACGGCAGGGTGTCTCCGTCCGGATAGCCGTGGGACCACGCCACGCCGGCGCTCGTGGTGGCGATCGCCTTCGCCCCCAGGCTCTCGATCAGCCGGGCGCTGCCGGCGTCCCACGCGTTCGGCAGCACGAGGAGGCCTTCGCGGTGGAGGTGGTGAAAGCGCTCCGCGGCCGGATTCTCTTGTGAAGTCATCGGGATTCCTTTCCTCGAACGTGATCCGGAGTCTGGCTTGTCATAACCCCTCAAACCTTTCTTTCGTTGCACCGTAAGCGAGAACGGAGGCCTCCATGAGATACGTCCTGCGCGCTTCGCTGGCGCTCGCCTTTTTCGGGGTCGTGACCGCGGCCGCGGAGCCGCCGTCGGGCCGCAAGGTGGACCTCAAGGCCTCGGATGGCACGAAGCTCGCCGTGACCTACTACGCGAGCGAGCGCCCGGGGCCCGGGATCCTGCTCCTCCACCAGTGCAACAAAGACCGATCGAGCTGGAACGCCCTCGCCGAGGAGCTCGCCACCAAAGGCTTCCACGTCCTGACACTCGACTACCGGGGTTACGGAGACAGCGGCGGCACGCCGTACACGCAGCTGACGTTTCCGCAACAGAGGACGGTCGGCGAAAAGTGGCCCGGCGACGTCGACGTCGCGTTCGGGTACTTGAAGTCGCAGCCGGGCGTGCGCGGGGACGTCTTCGGCGCGGGCGGCGCGAGCTGCGGCGTGAACCAGTCGATCCAGCTCGCTCGCCGCCATCCGGAGGTGAAGTCCCTGGTGCTGCTCTCGGGCAACACGAACAAGGACGGGCGAAGCTTTCTCAAGACGGCGTCCTCTTTGCCGCTGTTTCTGTCGGCGGCCGACGATGACGGCGGCGCCGTCGAGCTGATGGCCTGGCTCGATGCGACCTCGGGGAATCCTCAGAACAAGTTCGTCGAGTTCAAGGTCGGTGGCCACGGCACCGAGATGTTCACGGCGCATCCCGATCTGCCCGGCGACATCGTCGCGTGGTACCAGGCCACTCTTCTCGGCCTCGGCAAGGGCGCCGCGGTCCCCGCTTCGAAGCAGGCGCGGCCCGCGCCCGGGCCGACGGTCCGCATGCTGGTGTTGATGGACGAGCCGGGCGGAGCGGCTCGCGTCGCCGAGGCGCTGACGGCAGAGCGCAAGAAAGACCCGAAAGCCGCCATCCTCGAAACCGGCTTCGTGAATCGGCTCGGTTACCAGGCCCTCGAGCTCGGCGACACCCGCTCGGCCGTGGCCATCATGCAGCTCAACGTCGAGGCCAATCCTTCCTCGGCCAACGCGTGGGACAGCCTGGGCGACGCCTACATCGCCGACGGCCAGCGAGAGAAGGCGCGAGCCGCGGCCGAGAAAACCCTGGCACTCCTTCCGGCGGACAAGTCGGCGAACGACGATCTGCAGAAGCTCATCCGCGAGAGCGCCCAGCAGAAGCTCGAGCAGCTGAAGACCCCGCCGGCGCCGAAGTCCTAGGCGTCGGAAGACGGGCGCTCGAAGCGCCGCGGGTCTCCCGGTCGGAACCATCGGCCATGAGCGCGGCTCGCGGGAATGGCTCGTCGGCGGCCTGCGTTCGGGCGCACGTATACGCAAGGAGCCCGCCGATGAAGCGTCTCATCCAGGTGACGTCGCTCCTCCTCGTCTGTCTCGCGGCCCGAGCCGCAATCTCCGCCCAGCAGCCGACGCCCGCGCCCACACCCGCGCCGACGCCGCCTCCGCGCGACAACCTGCGGTTCATCCGCATGAAGATCTCGGCCGGCGACCTGCCGAGCGCCGAGTCCATCCTCGAGGTCCATCGCGCCGACAAGGGTGAGGACGGCGAGTACATCCTCGGGCTCGCCTGGCTCGCGCGCGGGGCGGCGCTCGTGGACGACTGGACGGCGGCGATGCGCTACGCGAAGGCCGCGCGCGCAATCGCCGTGGCGAAGCTCGGAACGCCGCCGAGCTGGGAGCACAACTCGGACGCGCAGTACGCGCTGGGAACCGCCATCGAGGTCGAGGCCCAGGCCCTCGTGCACGAGGGGAAGAACGCGGAAGCGATCCGCCTTCTCGAGCGGAGCTCGAAGGAGCTCGAGACCGCGCCGTACAACCTGCGGGCCCGGATCTGGAAACGACGCAACCAGATCGACCTCGTCGGCCAGAAGGCCCCGGCCATCCGCGCCGAAGCCGTCGTCGGGACGGAGTTCGAGAGCCTCGACGCGCTCCGCGGAAAGCCCGTCGTCGTGTACCTGTGGTGGGAAGCGTGCGGCGACTGCAAGGCGCAGGCCGCGGCGTTCCGCCGCATCGTCGAGAAGTACGCCCCGCAGGGCGTGGCGTTCGTCGCGCCCACGCGCTTCTACGACGAGGATCATTCCGCCGAGAAGGCCAGGATCGAGAAGTCCTGGAAGGAGACGTACGGCCTCGCGGATTCCGTCGCGGCCCCGATCAGCGACGAGGCCATGCTGCGCTACGGCGCGTCGGCCACGCCGACGTTCGCGTTCGTGGACCGGAAAGGGGTCGTCCGACAGTACCTGCCCTACCGGATGTCCGAAGAGCGCCTCGCCTCCGAGATCGAAGCGCTGCTCAAATCGCCCTCCTGATCCTCAGCGAACGAGAAGAGCCCTCAGCGGATCAGAAGCGTCGCGAGCCCGAGCATGATCCCCATGCTCGCGACGTCCGTGAGCGTCGTCAGGAAAATGCTCGAGGCCGTCGCCGGATCGGCGCCGAGCCGCTTCAGCGTCAGCGGAACGAGAGCTCCCGAGATGCCGCTGATCGCGCACGCGGCGGTCATCGCGACCCAGACAATCACGCCGAGCATGACCGCGTGGCCCGTGTGCTGAGAGCGGGCGTAGAACCACATCGCCGCGCCGGCGACGATCCCGACCACTCCGCCGTTGAGAAGCCCGAGACACGCCTCCTTGAAGACGAGCTTGCGCGGAGACAGCGCCCGCAGTTCTCCCAGCGTGAGCCCCCGCAGGGTGACCGCGAGCGCCTGGCAGCCCGAGTTGCCGGACTGGCCAGCGAGGACCGGCAGGAACGCGGCGAGCACGACGATGCGATCGATGGTGTCCTGGAAGATCCCGACCACGGCGGCCGCCACGAAGGCCGTCAGGAGGTTGAGCTGGAGCCACGGGTGGCGGAAGCGGAAGCTCCGCATCAGGTGCGTGGCGACCCTCTCTTCCTTCTCGACGCCGACCATGCTGCCGGCCTGCGCGCTGATCTCGTAGGCCTGCCGCTCGAAGAGCGACTGGCCGCGGACCATGCCGACGAGGCGCCCGGAGTCGTCGGTCACGGGGTAGGCGGGATAGTGCCGCGTCACGACGGTGCGCATCGCATCCACGAGGGTCATGTCGGGCTTGAGCGAGAACGGGTCGCGCAGCATGATTTCCTCGAGCCGCTGGTCGCTCTTCGCGAAGAGAAGCTCGCGGAACGCGAGGACCCCGACGAGGCGCCCGCCGGAGTCCGTCACGAAGATGTACGTGATGAAAGCCTTCTGCACGAGCTCGCGCAGGCTCTCGATCGCGTCGCGAACGGTCGTCTCCGTCCCGTACACGGCGAGCGGCGCCTCCATGAGCCGTCCGACGCACGTCTCCGGATACTGGAGATCGATCTTCCACTGCTCGCCCCGACCGCCGGGCGCGGCCGCGATGATGAGCGCCCGCCGTTCGGGCGGGACGTGATCGAGCACGTCCACGGCCTCGGCCGGGTTCAGAAGTGCGAGGGCCCGCCCGCCGAGCGCGTCGGGCTCGCGGCGGAGGCGCTCGGCCGCTTCCGGCGGGGGGAGCGCGTGGAGCTCCTCGCTGAGGGCCATGGTGCGCTGAGCGTCGCTGAGCAGCTGTCGGTTGCCCGAGTCCATCTGTCCTCCTGGGCGAAACGGTTCCGGTTTTCGGGGGATGACCTGCGCGAGCGACCCTATTTTGCTTCAACCGGGCGCGATGCGGGTACGCCAGCCTCGGGATTCAGGTGCAGGTGGCGAATATCGAGAAGGTGGTGCTTCAGGAGCACGACCATCCCCGGGGCGAGCCACAGGAGCTCACGGGCCCGGCGGACCAGGCCGTACGCGATCCCCTGCGCCGCCGAGAAGCCGACGAGGACCCACAGCGCCGTGCGGACGCCCTCGGCCGTTCCGATGCGGCCGGGAATGAAGAAGAGAACCGTGTTGATCAGCATCGCGAGCGTTTCGACGGCCAGCGCCTCGTAAACGCCGGCGCCGGGCGAGAGCAGCCGCATGACGACGTAGGTTTCGACAAAACCGCCGCACCAGCCGAGGAAGCACCAGCCCACCGCCTCGAGGAAGTGCTCCTGTCGGTGCTCGTAGATCTCTCCGATGCGTTCGTCGAGGAGCTCGGCGGTGTGGCGAAAGCGCGCCAGCCGGCGGAGCGGGCCGCGCGCGAACCGGTCGAGCAGCGCGCCGAACGCTCCGCGGCGAAGCGCGATCGTCATCCAGAGAATCACCGCCCCGAACAGGACGAGGCCGGCGAGCGCGGCATAGCGAAACGCCGCCGGCAGCTCGAAGTGGACGAGGCTGAAGCCGGCGCCGAGGAGCAGGAAGAGGAACTGCGACGACATCTCGGCGTGCCGGTGGACGGTGGCCGCGGCGAGAGCCCGCGGATACCCGATCTTCCCGGCCAGGAGATTCGCCCGCACGGGCTCGCCTCCCACCGCGGTGAAGTAGTTGACGAAGCAGGACGCCATGTACGCCGAGAACGCGTCCCCGAAGCGGACCGGCCCGTCGGGCCCCCGGCCGATGATGACCCGGTAGCCGTACGTGAACGCCAGCTCGGCAAGGCCGTAGCCGATGACGATCACCGGGAACCACCACCCGATGGCGGAGAGATTCGCAGCCACCGAGTCCCAGCCCGCGATGGCCAGGATGGCCACGAGGACCCCGATCCCGAGCACGAACAGCGCGATGCGGAGAGTGCGGCGCGAGCGAGGGGGGCTCATGGCGACGCCGAAGGATACGTCAACGGCGGGAATGTCCCGGTTCCGGGATTGTTGTGGGGGCGAGCCCGAACCATGCCCCTCGCCCTTCTGCTCATCGCGAGCCTGCTCGCTCCTTCCCCCGCGTCGCCGACGCCTTCGGCCGCCCTGGAGGCTCTCCGGGCTCAGGTGCCCCGGGAGTCCCATGCGGCGCTCGAGGCGGGGCTCGCGGCGTGGCGCCACGCCGTGTCTTCCGGAACCGTCCGCCGCTCGGACATCCTCACCGTGATCGACTACTCGCGGCCCTCGACCGAGCCGCGCCTCTTCGTCATCGACGTTCCGGCGGGGCGCGTGAAGTTCGCCGAGCGCGTCGCGCACGGCCGTGGCAGCGGAGAGAACGTGACCGAGCGCTTCTCCAACAAGTTCGGCAGCCGCATGACGAGCCTGGGCGTCTTCCGCGCGGCGGACACCTACGACGGCCACCACGGGCTCTCCCTCCACCTCGACGGCCTCGAGCCGGGGTTCAACGACCACGCGCGCGACCGCACGATCGTGATGCACGGCGCCGATTACGTGAACGACCAGATCATCGCGGCTCAGGGCCGCCTCGGCCGGAGCTGGGGCTGTCCGGCGGTACGGCCGGAGATCGCGCAGAAGCTGTTCGAGGCGATCCAGGGCGGCTCGCTGGTGGTCGCCTACTACCCGGACGCCGAGTGGCTGGCGCGGTCGGAGTATCTGAAGGCGCCTTAGGCGCCGGTCAGGACTTCGCGGCCGGCGGATCCGAGTTGAGGACGTTCAACTTCGGTCCCGTCGTCGATTCGAGCACGGGAGCATCGGTCACGTAGAGCGTCGCTCCCGGCGTCAGGCTCTTGAGCACCTCCGCCGCGAACGCCGGCGGCACGGCGACGCGGGAGGCGTCCTTCAGATCCATCGACGCTCCGGCCCCGACACCCGCGCCCGGCAGCGCGATGCCGATCCAGCTGCGTTCCGCCCGGATGTCACCGGGTTCGCCGCGGAGGCGGGAACGGACTTGAGCACGTACGCCTCCGTCCCGAGAGGTTTTTCCGGCGACGCGATCGCGATGGCCGCCCGACCGATCTCGACCCCGTTGCGCAGGACGAGGACCCGCTGGTCGGCCGCGCTGACGACGAGCGTGACCGGGCCCTCCGTCGAGATTCTCGGGTTGCCAGCGCCACTGGACTCCCTCCGGCAGCCGCGGTCCGCGTCTCCGGAGTCCCCTTCGCTCCGACCGGCGAGAGGAAGGTCGGATGCGCGACGTCGGCGGGCGCGCTCGCGTCGTTCGCGATGACGACCGTCATGCCCACGTTCGTGATCCCGAAGAGCAGCTCGGCGAACGCGCGTCGGCAGGTGCACGCAGCCGTGCGACTCGGGATAGCCCGGAACCCCTCCGGCATGCAGGGCGATGCCGTCCCACGTGAGCCGCTCGGAATAGGGCATCGGAGCGTTGTCGTAGGTCTTGGACCGGTGGTCCTTGTCCTTGTTGAGGATCGTGAAGATGCCGGTCGGCGTGAGGTGGCCGGGCTTTCCCGTCGAGACCTTGGCGACGCCGACCTGGATGCCGTTCCGATAGACCCGCGCGATCTGCTCCGGCAGGCTGACGACGATCACGAGCGGGCCGTCCGGCGCGGCCGCGGCGTCCCAGATGAAATCGCCCGGCTTCAGCTTCGCCGGCTCCGTGCCGACCGGCGAAGACTCCTTCGCTCCCCAGAACGGCACGGGGTCGGCGCTGGCGATGGCGATGGCGATCGCCGCCGTGAGCGCGAGGGCCGCATGGGAGCGGCCGAAGGATCTCCGTGTCGAGGCGTGACAAGCTGGGAACAGGGTACGCCCTTCGAATGCGGTCACTCGAGAAGCGACGAGCCGTGACCCTGAGAGCATCAGCCGTCATCCGGGAGCGGAGCGACGAAGGATCCCAACTCGATCGCGGCGCTGCGAGTTCGGGATCCTCGCGCGCGCAGGATGACGGGCGACGGTTCAGTAGTACTTGCCCTCGATCTCGGCCGCCCGGCGGATCGCCGCGCGGATGCGCAGGTACGTCCCGCAGCGGCAGAGGTTGTCGTTCATCGCGGCGTCGATCTCGTCGTCCGCCGGCTTCGGCGTCTTTCCCAGTAACGCCGCGGCCTGCATGATCTGGCCGGCCTGGCAGAACCCGCACTGGGCGACGTCTTCGGCGATCCAGGCCTGCTTCAAGCCCTCCGCCGCGAGCGCTTCGATCGTCGTGACGCGCTCGGAGCCGATGGCGGAAATGGGCGTCTGGCAGGAGCGGGCGGCTTCCCCGCCGATGTGCACCGTGCAGGAGCCGCAGACGCCGGCCCCGCAGCCGTATTTCGTGCCCGTGAGGCCGAGCCGGTCGCGCAGCACCCACAGAAGCGGCATGTCCTCGGGAGCGTCGATCTCCCGCTTCTTTCCGTTGACCTCGATCGTGTAGCGCGGCACGTCAGGCTCCTTTCAGATCGTCGGCGCGCACGGGAAGCCGGCGCACGCGCCGTCCGCTGGCCGCAGCGAGGGCATTCGCGACCGCGGCCGTCGTGATCGGGACCGGAGGCTCTCCCATGCCCGTCGGGGCCGCGTCGCTCGGCACGATGTGGGTCTCGATCCTGGGCATGTCGCGGAACCGCAGGATCGGGAACTCGCGGTACGTCGACTGCACGACGCGCCCGCGGTCGAGCGTGATCTCGGCCGAGAGCGCGGAGAGCGCCCACGCCACCGAGCCCTCGACCTGGGCGCGCACGCCGAGCGGATTGATCGCGACGCCGCAGTCCACCGCGCAGACGATGCGGTCCACGCGCCAGTCGCCCGCGGCGCCCACGGTCACCTCGGCGATCACGGCCGCCGGCGTGCGGCCGTCGTAGGACGCACACGCGACGCCCTTGCCACGGCCCGCCTTCAGAGGGTTCGTCCACCGGGCCTTCTCGGCCGCGAGCGCGAGCGTGGCCGCGAGCCGGGCGCGGTCGACCGGCGCGCCCTCGCGCCCGCCGGGAACGACGGCCTCGCGACGGAGCAGATCCAGCCTGTACGCGAGAGGATCCTTGCCCGCAGCGCGGGCGACCTCGTCGAAGAAGCACTCGGAGGCGAAGACGTTGTGGTTGTGCTGGACGCCCCGCCAGGAGCTCGTGCGCACGGGCGAGGCCGATTCGATCAGCTCGGCCTCCAACGCGGGGATCGCATAGGGCGTGTCGTAAGCGCCCCGGAGCGCGGCCCGGACCGCCTCGGCGTCGGGCGTCGTCATCTTCGAGAAGACGCCCACCGAGACGCGATGCCGCCAGGCCGCGGGCTGCCCGGAGGCGTCGAGCCCCGCCGAGAGGCGATGGAGCGAGATCGGATGGAAGTCGCCGTTGCGCATGTCGTCGGAGCGCGTCCAGACGACGCGGACCGGAGCGCCCGCGACCTTCGAGCACTCGACGGCGTCGAGGACGAAATCCGTCCTCCCGCGACGGCCGAAGCCGCCCCCCAGGAGGGGCACGTGCACGGTGACGGCCGATTCGGGAATGCCGAGGAGCTTCGCCGCGTCGGTCTGGGCGCGGTTCGGCGCCTGCGAGCCGGCCCAGATCTCGCACCGCCCCGTTTGCACGTCGGCGACCGCGCTCATCGTTTCCATCGGCGCGTGGGCCTGGTAGGGATAGAAGTATTCGGCTTCGATCTTTCGGGCGGACGTCGACGAGCGCCGCCGCGACGTCGCCGCCTCGGCGCACGGGCGTGCCCGAACCGTCGAAGGCGCTCCCCAGGGTCGCGAGCATCCGGGCCGACCCGATCGCGGCGTTCGTGCCTTCGTCCCAGACGATGGTCGGCTCGAGAGCCTCGCGCGCCGTGAGCATCGCGTAGGTGTCGTCGGCGATCACGGCCAGTCCGGCCGAGACCGGAGCGATCATGCGGACGCCCGGCACCGCCTTCGCCTTCGCGTCGTCCCAGGACTTCGGCTTTCCGCCGACGACCGGGCATCGGACCACGCTCGCGATCTTCATGCCGGGGCGCTGCACGTCCGAAGCGAAGAGCGACTCGCCCGCGACGATGCGGGGCGCGTCGATGCGCCGCCGGTCCTTCCCGATCACGCGCCACTGCGCCTTCGGCTTCAGGGCGGGAGAGGCCGGGACCGGGAGGCGGCTCGCCGCGGTGGCGAGCTCGCCGTAGCCCAGAGACTCGTTGGAGTCCTTGCGGAAGACGCGGCCCTTCTCCGCGCGGCAGGCCGAAGGCGCGACGCCCCACTTCGCGGCCGCCGCGGCCACGAGCATCTCGCGCGCCGCCGCGCCCGCCGTGCGCAGAGGCATCCAGAGCGTGCGCGTGCTGCGGCTCCCGTAGGTCCCCATGTCCTGGAACTCGGGGCCCGGCGAGGCCTGGAAGAGCTCGACGGTGTCGACGTCGACGTCGAGCTCCTCGGCCAGGATCATCGGCAGCGAGGTGCGCACGCCCTGGCCCATCTCGGACTTGTCGACGGTCAGCGTGACTTTGCCGGAGGGATCGATCCGCACCCACGCGTTCGGACGGAATTCGGCGACAGCGTCTTCGGCCGCGCGCGCCCACCGGACGCCGAGCACGAGGCCGCCGGCCGAGACCGCCGTGACTCGCAGGAAGTCACGCCGGGAGGTCGCCAGGACGGCGCTCACGGGGCGCTCTGTCGGGCGTAGAGGAGTCCCACGATCTTCCATTGACCACCCACCTTCAACAGGGAAGCGTAGTCGATCCAGTGGCCCGTGGGCAGGTCGTGCTCCAGCCGCGCCACGGCGGCGTCTCCGGACGAGTCCACCGAAGCGATGCGGCGTGTCGCCGGGACCGTCTCGCCCGCCGTGCGGCGCGCGGCGAGGCGCGCCTCGCCTTCGGCCGCCGAGATGCCGACCAGCCGGCCGTGGATCATCGCGTAGGCCGTGGCCCGCGGGTCGGTCACGCTCGCGACGAGCTCGGCGTCGTTGTCCGCGAGCGCCCGGTGGAGCGTCTCGAGTGTGGCGCGGATGGCGTCGCGGTCCGTCGCGACGGCGGCGGCCGCGGCGGGCGGCGCGTCGGGCGGAACGGTGCGGTGGAAGATCTTTCCGACGATCCACCAGCGCCCGTCGATCTTCATGAGCGACATGTAGTCCTCGAACCGGTGCGTGGGATAGACCGAGACCACTTTCGCGAAGGCCGCGTCGCCGGCGACGTCGACGACCGGGATCTGCCGCGACGACGCCGCGACCGGCGACTTGTTCGCGTCCGAGCGCGCCCACCACTCCGGTTGCGAGACGCCGGCCAGCGCGCCGTCCTTGACGAAGAACATCATCGCGGCGGGGTGGAAGGCCTCGCGCAGCTCGCTCGAGCTGGAGGTGTCTCCGGCCTTGAAGTAGTGGCCGATCGTGGTTTCGATCGCGGAGCGATCTCCGCTGGAGGTCGACGCGGACGGTGACGGGACGAGCGAGAGCAATGCGGAGAGAGCCAGGATCGGTGCCATGCATCCTCCTTCTGTCGGGTCCGGATCTTGCCGTCCGGGGAAGCCGCCGCCCAGTACCCGAAGGCACATCCCCCGCCTGTACCTTTCGATACGGTTCCGGCGCCGGCGATTCCCCTAGAATTCCGGGCGTGAGCATCACGCGCGCCCTCCGCATCACGAGCCTCCTCACCTGGGGCGTGATCGGCGTGGCCGTGCTCGCCAAGTACGCGAAGGAGCGCGACCTCTTCTCGGACTATTGCCTCTGGGTGTGGGTCGTGGGCTTCATCACGGGGATCGCCGCTTCGGCTCTGGCGTGGCGGCAACGTCCCGAAAGCCGCGGCGCCGTGCTCGCGCTTCTCGCCGTGGCGAGCGTGTCCGTCGTTTTCGTCAATCGGTGGTGGCCGTCCCACCTCGGGGGCCTGCCGCTCGTCTTCGTGGCGTGGGAGGCCGCGCAGATCCTGAGCCTCAAGCGCGTGATCACCTGGATCGCAGTTCAGACCGCGGCCTTCGGGCTCGTGATGGTGCCCTTTTCCTTCAACCATCCCAGGCACGCGATCCCGCTTTCCATCTGGCTCGCCAACACGTTCGCGCTCGCCGGCCTGCAGGCTTTCGCCGTGCTCGCCGCGCACCTCATGCGCCGCGCCAGCGAAGCGCACGCGGAGCTCGCCCTCGCGAACCGGGAGCTCCTCGCGACGCGCGAGCTCGCGATCCACGGCAGCCGGGCGGCCGAGCGCCTGCACATCGCCCGCGAGCTCCACGACGTCCTCGGACACCACCTGAGCGCCCTGTCGTTGAACCTCGAGGCCGCGGCCCTCGAGCGCGGTGCCGGAAGCCCCGCGGCGCGCGACCCCGGCGTGCCCGAAGCGTCCGACGCCCTGGATACCGCCCGCGCCCTGACACGCACGACGCTTTCCGAAGTGCGCGCGGTCGTGAGCCGCCTGCGCAAGGACGACGCCACGGATCTTTCGGCCGCCCTCGCCGCCCTCGTCGCGGCGATCCCGCACCCGAAGATCCATCTGCATGTGCCGGCGAACCTGCCGCCCGTGGACGCGGAGCGCGCCCTCGCGATCCTCCGGTGCGCCCAGGAATGCGTGACCAACGCGATCCGCCACTCCGGCGCGAAGAATCTCTGGATCGAGCTGGTGCCCCGCGACGGCGGGCTGGATCTCTCGGTCCGCGACGACGGCCAGGGCGCCGCCGCTCTCGCCGAGGGCAACGGCTTCGCCGGCATGCGCGAACGGCTCGTCGCGCTGCAGGGGCGCCTGAGCGTCTTCCCCGGCCCGCCCGGATTCGAGGCCCGCGTATGGGTGCCTTGAAGCCATCGTCGTCGCCGCCGTCGTCGGGCCGGATCCGGGTCTTCCTCGTCGAGGACCAGACGATCGTCCGGCAGGGCCTCAAGAGCCTGCTGGCCTACGCCGGCGATCTCGAGGTGGCCGGCGAAGCGGCCGACGGTGAGGCCGCGATCGAGGCCGTCGCGAAAGCCGCCCCGGACGTCATGCTGCTCGACATCCGGATGCCGAAGAAGAACGGCCTCGAGGTCCTGGAGGCGCTCTCCTCCCGCGGCCGGCTGCCGCCGACGCTCATCCTCACGACCTTCGACGACGACGCCCTGCTGCTCGACGCCCTCAAGGCGGGGGCGCGCGGCTTTCTCCTGAAGGACGTGACGTTCGAGCGGCTGACCGACGCCATTCGAGAGGTGGCGGCGGGCGGCCGTCTCATCCAGCCCGGAATGACCGACCGCGCGATCCGCAGTCTCTCCGAATCGCCCCGCACGTTCGAGGCATCGGAAGTGCCGGAGCCGCTGACCGGGCGCGAGCGGGAGGTCCTGCGCCTTTTCTCGGCGGGCCTCTCCAACCGCGAGATCGGCGAAGCGCTCGGCGTCGTCGAGGGCACCGTCAAGAACCACGTGCACAACATCCTGCAGAAGCTGGGCGTGCGGGATCGGAACCGGGCGATGTTGAAAGCCATCGAGCTGGGATATTTCTGACGACAGCGACACTGTTGAAGGCGATTGAGCTGGGATATTTCTGACGCGGCAGCAGGCACTTTCGCTCAAGGCCATCGAACTCGACACTTCAACAGTGACTGCGATAGGGTTGGCGCCGAAGCATGGCCGTCAGTCCCTTCGCTGGCAAACCGCCCCAGCCCTCCGACCTCGTGGACGTGGCGAAGCTCGTCACGGCCTATTTCACCGAAATGCCGGATCCGCTGCTGCCCTCGCAGCGCGTCGCGTTCGGGACGTCCGGGCACCGCGGGTCCTCGTTCGACGCGAGCTTCAACGAGGCCCACATCCTCGCGATCACGCAGGCGATCTGTCTCTACCGGAAGCAGAAGGGCTACGGCGGGCCGCTCTACCTGGGAATCGACACCCACGCGCTCTCGGAGCCCGCGCTCGCCAGCGCGCTCGAGGTGCTCGCGGCCAATGCCGTGGACGTCTGCGTCGACGCGGCCGGCGGCTACACGCCGACGCCCGTCATCTCGCACGCGATCCTGACCCACAACCGGGGGAAGACCGGCGAGAGAGATCTCGCCGACGGCATCGTCATCACGCCCTCGCACAATCCCCCGAAGTACGGCGGCTTCAAGTACAACCCGCCGAGCGGCGGTCCCGCCGACACGGACGCCACGAAGTGGATCGAGGAGAAGGCCAACGCGTTTCTCGCGGACGGGCTGCGCGGCGTTTCGCGGATGCCGTACGTGAAAGCGCGCCACGCGCCGACGGTCCACGCGCATCCGTACCTCGATCGCTACGTCGACGATCTCCCTTCGGTCGTGGACCTCGAGGCCATCCGGGCGAGCGGCCTGAAGCTCGGCGTCGACCCGCTCGGCGGAGCCAGCGTGGCCTACTGGGGCGCGATCGGCGAACGCTACAAGCTGAACCTCGAGGTCGTGAACACCGCCGTCGACCCGACCTTCCGCTTCATGACCCTCGACTGGGACGGCCAGATCCGCATGGACCCCTCGTCCGTCCACGCGATGGCCCGGATGGTGTCTCTGCGGGACCGCTTCGACGTCGCGTTCGCGAACGACGCCGACGCCGACCGCCACGGCATCGTGACGCGCGGCCGCGGGCTCCTCGAGCCCAACCACTACCTCTCGGCCGCGATCGCGTATCTCTTCGAACACAAGAATCGTCCCGGCTGGCCGGCATCCGCCGCCATCGGCAAGACGCTGGTGTCGAGCGCGATGATCGACCGCGTCGCGGGGCGCCTGAAACGCCCGCTCGTCGAGGTGCCGGTCGGTTTCAAGTGGTTCGTCGAGGGGCTCCTCTCCGGAACGCTCGGGTTCGGCGGAGAGGAGAGCGCGGGAGCCTCCTTTCTCCGGCGCGACGGCGCCGTCTGGACGACCGACAAGGACGGCATCGTCCCGAACCTGCTCGCCGCGGAGATCACGGCGCGCACGGGCCGGGATCCGGGCGAGCTCTACCGCGGGCTCGCCGAAGAGTTCGGCTCGCCCGTCTACGTTCGGGTCGACGCTCCGGCGACGCCCGACGAAAAGGCGCGGCTCCAGAAGCTCTCCCCCGAGTCCGTTTCGGCCACGACGCTCGCCGGCGAGCCCGTGACCGCCAAACTGACCCGCGCGCCCGGCAACGGCGCGCCGATCGGAGGCCTGAAAGTCGTCGCCGCGAACGGCTGGTTCGCCGCGCGCCCCTCCGGCACCGAGAACATTTACAAGATCTACGCCGAGAGTTTCCGCGACCGCGCGCATCTGGACACGATCCTGAGGGAAGCGCAGGCGATCGTGGATGCCGCTCTCGCCTCGTCGAAGGAGATCGCTCGATGACCGCCATCCTGCCGCTCGGTTCCCGCCCCGCGTGGAAATCGCTCCACGAACACTTCGGGAAAGTCCGCGACCTCCACCTCCGAAAGCTCTTCGCCGACGATCCCGGCCGCGCCGAGCGATACACGGTCGAGGCCGCGGGACTCTTCTGCGACTACTCGAAGAACCGGATCACCGACGAGACGCTCCGGCTGCTCCTGCAGCTCGCCGAGGAGTCGGGCCTTCGGGAGCGGATCGACGCGATGTTCCGGGGCGAGAAGATCAACGTCACCGAGAACCGCGCCGTCCTCCACGTGGCGCTTCGCGCTCCGCGCGGCGAAAAGATCGTCGTCGACGGCGAGGACGTCGTTCCCGCAGGTCCATGCCGTCCTCGACAAGATGTCCGCCTTCTCCGACCGCGTCCGCAGCGGCGCCTGGACGGGCCACACGGGCCAGCGGATCCGGAACGTGATCAACATCGGCATCGGCGGCTCGGACCTGGGCCCGGTCATGGCCTACGAGGCGCTCCGCGATTACAGCGACCGCGCGATGACGTTCCGCTTCGTCTCGAACGTGGACGGCACCGACTTCGCCGAGGCCACGCGCGACCTCGATCCGGCCGAGACCCTCTTCATCATCTCCTCGAAGACGTTCACGACGCTCGAGACCATGACGAACGCCCATACCGCCCGCGACTGGGCCCTGAAGGGATTGAGGGGCGACCCCAAGGCAGTCGCGAAGCACTTCGTCGCGGTCTCGACCAACGCCCAGAAGGTCGCCGAGTTCGGCATCGACACCGCCAACATGTTCGAGTTCTGGGACTGGGTCGGCGGGCGCTACTCGATGGATTCGGCGATCGGGCTCTCGACGATGATCGCGATCGGCCCGAAGAGCTTCCGGGACATGCTCGCCGGCTTTCACGCCATGGACGAGCACTTCCGCACCGCTCCCTTCGAGAAGAACCTGCCGGTGATCCTGGGCCTGCTCTCCGTCTGGTACAACGATTTCTTCGGCGCCGGGACGGTCGCGATCCTGCCCTACGACCAGTACCTCAAGCGCTTCCCGGCCTATCTGCAGCAGCTCACGATGGAGTCGAACGGAAAGCACGTCACGCTCGCCGGCACGCCCGTCGCGGCCGAGACCGGGCCGATCTACTGGGGCGAGCCGGGAACCAACGGCCAGCACTCCTTCTACCAGCTCATCCACCAGGGGACGCGGCTCGTCCCGTGCGACTTCCTGACGTTCGTCGACGCCCTGAACCCGCTGGGCCGCCATCACGACATCCTCGTCGCGAACGTCCTCGCGCAGGCCGAGGCCCTGGCGTTCGGCAAGACGGCGGAGGAGGTCCGCGCCGAGGGCACGCCCGACTGGCTCGTGCCCCACCGCGTGTTCGAGGGCAACCGCCCGTCGAACATGATCCTCGCCCAGCGCCTGACGCCCGCGGCGCTGGGGGCGCTCGTGGCCCTCTACGAGCACAACGTCTTCACGCAGGGGACGATCTGGTCGATCGACTCCTTCGACCAGTGGGGCGTGGAGCTCGGCAAGGTCCTCGCGCAGCGGATCATCCCCGAGCTCGAGAGCCCGACCGAGCCGAAGCTTTCGCACGACAGCTCGACGTCGGGCCTGATCTTGCGCTACCGACGCCGGAAGGGGACGGTCGCGTGAACGTCGAGATCCTCGCGGACGCCGAGACCGCCGCCCGCCGCGCCGCCGCAGGTGATCGCCGCCGATGCGCGCGATGCGGTCGCCGCCCGCGGACGGTTCGTCATGGCCGTCTCGGGAGGCAAGTCGCCGTGGATCATGCTCCGCGACCTGGCGAACGAGGACGTGCCCTGGAAGGACGTGCACGTCTTCCAGGTCGACGAGCGCGTGGCGCCCGGCGGGTGATCCGGACCGGAACCTCACGCACCTCACCGAGAGCCTCCTCTCGCACGCTCCCCTTCCTCCGTCGCAGATCCACGCCATGCCGGTCGAGGCCGCCGACCTCGAGGCCGCAGCCCGCGCATACGCGGAGACGCTCGAGTCGCTGGCCGGCTCTCCGCCCGTTCTCGATCTCGCCCACCTCGGTCTCGGGCCGGACGGCCACACCGCCTCGCTCGTGCCGGGCGACCCCGTTCTCGACGTCACCGACCGGGACGTCGCGCTCACGGGCCTCTACCAGGGGCGGCGCCGGATGACGCTGACTTATCCGGTTCTGAACCGATCGCGCCGGATCCTGTGGCTGGTGACCGGGAAGGACAAGGTCCCGATGCTCGCGCGCCTGCGCGCCGGCGACGCCTCGATCCCGGCCGGCCGCGTCCGCCGCGACGCGGCGCTCGTCGTGGCGGATCGGGACGCCGCCGGGCCCTCGTAGCTTGGCGCTTCTCGACTCGTCGGCCGTTCGCCTCGCCGCAGGCGATCTCGAAGCGGTTTTCCTTCCTCGCTACGGCATGCTCGGGGCCTCGCTGCGTCGCCATGGCGTCGAGCTCCTGGGTCGCGTCGAGAACCTCGAGGCGGCCGCGGAAAGCGGCTCGACGGCCGGGATCCCGCTCCTGCATCCCTGGGCGAACCGGCTGGCGGGCCTCGAATACCGCGCCGCCGGCAGAGACGTGCGGCTGGACGGCGCATCGCCGATTCTCCATTTCGACTCGAAGGGCCTGCCGATCCACGGCGTGCCGTGGTCGAAGCTCTCGTGGGACGTCACCGCGTCGCGCGCCGACACGATCGAGGCCCGGCTCGCCTGGACGCGGCCGGAGCTCCTCGCGGTCTTTCCTTTCCCGCACGCTCTCGAGCTGCGCGCGACGCTCACACCGGGATCGCTCTCGCTCGAGACGACACTCGTCGCCGGACCTCGTCGCCGGACCGCTCGTCGCCGGACCCGGCGCGGGGGTGCCTGTCGCGTTCGGCTTCCACCCCTATTTCGCACTTCCCGGGTCGCGCCCGCAGTGGCGGCTTCGGCTGCCTCCGATGCGCCGCCTCGAGCTCGATGCGAACGGCATCCCGACCGGCCGCGAGGAGGCCGCTCCCGCGATGGACACTCCCCTCGCCGACGGGAGCTGGGACGACGGCTTCGCACTCGAGGGAGAAACCGCGACGCTCGGCATCTCCGGCGGCGGCCTCGCGATCTCGGTCGATTTCCTCGAAGGCTTTCGGTTACGCGCAGGTCTACGCGCCGCCCGGGAAGCCCTTCGTGGCCCTCGAGCCCATGACGGCTCCGACGTCCGCGCTCACGACCGGCCGCGGCCTGCGGACCGTTGCGCCCGGCGATCGTTACCGGACCGCCTTTCGCATCCGCGTCGAGGCCGCAGTGACTCCTCGCCTCTAGCCGGCCGCCTCGAAGAGGAAGTTGTTGCAGTAGCCCGGCGCCTCCCAGAAGCGTCCGGGCCCTCGCTTCTGGTGGACGGAGGGATCGAACTCTCCGATCGGTCGGAGCCCTCGCGGAGAAAAGAAGGCGCCGCGATAACCGAGGCCCTTGAGGAACGCGAAGACCTCGTGCGGTGAGCGTCCCGACAGGTGTCTCATCTCGCTCTCGAAGAGCAACGCCGGGCGCGAGGAGGAGAGCGTCCGTTCGGCTCCCCGGAACACCGCGAT
>CAWDSI010000016.1:0-40084 GCA_963804915.1 uncultured Acidobacteriota bacterium
AGCATCCAGACGTCGCCGACGGCAAATGCGTCCGCAGGCAGGAGCGCTTCTGCGCCCGGCTGGATGCGATAACCGCGGCGGGTGTCCTCGTCGGTGACCGACCAGGTCATGGCTGGATCGCGACGGATACGCATGGTCTCCGCGGGGAGAATGACGATCGGAGGGCGGCGGCCGCGCCCGGGATCGCCGGCCCGGGAAGAGGCCCCTCGGTCACGATGTCTCCGGCCGGCCCGTCGATGTCGAAGTCCAGTCGATAGTAGGCGTTGTGGCGGTGCGTGTACGTTCACGCAGCCGTCGGCGACGGCGGTGTAGCCCGAACGACGGGCTGGAGGCGTCCGTCGAGATAGAACGTCCACTTCATCTCGTAGCGGTACCACCCCGCCCGGGTCTGCGTCGTCATTACGAGGCGGTCGGCGAGCTTCTCGGCGGTCACGCCGCGAGAAGCACGAACCGGGGGCACTCTCCCGGGCAGAGCCGTCCAGACGTCGACGCCCTGGTGCAGCTCGCAGACGGTCACCGGCGGACAGCGTCGGCTCGGCGTAGCCGCACGTGCTGCCGCTGTAGGGGCGGCGGGCACATGTTGTCGGCGAGCATAGGTTCCTCTCGACGTCCGTGTAGTCGCGGTAACAGCGGTTCGCACCGCCGCAGCCCCCGCCGGGCGTCGTATTGCACGTTGACGATCGGCACATGGCCGCGCTTCAGCACGAGGTGACCGTTGTAGTGACGTCTCGGATCTCGATGCCCGATCCGTTGCGCCGCTCGCACGGCGGGCTCGCAGCCAGCAGAACTGCCACACGGGATTCTCACGTCCGGCCAGGACATCAGCCGCTCGTCGGGCCCGCTGCAGCGGGCTGGGCGGCCGCGGGCATGGCGGCGACGGCCACGGTGCATCAGCGCACGAGGACGAGAGCCGCGGAGCCTTCACTTGACCCCGGGTGCTCGGACGGAATGAACGTCCGGTACGGAATGGCGCGGCGGACGAGATCGACGCCCATGACGCGGACAGACCCCGTCCGGTCCGGCGAAAGGATCTGGATCAGGAGGCATCGCGCGCCGGGGCCGCAGGCCTTGCCGCGGCCCTCCTCGATGAGGAAGCCCCCCTCGAGCTGCCCCCGTATCGCTGGAGGATGCGCGCCATCTCGACGTCCGCCCGGACGATCCGGAACGCCTCCTCGATCTCTTCCTGCGACGGCGCCGGCGGATTCACGACGATGCGGCGGTTGCGGATCAGCCGCCCGTCCATGGTGTACACGCGCTCGAAGGCGGCCGCCTGCCCGTAGTCGTAGACGACGTCCACGCGGCGCCAGACGTCGCCTCGCGGGGTTTTCATCGGATCGTGCCAGGTGCGCAGGAGGCGCACAGGTCGAGACTCGCGGGTGACCGGGGATTGCGCCTGTCACGACGGCGGCAGCGGCCGTGGCGGCGAAAACGAGGCCGATCCGCAGGATGCGTCGCATGGCCCGACGCCCCGATCCTACTATCCGCCGCCCCCGGCCGGGGACACTGTTCGGCGGAACAGGGAGGTTCCGGCCTCAGTGGCGGGGCGCGGCCTCCTCCTGGGGTTTCGCAGGCGCGGCGTCGGCGCGGGCGGCGTTGGGGCGGCCTTCGCCGGTTCGTCCTTCGGCATGGGCTTTCTCGGGATCATCCCTTCGCGCATCGCCGCGTTGTAGGCGAACGCGGCCATGATGGCCGACGCCTGCATCAGGTCGTTTTTCTGGAGGCGCTCGTAGAGGTCCATGTTCGTGTGGTGGGTGCGCGTCTCGTACTCGAGCTCGTCCTGCACGAACTGGAAAGCCGGAAGCCCGACCTCGTCGAAGGACTCGTGGTCCGTGCCTCCGGTCCGGTTGAGCGTCACGATCGTCGCCCCGAGATCGGCGAAAGGCTGCGAGCCATTCCCGGAAGATCGGGGCGACCGCGGCGTTGTCCTCGCAGTAGATCCCGCGAATCTTTCCGCTGCCATTGTCGAGGTTGAAGTACGCGGACAGCTTCGCGTGCTCGGGCTTGACGGTGAGCGGACCGGTTTTCTTGCGGAGGAAGAAGGGCTTGTCCTTTTCCTCCGCCGAAGGCTCGGGCCGCGACGCGAAGTGCTGCGAGACGTAAGCCCGCGATCCGTACACGCCCTGCTCCTCGCCGCTCCAGAGGCCGATGCGAATCGTCCGCCGGGGCTTGACGCCGACCGCCTTGAGGATGCGCATGGCCTCCATGGCCACGACCGAGCCCGCGCCGTTGTCGGTCGCGCCGGTCGCGCCGTGCCAGGAGTCGAGGTGGGCGCCGAGCATGACGACCTCGTCCTTCTGGTCGCTGCCCGGGATCTCGGCGATCGTGTTCCACTGCATGAGGTCTTCCTCGATGAAGCGGGCCTGGACGTCCATCTCGATCTCGACCGGCACGCGAGCGTTCGAGCAGCCGCGCGACGCGACCGAAGTGCTCGGGCTCCATCGAGAGCGACGGGAAGCCCTTGCGGATCGCCCTTCTTCCAGGTGCCGCCGCCCTGCACGTTGAAGGTTCCCATGTCGCCGCGGCCCGGGGAAACGATCGCGAGGGCTTTCTCTTCTTCGAGGAACTTGGTCACCGCTTTGCGGATCTCGCGGCGCTTCGCGTACTCGGCGCGGTTGTAGCGCGGCGGGCCCCCCGGCATCTCATAGAGGAACTCGGCTTCGAGCCTCTCTTTGTCGTAGCGCTGGGAGTCGGGCTTCTCGCGGAGGCCGATGTCGCGCGCTTCGCCCAGGAAGACGATCTTGCCGCCGAACTTCCCCTTGAGGCCCTCGAGCTCGGAGACTTCCTTGATGTTGAGCCGGGCCGCGGCGCCGCGGATCGGCCCCGACGTCCCCGCGGTCCAGGCCTCCGGGATCGCGACGAGCTGGGTCTTGGTCGGCGCGGTCATCCGCACCGAGCAGCCCTCCCACGTCCACCCCCGGCCGAAGGGGCCCCAGCTCTCCAGCCTCGCGTTGGCGAGGCCCCAGCCGGAGAGGCGCTCCTTCGTCCACTCGTTCGCTTCCTTCATCTGCGGAGAGCCGGTCAGGCGCGGACCGATCCGGTCCATCAGCTCCGAGGCCGTCTCCATGACCTTCGAGTTGTTGAATTCCTCGAGGCGGATCTTCGTGACCATGTCGAGGTCGACGGCCTCGGTCGCGGGCAGGGCGGCAACGGCGCACACGACGAGGCTGGCCGCGGCGATGAAACGTTTCAGGGGGCACCTCCTGTGCACAAAACCGCGGCACGGTACCACCGCGAGGGAGGGGGGTCAAATCCGGCGGGCGCCGGCCGCGTCAGCGGCGCGCGATGGCGCAGCCGAAGGCCTTGGTCTGGGAGGGGCGGACGGGCCGGCCGTCGAGCAGGGCCTCGATCGCCGATTGGAGGTCGGGCGACGAGATCTTCGACGCGATCCGGCCGCGGTAACGCAGCGTTCCGCTCGAATCGAGCAGGAACGCCTCGGGCGTGCGTCGCGCGTCGAGGAGCTCGGCGATGTGGCTTTCCGGGTCCTTGATGATGTCGAAGGTGTGCCCGTGCTCGCGCGCGTGGGCCCGGGCCTCCGCCGCGGTCTCGAGCGTGCCGGAGTTGATGCCGACGAAGGCCACGCCCTTCTTCGCGAAGTCCGCCGACATGTCGCGCATGAGGTCGTTGTAGTAGTTCGAGTAGGGACAGATCGTCGAGATGAAGAGAACGACCACGGCCGTGTGGCTCTTCTGGGCTTCGGCGAGCGAGAACTTCCGGCCGTCGAGAGTCGGCATGGCGAAGTCCGGCGCCACGGCGCCGACGTCCAGGGCGCGGGCGCTCGGCGTCGGTCCGAGCAGGAGCGCCGCCGCGAGAACGAGCCCGCCGCGCCGGATGCGGGTCATCGGTCGAACGGCCCGAGCGTACCGGGCTTCGGCGGGAACAGGCCTCGGATGATCTGCTCGGGAGAGAAGCTCCAGCTGAAGCCGAAGCCGATGCCATGGTCGATCTTGTGCCCGGTTCGTCCGTAGACGCTTCGAAGGTACGAGACCGAGACCTCGGTGGAGCCCGTCAGCACGTAGGACAGGCCTCCCCCGACGCTGACGTTCGAAGACTTGGCGATCTGGTCGTGGTGGAGGACGCTGCTCGGAGCGGCAGAGCTCGAGCGGCGAGTTGTAGGGAATCCCGCCGTGCGTGTAGTAGCCCGCGGCGAGGAAGCGCACGCCGAGCGACGGGCGTGATGGAAGTACCCCGCCTGGAAGCCGAAGTCGCTGCGGTTGGTGTTGATGCCGATGACTTCCTCGACGAACGCGTAGTCGTAGTACACCTCGGCGAAGGTGCCCGGCACGATCCGGTCGAGGCTCGCTCCGGCGGCGAACCCGAGCGAGCAGCTGGTTGCAGGCCCTTACCGGGCGCGGCGTGCGAGAGGGTCGGATAGTCGTGGCTCGGAATCACGACGGTCGCGAACGGGGCGATGGAGACCGTTCCGCTCAGAGCCTGATAACCGAGGTTGATCCGGAAGTCCTGAAACGTCCCGTGGTACAGGCCGTCGTCCGGCGTCAGGATGACGCCGTTGAGGTCCCGATGCGGATTACCGCCATGGTAGATCGAGGTGACGAACGGAATCGAAACGTTCAGCGCGAAGCGGTCGGTGATTCCGTAGCCGAGCGACGACCCCCAGCGTCTGCGAGCGGGTCGGACCGTTCGCCGGGTTCGCGTATCCGCCTGGGAAGCTCGTCGGCGCCATGTAGTGGTGCGCGCTGTAGATGTTCCCGTAGCCGAAGGTGAGCCAGGCCTCCCCTTTCGGCGGCAGCCAGGCCTGGCCGCGCGACGCTCGCCGTGGCGAGAAGTCCGACCGTCAGGCCGGCGAGAACCCTCCAGCAACCGTCGGAGCACGGCCGCATCTCTCAGTTCCCGACGCCGTCGCAGATCGCTCCGACGCCCTTGCGCCGCTCCGCCAAGGTCTGGTCGACGACGACCAGGAGATCGCGGCTCGCCTTCGACGGCCGAACGAGGCACTCCGCCTCCTTCTCGGCCGCCGCGAGCTCGGCCGGCGTGGGCTTGTAGAGGAGCGGCATCACGATCGGCTTCGACGAGGACGTCGCGGCCTCTTTCCGAAGCGAAGCCACGTCGTTGTAATCGGCGAGAACGAGGTCGTACTTGCCCGACGCGAGGGCCTTCTCGACCTCGGCTTCGCTCTCGGCCACCTGGGCCTTGTGTCCCGCCGCCTTCAGCACCGCCTCGACGTGGAACTCCTTGTCGGCCGCGGGAACGCGGGAGGTCGGGTTCATGAAGATCAGGATCGTCGAAGGGTACTTCGAGCGGGCCACGCGCGCGCCGCGGCCGAGCAGGACGAACTTGTCCCCGCAGGCCGAGGCGACCGTCTCGCCCCGAGCACGAGAGCTCCGGCGACCATTGCCATGACAGCGAGCAACCGCCTGGTCATTGGTCCTCCCTTCGAGGATGTTCGCTTACGTAAGTACGCCTGGCACCCGGCACCAGTCAAATAGGTTTTCGATCAGGAGTCGATCAGTCCGGAGGAGGCGCTCTCATTTCCACCAGTTCCTCCCGACCTCCGTCAGCGTGAGCTTCTCCAGGTCGGAATAGAACGTGTAGGCGTAGAACCGCCGGTCCGGCGTGACCCGCACCCCCTGGGACCGGAACCGTACTCGAGAAACCCGGTCCGGTCGGCCGGCGCGAGCTCCTTCCAGCGGTCGCGGCGCCCGTGGCGAGGTCGACGCGGTAGAGGTTCAAGGGCTGCTCTTCGCCCCCGCGAACGAAGATGGACTTTCCGTCCGCGCTCCACTGAACGAGAAAGTCGTCCGGAAGCGGCTCCCTCGATCGCTCTCGCCCGTCCCGTCGCCGTCGGTCCGATAGATCAACTGCAGTCCTTCCAGCGTCGTCCCGGCGATCTCGTGTCCGTCCGGCGAGACGAGCGTCGCGCGCCACCCCTCTTCGCCGAATGGCCGCGGCGGACCCCCGCCGACGTCCTGGACGTAGGACCGGAGGCTCCGGCCTTTCTCCTCGGCGGCGATCAGGATCCGGCGGCCGTCCGGAAAGAACGTGGCCCAGTGATACAGGAGAGTGCCAGTCGCCGTGGGAAGAGGTCGCGGCTCTCCCACTCCCGTCGGCAGCAGCACGAGGTGGGGCGCCGGGACGGCCCGAGCCACGAGCGCCCACTTGCACGTCGGGCGAAAGAGCGAGCGCCTTGCCCGTCACCGAGCTCCTTGGCGTCGGAGCCGTCGGTCTTCCGGAGGATAGGTCGTCGTAATCCGCTCCGTCGCCGAGGATCCGGGGTCTTCGTAGAAGAGCAGCTCGCGGCCGTCCTGCGACAGAGTCGACCGCGACCGAATGGGCGAGCCAGCTCAGGTTGTGCTCCTTCGGGGAGACCCGGGCACCAGCGCCGAGAATGTCGATCCGGATGTTCGAGAAGGCGCCCGTGTCCAGGAATAGGCCTTCGCGCGAGACGTCGTTGAGTCCCGGGATCCAGGAGGCCGGACGCGACACGCCCGGAGAGGCTGACGGCCTGATCGCCGGCGCCGACAGCGTTCCGCGGGTCGGCGAAGAAGATCTCGTCGCCCTTCGGGCTCCAGAGAAGCGGGCGACCAGGTCGACCAGCCCGCGTCAGCGAGCTTCGCTTGTCGACCGTCACGATCGACGACGCCAGGAGGCCGAACCGCGAGCCCGCGGTCGTCGATGGAACCCTCCAGGAACGCGATCCAGGTCGCCGTCGCGGCGAAACTCGAATCGAATTGATCAGTAGCCTTCGGTCTCGAAGAGGACCTTGCCGATCGGATACTCGAGGCGATCGCGCCCGTCGACGACGTGGATCACGGCGAGCTCCTTCCGTCGGGCGACCAGTCGGCGGAGCCCGACGTTCTCGAGGACCTCCCGCGGCGCTCCGCCGGCGAGCGGCGCCCGGGCGAGCGTCCCGAAGCACGGGTCCCACCGGTTCTCGACAGCCCAGCGAGATCGCCATCTCGCCGGTCGAGGAGATCGCCAGGATCCCCGCCGGGAAGATCCCGAGCGACCGCGACTCGTCGCTGCCCGACGCGCGTCGTGAAGATCTCGCTGGGCTTCCCGTCCCAGGCCGCGGAGTAGACGATCGTCTGGCCGTCGGGAGCGAAGCGCGCGCCCGTCAGGAAGCCTCGCCGAAACGTGAGGGCCTGTCGCAGCCGGCGGCGACGCTTCGCGAGTCGCGGCGCCTCTGCGATGCGCTGGCCCGCGAAGAAAGCCACGACCGCGGCGGCCGCGAGCGCCAGCGCCGGCACCGGCGAGAACGACGCGCGAGGGCCGAAACCGTCCGCGCGGCGCCGGGACTCGACGCCGCGAGATCGAGATGGCCGAGGAGTGGTCCCGCAGCGCCGCGAGGTCTCGCGCCAGGTCCTTCGTCGAGCCGTACCGCTCCTCCGGATCCTTCGCCAGGCACCGCTCGACGATCCAGACGAGGCTCGTCGACGTCTTCGGCGCAGCCGCGGCCAGCGGC
Source organism: uncultured Acidobacteriota bacterium (assembly GCA_963804915.1). GTDB lineage: Bacteria > Acidobacteriota > Thermoanaerobaculia > UBA5066 > Gp7-AA6 > DAHUXD01. The sequence goes on from CAWDSI010000016.1 coordinate 7,421, forward strand.
TCCGGCTCGTCTTCGATGATCGCCGAGAGCGTCTGCGCCGGCGTCGGGCGCTCGAACGCCCGCCTCCCCGACGCCATCTCGTAGAGGATCGCGCCGAGCGAGAACTGGTCCGACCGAAAGTCCACGGAGCTCGCCCGCTCGCCTGCTCGGGCGACATGTAGCCCACCGGTTCCGAGCACCGTGCCCGCTTCGGTTCCGCGCGTCATCGTCGGCAGGTTCGTCCCTCCGGAGCCGTCGAATCCGTCCGGGCACGAGCTTGGCGAGGCCGAAGTCCAGGATCTTGACGAAGCCGTCCCGGGTCACCATCAGGTTCTCGGGCTTCAGGTCCCGGTGGACGATCCCGGCCGCATGCGCCTTCGCCAGCCCGTCCGCCGCCTGCGCCGCCAGCGCCAGCAGCCTCTTCGAGGGAAGGCCTCCCGGCGATCAGGAGCTCGCGCAGCGTCTTGCCGTCGACCAGCTCCATCGCGATGAACGCGGTCCCGTCGACGCGGCCGATCTCGTAGATCGTCACGATGTTGGGGTGATTCAGACGCCGAGGCCGTTCGCGCCTCCTTCTCGAACCGCTCCAGCCGGTGCGCGTCGCGCGCGAGAGCGCCGGAAGGACCTTGATCGCCACCTCGCGCGCGAGCTTCGCGTCCCGCGCCCGATAGACCTCCCCCATCCCGCCCGCGCCGAGGGGCGCCAGGATCTCGTACGCGCCCAGCCGCGTGCCGGCGGCGAGAGTCATTGCGAAGAGCTTAGCGCAGCGAGTCCCGGCCGCCGGCGAACCGACGTCATCTCCACCAGTTCGGGCCCGCGTCCCAGAGCGTGAGCCGGCCAGAGTCGGTGAAGAACGTGTAGGCGTAGAACTGTCCGTCGGGCGTGACGCGAACGCCCCGAGGACCGGACCCGTACTCGAGAAAGCCGGTCAGATCGGGCGGAGCGAGCTCCTTCCAGCGTTCGCGGCGCCTGGAACCCAGCGTGATGCGATAGAGCGTCAAGGGCTGCTCCTCGCCGCCCCGGACATAGATCGTCTTGCCGTCGGCGCTCCACTGGACGAGGAAGTCCTCCGGCAGGGCTCCGTCGATCGGCCGCGGCCGCGCCCTGGCCGTCGGCGCTGTAGATCAGGTGCAGTCCCTCGAGCGTCGTGCCGGCGATCTCGCGGCCGTCGGGAGATACGAGCGTCGCGCGCATTCCGGTCTCTCCGAACGGTTGAGGCGGCCCTCCCGTCGACGTCCTGGATGTAGCTGCGCGGAGGTTCCGTCCCTTTCTTCCGCCGCGATCAGGATCCGCCGGCCGTCCGGAAAGAACGACGCCCAGTGGTAATGGAGGATGCCGCCGCCGGGAAGCGTCGCGGGACGCCCGCTCCCGTCGGCAGCAGGACGAGCTCGGGCTCCGACGAGGGCCGCGTCACGAGCGCCCACTTTTCGTCGGGCGAGAGCGCGAGCGCCTTGCCCTCGCCGAGCATCTTGGCGTCCGACCCGTCCGTCTTCCGCAGATAGGTCGTGAACACCTCGACGTCCGGGTCGTCGGGGTTGTTGCTGTACTCGTACAACAGAAGCTGCCGTCCGTCGGCGGACAGGTCCGCCGCCGTGGAGTCCACGAGCCACGAGAGGTTGCGTTCCTTGGGAGCGCCGGGGACGACCGCGAGGATCACCCGGCGGATGTTCTCGAACATCATGTCGGTGTTGAGAAAGAGTCCGTCGCGCGAGACGTCGTCGAGCCCCGGGATCCACGCCGCGGCGCGCGATGCGCCCGGAGAGGCTCACGCCTCGATGGTCCGGCCTCCGCAGCGCGAAAAGAAAACCTCGTCGCCGGCCGGGCTCCACAGAAGGGGCCGAGTCTTCGCCCACTCGTCGGTCAAGCGTCCGCTTCTGGCCGGCGCGATCGACGACCGTGACGATCCCCCGACCGCTGTCCCGCCGAGGATGGTCGAGGAAAGCGACGAGGTCGCCCCCGGGAGATAGCCGAAGGGAGCTCAGGAATCCCGTCGCTTCGTAGAGCACCTTGCCGATCGGATACTCGAGACGGTCGCGGCCGTCCACGACGTGGATCACGGCGAGCTCCTTGCCGTCGGGCGACCAGTCGGCCGAGCTCACGTTCTCGAGGAGCTCCCGCGGAGCGCCGCCCGCGAGCGGGGACACGCGCGAGCGTGCCGAAGCAGGGATCCCAGCGGTTCTCGCACCCGAGCGAGATGGCCATCTCGCCGGCGAGGAGATCGCCAGGATTCCGGCCGGAAAGATGCCGAGAGCGCGGGACTCGGTCGAGCCGAGACGCGTCGTGTAGATCTCGCTGGGCTTCCCGTCCCAGGCCGCGGAGTAGACGATCGTCTGGCCGTCGGGAGCGAAGCGGGCGCCGGTCAGGAATCCTCGCCGAAACGTCAGGGTGGTGCGGTCTGGAGGCGGCGCATCACGATCGAGGCGCTCCTGGAGCCGCTGGCCGCCGAAGAAGCGGCGACGACGAGACCGGCCACGACGATCGCGGCGACGGCGAGCCGGGACCGCGAGAGCCGCATCGGCCGCGAGAGCCGGAGGCTCGACTCCGGAAACCGAGATTCCGGAGGAGTGGTCGCGCAGCGCGGCGAGGTCCCGCGCCAGGTCCTTGGTCGAGCCGTACCGCTCCTCGGGGTCCTTCGCGAGACATCGCTCGACGATCCAGACGAGGTTCGTCGGCGTCTTCGGCGCCGCCTGGACGAGCGGCTCGGGCTCGTCTCGATGACCGCGGACAGCGTCTGCGCGGGAGTCGGCCGATCGAACGCGCGCCGGCCCGTCGCCATCTCGTAGAGGATCGATCCGAGCGAGAACTGGTCCGATCGGAAGTCCACGGGCTCGCCGCTCGCCTGCTCCGGCGACATGTAGCCGACGGTCCCCAGGATCGTCCCGGCTTCCGTGCCGCGCGTCAGCGTCGGCAGTCCCGGAGCCGCGCGAGCCGTCGAAGCCCGCCGGCAGCAGCTTGGCGAGACCGAAGTCGAGGATCTTGACGAAACCGTCGCGCGTGACCATCAGGTTCTCGGGCTTGAGGTCCCGATGCACGATCCCGGCCGCGTGCGCCTTCGCGAGCCCGTCGGCCGCCTGCGCCGCGATCGCGAGCAGCTGCTTCAGGGGATCAGAGGCCCGGCTGCCAGGACCTCCCGCAGAGTCTTTCCGTCGACCAGCTCCATCGCGATGAACGACGTCCCGTTCGCCGATCCGACCTCGTAGATCGTGACGATGTTCGGATGGTTCAGGGCCGACGCGCGTTCGCGCTTCCTTCTCGAACCGCGCGAGCGCGTGCGGGTCGCGCGACAGCGCGGGAGGAAGGACCTTGATCGCGACCTCGCGCGTGCAGCTTCGCGTCGCGCGCCCGGTAAACCTCGCCCATGCCGCCAGCGCCCAGCGGCGCGAGGATCTCGTACGAGCCCAGTCGGGTGCCCGCGGAGAGCGGCATTTCGCGATCCTACCGCCGGCCGATTCGCCTCGTCCCGCGACCCCCTTTTGAATCCCTTGCGAAATCCCTGCGGAAACCCGCTTTGACCGCCTGCAACGCGCGGGCTTACACGGGAACTATGAAAGCACGAGCCGAACAGAAAGGAGCGCGACGGCTCTGCCTCGATTTCCCGAACGTCCGCTGCACAGACAGGAGGAGTCTCATGACTGCCAGACGAACACTCGCCCTACTCGTGGTTCTCGGGTTTCTGAGCGGGTCCGGGCCCGCTCTCGCCGGCGCCGTCGAGGACTGGAACATCACCACCGCCCAGACGATCACCGCCTCCGTCCCCGCGCGTCCGGCCCCCGTCACGTTCCTCGATTTCGCGGTGGTCCAGATCGCCGTCCACGACGCGGTGCAGGCCTACGAGAACAAGTACGAGCCATATGCCATCGATCTCTCGGCAACATCCGGCTCCGTCGTTGCCGCGGTCGCCAAGGCGGCGCACGACGTGCTCGCCAACCGGTTTCCGCCGCAGGCCGCCGGCCTCCTCACGACCTACACCAACTACCTGAACGGCAAGGGAATCGATCCGGTCAACGACCCGGGCGTCGCCATCGGTGCGCAGGCCGCGGCCGCGATCATCGCTCTGCGTTCGACCGACGGCAGCTTCCCGATGCCGCCCCCGGTCTTCACAGGGAGTACGGATGCCGGCATGTGGCGGCCGACGCCCTCATTCATCGTCACGGCGCCCCCGCCGAGCTTCGCGCCGATGGCCGCCCCGTGGCTCGCGAACGTGACGCCACTGACGCTCGACGAGCCCGTCGCAATACCGCCCCGTCGCTCCGCCCGCGCTGAACACCGGCGAGTACACCAACGACTACAACGAGATCAAACGCCTCGGCGGCGACGTCAACAGCGAGCGCACGCCGGAACAGACCTACATTGCGCTCTTCTGGGCGATGAACTACGGCAATCAGTGGAACCTGGCGCTTCGGGACATCGCGGCGCTCCACGTCCCCGACATCGCCGACAGCGCCCGCCTCTTCGCCCTGGCAAACATGGCGATGGCCGACTCCGCCATCACGGCCTGGGACTGCAAGGTCACTTACCCGCAGTGGCGCCCCCTCACGGCGATCGTGGAAGGGGACAACGACGGCAACAAGCACACCGACGGGGACGTGAACTGGCGTCCGCTGATCAACACCCCCAACTACCCCGACCCCTGCTCGGGAGCGAACTGCGTGACGGCCGCGGCGACCGAGACTCTCGGGCAGTACTTCGGCACCGACCACTTCGAGTTCGTGATGACGACCAACAATCCGCTGGCTTCTCCGCCGACGCACCCGTACACGCGTTTCTCGGATGCCTCCCGGGACGTGCGGGACGCTCGAGTCTGGCAGGGAATCCATTTCCGCTTCGCCGACGAGGACGGCCGCAAGATCGGAATCAAGGTCGCCAAGTGGACCTTCCAGCACGCTCTCCAGCCGGTCGGAGATTAGGTGATCACTTCCGGGACCTGGCAGCGCCGCGTGGCGCTGCCAGGTCGCGGGCAGTTCCCTAGCGCTCCGGACGCTCCTTCATGCTGGAGAGCGTCGATCCCGTGCGCTTCAGGATGCGCAACTTCAGGGTCGCGGGACCGATCCGGAGGACGTCTTTCTCGGTGAGACGGGTCGGTTCATCGATCTTGCGATCGCCGACGGCCGTCCCGTTCTTGCTGCCGAGATCCTCGATCGTCGCGCCCTCGTCTCCGATCAGGATCCGGGCGTGGCGGCGGGACACCGAGTCGTCGTCGATCCAGACCACGGCTTCCCGGTCCCGGCCGATGAGGTTCTCGCCCGGATCGAGGGCGATTTCCCGCCGCCCCCACACCAGCCGGTACACGAAGCGCGGCGTGCCGGGATCGGACTCCCCCCGTCTCCGGTCCGGCCGGGCATCGGCGCTGAACGCGTAGCCGAAGCGGGCGACGGTCCGGATGATGTGCGGACGGCGAGCGTCGTCGCCCAGGGCCGCGCGCAGCTCGACGACCAGGTTGGGCAGGTTGGCCTCGGAGACGTGGACCCCCGGCCAGAGCCGGGCGTGGATGTCGGTCTTGGAAACCGCGCCCGGCCGGGACTCGACGAGCAACTCCAGAAGCGAAAACGCCTTTGGCGAGATCGTGACGGGCGCCTCGCCCCGGAACACTTCCCGCGTGTCCCCATCGAAGACGCAGTCCCCGAAACGCAGCCTCATCGGTGATCCGGCAGGCAGGCAACCCTCCGGAGATCCGTGTAACGGCCTGGCGCCAGCGGGATCTTAGCGCAGAGAGGCCGGCGCGCTTTGCCGTTCCTGATGGATCCCTGATGGAAAAGCACTTTGACCGAAGTGATTTGCGGGCGTACACGGACGGATAGCGAAGGAGAAAGTCATGACGAACAGGAAGGGAACCATTCTCGCGGCCCTCGTCGTTCTCATGGTGGCCGTCTCCCGGCTCGACGGCCAGGAGATCTGGACCCCCGAGGGGTTCGAGAACACCGGGATCTACTCCCTCGCCGTGGGGCCGTCGGGCGTTCGTTACGCCGGAACGTTCGAGGGCCTCTTTCGAAGCACCGATCCCGGAGTGTGGACTCTGCTCCCGGATAGCCCCATTCAGGCGACGACCATCGCGGTCGACCCGTCGGATCCCGACACGCTGTACACCGGAAGCTACCTGTACCGAGAGTGGGGACTTCACAAGAGCTCTGACGGCGGCCAGCACTTCGAGAAGCTCGGTACCTATCCGGTCGGGGTGCGAAGCATCGCCATCGATCCCGCCGACCCCGCCACGATCTATGTCGGAGGCGATCATCCCCTGGTCTACAAGTCCTCCGACGCCGGGTCCACGTTTTCCGCGCCCTTGACCCCGGCTCTGGTGAGCCGGATCGCGGCGCTCGTGATTGATCCGACCCGCCCCGGGACCGTCTATGCGGGATCGGATCTGGGCGAGGTGTCGTCCTACTACTACCCCTACGACTACTACTACCCTCCGAACGCTCCCGTCATGCGTTCCGTCGACTCCGGCCTCCGCTGGTTCGCGGCGCTCGAGCAATACGCGTACTCGCCGGAGCCCGCGTACGCGACGGCCCTGGCGGTCGATTCTCGATCCGGGACCCTCTACGCGGGGACGACCGGAAACCCGGGCAACACGTCGCTCTTTCGCAGCTCGGACGGCGGGAACCAGTGGGATAGTTTCGTCATCGGCAACGCCGCCCTCGTCGGCTCCATCCAGGCCCTCGTCGTGGATCCGAGTCGGACGAACACGCTCTACGCCGCTACGATGGGAGCGGGAGTCCTGCGGAGCGAGGACGGTGGGGCTACCTGGGTCGAAATGAACGAAGGGTTACCGGGAGCCTTCGTGAGCTCTCTCGTTCTCGATTCCGCGAGCGGCCACCTTCTTGCCTCGGACGGGCGGCAGATCTTTCGGATCCGTCTTGACCAGAGGCCTTCCACCTGCGCGACGACGAGAAATCGGCTCTGCCTCCTCGAAGGCCGATACGAAGTCATCGTCAACGCCACCAATCCCAGATCGGGTCTTGGCTCGCCGGGCGTGGCGATTCCCGGAAGCGATCGCTTTGGATCGTTCAGTCTCCCCGGGCTCACCGGTGATCCTTCGCTGCCCGAGGTCTTCGTGAAAATGGTCGACTCTCCGCCGGGCCCGCCCGTCCTCGTGTTCTATGGAGGCCTGACGAGCCTCCCCTACTCCCTCCTGGTGACCGACACGGCCACCGGACAGACCGAGACGTACCGCAACGATTCCGGGAATCGCATGTGCGGCGGAGTCGACGGCGCGGCGTTTTTCAGCAGCTCCCGGCAAAACGTCCTTTCCACGAGAGCGGCGTATCGCGCCGCGGCGGAGGGCGGAACGCTCTCTCTTCTCGAGCCGCTTCTCGATCACGCTGTCCGCCTTCAGCTCGCGCCACGGCCGGACCGAGCAAGGCGTCGGCGTGTCGAAGACGGACCGTTACGGCTACTTCAGCCTCCCCGGCTTCACGGGCGACGCCTCGTTCCCGGAGGTCTTCGTGAAGATGATCGACTTCCGGTCGATCACGGGCGACTTCGTTCTGTTCCACACGGGTCTGACGAGCCTCGACTACGCACTCACGGTGACCGACCAGGTGACCGGAGAGGTGCGCACCTTCGAGAGCCCCGGCCAGTACTGCGGCGGGGTCGAGGTCCTCGCCGGGACAAACTGAAAGGAGGTCCACCGTGAACGTCAACCGAACGGGTTGAACCGGTGACGCCGGCGATCGAGCTGCCGCCGTTCAGCGGCTGCCGGCCGTCCTCGTCGAGACGGGATCGAACCGCCGCAGGGTCATCGTCACCGTTCCGATGCGGATCACGTCGCCGTCTTTGACGACGGTCACGCCCAGCACCGGCCGCCCGTCGAGAAACGTTCCGTTCTTGCTGCCCAGATCCTCCAGCGTCGCGTCCTCTCCGGTGACGGTGATGCGGGCATGCTGGCGCGAGACGCTGTAGACGTCGATCCACAAAACGGCGTCCCGGTCGCGGCCGAGGATGTTGGAGCCCTCCCGGAGCGTCACCTCTCGATTGCCCCAGACGAGACGATAGACGGACTCGGAATCGATGCCCGGCGGACTCTCCGGTTCGGACGCCGCCTCGGCCTCGAACGCGTAGCCGAAGCGCTGGACCGTGCGGATGACGCGCGGATGCCTGGCGTCGTCGCCGAGCGCGTCTCGAAGATCGGCGACGAGGTTGGTGAGATTGGCGTCCGAGACGTAGGTGTCGGGCCACAGCCGCTGATGAAGGTCTGTCTTGGAGACCGCTCGGGGCCGCTCGCGGATCAGGGCGTCGAGAAGCTCGAAGACTTTGGGCGACACCGGCACCGGTTGACCCGCTCGCAACAGCTGCCGCGTGTCCGGATCGAAGACACAATCGCCGAAGCGAAGCCTCATCGGGACGACGCTCCTTCTCTTGGCGAAATCTTACCGCGGCCGCTCTGATCGAAAAGGTGCGCGCCGGGTGCGACGTCGCCCCCTCGCCGGGAAAATGCTTCAGCCGGTATGAGGAGCCGAAGGAGCTCCGATCGACGCTCGACGGGATGTCGTGTGGTAGCGTTTCGTCTTTCGACCCAGGGGAGTCCGCGGGCGTGAACCACAAACGAACCTCCATCCGGCTTGCGGCCCCGATCACCTTCGCTCTGCTGGGGGCGGCATTTCCCGTCCGCGGCCAGACGCCGGAGCCGGTCAAACCCGCCGAGTCCGGCCCGGGTTTCGTGCTCCAGGGCGAAGGCGGCCTCGTCACGGCGCTCGTGCTGGACCCGTCCTCGCCCTCGACGCTCTACGCCGCGACGGCGCGCGGGCTCTACCGGTCCCAGGACTCCGGAGCGAACTGGGAGGCGCGCGGCCGCGGACTCGAAGGGCACTCGGTTCTCTCGCTGGCGGTCGACGGCTCGTCGGCCGGAACGCTCTACGCCACGACCGACAAGAGCGGCGTCTACAAGAGCACGGACGGCGGCGCCCGCTGGTCGGCCGCCAACCAGGGCCTCACCTCGCGTTATGTCGGCGTCGTCACCGTCCAGGGCGGCGCGGTCTTCGTGGGCTCGGAAAGTGGCCGGATTTTTCGGAGCATCGACGCCGCGGCGAGCTGGACGGAGCTCACTCCCCCGACGACGCGCGTCTCGGTGACCGCGATCGCCGTCGACCCGTCGTCTTCGCAGATCATCTACGCCGGCACCAACAGCGAAGGCATCTTCAAGAGCTCGGACGGCGGAACGACGTGGGTGCACACCGCGGGACAGTTGAGCAAGGGCACGGTCTGGACCCTCGTTCTCGATCCGACGAAGGCCTCGACGCTCTACGCGACCACGCACGACGGGCTCTTCCGCAGCGACGACTCCGGCGTGACGTGGAAGGGCCTGCACAAGAGCCTCAAGAGCTGGAACGTGCTGGGGCTCGCGATCGATCCGGCGACCCCGAGGACGCTCTACGCCGCCACGGCCGTCGGCATCTACAAGTCGCTGGACGGCGGGGGCTCGTGGGTGATGCAGAACCCGGACCTCTACGTCAGCGCGCTCTCCCTCGATCCGCGCGCGACCTCGGTGCTCTACGCCGGAACGCACCTGGGCGTGCTGAAGAGCGTGGACGCCGGAGCCAAGTGGGCGCCGCTCCGTCTCGCGCCGGACCCCAACGCTCCCCCGCCGGCGCCCGCGGCCGTCGGGTCGGCGCTGCCGGCGAGCAACCTGCCCAAGCTGCCGGTGGCGCGACGAAGCTCGTCGACCTCGTCGACCGCGCCCGGCGCGCCGACTTCGGATCCCGCGGTGCTGCGTCCCCTGCCGGTCCGGGCGGGGGCGCGGCCCACGCCGCCCGCCCAGCGCCGCCTCTCAATCGGCGACGAATAGGGCGACCGCGAAGCGCGCGTCGGGCTCGATCCACTGCTGGTGGAGCCGGAACCCGGCCTCGCGGCCCATGCGGACGATCTGGTCCGGCGTCGTACTTGTAGGAGCTCTCGGTCCAGATCCGCTCGCCGCGCGCGAACTCGACCACGCAATCCGCCCGCGGGAGGTGGACGGTCTGGGCGCGCAGCGATTCCAGGTGCATCTCGACGCGGCGCTCGATCGGGTTCCAGACCGCCCGGTGCGCGAAAGCCGAGAGATCGAAGTCGGCGAGCAGCTCGGTGTTCATGCGCGCGAGAAGGTTCTTGTTGAAGGCCGCCGTGACGCCGAGCGGGTCGTCGTAGGCCAGCATGAGCTCGTGCTCGGGCTTCACGAGATCGACGCCGAGAAGCAGCGCGTCGCCGGGCCGCAGGTCCGAGCGGATGTCGGCGAGAAACTCCTGCGGCGGCCGGGGTGTCGAAGTTGCCGATGTTCGACCCCAGGAAGAGCACGAGCATCGTTCCCGCGGCCGGCCTCTGCGACGCGGCGTGGCGCAGCCCGACCTCGTAGGTCGCGCGGTGGCCGACGACCGAGACGTGCTCGAGGCCGCCGAGCGTGCGCTCGGAGAGCTCGAGCGCGTCGGGAGAGATGTCGATCAGGTGCACGAGGACGCGCTTGCGCCGCCCGCGGAGGGCCTCGGCGATCAGGGCCAGCTTCTCGCCGCTGCCGCAGCCGAGCTCGACGAGCGTGATGGGATCCTGGAGGGGCTCGACCATCTCCGTCGCGAACCGCGCGAGGAGCCGTCCCTCGGCGCGCGTGATCCGGTACCACGGCAGGCGGCAGATCGCCTCGAAGAGGGCGGAGCCCAGACCGTTGTAGAGATAGCGGGACTGGAGCTGCTTCGGCGTCAGCGCGAGATCGCGCCGGACGTCCCGGGCGAAGTCCCGAACCGCTTCGAGCGGGGGCGCCTGGGCGCTCTCGGGAATCACGACGCCGGCCCCACGGTGCGGAACTTCGCGTACACGTACGGGTACGTTGGCCGGAACCAGTTGCGGAAGCTGCGGCGGATGAGCTCCTTCGCCGTCGCCGGCGAGGCGCCCTTCATGACGTAGTGCTTCCCGTCGAAAAAGTCGGCGGAGTACTGCGGGTAGGACGGCATGGCCGCGAAGCCCGGGAACGGCGCGAACACCGTGGAGGTCCACTCCCAGCCGTTGCCGACGAGATCGCGCACGCCCCAGGCGCTCGCGCCCCGCGGATACGAGCCCACCGGGACGGGATCGGCGCCCGCGAAATCGAAATGGCCGCGGGTCGGATCGGGCGGCGCATCTCCCCACGGGTGCGCGCGCTCCACGCCTTCGGGAGTTCCGTACGCCGCGCGGTGGAACTCGGCCTCGGAAGGCAGCCGCCGGCCCTCCCCTTCCAGCGGGCGAACGCCGAGGCCTCGGCGTGCGACACGTAGACGGGCCAGGCCATCGGCAGCGGAATCAGGTCCCACATCCCCCGCCACATCCACACGCCGCGATGCAGCTCCCAGAAGAGCGGATGCCGGACGCCGTGCGAGGTGCGCCACGCCCAGCCCTCTTCGTCCCAGAGCGCCTCGTTCTCGTACCCGCCGGCGTCCACGAACTCCCGGAAATCGCGGTTGCTGACGCTGTCGACGTCGATCTCGAAGGCCGGGACGTCGAGGGACATTCTTGGAAACTCGTTGTCCCAGCCGAACGGAATCTCGTCCCGGTCCGCGCCCAGCGTCGCGCGGCCGGCGGCGACGCGCGCCGTCCGCCGGGCGGGCGGCTCCACTCCGATCCTCGGCGCCGCGAGCCCCGCGGGCCGGATCTTCTGATCGAACGGAAGCCGGTGGAGGATGTACTGAAGCGTCTCGTGGTGCATCGGCGTCGTGCTCGAGAACCGTGTGCACGGCCAGGCCCCCGGACAGCACCGGACTCGACTCGTCGGCCACGGTCCTCGCTCGCCAGCGCGTCGAGCACGCGCCGGTCCGCGGCGGCTCCGAAGCTGCGAATCTCGATTCGCGACGGCCACGCCGACGCCCCTTTCGGCGTCGCCTGCTCGTCTTCGGGATCGATGCCGCGCTCGAAGAGGGTCTCGAGCCCCTCGTCCACCCCGGGCCGCCCCAGACCCCGCTTGACGATCGTGTTCACCGCAAACGCCGGAAGGTGGCCTTCGTAGAAACAGATGGGATTGCGCAGGGAAATGGGTCGGGCCTCGTAGGCCTCGGGGCGCACCGAGTCGAAGATCGCCTCGGCCCGCTCGCGATTTCGCAGGTATCGGGACGCGAGCGCCTCCCGGTCGAGAGATACGGCCGTTTCCACCACTGGAAGATATACGTGCAAAGAAGATGCTAGATTCCGTTATCCGGGCCGTCCGGGAGCCCGCCCTCACGGGCGCATGGTCGCCGGGCCGGCCCGAGAATCCGATCGCGAAGGAGTCACATGGTCATGGACCCGGAGGTAAACATGGACAACGACGAAGGGAATACGGTCGTGCCGATCTCGCCGAGACGCGGCGCAAGCCGGCCGCCCGCAAGAAGACGGCCGCGACGGCCGCGCGGAAGCCCCGCCCGGCCACACGCCGCAGGAAGGCCGGAACCTCTTCCGCCCGGCGGAAGACCTCGGCCCGTCCGGCGAACATCGAGGGCGTGATCCAGATCCATCACGGGCGGCGTCGCCATCGCCCGGGCCGCGATCGCCGAAGCCTCGGGCCAGGGAGCGACCGCGGTGCGCCGCGCCTTCGGGACGCGCCTCGAAGGCTTCGCGCCAGACCGTCACCCGTCTCGCCAAGGAGTGGAAAGGCATGGACGCCCGGAAGAAGGCCCGCATTCTGGCGGCCCTGCTCGGGGCGGCCGCGGCGGCGTCCGCGCCTCTCGTCCGAAAGTCTTTCAAGAAGTAGTGCGGCGGCGCTCCGGCGTCCTCGCCGTCGCGCGGACGCGGCGCAGGCATTCGCCGTCGCGCAGCGCGTGCGTGCATTCGTCGCTGTCGGCGCGGCGCTGTGGATCTCCGCAGCGCCGCCCGCACACGAGGCGGCGGCGTCGGGCTACGCGCTTGCGCCTCCGGCCGCCGGCGGCCTCGAAGCGCTCGACCGGGCGCTGGCGAAGCTCGGAACGCATCGACGACTCCTCGTCGTCGCCGCGCATCCGGACGACGAGGACAGCGAGATCCTGGCGTACGTGGCCCGCGGCCTCGGAGGCGAGGCCGCGTACCTGTCCCTGACGCGGGGCGAGGGCGGCCAGAACCTCGTCGGGCCCGACCTCGGCGTCGGCCTGGGTCTCGTGCGCTCGCAGGAGCTCGCGGCGGCGCGGCGTCTGGACGGCGCCCGACAGTACTTCACGCGCGCCTACGATTTCGGCTTCACCCGCTCGCTCGACGAGACGCTGCGCAAGTGGCCGAAGGACGATCTCTTCGAGGACGCGGTGCGCGTGATGCGGCGGTTTCGCCCGCAGGTCGTCGTCAGCATTTTCAACGGCACCGCGCGGGACGGGCACGGCCAGCATCAGGCCGCCGGCGTGACGGCGCGCGAGGCCTACCGTCTTGCCGGCGATCCCGCGGCCTTTCCGGGTCTCGCCGCGGAGGGGCTGACGCCGTGGTCGCCCGGAACGCTCCTGCAGGAGACGGGCTACTGGGAGGACAAGGACGCCACGACCGTCGTTCTCCAGACGGGGCGCGTCGATCCGCTCTCGGGAAAGTCGGTCTACCAGATCGCGATGGCGAGCCGCAGCCTCCACCGCTCTCAGGACATGGGCCAGCTCCAGGAGCCGGGCCCGAACCACACCTCGGTCGGCTGGGTGGAGGGCGGCGCCGGCCGGAGCGGCGACGACCTCTTCTCGGGAGTCGACACGCACCTGCGCGCGATGGCGGCCGAGGTGCGCGATCCGACGCGCCGCGAGAGCATCGCGAAGAAGCTCGACGACGTCGAAGCCAGCGTCGCCGAAACCCGGCGCCGCGTTTCCTCGCCGGGGCTCGCGTCCGCGGTGCCGGCGCTGGCGGGGATCCTGTCGAACCTTCGCGCGGCCCGGAGTCCAGGTTCGGGACGGCGACGGCGGCACCGCCATGCTTCTCGACGAGAAGATCGCGCTGGCCGAAGGCGCCCTCGCCTCGGCGGCCGAGGTCACGCTCGACGCGGTCTCCGCGCGCGAGATCGCCGCGCCCGGGGAGGCGTTCGAGGTGACGGCGTCGGTGTGGAACGCCGGGGCCGACCGGGTCGAGGTGGAGAGCGTGACGCTCGAGTCGGCCGACGGATGGACCATCGAAGCGCCACGCCGCCGGCGCCCGCACGGTCGCCGCCGGACAAGCTCGAGGAGTGGAAGGCCCGCGCCACCGTGCCCGCCGGAGCGCCTCCGACGATTCCCTACTTCCTCGAGAAGCCGTTGCGCGGCGATCTTTACGACTGGAGCGCGGCGCCCGCCTCCGTGCGCGGCGAGCCCTTCGAGCGCTCGCCTCTCACCGCCTTCGCCCGTCTGAAGATCGGCGGTGAGACCGTCGTTCTCGAGCGCGAGGTGGCGTACCGCCTCCGCGACCAGGCCCTCGGCGAGGTCCGCCGGCCCGTGCGCGCGGCGCCTGTTCTGGAAGTGGCCGTCGCGCCCGATCTGCTCGTCTGGCCCGCGGACGTCGCCGAGAAGAGGCTGGAGGTCACGCTCACTTCGAACGCGGCACGGCCACTCGCCGGCCGCCTCGAGGTCGTGCCGCCCGCCGGCTGGCCCGCGACGACGCCCCTGCCCTTCTCGTTCGCAAAAGCCGGCGAGAGGGCGTTCTTCGACGTGGCTCTCCGCGCGCCGTCGCAGCTCCGGCCCGGCCGCCAGGCGGTCCGCTTCGTCGCGAAGGTCGACGGCGGCGCCGCGGCACGATCTCGGCATCCGGCTCATCGACTACGGATACATCCCCCGCACTCCCATGCCCGACCCGTCCCAGGCCGTCATTGCGGCGGCGGATCTTCGCTTTCCTGCCATCCGCCGCCTCGGCTACGTCCGCGGCGCGGCCGACCGCGTTCCCGAAGCGCTGGCGGGCGTCGGCCTGCCGGTCGAGATTCTGTCGGCGCGCGAGCTCGAGACCGGAGACCTCTCGGTGTACGACGCGATCCTCGTCGGAAGCCGCGCCTACGAAACGGATCCCGTCCTCGCCCGGACGAATGGCCGCCTCCTCGACTACGTCAGGAACGGCGGCCTCCTGATCGTCCAGTACCAGCAGTACCCGTTCGTCCAGGGCGGCTACGCGCCGTTTCCGCTGGAGATCGCGCGGCCCCACGACCGTGTCACGGACGAAACGGCGGCCGTGAGCGTGCTCGATCCCTCGAGCCCCGTCTTCACGACGCCCAACCGCATCGGGCCCGAGGACTGGAGCGGCTGGGTTCAGGAGC
The DNA here is from genome assembly GCA_963804915.1 of uncultured Acidobacteriota bacterium. Lineage (GTDB taxonomy): Bacteria > Acidobacteriota > Thermoanaerobaculia > UBA5066 > Gp7-AA6 > DAHUXD01. Next base: position 22,518 of record CAWDSI010000016.1, read on the forward strand.
GCGGCCTGTATTTCGCTCGCTCGTGGGCGCCCGAGTACACGCCGCTGCTCGCGATGGCCGACCCGGGGGGCCCCGAGCTGAAGGGCGGCCTCCTCGCCGCGAAGCTCGGCAAGGGGCGCTACGTGTACACCGGCCTCGCGTTCTTCCGACAGCTTCCGGCCGGCGTGCCCGGCGCGTATCGTCTTCTCGCAAACCTGATCGGCTGGAAATCCTGACTCCAGGGAGGACGTCTCGATGAAGCGAATCGCCGTCACTCTGGCTCTTCTCCTGACCGCGGCGGCGGCCTCGGCACAGTTCGAGGGCGAGGCGGACTTCAAGATCACGAGCCGCCGCGAGAAGGGCTCGCCGATCGAAGGGACCGCGCGCATGTACGTGTCGAGCGCCGGCTTCCGCATGGAGTGGGTCATGAAGACCGGGAGCGCAGGCGAAGAAGGCGCCGACCGAGATCCGGATGACGATGCTCGCCGCGCTGCCGAATGCCGACAAGGTCTATCTGGTCAACGACGAGAACAAGACCTACTCCGTCTGGGACACGAAGCCGGCCCGCGAGGACATGAAGTCCGTGACGAAAGAGGACTACAAGGTCGAGAAGCTCGGCAGCGACCGGGTCGCCGGCTACGCCTGCCAGAACGCGCGCGTCACGTCCTCCAAGGGCACCGACTTCGAAGTCTGCGTCACGAAGGAGCTGGGCCCGTCCGCCGACTGGATCGCGGCCATGAATCGCAACGACCCCGAGGCGCGCTCGTGGTTGAAGGCCCTGCGCGAGCAGGGCATCGAGGGCTTCCCCGTCCGCTGGTCGATCCGCCAGAAGGGCTCGACCGAGCCGATGACCGTCATGGAGCTCGTTCGCGCCCAGAAGAAGCCGCTCTCGGCTTCGCTCTTCTCGGTGCCGGCGGACTACAAGGAGACCGGCTTCGCCGTCGGAGGCCTCACTCCCGAGCAGGAGAAGGCCTTGAGCGAGGCCCTCAAACGCATGTCGCCCGAGCAGCGCAAGCAGTACGAGGAGATGATGAAGCGCCGCGGCCAGCCGACGCCAGTCCCGTGAAGCGTTTCGGCGCCGGCGTTCTTCTTCTCGGAGGCCTGATCGGGGCTGTCACGGCCGCCGCATCCGGCTGCCGCTCCGACGGCCGCACGCCCCTGACGATCTATTCGCCGCACGGCCGGGACCTCCTCGGCCTCGTCGAGAAGGAATTCGAGCGGGCGCACCCGGAGGTCGACGTCCGCTGGCTCGACATGGGCTCCCAGGAGGTCTATGACCGGCTGCGCTCGGAGAAGGCGAATCCGCAGGCGGACGTCTGGTACGGCGGGCCGGACACGACCTTCGCGCGCGCCGCGCGGGACGGCCTCCTCCAGTCCTACCGCCCCGACTGGGCGGACGCGGTCGCGCCGGCCAGCCGGCACGCGGGCGATCTCTATTTCGGGCTCTACCGCACGCCCGCGATGCCGGTCTACAACTCGAAGGCCATCGCGGCCGCCGACGCGCCGCGCGAATGGAACGACCTCCTCGATCCGAAGTGGAAGGGCAAGATTCTCATTCGCGATCCGCTCGCCTCGGGCACGATGCGCTCGGTCTGGGGATTCATCCTGGCGAAGTCCGTGAAGGAGACGGGCTCCACCGGCGGCCGGCTTCGCGTGGCTCGCGCCGGCTCGACACGCAGACCAAGGAGTACGTCTTCAACCCCATCCTCCTCTACGAAAAGATCGTCCGGCAGGAAGGCCTCCTCACGATCTGGGACCTGCCCGACACGCTGCTCGAGCGCGAGCGCGGCTCTCCGCTCCAGTACGTCTTCCCGAAGAGCGGCACGCCGGTCATCGACGACGCCGTCGGCGTCGTGGCGGGCAGCCGCCATGCCGAGACCGCGAAGCGCTTCGTCGATTTTCTCGGCACCAAGCCCATGCAGCGCCTCGCCGCCGAGAAGACGTACCGTCTTCCCGCCCGCATGGACATGGGCGATGACCTTCCGCAATGGGCCCGCGACGTCGAGCGCGACATGGTGCCGGCCGACGTCGACTGGGCGCTGGTCGACAAGCACGGCGCCGAGTGGATGGCGACGTGGGACCAGACCATCCGTGGCAAGGGAGCCTCCGCCCTCGCAGCCGTGAGGTCCACCGTCCGCCGGCTCCTCCCGCACCACGTCGTCAAGACGTTCCTCTTCGAGAGGCTTCTGCTCACGGCCTCCGCGACGCTCGCCGTGGCGGCCGTCGCGATGGGACGCGTCCGGATTTCGGAGATCCCGGGGCTCATGGACGTGCGCCTGCTCACGCTCTTCTTCGTCCTCACGATCGCGGTCGAGCTCGGCAAGGACTCCGACCTGTTCGATCGCCTCGTCGTCGCCGTGACCCGGCACGCCGGCAGCGCGCGCGGCCTCGCGTACGGGATGCTCGGCGCCTCCGGGATTCTCGCGGCCGTTCTGACGAACGACGTCGCGCTCTTCCTGGTCGTGCCGTTCACGATGCTCTTCCGCAAGGTCGCGGATCTCGAGCTCGCGCCGATCGTCGTGCTCGAGATCGCCGCCGCGAACCTGATCGGCTCGGCCAGCCCGATCGGCAATCCTCAGAACCTCTTTCTCTATACACGCGGGCACTTCACACCGGCCGCGTTCTTCGCGAACCAGGCTCCCTGGGTCGCGGTCTCGGCGGTCCTCCTGGCCGCGGCCGTTCCGATCCTCGTGCCGAAGCGCCGCCTGGCTCCGCCCGTCACCGAAAAGTTCGACGTCCATCCGGGCCTCGCGGCCGCGTGCCTCGTGCTTCTGGCCGCGGAGATCGCCTCGATCTTCGACGTTCTGGACCACCGGGTGCCGCTCGTCCTCGCGATCGGAGGCGCGGCGCTGCTCGGCCGCCGGATCCGCGAGACCGACTTCTCTCTCGTTTTCGTCTTCGCGTTTCTCTTCGTCGGGATCGCGGGCCTCGAACGCGGCCGCCTGTACTCGTCGCTCGATCCGGGCCGGCTCTTCGGGCATCCGGCCCGCGGCCTCGTGCTCTGGGGCGCTCTCCTCTCCCAGCTCTTCTCGAACGTTCCGGCCGCCATGCTGCTCGCGCCCGCCGCGACGTCGGCCGCGGCCTTCGGGGCCCTCCTGCACGGCGTGAACACGGGCGGCTGCGGCACGCCGATCGCGTCTCTCGCGAACCTCATCGGCGCGCAGCTCTTCGCCCGCGAAGGCGGAGATCTCCGTCGCTTCTGGCGCCGCTTCCTGCCGGTCAACGCCGTCCTTCTCGTTCTGCTGCTTGCGGCCTCGCTCGTGCTCGTCTCGGATTGAGATAGCGTTCCCCGCCATGTCCGAGTTTCTGCGGCTCGAAGCGCTGGAGAAGCGCTTCGGAGCCCTCGCCGCCGTGCGGAACGTCTCGCTCACCGCCGCGGCGGGCGAGATCGTCGCCCTCCTCGGGCCCTCGGGCAGCGGAAAGACGACGGTGCTCCGGCTGACGGCCGGATTCGAAGCCCTCGACTCCGGGCGGATCCTCGTCGAGGGCGAGGACGTCACGCGCGTCCCCCCCGAGCGCCGGCGCTTCGGGATGGTGTTCCAGCACTACGCGCTCTTCCCGCACATGACGGTCGGGGAGAACGTGGCTTTCGGGCTCAGCTCTCGCGGGGACGCAGGGAGTCCGGCGGCCGCGCGCCAGCGTGTCGCCGAGATGCTCGCCCTCACGGGCCTGTCGGGCTTCGAGGACCGGCGCGTGACGGAGCTTTCGGGCGGCCAGCAGCAGCGCGTCGCGGTGGCCCGCGCGCTCGCGCCGTCGCCCCGCGTGCTCCTGCTCGACGAGCCGCTCTCGAACCTGGATCCCACTCTGCGCGAGAAGACCCGCCGCGAGCTGCGGCGCGCGATCCGGCGCATCGGGATCACGACTCTCTTCGTGACCCACGAGCAGGAGGAAGCTTTCGAGCTCGGCGATCGCGTGGCCGTCCTGAACGCGGGCCGGCTCGAGCAGATCGGAACGCCCGAGGAGCTCTTCGAGAAGCCCGAGACCCGCTTCGTCGCGACGTTCATCGGCCGCTCGAGCGTCGTCCCGGTCGTCTGGGAGTCTTCCGGCGCGCGGCTCCCCCACGGCCCCGTGTGGCCGGCGATCCCGGGCGCTCCGGTCGCCGAAGGATCCGACGCCGATCTCGTCGTCCGCCCGGAAGCGCTCGAGTTCACCGCCCGGCCGCGGCCGGACGCCCTCCCGGGAGAGGTCGCCGAGCGGCGCTACGCCGGCCGCGTCGCGTACTTCCGGGTCGTGACCGAAGCGGCCGGCGAGATCGAGGTCCTCGCGCCGCCGCTCGCGGCCCGCGACGGCGATCGGGTGTTCGTGGTCCCGGCGCCCGGCGGCCCGGTGCCCCGCGTGTTTCCGCGATCGGAGACGGCATGAGGCTCTCGCGAGGCCGGCCGCTGGTCGCGGCCGCTCTGGCGATCCTCCTCTTCTGGCTCGTCGGGTACCCGCTCCTCCTGACGCTTCTCGAAGCCCTGGGTGCGCCGCGCTTCACCCTCGCCCACTTCGCGGACTTCGCCCGCCGGCCGGCCGAGTGGCAGGCGCTCTGGGCGAGCCTGTGGATCTCGCTCGCCACCGTGATCCTGTCGGCGGCGATCGGCGTGCCCCTCGCGTTCCTCTTCGAGCGCGCCGAATTTCCGGGCCGGCGGGCCCTGGGCGTTCTGGTCGCGCTGCCCGTGGCTCTCCCCCCGCTCGTCGGCGTCATCGCGTTTCTCTTTCTCTACGGCGAAAGCGGTTTCGCGTCGCGCGCCGTCCAGGCCGTCCTGCGGCTCGAGCACCCTCCCTGGCGGCTCTCGGGCCCCGCGGCCATCCTCCTCGTGCACGCGTATTCGATGTACGTCTACTTCTATCTCTTCACGCGAGCGGGCCTCGCCCGGCTGGACTTCGCCTACCTCGAGGCGGCCAAGAGCCTCGGCGCGGGGAGATGGCGCACGGCGTTCGCGGTGACGCTGCCGCTTCTCTCGCCCGCCCTTTCGGGCGCCGCGCTCCTCACGTTCATGACGTCGCTGGCCTCTTTCTCGGCGCCTTACGTCTTCGGCGGCAGCTTTCGGGTGATGACGACGCAGATCGTGGCCTCGAAGCTCAACGGCGACATGAGCCTCGCGATGGTCGAGACGGTGGCGCTCGCGGCCGTCGGCTTCGCCGGTTTGTATCTCCTGCGCCGGACGGAAGCGCGCTCGGTCGTCGGCACGGTCCGCGGCATCGCCCCGCGGCGGGCGCTCGCGGGCGGGCGCTTCGTCCTCGCCGCCGCGGGATGGGCGCTCGCCGCGCTGCTCCTGCTCCCCCACGCTTCGCTGATCCTTCTCTCGTTCGTCCCGCGCAACACGTGGACGACCGAGGCGCTGCCGCCCGTCCTCGACCTCGGCAACTACGCGAGCCTCTTCCGCGAGCCCGAGCATCTGCGGCCGATCGTCAACTCGCTCTGGATGGCCGCCGCTGCGACCGCCGCGGCGCTCCTTCTGGGTTTCTTCGCCGCCGACGCCGCGGTGCGCGGACGCCGGAGCGGACGTTTCGCGCTCGGGAACGCCCTCGAGTGGCTCATCGCGGCGCCGTGGGCCCTCCCGGGGACCGTGTTCGCGGTGGCCCTCGCGGCGGCCTTCTCGGTTCACCGGCCGGCGGCCGCGCGTTTCGTCCTCGTCGGGACCGCGGCGATCCTGCCTCTCGGATATCTCGTGCGGAGCCTGCCGCTCACCGGCCGCGCTGCGTTCGCCGGACTTCGCCAGATGGATCCGGCGCTCGAGGAAGCCGCCGCCTCTCTCGGGGCGGGCGCCGGGCGGCGCCTGACGCGGATCGTTCTTCCGCATCTGAAGCCCGCGCTGCTCGCGGGCGCGAGCCTCGCGTTTCTGACGTCGCTGGGCGATTTCGTCGTGTCGATCGTGCTCTACACGTATTCGACGCGGCCGATCTCGATCGAGATCCTCTCGGCGCTGCGCCTCCAGGAGATCGGCGTGGCCGCGGCTTACGGCGTCCTTCTGACCGCGCTCTCCGCCGCGGCGTTTCTCGCGTGGGGCCGGCGGGACCTGAGGAGGCTGCCGGAGCTCAGTTCGAAGTCCGCGTGATCACCCGGGTCTCACCCGGACGCGGCGTGACGCGGGGCATCCCGATGAAGACGAAACCCGCCAGTTCGACGTCTGCCGGCGCGCCCGGATTCTCCACGGAGACGTTGACGACACCGCGGGCGTGGGGCGGCGACAGGACGCGCAGCTCCGTCGGAGACACCACCGTCACCGACAGCGCCGGCGTGATGCCGAAGAGCACCTGAGCGTCGGCGGCGAAGCCCGACCCCGTGATGATCACCTCGTCGGACCCGCGGTCGTAGCCCTGGTGCGGCGTGACGGTGTCGATGACCGGCGACGCCGGAGCCACGGGATCAATCCGATAGAGGACCCCGTCGGAATTTCCGACGTAAAGCTCGCCGGCGAAATCCTGGCCGAAGGTCTGGAGGCCGCCCGTCTCGATCGGCAGAAGCTCCGTCGCCCACGTGTCGCCGTCGAGAAACGCTCCCCAGATCTCGCCCGAGCAGTAGTCGCCGTAGACGTAGCGTCCGTAGAGCGCCGGGATGCGAAGGCCCCGGTACAGGTAGCCGCCGGTCACGGAACAGCGGCCGCCGCCGTGGTCGTATTCGAGGATCGGCAGAGTCAGCTCGGGCGAGTCGCAGGCCGGCGTGCCCCCCGGACAATTCCCGTCGTTGCCCGTGCAGCGGGTGCCTTCCATCATCTTCCAGCCGTAGTTCTCTCCGCCGGCGCTCGCCACGGGCTGAAGGTCGATCTCCTCGATCTGGCCCTGGCCGACGTCGCCGATGAAGAGGTCGCCGGTCAGCCGGTCGAACGAGAAGCGCCACGGATTCCGCAGGCCCTTCGCCCAGGCCTCGTCCGGCCCGCCCGACGCGACGAAGGGATTGTCCGCGGGGATGCCGTAGTACGGCGGAGTGTCGATGCTCTGGTTCACGTCGATCCGGAGAAGCTTGCCGAGCAGGTCCTGGCGGCCCGCCTGAGGCTCCATCCGCTGGGCGAAGCATTGCGGATCGTCCGCGCTCCCGCCATCGCCCATGCCGATGTAGAGAAACCCGTCCGGGCCGAACTGGAGCTGCCCGCCGTTGTGGTTGGCGAAGGGCTGGTCGATCGTCAGCAGCGGCACGCCGCTGAACGGGTCGGCGACGTTCGGAGTCCGACGAGACCGAGTAACGCGCGATGACGGTGTCTCCGGCCGTGTTCGTGTAGTCGACGTAGAAGAACCCGTTCTCGGCGTAGCTCGGATGGAAGGCCGTCGACAGCAGCCCCTGCTCGCCGCAGCAGACGATGAGGTCCGAGATGTCCAGAAACGGCGTGGGCAGGATCGGTCGCGCCGTCCCAGACCAGGATCCGGCCGCGCTGGAGCGTGATGAAGAGCCGGCCGTCGCCGGCGTGAGTGATCGCCGTGATGCCGCCGAGCGGTCCCGCGATCTGCGTCAGCACGACGTCGGGCGGCACCGGCGCCGCTTTCGTCGCGTGGCGATTCGGGGAGGCCTCATCACGGGCCCGCCCTTCATGCGCCCGGACACGGGCGACGGAGACCGACGACACGGCAATGGCGATGCCGAGCAGTACCGCGACTGCGAGTTTCGTCCGCACGCGGCGATCATAACCACCACAGCGGGGCGGAAATCCCGGATTCAGCAGACCCGTGAAGAAGAGAGCTAAAGCTCCATCACGCTGTCGAGCCCCCGCCTCAGGCCGGTGAACGAGGACACGCGGCGGATCGCCAGCAGCGTCCCGCCGATGTAGGGCTCGGCGCTCGACGACGAATCGTGCCGGATCGTGAGCCGCTCGCCGGGAAGGCCGAACAGCACCTCGATCGAGGAGACGAAGCCCGGCAGCCGGACGGAGTGCGCCCGCGTCCCGCCGAGCGACGCGCCCCGAGCCTCGGGCGCCCCGAGAGTCTTCTCGACCGGCACGCCGATCTCGGGCGCGCGGACGCCAGAGAGGCGCGCGCCGAGCTCGCGCGCCGTGCCCGAAGGCGCATCGGGTTTCTTCGCGCCGGCGTAGTCGATGATTTCCCACTGCGGGATCTGCCGCGCCGCGATCTCGGCGAAGCGCTGGAGCAGCACGGCCGTCAGGGCGAAGTTCCCCGCGGCCAGAACCCCCACGCCGCGCTCCCGCGCCGCCCGGTCGATCCCGGCGTACTCCTCGTCCGACAGCCCCGAGCTCCCCACCACGACGTGGACGCCGCGCGCGATCGCTTCGGCGACGTGGGCCCGCACGGCCGAGGCGCTCGTGTAGTCGACGAAGACGTCCGCGCCGTCGGCGAGCGCCTCCGAGACCGCGCCGCGCACGATGATGGACGGAAGGCTCGCATCGCCCAGGGCCTCGGCCAGCGGCCGGCCCGCCTGCGAACGGCAGACAGCGCCGGAGAGCTCGAGGTCCGGGGCCTGCGCGATCGCGGGCGCGAGACCGCGCCCGACCCATCCGGTCACGCCGGCGAGGCAGACGCGGATGCGAGTCGTCAAGCGCTCAACGCGGCGCCGGTGCGAGCGGCAGTTTCAGGATCACCGCGTCCTGCATCTCTTCCGGGGCGATCGGTTTCTTCTCGTTCTGGAACTTCCCGCCCTGGCTGTTCGCCGTGACGTAGAGCGCGCCGTCGGCGACCACCGCGAGCGTGGGCTCGTCGAAGGCCGGGTGGTTCATCTCGAGGATCTTAGCCCCGGTCACGGTCGCGCCGTCGGCGGAGAGGTCCACCCGGATGACCCGGTTGGGCTGCACCCCGTTCTGGACCGCGTAGAGACTGCCGCCGGCCCACACGAGCCCGTCCACGCCGTTGAGCGCGACGTCCGCCGGAACGGCGAGACGCGTGATCTTCTTCGAAGCGACGTCGACCCGGTAGAGCCCGCTGTAGTCCGAGACGTAGAGAGTCCGTCCGTCGGGCGTCGGCGCGAGGCCCTGCGTGCCCCGGAAGAGGTCCGTCTCGAGGAAGATCTCGAGCCCCGTCGCTCCCGGCGCGAGCGTCCAGACACGGCCGTTGACGCCGTCGTTGAGGTACACGCGCCCGTCGGCGGCCACGGCGAGGTCGTCGAAGCCGGCCGGTTTCTCGGTCGCCGGGGGCCGGATCTCGCGGCGGAATTTTCCGGTGTCGGCATCGAACTCGAAGAGCGCGGACTGGAGCGGCTCGTCCTTGACGTAGCCCTCCATGTGCGGCATCGCCTCGCTCGCCACCCAGAGCGACCGGCGCTTCGGATCCACGGCGATCCCCGCCGCCGTGCGCAATCCGCCCTCGCGCGGCGCCACGAACACGGACGCCTTGCCCGACGCGTCGACGCGAAAGACCTTGCGCTTGCGGATCGAGGAGACGAAGAAGGATTTCGTGACCGGATCGTACGCGACGCCCTCGGGCACGAGGCCCTTCTCGGGAATCGTGAAGGCGACGACGGCGCCGGAGGAGATGCGCTCGGTGCGCAGGGCCTTCATCTTCGCCGCGGCCTTCTTGTAGCCCTCGGACTTCCGGATCGAGTCGAAGTCGGTGTCCGCGTCGAGATCGGAGACCGCCCGCAGCTCCGCGATCCGAAGAAGCGTGCGCTCCGCGTCGGCCGTCTTCCCGGTGAGCGCCTGGCCGCAGGCCAGGTTGTAGAGCACGTAGACGTCGTCGGGCCGCCGACGCGCGATCTCCTCGTAAATCGCGAGGAACGTCGCCTTGTCGCCCTTGTCGTACGCCGCGCGGGCCTCGCGCGCGAGCTCCGCGGAGGATTTCTGCGGCACGGGAGTGGGCGCGGGGGTCGCCAGGGCGAGCGCGGCTCCGAAGATCAGGGCCAGGTGCATGGAGGTATCTCCTCTGCGCACCCTCTACGGCAAGGCTCCGCCAAGGGTTTCCCGAGTATCGGGGCTCTCTCTAGGGAACGACTCCGTAGGCCCGGACGCAAAAGCTTCCGAGCCCCTGAAACGGGGCCGGGACGGCGTGAAAGCGAAAACCCTCTTCGGGGAGCGCGCCGAGATTCGTGAGGTGCTCGACGATCGGGATCCCGGCCGAGAGCAGCAGCGTGTGCGCGGGCCGGACGCCGTCTTCGGTGTCGTCGATGTTCAGCGAATCGATGCCGACGAGGGCCGGGCCCGCGCCCGCGAGATATTCGGCCGCGGCGCGGGTGAGATACGGATGCCCTTCGGCGTATCGCGGCGTCCGCCAGTGGGCATCCCACCCGGTCCGGATGAGCACGGCGCGGCCCGAAAGCTCGCGGCCGGCGAAGAGATCCTCATCCAATCCCCGGCCGCGGGCCCTCTTCGCGGCGTCGATCACGACGCCCGGCAGGTCGGCGAGCCGTTCGAGGGGCAGGCCCGCCACGTCCTTGCCGTGAGCGAATCGATGAAACGGCGAGTCGAGGTACGTGCCGGTGTTCGCGACCATGCGGATGCGGGCGATGTGGAACGTCGTGCCCTCGGCATAGTGGCCGCGCGATGCCTCGCGTCCCAGAAAGTCGGAGATCACCGGGCCGGGGAGCCCCGGGTAGGTGACCATGCCGTGCTCGATCTCGTGGGACAGATCGACGAGACGCCCCATGGACGCGAGAGGCTATCAGAGGGAGGTCGAGGTCGAAGCGTCGAGGCGAGCTACCTCGACTTTCGCTCTCGACTTCGTCCCGGCCAGAGCCTCTTGAGCAGCTGGATCTGCCCCGTATGGTAGACGTCGTGAGACGCCACGCCGTAGAGGAGGTTCGCGATCGTGCGGCTGCTGCCGCGGGGCTTCCCCGACAGGTCGGCCGGCGAGAGACGCGCGGCGGCCTCGGCGAGCTTGCGATGCTCCTCGTCGAGGAGCGCGAGAAGCCCCTTCCACTCCTTCTCGGTCGGCGCCGCGGGCGCACCGAACCAGTTGCTGCCCTTGTGGGGGAACGACCCGCGCTTTTCTCCCGTCAGCATCCGCCGGACCGCGTACTTCCAGTACGCCGCGTGCAGCGTCAACTCCCAGATCGAGTGCCGGCCGCGCGCCGGCCGCCACACGGCCTGGCGCGCGCTCACGCCGCGGAGCGAGCCCTTCAGGCTCGGTCCCTGCCAGGGCCGGAGACGGTAAGAGTCCTCGAGGAGAGCGTCGAGCAGAGCCAGCTCTCCCCGTCCCGTCACTCGTCGCCCTCGGCCGCGAAGCGCACCGTCGCCCTTTCCTCGGCAATTTCCCAGAGCGGGCCGACGCGAGACGCCAGCTCGTAGTGGGTCACGTGCGGCTCCTTGCCGAGCAGATATCGATCGTCCTCCGGATAGTAGTGCGCCTTCTCGGGGTCCGGCCCCGCGAAGCGGCGGATCGCGTCGAAGTCTTCCCAGAAGGAGAGCACGAGGAACTCCGCGGTGCCGGCCCGGCCCGGGACGCTGCGTCCGCCGAGCGCGCGCGCTCGCAGGATGGCCGCGCCGAGATTTCCCGGCGTCGCCCTGTAGTCGGCGAGCCCGGTCTTCTCGATGAACTTCGTGTAGCTTTCGGCGTCCTCCGTTCGCGTGTGACCCCTCCAGATCCGAACGATCATGAGCTCCTCCCCGCGCGGCGGGGCTCCGGAATGGGTTCCGGGGCCGCTTCTCGCGCGACGCTTTTCCTTGCTGCGTTCCCTCCGTATCGAATGATCACGGCGACCGCTCCCAGGATGGCGAGCGCGGCGATGACCATGCGCGCGGTGACGATCTCACTCGCAAAGGCCCACCCGAAGAACACGGCGACGAGCGGATTCACGTACGCGTAGGTCCCGACCCGCGCGGGCGTCGTCGCGCCGAGCAGGAAGATGTAGGCGGTGAAGCCGACGAGCGAGCCCGCCACGATGAGGTAGCCGAGGGCCAGCCAGGACCGCGTCGAGACCTCTGCGAAGGAGAAGCCCCGCCATTCCCGCACCAGGCCCGAGGTCAGAAGCAGCGCCGCGCCGCCGGTCAGCATCTCCATCGAGGTTGCGAGGAGCATGGAGGACGGCAGCTTGGCGCGGCGCGCATACAGCGAGCCGATCGCCCAGAAGAGCGCGGCCGACAGGAGCGCTCCCGCGCCCGCGAGGTCGACGTGACTTCCGCCGGCGAACCGGCCCGGCGCAACCAGGAACGCGAGACCGGCGAGGCCCGCGGCCAGCCCGAGAAGGACGACGCCGTGCGGACGCGTCCTCTTCTCGAGGCCATGGAGAAGAGTCATCCAGATCGGGACCGAGGCGACGATCAGCGCCGCGAGGCCCGACGGCACGCGCGTCTCCGCCCAGCTCACCAGGCCGTTGCCGCCCAGAAGCAGCAGCGTGCCGACCGCGGCCGCCGGCAGCCATTGCCTCGCCGTCGGGGCCGGCGTGCCGGAAAAGCGCACCCAGGCGAAGAGCAGGATCCCGGCGATCGAATGGCGCAGGCCCGCCATCAGAAACGGCGGGAGGGTCTCGACGCCGAAGCGGATCGCCAGATACGTCGAGCCCCACAGGACGTACACCGCGGCGAAGGCCAGGACGAGCTGGGTCCGCGAAGCCGGCCGCCGGAACGCGCCGGTCTCAGGCATGGAGCGTCTCCGGCGCTTTCGCGCAACCGAAGTCCTCGGCGGTCGCATTTTCCTCTTCGCCGCCGTGGCGAATGATGAGAGCGACGGCGCCGATGATGATGACGGCGGCCACGAGGACGCGCGGCGACAGCGGCTCGCCGGCGAGGGCCCATCCCAGGAACACGGCGACGATGGGATTCACGTAGGCATACGTCGACACGCGCGAGGCGGTCGCGTTGCGCAGCAGCCAGAGATAGGCGGAGAAGCCCACGATCGAGCCGAAGATGAAGAGATAGATCGTCGCGACGATCGACTTCGTCGACACGGCGGAAGGATCGAACCGTCCGAGCTCGCCGGCGATCACTCCGACGAGGGCGAGAAGCCCGCCGCCCGTCAGAAGCGTGGCCGCCGTCGCCATGAGCGGCGAGGACGGAAGCCGGGAGCCGCGCGAGAAGAGCGATCCCCACGCCCAGGCGAAGGTCCCGGCCACGAGCACGAGACAGGCGCCGAGGTGGAAGCGCTCGCCACCGAAGAACGTTCCCGGTCCGACGAGAACGAGGAGGCCCGCTGTGCCCAGGGCGAGGCCGGCGAGAACGACCCCGTGCGGTCTACGGCGGCGGCGCATGGCCTCCAACAACACGAAGGACATGGGTTCGGTTGCAACGACGAGAGCGGCCACGCCCGAAGGGATGAAGTGCTCGGCCCAGACGAGGCCGCCGCTGCCGCAGACGAAGAGGAGGGCTCCGGTGATCGTGGCGCCACCCCACTCGCGCCGCGTCGGCGGCTTCTCTCCGCGCCACCGCGCCCAGGCATAGAGGAGGACGCCCGCGAGGAAGAAACGCACACCCTGAGTGAAGAACGGCGGCAGCGTCTCCATCGAGAAGCGGATGCCCAGGTAGGTCGAGCCCCAGAGCACGTACACCGCGGCAAAGGCCGCGACGATCGCAGAGCGTCGAGGGCTTCGCCGCGCCGGGCCGCGACTCAGACACGGACCGGTTCCTCCGCGCCCCGTTCGGACGCGTCGGATCGGAAGCGGTAGCTGGGAGCTTTCCTTCACCGTGCCGAGGACGATCGTCGTCCGCGTCGTGACGATCGTCGGAATGCGGCCGAGCCGGTCGCGCAGGAGCTTGCCGAGAGCGTCGGTATCGGTGGTGCGCACTTTGACCAGGAGGCAGTCCTCGCCCGCGACGTGATGGACCTCGAGGACCTCGGGAATCTCGGAGACGAGCTGCGACGTCCGCTCGTCGCCGGGCCGCTCCTCGTCGCGCACGAAGATGAACGACAGAAGCGGCAGCCCGACCGCCGTGGCGTTGACGCGCGCCGAGTAGCCCTCGATGACGCCGCGCTCCTCCAGTTTCCGGATGCGCTCGAACACGGCCGAGGGCGCCAGGTCGACCTGACGGGCGATCTCGGCATTCGACGTTCTGGCGTTTTCTTGGAGAATCGTCAGTATTCTTGCGTCAATTGCGTCGATCATTCTGTAATCCTAGCCTAGATACGTGGATTCCACTCAATCGGTTTCAGGATAGAGATCGAGCGATTTAACCCATTCGAGCCAAATGGGTTGCGGGAACCGATCTCAGGCGGCGAAGTAGCGGGCCTGCGGGTGGTGGAGGACGAGCGCCGAGACCGAAGCTTCGGGATCCATCATGAAGCCCTCGGTGAGCTCGACGCCGATCTTGTTTCCGTCGAGGAGACGGAAGAGCGTCACCTGGTCCCCCAGATCCGGGCACGCCGGGTAGCCGAAGCTGTAGCGCTTGCCGCGATAGCGGCCCTGGAACCGGTCGAGCATCGTCGTCTCGGGCGGATCCGGGAATCCCCACGCCGCGCGGAGCTTCGCGTGCAGCCACTCGGCGGCGGCCTCGGCCGTCTCGACGGCGAGGGCCTGGAGGGCGTGACAGAGGAGGTATTCGCCCGCGTTCTTCAGCTCCTCCGCCTTCGCGCGCACACCCTCGCCCGCCGTCGTGATGAAGAAGGCGACCGAGTCGGACACCGGAGGCGTCGCGCCGTTGACGTGCGGGTGGACGAAGTCGGCCAGGCACAGCCTCTCGCCCGCGACCTGCCTCGGGAACGTGAAGCAGGCTTCTCCCCCGCCCGGCACGAGGACCGACAGCGTGTTGGCTTCGGAGGTGGCGCCGAAGTACCGGTACATCGCGCGCGCCTTGATCCAGCCGGCGTTCTGGACTCGCGCGATCACCTGTTCGAGCTCGGCGAGCTTGGGATCGCCGGCTTCCTTCAGCTTGCGGTAGCTGCCGCGCAGACCGAGGTGCTTGGCGTAGAGCATGTGGGGGTTGAGGTACTTCCAGACTTCCCCGAGATCCAGCTCGGGCAGGACGCGTTCATCGCCGCGTCGGCGCGGGGTGCGCCTCGACGACCGCGACCTCGGGACTCCGCACGGCCGGCGCGGAAAGCGGGATCTCCTGGTCGGACCGGACGTCCATCTTGACGGCTTCCCGCCGCTTCTGCGATCTCGGCGGCGAGCGCGCTTCGCGCCTCTTCGCTCGAGAGAATCCGGTCGGCCAGGGCGAGGCCGCGCATCGCATCCTCGGCGTAGACGGCGAGCCCGGCGTAGGCCGGCGCGATCCGGTGATCCGTGAATTTCTGGGAGAGCGCCGCGCCGCCGACGAGCATCGGCGCCGTGACGCCCGCGGCCGTCAGGTCCTGCGCGGTCGTCACCATCTGCTGCGCGCTCTTCACGAGCAGCCCCGAGAGGCCGATCAGATCGGGCGCGTGCGTCGCGTAGGCTTCGACCAGCTTTTCGGGCGGAACTTTGATCCCGAGGTTGATCACCTCGTAGCCGTTGTTCGACAGGATGATCTCGACCAGGTTCTTGCCGATGTCGTGGACGTCGCCCTTGACGGTCGCGAGGATCACCTTGCCCTTGCGCGAGCCGCCGGACTTCTCCATGAACTTCTCGAGGTGCGAGACCGCGGCCTTCATCGCCTCCGCCGACTGCAGGACTTCCGCGACGATCAGCTCGTTCGCGTTGAAGAGGCGGCCGACCTCGCGCATCCCGTCCATCAGGGGTCCGTTGATGATGTCGAGAGGCGCCATGCCTCCCGTGCGCACGGCCTCGAGATCGTCGACGAGCCCTTCCTTGGAGCCCTCCAGGATGTAGCCCGGAAGCCGCTCGAGCGGCGTCCCCGCGCGGACCTTCGGAGCCTTGGGGGCCGCGCCCTTGGCCTTGAAGTAGTTGGCGAATGCCGCGACCGGATCCGCGCCCCGGTTGTAGATCAGATCCTCGGAGAGCCGGCGCTCCTCCTCGGGAATGGACGGATAACGGACGATCTTCTCGGTGTTCACGATCGCGAGATCCAGCCCGGCCTTGGTCGCGTGGTAGAGGAAGACCGAGTTGAGGACCTCGCGTCCGGACTCCGGCAGGCCGAAGGACACGTTGGAGATGCCGAGGATGGTCTTCGACTCCGGAAACTCGTTCTTGATGAGCCGGATCCCCTCGACCGTCTCCTCGGCGCTCCCGACGTACTTCTCGTCGCCCGTGCCGCACGGGAAGACGAGCGGGTCGAACAGGATGTCCTCGGCCGGCACGCCGTACTTCTCGGTCAGCAGCGTGTAGCTCCGCCGCGCCACCTCGAGCTTGCGCTGCCGGGTGACCGCCATGCCGTGCTCGGGGTCCTCGTCGATGGTGCCGACGACCAGGGCGGCGCCGTAGCGCTGGGCCAGGGGCACGACCGTCTTGAAGCGCTCCTCGCCGTCCTCCAGGTTGATGGAGTTGAGGATCGCCTTGCCCTGGCTCCACTTCAGCCCGAGCTCCAGGACCTTCGCGTCCGTCGAGTCGAGCATGAGGGGCGCCTTGATCATGCGGATGGCCTTGGAGAGAAACGCGTTGGCGTCGGCCGTCTCGTCGCGGTCGGGGTCCTGGAGGCAGACGTCGATGATCTGCGCGCCGTTCTTGATCTGGGCCCGCGCGATCTCGGCCGCGGCGTCCCAGTCCCCGGCGGCCACGAGGCGCTTGAACTTGCGGCTGCCGAGCACGTTCGTCCGCTCGCCCACGAGGACCGGCCGGTTGTCGACGTCCGCTTCCATGAGCTCGATCCCCGAGAACAGGGTTTTCGAGTGGATCGCCGGGCGGCGGGGCTTCCTGCCCTCGGCCGCCGCGGCGATCGCACGGATGTGGGCGGGCGTCGTGCCGCAGCAGCCGCCCACGATGTTGACCCAGCCTTCCTGCATGAAGTGGCCGAGCTCGCGGGAGATCGACTCGGGCGTCTCCGAGTACTGGCCGAGCACGTCCGGAAGCCCGGCGTTCGGGTAACAGGAGGTCAGCGTCTTGGAGATCGCCGAGAGGCTGCGGATGTGGTCCCGCATGAACTCCGGGCCCGTCGCGCAGTTGAGCCCCACCGAGAGCAGGGGTGCGTGCATCACGGAGGCGTACAGCGCGTCCACGTCCTGGCCGGCGAGCATGGTCCCCATCGGCTCGATCGTCACGGAGACCATCACCGGCGTCCGCCAGCCGATCTCGGCGAAGGCCTGCTCGATCCCGATCAGCCCGGCCTTGAGGTTCCGCGTGTCCTGCGTCGTCTCGAGAAGCAGAACGTCCGAGCCCCCCTGGAGCAGGCCGAGGGCCTGCGTGCGGTAGTGGACGACCAGCTCGTCGAACGTCACCCCGCCCGTGACGGTCATGGCCTTGGTCGTCGGGCCCATCGACCCCGCGACGAAACGGAGGCGCCCGGAGGTGGACGCCGCGGCCGCCGCTTCGCGCGCGATCTCGGCCGCCCGGCGGTTGATCTCCAGGGCCTTGTCCGCCAGGCCGTACTCGGCGAGCACGAGGGGCGTGGCCCCGAAGGTGTCGGTCTCGACCATGTCCGCGCCGGCGGCCAGGTAGTCGCTGTGCATCCGGAGGATGACGTCCGGCCGGGTCAGGACGAGGTTCTCGTTGCAGCCCTCGAGCTCGCCGCCGCCGAAGTCGTCCGCCGTCAGGTCCTGCCCCTGGAGCCACGTTCCGGTGGCCCCGTCGAGGACGAGGATCCGCTCCGCGAGGAGCTCGTAGAGCGCCTCGGCGCGCTGCTGCTGGCCCGGGCCGGTCGGGGTCGTCGCCATAGAACCCGCCATTATGCGGGAATCCGGGCAGTTTTCGAGGCCCCCGACCCGAAACGGCGCCAGATTCCGCGTACACAGGACGAGGTGTCCCATGCGGTATTTGCGGACGGCTCGAC
>CAWDSI010000017.1:0-19468 GCA_963804915.1 uncultured Acidobacteriota bacterium
CCAACGCGAAGATGCTCGAGAAGAGCGCGTACTGCGTCGCCGAAAACTTGCGCTCGGTCATGCGGAGGAGAAGGACGCCGAAGGCTCCGGTCGCGAGCCCCTGACAGAGGTTCTCGAGTGCGATCGCCCCGTACATCGCGAAGCGATGGGACATCGGCTGGCGATCACCGCGCCGATCACGCCGCCCGCGCACGGAGAGCCGGGTGTCAGGTGGTCGACGAGGACCTGTCCGAGAAAGCCGACGTCCTGCATCGCACCGAAGATCCAGAGCGCGCGCGTCAACCCGATGCGCTCCGTGGAGGCGCCGCCGACGAGGGTTCCGGTGATCAGGCAAATCAATCCAATCGTCGCCGTGGCCAGCCCGACGTCCTCGGGCACGTAGCACTTCTGGATCAGATAGGGCCGGATAACGCCGTCGCCAGGTTCTCGCCGAACTTGTAGAAGAAGAGGAACCCCAGGATCGGGAAGATCCCCTGGCGCCCGGAAGAGGTCGAGCAGCGGGCCGAACAGGGCCTCGCGCAGCGTCCTGGGCGGCGGCGGGGGCGCCGTCGGCTCCGGAGACCACAGAACCACGGCGGCGAGAGGCACGAAGAGCAGGGCAACGCAGGCGAGCACGGCGGCCACCCGAGCCGCTGGCCGAAAGTGATCGCGACGGCCCCCGAGAGGAGGACCGCCGTCCTCGCCAGGGCCGTGCGCGCCCCCACGGCGAGCCCCTGCTCCGAACGCTCCAGCACCTCCACGGCGTACGCGTCGATCACGATGTCCTGCGACGCCGAGCCGAACGCGATGACGAGCGCCAGGGCGATGACCGTGACGTCCGCCGACGTTCCCACGCCCGCCAGGACGAGAATCGTTGCCGCGAGCACGAGCTGGCAGACGAGAATCCAGGATCGCCGTCGGCCCATCCGCGGAAAGCGCGGGCCGAACCGGTCCATGAGCGGAGACCACAGGAACTTGAACGTCCAGGGCGCCTGGGCGAGCGAGAAAAGGCCGACGGTCCGGATGTCGACGCCCCGATAGGTCAGAAGCGCGGGCAGGGCGATCCAGACGAGCCCGAGCGGCAGTCCGGAGGAGAAGGACTGGAGCGTGACCGCCGCGATGCGCCGGGAGGAGAGCGCGGCGGCCAGACCCGCCCATGCGCTCGGCCGTCCGCTCGCCATCGAGAGCAGTGTACGATCCTTGACACAGCCTCGCGGCGAATGATTTCGTCCACGCCGTGCTTCTCCCGCTCCTGACGGCCGTACTCCTCGCGACGGCACCCGATCCGCCGAAAGCGCAGACGACGTCGATCTATCCCGAGCTCCGCGCGTTCTACGAGGACCTGCATCGCAATCCCGAGCTCGGCTACCAGGAGGTGCGCACCGCGGCAAAGCTCGCCGAGAAGCTTCGCGCGCTGGGTTACGAGGTGACCACCGGCGTCGGAAAGACGGGTGTCGTGGCGGTGCTGCGCAACGGCAAGGGCCCCACGGTCCTCCTGCGCGCGGACATGGACGCGCTGCCGATGGAGGAGAAGACCGGGCTGCCCTACGCGAGCGTCGCGACCGGCAAGGACGACAAGGGCGAGACCGTCAAGGTCATGCACGGCTGCGGCCACGACCTTCACGTGACGACGCTCGTCGGAGCGGCCACGCTGCTCGCGGCGGTGAAGAACGAGTGGCGCGGAACCCTGATCCTCGTCGGCCAGCCGGCCGAGGAGGGCGGCGGCGGCGCGTCGGCGATGCTGAAGGACGGATTCCTCGAGCGGTTCGGCCGGCCGGACTTTGCGCTCGCGCTGCACGACGTGCCCGACCTTCCGGCCGGCTCGCTCGGAATCACGCCGGGTTACGCGCACGCCAACTCCGACCGCGTCGACATCACGGTGTACGGCAAAGGAGGCCACGGCTCGACGCCGCACTTGACGGTCGACCCCATCGTCATCGCCGCGCGCATCGTGGTCGCGCTCCAGACGATCGTGGCGCGCGAGATCGATCCCCTCGAGTCCGCCGTGGTGACCGTCGGCGCGATCCGCGGCGGGACCACTTACAACATCATCCCCGACGAGACGACCCTCAAGCTGACCGTGCGATCTTTCAAGTCCGCGGTCCGGGAGCGGCTGCTCGCCGCGATCGCCCGCATTGCGAAGGCCGAAGCGGCGGCGGCCGGCGCGCCGAAGGAGCCGCTCGTCTCCGTCCAGGCCGGCGGCTACCCGGCGAACTACAACGATCCCGCGCTCGCGAAGCGCATCAGCGCGGCGTTCGAGGCCAACTTCGGCAAGGACAAGGTCTCCTCCCCGCCGCCCACCATGGCCGGTGAGGACTTCGGCGAATTCGGCCGCGCGGCGAACGCGCCCTCGCTCATGTTCTGGCTCGGTGCGACGCCGGCCCAGGTGATCGCCGCCGCCGGGGGGGATCCGACGAAGTTGCCCTCCCTGCACTCCCCTCTCTGGGCGCCGGACCCCGAGCCCACCATCAAGACGGGCGCGGCCGCGCTCGCCTTTGCGGCCCTGGAGGTCCTCGGCAAGCCCTGAGCGGGCGTCCCACCGGCACCGATCCTGCACTCCCAATCGTCGTGGGAGAAGTTCTTAACCATGAACTGTTTCTGATCGGCGACACCAAGGTCACCCCGGCCAGCCTGGTGGTCACGCTCGCGATCATCGCGGGCTCGTATCTCTTGGCGCGCATCTCGCGGAGCCTCATCGCGAACCGTCTTCTCGCTAGGACGCGGATGTCTCCCGGAGTCCGTTACGCGCTCGGCCGCTTCGTGGGATACCTCGTCTTTTTCCTCGGCGCGGCCGCGGCGCTCCAGACTCTCGGGATCAACTCGACCACGCTCGCAGCCTTCGGCGCGGCGGTCGGCGTCGGCATCGGGTTCGGCCTCCAGGACCTCGTCAAGAACTTCGTCGCGGGCCTGGTCATTCTGATCGAGCGGCCGTTCCAGGTCGGCGACCGGATCGAGATCGGAGACGTCTCGGCGCAGGTCGCCGAGATCCGGTCGAGGGCGACCGTTCTGCGGACCAACGACGATGTGCATCTGATCGTTCCGAATTCCCGCCTGACGAGCGAGACCGTCGTCAATCGGAGTTACGCCCGCCCCCTGTTCCGAACCCGCATCCCGGTCGGTATCGCCTACGGCGTCGACCTGCGCAACGTCGAGCGTGCCCTCCTCGAAGCCGCGGCCGCCTGCGACGGCGCCCTCGCCGACCCGGCACCGTCGGTGAGGTTCCGGAGCTTCGGCGAGACCGCCTTGAAATTCGAGCTTCTCTGCTGGACGAATTCCATGCTGCACCACCCGGGCCGGTTCGTCAGCGACCTGAACTTCCAGGTTCACGAAGCCCTGACGCGCCATCGGATCGAGTTCCCCCACCCGCAGATGGACATCGACGTCCGCAGCGTGCCGGCCGGCGGCGAGGCATGGAACCTGCAATCCCGCCGGGAGGAGGCCGAGACATGAACCGAGACGAGCGTGAGGGAAAGTCCGAGAACCTGAAGGGCCGGGTGAAGGAAGCCACGGGAGCGCTGCTGGACGACGAGAATCTCCAGAAGGAGGGCGCCGATCAGCGCGCGGCCGGCGAGCTGCAGGAAGACGTCGGCAAGCTTCGCCGCAAGGCCGGCGAAGCGCTCGAGGAGCTCGGCGAGAAGCTCAAGGGCTGAACGTCGGACGCAGTTCGTTGGGTCGTTCGGGAACGGAGTCTCGACGACTCGCCTCGACTGACTTAGGATTGCGGGCGTGGCGAGCGCGCGACCCCTCCGACGAACCCGCCCGGTGCGGGCCGGCCGCGCCCGCCCCGAAACCCAGCGCTTCACGGAGGCCGCCAGCCTCTACGGCATCCCGCACTGGGGCAAGGGTTTCTTCCACGTCTCGGAGGACGGTCATCTCGTCGTCCGCCCCACGCGCGAGCCCTCGCGCGGGGTGGCGCTGAAGCACATCGTCGACGAGGTCGCCCGACGCGGCATCTCGACGCCGATGGTGATCCGCTTCCCGCAGATCCTCTCGGCCTCGGTCGCGAACCTGAACGACGCCTTCGCCCGGGCCATCGACGAGTACGGGTACGGCAACCAGTTCCGCGGCGTCTTCCCGATCAAGGTCAACCAGCTCCGCGAGGTCGTCGAGGAGATCGTCGAGGCCGGACGGCCCTACGACTACGGCCTCGAGGTCGGCTCGAAGCCGGAGATGTTCGCCGCGTCTCGGCCGGACCTGGCCCCGAGACGCTCATCATCTGCAACGGCTACAAGGACGACACCTACATCCGCACGGCGCTGATCGGCCGCAAGCTCGGCAAGAAGGTCATCCTCATCGCCGAGAAGCTCTCCGAGGTCCGCGCATCCTCGAGGTCGCGAGGACGATGAACGTGAGCCCCTGATCGGCATGCGCGTCCGGCTCTTCGCGCGCGGCGCGGGCAAGTGGGCGAAGTCCGGCGGCGAGCACGCCAAGTTCGGCCTCTCCACCGCCGAGATCCTCGAGGCCGTCGAAGATCCTCAAGCGAAGACGATGCATGGACTGCCTTCAAGCTGCTCCACTTCCACATCGGCTCGCAGATCCCCGACATCCTCAACGATCAAGCGGGCGTCCGCGAGGCCGCGCGCGACTACGCGAAGCTCCGCGGGCTCGGGCATCCCGATCGAGTACCTCGACGTCGGCGGCGGCCTCGCGGTCGACTACGACGGCTCGCGATCGACGTTCGACTCCTCGATGAACTACTCGGTCGAGGAGTACGCGCGCGACGTCGTCTACAACATCCGCAGATCTGCGACGAGGAGAAGGTCCCGCCTCCGACATCGTGTCCGAGTCGGGCCGCGCCATCGTCGCGCACCACTCCGTGCTTCGTGACCAACGTCCTCGACGTCGCCGACCGGATCGAGCAGGGACGCCGGGTCCACATCGCCGCCTCGGATCCGAACGTGCTCAAGGAGCTGGCCTCCATCTACGACACGGTCAACGCGAAGACGCTGCGCGAGAGCTACCACGACGCCCTCCAGTACAAGGAGGAGGTCTTCACGCTGTTCAACCTCGGGCATCTCTCGCTCGAGGACCGCTCGAAGGGCGAGGTCCTCTTCTGGCAGATCTGCGAAAAGATCCACCGTGATCTGAAGACCCTCAAGGAGATTCCGGACGAGTTCGAGGACATGGAGGCCATGCTCGCCGACAAGTACGTCTTCAACTTCTCGGTCTTCCAGTCGCTTCCGGACATCTGGGCGATCGACCAGCTCTTTCCGATCGTCCCGATCCATCGCCTGAACGAGAAACCCGGGGAGCTGGGCACGCTGGCCGACATCACCTGCGACTCGGACGGCAAGATCGAAAAGTTCATCGACCTGCGGGACATCAAGGAGACCCTCCCCCTCCACGCGCTCCGCAACGGCGAGCCCTACTACATCGGCGTGTGCCTGATGGGGGCGTACCAGGACATCATCGGCGACCTCCACAATCTCTTCGGCGAGGCGCACGAGGTCCTCGTGACGGTGGACGAGCAAGGCCGGCCGAAGATCGAGGACGTGCTGCCGGGCGAGTCCTGCGAGCGCGTCCTCGAGTACATGAACTACGACCGGACCGAAATCCTCGACTCGATCGACAAGCAGCTGCAGCGTGTGGCCGGCCGCTCCCTCAAGAAGGACGAGGTCCGGGCGATCTACCGCGAGTTCGAGGACGTCTTCCCGAGATACACGTACCTGGAGAGATGACGGTCCGTCGGCTTCTGACGGCGCTCGCGGCGATCCTCGGCGCGCTCGCGTCCGCGGCGAGGGCGGCGACCCCGGCTCCCACACCGGCGCCTGTGGAGCTTCAGGTCGGCGTTTACCAGGCTCCGCCGTTCTCGATGAAGAAACCGAACGGCGAGTGGTACGGCCTCACCGTGGACCTCTGGAAAGAGCTCGCCGCGGACATGAACACGCCCTATCGCCTCGTCGAGGCCGGTCCCGACGAGATCCTCGACGGCATCGGCAATGGCCGCTACGCCACCTCCGCCGGACCCTTCGCCGTGACGCTCGAGCGCGAGCGCGAGGTCGACTTCTCGCACGGTTACACGTTGTCGGGAGTCTCCATCGCCGTTCTCCGGATGCGGCCGGAGGACCGCTGGCTCGCGGTCGTCGAGGCTCTGTCGACGCCCACGGCGCTGCGGCTCTACGCCGGCGTCGTCGTCCTCGTGTTTCTGGCCGGCATCTCGATGTGGCTGCTGGAGCGGCGGCGGAACGCGATGTTCGCGGGGCGGCCGGCCCAGGGCATCGGCTCGGGCATCTGGTGGGCGGGCGTCACGACGGTCTCCGTGGGGTACGGCGACAAGGTGCCGATCACCTTCTGGGGACGAGCCGTCGCGCTGTTCTGGATGTTCGTGAGCCTCGTCCTCGTCACCGCGCTGACCGCGTTCACGGCCGCCAAGCTCGCCGTCGTCGAGTTCGGCCAGGTCCAGGGCCCCGCGAGCCTCCACAGCGCGCACGTCGGAACGGTCGAGGGCTCCGCCGCCACGAGCCTCCTGCAGCGAGAAGGGATCATGGCGCGTGTCTACCCCGACGGGGCGTCGGGAATAGAAGGCCTCCTCTCCGGCGAGATCAACGCGCTCGTGTACGGCTCCGACGTGTTGCGCTACTACGCGGACCGCGAGCAGCGGCGCCACATCCAGATTCTGCCGGGAACGCTGGAAGTCCTGACCTTTGCGTTCCCGCTGGCCGACGACAGCCCGCTGCGGCCGAAGCTGAACACCGCTCTCCGCCGCGTCCTGAACGAGACCCACTGGCAGGACGTCCAGGAGAAGTACCTCGGCGGAGGCGCCACGTCGCCCCTCAAACCTTGAAACGATGACCCGGCGAAACATCTCCTCCGGAGCGCCCTGGGAGCCCGTCGTCGGCTACTCGCGCGCCGTCCGTGTCGGCGACGTCGTGCACGTCGCGGGAACCACCGCGACCGGACCGGACGGAAAGATCGTCGGCGAAGGCGATGCGTACGCTCAGACCGTGCAGGCCCTCCGGAACATCGCCTCGGCGCTCGAGAAGGCGGGGGCGCGCCTGGAAGACGTCGTGCGCACGCGCATGTACGTCATCGACATCGGCGACTGGGAGAAGATCGGGCGCGCCCACGGCGAGGTCTTCCGCGACATCCGTCCCGCGGCCACGATGGTCGAGGTCTCGCGGCTGATCGATCCGGCCCTGCTCGTGGAGATCGAGGCCGAGGCGATCGTTCAGGGCTGACGCGCGAGCCGACAGCAACGGCAGACCCTCGGCAGTAGGCAACGCCGGCTAAAGGCCGGCGAACGACGGCGAAGCGCAGTTTCGCGATCAGAACCGTGGCGAAAAGCACGGGATCCCTCGGCCTTCGGCCTCGGGATGACGCGCGAAGGACGGCGAAGCCGTCTTCGCGCGTCACTTCAGCAGGAACTCCTTCATGAAGAGGATCCCCGAGTAAAACGCGAAATCGCGGTTGTTCTTCTTGGCGAAGCCGTGGCCCTCGTCCTTCGCCATCAGGTACCAGACCGGCGTGCCGACCGCGCGGATCTTCTGGAGCATCTGCTCGGACTCGGACAGCGGCACGCGGGGATCGTTGCCTCCCTGCATGATGAAGAGAGGCTTTCGGATCTTCTCGGTGTTGTTGAGGGGCGCGGTCTTCTCGAGGAAGGCCCGTGTCTTCGGGTCCCTCTCGTCGCCGTACTCGACGCGCCGCAGGTCGCGGCGATAGCCCGAGGTGTTCTGCAGGAACGTCACGAAGTTGGACGGGCCGACGACGTCGATCGCGCAGCGGATCCGGTCGCTGTAGACGTAGGCCACGGCCAGCGTCATGTGGCCGCCGTAGCTGCCGCCCTGGACCATGACCCGCGAGGCATCGAGATCGGGGCGCGTCGCGATCCAGTCGAGGAGAGCGCCGATGTCCTTGTAGGTGCCCTCGCGCAGCAGGCCGTTGTCGAGCTTCGAGAAGGTCTTGCCATAGCCCGTCGAGCCGCGGACGTTCGGGTACACCATAGCGACGCCGAGCTCGTTCAGGAAAAAGTCGTTCCGGCCGATGAATCCGGGTTTCGACTGGCCCTCCGGCCCTCCGTGGATGTCGATGACGACCGGACGCTTGCCCGGATATTTCGAAGCATTCGGCTTGTAGAGAAAGCCCGAGATCTCCCGGCCGTCGAAGCTCTTCCAGGACACGAGCTCGGCCTCGGCGAACGTCTCCGGGTTGAGGCCCCCGAGCTCGCTCGTGGTCCAGCGGTCGAGCTTGCCAGTCTTCAAGTCGAAGGAATAGGCGTCGTCGTTGGAGCGCGGCGTGCCCAGGGTGAACGCGATCGCCCCGCCGTCCTTGTGCCAGCTCACTCCTCCGGCCACGCCGATCGGGAGCTTCGGCCCCGGCAGCTCGCGCCGCGTCGTCAGGTCCATCAGACGCACGACGCTGACGCCCTTCTCGTTGGTGATGTAGGCGATCTTCGTCCCGTCGTCCGAGACGTCGATGTCGTCGACGTCGGCCGTGTCCGGAGTCAGGAAGTCGGTCTTCTTCGTGGCCAGGTCCATGTAGGCGAGCCTCTGGAACTCCGAGCCGGCATCCGTGGTCACGTAGAGGCCCTTGCCGTCCTTGGCGAACTGCGCGCTGCCGTAGGAGACCGTCTCTTTGCCCTTGGTCGTCAGCGCGGTCTTCGCGCCCGTGGCGACGTCGACCAGCCAGAGGTAGGTCTCGTTGATCGAGATCCCCTCGGCGACGACCAGCTTCGTCCCGTCGGGTGACCAGTCCGCGACTTCCCAGCCCCCGCCCGAGTTCTCGAGGACGCGCCGCTCGGACTTGGGGTCCTTCGCGGCCACGACGTAGATGTCGACGTCGTTTCCGGTGCGCCGGGTCGAGCCGTAGGCGATCCACCGGCCGTCGGGCGACCACTTCGCTCCGGTGTTGCGCGACTTGCCGTCGGTCAGCAGCGTCACGCTGCCGTCGGCGAAGTCGTACCGGTAGATCTGGAAGAACTCGTTGCCGCCGATGTCCTTCGAAAAGAGGAACGAGTCGCCGGTCTTCGGCTCGAACCGGGCTCCGGACACGCGCTCCGGAAAGAACGTCATCTGCGTCCGCGCGCCGCCGGGGGTCTTCACGAGGTGGGCCTGGTTCGTATTGCCGAAGCGGGTCGAAATGAGCATCTCCCGCCGGGTCGGATGCCAGCTCGAGAACGCGGCCGACCGGAACTCGGTGTACCGCCAGACGTCGTCGGCGAGCGTCGCCGGAACCGGCGGCACGCCTTCGACGACCAGGTTGTCCCCCGGTTTGATCGTCGGCGGCTCGGCGGGAGCCGCGGTCTGTCCGAGGGCGGCCGGGGACACGGCGAGCGCGACGGCGAATAAACGCATGCGGAGCGACACGAGACCCTCCCTTCGAAAACGCAGCGACTCACGAATCATGTACGGCTCGCGCGGAGGAGATGTTCCCGAGACGTCGGTCGGGTCAGTCCCGGCCCCCTTCGGACCAGGGGCCGAACGGCACGAGCATCGGCCCCACGGGATGACAGTCGTCGAGGTCCCCGCCCTCGTGGTACGCGCCGGTGCGGTACCAGAACACGAGATCCGTCGACAGGCCCTCTCCGTTGACGAAGTTGTTGAACTTGATCGCGCATGCCGGCCCGGACTGGCCGGCATCGTCGATCTCGTTGGACTTGTACTTGAGGAGCCACACGTCGCCGACGGAGAAGGTGTCGGCGGGAAGCGAGGCCTCGTTCCCCGGCACCAACCGATAGCCGCGGTGCGTTCCGGAATCGGCGATCGACCAGGTCAGAGCCGGCCGGTTGTTCTTGCGCATGGCTTCCGTGGGCAGGTTGATCGTCGGATAGCGCGGGCCGCTCCGACCGCCGCCCGAAGGATTGGGGCCTTCGGTCACGACGTCGTTCGCCGGGCCGTCGATGTCGAAATCGAGCCGCCAGTAGGCGTGGTGAATGTGGGTCAGGGACGGACAGGGATTGCCCACCGCGGTGTAGCCGAAGAAGGGCTCGATCCGTCCGTCGAGATGGAAGGTCCAGCGCATCGTGTACCGGTACCATCCGGCGCTCGTCTGAGCGGTCATGACCAGCCGGTCGGCGAGCTTCTCGGCGGCCACGCCGGTAAAGCAGACCGCCCCCGCGCAGGTGTCCGGCGGCGCGAGCGACGGACAGTCGCCCCCGGTCGCCTGCAGCTCGCAGACCGTCTGGGGACACGGGCTCGTCGGCTCGGAGTAGCCCGGGGAGATGACGTTGTTCGAGAGGTACCCCTGTTCCGTGAACATCCAGTCCCGGTAGCAGCCGCCGCATCCGCCATTGGGATACAGCACGTTGACGATCGGAACGTGCCCGCGCTTCAGCACCTGGTGGCCGTTGTAATAGACGTTCGAGATCTCGAGGCCGGATCCGTTGGGCCCGCTGCTGTCCTGCGGACGCACCCAGCAGAACTGCCACACCGGGTCCACATCCGGCCAGGACATCAGGGTTTCGTCGCCCGAGCAGCTCGGCTGCGCCAGCGCGGCTCCCCCGGCCAGCAGCAGCACGGCGAATGCGAGGACACCGGCGCGGGCCTTCATCGATTCACCCCTCTCGGCACATACACCGGATACGCGATCCGCCGCTGGACGAGATCGACGACCGTCCAGCGAAGCAGACCGAGATTGTCCGGCGTCAGAATCTGGATCTGCAGACAACGGCTGCCCGGCCCGCACGGCATGCCCCGGGCCTCCTCCAGGAGGAATCCGCCATTGAAGGCGGCCGAGCGGCGCTCGATGATTCGGGCGAGCTTGGCGTCGGCATGGATCAGCTCCTTCGCCTCGGCGATCTCTTCCGCCGACGGCTGGGGCTGGTTCTGTTTGATCTCTCGGGAGCCGTAGAGCCGGCCCTCGGGCGTGTAGTAGTTCTCGCGCGCGACCGCCTTCTCATAGTCGAAGAGAAGCTCGACGCGGCGGACGTACTCCCGGCCGCCGGAGGCCTTGATGGTCTCGTTCCAGCTCCGCAGCAGCCGGACCGGCCGCGACGTCCGCGTGACTTCCAGGGACCGCTCCGCGAGGGCGAGCGTCGCAGCGCACAAAAGCGTCGCGCCGACAACCAGACTCCGGGGTGCGAAGGCCCTTCGCATAGCCACCATCCTTGTTCGGTGTATCCCCGGAATCCTAGCAAAACTCTTGGGACGTCGTCCGGTCAGGGACTCCAGTCGCCGACCGGCACGATCATGGGCCCGACGGTGTGGCAATCGTCCAGATCGCCTCCCTCGTGAGACGCCCCGACCCTGTACCAGAGCACGACGTCGTCGGCGAGCGTCTCGCCGGTCAGGAAATTGGAGATCTTGACCGCGCAGGCCGGACCGCTCTGGCCGACGTCGTCGATCTCCGTGGGGCTGTATTTCAGCAGCCAGACGTCGCCGACCGCGAACGCATTCGCAGGCAGGAGCGTTTCGGCGCCCGGCTGGATGCGATAACCGCGGCGGGTGTCCGCGTCGATGACCGACCAGGTCATGGCCGGATCGCGACGGATGCGCATGGTCTCCGCCGGGAGAACGAGGATCGGAGGGCGGCGGCCGCGCCCGGGATCGCCCGGCCCGGGCAGCGGCCCCTCGGTCACGATGTCGCCGGCGGGCCCGTCGATGTCGAAGTCCAGTCGATAGTAGGCATGGTGGCGGTGCGTGTACGCCACGCATCCGTTCGCCACGGCGCTGAAGCCGAACGTCGGCTGGAAGCGCCCGTCGAGGTAGAACGTCCACTTGATCTCGTAGCGGTACCACCCCGCCCTGGTCTCGCTGGTCAGGACGAGGCGGTCGGCGAATTTCTCCGCGGTCACCCCGCGGAAGCACGAACGCACGCAATCCGGAGGCGGGGCCGTACAGACGTCGACGCCCTGATGCTGCTGGCAAACGGTCACCGGAGGACACGTCGGCTCGGCGTAGCCGCACGTCCCGCCGCTGTACGGCGGCGGGCAGACGTTGTCGGCGAGCATGTTCCACTCGGTGTTCGTCCAGTCCCGGTAACAGTGGTTCGCGCCGCCGCAGGTTCCGGTGTCGTACTGGACGTTGACGATCGGCACGTGGCCGCGCTTGAGCACGAGGTGGCCGTTGTAGTGCACGTCGCGAATCTCGATGCCCGACCCGTTCGCGCCGCTCGAGTCGGCGGGCCGCAGCCAGCAGAACTGCCACACGGGATTCACGTCCGGCCAGGACATCAGCCGCTCGTCGGGCCCGCTGCAGGCGGGCTGGGCGGATGCGGGCATGGCGGCCGCGCCCACGGTCATCAGTACCGGAAGAACGAGCGCGCGGAGCTTCACTTGACTCCGGGGTGCTCGGACGGAATGAACGTCCGGTATGCAATGGCACGGCGGACCAGATCGACGCCCATGACGCGGACGAGCCCCGTCCGGTCCGGCGAGAGGATCTGGATGAGGAGGCAGCGCGCGCCGGGCCCGCAGGCCTTGCCGCGGCCCTCCTCGATGAGAAAGCCCCCCTCGAGGTTCTCCCCGTATCGCTGGAGGATCCGCGCCATCTCGCCGTCCGCACGGACGATGCGGAACGCCTCATCGATCTCTTCCTGCGACGGCGCCGGCGGATTCACGACGATGCGGCGGTTGCGGATCAGGCGCCCGTCCATGGTGTACACGCGCTCGAAGGCGGCGGCCTTCGCGTAGTCGTACACGACGTCCACGCGGCGCCAGACGTCGCCCCGCGGGGTTTTCATCGGATCGTGCCAGGTGCGCAGAAGGCGCACAGGTCGAGACTCGCGGGTGATCGGAGATTGGGCCTGCACGACGGCGGCGGCGGCCGTGGCGGCGAAAACGAGGCCGATTCGCAGGATGCGTCGCATGGCCCGACGCCCCGATCCTACTATCCGCCGCCCCCTCCCGGGGACACTGTCCGGCAGAACTGGGGAGATCCTCCCCGTCAGTGGCCCGGCGCGGCGGCCTCCTGGGGTTTCGCAGGGGCCGGCGTCGGCGACCGGCGCGGGGGCGGCCTTCGCGGGCTCGCCCTTCGCCGGCTCGTCCTTCGGCATGGGCTTTCTCGGGATCATCCCTTCGCGCATCGCCGCGTTGTAGGCAAACGCGGCCATGATGGCCGAGGCCTGCATCAGGTCGTTTTTCTGGAGGCGCTCGTAGAGGTCCATGTTCGTGTGGTGGGTGCGCGTCTCGTACTCGAGCTCGTCCTGCACGAACTGGAAGGCCGGAAGCCCGATCTCGTCGAAGGACTCGTGGTCCGTGCCTCCGGTCCGATTGAGCGTCACGAGCGTCGCCCCGAGATCGGCGAAAGGCTCGAGCCATTCCCGGAAGATCGGAGCGACCGCGGCGTTGTCCTCGCAGTAGATCCCGCGAATCTTTCCGCTGCCATTGTCGAGGTTGAAATACGCGGACAGCTTCGCGTGCTCCGGCTTGACGGTGAGCGGGCCGGTTTTCTTGCGGAGGAAGAAAGGCTTGTCCTTTTCCTCCGGCGAAGGCTCGGGCCGCGACGCGAAGTGCTGCGAGACGTAAGCCCGCGATCCGTACACGCCCTGCTCCTCGCCGCTCCAGAGCCCGATCCGAATCGTGCGCCGGGGCTTGACGCCGACCGCCTTGAGGATGCGCATGGCCTCCATGGCCACGACTGAGCCCGCGCCGTTGTCGGTCGCGCCGGTCGCGCCGTGCCAGGAGTCGAGGTGGGCGCCGAGCATGACGACCTCGTCCTTCTTGTCGCCGCCCGGGATCTCGGCGATCGTGTTCCACTGCATGAGGTCTTCCTCGATGAAGTGCGCCTGGACGTCCATCTCGATCTCGACAGGCACGGAGCGGTCGAGGAGTCGCGCGACGCGACCGAAGTGCTCGGGCTCCATCGAGAGAGACGGGAGCCCCTGCGGATCGCCCTTCTTCCAGGTGCCGCCGCCCTGCACGTTGAAGGTTCCCATGTCGCCGCGGCCCGGGGAAACCATCGCGAGGGCTTTCTCTTCTTCGAGGAACTTGGTCACCGCCTTGCGGATCTCGCGGCGCTTCGCGAACTCGGCGCGGTTGTAGCGCGGCGGGCCCCCCGGCATCTCATAGAGGAACTCGGCTTCGAGTCTCTCTTCGTCGTAGCGTTGGGAGTCGGGCTTCTCGCGGAGGCCGATGTCGCGCGCTTCGCCCAGGAAGACGATCTTGCCGCCGAAGCTGTCCCTTGAGGCCCTCGAGCTCGGAGACTTCCTTGATGTTGAGCCGGGCCGCGGCGCCGCGGATCGGCCCCGACGTCCCCGCGGTCCAGGCCTCCGGGATCGCGACGAGCTGGGTCTTGGTCGGCGCGGTCATCCGCACCGAGCAGCCCTCCCACGTCCACCCCCGGCCGAACGGGCCCCAGCTCTCCAGCCTCGCGTTGGCGAGGCCCCAGCCGGAGAGGCGCTCCTTCGTCCACTCGTTCGCTTCCTTCATCTGCGGAGAACCGGTCAGGCGCGGACCGATCCGGTCCATCAGCTCCGAGGCCGTCTCCATGACCTTCGAGTTGTTGAATTCCTCGAGGCGGATCTTCGTGACCATGTCGAGGTCGACGGCCTCGGTTGCGGGCAGGGCGGCAACGGCGCACACGACGAGGCTGGCCGCGGCGATGAAACGTTTCAGGGGGCACCTCCTGTGGACAAAACCGCGGCACGGTACCACCGCGAGGGAGGGGGTCAAATGCCCGCCCCGGCGCGGAATGCGCGGCCTACCAGGGCATCCACTTTCGCTTTGCCGACGTGGCGGGCCGCCCACCGGACGAAGGAAGTTTGGAACGCCTGCTTGCCCCCGCGAGGCCAATGAATCGACGGGCGCGGGATCGCCCCGCCGGGCTCACTTCGCGGGACGCTCCTTCATGCTGGAGAGCGTCGATCCCGTGCGCTTCAGGATGCGCAACCTCAGGGTCGCGGGACCGATCCGGACGACATCGTTCTCGGTGAGACGGGTCGGTTCATCGATCTTGCGATCGCCGACGGTCGTTCCGTTCTTGCTGCCGAGATCCTCGATCGTCGCGCCCTCCTCTCCGATCAGGATCCGGGCGTGGCGGCGGGACACCGAGTCGTCGTCGATCCAGACCACGGCGTCCCGATCCCGGCCGATGAGGTTCTCGCCGGGATCGAGGACGATCTCCCGCCGCCCCCACTCCAGCCGGTAGGCGAAGCGCGGCGTACCGAGCTCGGCCTCTCCCCGTTTCCGGTCCGGCCGGGCATCGGCGCTGAAGGCGTAGCCGAAGCGGGCCACGGTCCGGATGATGTGTGGACGGCGAGCGTCGTCGCCCAGCGCCGCGCGCAGCTCGACGACGAGGTTGGGCAGGTTGGCATCGGAGACGTGGACTCCCGGCCAGAGGCGGGCGTGGATGTCGGTCTTGGAAACCGCGCTCGGCCGGGACTCGACGAGCAACTCCAGAAGCGAGAAGGCCTTGGGTGAGATCGTGACGGGCCGCTCGCCCCGGAACACCTCCCGCGTGTCCCCGTCGAAGATGCAGTCTCCGAAGCACAACCTCATCGCTGATCCGCGCGAAATTCTAGCTCAGCGACACGATCCGAGGACTTTCGGCGTTCAGCGGCTGCCGGCAGTCCTCGTCGAAACCGGATCGAATCGCCGCAGGGTCATGGTCACCGTTCCAATGCGGATCACGTCGCCGTCTTTGACGACGGTCACGCCCTGCACCGGTCGCCCGTCGAGAAACGTTCCGTTCTTGCTGCCCAGATCCTCCAGCGTCGCGTCCTCTCCGGTGACGGTGATGCGGGCATGCTGGCGCGAGACGCTGTAGACGTCGATCCACAAAACGGCGTCCCGGTCGCGGCCGAGGATGTTGGAGCCTTCCCGGAGGGTCACCTCTCGACTGCCCCACACGAGACGATAGACGGAGTCGGAATCGACGCCCGGCGGACTCTCCGGTT
Source organism: uncultured Acidobacteriota bacterium (assembly GCA_963804915.1). Classification (GTDB taxonomy): domain Bacteria; phylum Acidobacteriota; class Thermoanaerobaculia; order UBA5066; family Gp7-AA6; genus DAHUXD01. Next base: position 15,751 of record CAWDSI010000017.1, read on the forward strand.
CGGATGCCGCCTCGGCCTCGAACGCGTAGCCGAAGCGCTGGACCGTTCGGATGACCCGCGGATGCCTGGCATCGTCGCCGAGCGCGTCTCGAAGATCGGCGACGAGGTTGGTGAGATTGGCGTCCGAGACGTAGGTGTCGGGCCACAGCCGCTGGTGAAGGTCTGTCTTGGAGACCGCTCGGGGCCGCTCGCGGATCAGGGCGTCGAGAAGCTCGAAGACTTTGGGCGGCACCGGCACCGGTTGACCCGCTCGCACGAGCTGCCGCGTGTCCGGATCGAAGACACAATCGCCGAAGCGAAGCCTCATCGGGCCGACGCTCCTTCTCTTGGCGAAATCTTACCGCGGCCGCTCTGATCGAAAAGGTGCACGTCGGATGCGACGTCGACCCGTCGCCAGGAAGATGCGTCAGCCGGTATGAAGAGCCGAAGGACCTCCGAGCGACGCTCGACGGGATGTCGTGTGGTAGCGTTTCGTCTTTCGACCCAGGGGAGTCCGCGGGCGTGAACCACAAACGAACCTCCATCCGGCTTGCGGCCTCGATCGTCTTCGCTCTGCTGGCCGCGGCATTTCCCATCCGCGGCCAGACGCCGGAGCCGGTGAAACCCGCCGAGTCCGGCCCGGGCTTCGTGCTCCAGGGCGAAGGCGGCCTCGTCACGGCGCTCGTGCTGGACCCGTCCTCGCCCTCGACGCTCTACGCCGCGACGGCGCGCGGGCTCTACCGATCCCAGGACTCCGGAGCGAACTGGGAGGCGCGCGGCCGCGGACTCGAAGGGCACTCGGTTCTCTCGCTGGCGGTCGACGGGTCGTCGGCCGGAACGCTCTACGCCACGACCGACAAGAGCGGCGTCTATAAGAGCACGGACGGCGGCGCCCGCTGGTCGGCCGCCAACCAGGGCCTCACCTCGCGTTATGTCGGCGTCGTCACCGTGCAGGGCGGCGCGGTCTTCGTGGGCTCGGAAAGTGGCCGGATTTTCCGGAGCATCGACGCCGCGGCGAGCTGGACGGAGCTCACTCCCCCGACGACGCGCGTCTCGGTGACCGCGATCGCCGTCGACCCGTCGTCTTCGCAGATCATCTACGCCGGTACCAACAGCGAAGGCATCTTCAAGAGCTCGGACGGCGGAACGACGTGGGTGCACACCCTGGGACAGTTGAGCAAGGGCACGGTCTGGACCCTCGTCCTCGATCCGACGAAGGCCTCGACGCTCTACGCGACCACGCACGACGGGCTCTTCCGCAGCGACGACTCCGGCGTGACGTGGAAGGGCCTGCACAAGAGCCTCAAGAGCTGGAACGTGCTGGGGCTCGCGATCGATCCGGCGACCCCGAGGACGCTCTACGCCGCCACGGCCGTCGGCATCTACAAGTCGCTGGACGGCGGGGGCTCCTGGGTGATGCAGAACCCGGACCTCTACGTCAGCGCGCTCTCCCTCGATCCGCGCGCGACCTCGGTGCTGTACGCCGGAACGCACCTGGGCGTGCTGAAGAGCGTGGACGCCGGGGCCAGGTGGGCGCCGCTCCGTCTCGCGCCGGACCCCAACGTCCCCCGCCGGCGCCCGCGGCCGTCGGGTCGGCGCTGCCGGCGAGCAACCTGCCCAAGCTGCCGGTGGCGCGACGAAGCTCGATCGCCCGCGTCGACCTCGTCGACCGCGCCCGGCGCGCCGACTTCGGATCCCGCGGTGCTGCGTCCCCTGCCGGTCCGGGCGGGAGCGCGGCCCACGCCACCCGCCCAGCGCCGCCTCTCAGTCGGCGACGAATAGGGCGACCGCGAATCGCGCGTCGGGCTCCATCCACTGCTGGTGGAGCCGGAACCCGGCCTCGCGGCCCATGCGGACGATCTGGTCCGCGTCGTACTTGTAGGAGCTCTCGGTCCAGATCCGTTCGCCGCGCGCGAACTCGACCGACGCAATCCGCCCGGGGGAGGCGGACGGTCTGGGCGCGCAACGATTCCAGGTGCATCTCGACGCGTCGCTCGATCGGGTTCCACACCGCCCGGTGCGCGAAAGCCGAGAGATCGAAGTCGGCGCGCAGCTCGGTGTTCATGCGCGCGAGAAGGTTCTTGTTGAAGGCCGCGGTGACGCCGAGCGGGTCGTCGTAGGCCAGCATGAGCTCGTGCTCGGGCTTCACGAGATCGACGCCGAGAAGCAGCACGTCGCCGGGCCGCAGGTCCGAGCGGATGTCGGCCAGAAACTCCTGTGCGGCCGGGGTATCGAAGTTGCCGATGTTCGATCCCAGGAAGAGCACGAGCATCGTTCCCGCGGCCGGCCGCTGCGAGCGGCGTGGCGCAGCCCGACCTCGTAGGTCGCGCGGTGGCGACGACCGAACGTGCTCGAGGCCGCCGAGCATGCGCTCGGAGAGCTCGAGCGCGTCGGGAGAGATGTCGATCAGGTGCACGAGGACGGCGCACTGCGCCGCCCGCGGAGGGCCTCGGCGATCAGGGCCAGTTTCTCGCCGCTGCCGCAGCCGAGCTCGACGAGCGTGATGGGATCCTGGAGGGGCTCGACCATCTCCGTCGCGAACCGCGCGAGGAGCCGTCCCTCGGCGCGCGTGATCCGGTACCACGGCAGGCGGCAGATCGCCTCGAAGAGGGCGGAGCCCAGACCGTCGTAGAGATAGCGGGACTGGAGCTGCTTCGGCGTCAGCGCGAGATCGCGCCGGACGTCCCGGGCGAAGTCCCGAACCGCTTCGAGCGGGAGCGCCTGGGCGCTCTCGGGAATCAGGACGCCGGCCCCACGGTGCGGAACTCGCGTAGACGTACGGGTACGTCGGCGCGGAACCAGTTGCGGAAGCTGCGGCGGATCAGCTCCTTCGCCGTCGCCGGCGAGGCGCCCTTCATGACGTAGTGCTTCCCGTCGAAGAAGTCGGCGGAGTACTGCGGGTAGGACGGCATGGCCGCGAAGCCCGGGAACGGCGCGAACACCGTGGAGGTCCACTCCCAGCCGTTGCCGACGAGATCGCGCACGCCCCAGGCGCTCGCGCCTCGCGGATACGAGCCACGGCACGGGATCCGCGCCCGCGAAATCGAAATGGCCGCGGGTCGGATCAGGCGGCGCATCTCCCCACGGGTGCACGCGCTCCACGCCTTCGGGAGTTCCGTACGCCGCGCGGTGGAACTCGGCCTCGGAAGGCAGCCGCCGGCCCTTCCCCTTCCAGCGGGCAAACGCCGAGGCTTCGGCATGCGACACGTACACGGGCCAGGCCATCGGCAGCGGGATCAGGTCCCACATTCCCCGCCACATCCACGCACCGCGATGCAGCTCCCAGAAGAGCGGATGCCGGACGTCGTGCGAGGTGCGCCATTCCCAGCCCTCTTCGTCCCAGAGCGCCTCGTTCGTATCCGCCGGCATCCACGAACTCCCGGAAATCGCGATTGCTGACGCTGTCGACGTCGATCTCGAAGGCCGGGACATCGAGGGCATTCTTGGAAACTCGTTGTCCCAGCCGAACGGAATTTCGTCCCGGTCCGCGCCCAGCGTCGCCCTGCCGGCGGCGACGCGCGCCGTCCGCCGGGCGGGCGGCTCCGCGCCGATCCTCGGCGCCGCGAGGCCCTCGGGCCGGATCTTCTGATCGAACGGAAGCCGGTGGAGGATGTACAGAAGCGTTTCGTGGTGCATCGGATCGTGCTCGAGAACCGTGTGCACGGCCAGGCCTCCGGACAGCACCGGACTCGACTCATCGGCCAGGTCCTCGCTTGCCAGCGCGTCGAGCACGAGGCGA
>CAWDSI010000018.1:0-19050 GCA_963804915.1 uncultured Acidobacteriota bacterium
GCGCCGGCGTAGTCGATGATTTCCCACTGCGGGATCTGCCGCGCCGCGATCTCGGCGAAGCGCTGGAGCAGCACGGCCGTCAGGGCGAAGTTCCCCGCGGCCAGAACCCCCACGCCGCGCTCTCGCGCCGCCCGGTCGGTCCCGGCGTACTCCTCGTCCGACAGCCCCGAGCTCCCCCACCACGACGTGGACGCCGCGCGCGATCGCTTCCGCGACGTGGGCCCTCACGGCCGAGGCGCTCGTGTAGTCGACGAAGACGTCCGCGCCGTCGGCGAGCGCCTCCGAGACCGCGCCGCGCACGATGATGGACGGAAGACTCGCATCGCTCAGGGCCTCGGCCAGCGGCCGGCCCGCCTGCGAACGGCAGACTGCGCCGGAGAGCTCGAGGTCCGGGGCCTGCGCGATCGCGGGCGCGAGACCGCGCCCAACCCATCCGGTCACGCCGGCGAGGCAGACGCGGATGCGCGTCGTCAAGCGCTCAACGCGGCGCCGGTGCGAGCGGCGGTTTCGCGGATCACCGCGTCCTGCATCTCTTCCGGGGCGATCGGTTTCTTCTCGTTCTGGAACTTCCCGCCCTGGCTGTTCGCCGTGACGTAGAGCGCGCCGTCGGCGACCACTGCGAGCGTGGGCTCGTCGAAGGCCGGGTGGTTCATCTCGAGGATCTTAGCCCCGGTCACGGTCGCGCCGTCGGCGGAGAGGTCCACCCGGATGACCCGGTTGGGCACCACCCCGTTCTGGACCGCGTAGAGACTGCCGCCGGCCCACACGAGCCCGTCCACGCCGTTGAGCGCGACGTCCGCCGGAACGGCGAGACGCGCGATCTTCTTCGAAGCGACGTCGACCCGGTAGAGCCCGCTGTAGTCCGAGACGTAGAGAGTCCGTCCGTCGGGCGTCGGCGCGAGGCCCTGCGTGCCTCGGAAGAGGTCCGTCTCGAGGAAGATCTCGAGCCCCGCCGCTCCCGGCGCGAGCGTCCAGACACGGCCGTTGACGCCGTCGTTGAGATACACGCGCCCGTCGGCGGCGACGGCGAGGTCGTCGAAGCCGGCCGGTTTCTCGGTCGCCGGGGGCCGGATCTCGCGGCGGAATTTTCCGGTGTCGGCATCGAACTCGAAGAGCGCGGACTGGAGCGGCTCGTCCTTGACGTAGCCCTCCATGTGCGGCATCGCCTCGCTCGCCACCCAGAGCGACCGGCGTTTCGGATCCACCGCGATCCCCGCCGCCGTGCGCAATCCGCCCTCGCGCGGCGCCACGAACACGGACGCCTTGCCCGACGCGTCGACGCGGAAGACCTTGCGCTTGCGGATCGAGGAGACGAAGAAGGATTTCGTGACCGGATCGTACGCGACGCCCTCGGGCACGAGGCCCTTCTCGGGAATCGTAAAGGCCACGACGGCGCCGGAGGAGATGCGCTCGGTGCGCAGGGCCTTCATCTTCGCCGCGGCCTTCTTGTAGCCGTCGGACTTCCGGATCGAGTCGAAGTCGGTGTCCGCGTCGAGATCGGAGACCGCCCGCAGCTCCGCGATCCGGAGAAGCGTGCGCTCCGCGTCGGCCGTCTTCCCGGTGAGCGCCTGGCCGCAGGCCAGGTTGTAGAGCACGTAGACGTCGTCGGGCCGCCGACGCGCGATCTCCTCGTAAATCGCGAGGAACGTCGCCTTGTCGCCCTTGTCGTACGCCGCGCGGGCCTCGCGCGCCAGCTCCGCGGAGGATTTCTGCGGCACGGGAGTGGGCGCGGGGGTCGCCAGGGCGAGCGCGGCTCCGAAGACCAGGGCCAGGTGCATGGAGGTATCTCCTCTGCGCACCCTCTACGGCAAGGCTCCGCCAAGGGTTTCCCGAGTATCGGGGCTCTCCTTAGGGAACGACTCCATAGGCCCGGACGCAAAAGCTTCCGAGCCCCTGAAACGGCGCCGGGACGGCGTGGAAGCGAAAACCCTCTTCGGGAAGCGCGCCGAGATTCGTGAGGTGCTCGACGATCGGGATCCCGGCCGAGAGCAGCAGCGTGTGCGCGGGCCGGACGCCGTCTTCGGTGTCGTCGATGTTCAGCGAATCGATGCCGACGAGGGCCGGGCCCGCGCCCGCGAGGTATTCGGCCGCGGCGCGGGTGAGATGCGGATGCCCTTCGGCGTATCGCGGCGTCCGCCAGTGGGCATCCCACCCGGTCCGGATGAGCACGGCGCGGCCCGAAAGCTCGCGGCCCGCGAAGAGATCCTCATCCAATCCCCGGCCGCGAGCCCTCTTCGCGGCGTCGATCACGACGCCCGGCAGGTCGGCGAGCCGTTCGAGGGGCAGGCCCGCCACGTCCTTGCCGTGAGCGAATCGATGAAACGGCGAGTCGAGGTACGTGCCGGTGTTCGCGACCATGCGGATGCGGGCGATGTGGAACGTCGTGCCCTCGGCATAGTGGCCGCGCGAGGCTTCGCGTCCCAGAAAGTCGGAGATCACCGGGCCGGGGAGCCCCGGGTAGGTGACCATGCCGTGCTCGATCTCGTGGGACAGATCGACGAGACGCCCCATGGACGCGAGAGGCTATCAGGGGAGGAGGTCGAGTGTTGAGGTTGAGCTCGACCCTCGACCCAAGGCTCTCGACTTTCGTCCCGGCCAGAGCCTCTTGAGCAGCTGGATCTGCCCCGTATGGTAGACGTCGTGAGACGCCACGCCGTAGAGGAGGTTCGCGATCGTGCGGCTGCTGCCGCGAGGCTTCCCCGACAGGTCGGCCGGGGAGAGACGCGCGGCGGCCGCGGCGAGCTTTCGATGCTCCTCGTCGAGGAGCGCGAGAAGCCCCTTCCAGTCCTTCTCGGTCGGCGCCGCGGGCGCACCGAACCAGTTGCTGCCCTTGTGGGGGAACGACCCGCGCTTTTCTCCCGTCAGCATCCGCCGGACCGCGTACTTCCAGTACGCCGCGTGCAGCGTCAGCTCCCAGATCGAGTGCCGGCCGCGCGCCGGCCGCCACACGGCCTGGCGCGCGCTCACGCCGCGGAGCGAACCCTTCAGGCTCGGTCCCTGCCAGGGCCGGCGACGGTAAGAGTCCTCGAGGAGAGCGTCGAGCAGAGCCAGCTCTCCCCGTCCCGTCACTCGTCGCCCTCGGCCGCGAAGCGCACCGTCGCCCTTTCCTCGGCAATTTCCCAGAGCGGGCCGACGCGAGACGCCAGCTCGTAGTGGGTCACGTGCGGCTCCTTGCCGAGCAGATATCGATCGTCCTCCGGATAGTAGTGCGCCTTCTCGGGGTCCGGCCCCGCGAAGCGGCGGATCGCATCGAAGTCTTTCCAGAAGGACAGCACGAGGAACTCCGCGGTGCCGGCCCGGGACCCGGCCCCGCGCAGGATGGCCGCGCCGAGATTTCCCGGCGTGGCCCTGTAGTCGGCGAGCCCGGTCTTCTCGATGAACTTCGTGTAGCTTTCGGCGTCCTCCGTTCGCGTGTGACCCCTCCAGATCCGAACGATCATGAGCTCCTCCCCGCGCGGCGGGGCTCCGGAATGGGTTCCGGGGCCGCTTCTCGCGCGACGCTTTTCCTTGCTGCGTTCCCTCCGTATCGAATGATCACGGCGACCGCTCCCAGGATGGCGAGCGCGGCGATGACCATGCGCGCGGTGACGATCTCACTCGCAAAGGCCCACCCGAAGAACACGGCGACGATCGGATTCACGTACGCGTAGGTCCCGACCCGCGCGGGCGTCGTCGCGCCGAGCAGGAAGATGTAGGCGGTGAAGCCGACGAGCGAGCCCGCCACGATGAGGTAGCCGAGGGCCAGCCAGGACCGCGTCGAGACATCGGCGAAGGAGAAGCCCCGCCATTCCCGCACCAGGCCCGAGGTCAGAAGCAGCGCCGCGCCGCCGGTCAGCATCTCCATGGACGTCGCGAGAAGGGTCGAGGACGGCAGCTTGGCGCGGCGCGCGTACAGCGAGCCGATCGCCCAGAAGAGCGCGGCCGACAGGAGCGCTCCCGCGCCCGCGAGGTCGACGTGACTTCCGCCGGCGAACCGGCCCGGCGCGACCAGGAACGCGAGGCCGGCGAGGCCCGCGGCCAGCCCGAGAAGCACGACGCCGTGCGGACGCGTCCTCTTCTCGAGGCCATGGAGAAGAGTCATCCAGATCGGGACCGAGGCGACGATCAGCGCCGCGAGGCCCGAGGGCACGCGCGTCTCCGCCCAGCTCACCAGGCCGTTGCCGCCCAGGAGCATCAGCGTGCCGACCGCGGCCGCCGGCAGCCATTGCCTCGCCGTCGGGGCCGGCGTGCCGGAGAAACGCACCCAGGCAAAGAGCAGGATCCCGGCGATCGAATGGCGCAGGCCCGCCATCAGAAACGGCGGGAGGGTCTCGACGCCGAAGCGGATCGCCAGATACGTGGAGCCCCACAGGACGTACACCGCGGCGAAGGCCAGGACGAGCTGGGTCCGCGAAGCCGGACGCCGGAACGCGCCGGTCTCAGGCATGGAGCGTCTCCGGCGCTTTCGCGCAACCGAAGTCCTCGGCGGTCGCATTTTCCTCTTCGCCGCCGTGGCGAATGATGAGAGCGACGGCGCCGATGATGATGACGGCGGCCACGAGGACGCGCGGCGACAGCGCCTCATCCGCGAGCGCCCAGCCCAGAACGACGGCCACGATCGGATTCACGTAGGCGTACGTCGATACGCGCGAGGCGGTCGCGTTGCGCAGCAGCCAGAGATAGGCGGAGAAGCCCACGATCGAGCCGAAGATGAAGAGATAGATCGTCGCGACGATCGACTTCGTCGACACGGCGGAAGGATCGAACCGTCCGAGCTCGCCGGCGATCACTCCGACGAGGGCGAGAAGCCCGCCGCCCGTCAGAAGCGTGGCCGCCGTCGCCATGAGCGGCGAGGACGGAAGCCGGGAGCCGCGCGAGAAGAGCGATCCCCACGCCCAGGCGAAGGTCCCGGCCACGAGCACGAGACAGGCGCCGAGGTGGAAGCGCTCGCCACCGAAGAACGTTCCCGGTCCGACGAGAACGAGGAGGCCCGCTGTGCCCAGGGCAAGGCCGGCGAGAACGACCCCGTGCGGTCTACGGCGGCGGCGCATGGCCTCCAACAACACGAAGGACATGGGTTCGGTTGCAACGACGAGCGCGGCCACGCCCGAAGGGATGAAGTGCTCGGCCCAGACGAGGCCGCCGCTGCCGCAGACGAAGAGGAGGGCTCCGGTAATCGTGGCGCCACCCCACTCGCGCCGCGTCGGCGGCTTCTCTCCGCGCCACCGCGCCCAGGCATAGAGGAGGACGCCCGCGAGGAAGAAACGCACACCCTGCGTGAAAAACGGCGGCAGCGTCTCCATCGAGAAGCGGATGCCCAGGTAGGTCGAGCCCCAGAGCACGTACACCGCGGCAAAGGCCGCGACGATCGCAAGCGTCGAGGGCTTCGCCGCGCCGGGCCGCGTCTCAGACACGGACGGGTTCCTCCGCGCCCCGTTCGGCGCGTCGGACGGAAGCGGAAGCGGTAGCTGGAAGCTTTCCTTCACCGTGCCGAGGACGATCGTCGTCCGCGTCGTGACGATCGTCGGAATGCGGCCGAGCCGGTCGCGCAGGAGCTTGCCGAGAGCGTCGGTATCGGTGGTGCGCACTTTGACCAGGAGGCAGTCCTCGCCGGCGACGTGATGGACCTCGAGGACCTCGGGAATCGCGGAGACGAGCTGCGACGTCCGCTCGTCGCCGGGCCGCTCCTCGTCGCGCACGAAGATGAACGACAGAAGCGGCAGCCCGACCGCCGTGGCGTTGACGCGCGCCGAGTAGCCCTCGATGACGCCGCGCTCCTCCAGTTTCCGGATGCGCTCGAACACGGCCGAGGGCGCCAGGTCGACCTGGCGAGCGATCTCGGCATTCGACGTTCTGGCGTTTTCTTGGAGAATCGTCAGTATTCTTGCGTCAATTGCGTCGATCATTCTGTAATCCTAGCCTAGATACGTGGATTCCACGCAATCGGTTTCAGGATAGAGATCGAGCGATTTAACCCATTCGAGCCAAATGGGTTGCGGGAAAACCCGCTCAGGCGGCGAAGTAGCGGGCCTGCGGGTGGTGGAGGACGAGCGCCGAGACGGAGGCTTCCGGATCCATCATGAAGCCCTCGGTGAGCTCGACACCGATCTTGTTGCCGTCGAGGAGACGGAAGAGCGTCACCTGGTCCCCCAGATCCGGGCAAGCCGGGTACCCGAAGCTGTAGCGCTTGCCGCGATAGCGGCCCTGGAAGCGGTCGAGCATCGTCGTCTCGGGCGGATCCGGGAATCCCCACGCCGCGCGGAGCTTCGCGTGCAGCCACTCGGCGGCGGCCTCGGCTGTCTCGACGGCGAGGGCCTGGAGCGCGTGACAGAGGAGGTACTCGCCGGCGTTCTTCAGCTCCTCTGCCTTCGCGCGCACCCCCTCGCCCGCCGTCGTGATGAAGAAAGCGACCGAGTCGGACACCGGCGGCGTCGCGCCGTTGACGTGCGGGTGAACGAAGTCGGCCAGGCACAGCCGCTCGCCCGCGACCTGCCTCGGGAACGTGAAGCAGGCTTCTCCCCCGCCCGGCACGAGGACCGACAGCGTGTTGGCTTCGGAGGTGGCGCCGAAGTACCGGTACATCGCACGCGCCTTGATCCAGCCGGCGTTCTGGACTCGCGCGATCACTTCTTCGAGCTCCGCGAGCTTGGGATCGCCGGCTTCCTTCAGCTTGCGGTAGCTGCCGCGCAGACCGAGGTGCTTGGCGTAGAGCATGTGGGGGTTGAGGTACTTCCAGACTTCCTCGAGATCCAGCTCGGGCAGGACGCGTTCCTCGGCATGCTGCGGCGGCGCGGGCTGCGCCTCGACGACCGCGACCTCGGGACTCCGCACGGCCGGCGCGGAAAGCGGGATCTCCTGGTCGGACCGGACGTCCATCTTGACGGCTTCCCGCCGCTTCTGCGACTCGGCGGCGAGCACGCTTCGCGCCTCTTCGCTCGAGAGAATCCGATCGGCGAGGGCGAGGCCACGCATGGCGTCCTCGGCGTAGACGGCGAGCCCGGCGTAGGCCGGCGCGATCCGGTGATCCGTGAATTTCTGGGAGAGCGCCGCGCCGCCGACGAGCATCGGCGCCGTGACGCCCGCGGCCGTCAGGTCCTGCGCGGTCGTCACCATCTGCTGCGCGCTCTTCACGAGCAGCCCCGACAGACCGATCAGATCGGGAGCGTGCACCTCGTAGGCTTCGACCAGCTTTTCCGGCGGCACCTTGATCCCGAGGTTGATGACCTCGTAACCGTTGTTCGACAGGATGATCTCGACCAGGTTCTTGCCGATGTCGTGGACGTCGCCCTTGACGGTCGCGAGGATCACCTTGCCCTTGCGCGAGCCGCCGGACTTCTCCATGAACTTCTCGAGGTGCGTGACCGAGGCCTTCATGGCCTCCGCCGACTGCAGGACCTCCGCGACGATCAATTCGTTCGCGTTGAAGAGGCGGCCGACCTCGCGCATCCCGTCCATGAGGGGCCCGTTGATGATGTCGAGAGGGGTCATGCCTCCCGTGCGTACGGCCTCGAGATCGTCGACGAGGCCCTCCTTGGAGCCGTCGAGGATGTAGCGCGGAAGCCGCTCGAGCGGCGTCCCCGCGCGGACCTTCGGAGCCTTGGGGGCGGCGCCCTTGGCCTTGAAGTAGTTGGCGAATGCCGCGACCGGATCCGCGCCCCGGTTGTAGATCAGATCCTCGGAGAGCCGGCGCTCCTCCTCGGGAATGGACGGATAACGGACGATCTTCTCGGTGTTCACGATCGCAAGATCCAGCCCGGCCTTGGTCGCGTGGTAGAGGAAGACCGAGTTGAGGACCTCGCGTCCGGACTCCGGCAGGCCGAAGGACACGTTGGAGATGCCGAGGATGGTCTTCGACTCCGGAAACTCGTTCTTGATGAGCCGGATCCCCTCGACCGTCTCCTCGGCGCTCCCGACGTACTTCTCGTCGCCCGTGCCGCACGGGAAGACGAGCGGGTCGAAGAGGATGTCCTCGGCGGGCACGCCGTACTTCTCGGTCAGCAGCGTGTAGCTCCGCCGCGCCACCTCGAGCTTGCGCTGCCGGGTGACCGCCATGCCGTGCTCGGGGTCCTCGTCGATGGTGCCGACGACGAGCGCCGCGCCGTAGCGCTGCGCCAGGGGCACGACCGTCTTGAAGCGCTCCTCGCCGTCCTCGAGGTTGATGGAGTTGAGGATCGCCTTGCCCTGGCTCCACTTCAGCCCGAGCTCCAGGACCTTCGCGTCCGTCGAGTCGAGCATGAGGGGCGCCTTGATCATGCGGATGGCCTTGGAGAGAAACGCGTTGGCGTCGGCCGTCTCGTCGCGGTCGGGGTCCTGGAGGCAGACGTCGATGATCTGCGCGCCGTTCTTGATCTGGGCCCGCGCGATCTCGGCCGCGGCGTCCCAGTCCCCGGCGGCCACGAGGCGCTTGAACTTGCGGCTGCCGAGCACGTTCGTCCGCTCGCCCACGAGGACCGGCCGGTTGTCGACGTCGGCTTCCATCAGCTCGATCCCGGAGAACAGGGTCTTCGAGTGGATCGCCGGCCGGCGGGGCTTCCTGCCCTCGGCCGCCGCCGCGATCGCACGGATGTGGGCGGGCGTCGTGCCGCAGCAGCCGCCCACGATGTTGACCCAGCCTTCCTGCATGAAGTGGCCGAGCTCGCGGGAGATCGACTCGGGCGTCTCCGAGTACTGGCCGAGCACGTCCGGAAGCCCGGCGTTCGGGTAACAGGAGGTCAGCGTCTTGGAGATCGCCGAGAGGCTGCGGATGTGGTCCCGCATGAACTCCGGGCCCGTCGCGCAGTTGAGCCCCACCGAGAGCAGGGGGGCGTGCATCACGGAGGCGTACAGCGCGTCCACGTCCTGGCCGGCGAGCATGGTCCCCATCGGCTCGATCGTCACGGAGACCATCACCGGCGTCCGCCAGCCGATCTCGGCGAAGGCCTGCTCGATCCCGATCAGCCCGGCCTTGAGGTTCCGCGTGTCCTGCGTCGTCTCGAGAAGCAGAACGTCCGAGCCCCCCTGGAGCAGGCCGAGGGCCTGCGTGCGGTAGTGGACGACCAGCTCGTCGAACGTCACCCCGCCCGTGACGGTCATGGCCTTGGTCGTCGGGCCCATCGACCCCGCGACGAAACGGAGGCGCGAGGAGGTGGACGCCGCGGCCGCCGCTTCGCGCGCGATCTCGGCCGCCCGGCGGTTGATCTCCAGGGCCTTGTCCGCCAGGCCGTACTCGGCGAGCACGAGGGGTGTGGCCCCGAAGGTGTCCGTCTCGACCATGTCCGCGCCGGCGGCCAGGTAGTCGCCGTGCATCCGGAGGATGACGTCCGGCCGGGTCAGGACGAGGTTCTCGTTGCAGCCCTCGAGCTCGCCGCCGCCGAAGTCGTCCGCGGTCAGGTCCTGCCCCTGGAGCCACGTTCCGGTGGCCCCGTCGAGGACGAGGATCCGCTCCGCGAGGAGCTCGTAGAGCGCCTCGGCGCGCTGCTGCTGGCCTTGGCCGGTCGGGGTCGTCGCCATAGAACCCGCCATTATGCGGGAATCCGGGCAGTTTTCGAGGGCCCCGACCCGAAACGGCGCCAGATTCCGCGTACACAGGACGAGGTGTCCCATGCGGTATTTGCGGACGGCTCGACTGGCTTTTCCATTTTCGTTTTCTCCCTTCCACGTGTTCTCGGGGAGCGGCGATCACGAATCCCCGCACCCGCGGTCAGATGGCGTTCGTCACGAAGACGCTCGTGAAAACGTCCTTACGGCACCGACTCGGAGCCATCCGAAAACCCCACCGCGCTGAAGTAGAGTTCCGGCCCGGAGGCCGGAATGCGGAAGTCTGTCGGCGGGCCCGAAAGTCTCAGCTGAGTGACGACGAAGCGCCCGTCTGACGGCTCGGGGCCGCGACCCTCCCTGACCCTGGTCAACCCCAAAGCTCCGCCCGCGCCCGTCTCGATCGCCGTCGTCGGCGGCGGCTTCAGCGGCGTCGCGGTCGCCGCCCATCTCCTGCGCCGCGAGCGTCCGGCCCGGGTCACCCTCGTCAATCGGTTCGGCCCCATCGGTCGGGGCGTGGCCTACCGCACGCGGATCGAAACGCACGTCCTGAACGTCCCGGCCGGCGGAATGAGCGCGCTGCCCGACGACGCCGAGCATTTCCTGCGTTGGGCCCGCGGCCGCAGCGGCGATGTCGCCGCGGACACGTTCGTGTCCCGGAGACTCTACGGCGAATACCTCGAGTTTCTCCTCCGCGAGTCCGAGAGCACGGCGCGCGACGGCGCTCTCGAACGCGTCGTCGGAGAGATCATCGACGCCGAGCCCGACGGAAGCGGAGTCTGGCTGACCTTCGCCGACCGGACGCGGCGGCACTTCGAGAAGGTGGTGCTGGCGCTCGGCAACTATTCCCCCGCGAATCCGAACGCCCAGGGCGCCGAGTTCTACTCCTCGGACCGATACGTGCGCGACCCCTGGATCCGCGGCTCTCTCGACGTCGTCCGCCCCGGCGAGTCCGTGCTGATGCTCGGGACGGGCCTGACCGCCCTCGACATCGCGCTGGACCTGGCCGGCCGCGGCGCGGCGCGGCCCCTGCGGGCGGTCTCGCGCCACGGCCTGCTGCCTCACCCGCATGCGCCCGCCCAGATCTCCGCTCCGCCCCCGCCGGAGCTCTTGTCCCTGCCCCTGACCGCGCGCGGACTGATGGCGGCCGTCCGGAAGGCGGCCAGCACGCCGGGCAACAACTGGCGCGGAGTCGTGGGCGCCCTCCGCGGCGCCACGCCCGGGATCTGGCAGGAGCTCTACCTCGCCGAACGTTCGCGGTTCCTGCGCCACGTGCGCCCGTACTGGGACGTGCACCGGCACCGGGCCGCGCCGACGACCTGGAACGCGATCCAGCGGATGCGGGAAGACGGAGAGCTGCAGATCCGCGCCGCGCGCGTGATCCGCTACGAGCCGACGTCCGACGGAGTGCGCGTCGTCATCCGACCGCGCGGCGCATCGAGCACCGAGGCGCTCTTCGTCGAGCGGGTCGTCAACTGCACCGGGCCCTCGAGCGACGTGCGGCGTCTGGGCGACCGGTTCCTGGACGCTCTCTGCAGGCGAGGCCTCGCGGTGCCCGACGCCCTGAGCCTCGGCCTCGACGTGTCGGACGACCTCGCGCTCCTCGACGCCGACGGCCAGGCGTCCGCATCGATCTTCCTGGTCGGACCGCTTTTGAAGGCGCGATTCTGGGAGGCGACGGCGGTGCCGGAGCTCCGGCAACACGCGGCCACGCTCGCGCGGGAACTCCTGCCCTAGGCCGGAAGCGTCGCTTCGCGCGAGCCCGCGGCCACGGCGCGCGCCCGAAACTCCTGCGCCTCTGCGTCCCGTCCGGCCGCGGCCGCGGCGCGGGAGAGCTCGAGGAGCGTGGTGCCTTCGTCGCAGCACCACATCATGTCGAAGCTGTATCCCTGGCGGCTTCGGAAGAGCCCGAGAGCCTCGTCGAGCGCGGCCAGTCCGTCTCCGGCTCTCGAGAGACCGGCGATCGCCTGGACGAGCAGGTGGCCGCCGCCGAGCGCCCTCGGCCGGCCGCGCAGGTGGGTCACCGCCTGCGTGAAGGCCGCGTGCGCCGCATCGTTGTCCCCTTGCTCGAGTGCGGTCCGGCCGAGCGCGCACGAGGCCGACGCCTCGAAACGTGTCGCGGTACATGTTGTCGGATTTCTCGACCGACTCGAGACCGCGGAGGCAGGCGCTCCTCGCGCCCGCGAGATCTCCGGAGCGGCGCAGGCACTCGCCGAGATACCCGGCGACTCCGGCGGTCGGACCGATCGGGGTCTCTCCTTCCAGCGCGACGGATTTTTCGAGGCACCAGCGCGCTTCCGCCGCGTGGCCGAGCTCGAGGTGCGTCCAGGCGAGCGCGAGCCAGGCGTAGGCGTGCCTCGGATCGACCTCGACCGCGCGCTGGAAAAGGGCCAGACCCTCTTCCCGCCGTCCCATGTTCGCGGCGCAGAATCCGGCGAAATACGGAGCGTACGGAGTCGTCGGGTCGAGCTCCATCGCTCGTCGTTCCTGAGCGAGGGCCTCCTCGTGGCGGCCGAGACGCGTGAGGTCGTATCCGAGCCAGAGGCGCGGCTCGGCGAGCTCCGGATCGGCGGCGATCGCCCGGCGTGCGTAGCTCTCGGAGAGCTCGAGCTCGCGTCGGTCCGTCTGGAACGGAAACCGCATCGCGTGCACGGCGGCCAGCCCCGCCAGCGCCGGAGCGTAAGCCGCGTCCGCGCCCGCCGCTTCCTCGAAGAGGATGCGTGCCTGATCCAACGTTCCCTTCTCGAGGCGGTGGAAGAAGCGGCGCCCGCGCGCGTGCCGCTCGTAGGCGTCGATGCGGGGCGCCGGCCGGGACGCGCGAGGCTCGATGCCGGTCTGCAGCGCCTCGGAGGCGCGGGCCGCCAGCCGGTCCTGGATCGCGAACATCTCCTCGAGCGTTCCGTCGAACTTTTCGGAAAAGACGGTGTCGCCCGTCGCGCCGTCGCCGAGCTTCGCCGTCACTCGCAGCCGCGGGCCGACGCGCTGAAATCCTCCGGACAGCACCCAGCGGCAGCCCAGGGCGCGGCCGAGCCCCGCCTCCTCCGTCCCGCCGGCGCGGGCCTGGCGAACCCGGTCGCCCGGGACCAGCGTGACTCCCGGAAGCCGCGCGAGGTCCGTCGCCAGGCTCTCGGCGAAACCGCTGCCGATCCACTCGTCGTCGGGATTTCGCGAGAGGTTGACGAAGTCGACGATGGCGAGCGTGTCGGGAAGGGCCACCAACAGCTCGCCGGAGGCGAGCGCCCGCAGGTCCGAGAGGAAGGCGGCCGCGCTCGGGTACCTCTTTTCGGGATCGCGCGCGAGGGAACGCGCCAGGAGAACGGAAGTCTCGGCCGAGATTCCCTCCCCGCGAATCGGAGACACGTCCGACAACAGAATCGCGGCGATGCGGTCGGCGGCCGATTCGCCGGGAAACGCCGGGCTGCCGGAGAGCATCTCGTACAGGACGGCTCCCAGGGAGAAGAGGTCGGACCGTTCGTCGAGGGCCTGGCCCTTCAACTGCTCCGGAGACATGTAGCCGAGGGTGCCGATCACGGCGCCCGGCTCCGTGAGCGCGACTTCCGTCGCCGCCTCCGCCTCCGGATCGGCGTCCTCGTGCACGCGCGCGATGCCGAAGTCGAGAAGCTTTCCCAGATTGTCAGGGGTCACCATCACGTTCTCGGGCTTGATGTCCCGGTGGAGGACTCCGGCCTCGTGGGCGTGTCCGAGCGCTTCCAGAAGCGCTCCGGCGATCGAGAGCGCCTGCGGAAACGGCAGCGGCCCGCGGCGCAGCCGATCGCGGAGCGTCTCTCCCGCGACGTACTCCATGGCCAGGAACGCGACGCCGTCGGACTCGCCGGACTCGTAGAACGTGGCGATCGCGGGATGCTGCAGCCGAGCGCAGGCCGCCGCTTCGCGAAAGAGCCTCGCGCGCGCTTCGGCCGTCAGCGCGGAGGAAAGGACCTTGACCGCCGCGGCGCGACCGAGGGCGAGGTCCCGGGCGAGAAAGACCTCTCCCATGCCTCCCGCGCCGAGAGGCTTCTCGATCCGATAGTGGGAGAGGATCCGGCCGATCACGCGCTGTTGGCCGCAGCATACAATCCGGCGAATTCACAGTCTCAGCTTGGCTCTCTCCTTAGACAGTTAGACAGGTGACATGACGCTCGCCGCGGGAACGAGGCTCGGCTCCTTCGAAATCGTCGCGCCGATCGGCGCGGGCGGGATGGGTGAGGTCTACCGGGCGAAGGACGCGAAGCTCGGCCGCGAGATCGCGATCAAGGTGCTCCCCGAGGCCGTGGCCTCCGACGCCGAACGCCGACAGCGCTTCGAGCAGGAGGCGCGCTCGGCCTCGGCCCTCAACCATCCCAACATCCTGACGATCTACGACATCGGCGAAGCCGACGGGACCGTCTACATCGCCATGGAGCTCGTGGAGGGAAAGACCCTGCGCGAGCTCGTGGCCTCCGGCGAGCCGGTGCCGACGAAGAAGCTCCTCGACGTCGCCGTCCAGACCGCCGAGGGTCTCGCCAAGGCGCACTCGGCCGGCATCGTGCACCGGGACCTGAAGCCCGAGAACCTGATGGTGTCGAAGGACGGCTTCGTCAAGATCCTCGACTTCGGTCTCGCGAAGCTCATCGAGCCGGTCGCGGAGGGGGCCTCGGTGCTTCCCACGGCCGCGCCGTCGCCGACGCAGCCGGGAACGGTCCTCGGGACCGCGGGCTACATGTCGCCCGAGCAGGCGAGCGGCCAGCCCGTCGACTTTCGCTCCGACCAGTTCTCGCTCGGCACGATCCTCTACGAGATGGCCTCGGGCAAGCGCGCGTTCCAGAGGAAGACCGGCGCCGAGACGCTCGTCGCGATCATCCGCGAGGAGCCCGAGCCTCTCTCGCAGCTCGCGCCGAAGGCCCCCGCTCCGGTGCGCTGGATCGTCGAGCGCTGCCTCGCCAAGGATCCGGAAGAGCGCTACGCCTCGAGCAAGGACCTCGCGCGAGATCTGAAGAGCCTGCGCGACCACCTCTCGGAGACCTCCGCCTCCGGCGGACTCGAGGCGGCCGAGCCCGCAGAGGACGCGCCGGCGCGGCTGGCTGGTGCCGGCGCTCATCGCACTTCTCGCTCGGGACCGGCCTCGGATTCCTCGCGCGAACCGTGCTCCCCGGCAAACCCTCCGCGCCCATGCAGTTCCAGCGGCTGACGTTTCAGCGCGGCCGTCTCGATTGCGGCCCGCTTCGCGCCCGACGGCCAGACGATCGTCTACGGCGCGGCCTGGGGGGGCCGCCCCGTCGAGATGTTCACGACTCGGGCCGACATCGCCGAGTCGCGCTCCCTGGGACTGCCGGGCGCCGCCGTTCTCGCCGTTTCGTCCACAGGCGAGCTCGCCGTCTCCCTCGACCGCCACATCATCACCGGCGTACGAGACCACCGGGATCCTCGCCCGCGTCCCGCTGGCCGGCGGCGCGCCTCGCGAGATCCTCGAGAGCGTCCAGGACGCCGACTGGTCCCCCGACGGACAGTCCCTCGCCGTCTGTCGCGTCGGTGGGCAACCGGAGCCGCGTCGAGTACCCGGTCGGAAAGGTGCTGTACGACACTCCGGGCTGGGTCAGCGACGTCCGAGTTTCGCCCGACGGAAAGCTCCTCGCCTTCGTCGAACACGTGCAGCGCGGCAATAACGACGGCAATCTCAAGATCATCGACACGATCGGGGAAGCTGCGTCTCGCGGGTCCGTTCATGCCCGGCTTCAGCGGCCTCGCGTGGTCGTCCGAAAGGCGACGAGGTCTGGTGGGGAGGAATCCAGGCGACGTCGATCGACGGCCAAGACCCGCACGGTCTGGGCTTCGCCGAACGCCTACCTCCAGGACATCGCCCGCGACGGAAGCGTCCTCCTCGGGGACGGGACGTCGCGTCGGGAGATGGTCGGATTTCCCGCGAGCGGAGCGCCGCCCGCGCAACCTGACGGAGCTCAACTGGTCGTTCCCCGTGCGACATCTCCTCCGACGGCAGCCGCGTTCTGTTCACCGAGCAGCGGCAGGCGCCGCCCGCCGTCTACGTCCGGGGGCTCGACGGGTCGCCTGCCGTGCGGATTGGCGAGGGGGAAGGGTATGCATTCTCGCCCGACGGCCGGTGGGCGCTGACGTTGAAGACGCCGGAGCGCCGCCAGGTCGTGCTCGTGCCGACCGGCGCCGGCGAGCCCCGGATGCTCGATATCGGGAACCTGACCTGCGGATGGGCGAACTGGTTTCCGGACGGAAAGCGGATCCTCCTTTCGGCCAGCGAGCCCGGACGCGGCGGCGCGCCTCTACGTCTGTCGACGTCGCCGGAGGCCAGCCTCGCGCCATCAGCCCGGAGGGAGTCGCCATCAGCGCTCAGATCATCTCGCCCGACGGCCGCTCGATCGTCGGCGCGCGGCCCGGACGGCCGATTCGCCGTCTACCCCGCCGAGCCCGGCGAGCCCCGCCCCATCTCGGGTCTCGAACCGGGACGAAATCCCCCTGCGCTGGACGGCCGACGGGCGCGCTCTGTACGTCACGCGCTTCTCCGAGCCGCCGGGAATCGTCGACGTCGTCGAGATCGACGACCGGAAAGCGCAGCCGATTCACGCAGTTCGATCCTCCGGATCCGACCGGTATCGAGATGGTCGGTCCGCGGTGATCGCGCCCGACGGAAAGTCGTACGTCTACTCCTACCGGCGGACGCTCGACGACCTCTATCTCGCGACCGGAATGAAGTAGCTCAGCCGAGGCGCGAGACGCCGTCGACCGCGGCGAGGATGTAGACCGGCTTCGGGTTCAGCGCGTACTCGCGGAAGCAGGCCTCGGTGAATTTGATCGCGTGCTCGTCGCCGGTCGCAATCGCCCGGTCGGTCAGATCTTCGCGCGATGGCAGATTGCGCCACCCGAGCGGCGGCGGCGCGATCTTGCCTCCGGCTGACGAAGAGAACGACGCGCAGGCCTGCCACGTGTAGCGCAATGAGACGGCGCTGTTCCTCCGGAGAGACGTACGGCAGAAGCGTCCGCACGGCGGCGGGCCCCGTCACGCCGTGGAGGAACGTGATGACGGTCCCCCGCGTGGCGCTCGCGAGGTACACGGTGGCGAAGGTCTCCGTGAGATCGCTCATGAACGCCGAGGGGTCCCCGGACGCGTCCACGGCGTCGGCCACTCCGGCGAAGGGCGGGAACGTGTCGAGCGGCTGAAGACGGTCGGTGATGTTGCCGTAGGAAATCTGCTTGTCGCGCGGAAGGATCGGCACGCCGGCGATCGCGGCGAGGGCTTGCGTCCGGCCGGCGGCTTCGCCGGGCTCGGCGATTCCGGCAGCGCGTTGTACGTCGCGGCCCAGTACCCGAGCCCCTCGGCGAGCTCGCGCACGCGCGCCGGCGTCTCCTGCGCTTCGAGGCTGCGCACCGCGTGGGCCGTGCGGATCGCGCCGTGGAAAGCCGCCGCGACGACTCCCGGAGAGAGGCGTGCGGTCCACTCCGCGAGCACGACCTTCCAGGGACGCTCCTCGAGCTCCCGGCGGAAGAGCACGATCCAGTCGCCGACGCGGTCGTTGTCGCCGAGGGCCTCGCGCCACCCCGCCGGTTCGATCGGCCGGGTTCCGCCGGGATGCGCGAGAAGGCGCTTCCTGTAAGTCTCGACCCACGGCACGACCGCCTCGGGTCTCTCGAGAGCCACGAGCGCCTGGGCCGCCATGGGCCCATGGTTGGCGAGCTTTCCCGCGTACTCGGGCCCCGTGGGTGCGAGAAGCGAGAGCGCGTCCTCCATCGCTTCGGAACCCTTCATGGCATTCCCCTTCGAGGGGGCACGCGCGGCGAAGGCTCGCTGCGCGGCAGGGGTCGCCGAGGCGGCGGCGGCCGCGCTTGCGGTGTAGAGAAACCGGCGGCGGGTGAAGCCCCTCATGGCGCCCGAACGGGATGATACTCCCGACGGCGCTGATAAACTCCCCGCTCGCCATCCATGGAAACGCCTCGCCGCGAAGTCCATCCTCTCGTCTCACTGGACTACCGCGTCCGCGTGCCGGCGATGTTCATCGTCGGGCTGGTCCTGCTCTCCTATTTCTGGAACTACCCCAGGAGCTTCTGGCTCTGGACGGCGATCGGCTTCACGGCACTCATCTGGCCGCAGATTCTCTATCTCGCGGCCCGGCTCTCGCCGGACAGCCGCGCCGCCGAACGGCGCAACCTCCTCTTCGACTCGTTCCTGCTGGGCTGCTGGACCGCCGGGATGAGCTTCTGTCCGCTTCCGAGCATGATGATGATCACGGCCATCATCGCCGCCTGTCTCTCGATCGGAGGAGGACAATTCGCGATCTGGGCCGCCGGCGCGGTCGCCGCAGGCATGCTCTTCGTCGGGTCCTTCCTGGGCTTCCACGTCGACACGACCACGTCGATTGCGACGACGATTCTCTCCGTGCTGGGCACCTTCTCCTACACCGCGATCTTCGGCTATCAGTCTCACGTCCAGACGAGACGCTGGCTCGCGGCCCGGAAGGAGCTCGCCGCGCAGAACGAGCGGATCCAGGAGCAGTACGCGGTCATCGAAAGCTCGCTGCAGTCGGCCCTGGAGGCCAACGAGTCCGCCAAGCAGGCCAGCCAGGCCAAGAGCGCCTTTCTCGCGAACATGAGCCACGAGCTCCGCACGCCGCTGAACGCGATCCTCGGCTACAGCGAGATGCTCGCCGAGGATGCGGCCGCCGCTGGCCACGCCGACATCGTTCCCGACCTGCAGAAGATCCAGACCGCCGGCAAGCACCTGCTCGGGTTGATCAACGACGTCCTCGACCTCTCCAAGATCGAGGCCGGAAAGATGCGCCTGTATCTCGAGACGTTCGAGGTCAAGACCGTCGTCGACGAAGCGGCGGTCACCACGCGGACGCTGGTCGAGAAGAACGGCAACCGTCTCGAGGTGCGCTGCCGCCGAGGGCATCGGCTCGATTCGCGAAGACGTCACCAAGGTCCGGCAGGTCCTCCTGAATCTCCTTTCGAACGCCGCGAAGTTCACTCGGAACGGCCTCGTGACGCTGGAAGTGCGCCGGGACGTGGGCGTCGCGGGCAACTGGATCTTCTTCCGCGTGACCGACACGGGAATCGGCATGACCCCGGAGCAGACCTCGCGCCTCTTCGAGGCGTTCGGACAGGCCGATGCCGGAACCACCAAGAAGTACGGCGGGACGGGCCTCGGGCTTGCCATCACGCGCAAGCTCTGTCACCTGATGGGCGGCGAGATCAGCGTCGAGAGCGAGGCGGGCCGCGGCACCGTCTTCACCGTGCGCCTGCCTGGCGAGATCGAGAATTTCGACGGCGACGCCACCTCCGTGCGCCTGACCACGCAGTCGGGCGTCAAGCTTCCCGCCGTCACCGGGGCGGCGGCGAGCGCGAGCGTCGCCGCGCCGTCGCGCGAACGTCCGCTCGTGCTCGTGATCGACGCCGACCCGGCGGCGGGCGAGCTCATGGAGCGCCTCGGCGGCCGGGAGGGCTTCGATGTCGCGGTCGCGCGCACCGGCGCCGAGGGGCTGCGACTGGCCTCCGAACGCAAGCCGGAGCTCATCACCCTCGACGCGCTTCTGCCCGACATGGATGGCTTCTGACATT
>CAWDSI010000019.1:0-14774 GCA_963804915.1 uncultured Acidobacteriota bacterium
CGCCGGCTGGCGCGCTGACGGGTCGTCAGGGCGCCGGCCCCCGAGTCGCCAGCCGTTCCGACTCGCGGAGACGGCTCCGCCGGCGGGATCAGACGCCTTCGTCCGCGGTCGGCCCGTAGATCGCGGGAAGGGGACGGTCGAGCTCGCGCATGTACACCGTGAGCTGCCCGCGGTGGTGGATCAGGTGGTTCAGCAGCACCCTGCGGATGAGCGCCTGGCGGTTGGCCGTGAAGAAGACCTGGCCGTCGGCCTTGAAGACCGTGAAGTCCTTCTGCATCCACTCGTCGCTGGCGCGCGCGATCGCGGCGCGCGCGGCCGAGGCGTTCTCGTCGAAGCGGGCGAGGAAGGCCGCCGCGTCCGGCATGGGCGGAGCCTTCTCGCTTCCGACCTGGAAGCTCTCCTTCTCGAAGCGGATGGCCCAGCGCGGGAGCTCCGTCACGTGCGTGGCGAGCTCGCCGAGGCTGCGCGACTTCGGGTGCGGCTTCCAATCCAGCTCCTCGGCCGGGACGCGTTCGAGCAGCCGCCGTGTGGCCGCCATCTCGGCGTCGAACTCGGGCAGGAACGACGCGGCGACGCTCATTGGGTCCTCCCGGCGGCAAGGATGCGCAGCTTGGCGGCCGACTGCGAGGATTGGTCGGAACACAGGTGGACCCCGGCGTTGGTGAGCTTCGCGAGAAGCTCGGCGCGGAGGCGAAGAGCGTCCGCGCGAGCGGTCTTTTGGGACGCTTCGGTGAAGTGCTGGCCGCCCGGAAGCTGCCAGGCCTCCACCACGTACAGCCCGCCTTTCGGAAGCAGCGTCTCCACCCGGGTGGGGCCCATGCGGCGCAAGTCCGCGGCGAGCGGCCACGCTCCGGCGATCGTCTGCAAATAGCGGGTCTGGGCCGGGGAGAGGACCGACGCGAGCGCGACGCTTCCGTCCAGAAGTCCCCGGACGGTCTTCTCGTCCAGCGCGACGTCGAGCGAGACGGTGTCTCTGAACGACTCGCCGTGCACGTCGGACTCGCACTTGCCCTGGCCGGCCGGCAGGAGCGACGGATCGAGTCTCGCGCAGTCCGGAGTGGCCGGCGCCTTCAGCGTCAGGATGCGCTCGGCGGCGCCGAGGCGGAGACGGAAGACGATCCCGCGAGCGGACTGTTCGAGGCCGGGGCTCTCGAAGTACCAGATCTCCAGGGTGCGGGCCGGAGCCGGCGTGAGCGAGAGCGCGTGGACGATCTGCTCGAGAGGATCGCAGAGATTGAACTGGACTTCGGCGCGGAGGCCCGGGTCCGGCGTGGCCGCGGAGCCGATGGAAAAACCGGCCGCGACGAGCCGCCGCGATCGCCGCGGCGACGATGAGCGCCGCGATGCGCGCGGCGACGGCGGATCGGGGGAGGAGCCGACCGCGCCGAGGCAAGCCGCCTCTACGCCGGCTCGGGCACCAGGGGCCCGATCGTGCCGTCGGCGACTTCCGGGGTCGGCCCCGGCATGATCGGCGGCTTCGGCGGCCCGGACTTGCGCAGCTTCGCGATGTCGAGGCCGGACTCGTCGGCGATGATCTGGAGGACCTCGTCGCCGTCGAGGACTTCCTTCTCGAGGAGCGTCCGCGCGATGCGGTGCATCGCCTTCTGGTTGCCCTCGATGAGCTGCTTCGCCTTGTCGTAGGCCGACGTCACGATGCGCTTCACCTCGGCGTCGATCTGGTTGGCTGTCTCCTGGGAGTAGTCCTGGGTGCGGCCGAAGTCGCGGCCGAGGAAAATCTCCTGCTCGGGCCGGCCGAAGGTGAGGGGGCCCAACTCGCTCATGCCCCACTCACACACCATCTTGCGCGCCACGTCGGTGGCCCGCTCGATGTCGTTGCCGGCGCCCGTCGTCATGTGGCCGAGGAATTTCTCCTCGGCGATCCGGCCGCCCATCATCACGGTGATCGTGGAGTCGAGGTACTCCTTCGTGTGGGAGTACTTGTCCTCGGAGGGCAGCTGCATCGTGACGCCGAGGGCGCGTCCGCGCGGAATGATCGTGACCTTGTGGACCGGGTCGGCGTCGGGGAGCATGGCCGCCACGAGCGCGTGCCCGCCCTCGTGGTAGGCCGTGTTCTTCTTCTCGTCCTCGGTCATGATCATGGACTTCCGCTCGGGGCCCATCATGACCTTGTCCTTGGCGTACTCGAAGTCGATCATCTCGACTTTCTTCTTGTTGAACCGCGCGGCGTTGAGCGCCGCCTCGTTGACGAGGTTGGCGAGATCGGCGCCCGAGAAGCCGGGCGTGCCGCGCGCGATGATCGTGAGGTCGACGTTCTCCGAGAGCGGCGTCTGCCGCGTGTGGACCTTGAGGATCTGTTCGCGGCCCCGCAGGTCCGGCCGGTCGACGACGACGCGGCGGTCGAAGCGGCCGGGACGGAGGAGCGCCGGATCGAGGACGTCCGGCCGGTTCGTCGCGGCCACGAGGATGACGCCCTCGTTGGTGTCGAAGCCGTCCATCTCGACGAGCAGCGCGTTGAGGGTCTGTTCGCGTTCGTCGTGGCCGCCGCCGAGGCCCGCGCCCCGGTGCCGCCCGACGGCGTCGATCTCGTCGATGAAGATGATGCAGGGCGCGTTCTTCTTGCCCTGCTCGAAGAGGTCGCGGACGCGGGAGGCGCCCACGCCCACGAACATCTCGACGAAGTCCGAGCCCGAGATCGTGAAGAACGGCACGTTCGCCTCGCCCGCGACCGCCCGGGCCAGGAGAGTCTTGCCCGTTCCGGGAGGGCCGATGAGGAGGACGCCCTTCGGGATCTTGCCGCCGAGCTTCTGGAACTTCTGGGGATCCTTGAGGAACTCGATGATCTCCTGGAGCTCGACCTTCGCTTCCTCGACGCCCGCGACGTCCTTGAAGGTCACCTTCTTCTGCGTCGGGGTCAGGAGCTTGGCGCGGGACTTCCCGAAGGAGAGGGCCTTGTTCCCGCCGGCCTGCATCTGCCTCATGATCACGAACCAGATCGCCACCAGAAGGATCAGGGGGCCGTACATCACCAGGGCCGAGACGAAGGAGGAATCCTTCTGCGGCGCGACGTCGATCTCGACGTTCTTGGCGCGGAGGTCCTTGATCATGTCGGGGTAGTTCCCGGCGTAGGTCTTGAAGAGCGGCTCGCGCTTCCCGGCGGAGGGCGCGTACTGGCCGCGGATCTCTTCGCCGCGGATTTGTACTTTTTGCACGTGGCCCTGGCTCACCTGATCGAGGAACTGCGAGAACGCCACTTCTTCGACGGCGGTCGCGCCGGTCTTGAAGACGTTCCACGCGAGGATGATGAGGACCAGGATCACCATCCAGAGAAGCAGGTTTTTGATGGTGGCGTTCAAAGAGTTCGACTCCTTACCGGGTTACCTTGTACCGAATACCGTGTTCACGGCGGCGAAGCGAGGGGTTCCCGGGCGTCCAGCATAACGGACTCTGGCCGTTTTTTATTGCTCGGACACCACTTCGTGGATGTCCGGCAGGTGCGCGTGGAGGCCCTCGTGCGCCATCCCGTAGCCCGCGAAGAGCCCGTCGGATTCGGTGGAGAAGAGCGAGAAGTCCACGGAGACGTTGGTCTTACGGTCGAGCGGCTTGTCCACGATGGCCGCGAGCCGCAGCGAGGCGGCTCCCGCCCCTCGGAGGTGGTCCATCAGATACGTCTCGATCACCCCTGTGTGGACCACGTCCTTGAGCAGGAGGACGTGCTGGCCCCGCACGTCGAAGCCGGCCACGAAATCGATCTGCAGCACGTCCCCCGCGCCGCCGGCCCGGCGAACGTGGAGGAACTCGCAGCCGAAGGGTGCGCCTCGCAGCCTCCGCGTGAGATCCGCCATGAAGATTGCGGAGCCTTTCAGGATCGAGACCACGACGAGCGGCCGCTCGCGGACGTCGCGGTCGATCGCCCCGGCGACCGCATCGATGCGCTCGGCGATCAGCCGCGCCTCGTAGCGCCGCTCCAGCTTCAGGAAGCCCCCGCGTCTGCGTCCAGGGTGTCGATGGGCGAATCGTACACCGCGCCGGCCGCGCTCGCCGCCGGAGACAGTCGGACGCGGAGGGTCGGGCCCCGGCGCTCGAAACGGATCCGGCGCCCGGCTTCAAAGCGGAAGTCCTTCCTCGAGGCGAGCCGGCGCAGAATCTGCTCGCGCTCCCGTCCGGTAAACGGCGGCCGGCCGGTTCTCGCGAAGGGACCGGCGAGGCGCTCGAGGGCGGCGCGGGCGACATCCTCACCGGCCTCCTCGAGAAGGACCGCCGCGACGAGCGTGGACCCCTGGACGGAGCGGATGCGGGGCAGGATCGTCTCGGACAGCTCCGCTTCCACGGACGAACGCAGCGCCCGAAGGCCCGCGATCTCTCCGGCGAGCCTCGTTCTGTCCTCCGGGGCCAGCTCCGCGAGCTCGCGCCGGACCCGGTTGCGCAGGAGCCTCAGATCGCCGTTCGACGCGTCGCGACGGTGGACGATGCCGCGCTCCAAAAGAAAGCTCAGGATCTCGGCGCGCGAGACGCCGAGGAGCGGACGCGACGACGCCGTCCTCGCGAATCTGGCGCGGACCGGCCAGAAGCGCGAGGCCGCCGCGCCGGAGACGGGCGAGCAGATGCGACTCCAGGACGTCGTCCTGCTGGTGCGCCGTGGCGATTGTCCGCGCGCCGAGCTCGTCCGCAATCTCGTGCAGCGCCTCGTAGCGCACGAGGCGGGCGCCGGCCTCGGGAGAGAGGCCCAGCGTCTTCGAGGCGGCGCGCGCATCCCGCCGCCGCGCACCGAATGGGAGGCCCAGCCGCCGGGCGTGCTCCTCGACGTACCTGAGGTCCCGGTCCGCCTCTCGTCCGCGCCAGCCGTGGTGGACGTGGCCCACCGAGAGGCGCCAGCCGGCCCCGGATGCGACTCCCGCCGCTCCGTAGAGCAGGGCCATCGAGTCCGCGCCGCCGGAGACGGCGAGCAGGATCGAGGAGTCGCGGGGGAGGAGGCCCGAAACGACCGCCGAGGAAAGGCCTTCGGAGACCGCGTTCACAGGCTTCATGGTACTTCCGGAAAACGCGGGTCCCCTCGATTCCGTACTAGAGCACACGATGCTTCGTCGTCTCGGGACGCTTCTCGGTGCGGCCGGCCTGTCCCTGGCTGCGGCGGCGCTCGGTCAGCCGGCCGGATCTCCCGAGGCCCGTGCGGAAGCCCGTCTCGAGTCGACCTTCCGCGCCCACCACGCGCCCGCGATGACGGAAGCCGTGGCGTCCAAAGGTCGGATCGTCTTCTCTCGAAGCCACGGGCTCGCGGACGTCGAAAACCAGGTCCCGGCTTCGGCGGCCACGGTCAATGACATCGGCTCCGTCTCCAAGGTGCTGACGGCCGTTGCCGTGATGCAGCTCGTCGAGCAGGGAAAAGTCCGGCTCGACGATCCGATTCAAAAGTACGTTCCGTCGTTTCCGGAGAAGAGCGCGCCGATCACGATCCGGCAGCTGATGACCCACACCTCGGGCATCCGCCATTACCGCAACACGGATTTCCCCGGAACGCCCGACAACGAAAACCTGCGGACGTATTCCTCTTTCGAGGATGCGATCACGATCTTCAAGGATGACCCGCTCCTCTTCGAGCCGGGGAAGTACTACTCCTATTCCTCGTACGGAGTGAATCTCCTCCAGGGCGTCGTCGAGAAAGCGGGCGGCCTGCCTTTCGAGGAGTACATGCGCCGCAACGTGTGGGGTCCCGCGGGAATGACCTCGACGCGGTTCGATATCCCCGAGCGCATCGTTCCCCATCGCGCGCGCAGCTACGTGACGAACACGAAGGACGGGACGGTGAAGAACGTGCCCTACGGCGACCTCACGTACAAGTTCGCGAGCGGCGGCATGATGTCCACCGCCGAAGATCTCGTGCGCTTCGCCGCCGCTCTGAATGCGGGCAAGCTGATGAAGCCCGAGACTCGGAGGGACATGTGGACTCCGCAGACCGGCCTCCTCGAGTTCCGCGACGGCAAGCCGACGGGCGTCGCGACCGGCAGGCAGGCGCTGCTCTGGCAGGTGGGCCGCGATGACGCCGGGAGGCGCTTCGTGTACCACTGCGGCTCCGTGCAGCAGTTCCAGGCCTGCCTGGTGAACTATCCCGACCGCGACCTCGCCGTGGCGATCCTCGCCAACTCGTTCGACGCGACGGGGTGGAAGGAGAACCTCGCCGTCGCAGCCTACTTCCTGGACGCCGCCGCCGCGCCTTGAGCCGGCGCGTCGGACCGGTTCTTGCACTGGCCGAACCGGATGAGACATCGAAGCGTTTCCAATTTCCTCGCAGCCGCGCTCTTCGCCGGCACCGCCCTGGCCGACACGGTGGCGGTGAAGCACCAGGAAGGACTCGTTCACGGGTTCCTGGCGCTGCGAACTCTGACCGGCGAGACGATCGCGGACGGCGATTTGATCCAGACCAGCAAGGCTGGCCAGGTCACGAGCCGCCTCATCTTCCGGTTCCGCGATGGGTCGGTGCACGACGAGACGGCTGTGTTCACGCAGGACGGGACGTTCCGGCTGGTGCGTGACCATCTCATCCAGCGGGGCCCCTCGTTCTCCACGCCGATCGACGCGACGCTCGACGGCTCGAGCGGGGAGATCCAGGTCCGCTACAAGGACGAGAAGGGCGTCGAGAAGCTCGTGAAGGAGAAGCTCGAGCTGCCGCCCGGCGTCGCCAACGGCCTCGTCTTCACGCTCCTGAAGAACATCTCACCGACGACACCGGAAACCCGGATCCCCATGGTCGCGGCGGGTCCCAAGCCCCGGGTCGTGACGCTGCTGGTCAGTCCGGCCGGCGAAGATTCGTTCATGATCGGGAGCTCCGCGCGCAAGGCCACGCATTACGTCGTCAAGATCAAGATTGGCGGAATCGCCGGCGTCATTGCGCCCCTCATCGGAAAGCAGCCTCCCGACTCCCACGTCTGGATCATGCAGGGCGACGCCCCGGCGTTCGTCAAGTCCGAGGGCCCGCTCGCGCCCGACGGACCGGTCTGGAGGATTGAGCTCGCCAGCCCGACCTGGCCCGTCGCGACAAGGCCCGATCCGAGCCCGCGCTGAACGGCTGTCCGACAGGCCTTCGCCCTACAGCCTCCCGCCCACCATCGCCGCGGCGCGCTCGGCGGCTTTCTGCCAGAGGGGCCGGCGGCGCCAGGCGGAGGGGAGGACGGCGCGGGCTTCGCTGAGGTCGCGCTCGAACATCCGGTGCATCGCTTCGCCGGTCGCGGCGTCGATGACGGCGAGGTTGAGCTCGAAGTTGAGACTCATGGAGAGCGGATCGAGGTTGCTCGAGCCGACGAGCGCGATCCGGCCGTCGGCGACGGCCGTCTTGGCGTGGATCATGACGCCTTCCCACTCGAAGATGCGCACGCCCGCATCGAGGAGTCCTTCGTAGACCCATCGCGCCGCGGCGCCGGCGACGGGGTGGTTGTTGCGGCCGGGAAGCAGGATCCGGACTGTCACGCCGCGGCGCGCCGCGTCGTCGAAGGCCGCGAGCACCTTCGCCGGCGCGACCATGTAGGCGTCCGTGATCTCCAGCGTCTCCTGCGCCGATCGCGCCAGCCACTCGTAGATCGAGGCGACGCGTCCCTTGCCCGGCAGGTCCTCGGCGAGGATCGCGACGGCCGGCCGGTTGTCGCCCGATTCGGGGGCCTGGGCTGGCGGAGACGTCGAGGACTCCCACATCGCGTCGAACGCGCGTTCGACGTCGCGCGCGATCGATCCGCGCACCCGCAACGCCGTGTCCCTCCACCCGCGTCCGCCCTTTTGCGACGGCGACCAGTTGTCGCTGATACAGAGCCCGCCGACGAACGCGGTCTCGCCGTCGATCGTGAGCGTCTTCCGGTGGTCGCGGTGGCGGAACCGGAGCCAGCTCCAGGGCGCGAACGGCGAGAGCGGTCGGAAGGGCCGCGTCGTGACGCCGTCGCGGCGAAGGACGTCGGCGATCGAGCCTCCCTTGACCATCATGGTGCCGATCGGGTCGTAGAGCACTTTGACGTCGACGCCCCGGCGCGCGGCCGCGGAGAGCGCCTCGGCGAAGCTGCGGCCGGTCGTGTCGCCCGCGAAGATGAAGTTCTCGAAGCGGACGGTCGTTCGCGCGCCGGCGATCGCCTCGATCATCGCCGGGAAAGGCCTCCAGACCGTCGCGGAGCAGTCGGACGTCCGTCCCGCCGCGCGGCGGCGAGCCCGCGAGACGGGAGAGCTCGGCAGCGGCAGCCGGTTCAGTCATGGGCGGTCTTGTCCTCGAGCCCGGCGGGGGCGAGGCGCGAGAGCGCGACGTCGATCCGCGCGGGTCGGCGCTCCTCGGCCTCCGCGCGCTCCTTGCGCGCCACCGCTCCACGCACGATGTGGGCGCCGATCCATCGAATCGGCTCGGGCGGGAAGCGGCCGGCGGAGCGGCCGACGAGAGGATGCCGGCTCCAGTCGTCGTCCCGCTCCAGCACCAGGCTCGCAAGCACCTTCCCGCCGATGACGCTCGGCCCGACGCCGTTGCCGCTCCAGCCGACGCCGTACACGATGTGCGGACGGCCGCCGAGACGTCCCATCACGGGGAGGCTGTTCGGCGTCCGGTCGATCGGTCCGGACCAGTCGTGCGTGATCGGCAGATCGGCGAGCATCGGATAGGCGCGCCGGAAGTCGGCCGCGACGGTGCGCGCGCGCTCGGAATTGCGATCGAAGTCGCTTCCGATGTGACCGCCGAATGCGATGCCCCATCCGCCTTTCCCGAACGCGATCCGGCCCTCCCGGGTCGCATGGTAGTAGTCAACCATCATCTGAGAGTCGGTGATGCACTCGCCGCCGGTCCAGCCGATCTTCGAGAGGGCCCCCGGCGCCGGCGCCGTCACGACCATGTCGCTCGTGATCGCGACGATCGCCCGCGCGAGCTCGCGGATCCCGGCCGCCCAGGCGTTCGAGGCGATGACGAGCTTCTCCGCGGTCAGCCGCCCGCGCTCGGTCCGGAGGATGACCGGGGTTCCGCGCGAAAACGACCGCACGCGCGTGTGCTCGTAGATCCGCACGCCGGAAGCGAGCGCGGCGCGCCGCAGTCCGCGTGCGAGCGCGGCGGGCTGGACCGTCGCGGCAGAGGGTTCGAACACGCCGGCGCGATGCACGGGCGAGCCCGTGCGGCGGGCGACATCTTCCGGGGAGAGGCGGCGGAACGGCTCGATGCCGAGCTTATCGGCGGCCGCCAGGACGCCGTCCCATGAGCCCATCTGCGCCGTCGTCGTCGCCGTCCAGATCCAGCCGGCCTGACGGAAGTGCGCGTCGATGCCGTGCGCCGCGCAGAAGTCGCGGATCTCGCCGATGGCCGCTTCGGAACCGCGTGCGATGCGCAGAGCGTCCTCGGCGCCGCAGAGCGCGACGAGCGAGGAGAGCTTCGACCACCACGAGAGCAGGAATCCGCCGTTGCGTCCCGACGCGCCGCCGCCGCAGATGTCCTGCTCGAGGACCGCGACGTCTCGCGAGGGCTCGAGCGCCTTGATCCGCAGGGCCGTCCAGAGACCGACGTAGCCGCCGCCGAGGATCGCGATCTCCGCGCGCTCGTCACCCTGAAGCGGCGGCGCGTCGGGAGCGTCGCCTTCGACCTGCTGGAGCCAGAACGAGCGATGCGGCACGGCTCCTGCCGGCGCTACTTGCTCGCGACGAGCTTCTGGAAGCGGGGGTTCTGGCGCAGCGAATCGTAGGTCGGATCGACCTTCAGCCAGGCCGGGGTGACCTGGTAGGGCGATTTCAGGATGCGCTCGAGCGTGGCGATCGCTTCGTCCGGTTCGCCGACGAGCATGTAGGTCTGCGCCAGAGCCCAGAACGAGCTCCATGCCGAACCAGGGCGACTTCTCGACGGTTTCGAGCTCGGTCGCGAGGCGGGCCTCTCGAACCGCTTCGTCCTTGCGGCCCGCGAACGCCAGAGCGTGAGCGAGGATGGTGTGGAGAACAGGAACCTCGGGCGCATTTCGGACGTGTGCCTCGACGAGCGGCACGGCTTTCGTACCGTAGTCCCGAGCGGCCGCGAGGTCTCCCGCCCGCCAGCTCGCCCACGCCTGGGCCACCGCCCAGTTCGCTTCGTCGCCGTCGAAGGCCGCCGGCTGGAGGCGGCGGAGCAAAGCGAACGTCTCGGCGTCGAAGAGCCACTCCGCGCCATTGGCGAAGAACGCGGCCGTTTCGGTGGGCCCGACCCGCCGGACCGTCTCGGCGAGAACAGTTCGCGCGGCTGTCACATTGCCCTCACAGAGGTACGACTGCATTTTGATGGCGATTCGACTCAGATTCGCCGGATCGAGAGCCAGGGAGCGGTCGACCTTCTCGCGTCCCTCGGCGCAGCGGCGCAGGTAGAGGAGTGGCTGGCTGGAGTTGCCGACATTGATGGCGTTCTTGGGATCCAGCCGTTCGGCTTCGTCGTAGTGCGCGATCGCGTCCTGCCAGCGGCCCATCTGCATCTCGGCGCGGCCGATCGAGCGCAGCGGATCGGGAGTTCCCGGGGCGAGCTTCTCGGCCTTTCGGTATTCCTCGAGTGCGCGTGGGTGATCCCCCTCGACGATGCGGTAGTACAGGCCGAGCGCCATCTGGCCGTCCGGCTTGTCCGGCGCGAGCTCGATCGACTTGCGCGCCGCCTCCATCGCCCCCCGCGCCAGGGCGGGATCGGGCACGCTGTTGGCGAAGAGCAGCGCCCTGCTGGTCGAGACGCGCGCCCAGGCCTCGGAGAACTTCGGGTCGAGTGCCACGGCCTGCTCGTAGTAGCCGAGGCCCTTGCGCAGGGACGGCACGTCGGCGCGGGCCATGGCCGTCGTCGCTTCCTCGCCCTTCAGGTAGGCGTCGTAAGCGGCCACGTTGGCCGTCGGCGCCGACACGAGCTTCTTTTCCTGCTTCTCCGCCAGCGCGACTCCGAGTGAATCCACGACCTTGGCCGCGATGTCCGACTGCACCTGGAAGACGTCGGTCAGCGACGCGTCGAAGGGTTGCTGCCACTTCGTCGCAGGCGCCTCGCTTTCCTTGATCTCGACGAGCTCGGGGCTGACCTGGACGCGGTTATTCGTTCCCGACTTCTGCCATCGGACGGTCGCCGTCAGGAGGTAGCGGGCGTTGAGCTCCCGGGCGATCTCCTGCGGCGTCTTCGTCGTCTTCTTGTAGGGCGTCGAGCTGCCGCGGCCGACGACCTCGAGGCCCGGCACGCTCGCGAGCTTGCCGCGGATCGCATCGGCGATGCCGTCGGCGAAGTAGTCGTCCTCGGCCGCGCCGAGGTTCTCAAAGGGGAGCACCGCGACGCGGCGTGCGCCCGTCCGGGACGCGGAGGCGCCGGTCGTCGGACGTTTCCAGAGGAACAATCCGGCCGCCGCCAGGAGCAGCACGGCCGCCGCCGCGATCCAGACCGCCTTCCCACGCTTCGGTGCAGGGAGAGGGACGACGTGCTGGCCGGTCGAGATGGTCGTCGGCGCTGAGGCCTCCGAAAGGGCGAAGGCCACGTCCTTGGCGGTCTGGAAGCGGTTCTCGCGGTCCTTCTCCAGGCAGTGCCGCACGATGTGATCCAGGGCGGGCGAGACGTTGCGTCCGGAGTGGACGAGCTCCGGCGGCTCCTCCTTCAGGATGGCCGCGATCGTGTCGCTCGCGGTGTCGCGCTTGAACGCCTTCCGGCCCGCGAGCAGCTCGTAGAGGATGGCGCCGAACGAGAAGAGGTCGGTGCGGTGGTCGACCGGAAGCCCGCGCACCTGCTCCGGCGACATGTAGCCCATCGTGCCCATCACCGTGCCCGGCTCCGTGTGGCCCGATCCCGTGGGCGCGTTCGTCTGGTCCTCGCCCGCGGCCTCGACGCGCTTGGCGAGGCCGAAGTCGAGGATCTTCACGTGGCCGTCCCGCGACACGAAGACGTTGTCGGGCTTCAGGTCGCGATGCACGACGCCCTTGCTATGCGCGGCCGAAAGGCCCTTCGCCATCTGCAGGCACCAGTCGACGGCCTGCCGCTGAGTGACGGTCGACCCGTCGAGCTTCCCGCGCAGCGTTTCCCCTTCGAGAAGCTCCGTGACGGCATAGGACACGCCGTCGTGCGTGCCGAAGTCGAAGATCGCGAGGATGTTCGGGTGCGACAGCGCCGCGACGGCCTTGGCCTCGCGCTCGAACCGCGCCAGCGCGTCCGGGTTCGACGTCAGGTGCGCCGGGAGGACCTTGACCGCGACCTCGCGATCGAGCTTCGAGTCCCGCGCGCGGAAGACCTCTCCCATCCCTCCTGCGCCGAGGGGCGCGAGGATCTCGTAGGGCCCGAGCCTTGTTCCGGCGGAAAGACTCATCGATTGCTGGCCCGGAGGATAGCTCAGGAGCCGCCGAGGCCGGACATCGGCGTCAGGAGGGAGGGTAGAGCTCCATCGCGAAGATCTTGACGAGGAAGACAGCCATCTGCCCACGAATATTCGGATCGTCAGGACAGAAGTTGTTGCCGCCGCATCCGGCCGTGATTCCCTCGGCGGCGAGCTGCTCGACCCAGTTCGCAAACTGCGACGGGCACGGCACGTCGTCGAAGATCCCGGCGCAGTTCGGCGGCGCGTACGCCGCGCCGTGCTCGGACTTCAGCAGGAAGACGGCCATCTGCGCGCGCGTGACGGGATTGTTGGGGCAGTAGTTTCCGCCTCCGCAGCCTCCCGTGATCCCGAGATCCGCGAGCTCCTCGATCCAGTCGGCGGCGAACGAGCCGATGGGCACGTCGGTGAAGACCGTTCCGGTCGCGGGCGGAGGCACGTGGCTCGATCCGAACTTGCCCTTGAGCAGGAAGACGGCCATCTGCGCCCGCGTCACCGTCCCCGGCCGGGCAGTAGTTGCCCAGGCCGCAGCCGCCCGTCGCGCCGCTGTGAAACAGATTCTCGATGAAGGCGTAGAACGGATGGGTCGTCGGCACGTCCGGGAAGCTGTTGCCGACGTGGATGGTGCGCGCCCAGCGGGTGTTCTCCACCGTGAGGACTTCCGTGAGGGTCGCGTCCCAGTGCGGAACCGGGCGCGCACCCGAGACGGTGATCTGGAAGCAGTTGCCCGTCGCGTCGTGACAGTCCGCCGTCGCGCCGCCGGCGATGGACCCGTAGTCGGCAGAGGAGTCGCTGATGATGTAGGTCCCGCCGGCGGGCCCCGCGAGACTGACGGACGACCCCTCGACGGCCTGCGCGCCGACGAGCGTGTTCTCCCAGGACGGCGAGACTTCGACGGTCTCTCCCGGCTCGAGCACGCCGTTGACGTTGGAATTCGTCCCGGCGACGGCGTGTGCGTCGACGGAGGCGGGTTGCGCGGACAGTGAGCTCAGATTGATGCGTGCGACGTTGTTGCCGAACACCTCGGTGAACCAGACGTTGCCGTCCGGACCGGCCGCCAGAGCGACCGGACCGGCGTTCCCGGTCGGGATCGGGAACTCGGTGACGACGCCGGACGGCGTGATCCGCCCAATCTTGTTGACGTCGTCCTCGGCGAACCAGAGGTTGCCGTCGGGGCCGGTGATGATGCCGAGCAGGTTTGCGTCCGCGCTCGGTATCGGAAACTCCGTGAAGGCTCCGGTCGGCGTGATGCGCCCGATGGTGTTCCTTCCGGTGTCGGTGAACCAGATGTTGCCGTCGGGTCCGCCCGTAATCCCCTGGGGCTGGCTTCCGGCGAAAGGAACCGGGAATTCGGTGACGACGCCTGCGGTCGTGATGCGCCCGATCTTTCCGGCGTTGAACTCCGCGAACCAGAGGTTTCCGTCGGGCCCGCTTGCGATTTGCAGAAGGATCTCCTGCGTCGGCACCGGAAACTCCGTCACGACGCCGGCCGTCGTAATGCGCCCGATCTTGAACTTCTGGGCCTCGACGAACCAGAGGTTGCCGTCCGATCCAGCCGCGATGCCGATGACGCTCGCGGCCGCGGTCAGGATCGGAAACGAGGTGTAGCCGCCGGCGGTCGTCATGCGGCCGATCGTGTTGGAAGTGACCTCCGGGAACCAGAGGTTCCCGTCCGAGCCGACGGCGATGAGCTCCGGATTGGTTGCGGCCGCAGTCGGAAACTCGGTGATCGTGCCGGCCGTCGTGATGCGGCCGATCTTGTTGCCGTGGAACTCCGTGAACCAGAGATTGCCGTCGGGGCCCGCCGTGATGCCGCCCGGCTGGCATCCGGCCGTCGCGACGGGAAACTCCGTAATCGTCTGTGCCCGGGCGACGGTCGTCAACACGAGGGCCGCAAGCGCGAAGCCGGCGCGAACACGCATTATTTTGCCTCCGGAGGGTGGGGATGGTATCTCACCCTTGCCGCGGATACTGCAATGCGTCCTAATTCCGCGACAAGCAGGAGGGACTGCTATGCGCGCCTCCGTCTTCATTGGCACGAGCCTCGACGGCTTCATCGCCCGGGAGAACGGTTCGTTCGACTTTCTGCCGGAGGGCGGCGGCGAAGAGCACGGCTACGAGGCCTTCATCGCGAGCGTCGACGCGCTCGTCATCGGCCGCGGCACGTTCGAGACGGTGCTGGCGTTTCCGACCTGGCCCTATGGAGACAAGCGCGTCGTCGTCCTCAGCAGCCGACCGCTCGACCTCGCGAAGGTCCGAGGCGGCGTCGTCGACCAGATGTCCGGCGATCCGCGCGAGATCGTCGCGAAGCTCGACGCGCAGGGTGTGAAGCACGCCTACATCGACGGCGGCATCACCATCCAGCGCTTCCTGCGCGCCGGCCTCATCCAGCGGCTCATCATCACGCGCGTCCCCGTCCTCATCGGAACCGGCCGGCCGCTCTTCGGCCCGCTCGACGCGGACGTCAAGCTCCGCCACGTCGCGACGCGCGCGTACCCGAGCGGCCTGGTGTCAGAGCGAGTACGCGATCGAGAC
>CAWDSI010000020.1:0-340338 GCA_963804915.1 uncultured Acidobacteriota bacterium
GCATCGAGAAGTTGCCCTCCTGCAGTCGGTACAGCGCAGCCGCCACCTTCGCGGCCGCTGTCGCATTGAGGTCCGCGAACCACGCCGCGTACGGTGATCGGCCTCGCGCGTCGAGGTACTCAAGGACCTGAACTCCAGCCACTATAGTAACAGAAACGTTACTATCAATCGCGGGCGAACTGGTGCCTCCTCACAGTCCGAGGTCGGCCTTGACCGTCTTCCACGAGACGCTGCCCCGCTCCTTCAAGGCTTTCTTCGCGTTTCGGAGGTCGATCCGGTCCTCCAGGCTGCGGGCGAGCGCTTCGGCTTCGCGACGCGTGCGAGGCGGCCGAGCCTTTCGCCGGCGATCACGGGAGCGGGAAGCGGCCTCGTGCCCGTAGAGGGCGCGGGATTCCCGGAGCTCGCCGGGATAGCGAGATCCTGCCGCTGCTTCCGTCAACGGCAGAATTCGGCTCTCTATCGCCTCCCCCGCCTCCCGGTAGGCGACGTGCAGGTCGTAGGTGGCCTGCAGCACGAGCCAACGCTCCGGTGTGGTGCCAAGGAAACGCGCCAGTCGCAGTGCGGTGTCCGCAGTCACCCCTCGGCGCCCCCGGAGAATCTCAGAGACGCGGGTCACCGGAACATCGAGGGCCTTCGCCAGGGTGTGCGCCGAAAGGCCCAAGGGACGCATGAAGTCCTCTTCCAGAACGGCACCGGGATGCGATGGCGCTCTTCGCTCACTCATGGCGCGATTGTAACGTTTAACGTTACACGTTACAATCCTTGTGATGCAGCTTCACCCGGAGCACGCCGAGCTGCTGACGGCCATTCGCCGAGAAGCAGCCGGCGCTTCGCGAACTTCTCGCTCGGTCAAGCGACACCGCGGGCTACGAGGACCCCGTCTATCGCTTCTACCACCACAGCTTCAAGGTCTTCGAACTGCAGAGCCTCACGGAGCAGATCGTTGCCGCGCTGAAGGGTCTTCTCCCGGGCCGAGATCTAGATGCGGGGTTTCGGGAGATCGTCTCTCAGGGCACCGGCAAGACGTTCTCCTCCGATATGAACCCCGATTGGGCGCGCCACACCCGGCCGATTCTCGAGGCCTTCTTTCATGCTCGCTTCTTCCTCGAGATGGCAGTGCGCTATGCGGGCCTCGAAAAGGCGCCGACCACCCTGCCCAGCGGCTGGGCGGCACTGCTCTGTCTCTATCGAATCAGGTAGGCGTACTACGGATTTCGATCGACCGGAAATCTTGGCGCGATTCAGCGCGGTCGGAAGTTGGCGCGGGA
Source organism: uncultured Acidobacteriota bacterium (assembly GCA_963804915.1). GTDB lineage: Bacteria > Acidobacteriota > Thermoanaerobaculia > UBA5066 > Gp7-AA6 > DAHUXD01. The sequence continues at coordinate 1,269 of CAWDSI010000020.1, forward strand.
AGCGGGGGCGGCGCGGTAGACAAGTCAACGAATCAGGACAGACCCCGCTCGTACCTCTCCCGATCGACGCGCGGCTGCGCGGCTGCTTTACGTCGCTACTGCTTGTCGTACACCGCGATGCTGATGATTTCCTTGCCGTCGGCGCCCTTGGACTTTGTGGTCAGCGTGCGGCTCTTGCCATCGGGAGCGATGACGATCGTTCCGGTGGCCATCACTTTGCCGCCCTTCTTGTTCCAGAGCTCCACCGTGTTGGCGTCGATCGTCTTGTACCCGCGGGAATCGTTCATCGGGTCGCCGACGAGCGGGTAGTCCTTGCCGTCGAACATTCCGGTCCACTCGTTGTGCGTCGGCTTGCCGTCCTTGTCGACCCCGTCGACGATCACCTTGATCCGTCCGCCGTCAGCGACGTAGACGACGGTGGTGTTCTTGGGCGTGCCGGGCGCGATTTTGGACTTGGACTCATTCAGCTTCCAGGTGCCGATGTTCGGATCGGCGGCGAGGCAGACGGCGAGGCCCGCGAAGAATGCCACCAGGAAGGACAGGATGGTGCGAGTTTTCATGTGGTCCCCCAATCGTTGGGGCGGAGTCTATCGCGCCGCAACGGCTGACCCTTCTCTTAGATTGATCGTTGAGACATCGCAAGTTGATCGGAACTCGCTATTGGACGGCGTCCGATCGGCGCGACATGCTGTCCCCGGTGAACCGGGCGGCTTCCCTGAGGCCGCACGGTGTCATCCGTGATTGCAGGTTTAGAGACAGAAGGAGGTTCTTCATGGAGAACGACACAACTCTGACGCAAAAGCCGGGTTCTCATCCGCTGGGTACGGGAGCGGGAGCCGCTGGCGGTGCGGCGACCGGTGCAGTGCTCGGCGCGGTCGTGGCTGGTCCCGTCGGCGCGGCCGTAGGGGCTGCCGTGGGCGGCGTGGCCGGAGCCGCGGCTGGACACCAGGCCGGTGAAATGCTCAATCCGACAGGAACGCCTGGTACTCAGCCGGTTGCGACCGGAGTGGGAACCGCCGGCGGCGCGGCGACCGGTGCGGTCGTCGGAGCGGCCCTGGGTGGTCCCGTCGGCGCAGTCGCAGGGGCCGCCGTGGGAGGTTTGACCGGAGCTGCCGCTGGACACCAGGCCGGCGAAGCGGTGAACCCGACGCACAAGCCTCTCTAAGAGGCATCGGTACACGGCGAAGTGTTGCTCAGGGGTGACCCCAGCCGGGGTCATCCCCGCTCGCCACGCACAGCCTGAAACAAACGGGTCAGAACGCCTGGCCGGTCGAGAAGGAGATCAGAAAACCTTTGTGCCCGGTCGGATCTCGCTGGAAGGCGTAGCCGGCGTCGATGCGAAAGATGTTCATGACGGGCGCCCACGCCATCGCCAGGCGCAGGCCGATGCCCGCGTCCATCTTGGCCTCGGAAAGCCGAAGACTCCGCGTCGGACTTCCCACGAGCCCGGCATCGAAGAACACCGCGGCGCCCGGCGTGATCAGTCCGAACAGCTGCTGGCCGCTGAAGAACCGATGCTCGAGGTTGAGGATGATGCGGGTGTCGCCTTCGAAGGCGCGAAGGTGGTACGCGCGAAGGCCGGACTGGGCGTCGGCGAAGATCTGTTTGTCGTCGTCCAGGTTCCACCCGCGCAACGCGGCGATCTGCGCGACGAAGGTTTGCAGCAGCGCCGTCTGGAATCGGCGCACATAGAGCACGGTCGCCCCGAGGAGGGAGTTCTCGAGCTGCCGGCCCACCCTGCTGTCCCAGGCCACGCGGGCCTGGACGTAGCCCGACGTGCCGGCCCGAAATCCCGCGCCAACCTCCGCGCCGACGATCCCGGTCGTTTCGGCGACACCGAGCACGGCCGGGGAAATCCCGAGCCGGAGCTTGAGCTGGGGTCCGACGCCGATGTCCTCGTATCGCTCATCGTGGTTGACGTAGTTCCACTTCAGGAAATCGGAATGGAGCGCCTCGTACTGCATAAAGACGTAGCGAAACTGGCGATCGGCCGGCAGCGGGTCGACCGGGGTCTCGCCGGTCGAGGCCGTTCGGAATCGGTCGTCGCGCAGGTCGAGGCCGATGCTCAGGCGCGAGGCGTTCCCCTCCCGTGCCGAGAGGGCGACACCATACGACGCGAGAAACCGGAAATGGTCGGCGCCGAAGGTCGACTGGACCGCGCCGCCTTCCTCATAGAGGAACTCGTCGCGCCGGGTGTCCGCGTAGGCGAGCTCGGCCGACCATGGAGCGGCCGTCGAGTAGAAGGGACGAAGAATCTCGAGGACCTTTTCGGATCCGTCCGAGTTGTTCCCGTAGAGGACATGGGCCGTCGTGAACGGGAGAAAGAAGTTGGGAGTCAGAATCTCGACGGAGCGGTACGTCCGATCCTCATCCTTGGCAAAGGCGACTCTCAGCTGAGTCGCCAGTCCGAGAATGTTCTTCTCGCCCAGCGCGATGCCGCCCCGCATGGCCCCTCCCCCGCTGCCGGCGGACAGGCCGATCTGAACGGTCCACGCGTCCTGGGTGTTCACCTCGACATCCACGACACCGTCGCGGACGTCGCCGGCGACGATGGACACCGATCGAAACAAGCCGAGCGCCCGCAGGTTCCGCTCGGCTTCCGCAAGGACGGCGGGATCGTAGACGTCGCCCTCTTCGAAGATGAGGAAGCGGCGAACCGTCGAGTCGAGCGTGATGACGTGGAGCGCGTTGGCGCCCTTGTTGAGGAAGCTCTTGACCTCGTCGGGGGCGAATACGTCGACCGTTTTGATGGTGACCTTGCCGATGAACACCGGCTCGCCCGCATCGACAGAGCAAGGCAACAGTCCCAATAATGTCCAAATAAGGAGTGCCAGGCGGGCACGCTCGCGCGGACTTCCATCGGGCCGGCGGTTGCGGCCTTCGATGCTGCGACCAGGACGACGGGCCGTCGGCCCGTCCGAGACTCTCGACCGGCACTCCAAGGGGCGGCTCCTCGATTTTCCGGGAGATCTCGATCATGGAGCCGCGCTTCCGAAGGGTCCAATCGTTTGTTTCGCAGGGGTTGATCACTCGGAGCGATGAATGATCGCTCGCCGTGCCTTCGCGACAGCGTCGCTCGGGAGTGCCAGGAAAGGAAAAGGCGGGGGCTGCCCCCCGCCTGTGCGGAAATCCGTCAGTCGTTCCCCTCAGGAGGAACGCGCGTGCTAGTTGTGCGTCACCGGAATCGGCTTCAACTCCGGACTGAAAGAGGGGAACTCGACGATCGAAGTCTTCCTCTGCGTCCTCCGCCGGCGGAGCAGCGTGATGAGGCTGACCATCGCGGCGACCACGATGCCGGCAAGGAGCCAGCCGCCGATACCTATGCTGGTCCCGGGCTCGGTTTTCTCGACAGGAGTCTCGACGATCACCGACTTCGCGGGCGGCGGGGGCGGGGGCGCGTTGCTGCTGGCGGGCGCCGTGCTCGCGGCCGCGACAGCCGCCTTGGCCGGCATCGGACCGTAGGATTCGGTCGCTTCCATCAGGGGCTTCGCCACCGGCTTTTCGACAGGCTGCTTTGCGGTTTTCTTGGCGGTGCGGCGGGTGGTGGTCGTCGTCGTCGGGACCACGATCTCCGGCTCGGGGCCGGGACGATCGCGACCGCTTCCGAGCCCACCGCGGCGGGCGCGACGGCGAGGACGCTCGGATCGATGGTGAGCGCAGGGTCGACGGCCGGTGCGTTGGGATCGGGGACGGGCTCAGCGGCTACGACGGGGATCGGTGGCAGTGGCAGCTCGACGACGGGGAGGGGGACCGCGGCGTCGGGAACCGGCGGCGGGGGCGGCTCGCTGGCCTCCTGCGCCACTGCGAATCCGGCCGCCACTGTGAGAACGATCGAGGCCATGAACAAACGGAATGCGGATCGCATGACTTGCTCCTTCGCCGTAAGTTTCGAGCGGTGGCACCTCGGCGCGGTGTCCTGCATTCTCGTCAGTTGTTCGGTCGGGATTCGTCAGAAGGAGTCTGGCAAAGGGCGAGCGAAGCGAGAACGAATCGACAGTACCACCGCGCTGCGGCGCGCGGCCGTCGATTAACGAGTGTTTGAAACGTCGAAGACGATCGGTGCGAGGATTTCGGCAGTCGGAGGCGCCGTCCGAAGGACGGCGCCATCGCCCCTACGAGCCGGGGCTTATACCGGACGGGGTCCGTAGATGCGCGTGGCGGGGGCGGGCTTGAGCTTGGGGGCCAGGCGGGTGAAGTCGACGATCACGCGCTCAATCTGGCGTCGCCGGGTCCGCGTGATGACGCCGAAGAGCGCAACGATCAGAACACCGGCGAGCATCCATTCGCCGACGAGCATGGTGGTCCTGGCGTCACTCGCCCGCGTGGAACTGCGGCGGTATCGGGAATCAGACCTTCGAGCTGGCTCGTCACGACGGTTCCCGACGGGACGGAGGAACCGGGCGGCGAATCCACGTGCGGGCATCGCGAGGTCGCTGCGGCTTCGCTGCGCGGATGACGGCAGAGTGGCCTCGAGATACGGCGCGCGCTGCGCGGCGCTTACGCAGACTCCCGGCAATCGAGGCGCCGCCCGAAGGACGGCGCGATCGCCCCTACGAGCCGGGGCCTATACCGGACGGGGTCCGTAAGAGCGAGGGCGGGGGCGGACTTGAGCCTGGGACTCAGGGGGGTGAAGTCGACGATCGGGCCGCGGTCAAACTCGCGTCGCCGGAGCATCGTGATGATGCCGAAGAGCGCAGCGATCAGGACACCGGCGAGCATCCATTCGCCGACGAGCATGGTGGTGCTGGCTCGATTCCCCGTGTTGACGTGCTGCGACATCGGTGAATCTGACCTTCGAGCTGGCTCGTCACCACAGTTCCCGACGGGACGGAGGCCTGCGGAAGCTCCATGGCCGGTACCGCGGCGTCGGGGGCGAGAGGCTGGGGCGCGGAATTCGTCTGTGGGGCTTGCTGGGCGCGAGACAAATCCGGCCGCCGCGGTCAGAAGAATCGCGGCCAGGAACGAGCGGGAGCGGGAAACCATGGTTGTCTCCTTCGCCGATGGAGACCGAGCGAAGACACCACGGCGCGGCGCCCAGCATTCTCGTCAGTTGTTCGGTCGGAGTTCGTCAGAGGGAGTCTGGCAAAGGGCGATCGAGCGAGAACAGACGCAGTCTATCACCTCGACGGTATCGTTGACCCTGGAGGCATCCCGATGAAGCAGTCCAAAATGCCCGACGCGGCGGCCCAGCGCTACGGCAAAGCGCTCGCCTTCGCCGCGGAGAAGCACGCGGGGCAGAAGCGCAAGGGGACGCGGATCCCCTACATCTCGCATCCGATGGCGGTGGCGAGCCTGGTGCTCGAGAACGGCGGGGACGAGGACGAGGTGATCGCGGCGCTGCTGCACGACGTGGCGGAGGACTGCGGCGGGGAGGAAGCGCTGGACGAGATCCGGGAAAAGTTCGGGATGGGAGTGGCCGCGATCGTGCGGGGCTGCTCGGACACGCTGGAGAAACCGAAGCCGAAGTGGCGGCCGCGCAAGGAGGCCTTCATCGACGAACCTGCAGGGGGCGCCGGCGTCGGTGCGGCTGGTGGCCGCGGCGGACAAGCTTCACAACGCGCTTTCGATCCTGAGGGACCAGCGCAGCCTCGGCGACAGAGTCTGGGCGCGATTCAGCGCGTCGAAGGAAGAGGTGCTCTGGTACTACGGCGCGGTCACGCGGGCGCTCTCGGCGCGGGGAACGAGCCGGCTCATCGAGGATCTCGAGCGGGCGGTCGGAAAGATGGCGCGGGAGGCGCGGGCGGCGCGGTAGAGCCGGTCAAAGGGGCGGAGGAAAACGTCCGGGGTCTGGATCCGCAGCGGCGGGGCCGGCCCGAATCAACCCTTGCGGCGCGCAATCCGCTTCCTCAAGCCGCCAGAGGAAACGATCGGATCGTCCTTGTGCTGCAACCGGTCGAGGGCGACCTGGTAGTCGGCGTATTCGGCCAGATACGACTCGCTCGAGATCCGCTGCCGGAACCAGATGGCGAGGCTCTCGGCGTCGATCTCTCCGCGGGCGACGGCCAGAGCGATGTCCTCGAATTCCTCGTCGGTCGCAAGAAGACCTCGCTCGTTGACCTCGATGAACAATTCCGCCGCCATCGCCCCCACACGCTTGTTTCCGTCGACGAACGGATGGTTCATCACGAGCGAATGCATGAGAGCCGCGGCCTTGTTGGCGAGATCGGGGTAGAGATCCTCGCCGCCGAAGGTGGCTCGAGGTCTCGCGACGGCCGCCTCCAGCGCGCCGCGATCTCTGAGTCCGCGGCCTCCGCCGAAGCGACCGATCTGGTGCGCGTGGAGTCGAAGGACCTGCTCCACGGACAGATACAGGATCACTCTGAGAGCTTTCGATAGAGCTTTTGGCGGCGATTCAGGAGGCTCTCGGCACGGGCCTCGAACCTCTTCGTGGGCTTGCCCTCGTCGAACTCCAGGACTCCCGGGCGGATGGTGACGGCCCCGGTTCCCGGGTGCACCGACACTTCCACCTCCTGGCCCTTCTTGAGGCGGAACTCCTTGACGACTTCGGACGGGAGCGTGACCGCGAGGGAGCTTCCGATCTGGACAATCTTGCGTTCCATATAAGTATTTAATACTTATTGAGCCCTCCCGGTCAAGGAGGCCGGGCGCCCCGGGATGAAACAGCTTGGCAATCGAGTCCGAAGGCGTTAGACGCAAGCGACCTAGAAATCGGTCCCGTCGGGCCAGTGGAGCCCGAGCGCCTTGGACAGGAACACCGCCATCTGGCGCCGCGTCAACGTGGCGTCCGGACAGAAGTTGCCGCCGCCGCATCCCGCCGTGATGCCCGACGCGAAGAGCGCTTCGATGAACTGGAATGCCGGGTCCGACGTCGGGACGTCGTTGAACGTCGCTGTCGCGGGCGCCGGGCTGACCTGCAGTTGGTAGTAGACGCGCACTGCGCCGAAGGTCTCCGTGCCGTCGAAGAGGTTGTTCCCCACGCCGATCTGATACCGGTTGATGGTGTTGTCGACCGTCTCCGGAACCGGGAGGATCGCCGTGTAGACCTGGCAGCCGGCCGTCTCGACGAGCCCGGTGTCCACCACGCCGAGTTGGTGGATGGTGCCCGACTCGACGCGGAACAGCTTCGCGAGAAGCTTCCCACTGTCCGACTGGTCGCAGGCCTCGAGCTCGATCGCGAGGATCAGCGCGCCCTGCGGAAGATGGACGCCCGCGAAGAACTCGCCGAGCGACGTGGCATACCTCTGCATGTCCACGGTGCTGGCAGTGCCGATCGTCGAATCCACAGCCTGCATGTCGAAGGCGGTGATCACGAGCGTCGACACCTGATCGACGCCGAATTTCGGGGAGACGGTCGCCGCGAGGGCCCCGGAGGCGGTCGCGAATGCCAGGGACGCGAGGATGGCGATGGTCTTCAGGTTCATGAGGCTCCCTTTCGTTGGCTGCGGAGGGCATTGTGGCGCAAACGGCGAGGACGGGCCGGCGCTAGGGGTGGAGGATCGGATGCCGTGGATCTCGGTCCCCGTCTCGTAGGCCTGCCGAGTTCGGGATCCCTCGCTAGCGCTCGGGATGACGGCTTAAGGAGCTCGGGATGACTGCGTGGCAATCGAGTCTGGGATCCTTCGTCGCTGCGCTCCTCAGGATGACGGCGGGAGGAGCGCTGCGGGGGAGGGCGTAGGGGCGCTCGGGATGACGGCGAAACGCCTACGGAGTCTTCGGCGTCAATTCCGCCTCCAGCGGCTTCGCCTTCTCCGGCTTGCCCCACGCCTTGTACAGATCGACGCGGGCCTGGATCGCCTGCTGGGTTGCGGGGTCGGCGACTCCCCCGCTCTTGCGACCGCTCGCGTCGGCGAGCTGGAGGAGCTGGTCGGCTTCGGGGTAGCGCTTGGGGTCTTTGGTGTCGATGAGGACCTGCCGATGCAGCATGCGCACGCGGGCGACCTGGGTGCTGTCTTCGCCGAAGGCGGCGAGGCGGATCTTGAGGGAGCGGCGCAGGTAGGTCTCGGCTTCGGGGAGCTTGCCGAGGCGGTGGAAGTTGCGGCCCTGTCCGAGGAGGACTTCCGAGACGTCGGGATTGTCGGGCCCGAGGAACTTGACCATCATCGCGTAGGCCTCGCGGTAGAGCGGCTCGGCGGCGGCGGGGTTTCCGCTGATCGAGTTGACCGTCGCGAGGTTGGCGAGGGTGCGGGAGACCGGCCTCGGACTCGTCGCCGAACGCGCGCTTGCGGATGGCCAGTACCTGCTCGAGCATCTTGATCGTCTCGGCCGGGCGGTCGGTCTGGTACATCACGTTGCCGAGGTTCTCCATCGCGCTCGCGATCTCGGGGTGGTCCTCGCCGAAGAGACGGCGGCTGATCTCGAGCGCTTCGTTGTAAATCTTCTCGGCCCCCGCCATGTCTCCCTGCCTCATGCGCGCGACGGCGAGATCGTTCAGCGCCGTGGCGACCTGCGGGCTCTCGTTCCCGTACGTCTCGCGCAGGATCCCCAGGCGCTCGCGGGTCACCGCCTCCTCGCGCTTGGCGTCCTCCTTCGCGGAGGCGAGTTGCCCGATGGTCAGGAGACTGGCCGCGACCTCCTCGCTCTTGTCGCCGTAGACGCTGCCGGCGGATGCGCAGCGACTCGGCGGTGAGCTTCTCCGCCTCGGGGAACTCGCCCTTGCGCAGCAGCGCGGCGGCGAGGTTGTCCATGGCTCCGGCCGACTTGCCGTCCTCACCGCCGTGCAGGCGCCGGCGGATGGCGAGCTCCTCGCGGGAGATCGCGGCCGCCTCGTCGAACTTGCTCTGGTAGCGCAGGGACTCGGCGAGGAGCGCCATCGTGTCGGCGGCGGCGTCGGTCTCCCGCGCCCCCGAGTCGGTGCGCAGCTTCAGCGCGGAGCGCAGGAGCCTCTCGGCGTCGGCGTACTGGCCGAGCCCGCACGTACGTCTTCGCGATCGTCTCGAGCACGTCGGCCTCGACGGCCGGCTGGCCGGCGAACGCGCCGTGGACCTGGCCCTCCGCCTGCTTCAGCGCATCGACCAGCGAGACGCCGCGGGCTCCGCGCTGCCACGGGTCCGCGGCGCCGAAGGTCTTCTGCAGGAACTGGTTGATCGCCGTGGCCCGCGCGGCTTCCTGCTCCGCGCGGTCGCGCGCCCGGCGGACCTTGTCGGCCTGGACCGCCAGCATGACCGCCACGCCGATGAGGAGGACGAGGACTCCGAGGCTCATCCAGGACGCGAAGCGATGGCGGGCGATGAGCTTGCGCAGCTGGTACGCGGTGCTCGGCGGGTGGGCGAGGATCGGCTGGTTCGAGAGGTACCGCTGGACGTCCTCGGCCAGGGCGTCGGCGCTGGCGTAGCGCTGGTCGGGATCCTTCTCGAGCGCCTTGCCCACGATCGTCTGGATGTCGGGATCGAGCCGGAAGCCGCCGGTGAAGGTCAGCGTCAGCGGCTTCGGCGGCTCCTCGCAGATGGCGTGCAGCGCGGAGACGAGGGAGCCCGTCTGCGTCTCGACGGGAAGGCGGCCCGTGAGGATCTCGTAGAGGATGACGCCGAGCGAGTAGACGTCGCTGCGCAGGTCGATCTCGCGGCTGTCGCCCCGCGCCTGCTCGGGGCTCATGTACGGGAGCGTCCCGCGGATGTCGCCGAGCTCGGTCATGACGCTGGCCTGACTGGCGAACGTCGGCATCCACGATGCGGGCGAGGCCGAAGTCGAGGATCTTGATCTGCGGGAGGCGGCGCGATCCCGCCGAAGAGGACGACGAGTGCGACGACGACGACGAGAAGGAGTGGGCGCCGGAGGCGCTCGAGGTTGGCTCTGTCGCGGGGACGACGAGGAGGTTCGAGGGCTTCAGGTCGCGGTGGATGACGCCGCGCTGGTGCGCGTAGCTGACGGCGCGGCAGATCGTCTCGAAGAGGCGCAGCCGATCGTGCAGCTGCTCGTGCGTCGGATGCGCGCCGCCCATGTGCTCGCGCACGTAGTCCCCGAGCGGCTGCCCGGCGACCAGCTCCATCGTGAGGAAGTGCTGTCCGTCGTCGGTCCGCCCGGCCTCGTAGAGCGCGGCGATGTTGGGATGGACCAGCCGGGCCAGCGTCTCGGCCTCGCGGCGGAAGAGACGGAGGCGCAGCTCGTCCAAGCGGGTGCCGCGGGCGACGACCTTGAGCGCGACGCGGCGCTTCGGGTTCGGCTGCTCCGCCTCGTAGACGATCCCCATTCCGCCGCGGCCCAGGACCGACAGGATCCGGAATTCGCCGATCGACTCCGGAAGCGGGATGTCCGTGGGGGTGTCGGCGGGCCCCGGAAACGCAAACGTGGGGATCTGGGTTTCGTCGGGCAAAGTCGTTCTCGCTCCCCTGGGTTCTGGTTCGCTGCGGCGATCCTATGCCGGTTCTCCTCTACGCGAGTCTCACCGCAACCCCTTCACCAGGTACAGCGTCGACAGCGTCCGCGAGTAGCTGTACGCGTAGGCGCCGGCGTCGCGCGTGAGGTGCGGCGCGCGGATGAAGGTGATGCCGGTGGGATCTCCCGGCATGAGCTCCAGGAGCGGCTGGCGCGCGCCGGTCTCGACGTCGAGGCGCGAGATGCGTGCGGGCAGCTCGCCCGGACGATAGACGAAGAGATTCCGGCCGGCCGTGTCCCAGCCGCACGGGACCTCGTCCGGCTCGAGGCCGGGAATGCGGCGCGGCTCGCCTGCGCCCAGGGGAAAGAGGGAGACGGTGCGGTCGGGGCCGATCGCCGGGACGTGCTTGCCGTCGGGCGAGATCAGGTTCGTGTAGGGGATGAGCTGGACGCCCTCGGGGCTGACCGGGCGCGGCACTCCTCCCTCGACTCCGAGAAGGTGCAGGCGGGCGCCGTGGCCGGCCTCGCCGCCGGAAAGGAGGATGGCTTTTCCGTCGGGCAGCCAGGCCGCCCACACGAGATTGAACGGCAGCTCGGCGAGGAGGCGAGGCTCCCCCGCGCCGACCGGCAGGAGGTTCACGTTCCGGGGTTTGGTCGGAGTGCTCGAGAGCACCAACCGTCCATCGGGCGACAGACCCATCCCGAATCCCGTGCCCAGGCGCACGGGCGCGGAGCCGTCGATGTCTCTCAAATAGACGGTGCCTTCCTCGCCGCCCGCTTCGCCCGACTCGTCGAAGAGGATCTTCCTGCCGTCCGCCGAGAAGTCGCGCAACGCGGAGAAATCGAGCCACGAGAGATCCCGTTCCTTCTCCTGCCCCGGCGCGCGGCCGACGAGTCCGACGCGGGCCTCCTCCTGGAGAAGAAGCGTGTCTCCCGCGCGCGAGACGTCTTCGAGCCGCAGCGATCCGGCCTGACGGAAGACGAGCCGCTCTTTCCCGGAGCGGTCGACCGCGTAGAGCGCGCGATTGCCTCCGACCTTCGTTCCCGTGAACCAGACTTCCTTCCCGTCGGGCCGCCAGGCGAGGCCCTGGACGCTGTTCCATCCCTGGGAGAGCGGCGTCGCCTTTCCGGAGAGGGGGACGAGGATCACGGTGCCCATGTCGCCGACACGCGCCCAGTGGTCCAGCAGAGCGATCGCGTCTCCACTCGGCGAGAACCGCGGATGTCCGATCCACCCCGCCGTCTCGTAGAGGACGGTACCGACCGGCGACTCCAGCCGGTTGCGGCCGCCTTCGTCGCGCACGATCGCGAGGCGCTTGCCGTCGGGGGACCAGTCGGCCCACTGCACGCCGTGCAGGCGCTCGCGCGGCGCCTCGCCGCCGGTGAGGTGCGCCTCCGCGAGCGTGCCGGAGGAGACGTAGGGCTCGGCCTTGCGCTGCCCCGTCTGGAGGGCGAGAAGTCCCTCGGGACTGACTGCGAGGATCGAGCCGCTCGGGACGTCGAGCGGGCTGGAGTCGGCTTCCCGGCCGCATCGTGTAGACGGCGAACGGTTTCCCATCCCACGAGGCCGCATAGATCATCGTCTGGCCGTCGGGGGCGAAGCGCGCCGGACCGATGTTGCCCCGTCGGAAAGTCAGCTGCTGGAACGCGGGCTCCGGCGCGGAGCGCGACCGGCGAGCCGCGAGCCAGGTGCCCGCGGCGACGAGAGCGAGCAGGGCCACGACACCCGCGGCGACGAGCCCCTTCGGGCGGCGCTGCGGGCGAGCCGGGAGCGATCGAGGCGGACTCGTCGCGGCGCTCGCGCTCGGATCCGAGAGCGCCTCGAGGTTGAACGCGACGTCGTGCGCGGAGTGGAAGCGCTGGTCGGGACTCTTCTCGAGGCAGTGGCGCACGATGCGGTCGAGCGCGGGCGGGACGTTCTGGTTGGTGACGGAGATCTCCGGCGGATCCTCCCTCAGGATCGCCGACATCGTCTCGGCCGCGGAGTCGCCGCGGAAGGCGCGGCGGCCCGAGAGCATCTCGTAGAGGATCGCGCCGAAAGAGAAGATGTCCGAGCGCGCGTCGGCGGGCTTGCCCTTGACCTGCTCGGGCGACATGTAGCCGAGCGTTCCGAGAATGACGCCGGGCTCGGTCACCGCGGTCGCGGTCGGGACGTTCGTCGCCTGGTTCTGCTCCTCGAAGTGCGTCAGCTTCGCCAGACCGAAGTCCAGGATCTTCACCCGGCCGTCGTTGGTGACGAAGATGTTCTCGGGCTTCAGGTCGCGGTGGACGATCCCCTTCCCGTGCGCGGCCGCGAGGCCGTTGACGATCTGGAGCGAGTAGTCGATCGCGCGGCGCGGCGAGAGCCGGCCGCCCGAGAGGACCGCGCGCAGCGTCTCCCCTTCGAGCAGCTCCTGGACGACGTAGGGAGAGCCGTCGCTTTCGTTCGTCCCGATGTCGTGAACGGCGGTGATGTTGGGGTGGTTCAGGATCCCGGCGGCGCGGGCCTCCTGCTCGAAGCGGCGCAGACGGTCGTCATCGGCGGAGAAGGACACCGGCAGGACCTTGATCGCCACCTCGCGGCCGAGGCGCGGGTCGCGGGCGCGGTAGACCTCTCCCATCCCCCCCGCTCCGATCGCCGCGAGGATCTCGTAGGGCCCGAGTCGGGAGCCGGGCTGCAGGGCCATCTGGTGGGCGGATTCTAGCGGGGGGATCGGATCCGCCGAGGCGGATTCGCGGGCTATTTACACCGGAGAGCGCTCCCGCGGCGACCCGGCCGACATAGACTCCGACTCGACCCGCCTCTCAACCCCGGACAATAAGGAGTTCTCGATGCGTCCCACCCGCGTGGCCTATCTCGGCGTCGGCCTCGGCCTCGGCTTCGCCTGCGTTGCGGCGCTCTCCGCCACGACGTACACGGTCACGACGACCGCGGACGCTGGCGCCGGATCGCTCCGCCAGGCGCTCACGGACGCCAGCGGCGCGGCGGGGCCGCACACGATCGCGTTCAACATCCCCGGCACCGGGCCGCACACGATCGCGCTCGCCAGCAACCTCCCCAATGTCAACGTGGACGCGGGCCTCACGATCGACGGGACGACGCAGCCGGGTTTCGCCGGCACGCCGCAGATCGAGATCCACCACGACGGGACTTTCAGTTCGCAGTGCCTCAGCTTCATTTTGACGCCCGTCACGATCAAGGCGCTCGCGATCAACCGGTGCGGTACCGCGATCAACAGCACCTCGGGCGGCAGCGTCACGCTGCTGGGTTCCCGCCTCGGCACCGATCCATCGGGCACGGTGGCCCTGGGCAACGCCATCGGAGTCAGTTTGAGCAACGGCTCCGCAGCGAACGTCATCGGCGGGCCGAACGCCGGCGACCGCAACATCCTTTCGGCAAACACGTCCAATGCCATCCAGTTCGCTTCAACTCGGGGGGCACGGTGCGGGGCAACTCCATCGGCGTCGACGCGACGGGCACGGTCGCGATGGGGAACTTCATCGGTGTCAGCTGCTCCAGCAGCAACGCCGCCGTCATCGTCGGCGGCGGAGGCGCGGGCCAGGGGAACATCATTTCCGGAAACACCGAGAAGGCCATCCTGCTCCAGACCTGCCAGAACGCCGTGGTCCAGGGAAACCTGATCGGCACGGACGTCACCGGCACTCTGCCGATCCCCAACAACGAGGGGATCGAGGCCAACGGCTCGATCAACCTCAAGATCGGCGGCACCGGCGCCGGCGAGGGCAACGTCATCGTCGCCAGCGTCGAGCAGGGGATTCGCCTGGGGAGCGCCGGCGCCATCATCCAGGGGAACTTCATCGGCACCGACGAATCGGGAACCGCCCAGCTCGGCAACGGCACTGGGCATCCACATTCCCTTCGGCACCACCACGCTCGTGGGCCCGGACACGCCCGGCGGGCCTGGCGCGAACCTCATCGCGTACAACACGCTCGGCATCATCGACAGCGGAGCCACCACCACCGTGCGCGGCAATTCGATCCACGACAACAAGTTTCTCGGGCTCGACACCGGAACCCCGTTCGTGAACGCGAACGATGCCGGGGACGTCGACAACGGCCAGCCGAACTTCCCCAACGTCACTTCGGCCGTCGTGGAAGGCGCGGGCGTGCGCATCATCGGGATCCTCGAGTCGAACGCCTCGTCGAGCTTCGATCTCGACTTCTACTCGAATCCCGCCTGCAGCCGCTTTCCGCAGGACTACTTCGAGGGCGAGACGTGGATCGGGACGACGCCGGTGACGACGGACGGCTCGGGCCACGCCGCGTTCAACGTGCTTCTCTCCCCCGTCACCGTCCCTCCGGGCTTCCGCGTGTCCGCGACTTCGACGACCTCCGACGGCAGCACGTCGGAGTTCTCGCAGCAGATCGTGCTCTCAGTCGGCCGGGCTCACGGGCAACACGGGCGGCGGTTCGGTGATCAAGATCGGAGGCATGCAGTTCGAGAACGGGGCCACGGTCGCTGTCGGCGGCGTCCCGGCAACGAACGTCCAGTGGCTTGGCCCGACGAACGTCACGGCCCTGGCGCCGGCGCTGCCGGCGGGATCGATCAACGCCGTCATGGTGACGAACCCGTCGGGGCTCTCCGGAACGCTCCCGAACGCGTACGTGTCGACCTTCGCCGACGTCGACGAGCAAGCGGCTTCCGGCCGTTCATCGGCGGTCTCGTGGCGAACGGCCTGACCGTCGGTTGCGGAGGGCCGAACTACTGCCCGCTCAACCCCGTCACGCGCCAGCAGATGGCGGTCTTTCTGCTGCGCGGCAAGAAGGGCCTCTGCTACACGCCGCCGCCGTGCACGGGGACGGTGTTCGACGACGTGCCCTGCACCGGCAACCGCTTCGATCCCTGGATCGAGGCGCTCGCGGGCCTGAACATCACCGGCGGCTGCGGCGGCGGAACAACTTCTGCCCGACGGCACCCGGTCAATCGGCAGCAGATGGCGGTGTTTCTCCTGAAGGCGCTGGAGGGGTCCGACTACGTGCCGCCGGCCTGCACGGTGGCCACGTTCACCGACGTTCCGTGCTCCAACCCGTTCTCATCCTGGATCTACGAGCTCGCCCAGCGCCAGATCACGGGCGGCTGCGGCGGCAACACGTACTGTCCGACGACCGCCGCCAACCGCCAGCAGATGGCGGCGTTTCTGGTCAAGACGTTCGCTGCTGCCCTACTGATCGCCCGCGGCGTCGGGCTCAGCAGCAGCCCGGCGCCCCGGCCTCCTTCGCGCCGCCCTTGAGGCGCCGCGGCCGAGCATGTCCCGCGCCCAGCGTTTCCAGGCGTCGGACATCTGCGGGACTTCGAGGAGGCGGCCGCACTCGCCGCGATCCCGCGTGTAGATGCGGAACACGTCGCGAACCGTCAGGTCGTGGGCGGGTTTCGAGACGACCTCGATCGCGTCGCCGGCTCCGACGTCGCCCTCGGCGACGATCCGCATGTAGGCGCCGGGTCGCAGCGCCTCGGTGAAGCGGCGGATGAACGCCGGGATCGTTCATCCGCACGCCGAGCCGCCAGCACGGAACCCGCGGCTCGGAGATCTCGAAGACGGCGGAGCCGATCGCCCAGCGCTCGCCCACGAGGGCGTCGTTGACGTCGATGCCCTCGGTCGTCAGGTTCTCGCCGAACTCGGCGTACGCGAACGGCCGGCCTTCCTGCGCCTCCCACCAGCGCGCGTCCTCGACGGCATAGGCGTAGAGGGCCTTGTCGGGACCGCCGTGGGCCTCCCGGTCGGCCTGGTCGTCGCCGGCGAGATTCACGCCGCGCGCCGCGACGCGGCCTGAGGTCGGC
Source organism: uncultured Acidobacteriota bacterium (assembly GCA_963804915.1). Lineage (GTDB taxonomy): Bacteria > Acidobacteriota > Thermoanaerobaculia > UBA5066 > Gp7-AA6 > DAHUXD01. Next base: position 17,321 of record CAWDSI010000020.1, read on the forward strand.
GTCTTCCAGATCGCGCTGCGGGCGGTGCGGCCGCGGTACTCGAACTCGCGAGGACCCCCGACGCTGACGGCGAGAACGCGGGCGTCCCTCATCGCGGCGATCTTAGTGGAGCCGGCGCGAGCCGCTACTTCACGCCCTTCTCCGGGTCCCACGAGCCCTGCTGCTTGCGGATGTAGAGGATCTGGCCCGTGTGGTACGCGTTGTGCGCGCTGACGTGCGCGATGTTGTCGGCCTGCTTGCGCAGGCCCGCCTCGTCCGAGGACTCGATCCACTTCTCCATGTCGGCGAGGACGGCGTCGAGCTGGCGCACGGCGTTCTCCCATGCGGCCTTGTCGAGGTTGTTGCCGAAGGTCTCGTCGTTCTTTCCGGAGTAGGCCGGGGGCTTCTGGCCCTTCCACGTCGCGAGCTGGGACTGGTTCCAGAAGACGAGGTGCTGGACGAGCTGCGCGATCGAGTGGTTCGCGTTGCCGTCCTTCCACGCGGCCTGCTCGGCCGTGAGGCCCGCGACGGACTTGCTCGCCGGGACGAACCAGTCCTGCTGGTCGTGGGTCGTCTTGAGCTGCGAGAGCAGGATGGACTTGAGCGTCGGGCGGTGCTGGCGGCGGAGTCTGGGCCGCGGCCGCAGCCGCGACAGTCACGAGCAGGAAAGCGGACAGGCGAGTCTTCATGATTCCTCCCATCGGTCGTGCGTCGTTTCTGATACGGCCGGACGGCGTCTCAGTTTCGCGACTTCGCGCGTCAGAAGCTTTCGACCAGCCCGTCCACCACGCTCGCAGCGTCGGAGCCGTCCTTGTCCTTCTCGGCGTTGAACTCGGTGACGACGACGCCGACGCAGGCGGGAGAGGCGAGGAAGACTTTCAGCGCGGCGAAGGCGGCGCCGAGGTCGAGGCCGCGCGGATGGTGGACGTCGGCGGCGGAGAGGTTGGTGACGTCGACGTCGAAGTGGAGGAGGAATGCGTCCGGTCCACGCTGGAGGTACGACAGCGCCTCCTCTGCGGCCGCCGCGGGATCCGGGCGGACGCGAGCGAGGGGGTACTTCGAGATGCGCGAGTGTTCGAGGACTTCGAGCTCGGGAGGATCGAAGGAGCCGGACTCCTCGTCGTAACCGAAGAGGACGACGTCTTCCTCGGAAAGGAGCGGAATTCTTGGGCCGAGACCGGCGAGCTCGGGAACGCCGCGTCCAAGAAGGTGGGCGACGACCATGCCGTCGAAGATCCCGGAGGGCGTGGTGTCGGGGGTGTTGAGGTCGACGTCGCCGTCGAAGTAGAGCAGGCCGAGGCGCGGGCTGTCGCCGGCACAGACCGGCGACGACGCCAAGACCGACGGTGCAGTCGCCTCCGAGGACGAGTGGGACTCGGCCGCTGGCGGCGGCGCGCTCGACGCGATCGGCGGTCTGACGCGCGACCTGGGCGACGAGGCTGACGTTCTGCTGTCGGGGATGCTCGGGGTCGGGGCGGTAGGAGACGGACGGCGAATCGCCCTCATCCACCACGTCCAGGCCCTTCGCGCGCAACTTCTCGAGCAGCCCGGCGGCGCGGTACGCCGCGGGCGCTCCCTCCTGCCCGGTCCGGCGCGCGCCGGCACTCGAGGGCACCCCGATCAGCGACAGCTTCCGCGTCCTCATGCGCATTCACCCAAACCCGACGTCCGGCGAGAAGGTTGCGACGGTTCAGGCGCTCGAATCAGAAAATCAGGACTGACCTTACTTCGGCAGGGTCAACGAGTCAGAACCGATCCGCATCTGCGGAGCCGGGAAAACGATGACGGTCGTAGGCCAGCTGCCGTCGAGCGACGGGTAGCGGGCGTCATGCAGCTCGACACGGGCGCCGCCGTTCGCCTCGCGCTCCACAAAGAAGAAGGGATAGCGCGACCACGAAAGAAACTTCCTCCCCCGATCCGTCGCCGCCGCCGCTTGCGCGAGCGGGTCGTCGGCGTCCTTCGGGTCGACCTTGCGGGAGAGCTCGGTGCTCGGCCAGGGCCGGAACTCGACGGAACCGTAGCGGTACTCCTGCCCGAAGTCGAAAACGAGCTGGCGTCTGAAGGGCTTGAACCACACCGGTCCGACCATGCGCCGCTCGGAGCCGGGGATGGACCGGTCGGCGGCGAGTCTTCCGACGACACCGGACAGCATCATCGACACGGCATACGCGCCGGTGAGAAGGAGCGCGACGCGCGCGGGTCGATCCGGATTTGCCAGATCGCGGCGCCGGCGCCAGCTCGAGAGGAAGACGCCGGCGGCCAGCGTGGTCCAGACCCATGGATCGATGATGAACAGCGCGTCGCCGTAGAACCATCTCCAGGAGAACGGCGCGAGGAAGCGCACGCCGTAGGTGTTGAGAAAGTCGAGCAGCGGGTGCGAGAGCACCGTGATGGAGGACAGGATCAGAAGGGGTTTCCAGGCCGCGGGGTCCTTCGCAGGGCGAATGCGTCTTCGCACGAAGCGGTCGAATGCGAGCATCGCGCCGGCGAGAACGAACGGCAGCACCGCCATCGCGAGGATGCCATGCGTCCAGCCGCGGCGGAACGCCAGCGCATCGACGTTGTCTCCGACGAGGTACACGATCCCGTCGACGTCCGGAAGGTTCGCTCCGATCATGGCGGTCGCCAGGGCGAGCGGCGTTCTTCGGAAAGGCGAGGCCTGCGCGATGGCGGCGCCCGTGAGCGTGTGGCAGAGGTTATCCAGCGGGTATCTCCTCTCCTCCTCGGTGCGGCGATTCTAGAGGCGATGCGCGTCGCAAGCACGACGAGGCCGGACCGGCGCCCCGCAAGCACGCCTGGGCTATGCTTCGTTGCACTTCAGCATCGAAAGGAGATCTCCAATGCGGACACCGCTCCGGTCCGGTCTCGTCCTCGCCCTCCTTCTCGTCACTTTCCTCGCGACACCCTTCGCCGCCTCGGCTGCCGACTCGAAGGACATCGAGTCGAGCCCTCAGGCCAAGGTGTACCGCGCCTCGGACAAAGCCATCGCCGCCGGAGACCTGAAGGCCTACTCCCAGACGCTGGCGAGCGAGGCGAACCAGGAGATGGAAAAGATGGCCAAGGAGATGGGAAAGACTCCCAAGGACCTGATGGGGCTGCTCCAGATCATGCAGCCGAAAGACGTCAAGCTCAGCGATCTCAAGGTCGACGGCAAGAAGGCCACCATGGCCGCCACCGGGAAGTCGGACAACGAAACGATGCACGGGAGTATCGAGCTCGTGGACGAGAACGGGCAGTGGAAGGTCCGCAAGCAGAGCTGGTCGAATACGACGAAGAAGTGACCGCGCAGCGGGCGCACCGCGCCCGCGAAAGCGGTCATCCCGAGGCGCGAAGCGCCGAGGGATCCCGGAATCGATAGTACGGCTCAGGCCTGCCGGTGACGGGATCGATCCGCCGGCCTTCGGCCGGCGTTGCCGACTGCCAGGGGCTGCCTCGGTGGCCGGCTCGCTCCGCTCGGGATGACCGCGTAATGCGCTCGGGATGACGGCTAAGGGCGCCCGCGAAGCGGTCATCCCGAGGCGCGAAGCGCCGAGGATCCGTGATCGTCGAGGAAGCGGTCGCTACGCGGTCATCCCGAGGCCGAAGGCCGAGGGATCCCGGAATCGATAGTACGGCTCAGGGCCTGCCGGTGACGGGATCCCTCGCTCCGCTCGGGATGACGGCGTAATGCGCTCGGGTGACGGCGGGCATCCGACGGGCCGCCGCTTCGCCGTCATCGTCCCCGAGGTTCGTGAGGTCGCACGCCTCGAGATCGAGCGCAGTGAGCAGCGACCCCTGCGGAGCGCTCACGGCGGCGATCAGGTTGAGCACGCCGCGGGTGAGGTACCGATAGAAGTTGGCGTTCCGGGCCCCGGTGATTCCGCCTCCGACGGCCTCGATGTTCCAGGTCGAGATCGAGATCGCCTGGACGGCGTCGGTCCGAAGCTCGGGCTCCGATGTTGGGCCTGAAGGGCCATCGAGCCGCAAACGATCGCGGCGTAGGCGATGCCCAGGGTGCTTTGAATCCAGCGCATTCATGTCCTCCGGACGGTTGTCGAGCAGATCTTAGGGGCAGGGCGCATCCGGGAGCGTGTGACGGCCGTCGTCGGAGCCGGCGCAAGAACGATCGCTCCGCCTCCGGTTATGCTGCTTTCTTGTGAAGATCTCGGACATCCGCCTCGCGCGGATTCCCGATTCCGCCCGCGTGACGGCGCGGGTGACGTGGGAGCGCTCCGATCGCCCGCCGTTCGAGCTCTTCTTCGAGACGGACGGCGCCGGCCGGGAGGATCTCGTCCCGGCGCCGGAGGCTTTCGCGACGGCGTGCGCGCTGCCGGCGAGGCATCACGGAGAGCGGCGCCTGCTGGTGGAAGGGAGCCTGTGCCCGCGGCTCGCGGAGGGACTCTCGTCGGCGACCGCGCTCCTGCAGAGCTGGTTCGGTGGGCCGCGGAGGCCGCTCGCGATCGAGGCCTCGGAGGGATTCCGGGCGCTCGCTTCCACGGGATCCGGCGCGCTCCGCCGTGTACATGACCGGCGGCATCGACTCCACACACCTGATCCACGCGAATCGACGTGACTACACGCCGGAGCACCCCGCCTGGTTCGCCGACGGCATATCGCTGTCCGGAAATCTCCTTCCCGATCGCGAGGACTCGCCCTGGTGCCCCCGCGCCCGTGCCCGCCTCGAGAAGGCCGCCGAGGCGAGGAAGCTGACGCTGATCCCGGTGCGAACGAACGTCTGGGACCTGGATCCCGATCTGCCGTTCGTGACGCAGCAGAGGCTCTCCTCCACGCTGGCCTCCGCGGCGCATCTGTTTCCCGGGCGTTGGAGCGGCGTGTCGATCGCGTCGGGTCGCCACGTCGCGGACGAGTTCCCGAGAGGGACGCATCCCCTGCTGGATCCGCTCTACAGCTCGAGCGGCGTCGAGGTCCGGCACGATCCGCTGCCTCTGACCCGGTTCGACCGGCTGCGCGTCCTCGCCCAATCCGGAGGCGATGCGATCGATGAGCTGATCGTCTGTCTCGCCTATCCGGGCGAGCCGCATCTGAATTGCAGCGAGTGCGAGAAGTGCGTGCGGACGATGGCGGCGCTGGTGGCGCTCGGGCGGCTCGCGGACACACACAGCTTCCGGCATCCCGACGTCACGCCGGAGATGATCCGCGGGGTCCACGTGACGTCGGACGAAATCGCTTACTGGGAGGAGATCCTCGAGCCGCTCGCGAAGCGGGACCGCGGCGACCTCGTGCGCGCGATCGACGCGAAGCTCGCCGAGACGCGGCGGCTGGAGCGGTGGGCGGGCGACACCGGATTGAAGGGCCGGCTGCGAAAGCTGGATCGCCGGCTGCTCGGGGGACGTCTGCTCGAGATGCGGCGCCGGCTGAAGTAACCCTCTAAAGGGTCCGCGGCCCGAACGCCGGGTTGCACGGCTGTGAAACGAAGGGCGCGACGTCGTATTCGGGCGGATCGTCCGCGTGCTTCGGCTTGATCTTGAAGTCGAGCACCTCGGCCAGGTTGTTCGCGCCCTCGTCGCGCAGCGAGAGGGGCTCGAGCTCGTACCGCCACTCGATCATCCGGAGGACCGACGTGTGATCGAAGACGCCGCCGGCGACGAAGCCGCGTCGGGCGATCGGAGAGACGACGAGACACGGCACCCGAAAACCTCGAAGCTCGAAGAAGGGATTCACGTCATTGACGAAGGGCGGAACGGCGTGATCGAAGAACCCTCCCCAGTCGTCGAAGTTGATGACGAGAACGGTGTGCTCCCAGTCCGCCCCGGTGGTGACGGCCCGATAAGTCTCGGCGAGCCAGGACTCGCCGGCGCGGATGTCGCCATACGGGTGATAGTCCGACGAGGTGCCGGTCTCGCGTCCGGCGAAGGGCGGATCCACGAAGGCGACCTCGGGCAAATTTCCCGACGCGCAGTCGGCGAGGAACTCGGAGTAGGGGCGCGAGATGTCCGCGTACCGATCGCCCCAGAGCGAGAGGAAGGAAAGATCCGAGAAGTAGTAGGTGCCCCGCAGCTGCGCCTCGGCGAGTCGGTCCCAGATCGTCGGCAGGGTACAGAGGTCGGGCAGGTCCTCCAGACGATCCGTGACGCCGGCGTGCGCATAGATGCGGTTCGGCTGGCTGGGAGCCATGACCGGCGAGAAGTAGCGGGCGCAGACCGTCCAGTCGGGCGCCGCCTGGCCCAGAAACGGCAGGTCCTGCTGGCGGTAATACCCGATCGAGTAGACGTCGTTGGAGCCGGCGCGCAGCCAGCCGTCGCAGAGGCGCTCGTTGTACTCGGTACGCCCGCCCCGGAAGGAATCGTCGGGAACCGGATGGCCGCAGCCCTGGAAATCGGGAGCCAGCGGATACGTCTCGAAGGCCGCGCCGCTGCGGTTCGTGTAGATGAGGCCGTCCTGCCGGCCGTCGGCCCGGGGCAGCCAGCCGAGCAGGTGGTCGAACGAGCGGTGCGCGGCCATCGCGACGACGATGTGGTCGATGCCGCTCTTCTTGGGCTTCGGCAGCTTCTTCCGCGGCGCCGCCTGAAGCGGCGAGCCAGCCGAGAAGGCCGTGAGCGCGGCGGCCGACCCGTACAGAAACTGACGGCGATTGAAGCGAGACAAGAGACACCTCCGCCCAGGTACCCCTGGTGACTTGATGGTCCGCGGGACCGGGCTCCCGCGACGGACCGAAAGCGATCACGCGCCGGTTGCGGCACGCTCGGCCTCCAAGCCGCGTGCCTCTACGCGGAGTCTGACACAAGGTGGGGCCGAGGGGGGGTGGGGGTGGCAAAAAACAAAGGGCCCCACAAACAAAAAGGGCGGCCGTGAGGCCGCCCTTCGAAAGCCAGGAAGGCTTCTTACTGCTTGACGTACACCGCGACGTTGTTGAACGGCGAGGCCGAGCCGTCGGCGCTCTTCGTCGTGACGGTGCGCGTCTTGCCATCGGCGGAGACGGTGATCCGGCCGGTGCCGACGACCTTGCCGTCCTTTTTCAGGGTCATGTCCATGTTGTTGGCGTCGACGACCTTGTACGAGCGCATGTCGAAGTTCGGGTCGCCCGTCACCGGGTAGTCCACCCCGTCGAACCTGCCCATCCACACGTTGTGCTCGGGCTTGCCGTCCTTGTCGATGCCGTAGACCAGGACGACCCAATCGTGACCCTCGGAGGCGTAGACAACCGTGTGGTTCTTCTGCGCTCCGGGGGAGAACTTGGACTTGGCCTCAACGAGCTTCCAGGTGCCCATGTTGGCGTTGGCCGCGTCCGCTGCGAAGGAAATGGCAACCACTGCACAGAAAATGACCAGGGATCCGAGGATGGTCCGTAACTTCATGTCCCCTCCTATGTCGAAGCAAGTTCCAGAGGCTTCGAATCGTGGGGGGATTCTATATGCGGTCTCCCGGGCCCCCCTCGATGTCATCCTGAGGGCCGCCGGCCATGGCAAGGCTACGGCAGTCGGCAACGCCGACCGCGGTCGGCGTTACGCCCAGGATCCCGGGACAGTCGACCGGGGTCGCCTCGCTTCGCTCGGGACGACCGCAGGGACACTAACGTGTCTCTGCGGTCGCCTGGAAGCGCCAGAGGCTGCTGCGGATCGAGAGTCCGACGGCGACCAGCGACCCGTCGCGTGTCCAGGCCGGGGACTGCACGTCGCCGTCGAAAACCAGCGGCAGCCGCTCGATCGAGGCGCTGACGGGATCCAGCAGGCCGACGCCGCGGAAGAGCGAGTCCGGCGAGGTGATGGTCACGGCGATCCGGCCGTCGGGGCCCACGGCCGCGCCCGAGATCGGCAGGGGCGCGATGCGCAGCGGGCTCACGAAGAGAATCGAGAGCTCGGAGGTCCCCGACAACGGCATCCGGAAGAGCTTCACCCCGTCGTTGTCGTTGACCTGGACGACGAGCGCCGGATCGTGGGGGCGCGCATCGAGGGCGACGCCGTTGGCGGCGCGCATGCGCTTCGGGATGCCGCCCTCGATGTCGACCGAGAAGAGAGACCCCGCGTTGACGTAGTAGAGCGTCTTTCCATCCGGAGACGCCACGAGGCTCTGCGGGGCGATGCCGCGAGTCGCTTCGAGGCGTTTGACGATCCGGCCCTCGGGCATCGTGGCCACCGTGAGCATCGCGGGCTGTCCGACCGCTCCCGACAGAAACGCGACGTGGTTCGCGCCGACGAGGCACGCGGGGGGAGTCGCCTGCTCGGCGGAATCGAGGAAAGGCCGAACCTGCCCGTCGACGGTGCTGATGAGGAGCCGCCGCTTTCCGAGGACCTGGCTGGGGATCAGGAAGCCCGCGTCGCCGAGCTGCACGGGGCTCGTCATGAGGCTGCCCGCCATCGTGACGACCTGGTCCGGAACGCCTCCCGTCGCGGGGAAGCGGAGGAGCTCGGCGGGGCTGTCCATCGTGCTCACGAAGAGGCTGCCGTCCGGCGCGGCGTCCAGGCCCCAGGGCTTGCCCGTCACGGGAAAGAGGAGCTTGCCCTGCTGGCCGTCGCGGGAGACCGAGATGGCCTGCTGCAGGTCGCCGAAGTTCACGAAGGCGAGGACGGAGTTGCCGTCCGCGCCGATCGCGAGCGGCGGCGAGAGCGGGAGCTGCGGCGCGAACGGCGTCGCCTTGCCGGTCTCGACGTCCATGACGTACACGCGGCGCGCGGGATCTTCGGAGCCGACGAGGCGGCCCCAGAAGACGACCGTCTTTCCGTCCGGAAATGCCCGCAGGCTCCAGTTTCCCCGTTCGGCCGCCACGGCCGGCCCGACGCGGTCGAGCTCGCCCGTGTCCGAGTGGAAGCGATGGATCTGGAAGTTGCGCTGGGCGTCGCGCTTGACGACCAGGAGGCTTCCGTCGGGAAGCGCCTCGGGACCCTGGGCGTTGTCGAGCACCGCGTGCTCTTCGCCGCCGAGAGGCGAGACGCTGTAGATGCCGACGGGGACGTCGCTCACGCGGTCGAAGTAGAGGCGGTCGCCGTCGCGCGACCAGACGACCTTGAACACGGAGCCGCCGTTCGCCTTCTTCGTCAGGACCGTCCAGTCGCCCGAGGAGGGCTTCATGACGGCGACCTCGGAGCGGCCGCCGACGAGCGTCAGGAACGCGAGCGTCTTGCCGTCGGGCGAGCTGCGCGGCGACATCACGCGCGTCATGGGCCCGACGAGGAGGTTGCCCTTCCACGTCGGCGCCGGCGCGTCGATCTGCTTGCCGCGGAACCAGTGGCCCAGGAATGCGCCGCCGGCGAAGAAGGCGAAGCCGAGGACGAGGACGATCGCAAACTCGCGGACGCGGCGCGCCTTCGTCGTCCCCGTCGCGGCGGCCGTTCCGACCGGCGTGCCGACCGAAATGGGAAAGGCCGCACTCAGGAGCGCCGGCATGGGCGACTTCGTGGTCGGCAGCGGAGGCGGGGCCTCCGCGTGCGCGACGACGGAGGCGGAGGCGGAGCGCGCATGGCTCTGCTCCGCCCGAGGCTCGGCGGGCGTCGCCTGGGGAAACTCGGCGAGCTTCTCGCGGATCTGCCTGAGGTCCCGCACCAGCTCCGACGTCGTCGCGTAGCGCTCGTCCGCGTCCTTCGCCAGACAGCGCTCGATCGCCCAGCGCAGCGGCTGCGGGACGCGGGCGTTCAGGCCCTCGAGCGGGAGCGGCTCGTCCTGGATGATCGCCGACAGCGTCTGGACGGGCGTCGCGCGATGGAAGAGGCGGCGACGCGTCAGCATCTCGTAGAAGACGAGGCCCGCGGAGAACTGGTCGGAGCGGAAATCCAGCGCGCGGCCGGCCGCCTGCTCCGGCGACATGTAGTCGGGCGTGCCGATGATGAGACCGGCCTGCGTCAGCGAGACACCGGGCTCCGCGAATCGCCGCCGGCGAGCACGCCTCCGCTGTGGGGCGTCCGCTGCAGCTTCGCGAGACCGAAGTCGAGGATCTTCACGAAGCCGTCCTGCGTGACCATGATGTTCTCGGGCTTCAGGTCACGGTGGACGATGCCGGCCTGGTGCGCCTTCGCGAGACCGCCCGCGATCTGCATCGCGAGATCGAGCGTCTTCTTGACGGGCAGCGGTCCGCTGTCGATCAGGTGACGCAGTGTCCAGCCGTCGATGAGCTCCATCGCGAGATACGGCGAGGAGCCGGACTGGCCGACTTCGAAGATCGTGACGATGTTCGGGTGATTCAGCGCGGAGGCGGAGCGCGCTTCGAGCGCGAATCGCGCGAGGCCTTCCTGGTTCGAAAGGAAGTCTTTCGGGAGGACCTTCAGCGCCACCTTGCGGCCGAGCCGCGTGTCGGTCGCGCGGTAGACCTCGCCCATTCCGCCGGCGCCGAGCCGGTCGATGATCTGGAACGGACCGAGCATCGCGCCCGGCTCGAGATGGGCGTCCACCGGCACTTGCGGGCCCGTCGCCGTCGCCTCGACCTCGTCCGCTTCCGGGAACGGCGAAACGGAGATGCCGCCGGCCGGGGAGTCCTGCCCCAGGCTCGGCCAGCCGAGGGAGGCCGCGTTGCCGCCCGCCACCGTCGCCGGAGCAGGCCCCTGCCCCGGACCATCGCCACGCATGGAGCTCACGCCGTGGAGCAATCGCAAAGTCGCAGCCAGCTCCAGATTGGCGCTAAACCGCTGTAATTAAAGGGCGTGGTCGCGTCGCAGGACGCCCGGGGTGCAAAAAAACGTCAGCCCGGAAGCGGAAGGCTGCCGGTCTACTGCTTTTCGTAGACCGCGCTGCTCGAGATGTCCTGCCCGCTCGCGTCCTTCCCCTTCGTGGTGGTCCTGCGCGACTTGCCCTTGTCCGACAGGGTCATCTGACCGGTCAGCACCACCTGGCCGTCCTTCTTGATCGTGATGTCGAGCGTCCTGTCGCCGACCGGGGTGTACGAGCGCGTGTCGGAGAACGGATCGCCCGTGACCGGATAGTCCTTGCCATCGAACTTGCCGGTCCACTCGTTGCGCACGCGCTTGCCCGCGCCGTCGACGCCTTCGAGGACGACCTTCACCATGCCGTTGGCGGCGGGCGAGTAGACGACGCGCGTGAACTTCGTCGCGCCCGCGGCGAATCTGGACTTTCCCTGGTTCAGTTTCCAGGTGCCCATCTCGCTCTCGTCGGATTGACCGAATGCGAGGCCCGTGACGAAGAGGGCGAACACGGCAAGGCAGCGCGTGCGGGTTTTCATCCCGCGGATTCTATTCCTTCGGTTTCGGAAGGTACTTCTTCGGGATCTTCGCCACGATGCCGGCGTTGCGGTCGGCGACCTCGGAGACCTCGTACTCGACGGCGACGCCGAGGAGCATCGCGGTTTCGGGCCCGGTCAGTCCGTAATCGGATTCGAGCCAGGACAGAAGCGACGAGGTCGCCTCCTTGAACGCGTCGTCGAGCGAGCCGGCGAGGCCCATCGCCATGATGTACTCGGAGTTCTCGACCCGCGGGCCCTGGATCGATTTGGCGCGAACGAGATCCACCGAGAACTCGACGTCCATCGAAGTCTCGAGCGCGTTGCCGTTGAGCTCGCCGTCGCCCTGGATCGCGTGGCCGTCGCCGACGTAGAGGAGCGCGCCCGGCTGGCCGACCGGGCAGATAGACGGTCGACCCCTCGACGATCTCGTTGAAGTCCATGTTGCCGCCGATACGCCCGGAATCCGTGGTCTGTCTCGGCGCCGCGCCGAAGCCGGGAGCCGTGGCGACGCAGCCGAGCATGGGCCGCGTGGGGACGGCGAGGTACGCGAGGCGCTCGGTGGGCTTGGCGAGCTTCGCCATTCCCGTCTGCAGGTCCAGGCTCCAGGCGACGTCGTTGAACTCCTTCTTGTGCTCGGCCGCCCAGTCGGACGTGATGGCGCGGCTGACGAGGCCATCGTCGCTGATGGCGGAGGGACGGTTGAGCCGGAGCTTCTTCACGTGAACGACGAGGAGGTCCCCCGGCATCGCGCCTTCGACGTAGAAGGGGCCGGTCTGCGGATTGCCGCCCATCGAGCGGGACTTGCCCTGCGGATCCACGCCGCCGGCGTCCACGGTCCAGGTGCGCACGGTGTCGCCCGGCCAGATGCGGAGGACGGGCGGGATCGTGCTCGAGAAGACGCGGTGGAACTCCTTCGGCTCGAAGTCGAGCGTGCGTGGTGACGCAGGTTTGTCGCTTTGAAGCGCTGCGCGTTTCGCGCGCCAGGGCATGGGAGGCGTGGCGCCGTAGGGCTCACCGGAGAAGCTCGCCGTTCCCGACAGCTCCCCTTTCTCGAGGCGGCCGTCGAACGCGTTCTGCGTCCCGTCCTGGTCCTTCCACTCGAAGCGGACTCGATCGCCCTGCACGGTGCCCGTGATCGGCGTCGGCTTGCCGCGGCTCACGGAGCCGCTCAGCTTGCCGCCGTCGACTTTCACCTCCATCCGGTACGCGAGCGGGTTGCCGAAGAGGGTGATCATCAGCTCCCATTCGCCGGAGAGGTCCGTTGCGGGAGCGGCGGACAGCGGGGCGGCCACGAGCAGACAGACCCATCCCAGGCGAGCGAAAACTCTGAGCGACATGCGGCCTCCTGGCAGCACGATACGCCGGCCGGGGATCCGAGGTTACGCTCAGCGCGGCGGAAGCAGTGCGCGGCCGGCGCATGTCCCTCAGGTAAACACCAGCGCGGGTCGAAGCGTAGATCCGACTCCCATCGTCGGGCAGCGCGATGGTGCCGAGCCCGTCGGTCGCGGGTCCTCCCAGGTCCATCCACGTTTCGCCGCCGTCCCTCGTCGCCAGCACGCGGCCCGGCGCCACCGAGGGCTCCGGCCCACCGGTCGAGGCGTAGAGCCAGCCGGGCTGTGATGCGACCGTCGCGAGATCGTTGATCGAGCCGCCCGGGTCCGCCGCCAGGCTCCACGTCACCCCGCCGTCGTCGGTGCGAGCCATCTCCCCGCACGCGAACAGCTCCTGACCGCTCCCGACATACCAGCGGTTCGCGTCGACCGGATCGGCCGCGACGGCCCGGATCGTACACAGCACCGGCGGCGGCGCGGCCGGCGTCCACCTCTCGCCGCGGTCACGGCTGACATAGACCGTCGAGCCCACCGCCGCGATCAACGTGCCGTCGGCGGCGGACGCGAGCCGGGCGCCGGAGAATGGCGACGGAAAGGCGGTGAAAGTCTCTCCCCCGTCGTCGCTCCGATAGATCGACGAAATGCTCCCGTAGGACGCGTAAACGATGCCGGGCTCGACGGCGTCGAACGCGACTTCGCAGGACTGCGACGCGCCAATGCGGCCCGATATGCAGCTGCTGGCGCTGGGTCCAGCTCGCTCCACCGTCGAGCGACCGGTACAACGTCGTCCAGACCCCGGAGAAGCCGACGAAAAGAGTGGCGGCGAAGAGGCGGTCCGGATCGTGCGGGTCGGTCTCGAGCTCGATGAACGGGCCAATCGGGCGCAGATCCGGCGCGCTCCCAGCTCGAGCCGCCATCCTCGCTGCGGTAGATGCCGCTGCCATCGACGGCGTTGTAGGAGATCGCGAAGATCCGGGGATGCGCCCCGGCGGCGACCGCCACGTCGCTCGTGAAGGCGTCCCGCGGGCCGTTCGTCGACCAGCGGGCGAGCTCGACCGCGAGCAGGAGCGCGAGCATCATCGGCAGCCTCCGTGTCTCTTACGGAGCCCGCGCGGTCCGCGTCCTCCCCGGGCTGGAACTTGCGATAGATTCCACGCCAAACGACATCGACACCTATTGGAGATCCCATGCCAACGAGCAAGCCTCCCAAGCCCGACGCGACCGTGGAGCTGACCGGACGACGGATCGCGGAGTTCGCGGTCGAGGAGTCCCGCCTGTCGAACGTGGCGTATCGCTTCCAGCTCGTTCCCCGCGAGCGCGTGTGGAAGAACTGGGACCGGACCGAGTTCGAGCAGAACCACTTTCAGGTCATGGGCCTCGCCGGCGTGTGCCTGATGAAGGACGAGATCGAGAAGGCGCACCGCATCGCGTCCCGGGCGCTCGAGGAGGTCGACGGGATCCTCTTCGTCGTCGAGGACCCGGTGGACTCGATCGTCGTGCGCGGCGCGTCGGGGACTTCGGAGTTCGTGCGCACGCCGACGCTCTGCGCGGAAGTCATGGCGGGAAGCGCGGGGGCGTTCGATCGCGCGCTCGCGGCGCTGGACGCGGCGTTCCCGGGCGAGCGCGTGGCCGGCAAGATTCTCTCCGACGGCAAATGACGAGCCTCGTCGAGCATCTGGCCTCGCAGATGGCGGGGCTGAAACAGGCGGGCACGTACAAGGAAGAGCTGGTCCTGCAGTCGGCGCAGGGGCCGCGCGTGAAGGTCGGCGGGCGCGAGGTCGTGATGCTGACCTCCAACAACTACCTGGGCTTCGCGAACCACCCGCGCATCCGGGAAGCCCAGAAGAAGGCGGTCGACCGCTGGGGCGCGGGGCTCGGGTCGGTGCGGTTCATCTGCGGGACGCAGGAGCTGCACAAGGAGCTCGAGGCCGAGATCGCGTCCTTCTTCGGATGCGACGACGCGATCCTGTACATGACGTGCTGGGCGGCGAACGAGGGCCTCTTCGCCGCCGTGCTGGAGGAGCCCGACGGGCTCTACTCGGACGAGCTCAACCACGCCTCGATCATCGACGGCGTGCGGCTGTCCAAGGCGAAACGGTACCGCGCGCCGCACGGCGACCTCGCAGGCCTCGATCGGATGCTCGGCGAAGACAAGACGTCGCGGTTCAAGCTCTACATCACGGACGGCGTCTTCTCGATGGAAGGCGAGGAGCAGGACCTGCGCGAGTGCGTGCGGATCTGCGAGAAGCACGGAGCCATGCTCGCGGTGGACGACTCGCACGCGACGGGGGTCCTCGGGAAGACGGGACGCGGCACCGCCGAAGAGCAGGGCGTCTTCGACAAGGTTCCGGTCACGACGGGAACGCTCGGCAAGGCGATGGGCTCCGCGGCGGGCGGCTTCGTGACGGGCCCGAAGGCCCTGGTCGACACGCTGCGGCAGCGCAGCCGGACGTATCTCTTCTCGAACTCGCTGCCGCCGGCGGTGGCCGCCGGGGCGCTGGAGTCGTTTCGGCTTCTCAGAGAAGATCCCGCTCCCGTCGCCAGGCTCCGCGACAACGCGATGTACTACCGGAAGGCGATCTCGGAGGCGGGCTTCAAGATCCCGCACGGAACGCATCCGATCGTGCCCGTCATCGTGGGCGACACGGCGAAGGCGCTGGCGATGGGCAAAGCGCTCTTCGAGGAAGGCGTGTACGTCTCGGGCTTCGGCTTCCCCGTCGTGCCGCAGGGCCACGCGCGCCTGCGCTGCCAGGTCTCGGCGGCGCACGAGCGAGCCGACCTGGACCGGGCGGTCGACGCGTTCAAGAAGGTCGGAAAGAAGTTCGACGTCATCTGAGGCTGTGGCGGCCCTCGTCGCTCCGCTCCTCGGGACCGCAACTCAGGAGCGCCTCAATCGAGCCGTCATCCCGAGCGACTAGCGAGGGATCCCGAAGTCGGCAGGCCTACGAGACGGGAACGGAGATCCACGGCATCCGACGCGCTTCGAGTTCGGGATCCCTCGGGCTTCGCCCTCGGGATGACGGCTCAGGGCGCGATCCCATCCAGCCGTCATCCCGAGCGATAGCGAGCCGACCACCAGAGGCAGACCCCCGGCAGTAGGCAACGCCGGCCGGAACGGCCGGCGGTATCGATCCCGAAGTCGGCAGGCTTACGAGACGGGATGGACATCCACGGCATGTAACGCGCCACGAGTCACGGGATCCCTCGGGCCTTCGGCCCTCGGGATGGAAGCTACGCGGGCGCGAAGCGCCCGCTACGCTTCCATCTTCTTCTTCGCGTTCCTATACAGCAGCAGGCACAGCAAGCCGAACACCACGGCACACAGGATGTTGCCGCCCGGCCCGCGCCTTCAACCCGGGGTAGAGCTTCGAACCGAGGTCGAGGCGATCGAGGATGTTGGGGTTCTCCCACTTCATGATCACGTCGCCGAACGCCGCGACCATCGCGATGACGACCCCCATCAACGAGCCTCCCGCGACCAGGCCGGTGGAGTAGAGCATCCCTGACGACAGCTCGCTCTCCTCCTTCACGTTTTCCTTCCGGTCGACGTAGCCCTTGATCAGACCTCCGATGAAGATCGGGAACGTGGTGGACAGGGGCAGATAGGCGCCCACGGCCCAGGAGAGCGCGTGCGCTCCGGCCATCTGCGCCATGAACGCCAGGAACACGCCGACGAGAACGGGAGCCCAGGGCAGGTTCTGCGCCAGGAGCCCCTTGATGATCGTGGCCATCAGAGTGGCCTGCGGGGCGGGCAGCAGCGCGCCGCCGATCCCGTGCTCCATGCCGGCTTCCCGATAGGTCCGATCGAGCAGGAAGAGCGTGCCGCCGATCACGAGCGACGAAGACAGGACGCCGATGATGAACCCGATCTGCTGGCTCCGGGGAGTGGCGCCGACCAGGTAACCGGTTTTCAGGTCCTGCGACGTCGCGCCCGCGTTCGCCGCGGCGACGCAGACGATCGCGCCGACGCACAGCGCCACGGCCTGGTAGACGTCGCCCGTGCGCCCGACCGCCACGAAGACGACGCAGGTCGCCATGATCGTCGCGATCGTCATGCCCGAAATCGGGTTGGACGAGGTCCCGATGATCCCGACGATGCGCGAAGACACGGTGACGAAGAAGAACCCGAACACGACGACGAGCAGGCCCATCAGCAGCGAGCCCGGGAACGGCCCGTGCGGGAAGCCCGGGAGGATGGTGATCAGGAGAGCGAGGACGACCGATCCGACGACGACGAAGCCCATCGGCAGGTCCCGCTCGGTGCGCACCGGCTTGACCGCCGCCCGCGCCGCCGCCGAACGACTTGAGCGACTCCGGAACGCCGAGACGATCGTCGGCAGAGTCTTGATCAGGGTCATGACGCCGGCGCACGCGACCGCGCCCGCTCCGATGTAGCGGACATAGGCGCGATAGATCCACTCCGCATGTGAGTGGCTCGCAATCCAGGCGTCGTTGAAGCTCAGGGCTTTCAGGTCCGCGATGATCCGGGTGTCGTCCACGAAGATCGAGATCAGCGGGATCAGCGCGAGCCAGGAGAGCACGCCGCCCGAGGCGAGCTCGCCGGCGATCCTGGGGCCGATGATGTAACCCAGGCCCAGGTACTCGGGTGTCACGTCGCAGGAGAGTGTCGCGTCCGGAATCCGACCGTTCTTGCCGGTACGGAACCACGTCGCCGTTTCGCGCCAGAGCCCGAGGATTCCGTAGAGGAACTTGTAGATCACGGCCGCGAAGACTCCCGAGAACACCATCTTCGCGAGATCGCCGCCCTTCTCGCCCGCAATGAGGACGTCGGCGCAGGCGACGCCCTCCGGGTACTTGAGCTTGCCGTGCTCCTTGACGATGAGCGCGCGGCGGAGGGGAATCATGAAGAGAACGCCGAGAGTTCCGCCGATCACGGCCAGCACGAAGACGGTGAGGTAGTGAAAGTACTCCTTCCCGTCGGCGAGAAACAGAAGCGCCGGCAGGGTGAAGACGACGCCGGCCGCGACGGACTCCCCCGCCGAACCGATCGTCTGCACGATGTTGTTCTCGAGGATCGTGGACTTGCCGAGTTTCTTGAAGACGGCGATCGCGAGGACCGCGATCGGTACGGAAGCGGAGACCGTCAGGCCGGCGCGCAGGGCGAGGTAGACCGTGGCGGCGCCGAAGAAGACCCCGAAGAAGATGCCCAGGATGATCGCTTTGGGGGTGAACTCCGGGATGTCCTGCTCCGGAGGAACGAACGGGCGGAATGCGGATCCGGAGCCGGACTCGTGCGCCATGCGACCTCCACCTCAATCAAAGGATGAATCGTTGGGCCGGAATTATATGCGTCGATCCCGGGAACGCGGACAATGAAACGGCCCCGCCGGGGCCGCGTCAGACGCCTCAGGTGCCGCCGAAGCCGACGGTGACGCGGCCGTCTTCGAGGATCACCGGAACCTCGCGGCCTCCGGAAATCCGGATCATCCGCTCGAGCTCCGTCTTGTCGGATTTGACGTTGATGTACCGGACCGAGTACTTGCGCTTCGCGTAATCCTCACGGGCCGCGCTCGTATAGGGTCAGGTGTCCTTTCCGAAGATCTCGACGCGTTTCTCGCTCGTCGCCATGCGGCCCCCCTTATCCCTCGTCCGAATGATGCCCGATGCTATGATTTTTCCCAAGGAATCATGGGTAAGCGCGGCGCCGCCGTACTCCTGGCCCTCTTCGTCGCGGCGTCCGCCGCCGGGGGCACGGTCTCGGGCAAAGTGATCCTGGTCAAGGACGGGAAAGAGCTGTCCGACGCCTCGAACGTGGTGGTCTGGGTGGACGGGACGCGCAAGCCCGGGACGACCTCGACGCCGGCGACGGCCAGGGTGGTGTCCGGCGAAATGAAGTCGGCCTCCAAGCGCTTCCAGCCCCGCGTCGTGGCCGTCCCCAAGAACACGACGGTCGAGTTCCCCAACGCCGACCCGATCTACCACAACGTCTTCTCGGTCTCGGGCGCGAACCGGTTCGACCTCGGCCTCTATCGGAGCGGCGCCTCGAAGCCCAAGACCTTCGAGGAGACCGGCCTGGTGCGCGTCTACTGCAACATCCACCCGCAGATGGTGGGCTTCGTCATGGTCGTGGACTCGGACTACGTGACCGTGACGCCGCCGAGCGGCGACTTCACGCTCCCGAACGTGCCCGCGGGGGAGCGCACGCTGAAAGTCTGGCACGAAGAAGCGGCGAGCGAGCTCAGCATCCCCATCACCGTGAAGGGCGCCGGGGACACCGCTGCGGGCGCCGACATCCGCGTCGACATCTCGTCGTTCAAATCGGAGCCGCACAAGAACAAGTACGGAAAGGACTACAAGCCGCCCCCGGCCGACGAGGATGAGCGTTACTAACGCGCATTCGTCGACGCCGGGCCCCGGCGCGACTTCGGGCGAGGTCCGGCCGAAAGGGCTGAAGCTTCCTCCTCCCGAGCCGCCCCGGTTCTCGCTGTCGCTCAAGATTTTTCTGGCGATGGCGCTGTTGATCCTCATCGCCGTGGGCGGCGCCGTCGCCGTCGCGGCCTATCGCGCGCGCCAGGTGGCCGACGCCAAGATCGACGAGGACCTGAAGAAGGCCGGTCCCGGCTGGGAGTCCTTCCAGCAGAACCGCTACGACGAGCTGCACCGCGCGCTGGCCGTGGTCGTCAACAACGCCGGCACGATCTCGATGATGTCGACGCTCGTGCCCGAGACGGGCGAGCCGGACCCCGCGACGGTCTTCGACACCTTGAAGCGCGAGCAGGCCTCGGGCGCCCGCGCGGACTTCATGATCGCGACGAACCCGCGGGGCGTGGCCCTCGCGCGCACCGACCGGCCCCTCCCCTACTCGGCGGATCTCTCGAACGTGCCCACGATCGCGGGAGCGCTCCAGGGCGCGCAGACCGAGGGGACCTGGCTCTCGGGCGGGAAGCTGTACCAGGTCGTCGCGATGCCGGTCCTCGAGGGAGGCTCGCGGCTGACGGGCGTGATTGCCGCCGCGTTCCAGATCACCGACGAGGTGGCGTCGAGCCTCGAGCGGCTGCTGAACACGCAGGTCGTGTTCCTCGCCGACGCGGCGAAGCCTTCCGAGCCGGCGAAGGCGGCTCTCGCCGCGTCGACGATGGGGGCCGCGACGGGGCCCGTGATGGCGGCGATCGAGGGACGAAACGATCTCGTGCAGGCGGTCCTGCGGCAGGGCAAGACGATCGGGCCGCTGGCACTGCAGATTTCCGGCGACACGTATCTCGCGTACTTCCTGCCCATCCGCTCCTCCACCGACCAGCTCGTCGGTTCCGCGGTCGCGCTGCGGAGCCGGGACCGCGAGCTCGCGGCCTTCCGCCAGATCCAGACGATCCTGATCGCGGTCGGCCTCGCGGCGCTCGTCATCGCATTCATCGTCTCGTTCTTCCTGGCGCGGAAGATCACGGGCGGCGTGGGGCGGCTCGTCCGGGCCACCGAGCAGGTGCGCGTCGGCAACCTCGACGCCGCGGATCTGCCGGTCGATTCCAAGGACGAGATCGGGATCCTCGCCCGTTCCTTTCGCGCGATGCTCGAGGAGCTCCGCGAGAAGGCGGCGCTCGAGCAGTACGTGGCGTCTTTGACGATGTCGATGGGGGCGACGGGCGATGCCGAGACGCTCGTGGCCGCGGCCATTCCGCTGCGCGGCGGCGAGCCGACGGTCGGCCAGACGTTCGCCGGGCGCTACGACATCCAGGGCGTGCTCGGGCGCGGCGGCATGGGCGTGGTCTACCGGGCGCACGACCGGGACCTCGACGACCTCGTGGCGATCAAGACGCTCCGGAGCGAGGCCCTTTCGGCGGATCCGTCGCTGCTCGATCGGTTCAAGCAGGAGATCCGTCTCGCCCGGCGCATCACGCATCCGAACATCCTGCGCACCCACGACCTCGGCGAAACGGGCGGCCTGCGCTACCTCTCGATGGAGTTCGTGAAAGGGCTGACGCTCAAGCAGCTCGTGGAGGCCGGGGACATCCTGCCGACTCCCGTCGGGCTGCGCATCGCCAAGCAGATCTGCGCGGGGCTCGCGGCGGCGCACGAGGTCGGCGTGATCCACCGTGACATCAAGCCGCAGAACATCATCATCGAGGCGACCGGCGGCCTGAAGATCATGGACTTCGGCATCGCGCGCCTGAAAGAGGAGCGCGGCATGACCGCCGAGGGCACCGTCGTCGGCACGCCCGACTACATGTCGCCCGAGCAGGCCCGCGGGCAGCAGCTCGACTTCCGCTCCGACATCTACTCGACGGGCGTCGTGCTGTACGAGGTCTTCACGGGCACGATCCCCTTCGAGGGCGAGACGCCGCTGGCCGTCGTGCTCAAGCACATCCAGGAGGCGCCGCCCTCGCCTCAGACGCGGAACCCGAGGATCGATCCGCGCATCTCGCAGATCATCCTGAAGTGCATGCAGAAGGACCCGAAGGACCGTTACCAGACGGTCAACGATCTCTACGAGGCGCTGACCCGCGCGACGGCGCAGGCGGCGTGAGCGTCCGGCGGGCGCTCGCGGTCGCCGGGGGCGTACTCCTGGCGGGGTGCGCCTTCGCGCAGGAGAAGCCGCCGACTCCCCCGGCGCCAGAGGAGCACTACTTCGCGGAGGAGTTCAAGCCCAAGTTCTCGTACCGCTGGGATTTTCTGGCGCGCTACGACAACGTCCAGCACCTGTACGGCTACGAGGAGATCAGCCGCGGACGCTTCGAGCTCCGTCCGGAGATCGATTTCGATCCGTGGAGCGACTTCCGGATCGGCGTGCGCGGCATCTTCGACTACGGCACCGACAAGTACGCCTATCCCGAGCAGGACAACTACATCTCGCGCTGGGCGTCGGCGGACCGGTGGTACGTCCTGTGGACCCCTCGCACCTTCACGCTGCGCGCGGGCCGGTTCGGCATGCCCCTCGCGGCGAGCGAGCTCTTCTGGGACCGCGACATCCAGACGCCCGGGATCGCGGCCTCCTACACGACTCCGGACGGCGCATGGACGCTCTGGGGCGCCGGCTTCTACGGACCGCAGCACTACAGCGACCAGACGCGCATCGCGGCCGGCCAGCTCCAGTGGCAGAACGGCGATCCCACGCGGTTCCAGATCCAGGCGTCTTTCGCGTTCTGGTGGTTCCAGCCGCGGGAGCTCTTCGAGGCTTACTTCCGCGAGAACACGACCGTCGTCGCGAACGGCGATCTCCAGTTCACGTCCAAGTTCAACGTCGGCGACCTCTTCCTGCGTTTCCGCTTCCCGATCGGGACGGTGCCGATCCTCGTGTCGCTCGACGGCTTCATGAACTTCTCGGCCAACAACAACCAGAAGCTCGCCTACGAAGCCGCCGTCGTCGCCGGCCAGGTCGGCTCGCCCGGGTGGTTCCGGGCCTTTTACGCCTACCAGTACATCGAGCGGAACGCCACGATGGGGGCTTACAACACCGACGATTGGTGGTACCACACCTGGTACGAGGGACACCGGGTGGGGGTCGCCTGGACGTTCCTGCCCCGCCTGTACCTTCAGGCTTCCTTCAGCACCCAGAGGCGCCTCGACGTCCACGACTGGGTCAACCGGGTCCTGGTCGACCTGGTCAAGATGTTCTGAGAATTCGCACAGGGAATCGGCAGTAGAATCGAACGGCCCATGAGCAAGTCAATCGTCGCCTGTGTGGATGACCTCTTCTTCCGTTCGAAGATCGAGGCGACCGCGCGCCATCTGAACGTGCCGGTGACCTTCGTCGCGTGCAAGGACCTTTCGAAGGCCAGCGCCGGGGCGGCCGCGGTGCTGATGGAGCTGTCGTCGAACGGCGACGCGGTCGCGGCGGTCGAGCTGCTCCGCAAGGGAAAATCCGCGAGCGACGTGCCGATCATCGGGTTTCTGTCCCACGTCGACAAAGAGCTCGCCCGCAAGGCCGAGGCCGCCGGCGTCACGCAGGTGATGCCGCGCAGCCAGTTCTCCGAAGGGCTGCCCGATCTCCTCATGGATCTGCTCGCGCCGGGCACGAAGCGCGAGATGCAGGAAGAGCCCGAGCTGCCGGACGAGTAGGACGACGCGCAAGCAGCTCTCCAACTGGTTCGTCCGGCGGCTCACCCAAAGGCGCAAGCGTTACTACCGGTTCGTCTACAACGAGCCCGGCCGTCTGAAATCGACCATCCGCACGGGCGACGTGCTGCTCGTCGAGGGCGATCAGCGCGTCTCGCAGGCGATCAAGTACCTGACGATGTCGTCGTGGTCGCACAGCGCGCTCTACATCGGCGACGCGCTCCTGAAGCGGGATGCGGACCCGGCCGCGCGCGCCGAGATCCAGCGGCGCTTCGGGCGCGAGGCGAAGCACCTGATCGTCGAGGCGCTCGTGGACCGCGGCGTCGTGGTCTCGCCCCTGGTCAAGTACATCGACCTCAACCTGAGGATCTGCCGGCCGGTGGGACTGAAGCCGGACGATCTGTACGTGGTGCTCGACCACGTCATCTCGCGCATCGGCTGGAAGTACGACCGGCGCAACTTCTGGGACCTGACGCGGTACTTCCTGCCGTTTCAGATGATTCCGCCGGACCTCCGCGAGGACGCGCTCCACTTCGGAAGCGGCGTGGAGACCGAGACGATCTGCTCCTCGGTCATCGCCGAGGCCTTCGCGAAGGTGAAGTTCCCGATCCTGCCCGTGACGGTCCGGCAGAAGCCCCGCACCCCCTGGGAGCGCGTCCGCCAGCAGCTCCTCGGCCGCCCGACCCGCCGCGCCTACAGCGGCCTGTTGCGCGCGCGGCACCCCACCCTCTGCGTCCCGCGCGACTTCGACCTCTCGCCCTACTTCGACATCGTGAAGTTCAACGCCCGCGAGAGCCGGGAGTTCGACTACCGCTCCCTCCTGTGGGAGGACGGTCAGCCCTCGGGCTGAAAGGGCCCGCTCAGGTCCGACGCCGCAAGACCGGAGCGAGCTCGGATTCCGGGGTTCCGTGCTTGATCAGGTCGTTGCGGATGCCGTCGTCACTGAGGTCGATGGGCTTGGAGTTCTCCCAGTCGGACTGGAAGACTTCCTTCAGGCGCTTGACGATGTGTTTGTCGTCGATCTCGATCGCGAGCTCGCGGCGCGAGTCGAAGCTGCCGGGCGCGATGTTCATCGAGCCGACGATGGCCCGCTTGCCGTCGGCGAGAAGCATCTTGGCGTGGAGATGGAGCCCCTTGAGCTTGTGGACCTTGATGCCGACGTCGTGCATGACGCGCAGGCCCGCGACGCCTTCGAGGACCTTCTTCTCCTTGAGCGCGTGCGGCGGCAGCGACATGAGGCGGACCTTGACGCCGCGGGAGTGGGCCGCCACGAGCCGTTCGACGATCGTGGGGTCCTGGTAGCGCTCGTTCTGCAGCAGGAGCTCCTTCTTCGCGCCGTCGATGAAACTGGCGATCCGGGCGCGGCCGTTGCCGCGGCACCAGATGAGCAGCCGCTCCTCGGGATCGAATTCCTCTCGCTTCCAGTCGGCCTCGAAACCCTCGATGACCTCGGCGACCTCGGCCGGATCCCGCGTGATGACCGCGTAGTCCCGGGTGCCGCCGAAGTTCTTGGGGGCCCAGTTGTGCGACTTGACGAAGGCCACCTCGCCGTCGATGACCATGGACTTCTCGTGCGAGACGTCGAACTCGGGGTGCGTATCGCGGGCCAGGATCCCGCTGGCCTTGAGCTTCCGGAGCGCCTCGCGGTTCTCGGACTTGCCCGAGCGGCGCGCGGGGTTGAGCATGACGCGCACCTTGACGCCGCGCTTGTGCGCCGCGATGAGCGCGCGGACGAGCCGCGTCTCGGAGAACAGGAACATCTTCACGAGGATCGACTTCTTCGCCGCGGCGATCGGCGCGAGGACGGGACGGATCCCGTCGTCGGGAAGCACGATCAGCGTGCGGGTCTGGGTCCGGCTCATGGAGGGGGATCTTAACTCGCCCCGTCGCTCGGCTCACGCCTCCGGGGCGGGGGCGGCGGGCTTCGTGTGCGGGTCGAACTGGAGCTTGTAGAGCTCGGCGTACTCGCCGCCGCGGGCGAGGAGCTCCTCGTGGGTCCCCTGCTCGGCGATCCGGCCGTCCTTCAACACCATGATCTGGTCGGCCTGCTTGATCGTGCCGAGGCGGTGCGCGATGACGAGCGAGGTCTTGCCCTTCATCAGACGGTCGAGCGCCTCGACGATCAACGCCTCGGAGTGCGCATCGAGCCCCGAGGTCGCTTCGTCGAGGATCAAAATCGGCGAGTTGCGGATGATCGCGCGGGCGATCCCGATGCGCTGGCGCTGCCCGCCCGAGAGCGCCGCGCCCCGCTCGCCGACCAGGGTGTCGTAGCCCTTGGGGAGCTTCCGGATGAACTCGTCCGCGTTCGCGAGCCGGGCGGCCTCTTCGATCTCGGCGCGCGTGGCGTCGGGCTTGCCGTAGGCGATGTTCTTCCAGATCGGCTCGTCGAAGAGGACCGTCTCCTGCTGGACGTAGCTGATCTGGTCGCGGAGCGACTTCAGGGTGTACGTCCGCAGGTCCTTCCCGTCGATCCTGATCGTGCCCTTGGCGGGATCGTAGAGGCGCGGGATGAGGTTGATCAGCGTCGACTTGCCCTCGCCGGTCGGGCCGATGATCGCGCCCATCTTGCCGGCCGGGATTTCGAAGTGGACGTCCTGGAGGATGAGCTTGTCCGGCTCATAACCAAAAGCGACATGGTCGAAGGCGACGTGGCCGGAGAGGCTCGGCGCGGGCTTCGCGTCCGGCGGACTCCGGGAGGAGGGCATCGCTGTCCAGGATCTCCTGGATGCGGTCCATGCCGACGGCCGCCTTGGAGGCCGCGTTCGTCATCTTCGCGAGGTCCTGCATCGGCTTGAACATCTTGCCGAGGTAGAGGAGGAAGACGACCAGCGAGCCCGCCGTCATCTCGTTCCCGAGGACGAGGCTCGCGCCGTACCAGAGGACGAGCGCGGTGCCGATCGCGGCCACGACGTCCATCACGGGAGAGAGGAGCGCCTTGACGCGCCGCGCCTGCAGAGCCGCATCGACCGACTCCTGGCTCCGCTGGGTGAGCTTCTCTTCCTCGATGTCGCCCTGGGCGAAGGCCTGGATCACCCGGATGGCGCCGAGCGACTCCTCGACCGTCGAGACGATCTCGCTCTGCTTGACGCGGACCTGTTTCGTCGACTGCTTGACGAGGTGCGTGAAACGCTGGACGAAGAGAAACAGGAAGGGCGTCACGGCCATCGCGATGAGCGTGAACTTCCAGTCGATGTAGAGCATCACGACGAACATGCCGACGATGGTGAAGACGTCGATGGCGATCGAGAGGATCGAGCCCGAGAAGAAGGCCTGGACGTTGTCGATGTCGTCGGTGATCGTCGAGAGGATGTTTCCGAGCTTGTGGTGGTCGTAGTAGGAGAGCGAGAGACGCTGGAGATGGTGGTAGACCTTCCGCCGCAGATCGTGCGCGAGGTACTGGCCGACGCTCGTCGTCAGGTACGAGTCGAAGTACGAGGCGACGGCGTCGACGAGCGCGATCACGACCGTGGCGATGGCGGCCACCGCGATCGTGCCGCCCTTGTGCGCGGCCGAGCACGTCGTGGAACGCCGACAGGAAGTGCGGCAGCGGGTGATGCCCGATGACGTTGTCGAGGACGACCTTCAACGGCCACGGCGAGGCGAGATCCGCCACCGTCTCGACCAGCATCGCGACGAAAGCGAGGAGGAGCGGCCCCTTGTAGGGCTTGAGGACGTGCTCGACGAGAAAGCGGCGGTTCACGGGATGGGCCTGGGCTACCCGGACCTTCCGCCGAACGCGCTAGGGCTCGACGGCGCGGCCGCCCGAGAGGATGTGGTTCACGGCCTGGATGCGCTGCTCCAGCACGCGGCGGAGGCGGACGACCTCGGTGTCGCCCGCGGCGACCAGGACCGAGGCTCCCTGCCACTCGAAGCGCAACACGGCGTCCCGGTCCTCGGGCAGCAGGCCCAGCAGACCCGCGCGATACGCGCGCATCCACTCCGGCGACGGCTCGTTGTCCAGGCGGATCCGGAAAAAGGAGCGTCCCTCGGTCGCCGGGCCCTCGCGATACGGCTGTTCCTGCGAGAGCCAGACCCGGTGGGTCGGCGGGGCTTCGCCCGGGCGGCGGCGCATCGGGCGGCGGTGCTGGGGGCGTCTCATTCGGGGCGCGATTCTTTCACGTTCGCATGGGCACTTCCAGCGCTTTCGCCTTCGGAGGGAAAGGTCCCGGCGGACACGATCGTGAAGTCGGCGGGCCGGACGCGCCGCGCGAAGGCGGCGTCGGCCTCCTCGCGCGTGACGGCGGCGACTCTCGCCGGGAACTCGTCGAGGTAGGACACGCCGAATCCGTAGTAGACGGCGGCGTCCAGCGCGTCGGCGATGCCGCTGTTCGAGCCGAGGTCGACCTTGAAGCGGCCGACCCGCGAGCTCTTTTCTTCGACGAGCTCTTTCTCCGTCATGCCCCCGCGCAGGAACTTGTCGATCTCGTCGAGCGCGGAGGCGACCGCGGCGTCGCGACTGTCGGGCTTGACCGTCAGGCTCACGGCGAACGGCCCCGCGACGTGCGTGGCCGAGATGCTCGAGTGGATCCCGTAGGTCAGCCCCTCGGTGTCGCGCACGCGGACGCCGAGGCGGGAGGTCAGCGAGGACTGGCCGAGCGCCGCGTTGGCCAGCGAAAAGGGGAGGTAGTCCTCGTCCATGCGCCGCAGGTCCGCGGGCGAGGCGATCACGACGTCGGCGCTGGCCTTGTCGGCCATCGAGACGATCTCGATTCCGGGCGAGACCGGCGGCACCGCGGGCGCGGCGATCGGCGTGGGCGGTCCGGGAGCCCAGTCGCCGAAGTCGGCCTCGAGGCGATCGAGGATCCGCTCCGCGTCGACGTCGCCGACGACCACGAGAGCGAACGAGCCCGCGCCGTAGCGCTCGGCGTAGAACGACGCGAGGTCCTCGCGCTTGAGCGCCTCCGCGCGGTCGATGCGCTCCTGGCCGGTCAGGCGGTGCAGCGGGTGCGCGGGCGGATAGATGCGCGCGAGCGCGCGCTCGTGGGCGCGGACCGAAGTCTGATCCTGCTGCTGTCGGATCGAGCCGACGAGGCGCTTCTTCTCCTTCTCGAGCTCGTCCTGCGGAAACGTCGGTGTCCTCAGGACCTCGGCCAGTGCGCCGAAGAGCACGTCGATCTCGCGCGAAAGCGCGGCGCCCGAGACGTCGACGCCGACCGGATCCGACGCGTCGGACGTGATCGAGAGACCCACGGCGCGGCTCTCGAGGTCCTCGGCGAGCTGGAGCTTCGTCCGGCGCGCCGTGCCCTTCAGGAGCTCGCCCGCCGTCATCGACGCGATCATGCGGCGGTCCGGAGGCGCATAGAGGCGGCCGGCGCGCATCGAGCCCGAAATCGCGACCGTCGGGTTGAAGTGGTTCTCGAGGACGAAGAAGCGGGCTCCGTTCGCGAGCGTGCGCTGGCGCACGGCTTCGGCGAAGGGAGCGCGGCGGGCGGGAGCGGACACGCTCATGCGGCCTCTCCCTCGCCTTCGCCTTCGCCTGCGTCGCCTCTTCGCCTTCCTGTGCCGGCGCGCCGGTTTTCGGCAGGAAGAGCCCGACCGTCAGGCCGTCGTCGTGGAGATGCGCGAGGACGACCCGCCGTACGTCTTCCGGCGTGACGGCCTGGATCGCGACGGGATAGTCCGCGTACCACTCCCAGTCGGCGACGGCGATGGCTTCCGAGAGCGACGCGGCGATCTGGTCGCTCGAATCGCGGTCGAAGATCACTTCCGCCTCGATCTGCGTGCGCGCCTTGGCGCACTCGGCGTCGGTCACGCCATCGGAGGCGATCCGGGCGATCTCGCGGCGGATGACCGACTCGACCTCGGAGGGCTCGACGCCCGGCCGCACCGGAGCGAACACCGAGAAGAGCGCCGGATCATGGAGCTGCCAGGGGACGACCGTCACGGAGAGCGCCAGCGTCTTCTCGACGAGGGCCTGGTGCAGGCGCGACGTGATGCCGCCGCCCAGGATGTTGCCGAGCACGGCGAGCGCCGGCGTGTCGGCATGCACGGCCTCCACGGTCCTCCAGGAGAGGCCGACCCAGGCGACCTGGCCCACGCGGCGCACGACGAAGCGGCGCTCGCCTTCCTGCGGAGGCTCGACCGTGTAGGTCCTGGGGATCGGCTGCGTGGAGGACGGAATCTTTCCGAACTCGCGGGCGAGCAGTTCGAGGGTCTCGGTTTCGTCGAAGTCGCCGATGACCATCGCCGTCGCGTTGTTCGGGTGGTAGAACGTGTCGTAGAACTCGCGCAGCCTCGCCGTCGAGACCTCCTCGATGTCGCTCCGCCAGCCGATCGTCGGGTGGTGGTACGGGTGCTCACGGAACGCCGTGGCGAACGTGTGCTTGTAGAGCACCTGGAAGGGCGAGTTCTCGCCCCGCTCGAACTCGTTGCGCACGACCGTCATCTCGGGCACCCGGTCCTCGTCGCGCAACAGCGCGCGGCGCATGCGCGAGGACTCGATCCGGACCGCGACCTCGAGCTTGTCGGAAGGAATCGTCTCGTAATAGTTCGTCCGGTCGAACCACGTCGTCGCGTTGAACCGCGCCCCGAGGGCGTCGAGCACCGCGGCCACGGCGGTCCCTTTCGCGCGGTCGAACTCGGGCGTGCCCTTGAACATGAGGTGCTCGAGCAGGTGCGTCGCGCCCGTGTGGCCCACGGCTTCGTTGCGGCTGCCGACGTGGTAGACGACGGCGAAGGTCACGACCGGGGCGACCCGGTTCTGGAGCAGGAGAACGGAGAGGCCGTTGGAGCGGAGACGGAACTCGCGAAACCCGGCCTTCTCCCGAACGAGCTCGAAGGGACCCTCGGACAAACGCTCTACCTTCCGCCGGCGATGTCTTCGGCGCCGTCGACGCCGATGACGTTGCCCGAGACCCACGCGCCGCCCGCGCCGCTGAGGGACACGAGCGCCCGCGCGACGTCGGCCGGGGTCGTCAGGCGGCCCGCGGGATGGAGCGCGAGCGTCCGTTCGATCATGCCGGCGTTGCCCGGGATCTTGCGCAGGGCCGGCGTGTCCGTGACTCCGGCGCGCAGCGCGTTCACGGCGACGCCCTTGGGCGCGAGCTCCACGGCGAGCTGCCGCACGTAGGACTCGAGCGCGCACTTGGCCGCGGAGACGGCGCCGTACGCGGGCCACACGATGTGATCGCCGGCCGAGGTCATCGCGAAGACGCGCCCGCCCGGGGAGAGCAGGTCCGCGAAGTGGAGATCCTGCACCCAGTAGACGAGCGAATTCGCCATGACGTCCAGCGTCATCTCGAGCTGCGCCTTGGTCAGGGCGTTTTCCCGCGGCTCGGCGAAGAAGGGCTTCAGCGTCCCGAAGGCCAGCGAGTGCAGGACGACCGAGACCCGCGACTCGGGGGGCGCGGCCCCGCAGATCCCCTGGATCGCGGCGATCACCTCCGCGCGCTTCTCGTCGTCGGCCGCGTTCACGTTGAAGAACTGCGCACGGCGGCCGGCCGCGCGGATTTCGCCCGCGATCCGGTCCGCGTTCGGCTGCGTTCCCTTGCGGTCGAGGTGGACGCCGAAGACGTTCCAGCCGGAGCGGCCGAGCTCGATCGCACAGGCTTCGCCGAACCCGGAAGAAGCGCCCAGGACCAGGGCCCAGCGGTCAGGAGAAGCGGCGTTCAAAGCGCCGGAATCTTAGTACACTCGCCCGCAGCCGATGGAGGAGCTTCCGGCCAGACCCCCCGGATCCCGCAGCCTTCTCGCCGCGCTCCTCTTCCTTCTCGCCGTGGTCTGGCTCGAGCCGGCCGGCTCCGGTCTCGCCGAGCCCGACGAGACCCGTTACGCCGAGATCCCTCGGGAGATGCTCGCGGCCGGGGATCTCCTCGTCCCGCGTCTGAATGGCGTGCCCTACTTCGAGAAGCCGCCGTTGCTCTACTGGGTGAACGCCGCGTCCCTGAGAGTCTTCGGCGAGACGCCGTGGGCGGCGCGGTTTCCGACGCGGCTCGCCGGGCTGGGCACGCTGCTCCTGATCCTTTCGGCCGCGCGAGGGATCGGGGCCGGCGGTCTCCCGGCGGCCGTCCTGTTCCTCGCGGCGCCGATGGGCTTCCTCTTCTCGCGCACGAACCTCACCGACGGCCTCCTGACGTTCTTCTTCACCGCGATGCTTCTCGCCGGGCGTTCGGCCGTGCTTCGCCGCGAAGAGAAACGACCATGGCTCGGCATGTCGGCGCTCTTCGGGGCGGCGTGCGCGGCGGCGTTTCTGACGAAGGGACTC
Source organism: uncultured Acidobacteriota bacterium (assembly GCA_963804915.1). Classification (GTDB taxonomy): domain Bacteria; phylum Acidobacteriota; class Thermoanaerobaculia; order UBA5066; family Gp7-AA6; genus DAHUXD01. The sequence goes on from CAWDSI010000020.1 coordinate 47,946, forward strand.
ATCGCCCTCGTTCTGCCGGCCGCGATCTTCTTCATCTGGGCGATCTCGACGGGACGCCTCGTCGCGACGCTCCGCACGCTCGTGCTCTCCCCCGCGCCGCTCGTGTTCCTTGTTCTGGCGCTGCCGTGGTTTCTCGCCGTCGAACGGCGGCATCCCGGATTCCTCGACTTCTTCTTCATCCGCGAGCACTTCCAGCGGTTCGCCACGAAGGCGGCGAAGCGCACCGGGCCCGTCTACTACTTCGTTCCGGTCCTGCTGCTGGGCTTCATGCCCGGCGTCGTGTTCTTTCTCCGCGGTTTCTGGAAAGCTCTGCGCGCGAGCGACCCGGCGTTCTTCTACTTCGTCTGGTTCTCGGTCGTCTTCGTCTTCTTCTCGACGTCGAGCAGCAAGCTGCCGCCGTATCTCTTCCCCGCGATTCCGGCCGCCGCCGTGCTCGCCGCTCGGGGCATCCCGGAGGCCGGAGCCCGCGGACGGCGTCTCTGGATCGTCCAGGCGATCCTCGCGACGACTCTCGCGGTCAGCCTCCTCGCGCACCCGCAGCTGCGCGCCGCGGCGCGCGAGCTCCGCCTGGAAGGCATCATCGCGCCGGCCCTCGCCATCCTGGTCCTCGGATCCTGGTTCGCGGTCCTCTTCGCCGGAAACGCTCCGAAGCTGGCCCTGACGTCTCTCGGATTTGCATGGGGGGCATTCCTGCTCGCGGTCGTCCTCGGCTGGCCGAAGACGCCGCAGGCCCGATTCACGGCGGAGCTCGCCGACGCCGCGCGGCGGGCCGCCGCGCCCTGGCGAGGGACAGGCCACGATCCTGGGCTACAAGGACTACCTGAACGGCGTTTCATGGGAGCTGAAGACTCCCATCCCCGTCGCCGCCTACCGGGGCGAGCTCGAGCCCGAGTTCGAGACGCGCGCGGAGGTCCGGGAAAGCCTGTTCTGGAGCGACGAGCGGTTCTGGGCGGCCTGGAAGGGGGCGGCGGCCCGTCGTGGCCCTCGTGCGCATGAAGGACCTCGTCGAGATGATGACCGCGGCGCCTCCGGCCCGAGTCGTCCGCTGGAGCGGCCGCCACGCAATTGTGGTCAACTTCCCCCCGTAGTCCCGGGTCGGAACCACAACGGCCGGAACGCGTTTTGCATCTTCCGGGAGACTTTCGTCATGATTTCGGGGGGACCCAACCTATGAGCCACAAGCACGCTCGAATTCTTCTCTGGCTGTTCGTCATCGGGCTCGGCATCTCCGCGGGCGCCGGCCTCTACGAGACGAAGACCCAGATGCCGCGATGGGTCAGAAGCGCGCGCGCAACCGGCCTTCCCAGCCAGGTGGCGAGCTCCGCCAACACCGGCATGCAGTTCTGGCTCTACACGACGGCGCTGCCGCTGACCCTGCTCACGCTCGCGAGCTTCTTCGCGATCCGGTTCGTCGATCCCGAAACGCGGAAGTGGTGGCTCATTGCCGCGTGGGCGTCACTCGGAAGCCAGATCCTCACGCTCGCCTATTTCATCCCGACCTTGCTTCAGCTCTCGGGCGGGCAGGAAACGAATGCCCGGGCGGTCGTCTTTCAGTGGGCTCAGGTCAACTGGTTTCGCCACGCCCTGTCGTTCGTGGCCTGGCTGGCGTCTCTGCAGGCGTTCGCGTACTTCGCGCGCCCGCGGCGCCGACGGGCATCGCGCGCCACGGTGGAGGGGCGGCGATCCTCGGCGATCTCGGAAGTGGAGCTGAGGGCCTGAGAAGTTGAATGTCAGGCTGAGGTGGAACGCCTTCGACCTCAACACTTCACGCTCGTCAGGGGATGTATCCCTTGATCGTCCTCGCCGTCACTCCCGGCTTGTCCACCGCCACGGTGACCGCGCGGTACTCGCCGTCGGGCTTCTGCGAATTGGTGCGGAACGCCACGATGTACTGAGACCGCAGCTCCTCTTCGATCCGCTTCACGATCTCGCGAACCTTGTCGGGGCTCGAGGTGTGGAACACCTCGCCGCCGGATTCGCGGGCGATCTCGTTGACCTGGCCGCGGATGCCGAAGTCCAGGACCGAAATGTTCACGGCGATGAAATAGATCGGGGCGCCGGCGGTCCGGGCGTAGCGCAGGAGCGTCTCGTAGTCGACGTGGGAGTGGTTGTCTGCGCCGTCCGTCACCACGACGAGAGCCTTGCGGCCCTGCAGCGCCCGGAACTGATAAAGGCCCAGCACGACCGAGTCGAAGAGGGCCGTCGCGCCGCGGGCCGAGGGCTCCCGGGCGGCTCGCTGGAGCTCGGCGGAGTCGCCCGTCAGGTTCTGGATCAGGCGCGGCTGCTCGCGGAACTCGATTATGAAGCCCCTGTCCTTCTCGCGGATGAGGCCCCGGAAGAGCTCGGCCGACGCCTCGTGGACGAAGGGCATCGCCTTCTCCATGGAGCCGGAGCCGTCGACCACCAGGCCGATCGTGAGCGGCAGCTTCTCGGCGATCTCGAAGCCCGTGACCTCCTGCGCCTTCCCGTCCTCCTGGATTTTGAAGTCGTTCTGGGCGAGGCCGGTGACGAAATGGTTGCTCTTGTCGACCGCGGAGATGTGGAGCTGGACGACGTCGACGCGCACGCTCTCCATCGTCGTGTTCGCGCCCTTCAGCATCCGGAGGTCGTTGGCTTCCTTGCCGTCCTCGCCGATGGCCGTCGCGCGCAGGTAGTCGCCGCGCGAGTACTCGGACATCGGGATCGTGATCTCGTAGGGACCGTCGTTGGCCCAGGCCTTGAGCTTCTTGTCGTTGAGGTAAGAGCTCGACCTGCTTCGCGACGCCGCCCGCGATCGACTGCACGGCCACCTTGATGCGGACCTTGCCGGTCGCGGGATCGGGGTGCGGCAGGATCTTGACGGCGAGACGCGCGCTGCCCTGGTTGATCGCCCAGGCGTCCTCGTCGATGAGCTTGCCGGAGACGTCGTAGCCGACCGCGCGGATCGTCTGCTTGCGCGGGACTTCGCCGAGATCGATCTCGACGGTGTAGGGCGGCCTCGAGCGCGAGAGGATGAGCTTGTCCTCGAGGTAGAACTCGACCTTCGAGATCGGGGGTTCCACCGACGCCTCCAGACGCAGGATGCCGATGGGCGCCTCGCGGTCCGGCGGCATGATCTTCAGCTTCGTGCCTCCGCCGGGCGCTGTCGAGGAGGTCCCGGCCTCGTCGGCGATGACGATCGCCTCGGCGGCGGGCAGCGTCGAGGACTCACCCGGAGCGAGGTCGGCCGTGAACGGGTTGCCCACTTCGGGCACCGAGACCTCGGTCTTCGCCTCTCCGACCTGCTTGCCTCCCGGCGCCGAGAGGACGAGGCGGAGCTCGTAGTCGCCGGGCTCCACGGAGCGCAGGAACGCGTACGTGAACGTCGTGTGCTCGTCGACGGAGCCGCTCACGGGGTACTTGAAGGCCTGGACGACGTTGCCGCCCTTCAGGAAAGATCCCTGGAGCTCTCCCGAGAAGCTCTTCAGTCCGCGCTTGGCCGCCGCCATCGAAAGCTCGGGGGCCCGCAGGCGGACGCGGACGACGGTCTTCACGCCCGCCATTCCCAGGTACTCGACCGTGACGTAGAGCGGGAAGTTGCCGCCCTCGGTCGAGAGCTGCGCCTCGCGCGTCTGCCCCGTCTGCGCCGGCGAAACCGCCGCGGAGGCCAGCATGAGCGCGGAAAAGGCCAGCGCTGCCGCCACAAGGGATTTGAATCCGGATTTCATCGCAATTCCCGAACCACGGACGGCCGGCCCGGAATTCCCGTTATGCGCACCCGGGGGGCGCAGCCGGGGGTATCAGGCGGCCGCCGCCCCTTGCTCGAGACCCCGGAAAAAATCCACCACGGCTTCCCGGAAGTCCGAGGGCGTGGCCAGTTCGGAAATGCGGATCCGCAGCGCCCGGCCGTGCGGAAGGCCGTTCGTGTACCAGCCCGTCATCGTCCGAAGCTTGTGGAGCGCTTCCTTGGGATCGTGGGCCGTCTCCTCGATCGCGGAAAAGTGCGCCAGCATCAGGTCCCGCCGCTCGGAGAGCGTCGGCTCGCGCGCGGCGTCCGCTTCCGCTTCAGCTTCAGCTTCAGATCGTCCCGCCATGCCGGCGGCGATCTGCCGGAAGATCCAGGGATTCTTCATCGTGGCGCGGCCGATCATGATGGCGTCGCACCCGGTCTGCTCGAAGAGGACTCGGGCGTCTTCGGGCGTGGTCACGTCGCCGTTGCCGATGACCGGGATCTTGACCCGGCTCTTGAGCTCGGCGATGCGGGAGTAGTCGGCGCGCCCCGTGTACATCTGCCGGGCGGTGCGTGCGTGCATCGCGACGGCGGCCACGCCCTCGTCCTCGCACATGGCACCGAGGTCGAGGAAGTTGACGCGCCGCTCGTCGAGGCCGAGGCGGAACTTCACCGTCAGAGGGATCGAGAGCCTCTCGCGCACGGAGCGCACGATGCGCCGCGCGAGCGGCAGGTCGCCCATGAGCGCCGCGCCGGCGCAGCCCTTCAGGACCTTGTTCGCCGGACAGCCCATGTTGATGTCGCAGACGTCGGGCCCGAGCTCTTCCACGATGTCCGCGGCCGCGGCCATGCGCTCGGGGTCCGAGCCGTAGATCTGGATCGAGAGGGGCCGCTCCTCGTCCGAGAAGACCATTTTGCGCAACTGGCGCGCGTTGCCGCGGCTGATCGCCTCGGACGAGATGAACTCCATCGTCACCAGGCCGACGCCCCCGATCCGGCGGAGCATCAGCCGGTACACGTGGTCCGTGATGCCGGCCATGGGGGCGAGCACCAGAGGGGGGTCGATCCGGACTTGTCCCAGGGTCAGCATGAAGTTGATAATCTTAATGGGCTTACGGTCCACCGGCCCCCGGGTGGGTCTTGGTAGGATTGGTCTGGTTGTTCGTTTCGTTCAGGAGGTTCGAATGTCGTCCAAGGCCATGGCGGCCCCCCGGGAGGGCACGCTCTGGATCCGCGACAAGCGGTTCGATCTGCTTTTCCTGACTCTGTCGGGAGTCCTGGTCTTCCTTCCCTACCTCTCGTACGGATTCTTGAAGAAGGTGGGGGTCTCGGAAGGGACTTCGAGCCTCATCGTGGGCCTCTCGGTGACCATCCTCGTGGGCGGTCCGCACATGTACTCGACCTACCTGCGGACGGCGTTCGAGCCTCGGTTTCGCAAGCGCTGGGGAATCCTGGCCTACCTGCCGCTCGTCTTGATTCCCACCCTCGTCATCATCGGCTCGGTCTTCTCGTTCATCCTGCTGCTGACGGGGTTCTTCCTCTGGGCGTCCCTCCACGTCACCCACCAGGCGCAGTTCATCTCGGAGACGTACCGGATGCGCAAGGGCGCTCCGATCCGCGCGATCGACCGCTGGCTGGACGGCGCCGTCATCCTCGGGGCCCTGTACCTGGTGGCCATGTACAAGTTCGTCGAGGACCGCTTCGCCCTGGGCGACGCGGTGCTGTTCTTCCCGCCGTTTCTCAAGCACAAGGCCGTCGCCATCGCGTTCACCGTCGGTTACGCGGCGTTCTTCGTGCTTCTACGTGGTGCGCACGTTCCGCGAGATTCGCCGCGGCGAGTCATCCTGGCCGCGCCTGCTCTTCATGACGATCACGGTGGCGATGGCCTTCATCGTCCCGGTCTTCGACAACCTCGACATGTCGTTCCAGGGCTTCAACACCTGGCACTCGCTCCAGTACCTCGCGCTGACCTGGTTCATGCTCGGCCGCGAGGCGGACACGGGCCGAATCGGGAGCAATCTGACGCGCGCGCTCGCCGGGCGGGAGAACACGAAGAAGTTCTACCTGTCGATGATCGGCGCGACCTTCTCGGCCGGCGTCATCTACCTGATCCTGTGGAAGGGCCTGAACTTCCCGCAGGACAAGAGCTACTACGTGGTCGTCCTGTCCTTCCTGCTGGTCCACTACTTCTACGACCACATCCTCTTCCGCGACTTCGAGCCGTTGCAGCCGATTCGGGGAAGAGAGCGTTTGGCCGCGTAGCGAACGCCGCGCGTTCGCGGAGCGGCCATCCCGAGGCGAGCGCGAGGGATCCCGGATCGCTCGAACGGCTCGGGCCTGCCGTCGGGACTCGCTACGCTCGGGCGCGGGCCGAGCGCTCCGCGCCTCGAGAACTAGCCGGTCATCCTGAGCGCAGCGAAGGATCCCGAACTCGATAGCGCAGAGCGGGATCTTCGCGACTTCGCGGTCAGCGACTCGAGGCTGGCGCGGCTCAGGCTCCTCATCAGCTCCGCGTAGCTCTTCACGACCGTGTACCCCTTGGGCTGCTCGAAGTCGTCGGGGTCCGCGCCGATGCGGACGTCGAGGAGCTCGGTGGTGGTGAAGGGCTGGGACTCGTCGTTCCGGTCCTTCTTGGCGTGCTCGATCTTGACGACCAGCTTCTCGAGGTCGCGCGCCGCCCAGATCGTGACGGTGTCGCCGGAGGGCAGCTTCATGCGCCAGCGGTCGCAGGGATGGAGCCCGTGCGTGTCGTCTCCGATCTTCTGGATCTGGCCACCGAATCGATCGGCATAGGCCGCGCGGGTCGAAGTTGGGCTCGAGGGGATAGCCCGGGACGATCTCGTCGGTCGGAGACCAGGGCGACGCGAAGAGCTTCTTCGTCGAGGGCCGGATCTGCCACACCGCCTTCAGGTCCGGCCGCGCGATCTTGATGAGGGGACCGCCGTCGGCCGTGCCCTCGACGCGCCGCCACTCGCCGCGCACGGCGATCTTGTAGCGTTCGTCGGGCGAGTAGGCGAGCGTGGCCTCGTAGCCGTCCTTCGAGATCGTCTTGAGTCCGCCGCCGCAACGCGCCGCGAGGAGAGCCACGAGGACTGCGACGAGGATGCCGAGTCGTCGCGCTTTCAAGGCGCGCTCGGGATCAGGATGAGCGTCTCCTGCGGCGAGCCCAGCGGCTCGCTCCCCTTCTCGGTCACGACGTAGTCCTCTTCGAGCCCGAAGCGGACCTTCTCGCCCATCATCCAGGGGAGCTCGGTCTTGAGCGACGGCTCGACGGCGAATGTCTGGTCGCGCTCGATGACGTAGCTGCCGAGCTTGCCGTAGCGTTCGGGCCAGTTCGGCGCGAGCTCGGGGCCGAGGTCGTGCGTGTAGAACCCGATCGGATGCCCCGTCGAGTGGAGAAACTCCTCGAATCCGGCCTCGGTGATGACGCGCCGGCCGGCGTCGTCGACTTCGGAGCCCTTGACGCCGGGCTTGAGCGCCGCGGCGGCCGCCCGGTTCGCGGCCTTGACGACGTCGAAGGCCTTCTGGACTTCCGGCGGCGCGGCGGTCTCGCCGGGCCGCAGCACGTAGGCGAGACGCTGGATGTCGGTCTTGTAGCCCGCGTCGTCGACGCCGGCGTCGATGAGGACGACGGCCCCCGCCGCGATCACCGCGTCGGTCGACGCGGAGTGCCCGCGCGCCTTCCCGGCCGTGACGCTGGGATCCTGCTCGTCGCCCCAGGACGCGCCCAGGTTCATCTCGCGCCGGCGCTTGCGGATGAAGTCCGCGACGTCCTTCTCCGTGGTCTTGCCCGCGACGATGACCTGGGGCGTGAGGGCCTCGGCCAGAATCTGCTCGGTCTTCCGGACGGCCTCGCGCATCTTCGCGATCTCGGCCGGCGTCTTGCGGCTGCGGAAAGAGATGAGGAGGGCCTCCGAGGAGGCGAGCCGCTTCGAGAAGTCCGGCCCGAGCGAGTCGCGGAGCCACTGGAGGTTGCCGGCCGTCAGGCCGTCGGCGAGCGGAACGTCCTTGGACTGGTTGACGGCGATCGTTCTTCGGACTGTACTTGGCGATCTCCTCGAGGAGGATGCCCCCGGGGCCTTCCTTGCCGTAGGGGATGACCCGGTTGTAGAGCCCGGACTTTTCGAAGGCGTCGGTGTCGAAGCTCGCGACGATCGCGACGCGCTCCAGGTTCTCGCCGCGGTCCACGAAAAGGCAGACGGCGCGGCCGACGGCGTGCTCGGCGCCGACGTCGAACGCGAGCGGATCCGAAGAGTTCTCGCGCGTGACGACGAGCCACGCGCTGACGCCGGCGCGACGCATGGCCGCGAGCAGGTACCGGTCGAGTCGCTCCTTGCGCGATGTGACGCGCAGCGGCAGCGCCGGCCCCGCCGTGGGCGCCGGAGTCGGCGTTGCCCGCGACCGGCGGACCTGCGCCGACGCGGCGTCCGAGGCCGCCATCCCGGCGGCCATCGCGAGCATCAGACACGCGACGCGCTTCATCGCGGGCAACTCTAACGCCTCGGACCCCTCTGCCATAATCGCGCGCCATGACGTGGTGGGAGTCCTGGTTCGGCGAGGAGTACCTGGACCTCTACCCCCACCGGGACGTCGACTCGGCCCGGAGGGAGGCGGCGTTCGCCCTGGAGCACCTCCCGGCCCGGCGCGCTCCCCTTCTGGACCTCTGCTGCGGATCCGGGAGGCACTCCGTGCCCTTCGCCGAAGCGGGCCTTCCGCCGATCGGACTGGATTATTCGGCGCCTCTCCTGCACCTCGCACGCCGGCGGGACCCGCGGCTCGGTCTCGTCCGCGGCGAGATGCGGTCGCTGCCGTTTCCGGACGGCACGTTCGCCGCGGTCGTCAACTTCTTCACGAGCTTCGGCTATTTCCTCCGCGAGTCCGAGAACGTGGCGGTCGTGGCCGAGATCGAGCGCGTGCTCCGCGCCGGGCGGAGCGTTCCTCTGCGACACGTTCGCTCGCGACTGGGTTCTCGAACGGCTCGTCCCCGAGGAACGCCGATGTTGCGGCGAAAAGGAGTACACGATCCGCCGTTCCTGGAACCCCGAGACGCAGCGCATCGAGAAGGAGATCGAGGTCCGCCGCGAGGGGTCGACCGAGATCTTCCGCGAGAGCGTGCGCGCGTACGCCGCGGACGAGCTCGTCACGCTCTTCTGCCGCGCCGGGCTTCCCGTCGAGGCGACATGGGGCGACTTCGACGGATCGCCGGCCGGGCCCGATTCGCCTCGCCTCATCGTTCTCGCGCGCCGGCCGGCGTCCAGCAGCGGCAAAGGACGCCCTTCGTGATCCCCTTCTCCAAGTACCCCGGGCTCTCGCCTCTTTTCCACGACTTCCTCGCGGGACTTCCGGAGTTCTTTCCCGACCCGCCCACGATCGACGCCGCGGCGGAACGAGGGCGCGAGCTCCTCGCGAAGGCCGCGCGGGCGCGCGTTCCCGCGTCGGCGTTCCGTCACCGGGGACAGGACGCCGCGAAGATGGCCGAGGACCTCGCCGCGGGCCGCGCCGTCGCGGTCTCGACCGGCCAGCAGGTCGGCCTCTTCACGGGGCCGGCCTTCACCCTCATGAAGGCCCTCGACACGATCCGCATCGCGAGCGAGCTCTCGCGCCGTGGCGTGCCGGCGGTCCCCGTCTTCTGGGCGCTGACCGACGACCACGACCTGCAGGAGATCGCGCGCACCGCGCGTCCGACCCACGAAGGGCCGGAGGAGCTCGTCCTGGAAGGCGCGGATCGGCAGAACCGCCAGCCCGTCGGACGCCTGCGCATCCCGGAGCGCGTCCGCGAGATCCTCGACGCGTTCAAAGACGATCCCCAGCACGACCCACGCCGACGCCGACCGGATCCTCGCGGAGTTCGCCGCGCGCAGCGCTCCGGGAACGCCCTACGGCGAGGCCTTCATCGAGACGCTCCTCGATCTCGTGGACCCCGATCCTCTCCTCGTCCTCGACCCCCTCGACCCGGCGGTGCGGCCCGCCACGGTCGAGTTCTTCCTGATGGCCGCCGAAAAGGCCGACGCGATCGAGGCCACGCTCCGCGAGACCGTGGCCCGGCTGGAGCGCGCCGGCAAACCGGTCCCGGCGCCGCTGCCGGACGGGTTTTCGTTCTTCCTGATCGACGCGCAGGGCCGCCGGCGAGCGACGAACGTGGCCGATGCGGTCGAGCGCGTGCGCTCCGGAGAGGCGCTTCCCTCCGGGGATGTCATAACCCGGCCGGTCCTGAAGTCGTATCTCATCCCCATGGCGGCAAGCGTGCTCGGGGCGGCGGAGATCGCCTACCACGCCCAGAGTCTTCCGATATTCCGCCTCCTCGGAATCCCGCCGCCGGTGCTCGTGCCGCGCACGCACATCGTCGCCCGGGGGCCCGGGGAACGCCGCCTCGCCGAGCAGCTGCGGGTTTCGGACGAAGAGCTGCTGCAGCCGCCGGCCGCGGCCGCTCCCGCATCGGTGCCCCAGGCGGACGCCGTCGCGCGCCTTTCGGACACGACGTCGCGCGAGCTCGCACGGTCTCGGGCCCGAGCTCGAGAGCCTGGACGCCACGCTCTCCGGAGCGCTCGAGAACGCGGCGAAGAAGATCACCTACCAGTTCGAGCAGCTCGCCGAGCGCGCCCGCAAGGCCGCGGAGCGGAAGGGCGACGTGACCACGAACCGGCGGAAACGCCTCTCCGCGCTCTCTGCTTCCATCCCTGGACTCGATTCCCGCCGAGCGCGTCTACACGCCGCTCTCGGCGATGCTCGCCTTCGGAAAGACCGACGTGCTCGACGCGTTCCGGCGGGTGGCCGGAACCGGAGCCGCCGGAGCGGCGATCGTGGATCTCGGTCTCACCGAGGCGGAAAAGGCCGCCGGATCCGGAAAAGAGGAAACCGGAAAAGAGGAAGACGCGCATGCCCGTTGACGTGCTCGCCATCGCGGCGCACCCCGACGACGTCGAGCTGACCTGCGGAGGCACGCTCCACAAGCTCAAGCAGCGGGGCTACAAGTTCGGCATCCTGGATCTCACGCGGGGCGAGATGGGCACGCGGGGCTCGCCGGAGATCCGCGCTCGCGAGGCCAGGGACGCGGCGAAGATCCTCGGAGCGGAGTTCCGGGAAGCGCTCGATCTCGGCGACGGCGGCCTGAGGCGGGGACGGGAGGAGGAGCTCGCCGTCATCGACGTCATCCGCCGGGAGAAGCCGCGCATCGTGTTCACCCCGTATCCCGACGACCGCCACCCCGACCATCGCCGCGCCGGCCAGCTCGTGACCGACGCCTGCTACTACGCGGGAACCCACAAGATCGAAACGAAGCACCCGGCGCACCGGCCGCAGCAGGCGATCTACTTCTCGACGTTCATCTCCCACACGCCGCAGTTCCTGGTGGACGTGACCGACGTCATCGAGGTGCGCCGCGCGGCGATGCGGGCCTTCGAGAGCCAGTTCCACAAGGAGGGCTCGACCGAGCCCGCGACGATGCTCGCCCAGAAATCCTTTCTCGAAATGATCGACGCGCGCGCCCGCGAGTACGGCGCCATGATCAACACCGAATTCGCCGAGGGCTTCCTGGCCGCGCGGCCGCCCCGGATCGCCGACCTCGTCCAGGCCTTCGAAGGAAACGAGCCCGGCTTCTAGGCCGAAGCGCCAAAGCGCCGAAGCCCGGAAGCCCGACGTCCTCATGAAAATCGGCATCACCTGCTATCCGACGTTCGGCGGAAGCGGCGTCGTCGCGACGGAGCTCGGCATCGCGCTCGCCGAACGCGGCGACGAGGTCCACTTCATCTCGTACGCGCTCCCGTCGCGCCTGGACCTGCCGCGCGAGCGGGTCCACTTCCACGAGGTCGTCGCGCCGTCCTATCCCCTCTTCGTCTCGCCGCCCTACACGCTCGCGCTGGCGACGAAGATGGCCGAGGTCGCGCGGCACTGCCATCTCGACCTCCTCCACGTCCACTACGCCCTGCCGCACGCGGTTTCGGCGATCCTGGCCCGCGAGATGGGAAACGGCAACGGCGTCAAGCTCAAAGTCGTCACGACGCTCCACGGCACCGACGTCACGATCGTCGGCCAGGATCGCTCGTACCTGCCGATCACCCGCTGGTCGATCGACCAGAGCGACGCCGTCACGGCCGTCTCGAGATACCTGAAGGACGTGACGGTCCGCGAGTTCGGCGTCCAGCGCCAGATCCACGTCGTCCCGAACTTCGTGGACACGCGCCTGTACAAGCCCGGCGCGCTCTCGGCGTTCGCCCGGACGCTCGCGCGTCCGGAGGAAGCCCTTCTCGTGCACGTCTCGAATTTCCGGCCGGTCAAGAGAATCCGGGACGTGCTCGGAATCTTCGAACGGGTCCAGCGCCGGACGCCGGCGCGCCTCCTCCTCATCGGCGACGGACCGGATCGATCCCTCGCCGAGAAGCTCGCCCGCGAGGGCGGGTTCGCGGACAAGACCACCTTCCTCGGCAACGTCGCGGCGATCGAGACGATCCTGCCCGCGGCGAAGCTGCTCCTGCTGCCGTCCGATGCCGAGTCCTTCGGCCTCGCGGCCCTCGAGGCGATGGCCTGCGGCGTGCCCGTCATCGGCACGGCGGCCGGCGGCCTGCCCGAAGTCGTGGAGGACGGCGTCGAGGGCTTCCTTCGGCCGGTCGGCGACGTCGAGGGCATGGCCGCCGGGGCGATGCGGCTCATCGAGGACGAGGCGCTCTGGCAGCGCTTCTCGGCGGCGGCGCGGCGCCGCGCCGAGCACGAGTTTCCGACCGACGGCCTCGTGTCCCGCTACCGCGAGCTCTACGAGAAGACGCTCTCGGGGTGAAGGCGCGAGGCGGCGGCCGCGCCGGCGCCGGCGACGGAGTCAGTCTCGAGGACACCCGGCGCGTTCCGGCGCGCGAGGGACGCGGCGAGGTGCGGGAGAAAGCCTCGCGCTTCTTCGGCATCGCCGCGCCGGCGGCGACGCCGCGGGCCGCCGAGGAGTTTCTCGAAGCGCTGCGCCGCGAGCATCACGACGCCACGCACGTCGCCTACGCATGGAGGGTGTCGCTCGGCGCGCCGGGCGCGGAATCGCTCAAGTCTTCCGACGACGGCGAGCCCTCCGGGACCGCGGGCCGGCCGATCGCCGCGGCGATCTCTTCCGCGGGTCTGACCGACGTCGTCGTCGCGGTCGTCCGCTACTACGGCGGAACGAAGCTGGGCACGGGCGGCCTCGCCCGCGCGTACCGCCAGGCGGCAGACCTCGCGCTCGCCGGCTGCGGCTCCGCCACCGTCTACGAGACGGTGATCCTGGAGACGCGCCCGCCGCACGCCCGCGTCGGCGTCGTCCGACGCCTCATCGATCCACCGCACGTCCGGCTGCGGCAGGAGCGCTTCGATCCGGAGCCGGTGCTGGAGCTGGAAGTGCGGAGATCGCTCCGGGATGCCGTGCAGGAGCGCCTGTCGGACGAGAGGATTCCCTACCAGCTCAAGCCGGACTGAAGGCCCCGCAGTCCCGCGTCGCGCTCCTCGCGCGAGCAGAACGCGGCGTGGAACGCGTTTCCCGCGAGGGTCTGGAGGGTGTCGTCTTCGAGCCCGAACTTCTCGCGGGCGAAGCGGTATTCGCCCGAGGTCGTCGTGGCGAAGAGCGCGGGATCGTCGGCGGAGAGCGCGACGCGCACACCGGCGTCGAGGAGCTTCTTCAGCGGATGCTCCGAGACGTGGGCGACGGCGCCCGTGGCGAGATTCGAGCTCGGCGAGATGCACAGGATCGTGTCCTCGCCGGCGAGCCGCGCCATGAGCTCCGGATCCGACGCGGCCGCAATGCCGTGGTCGATGCGGTCCGGGCGCAGCGCGTCGAGAGCATCCCGGACCGATTCCGGCCCGGCCCACTCGCCGGCGTGCACCGACGTGCGCAGTCTCAGCGAGCGGGCGCGGAGGTAGATGCCGCCGAACGCCGAGGCCGGCACCGACGCTTCGTCCCCGCCGAGACCGAAGCCCACGATCGAGGGCAGCGGCATCTTTTCGTAGAGGTCGAGAACCCGATCCGCGGACTCCGGGCCCCAGTGGCGCACCGCGTCGAGGAGGATCCGGCAAAGGATGCCGTGAGTCTCGAGCGCCTCGCGGAAGCCGACGTCGATCGCTTCGAGGCAGGCGGCCGGGTCGAGCCCGAATCTTGCCGAGATCTCGGGAGACACGTAGATCTCGGCGTAGCGCAGTCCGTCCGCGGCGAGCGACTCCGCCACGGCGATCGCGGCGCCGACGTAGTCCTCGGGCCGCCGGAAGAGACGGCAGACCTCCGCGTAGAGAAGCAGGAACTCCTGCGCGTTGCGAGAGCCGCGCCGCGCCGATTCGAACGCCGCCTCATTCGCGAAGGAATGCCCGGCGCGCTGCGCGAGACGCTGGATCTCGGCCGGAGGCAGGCATCCTTCGAAGTGCAGGTGGCAATCCGCGAGGACGCCGCGGGACGCCGGAGAGGACGATTCGGGCTTTTCGGGTTTTTCTGACTTCACAACCGAGAGACCGACATTCAGAATCGGGCTGAATCGGACGCCCAACTATATGCGCCGGATGCGGTTGCTCGCTCTCTTTCTCGACGTGCTCGTGTGCGCCCTGGCCGCCGATGCGGCCGGGCTCGCCCTGACCTTCGTCATCTGGCGCTACCGGCCGGGCGCCCTCGCCTGGATTCCCTGGATCTGGACCGTGTGCGGGCTGGCGGCCGTCCTGGCCTTCCTGCTCCGGGACCGGCAAGGCGGGCGGGCCCGCCGGTGGCTGGCGCTGGAAGCCCGGCGTCCCGACGGGCGCGCTCCGGGCGCCTGGGGGTCGATCCGGCGCAATATGCCGCTTCTCGTGCCTTTCTGGAACCTCTACGACGCCTGGCCTGTCCGAGGGGACGGCGCGGCGCCCCGGCGCACGGACCGCCATACGGGAATCCGTATCTCGCGGTCATCATGAGGGTTGGCGGCCGCAAGTGGAGAGCAGTGAACCTTTTGTCACCGTTTCCGTTAGTAAAGATCCAGTGAGCCATGCGTAAAGTCTTCCTCGCCGCCGCCCTCCTCGCCCTCGCCGCTCCGATGCTCGCGGGCTCGCATGAAGAGGTCTTCGAGAAAACCTACTCGATGGAGGGCGTCTCGCGGATCTCGATCGAGAACGTCAACGGGCACATCGAGGCCACCGCCTCGGACAAGGCGGTCTTCAAGGTCCGCGCCGTCAAGAAGGCCACGGGCGGCCGCGCTGAAGAGACGCTTCGCCTGACGGAGATCCGCGTGACGAAGGTGGGTGACGAGATCCGGGTCGAGACCGTGAACCCCAAGCGGCGCCGCCTCTTCGGGTTCCTCGATTTCGGCGGCTCGAATGCCGACGTCGACTACACCGTCCAGATCCCGGCCCGCACCGAAGTCCGCTTCGAGACCTGCAACGGAAAAGTCCTCGCGTCGGGCTTCCTCGGCACGCTCTCGGGCGACGCCGTGAACGGCTCGATCGAGCTCGCGAACGTCGAAGGCCCGACGAGCGCTTCGACGGTCAACGGCTCCGTGCGCCTGACGTTCAAGGGGCCGTTCAAGAAGAGCCGCGTCGAGACGGTGAACGGCTCGATCGACATCGCGTTCGACAAGGGGTCGGCGATCAGCTACGACCTCGAGACCGTGAACGGGAAGATCGAGGGCGATTTCGCCCTGGCGGTCGAAGGCAAGTTCGGGCCCAAGGAGGCCCGCGGCAAGCTCAACGGCGGCGGCGAACCGCTCCGCTGCGAAACGGTCAACGGCACCATCCGCCTGCTGGCAAACTAGCTCGCCCGGCATATCCTCGGCTCGCGCATGAGCTCCGAGGACGATCTCTCACCGCAGCCGTATCGCTCCCCCGCGCGCGCCTGGCTTCTGCCGCTCTGCTACGCCGCATTCCTGGGAGTCATCCCGTTGCTCCTCACGAAGCGGGACACCGAGGTCCGCTGGCACGCGCGCAACGGGCTGGCGCTGTTCCTCGCTCTCGCCGCGGCGGGCATCGTGGCCACGCTCGTCGGCATCCTCGTGCCGTCGCTGTCGTGCGTCTACGCCGTCACGATGGCGATCGCGGGTCTCCTGTACGTGATGATCGCCCTTCTCGCCGTGGTCAAGGCGCTGCACGGCGAGCGGCTCATCATCCCCGGCGTCTCGCGTTATGCCAGTCGCGCCGAGCGCTGAAGTCTCGACATCTCCGACACCGCGCGGTGCGAGGCCGCGCGGATCTCTCGCGCCCCTGGTCGTGGCCGCGATCGTGGGTCTGGCCGTCGGAGACGCGTTCCGGCCGCCGGAGCGCCAGGCGATCGCCCGTATCGCGGTCGCGTCGATCGATGTCTACCGATCCACGGTATCGCCGCGGCTGGCCGCGACCGGGCTGGTGCGCTGCAAATTCACGCCGAGCTGCTCCGCCTACGGCCGCGAGGCGATCGCTCGCTACGGGAGCCCGAAGGGGTTCGTCCTCACGGCCGGCCGGATCCTGCGCTGCCATCCGTGGGCGAAGGGGGGAACGGACCCGGTTCCCTAAGGCGATTGTCGCTGCCCGACGAACGCGAACGCGTCCTGCGTCCGGTTGTCGAGCGTGTATGCGGCGGCGAGGACGCCGCCCGAGGGCACGGCGGTGCCGGGAGCGATCGCGACCGTGATGCGCAGGCCGTCCTCGAGGGGCGCGCCGACCGTTTCGAGGATCTGGCCGAGCCGGAGGAGGGCGCCCGGTGCGACCGTGTACGTCCGGGTGCCGCCCAGGATCTGCGAGGCGACGTCGATGACGCGGACCTCGATCGGCACCGTCACGCTCGAGGTGTTCGTGACGTCGAGGTTGGTCCGGAAGTTCGCGTCTCCCGAGTTGGTGCCGTAGATCTGGAGGACGTGCACGAGATCGTCGTCGGCCGTCCTGGGCGTCATGGACTCGGACGTCGGGATCGCCGGCAGGAAGAAACCGTAGGTTCCCGTGGGCGTGAACGTGTAGATGCGCGCCGAGGCCATGAGCGGACGGTCGGAGCGCCACTCGAGCGCGCCCACGACGCCGTCCCCCGCCGGCACGGTGTCCAGCGTGACGTCGGCGAAGAATCGCGTCTCGCGGGGAGCCAGCGTGATCGGATCCGACGTGACGTCGGGAAGGGCCGACTGGCCGCTGCTCACCGAGGGATGCAGGACGAGCGTGGCCGTGGCCGCCGCCGCGTCATCGGGATTGAAGAGCCAGACGTCCGTACGGAAGAGCGCGCCCCCGGCGCCGGCCACGCGGCCCGCCGTCACGAGCCAACCGTTGGTCGTCGCGGGCGAGTAGGCGGCCGTCGCCGCGGAGGTGAGGAAGAGAAGCGCGGTCAGGGATATCAGCACGCGGCGCATCGGGACCTCCTGGTGGATCCGACGCGCGGAAGGGAGTTAAGGGTTACCCCTCACCTTCAACCTTCGACTTTCAACCATCAACTCTCGAGAAAGTGGTGCCGTCGGCCGGACTCGAACCGGCATGGGTTACCCCATACGCCCCTCAAACGTACGTGTCTACCAATTCCACCACGACGGCACGGGGGGACGATTTTACGGCTTCACCGGCTCCTTGGAAGGAGCCGAGGGCGCCGTGCCCTGCGAGGGTTGAGCGCTGTCCGGAGCGGGCGCCGCGGGAGCCGGAGCGCCCGCGGGAGCCGCCGGCGCAGGCGCCGGAGCCTTCTCGGCCGCCGCCGGAAGCGTCTGGATGACCGACTTCTTCGGCCGGGCTTCCATGATCGACAGGACGATCGAGAGGACGATGAATCCGACGAAGGCGCCGGTCGTCAGCTTGTGCAGGAAGGTCGTCGCGCCGCGCGCTCCGAACGCCGTCTGGCTTCCTCCACCCCCGAAGGCGCCGGCGATGTCGGCCCCCTTGCCCTGCTGGAGCAGGACCACGAGGATCAGGAAGAAACAGATGATGACGTAAATGACGATCAGGCCGATATACAGCACGAAGCCTCCATAGGGCGGAAAAGCCAGAAAGGGCGGGAAGTTTACGCGGCGAGGCGGGGGGCGTCAAGCACGGGCGATGCTCGCGAAACTCGAAGCCGACAGGCTCGCGCCGCCGATCAGAAACCCATCCATCCGGGTCCCGGAGGCGAGGCTGGCGGCGTTCTCGGGCGTCACGGACCCCCCGTAGAGGATGCGCACGGAACGTCGCGCGGACAGAAGCGACGCCAGGTGCACTCGGGCCGCTTCGGCGTCGGCGGGGGTCGCCGCCCGGCCCGTGCCGATCGCCCAGACGGGCTCGTAAGCCACGACGAGCGGCAGATCCACGGGGTCGTGCGCGAGCGTGTCGACCTGCCGCACGAACGTCGAGGCGGTCAGGCCCGCGTCGCGCTCTTCGGCCGTCTCGCCGAGGCAGTAGATCGGCGTCAGCCCGGCCTCGCGGCAGCGCGCCAGCTTCTTCGCGAGCATCGGGCCGTCTTCGCCGAAGAGGCGCCGCCGCTCCGAGTGTCCGACGATCGCGTAGCGACATCCGGCGTCGGCCACCTGCCGCGCGGAGACCTCTCCCGTGAACGCGCCTTCGGGTTCCGCCGCGACGTTCTGGGAGGCCAGGAACCAGCGCTCGCGCGCGTCGCGCGCCTCGGCCAGAGCGGTGAAGCTCGGAGCGACCACGAGCTCGCGCCCGGAGACGCCGTCCGCGATGAGCCCGGAAAGCTCCGACGCGAACGCCGCCGCCTCGGCGCGCGTCTTGTGCATTTTCCAGTTGGCGACGATGAGACGCATGCTCAGGCGAGCGCTTCGACTCCCGGCAGCTTGCCCTCCGCGAGAAACTCGAGCGACGCCCCTCCGCCCGTCGACACGTGCGTGAACTTGTCGGCGACACCCGACTCCTTGGCGGCCTGGACGCTCTCGCCGCCGCCGACCACGGTGACGGCCTTCGAGCCCGCGACGAGCTCCGCCAGGGCGCGCGTTCCCTTGTCGAAGGGCGGCTTCTCGAAGACGCCCATGGGCCCGTTCCAGAAGATCGTGCGCGCGGGACCCAGCAGCCGCCGGAACTGCTCGAGCGTGCGCGGCCCGACGTCGAGCGCCATCGCGTCCGCGGGAATCTTGTCGATGCCGACCGTCTTCGCCCGGGCGCCGTCGTCGGGCGACTTCGCCACGACGAAATCCGACGGCAGCGCGATCATCTTGCCGGCGTCCTTGCAGAAATCCAGAATCTCGCGCGCCAGCGGAACCTTGTCCTCCTCGAGGAGGGACTTCCCGACGGGCAGGCCGATCGCCCTCACGAAGTGGTTCGCCATCCCGCCGCCGACGAGCAGCAGGTCCGCCCGCCGCGACAGCACGCGCAACGTGTCGATCTTGCCCGAGATCTTGGCGCCGCCGAGAATCGCCGCGAACGGCCGCTCGGGCTCGAGCAGCCGCGACAGCTCGCGGACCTCTTTCTCGAGCAGCAGGCCGGCGCCCTTCTCGGCGACGAGCTTCGGCACGCCGACGACCGAGGCGTGCGACCGGTGCGCGGCTCCGAAGGCGTCGTCGACGTACACGTCGGCGAGAGCCGCGAGGGCCTTCGCGAACGCCGGGTCGTTCGCCTCTTCTCCGGCGTGGAAGCGGAGGTTCTCGAGCAGGAGCACTTCTCCGTCCGCGAGAGCGCCCGCCGCGCGCTCCGCCTCCGGACCGACGCAGTCGTCGACGAACCGCACCGGCCGTCCCAGGCGCTCGGCGAACCGCACGGCGACCGGCGCGAGCGAAAGCTCGGGCTTCGGCTTGCCCTTGGCCTTGCCGAGGTGCGAGGCACAGATGACCCGCGCTCCGCGCTCGAGAGCGAAGCGCACCGTGGGCAGAGTTTCGACGATGCGCGTGTCGTCTTCGATACGGCCGTCCTCGAGCGGAACGTTGAAGTCGACGCGGAGAAAGAGTCGGCGGCCCGAGAGCGCCAGGTCGCGGATGGACTTCATCGGGCCGGTAGAATAGCGCAGTGAAAAGACGCCTCCCGGCCCTCCTCACCCTCACTCTTTCGCTCGTTCTCGCGCTTCCGGCGGCGATCCTCGCGTCGGTGCCGTCGGCGCCGGCACCGCAGTCCGCGCTCGGCACCGGCGGCGCGGTCGCCGCCGCCGAAGAGAACGCGGCCCGGGTCGGGATCCAGATCCTGGAGCAGGGCGGCAACGCCGCGGACGCCGCCGTGGCCGTGGCCTTCGCCCTCGCCGTGACGTGGCCGGAAGCCGGCAACATCGGCGGCGGCGGATTCTGGATCTCGCGCGACGCCAGGGGCACCGTGACATCGATCGACTTCCGCGAGGCGGCTCCGCGCGCCGCCCGCCGCGACCTCTTCATCGCCCCGCGCAAGGGCGGCGGAGGCGTTCCCTCTTCCGAGACAGGCCCGCTGGCCTCGGGCGTGCCGGGCTCGGTGGCCGGCCTCGCGCTCGCCCACCGCCGGACCGGGCGACTTCCGTGGAAACGCGTCGTGGATCCCGCCGTGCGCCTCGCACGCGACGGGTTCGTCATGACCGAGACCGTCTCCGCCTCGATTGCGGGCGAAGCCGAGCGCCTCTCTGCCGATCCGGAGGCGGCCCGGATCTTTCTGCCCGGCGGCCAGCCGCCGGCGGTCGGCACGCTCTTCCAGCAGCCCGACCTGGCCCGAACCCTCGAGGCGATCCGTGATCGCGCAGAGGATGGGTTCTATCGAGGCCGCGTGGCGCGGACCATCGAAGACGATCAGAAACGCGCGGGCGGACTCATCACGCGCGGCGATCTCGGGCGCTACACCGCCAAGCTGCGCAAGCCGTTCCGCTTCCACTTCCAGGGCGTCGACGTCCTCACGACAGCGGCGCCGTCCTCGGGGCCCGTGCTGGCCGAGATGGCGATGATGATCGAGATCGCCGGCACCGGCCGTTTCCGTGCGCCCGGCGTCGAATCGATGCACTGGCTGGCGGAGATCGAGAAGCGGGCGTTTTACGATCGCAACCGCTGGCTCGGAGACCCGGCCTTCGCCGGCGTGCGCGAGAGCCCGTTTCGCGACCGCCCGCGCCTGCAGTCGCTCGTGGCCTCGATCAATCCGCGCCACGCCACACCGACGGCGGCCCTCTCGTCGTTGCCCGCCGAAAAGCCGACGACGACCCACTTCTCGGTGGTCGACGGCTCGGGGATGGCCGTGTCGATGACCACGACGCTCAACGATTCCTTCGGCAGCGCTCGCGTCGCGCCGGGCCTGGGATTCGTTTGGAACAACGAGATGGATGACTTCGCGACGCGGCCCGGCGAGCCCAATCTCTACGGCCTCGTGCAGGGAGAAGTGAACTCGGTCGCCCCCGGCAAGCGGATGCTTTCCTCGATGTGCCCTTCGATTGCCACGGCCGGCGGAAAAGTGGTCCTCGTCTGGGGCACTCCCGGCGGCGCGACGATCCCGACGACGAACCTGCAGGTGATCCTCCAGCACCTGCTGCGCGGCCAGCCGCTCGAGGAAGCGATCGCCGCGCCGCGCTTCCACCAGCAGGACCTGCCCGATGCGATCCAGATCGAGAAGGGCCGCTTCGACGAGGCGTGGCTCGCAGAGCTCCGGAAGATGGGCCACGAGATCCGGGAGCGCGAAAAGATCGGGCGCGTCCACGCGATCGGCGTCGAGAGCGACGGCACGCTGCGGGCGGTGGCCGACCCGCGCGGAGGCGGTGCGGCGCTCGTCGTCCGCGCGGCCCGGGCGGCGGCGTCCGCGGCCCCTACGACTGCAGCCCCCGCCGGAACCCCGCGGTGACGTCGGAAACCGTGATGTCGGCCGAGAACCTCTTCCGCCCTCTCTACCGCGACGGACGCCGCCTCGCGCTCCTCGACCAGCGCCTCCTTCCCGGCAGCGAGGTCTGGCTTTCGCTCGAGACCGCTCCCGAGATCGCGCTGGCCATTCGCGACATGGCGGTCCGAGGCGCGCCTGCGATCGGCGTCGCCGCCGCCTACGGCGCGGCGTTCTCCTTGCGCAGCGGCACCTCGACTCCCCCGGCCGAACGGTTCGCGGTCGCGAAGCGCCTGCTCGCCGGCACGCGTCCCACCGCGGTCAACCTGTTCGCCGCGCTCGAGCGCATGGAGCAGGCGTTCGAGCGCGCCGTCTCGCACGGAGGCGGTCCCGACGCCGACGCCATCGAGGAAGCCCTCATCCGCGAAGCCGACGCCGTCGCCACGGAGGACATCGCAGCCTGCCGGCGCATCGGGCGTCTCGGCGCGGAGCTCCTCTCGGGCGAGCGGGCGGTGCTCACGCACTGCAACGCGGGAGCGCTCGCGACCGCGGGTTACGGAACGGCGCTCGGAGTCATCCGCGGCGCGATCGAGGCCGGCAAGCCGATCCGCGTGCTGTCGTGCGAGACGCGCCCGTTTCTCCAGGGCGCGCGCCTGACGGCCTGGGAGCTCTCCCGCGATGGGATTCCGGTCGAGCTCATCACCGACTCGATGGCCGGGCACTTCCTCTCCCGGGGCGCCATCGAGGCCGTCGTCGTCGGCGCCGACCGGATCGCCGCGAACGGAGACGTGGCGAACAAGATCGGCACGTATTCGCTGGCCGTCCTCGCGAAGGAGAACGGAATCCCGTTCTACGTCGCGGCGCCCACGACGACCGTCGACCTCGCATGCCCGGATGGCGGATCGATCCCGATCGAGGAGCGCGGAGCGGCAGAAGTCCTGTCGTTCGCAGGACACTCCATCGCTCCCCCCGGCGTCGGCGCGCGGTACGCCGCCTTCGACGTGACGCCCGCCCGCTACGTCACGGCCATCGTGACCGACCGCGCGATCTGCCGGCCGCCCTATCTCGCGAGCCTGCGCGCGGCGGTGTCCTCGGCGATTCCGCCACTCTCGTGATCGTTCTCGGCATCGAGACGTCGTGCGACGAGACGTCCGTCGCCGTCCTCGACGGCGAAGGCCGCGTCCGGTCCAACGTCATCTCCTCGCAGCTCGCGGCCCACGCGCGTTACGGCGGGGTCGTTCCCGAGGTGGCCGCGCGAGCGCATCTCGAGAACCTTCCCGCGGCGCCTCGAGCAGGCGCTCGACGACGCGGGCGTCCGCCTCGAAGACGTCGGTCTGGTCGCGGCGACGGCGGGCCCGGGGTTGATCGGGGCGTTGCTCGTCGGTCTCTCGGCGGGCAAGGCGCTCGCCTGGGCACGCGGCATCCCGCTCGTGGGCGTGAACCATCTCGAAGGCCACCTCTTCTCGGCTTTCCTGCACGAAGGGCGAGGCGCCACTCCCGATTCCGCCTACCGCTTCCACGGCCTCGTCGTCTCGGGAGGCCACGCGGAGCTCGTGCGCGTCGAGGCCGAACGCATGGAGATCGTCCCGATCGCGCGGACCCGGGACGACGCGCCCGGAGAAGCCTTCGACAAGATTGCCCGGCGCGCCGGCCTGGGTTACCCGGGCGGTCCCGTCATCGATCGAATCGCGACGCGGGGAAACGGCGATCGCTTCCCGTTTCCCGTCGGACGCGTCGACGGCTCGCGCGATTTCTCGTTCTCCGGCTTGAAGACGGCGATGCTCCGCGAGCTCCAGCGGCGCCGGATCGACGGCTCGCCTCTCGACGCGGAGACGCTGGTACGTGGAGCGGAGCACAGTGAGCTCGTGGACCTGCTCGCGTCCTTCCAGCGCGCCATCGTGACGGCGCTCGTCTCCCGGGTGAACGAAGTCCACGCCGCGGAGGGAATCCGGCGCTCGCCCTCGCCGGCGGCGTCGCCGCCAACACGGAGCTGCGCGCGACGCTCGCGGCCTGGGGAAACGAGCATGGAGTCCCGGTCCACCTGCCCGAGAGGTCGTATACGACGGACAACGCCGCCATGATCGCGTGGGCGGGCCTCCTGCGGCACCGGCACGGCGCCGGGTCCCCGGTCGAGGCCGTCCAGGCTCGGTCGCGCTGGCCTCTGGGGACCTGACCGGGCCGTCAGGGTAACATCCGCGGTTCGCCGCATGACTGATCCACGCTTCATCCGCAACTTCTCGATCGTCGCCCACATCGACCACGGGAAGACGACGCTGTCGGACCGCATCCTCCAGGCCTGCGGCGCCGTGAGCTCGCGCGAGATGCACGCGCAGATGCTGGACGACATGGAGCTCGAGAAGGAGCGCGGCATCACGATCAAGGCCCGCGCCGTGACCCTCCAGTACGCGGCGAAGGACGGGAACACCTACGTTCTCAACCTGATCGACACGCCGGGCCACGTCGACTTCTCCTACGAGGTCTCCCGCTCGCTCGCGGCCTGCGAGGGCGCCATCCTCGTGGTCGACGCGACCCAGGGCGTCGAGGCCCAGACGCTGGCCAACGCCTACCTGGCGACGCACCACAACCTGACGATCATTCCGGTCATCAACAAGATCGACCTCCAATCCGCCGAGCCCGAGAAGGCGCGCGAGCAGATCGAGCAGGTCGTCGGCATTCCCGCCGACGACGCGGTCCTCACGTCCGCGAAGATGGGCATCGGCATCGACGAGCTCCTCGAGAGGATCGTCCGCGACATCCCCCCTCCGAAAGGCGACCCGAAGGCGCCGCTCAAGGCGTTGCTCTTCGATTCCTGGTACGACCCCTACCGGGGCGTGACCTCGCTCGTGCGGATCGTCGACGGCAAGCTCGAGCGGCGGATGAAGATTCGCGCGATGGGCACCGGCCTCGAGACCGACGTGGAGGCGCTGGGCGTCTTCCGCCCGCAGCCCGAGGACGTTCCCGAGCTCTCGGTCGGCGAGGTCGGATCCTTCTGGGGCAACATCAAAGACCTTCACTCCACCCGCATCGGCGACACGATCACCGAGACCCTCCATCCGACCGCGGAACCGCTCGAAGGCTTCGCCGAGGCCAAGCCCATGGTCTTCGCCGGCCTCTTTCCGACGGATGCCGACGAGTACGCCAACCTCCGCGATGCCATGGAGAAGCTCCGCCTCAACGACGCATCGTTCTCGTTCGAGCCCGAGAACTCGACCGCCCTGGGCTTCGGGTTCCGCTGCGGCTTCCTCGGCCTCCTCCACATGGAGATCATCCAGGAGCGGCTGGAGCGGGAGTTCGACCTCGACCTCATCACGACGGCGCCCGGCGTGAACTACCGCGTGACGACCACGAAGGGCGAGATCCTCGAGATCGTCAATCCGAACCACCTGCCCGCGCCCAACTACATCGTGCGGATCGAGGAGCCCTACATCACGGCCACGATCATCACGCGCGACGAGTACCTCGGCGGGCTTCTCAAGCTGTGCGAGGATCGCTCGGGCACGCAGAAGTCGCTGGAGTACCTCGCGGCCAACCGCGTCGTCCTGACCTATGACTTCCCGCTCAACGAGGTCGTCCTCGATTTCTACGACAAGCTCAAGTCCATCTCGAAGGGCTACGCCTCGTTCGACTACGAGTTCCAGGGCTACCGGGAGGGCGATCTCGTCAAGCTCGACCTGCTGGTGAACGGGGACCCGGTCGACGCGCTGTCCCTCATCGTCCACCGGGAACAGTCCGTCGTGAAGGGCCGCTTTCTGACCGCGAAGATGAGAGAGATCATTCCCCGGCAGATGTTCGAGGTGGTGATCCAGGCCGCGATCGGCTCCAAGATCATCGCCCGGGAGCAGGTCTCGGCGATCCGGAAGAACGTGCTCGCGAAGTGCTACGGCGGCGACATCACGCGCAAGCGAAAGCTGCTCGAGAAACAGAAGGAGGGCAAGAAGCGCATGAAGCGGGTGGGCCGAGTGGACATCCCGCAGGAGGCGTTCCTCGCCGTGCTGAAAGTCGAATGACAGAGAAAAAAGACCGGAAAGACAAAGAGAAGGCCGGGACCGGCGAGGCGGAGGAGGACGGGAAGCGCCACTCCACCGCGCGCGAGTGGTACGAGTCGCTTCTGGTCGCGGGAGTGTTCGTCCTCTTCGTCCGGACCTTCGTCGTCCAGACCTACCAGGTCCCGACGGGCTCGATGGAGCGGACGATCCTGGTCGGCGACCACCTGCTGGTCAACAAGTTCGCCTATGCGCCGCGCCTGCCGGCGCTCAGGAAGTTCCTCCCTTACCGCGACGTGAAGCCCGGCGACATCGTCGTCTTCAAGAAACCGGGCGACGACATGAATCCCGGCAACGTGCTCGTCAAACGGGCCGTCGCCCAGGGCGGCGACACGGTCCAGGTGCGGGACAAGCGCCTCTTCGTCAACGGAAAGCCGTCCGACGACGCGCCCATCCAGCACATCGATCCCGAGACCTACCCGGACGAGCCGACCGTGCCGGACATGGCGCGCCGCCGCGACCAGTTCGGCCCCTTCCAGGTGCCGCCGAACTCCTTCTTCGGGATGGGCGACAACCGCGACAACTCGCTCGACTCGCGCTACTGGGGCGCGATCCCGAGGGGCAACATCTTCGGCCGGCCCTCGGTCCTGTACTGGTCCTACGAGGCGGAGCCGAACTCGCACATCTGGAAAGGACCGGTCGCCAAGATTCGCCAGCTCTTCGACGTGGCGGTCCACTTCTTCTCACGGACGCGATGGGACCGGATGTTCACGGTGGTGCGCTAGTCGCCGACGCGAGGCGGTCCCCCGGGCGGCCGCTCCGCGATCGGGCGGACCCGCTCGTGGCGGCGGTCGTGTTTGCGCTGTTCGCGCGGACGTTTCTCTTCCAGGCGTTCGCGGTCCCCTCCCCGTCGATGGAAAAGAACGTGCTCACGGGCGATCGTCTGCTCGTCAACAAGTTTCTCTACGCGCCGCTCGCGGAGCCGCTCGCGCGGGCGATGCCGGCCCGGACCGTGCGGCGGGGCGACGTCGTGGTCTTCCGCTTCCCTCAGAACCCGTCGCGGGACTTCATCAAGCGCGTCATCGGGCTTCCCCGGGAGACCGTGGCGATCCGCGACCGGATCGTCACGATCGACGGCCGGGTTCTGAGCGAGCCCTACGTGTTCCACGCCGACGACCGCGTCTGGCCGGACGAGGCGAACGTCCCGGAGGAGAAGCGGCGACGGGATCAGCTCGCGCCGACGCGGATCCCGGAGGGCGCCTACTTCGTGATGGGCGACAACCGCGACGACTCGAGCGACAGCCGGGAGTGGGGACCGGTTCCGGAGCGAAACCTCGTGGGGCGCGGGCTCCTGGTCTACTGGTCGCTCGCCCCCGCCTCCCCCGACTCGCCCGGCGGGGCCGCGATCCTCGCCGCCGTCCGCGACGTATTCGCGCGGACGCGGTGGGATCGGACGTTTCTGCCGGTGCGATAGTCTCCCGGACAGGTTAAAATCGCTCAGATCTCCGGAGGAAATGCATGGAACGGTCACGGCTACGGAGCGTACGCGGCGGGGCGAACTTCGGGTGCATCGTATGGCTCGTCGTCCTCGGCGTCGTCGCGTACCTGATGTGGAAGGTCGTCCCGGTCAAGATCGCGACCTCCGAGTTCTACGACACGATGCAGGAGCAGGCCGCGTTCGGCTCGATCAAGGACCCCAAGTTCATCGAGTTCGAGATCCTGAGGAAGGCCGAACAGCTCCAGCTCCCGATCAAGAAGGACAACATCAAGATCACGAAGTCCCGCGAGGCCATCACGGTCGAAGCGCACTACGTGATCACGATCGACTTCTTCAACGGCGCCTACAAGTACGTCTGGAAGTTCGATCCGGTGGTGCAGCGACCGCTGTTCGCGGTGTAACGCGCTTTCCGCCGTCGGCTCTCGGCCTTCGGCCGGAGCCGGCGGCCTGGGCAACCTGTCTGGCGGGTGGCTGATGGCGGACAGCTGATGGCGGATCCGCATCCGACCTTCTCGATCTCCGCCGTATCCCGGCGGACAGCCATTCCCGTCTCGACGCTCCGCTTCTACGAGAAGGAGCTTCCGGGCCTCTTCCACATCCGCAAGACCCGAGGCGGGCATCGCCGCTACGGCGAGGAGGACGTGGCGCGTTTTGTCACCGTGCGCCGCCTGACCGAATCGGAAGGGCTCGGGCTGGCCGACGTGCGCCGTGTGTTGACGTCCCGCGGCGATGCGGAGGCTCTCCGCGTCGAGGTCGATCGCGTCCGCGAGACCGGCGCCGCCGACGGCCAGGCCTTGCGCGATCTGGAGCGCCGGGTCGCGGCGCTCGAGGCTCGAATCGCGGCCATCGAGGCTGCCCCGGTGAAGAAGGGCTGGCTGCGCCGAACGCCCTGAGTCCCCGTCCTGGCGGGAATTTTCGAGCCGGCCCGGGGATTTCGGGCCGGTTAAGGAGAAGAGGAGTCACCCGATGAAAAATTTGCGCATTGCCCTGAGTCTCGCCGCGGTCCTGGCGTTCGCGGCCGCCGGAGTCGCCCTGGCCGACGGGCCCGCGATCGGCGCCGCCGCGCCGAACTTCCAGCTCACGACGGTCGACGGAAAGACCTTCTCGCTCGCGGACGCCGAGAAGGCCAACAAGGCCGTCGTCGTCATGTTCATCGCGACCAAGTGCCCCTACTCGAACGCGTACAACGACCGGATGCGCCAGATGGCCGCCGACTACTCGAAGAAGGGCATCCTCTTCGTCGGCGTCAACAGCAACAGCACCGAGCCCGAGGCCGAGGTCAAGTCGCACGCCGCGAAGAACAAGTGGGACTTCACGCTCGTGAAGGATCCGGGCAACAAGGTCGCCGATCTGTACGACGCCAAGCGGACCCCCGAGATCTACGTGGTCGGATCGGACGGAAAGCTCCTGTACCACGGCCGCATCGACGAGAACTACGAGGAGCCCTCGAAGGTCACCTCGCCCGACCTCAGGAACGCGCTGGACCAGATCCTCGCCGGCCAGCCGGTCGCAAAGACCGAGACCAAGGCGTTCGGCTGCACGATCAAGCGTGCTTAGAAGCTGTCAGCTTTCGAGCTGTCAGCCGTCGGCTGGGGGCGGTCGCGTGACCGCCCTTTTCCTTGCTTCCGGCCTCGACGCCGCGCCCGAATGCTCCGAAGCTCGCGGGCGAGCTCGACGCCCGGGGCTACGCCGCGACGGTCGCGAAGGCAGAAGGGCCAGGTCGTGCTCGTCAACTTCTGGGCGACCTGGTGCGTCCCCTGCCGCGAGGAGTATCCCGACCTCACCCGGCTCGAGAAGGCGTATCGGGGCAAAGGCCTATCCGTCCTCGGCGTGTCGATCGACTCGTCCAGGGACCTCGCGGCCGTGGACAAGTTCCTCGCGAAGATGAAGCCAGACTTCCCCAATTATCGGAAGGCCAGCGGCGGCGATGATCAGGTTTTCATCGAGTCCGTGGACAAGGACTGGGGCGGCGAGCTCCCCTTCACGGTTCTCTACGCGCGGGACGGGAAGAAGGCGAAGGTCCTCTCGGGAAAGCAGACTTACGGCGATTTCGAGACCGCGGTGAAGGCGCTGTTGCCGTAGGGCCAGCCGTCGCCGGAATCCCATTTTCAGGACAGGCCGTCCCGCGGATCGGACGCTTTGTCTCAGGAATCCGTAAAAAGGCCGTACATCCGCCCTGGACCGGGATTTGCTAATGTTCGTGGCCGGGTCGAGAAAACGTCCGCAAACAGGAGATAAATGATGAAGCGATTGAGCACCTGGATCCTGGCGTCCGTGGCCCTCGCCCTGGCGGTCCCCGCTCTGGCGGAGCGGCAGCCGGGCGGCAAGACGAGGGTCGTGAACCGAGAGGCTTCTACCCCGGCGAAGTCCGCCCGTGTCGAGCCCAAGGCCGGCGCCGACGCTTACTCGGCGCAGGCCAACATCGTGACGCGCGTCCAGGGAACGTCCCTCTTCAAGACGGCCATCGACATCACGAACAACACCGACATCGACGGCGTGATCGCTTCGGTCCAGTACTGCTACACCGTTTCATCGGGGTTCGCCGGGTGCACCCCTCCGACGGACATCACGCTCCTGTCCTTCGACAACTTTCACACCGACGACATCGTCGAGTACCTGGGCAGCCTCGGCGTCATCCCGCCCGACGCGCAGGCGTCGTCGTTCGGAACGCTTCTCGTCACCTTCAACAACGTCCCCTCGACCTTCGGGTGGGAGGGCACGGTCACGGCGCGCACGTACAACCCCGTCAGTCTCGCGAACGGGTTGTCGGGCACGATCGCCATCGCGTATCCCGGCTCGCTCTTCTTCGAATCCGCGAACACCACGCTCGTCGCCACGATCCGAGACACCCGCTCGGTCTCGCCGACGCCCGCGGCCGGCGCGCTGCGCACCAACCTCGGCCTCACGAACACGGACCTGAACGGCATCGGACCCGTCGACATCGATCTGTCCTTCTTCGACGTGACCGAAGGGTCCGCCACAAACGGCCAGCGCGTCGGGAACATCCTCGCGGTGGATGGCCTGCAGCCCGGCGAGGTCCGCCAGATCAACAACGTCTGGGCGGTGGCCGCGATCCCGGCGAGCGTCACCTCCGTCATCGCGTTCGCCGACATCGTGAACCCGACGACGGGCTTCCCGACGATCGAGGGCTACGTCAACATCCTCGACGGCGGCACGCAGGACGGCGCGTACTTCGAGATGAAGTGCGCCGACACCGACTTCTGCGGAAATTGAACGAATTCGCGAGCGCGAAGCGCGGAGCCGACCACCAGCGGCAAGCCCCCGGCAGTAGGCAACGCCGGCCGGAACGGCCGGCGGTATCGATCCCGGACTTGATCAGGACCCCGGCGACGAGCCGGGGTCTTTGTTTTTAGGGATCCCGGAGTCGCCAGTACGGCTCCGGGCCTGCCGGTGACGGGATCCCTCGCTATCGCTCGGGATGACGGCTTGGAGTTGGACCTCGCGCACCCGTCGGTCATCCCGAGGAGCGGAGCGACGAGGGATCCCGCGACTGAACGAGTTCGGGGTCCCTCGCTACGCTCGGGATGACGATTTGAAAGTAGACGCCGTCGCTCTGACGACGGCCTTTGTCAAATCCGACTCGGTCTCACTCCCCCCGCGGCGATGTCGCGCCGGATGTGCTTGCCTTCGAACTGGATCCGGTCGGCGGCTTCGTAGGCCCGCATCGCGGCTTCGGTCATCGACGGCGCGGTCGCCGTCACGACGAGAACGCGGCCGCCTGCCGTCACGAGACGGTCGCCGTCGCGAGCCGTGCCGGCGTGGAAGAGCTCGACTCCGGGCATCCGCGCCGCGTCCGCCAGTCCGAGGATGGGCTTTCCGTGCTCGTAATTGCCGGGGTACCCGTTCGCCGCGAGCACGACGCCCACGCAGGCCTCGTTCTTGACCTCGAGCGGCAGGAACCGTTCGAGGCCTCCGGTCGCCGTGGCGAGCATGACGTCCGCCATGTCGGACGTCACGCGCGGCAGGATCACCTCGGTCTCGGGATCGCCGAAC
This sequence comes from uncultured Acidobacteriota bacterium, assembly GCA_963804915.1. Classification (GTDB taxonomy): domain Bacteria; phylum Acidobacteriota; class Thermoanaerobaculia; order UBA5066; family Gp7-AA6; genus DAHUXD01. Next base: position 78,700 of record CAWDSI010000020.1, read on the forward strand.
CGCGCGTTGTACTCGAGGACCTTGGGGCCCGACTCCGTGACCATCAGCCCCGCGTAGAGAACGCCCTTGAAGCCGCGGCCCTCCGCCTGGAGCCCCTTGAACGTCGGCCAGAGGATGTCGCGCAGGACCTGCGAGGCGGTCTCCGCGTTCAGGACGCCGGCGGGAGAATGCGCGCCCATGCCGCCGGTGTTGGGTCCGCGGTCGCCGTCATAGACCTTCTTGTAGTCGCGGGCGGTCGGCAGCGGAACGCAGACCTCTCCGTCGAAGAGCGCCAGAAACGACGACTCCTGCCCGCGAAGAAACTCCTCGACGAGGACCCGGTCGCCGGCCGCGCCGAAGACGCGCTCCTGGAAGAACAGGCGGAGCGCGCGCTCGGCCTCTTCCGCGGAATCCAGGATCAGGACGCCCTTCCCGCCGGCCAGGCCGTCGGCCTTGAGGACCACCGGGAAGCCGTACTTCTTGAAGGCTCTCCGGGCCTCGTCGGCGGACTGGCAGATCGTCGCGTCGGGAGTCGGGATCTTGTGGCGCCAGAAGAATTCTTTCGAGAAGACCTTGGAGGATTCGATCTGCGCCGCGAGGCGCGTCGGCCCGAAAATCGGAAGCTCCCGCTTGATGAACTCGTCCGCGATCCCGAGCGACAGCGGCAGCTCCGGGCCCACGACCGTCAGGTCGACGTGCAGCTTCTCCGCGAGGTCGGCGATCTCCACGATGTCGGAGATCGCCACCGGAAGACAGTCGGCGACTTCGGCGATGCCCGGGTTGCCGGGAGCGCAGAAGATCTCTTCGACGAGCGGGCTGCGATGAAGCGACCAGCAGAGCGCGTGCTCGCGCCCGCCGCCGCCGATCACGAGGATCTTCATTGGCCGGCATTGTATCGCCGGACTCAGGACCGGGGGCGCTTGCGCTTCTTCGAGCCCGAACCGGAACCGGACTTGCGCGGCTTGCGCTCTCGCGCATCGTCGTCGCCCGGAGCGATCGGAGAGACTTCGACGAAGTCGTGCCGTCCCGGCAGCGAGATCAGCGTCTCGAGGTAGCCGTAGGGCGGAAGCTCCAGGCCGAACCGGCCGCGCTCGCGCACGGTCACGCCTCCGCCCCGCGCCCGGGCTTCGAAGGCGAGCGCGCGCCCCGGCCAGCGCCGGCTTCCCTGGTTGGTGGCGCGCACGCGGCAGAGGGTCACCTGCTCGCTCGAGGAATAGGGGTCGCGCGTGATGGTCAGACGGACGTCGGCCCACGGGTTTTCGAACATGTCGGGATCGGCGGCGAGAAGCAGGAAGCAGAGGGGGAAGATCCGATGCATGGCGGCTCCTTTCGAGGAGCCGACGGGCGCGCCCGAACGGGCGATGAGGACCCGGGCATTGTAGCGGAAGCCCGCCGCCCCGGGCCGTCCCCGCGTGGTACGCTAATTCTGGCTCTTTGACGTCATCGAGAGTGGGCGAGGGACCGGCCCGAAACCCGCCTCCGCCGATCGGAGCGTTTGCGCCCCGGCAGCGAAAGCGGAAGACCCCACGGCAACCGGACCGCGCATCGCGGCGCGGATCGACAGGTGCCAATTCCGGATTCTCCGCTGGAGTGCGAAGAAGAAGATGAGGGCGCCGCGAACCGGTCCTGAGAGATCGGGCGCCTCTCGTCGAGAGGCTTTTTGTTTTTGCGGCCTTCAAAATGAAAAAAGACTTCCGCAAGGCGATCGCCGAAGAAGTGCTGCTCGCCGACGGCGCGATCGGCACCCTGCTCACCTCGCGCGGCGCCTCACCCGAGCAGGCGCGCTCCCCTCTCAATCTCTCCGACCCGGAGTCCGTGCGCGAAGTCCACGAGGACTACCTCGACGCCGGCGCCCGGATCCTGACGACGAACACCTGGGACGCCAACCGCGTGAAGCTGACGTCGCACGAGTGGGCCGACTCGCTCGAGAAGATCAACCGCGAGGGCGTGCGGCTGACCCGCGAGGCGGCCGCCGGCGAGCTCGTGTTCGTGGCCGGCTCGATCGGTCCCCTCGGCGCGCTCGTCAAGCCGTACGGTTCGCTCCAGCTCTCGCAGGTGCGCGAGATCTTCGAGGAACAGGCGCGCCTGCTCCTCGAGTCGGGCGTCGACCTCATCCTGCTCGAGACCTTCGGAAGCCTCCTCGAAGCCGCCGAAGCGGTGCGGGCGATCCGCGCGCTCTCGGCCGAGATTCCGCTCGTGGCCGAGATGACGTTCCTCGCGGACGGACGGACGGCCTTCGGCGAAGCCGCGCCGCACGCCCTCGCGACCCTCGCGCTCGCGGGAGCCGACGCGGTCGGCATGAACTGCACCCTCGGGCCCCAGGAGACGCACGATCTCTTCGTCCGGCTGGGAGCCGCCGTTTCCGCGCCCCTGTCCGTGATGCCCAACGCCGGGTATCCGAGCGTGGTCCACGGGCGCAACGTCTACCTCTCCTCGCCCGACTACCTGCGGGAATACGCCGCGGCTTTCGTCGAGGCCGGCGCCGCGATCGTCGGCGGCTGCTGCGGCACGACGCCCGAGCACATCCGCGCGATGGCCCGGGAGGTCACGGGCCGCAAGCGCGCGAATGCCGCGAATCCCGTCTCGGTGGTGATCGAATCCGAGGTCGAGCACATCGCACCGCCCGAGATCGAGACCTCGCGCCTCAAGCGCAAGCTCGCCGAAGCCGACGAGTTCGTCGTGACCGCCGAGGTCGAGCCGCCCAAGGGGGCCGACTGCGCCACGGCGATCGAGGGCGCGCGGCTCATGAAGGCCGGCGGCGTCGACGCGGTCAACGTCACCGACAACCCCATGGCGCGGCTGCGCATGTCTTCGATCGCGGTGGCCGCGCTGATCCAGCGCGAGACCGGCCTCGAAGCCGTCGTCCAGATCACCACGCGGGACCGCAACGTCCTGGGCCTCCAGTCGGACCTTCTCGGGGCGGCCGGTCTCGGCTTGAAGGCGATCCTGTGTCTGGGCGGCGATCCGCTGAAGATCGGCGACTATCCGCAGGCCAAGCAGGTCTCCGAGGTGGACGTGCTCGGCCTGCTGCGGATGGCCAAGGGCCTCAATTCCGGCGCCGACCTCGCGGGCAACGCGATCGGCTCCCCGACGCGCTTCGCGATCGCCTGCGCCGCCAACCCGGCCGCCAAGGACCAGGAGGTCGAGTTCTCGAAGCTGCGGGCCAAGATCGAGGCGGGAGCGACCTTCGCGCAGACGCAGCCCGTCTACGATCTCGACTCTCTCGCCCGATTCCTGGAGCGTCCCGAGGCGAAGGCCATCCCGATCCTCATCGGCCTGATCCCTCTGCTCTCGCTCAAGCAGACGCTCTTCTTCGCGAACGAGGTGCCGGGAGTCGTCGTCCCTCAGGCCATCCAGGACCGCATGCGGCGCGCGGCCGAGCGCGGCGCGGAGCACGAAAGAGCCGAGGGTCTCGCCATCGCCCGGGAGCTCGCGGCCGGGATCGCCGGCCTCGCCCGGGGCATCCACGTCATGCCCATGGGCAAGTACAAAACCGCGAGCGAGATTCTCCAGGCGATCCCCCGCCAGAGCGCTCCGGATCCCCGGACGACCGCGTAGCCGCATAGCCGCGTCGCGGCGTCGCGGCACAACGGGGGTCGCTGCATGACGGCCGCCCCGTAACCTCCCGGAATCCCAGGTCCCCGCGGCTCGTTTCCCCGTGCGGGCCCGGACTTCAATAGAATCCGGGCGAGACACGGCGGGACCGCCCGGACCGATGGAATGGCGCCGCCCGAAGGAGAACGATGAACACGACCAAGCGCATGGCGATGGGGCTCGCCGCTCTTCTGACCGCCGGCTATCTGCAGGCCGGTGCCCAGTGCCGTGTCAAGGGTGTGGTCGGCGACGCCGGTGGAGCGGCCCTGGGCGACGCGACGATCACGATCACGACCCCGAACCTGACGACCTTTCACACGGATCTGAAGTCGGACGCCAAGGGCGTGTGGAGCACGCTGCTTCCCGACTGCACGATGCCGTACCACTTCAAGTTCGAAAAGGACGGCTACCTCACGTACGAGGTCGACAAGAAGATTCCGATCGGCGACATCGCCAACGTCGACGCGAAGCTGACGAGCAAGACCGATGCGCAGGCCAAGGCCCAGGCCGCCGCCGCGCCGAAGATGTCTTCGAACGAGAAGGCCGTCGTCTCGTTCAACTCGGGCGTCGAGGCGCTCCAGGCCGGCGACAAGGCCGCGGCCGAGGCCAAGTTCCTCGAAGCCGTGAAGACGAACCCCGACCTCCCCGCCGGCTGGCAGGCCCTCGCGCAGCTGGCGTACGAGAAAAAGGATTGGGCGAAGACGATCGAGTACGGACAGAAGGCCACGGACCTCGACACCTCGCTCACCGGCCTCTACCAGATGATGGCCGACGCCGCGCGCCAGATGGGCGACAAGGCGAAGGCCGCCGAGTTCTCCGCGGCGTATGCCGAGGCCAATCCCGACTCTCCCGAGATCCTCTACAACAAGGGCGTCGAGGCCTACAACAAGGGCAAGATGAAGGACGCCGAGGCCACGCTCGAAAAAGCCGTCGCCGCGAAACCGGATTTCGCGAACGCGCACTACCTGCTGGGCATGGCCTGCTTCAACCAGAACAAGAAGGGGCCGGCGAAGGAGCACTTCGAGAAGTACCTCGAGCTCGACCCCAACGGGAAGGAAGCCTCGACGGTGAAGGAGCTGCTGCCGCTCCTGAAGTAGTCGCTCGGGTCGAGTCGGCCTGGCGTCGCGCGAGGGCGGGGCGCGGTCCCCGCCCGCACGGCCTACCGGGACCGGGACTCGAGCCGCGAAATCACGCCGTGGACCCAGCGGAGCAGCGCATCGAACACGTCGCCTTCCGGCCGCGCGTGCCTACGCGAAGGGCCGAAGGGGTACGTCTCGTCCATCGCGACCGCTCTCACCTGGACGGTGGGCCGATTCTCGACGAACTCCAGGTCGTAGGGGATTTGCATGATGGCGATATCGGGGTGCAATCCACGAGCCACGGAGGAATACCATCCAAATGACTGATACAAAGCGGTTTATGGGAGCCGGCGGGCCGCGGCATGACAGTGAAAGATGTGCGGGCTCCCACATCCCGGACAATTTCTGACAGGCGTCCGGCCGAGCCGCAGGGGCCGCGGGAGAGAATCCGGACCGTGGGCCGCGAGGGTGCATTCAAGGATCGACCGCTCTGGCGGCGCCTCCAGACGATCCACCACGAGATCAAGGAGGGCCGCTTTCCGAACACGAGCTCGCTCGCGGCGGAGCTCTCCGTCTCGACCAAGACGGTGCAGCGCGACCTCGACTATCTCCGCGACGAGCTCGAAGCGCCGATCGAGTTCCGCCGCGAGGAGAACGGCTACGCGTACTCGCGCGACGACTACGTGCTCCCGTTCCTTCCGGTCGACGGCGCCGACCTCTTCGCCATCGGCGTGGCCGCGCAGGTGCTCCAGCTCCTCGGCGGCACGCCGCTCGCGCAGACGCTCTCCTCGTGCTACGAGCGGCTCGCCCGGCTCATGCCGCCGAGCGTGCGCCTGAGGCCCGAGATCGTCCGCGAGATGCTGACGCTGCGCTCGGTGGCCTTCCGGCCGGTGCCCGAGGAAACCTGGCTCGCCGTGTCCGAGGCCCTGCAGAGGGGCGTGGCGCTCTCGATTCAGTACCGGCATCCGGGAGAGAGCCCCGGCGAGCCGCGGACGATCCGTCCGTATGCGCTCGTGCTCGCGGGCCGCGACTGGATGATGCTCGCCGAGGACCAGTCCCAGATCAAGAACTTCTACCTCGGGCGCATCGCGAGCGCGCGCGTGACGAACGAGCGGTACGCGATCCCGAAGGACTTCGACGCCGACGCGTTCTTCCGCAACACGTTCGGAATCTTCGTTGGAAAAGGGCCCGCGTTCCGTTTCCGCGTCCGCTTCTCCCCCGAGGTCTCCGGCGAGATCCGGGAGATGGTGTGGCACCCGAAGCAGAAGATCGAGACGGATGCCGCAGGCCGGGCGATCCTGGAGCTTCCGGCGGAAGCGCTGCGCGAGGCGCGACGCTTCATCCTCGCCTACGGCCGGCACGCCGAGGTGCTCTCGCCGCCCGAGCTGGTCGAGGAGATGCGGGCCGAGGCCAGCGCACTGGCACGGACCTATGGCGTCGAGTCGGCAGGTCGGCCCCGCACCGCGGCGACCACTAGCGGAAACCGGAAGAAGTCGGGCTCCGCCCGGCGTTCTTGAGGCAGCCATGAAGCCGACGACGGGTGTCCTTCTCCTGGTTTGTCTCGCCTGGGCGGGTCTCGGCGCGATCGGATGCGGTCCCGCGCCCATACGGCCGGTGTCTTATCCCGACCCGAACGTCAGTTGCCCGGCGGGGCTGATCTCGTGGAATCTCGACATCCAGGATCGCCGGGCGCATCCGGAGGAGAGCGAGAAGATGATCGCGTCGGTCCGCGACGGTGTCCAGAGCTCCTTTCCGGGATGCCACTGGACGGCGGGCGCGCCGCCCGAGGGCAGCAGTGCGGCGACGATCACGATCATCGTTCACCGGCTGGGCGTCGAGGAGCACGACCGCTATCAGTACGCGGCGGCGGAGTGGACGGTGACCGCCTCGACCGCCAACGGAAGCACGCTGACCAGCTTCGACGCGGACGAAGAGGAATCTCGCCCCGCCTACAGCGGCGCCGACGAGGAGGCCCTCAACGAGGCCTTTCGCAAGGCGCTGCAGCGCACCGTCCGAGGCCTGGCGGCGATGCAGCCACTCGGGTCAACGCGTCCCCCGGAGGGGACGTTCCTGGCGAGGCGATCCGCCGAGGACGAGCGCGATGTCCCGGCTGTAACCCGATGAGGGGCCGCCGCTTCTCCGAGCGCCGCGCCCGGCGCGGGCGTGCGCGCGACTGCTGGAACGGATCTCGCTACACACGCCTGCCGGAGGAATCATGAGAACGTCCTTGGCTCCAAGAAGTTTCATCCGGGCGCTCGGCCTCGCCCTCGCGCTTCCCCTGACCTTCGCCGCGAGCGCGCCGCTTTCCGCCGCGACGCCCGACAAGATCTACGAGATCGCGTCCATGCTGCAGGGACGCTTCGAGGGATCGACTCCGGGCAACGGTCTCGTCCTCAACATGACCACGATCACGATCGATCCGGCGCACCCCTGGGACGTCTTCGTCCAGGTCACCGGCCGCTTCGAGAAGGACAACGTCCGCCAGCAGGGAGTCATCCGTCTCGAGTCACAGGGCGAGGACATCTACTTCACGTACATCCCGCACTTCAATCCCGCGGTGACCGTGCTCTCGAACGACGTCGGCAGCTTCACCGAACGGGAGCTCACCTCCGCCTGCAGCTTCACGATGAAGCCGGCGGGCGACGGTTTCGCCGGCGAGACGCTCGGCATTACGGCCTGCGCGCTCTCGATGCGCGGCGCCATCGGCAAGTGGTCCGTGGAGCTCGAGCCCGGCGGCATCCGCCTGCAAAGCGTGAAGACGGGAGAGACGCTGAGGTTCACGCAGACGCAGAAGGGAAAGAAGTCGTAGCCGCAGGAGCCGCTTCGCCGTCCCGGCGGTCCAGGCCGGCGGAAGTGACCTAGCCGCCCTCCGGCAGAAATTTCCGCGCAATCTGCTTCACGGGCTCCGAGAAGTCGCCCTTGATGATCCACTTCAGGAACCCCGGCTCTTCGCGGCTGATGTCCTTGAGCAGCCGGCCGCGGTTCTTGCCGAAGTTGACGGTGGGCTCGCCGTTGACGAGGCGGAACCGACCCTCGGGGTCCAGATCCTGGTCGAGGCCGGCGCAGAACATCTCGTGGAGCTCCGGCACCGACCGCGGCAGCTCCGCGTAGCGGGCGAGCTGCCCGGCGAAAACACGCAGCGTCATCTCCGCATCGGCGAGCGCGCCGTGCGCTCCGTTGTGCTCGGCCTCGCAGTAGAAACGCGCGGCCGCCGCGAGATGCCGCGGCTCCCGAGAGAAAAAGATGCGCTGCGCGTCCACGAGCCTCCGGTCCGAAATTTCAAACGGGACGCCGGCGCGCAGGAACTCGGAGCGGAGGACGGGAATGTCGAAGCCCGCGATGTTGTATCCCGCGAGATCACAGCCCTCCAGGAACGCCGCGAGCTCGGCGGCGGCGTCGCGAAACCGCGGCGCGTTCGCCACGTCCGCGTCGCCGATCCCGTGGATCGCGGTCGAGGCGGGAGGGATCGGAACCCCGGGCTGAAACCGCCGCACCCAGTCTTCCCGGCGGCCGTCGGGATGAATCTTCAGGCAGGCAATCTCGATGATGCGGTCCGAGCGCGAATTCGTCCCCGTCGTCTCCGTGTCGAAGACGACGAGGGGCCGCTCGAGCGGCAGAAGGCCCTGAAGCATTGGCGGGATCCTACCGAGTCCGGCAACGGCTTCCGGGCTTTCCAGAGACAGCGAAAAGCGCCGCTCCTCAGGGTGGCGCTCAGTAGTTCTCGGAGAACAGCCAGAAGAACGTCTCGCCGATCCGCGGAAGGAGGCCCCGCCTCTTCCACTCGCGCAGCGTCAGGACGTCGCAGCGCGCGAGGTCCACGTCGATCATGGTCTCCACCTCCGCCGCGAAGCGCTGGTCGTAGATCGCGATGTTGACCTCGGCGTTCTTCTTCATCGAGCGGTTGACGAAGTTGATCGAGCCCACCGTCGACCAGATCGTGTCGACGACCATGACCTTGTTGTGCATCATCGTCGGCCGGTACTCGTAGATGCCGATGCCGGCCTCGAGAAGCTCGCCGTAGTGGTAGCGCGAGGCCGCGCGCACGTTGGGACTGTCGGTCTTCGCGCCCGGCACGATGATCTTCACGTCGACGCCGCGTTTGGCCGCGGCCACGAGGGCCTGGCGGATCTGCCGGTCCGGCACGAAGTACGCGTTCTCGATCCAGATGCGCCTCCGCGAGGCCTGGATGGCCATGTAGAGAACGAGCTTCGACATCGAGATGGAATCGGCGCGCGAGGCGGCGATCACCTGGGCTTCCATGTCGCCCGTCGGCATGATCCTCGGGTACTGGCGATCGCCATTGAGGACCTCGCCCGTCGTATGCACCCAGTCCTGGGCGAAGACCTGTTGCAGGTGGGCGACGACGGGCCCCTCCACTTCGATCATGGTCTCGCGCCATTCCTTCCAGCGGTCGTCGAGCCCGACGCCGCCGCAGAACCCGATGCGCCCGTCGATCGTCAGGATGCGGCGGTGCGTGCGGTTTCCGATCGTGTCGATGGAGTAGACCCGGAGGGGCTTGTAGACGCGAACCCGAGCGCCCACCTTCTCGAGCTCCTCCGCGAGCTTGCCGAGCGAGCTTCCGAATCCGTCGACGAGGATGCGCACCTCGACGCCCGCCCGCGCCCGCTCGACGAGCGCCCGGGCGAATCGCGATCCGGTCTCGTCGTCCCGGAAAATGTAGAGCTCGAGGTTGATCGAGGTCTGGGCGGAGCCGATGGCCTCGAGCATCCGAGGAAAGATCCCGCCGGCATCCTCCAGCAGGGCGGTCCGATTGCCCGGCACCATCTCGGTTCCGAGAGCGTCGAGCGAGCGCCGGAACTCGGGGCTGTCGACGCCATAGTCCGGCTCGTACTGATACACGGTCCGCTTTTCCGAAAAGATGTACATGCAGCCGCTCGAGGCCAGGGCGGCGGACAAGGCCAGCACGGCCGGGAGCGCGGCGCGCGAAATTGAGGCAGAAACCTGTACTAGTGCCGTGACAATTCTCGTCAGGCCGGCCGAGCCGTACTTTGCTAAGTATTTTGAAAACAAGCGTTTAACTCTGCGTACCCGGATTGGCCGCGCGATTGCTATTCCGAATCGCGAGCAAAGGAACCTCAACCTCCTCCTTTCGCCCCCCGGGCGGCCCCACCCCGACCCGGGGCTTTTTTTTGCCCGCGAAAGGCTCTCGTCCGGTGCGGCACGCGGACTCTAAGCCACATCCGCGCCGTCCGCTTGAAGCCGCGGGCCGGCGAAACGACCTCTGCTAGCGTTGCCTCGATGCGAATCCTCGCGGGGGACGTCGGCGGAACGAAGACCAGTCTCGCGATCTTCGAAATCGGCGCAGGCCGGCGCTCGCTCGTGCGCAGCGAACGCTATCCGAGCGGCGCGTACCCCGGCCTGGAATCGGTCGTGGAAATCTTCCTGCGCGGGGAGCCCGTTCCGTCGGCCGCGGGATTCGGCGTCGCGGGTCCGGTGCGCGACGGCGCGGCCAAAGTCACGAACCTTCCATGGCGGATCGAGGAGTCGCGGCTCGCGCGCGCCACCGGGATCTCCCGCGTCGTCCTGCTCAACGACTTCGTTTCGAACGCCCGGGGTCTTCCGTACCTGACGTCCCGCCAGGTCGTGACGCTTTCTCGCGGCCGGCCGGAACCGCAGGGTCCCATCGGCATCCTCGGCGCGGGCACGGGCCTGGGCCAGGCGTGCCTGGTCCCCGCGGGAGACCACCACGAGGTCGTGCCCTCCGAAAGCGGGCACGCGGATATCGCGGCGCGCGACCCGCTGGAGGATCGACTCATCGTGTTTCTGCGGCGCCAGTGCGGACGGGCGACGCGCGAAAAGGTGCTTTCGGGCCGGGGGCTCGTGTATCTCTACGAGTTCTTCAAATCCGAGCGGGTCGCGCGCGAGAGCCGCCGGGTGCTCCAGGAGTTCGAGAAGGCGGACGATCGGGCGGCCGTGATCAGCCGCTTCGGCCTTTCCCGGCGGGACGCACTCTGCCGGCGTGCGCTCGACCTCTTCGTTTCCATCTACGGCTCGGAGGCCGGCAATACCGCGCTCGCCTACCGCGCGACCGGAGGCGTTTACCTCGCCGGCGGCATCGCGCCGAAAATCCTGCCCGCCCTGCGGCGGCCCGCGTTTCTCCGCTCGTTTCGGAACAAGCCCCCGATGGATGGGCTGCTCGAGAAGATTCCGGTGCGTGTGGTGACGGAGGCGGGACTGGGCCTGATCGGGGCGGCGGCGGCCGCTTACCGCATGACGGCGATGGAGACGAGCCGTTCCTCCTGAAATATCAAGTGGCGGTGAGCGCGGTCGTACGTCCACCGCACGCTCTTGACGCCGTCGACGACTTCCTTCTCCTTCGAATCCGGGTCGCCCAGCAGCTCGACCACCTCTCGCGACGTCATCCCTTCGCGAAGAGACCCGACCGGCAGCTCGGTCTGCTCGCTGATCGCGGCTGAGGCGTCGCCCACGACCCGGTTTCGCTCCGAGCTCTTGACCGCGGCGTGGGAGCCCAGTAACGGATCCGTGATCGTGTCGATGATCCCGGAGGCCGTGGGCCGATCCTTGTAGATCCAGTACGCCACGCCGGCCACGAGGGCGACGAGAACGAGGTTCCGGACCTTGCGACTGCTCATCGAGAAGATTGTACGGTGACCGGCCGCCGCCGCTCGCGTGTCACTGGCGGACAGGCAGCTCGACGCGGGCGCGGTTGGCCCTCTCGGCGAGCTCCTCGAGCTTGGAGCGCGAGGCGCCCACCGCGGAGGCCGGGACCGACCAGCTCACTTCGAAGGCCGTGAACACCGCGTCCTCGAGGGAGGGCTCGTTCTCGTCGAGACCGCGCGTCCACTCCTCGCGGAGCATCGCCCGCCGGGCGTAGCGAAGTGCTTCGAGGCTGTCCTGATCGGTCGTCAGGAGCCGGCAGCGGAGCGTCACGGTCGGCTCGGCGAGGCGCGGGGCCGCGGAGTCCCCGTTGAAGGACACCAGGTCGGTGGCCTCCTCGATCTCCGAGAATCGAATGTTTCGGGACATTTGCTCGGGAAAGTAGCGAACCGTGCGCCAAGCGAACGCCCTCCGCGTAAAGGGCTCGAAACAGTGCGATTTCGGGGTGCCGTCGAACGGAGGGAGAAGACAGTGACGGCCGAAACTGTTACCGCCGGTAACGCCCTTGGCCGGCGCGGATCTCCGTCAGGGCCCGGTTGGCTCTCTCCAGGAGCTCCGCCAGCTTGGTCCGGCAGACCGCCACCTGCGACGCCAGCGGGAACCAGCGGATCTCGGTGTTCGTGAGCGTGGGATCTTCCATCGAGGGCTCGTCCCAGCCGAGGCCTCGGGTCCGCTCCTCCCGGATCATCGCGCGGCGGGCGTAGCGGAGGGCTTCGAGAGCATCCTCGTCGGGAACCTCGAGAGCGAACCTCAGCCGGACTCTGCGGGACGGATCGACGCGGAGCGCCAGCGAATCTTGCGGCTCTCCCGAGGCGGGCGTGGTCCCGGTCGTTTCCCGGAGGCGGATCAGAGGCGCTGCGTCGATGCGCCGGATCTTAGCAGGTCCGCGGCCGGGTGGTCACCCGTTCGAACGCAAAATTCCAGTCGTCGGATCGAACATGGCGCCGGCGCGGGACGCGAGCGCCACCGGCCGGAGGATGTAGTCGTCGCGGCGGGCGTTGTGCTCGCACATGGAGACCGGTCCCTCGGACGTCATGATCATGAAGGCGCAGTTGCGAATCCGCTCCGGATCCAGGACCCCGGCATCCATGAAGGCGTGGACGAAGAACGTGATCTTGCCGACGCGCTCGCGCCTCCAGAGCTCCCGCCGGACCGACCAGAGCCGCCGCGCGAGGAAGATGCTCCCGCGCGCCAGCCAGTAGGGATGGCGAAACGCGGAGAGGACCACGCTGCGGGCGGTCCGGAAGACGTGGCGGCGGTCGAAGGCGACGTGGCGGAACTCCTGGAGAAAACGCTCGTACAGCGGCGGATCCGAGAGCACGTCGATCGCTCGGCCGCCGACCGTCGCGAGCATCGTGCCGCGGTTGCAGCTCGGGTGGCCCACGAGGGCCGTGTCCCATGCCAGCCTCGGCAGGCCCACGCCCTCGCGGATGCGCTCCCGGATCGCTTCGGAGGTGACGTGCGCCGCGCGCTCGCGCCACTCGCCACGGCCGGTCGCCGCCTGCAGCTGGAAGGACGCCATTCCGACGACGTCCGAGTGCTCGAGAAAGAACCGCACGAGCATCGGAACCTCGTCGAGGTTGCCCGCGTGGATCGTGGTGTTGAAGATGACCGCGATCGGCAGGCCGCGCGCCCGCTCGATGTATTCGCGCCGCACGGCGTTCAGCGATTCTTCGTTCCGGTATTTCTTGAAGCGCTGCGTCGTGTCGACGTGAAATGCGACGTCGAAGAGACCGGCGCCCGCGAGCTCGGCGAGGAGGTCGCGTGTCGCGCGGATGCCGTTGGTGAACAGCGAAGGGCGCAGACCGCGCTCGGAGAGGCGGCGGACGATCGCGACGAGCTCCTCCCGCGGACGCAGCGTCGGGTCGCCGCCCGTGACCTGCACGCCGATGCCGGGGCCGTAGGTCTCGCGGATCCTGTCGATGCGCTCGAAGACCGCTTCCAGCGGAAGGTCCTTGACGGACTCCGAGCTCTCGGAGAGATAACAGAGCGTGCAGTCGAGGTTGCAGCGTTGCGTGATCTCGAGCGCCACGCAGCCGATCGTCGAGCGCCTCCCCAGGACCTGGTTCGGCGTGCGGAACTGAGGATCGAGCCTTTCCCAGGTCCGCCGCAGGAGCTCTTCGCGCTCCTCGAGGTTCTCGGCGTAAACCGGCAGGCGATTCCCCATGGACGGATTCTCCCCCTCTCCTCCGATGCTCCCGATGAGGTTTACGTTTCTCGCGGGAGAGCGGATCTCCACAGATCTACCGGGCGACCTCGAAGAGCCGCGCCGGCCCGTGCTCCGCGGCCGGGGTGAGCCGGTCGCCAAGATGTTCCAGGACGGGAAATGGAGCCCGGTCGGTGCGCCAGACGACGGCGGTGATGCCGAGCGCGTCGAGCCCGCGACGCCAGCTCTCGGGATCGTCCTTCCATCCGGCCACCGGCGAGAACTCACCCCGCCAGACGGTTCCCGCGGGGCAGTGAAAGCGGTCGTTCTCGCCGATGAACACGACCCGATCCGCCGGCCCGAGACTGCCCGACGAATGCCAGGGAAGGAAGCCGCGCCGCAAGGACTTCTTCCCGAGTCGCGCGGCCCAATGCGGCCTTCCACTCGAGCCCGCTCGAACCGAAATGGACCGGAAACGCCGCGGCCGCCGCGAGCACCGCCACACCGGCGGCCCGGCCCGATGCCCCCGAAAATCCCGCGACGAGCCGTCGGAGCCCCTCGGCCGTGAAGACCGCGTAGAGAGGATAGACGGGAATGAGAAATCGGATCGACGGGAGATAGAGCAGCGACCAGGGCACGAGAAAGGGCAGCGCCGCGGCGAGAAACAGGAGATTGCGCCGCACGTCCCACCCGGCGAGGCCCACGAGGAGCAGCAGCGGCAGCAGCCCGTTGTAGCCATTGCCGTTGGCTTCGAAACGGCTCGATCGGAAGACCACATCGTACGGAAGGCGGAGGATTCTCGCCGGGCGCACGAGCGGACCCGGACTCGCGCGAGCCACCCCCGAAGCCGGCGACCGCGTGAAGTAGTGGCCGCGCGTGACACGCTCGAGAAGCTCGCCGGGAGACGACGCGTAGGGCGCCGCCACGGAGCCGGCCCGCGCATGGCTCCATGCGATCCACGGCGCGAGCGGCAGACACGCGCAGAGCGCCGCGGCCGCGATCCTCATGGCGCCGGGCCTCATGGCGCCGGGCCGGGCACGCAGCGCGAGCACGAAAAGCGCCGGAGCGGCGAAAAGCGCGAAGACCTTGATCGCGACCGCGCCGCCGAAGAGAACGCCGGCGAGGCGGAAACGCCCGGCGCTCGACGGCCGGGACGCGAGCTGCGCGGCCGACGCCGTGACGAGGAGCGCGGCGGGCCAGTCCACGTACGCCGAGCGGAGCTGCAGCATCGCGGTCGGGAAAGCCGCGAGCGCCAGAACGATCAGAGCCGACGCTCCGCCGGCTTTGAGCCGGCGCGCGAGAGCGAGCGCCGCGCCGAAGACGAAGAGGCCCGTCGCGCATTGGAGGAACTGGACCACTCTTTCCCCCTGCCCGCCTCCGAAAAGGAAGCCCAGCGCGAGATAGGCGTCGTGGCCGCGCCAGAGAAGCGATTGCGGCTCGAGGTCGGGCAGCGGACGGACGCGTCCGGATACGGCGATGTCGCGCGCTTCCGGCAGGTGGTACGCGAGGGCGTCCCAGGACAGGTCGGGTGCGAGGACTCCCGCCCACGTCGCCAGAAGAAAAAGCGCCGCGAGGGCGAGCCAGGCCGCTTCGAGCGCCGGCGGCGCGTCGCCTCGAGGGAGACGCACGGCCCGGCGCGCGAGATCCCAAACGGCCGGTATCCGGCGCCAGCGCAGAAGCAGGACGAGCACCGCGAGGACCGCGAGAGCCGGTGCGCCGGGCAGCCCCGCCTCGCCCAGCAGGAGCACGAGCGTCCCCGCCGACACGGCGCCGGCGGCGAAGACCGCGTGGAGGTCGCCCTCGCCGGCCTCCGCGCCGGCGAGCAGCCGGAAGGCCGCGTCGCCGAGGAGGACAGTCGCCCCGAGGATCGCGGCCGCGGCGAGTGCCGCGGGAAGGTTCCCGGAGAGGACCACCATCGCCAGGGCGACGGCGGCGAGGGCGAGAGCCATGGCGCGGGGCCGCCGACGGATTCCGAGCCAGGCGAGGAGAAACGACGGCCAGGCCGGCCAGCGCGGCCGCGGCGAGCACGGACGGCGGATGCTGGGCGGAGAGTTTGTCGGCGTAGGCGCGGATGAGGGGCAGCGCCCGAAGGAGAAGGACACCGGCGGCGACGGTGACGAGGCACGCCACCGGCTTTCGGTCTTCTCTCGCTGTAAACCCGACGCCATGGCGATCGTCGAAAGTTCCGGAGGCAAGATACATGAATAGAAAATCGAGTTTCGCATTCGCCTTCGGATCCGCCGCGGTCCTCTCGCTGGCGTTCGCGGCGCCGGCCGAAGCCGGACGCATCGGCAACCGCCAGGAACGCCAGCAGCAGCGCATCGCGGGCGGAGTCTCGAGCGGCGCCCTGACCGCGCGCGAGACGGCGCGCCTCGAACGCCGCGAGGCGGGCCTCAACCGTTCCGTCGCGAGAATGCGGAGCGACGGTTCGCTCACCCGCGGCGAACGGGCCCGCATCGAGACGAGGCAGGATCGGATCTCCCGGGGCATCTACCACCAGAAACACGACGGGCAGTCGCGTTAGAGCACCGAGCGGCCCCTTCCCCTTCCCGGGCCCCGCCTCGCGCGGGGCTTTTTTCTTTTCGGGGCGCAGTGATTCAATGCGCCCGTGCCGCCGTCCGAGGATCGCACCCTGGAGCTGACGGGAGACGCCCTGCGGCGTCTGATCGACGAGGCGGCGCGACGCGTCGTCGCCCACGTCGATTCGCTTCCGCGTCAGCCCTCCGCGGACGTCGAAGGCGGCGCCGCCCTCGCGCGATCTCTCGTCGAGCCCCTGCCCGAAACGGGCCGGCCGGCGGAAGAGCTCCTCGATCTCCTCTTCGAACGCCTCATCCCCAAGAGCTTCAATACCGCCGGGCCGGGCTACCTCGCCTACATTCCCGGCGGCGGACTTCCGCAGTCGGCGGTCGCGGACCTCGTCGCCGACGCCACCAACCGCTACGTCGGCGTCTTCGCCGCAGCCCCCGGGCTCGCCCAGCTCGAATCCAACGTCGTGCGCTGGTTCTGCGACATCGCGGGACTTCCGCGCGAGGCCCGCGGGATCCTGACGAGCGGCGGCTCGCTCGCGACGTTCTCCGCTCTCGTGGCGGCCCGGCGCGACCGGCTGCCGGAGAACTTTCTCCAGGGGACGATCTACGTCTCCGACCAGACGCACCACGCCATCCAGAAGGCCGCGATCCTCGCGGGGTTTCCCGAGGACCGCGTCCGCGAGATCGCGACGGACTCGCGCTTTCGGATCCGCCTCGACGCGCTCGCGGACGCGCTCGCCGCGGATCGCGCCGCGGGCCGGACGCCTTTTCTCCTGGTCGGCAACGCCGGAACGACGAACACGGGCGCGGTCGACGACCTGCCGGCGCTCGCGGATCTCGCCGCGCGCGAGCGGCTCTGGTTCCACGTCGACGCGGCCTATGGCGGGTTCTTCCTTCTCACGGAGGAGGGCCGGCGGACTCTCGCGGGGATCGAGCGCGCGGACTCGATCGTCCTCGACCCGCACAAGGGACTCTTCCTTCCGTACGGCACCGGAGCGCTCCTCGTCCGCGACGGCGAGACGCTGAAGCGCGCCCATGCGCTCTCCGCCGAATACATGCCCACGATGCAGGAGGCCGCGGACCTGACCGACTTCAACCTCCTCTCGCCGGAGCTCTCCCGCGACTTTCGCGGGCTGAGGATCTGGCTGCCGATCCGCATGCACGGCATCGCGCCGTTCCGGCGGAACCTCGAGGAGAAGCTGGAGCTCGCCCGGTGGGCCGCGGACCAGCTGCGCGAGATCCCCGGAATCGAGATCGTGGCCGAGCCGCAGTTGTCGATCCTGGCTTTCCGGCGCACCCGGTCCGGGGCCGACGGCGCCGCACTCGACCGCGAGAACCGGCGCATCCTCGAAAGGATCAATGCCCGCCAGCGCGTCTACCTGACCGGCACCGTCGTCGGCGGCCGCTTCGCGATCCGGATCTGCGTCCTCTCGTTCCGCACGCACCGCGACCGCATGGAACAGGCGCTCGAGGACATCCGCATCGCCGTGCGCGAAACCGAAGGAGATCGCCCATGACTCCCGCGCCCGTGAAGCCGCCGATCGCGTTCTCGGCGCTCGAAGCCGTCGACATCCGCGTCGGCACGATCGTCGCGGTCGAGGACGTCCCGAAGTCCGACAAGCTGCTCCGCCTGATCGTGGACTTCGGGGACCACACGCGGCGCATCCTCGCCGGAATGAAGCAGGAGAGGGCGAACCCCGCGGAGATCGTCGGCCGGCAGGCCCTCTTCGTCGTCAACCTCGAGCCGCGCCGCATGATGGGCGAGGTCTCCGAAGGCATGCTGTTCGATCTCGGCTACGCCGACGGGGTGACCCCGGCCCTCGCCGTGCCCGAGCGGCCGGTTCCCAACGGGACGCGCGCCGGATAGGCTTCCGGCCGGAGGAATCTCCATGATCGTTCGGAATCGTCGACTCGCGGCGGCCCTGCTCTTCTCGGCGGCAGCCGCGGCCGCCGCCGCCCTGCCCGCGGCCACTCCCGCGAAGCGGCCGTCCCGGGAGTACACGATCGAGCAGTTCCTGTCGACGACGGCGATCACTCAGGCTTCGTTTTCCTTCGACGGCTCGAAGCTCCTGTTCTCGTCGAACGCCACCGGCATCGTGAACGTCTACTCCGTTCCGACGGCCGGCGGCGAGGCCGCGCCCCTGACGAAATCGGACACCGCCACGACGACGTCCGTGTCGTACTTCCCGTCGGACGACCGCTTCCTGTTCACCCGGGATCAGGGCGGCAACGAGCTCAACCATCTGTTCGTCCAGACGCCCGCGGGCGAGGAGAAGGACCTCACGCCCGGCGAGAAGCTGAAGGCCGCGTTCAAGAAGTGGACCCGCGACGGCCGCGCCTTTTACGTCCGGTCCAACGAGCGGGACGCGCGCTTCTTCGACGTCTATCGATACGACGCCGCGAGCTATGCGCGGACGTTGTTCTACCAGGACGAAGTCGGGTACGACCTCGGCGACATCTCCGACGACGCGAAGTGGATCGCGTTCCAGAAGATCAACACCACCGCCGACAGCGACATCTACCTCTGGAGCGCGGCGGCGAAGACCATGACCCTGATCTCGAAGCACACCGGGACGGCGAGCTACGAGCCGGCGTGCTTCGACGTCGACTCGAAGTGGCTCTACTACCTGACGAACGAAGGCGAAGGCGACGGGTCCGAGTTCACGCGGGTCCGCCGTTACGAGCTCTCGTCCGGCAAGTCCGAGGACGTCGAGAAGGCCGACTGGGACATCGCGTGGACGTTCTTCTCGAAGAACGGCAAGTACCGCCTCTCGGCGGTGAACCAGGACGGGCGCAGCGTCCTGAAGCTCTGGAACGGCCGGACCGGCGCGCCCATCGCCCTGCCGGCGTTTCCCGCGGGCGAGGTCTCGTCGGTCCGCGTCTCGAACGACGAAACGAAGCTGGCCTTCCAGCTGGACTCGGACCGCGGACCCAACAATCTCTACGTCTACACCTTCGGGTCGGACGCGCCGCGCCGACTGACCGACACGATGACGAAGGCGATCGATCCGACGGACCTCGTCGAAGCGCAAGTCGTGCGCTTCCCCTCCTTCGACGGCATGGCGATCCCGAACATCTTCTACAAGCCCTGGCAGGCGTCTCCTCAGGCGAAGGCTCCGGCGGTCATCTGGGTGCACGGCGGACCCGGCGGGCAGACGCGGCAGCAGTACAACCCGTACATCCAGTACCTCGTGAACCACGGGTACGTCGTCCTCGGCATCAACAACCGCGGCAGCTCGGGTTACGGCAAGACGTTCTTACACGGCCGACGACAAGAAGCACGGCCGCGAGCCGCTCTGGGACTGCGTCGCCGGGAAGAAGTACCTGCAGAGCCTGTCGTACGTGGACCCCGCCCGCATCGGCATCCTCGGCGGAAGCTACGGCGGCTACATGGTCCTCGCGGCGCTCGCGTTCCAGCCGGAAGAGTTCGCGGTCGGCGTCGACATCTTCGGCGTCTCGAACTGGCTGCGCACGCTGGAGTCGATGCCGAAGTGGTGGGAAGCCCAGCGCGCCGCGCTCTACAAGGAGATCGGCGATCCGCAGGCGGATCGCGCATTCCTCGAGGAGACCTCGCCTCTCCTCCACGCCGACAGGATCCGCAAGCCGCTCTTCGTGATCCAGGGCGCCAATGACCCGCGCGTCATCCGCGGCGAGTCCGACGACATCGTCGCCGCGGTCAAGAAGAACGGCGTCCCCGTCGAGTACGTCGTGTTCGACGACGAGGGCCACGGCTTCACGAAGAAGAAGAACCAGATCGAGGGCTGGAGCGCCATCCTCAAGTTCCTGGACAAGTACTTGCGGGGCCCGGACAAGGGCTGAGGGCTGAGGCTGCTCAGCTAGACCAGGACACCCGCGGCGCGGCGGCGCTTGGGCTCGTCGCCGGCGTAGGCTTCCCAGGCGCGGGCGAGGCGCTCGACGCCCTCGCGCATCGGGCCGGCCTCGAGCACGTACGGCACGCGGAGTCGGTCGCCCCACCCTCCGCCGGGCGACGCGAGGGTCCCCGGCACGACGGCGACGCCGTGGCGGAGGGCCACCTGGGCGAACGTGCTCGCGTCTCCGCTCGGCAGCTTGACCCAGAGAGAGAGGCCTCCCGCCGGCTCGATCCAGGTCCACTCCGGCAGATGCTTCGAGAGCAGCCCCGTCAGTCGCTCGAGACGCTCTCGCATTTCGCGGCGCCGTATGGCCCGGACCCGGTCGGCCTCGGCGAGAAGGCGGACGGCGACGAGCTGGCCGATCAGAGAGCCGCCGAGGTCCGCCATGATCTTCAGGCGCGTCATCCGCAGAAGAATCTCCTCGGAAGCCCGGATCCAGCCGATTCTCAGGCCGCCCCAGAAAAGCTTCGAGAGCGACCCGATCGTCAGGATCGGCGCCTCGCGGTCGAACGCCGCGATGGGCGCCGGCGGACGACCCGTACCCGTCAGGGCCAGGTCGGCGAGCGTGTTGTCCTCGACGATCGGCAGCCTCAGCTCGCGCGACATTTTCGCGAGCGCGCGCCGGCAGGTTTCGGGCATCACGACGCCGGTGGGATTCTGGAAGGTGGGCATCAGGTAGACCAGCCGCGGCGAGGTCCGCGCCACGGTCTCGCGCAGCCGGGCGACCCAGGCCGCGTCTCCCCCGACCGGTACGGTGACGAGGCGCGCGCCCTGTCCGGCAAAGATGTCGATCGAGCCCATGTACGTCGGGTCTTCCACGACGACGGTCTCGCCGCGCTCGACGAGCAGCGCGCCCGCGAGGCCGATGGCTTGCTGAGCGCCGTGCGTCACGAGGACCTGGTCCTCGCCCGTCTCGAGTCCCGACGCCGAGAGATGCTTCGCGATCGCCTGTCGCAGCGCCGGCAGTCCCATCGGGAGGTAACCGGGGCTCCGGGCGAGCTCGCGCATCGCCTTCTCGTCGATGCGCGCGGCCTCCCGCGCGAGCACGTCGGGCGCGGGCAGGTGCGCGCCGAGAAATTCGATCGTTCCTCCCGGCCCTTCCGTGAAGCTGCGCCAGACGGGGTGGCGGCGGAAGGCCCCCGAGGGATCCTCGCGAAGGAGCAGCGCGGGCGGACGCGGCGCGGCTCCGCGCACCCGCGTGCCGCTGCCCCGGCGGCTCTCGATGGTGCGGTCCCGGCGCAGCTCTTCGTAGGCCGAGACGACCGTCGTGCGGGAGACGGCGAGCTTCGCCGCGAGGGCGCGCTCGGACGGAAGCCTCTCGCCCGCGCGGATTTCTCCCCGCTCGATGGCTTCCCGGATCGCCCCGGCGAGCCGGCGGTACACGGGACCCGGGCCGCCGGCGCCGTCCGACCAGCGCCCGAGACTCGCCACGAACGCCTGCGGAGTCAGGCGGCCCTGCCAGTCCACTTGCACGCCATGTGGCTATTGATTCGCGCGTCGCCCCGGTCCATCTTGATGTCCACTTGGAGCATACACCCGAGATGGACTCTAAAAGTGGACTGGTGGGTTCCGGGAGGTCTCCGATGCCGCTTCCTCGCCACGCTTTCTTCCGCGGGCACATCGTTCCCTACTCCGACGCGCGCGTCGGAGTCCTGACGCACGCTCTCAACTACGGGACCGGGTGCTTCGCCGGCATCCGCGCCTACTGGAACGATGCGGAGCAGGAGCTGTTCGTCTTCCGGCCGCAGGATCACTTCCGCCGGTTCCTCGAATCCACGCGATTGCTGGACATGACGCTCCCGTATTCCGTCGCGGATCTCACCGAGGCCCTCCTGGCGCTCCTCCGCACCGAGCTCTTCCGCGAGGACTGCTACGCGCGCCCGCTCGCCTTTTACGCCGACGAGTCCATCGGCGTGCGGCTGCACAACCTCACGGCCGAGGTGTCCATCGTCGCGATGCCCTACGGACGCTACGTCGAGAACGAGGAGGGCGTGCACGCCACGATTTCCTCGTGGCGCCGCGTCGACGACAACATGATTCCGGCGCGGGGCAAGATCACGGGCTCGTACGTCAACTCGGCTTTTGCCAAGACCGACGCGCAGCGCGCCGGCTTCGATGAAGCGATCGTGCTCAACCAGGACGGCCACGTCGCCGAAGGCTCGGCGGAGAACTTCTTTCTGATCAAGAACGGCGCGGCGATCACCCCGCCCGTCACGGACAACGTCCTCGAGGGCATCACGCGCCGCTCGATCCTCGATCTCCTCGCGAAGGAGCTCGGCGTGAAGGTCATCGAAAGATCCATCGATCGCACCGAGATCCCGCTCGCCGACGAGGCCTTCTTCTGCGGCACGGGTGTGCAGATCGCCGCCATCACGCGCGTCGACCACCGACCGATCGGCACGGGCCGCCTGGGTCCCGTGGTCGCGGCGCTGCGCGATCTTTACTTCGACGTCGTGCGCGGAAAACGCGCCGAATACCGGAACTGGTGCCACGCCGTTTACGCCGACGCCACGCCCATTCCGGCGCGTGAAGGGAACCGCCGGTCAGAGGCCTCCGGGTAGACCTGGAATGAGGACAACCCCTTGAAATTTAGGGTTGCCCTCGGCGCCGACTATCCGTTACCCTCCGAATTAGTGACTGTGCCTCGTTCATCGTCCGTTGGCCTGTACTGGTTCCATCCGCTGGTCCTGCCGGAGTTCGAGCGTGTCGTGTCCGAAGGCGGCCTGCGCCTGATCGCCCGCCGCCTCGAGCCGAACCGGATTCCGGATTTCGAGAATGTGACCGTGCCGCGGGCCTCGGCCTATGTCGTCGAGGGCCACCCCCAGCTGCCGGTGACCGAAGCCGTCGTGACCGGCATTCACGCCCGGCAGCCGACGGCGCGGATCCTGGTGCTCGCCGAGCGGTTCGCCGACCAGACGGCGTTCGCCCTGCTGCGGCTCGGGATCAAGGGCCTCATGACCTACTCCGAGACGGCGCGGTCCATGATGGCCGCACTCCAGACGGTGACGACCGGCGGTCTCTGGGTGGGCCGCGCCCTGCTGTCGCGGTTCGTGGACTCGGCCCTCTGCACCGTCCCGCTGCGGGTCTACGCCACGGGCTTCGAGGGTCTCACCCGGCGGGAACGCCAGGTTCTCGAGGCCGTCCTCGACAACCTCTCCAACAAAGAGATCGCCCACCGCCTCCACATGTCCGAGCGAACGGCGAAGTTCCACGTCTCGAACCTGCTGGTCAAGCACGGCGTCCGCCGCCGGGCCGACCTTCTTTTCTGCGCCCTGCGGAACGGTCCCGCCAGGCGGACTCAGGACGGCGACAGCCACGACTCGGTCCCCGGCGCCAGCGCGGCCTGAAGATTCCCCGATAAACCCCCGGCCCCCTTCCGCGTAAGGACCTCCAGAGCTCGAAGGAGGTCTTATGAAGAGGTTTGTCTTTGTCCTGGCCCTCGCGGGGCTGGTCCTGTCCGGAGGCGTCGCCCTCGCGCAACTGCCGCCGCTGAATCTTCCCCAGGCCAGCCCGGCCGCGTCCGTCAAGCAGGAGATCGGCCTGACGGACATCACGATCGATTACCACCGGCCCGCCGTCGAACAAGCGGAAGGTCTGGGGCGATCTCGTTCCCTACGGACAGGTCTGGCGCGCCGGCGCCAACGAGAACACGACGATCACGTTCTCCTCGCCGGCCACCGTCGGCGGCAAGACGCTGCCCGCCGGCACCTACGGCCTGCACATGCTGCCGAACGAGAAGGACTGGTCCGTGATGCTCTCCAGCGTCGCCTCGGCGTGGGGCAGCTTCAGCTACGACGAGAAAGAGGACGTGGTCCGTTTCACGGTCGCGCCGAAGCCCGCGGATTTCGAGGAGCGGCTCGAGTACCGCTTCGAGAACCCGACCGAAAACTCGGTCGACGTCGTGATGCAGTGGGAGAAGCTCACGGTGTCGTTTCCGATCACCGTCGACACGAATGCCGTGGTCATGGCGAGCCTGAAGGCGCAGCTCCGCGGCCTGCCCCGTTTCGGCTGGCAGGCATGGAACACCGCCGCGAACTGGGCGCTGACGCACGACCAGGACCTCGACCAGGCGCTCAAGTGGGCCGACCAGTCGGTCACGACCCAGGCCACGTACGGAAATCTCCGCACGAAGGCCGCGATCCTCGAGAAGAAGGGCGACACGAAGCAGGCCGAAGAGCTGCGCGCCCAGGCGATGAAGATCGCGACCGAGGCCGACATCAACGCGGCCGCGTACGCGCTGCTGGGCCAGAAGAAGTACGACGAAGCGATCGCGCTCTTCCGCAAGAACATCAAGGACTATCCCAACTCGTGGAACTGCTACGACAGCCTCGGCGAGGCGCTCGCCGCCAAGGGGGACACGAAGGCCTCCGTCGAGAGCTATCGCAAGGCCCTCTCCATGACGACGGACCCGGTCCAGAAGAAGCGGATCGAGGACATCCTCTCCAAGATGAAGGCCTGAGAAGAAGCCGGAAACCGGCCCGACCCGCGTAACCTCGCGAGGGCGGGAGCGTAGAAAGGGGCATGAAGCCTCGCTACGCGTCCGCCCTCGCCCTGTTTTTGAGCCTCGCGACTCTCCTGCGGGCCGCGGGCCCCGAGCCTCCGGACACTCCGCAGGGCGCCCGCATGAAGGCCCTCCTGGCCGCGTTCGCGGCGGGCACGCCCGACGCGGTCCGGACGTTCATCTCGGCCAACTTCGCCCCGAGCGCCCTCGCAGCAGATGCCGCTCGAGCAGCGCGTCCAGCGGCTTTCGGGCATCGTGGCGCAGACCGGGCCCCTCGAGTACCACTCGATCCTCCGGCCAAGCGACACCGAGCCGGTGTACCTGGTCCGCTCGCGCGACGGCTGGATGGAGCTCGGCATGATGCTCGACGCATCGGCGGGCTACGGCGTCCGGGGCCTGCGGTTCGACGAGAGCGAGGGGCCCGGCGCCGTGCAGGAAGCCCGAAAGGGCTCCGATGCGGAGGCGGCGGCCGCCGCCGACGCGCTGCTCCAGAAGCTCGCGGCGGCGAACGAATTCTCCGGCGTCGTCCTGATGGCGAAGGATGGGAAACCGTTCTTCCAGCAGGCGTACGGCCTCGCGGATCGCGGCCTCGGCGTCCCCAATCGCCCGGACACGAAGTTCAACCTGGGCTCGATCAACAAGATCTTCACGCAGATCGCGATCGCCCAGCTCGCCGAGAAGGGCAAGCTGTCGTTCACCGACACGATCCGCAAGCACCTGCCGGAGTATCCGCTCGCGGCCGCGGACCGGATCACGATCCAGCAGCTCGTGTCCATGACTTCGGGCCTCGGGGATTTCTTCGGCGAGAAGTTCAACGCGACGCCCAAGGCGCAGATCCGAACGCTCGAGGACTACCTCCGCCTCTTCGCGACGGACCCGCTGCTCTACGAGCCGGGAACCAGCCGCCGGTACTCCAATGCCGGCTACATCGTGCTCGGGCTGATCATCGAAAAGGTGTCGGGGCAGAGCTACTACGACTACGTCCGCGAGAACATCTACGGGCCCGCCGGCATGACGAGCTCGGACTCCTATCTGCAGGACGCCGTCGTGCCCAACCGCGCCACGGGCTACACCTCCGAGGATGAGAACGAGAAGCGGCTCTCCGAGCCGCGCACCAACATCTACGAGCTGCCCGGCCGCGGGAGCTCGGCCGGAGGCGGCTACTCGACGGCCCAGGATCTGCTGCGCTTCGACGTCGCCATGCGCGCCGGAAAGCTCCTCTCCCCCGCGTGGACCGCGTGGTTCTACTCGGATCGCACCGCGCCGCCTTCGGGTCCGCAGCCCGCCTCCGCGAAGCCGCCGAAGCTCTCGGGCGGGCGCGGCGCGGCGGGAGGCACCTCGGGAGTGAACGCCGTGCTCGAGATGGATCTCGACACGGGCTACACGGTCGTCGTCCTGTCGAATCTCGATCCGCCGTCCGCGGAGAAGGTCAGCCGGACGCTTCGGCAGTGGCTGGGCCTGAGGTAGGGGCTCGGCCTGAAGTGAGGCCTCGGCCTCACTCCGCCAGCGCGATCCCCGCCATGTAGACGCCGTACGCGGCCAGCCCGGCCGCGGTCACGGCCATGAACGCGGGCCCGAGCGGCGTGTGCGCGAAGGCGTCGAGAACGCCGCCGACCGTCCGCACCGTCGAAGGATCCAGCTCCTCGGCCGCGCGGATCAGGAAGTAGCCGAGAGCCGCGAGTGTCGCGCCTCTCGCCACGAGTCCGAACCGGGAAATCGCCGTGAGCAGTTTCGCCAGCCCGCGGGGCAGACGTCCGCGGCGGAACGGCAGCCGCCCCGAGAGCCCGAGGCCCTGGCCGATTTCCCAGAGGCCGCCCAGGACGACGGCCACTCCGGCGATCTCCAGAACCGCGGCGCCCCACGACTCCGACAGCAACCATGAGACGCCCGCGCGCTCGAGCGAGCCCTCGCCCTCGTTCGGCCCGCTGCGCACGTGAAGAAACAGCCGTGCCGCCGTCCAGGCGAGGGCTGCGTACCCGAAGCCGTTGACGAACAGGCCGATCCGCTTGACGGCGCCGCCGGGGCCCCGAAGCGACTGCACGAGGTGCGCGGCGGCGATCGCCGCGAGTCCGGCGACCACGGCGCCGAGCACCCACCCGCCGTGGGCCCGGTCGAGCAGGAACCGCAGCGCGCCGAGCACGCCGTGGTCCCGATCGCGCGCGCCGAGGACGGCGATGCGCGCCGACACGAAGCCCATGGCCAGGTAAACCAGGCCGATCGCAAAATAACCGGCGCGTTCCGCGGCCGAGCGCACGGCGGGAATCTCTCACAGGGGCCGCGGACGCCCCGCCCTGCGATAAGCTTTCCGCCTCCCGGTGCGACGGACTTTCACGAGAAAGGACATACAGAGATGAAACGGATTCACGGATTCCTTCCGGCGGCGCTCGCGGCGGCCCTGGCCGTCGCTCCGGCGATCGCTCAGGAAGAAAAGAAAAGCGAGATGAAGATGAACACGAGCCCGAGCGGACTTCAGTGGGCGGACACGAAGGAAGGCACGGGCCCCTCGCCCAAGTCCGGTCAGACCTGCGTCATGGACTACACGGGATGGCTGTGGGTCGACGGCGCGAAGGGCAAGAAGTTCGACAGCTCGGTCGATCGCGGGACGCCGTTCGAGTTCCCGATCGGTCAGGGCCGGGTCATCAAGGGATGGGACGAGGGAGTCTCGACCATGAAGGTCGGCGGCAAGCGGACGCTCCTCATCCCGCCGCAGCTCGGCTACGGAACGCGCGGAGCCGGCGGCGTCATCCCTCCGAACGCGACGCTGCTGTTCGAAGTCGAGCTGATCGCCGTCAAGTAACCCGAATCCGAATTGGACAAAGAGGCGGAGGCGCCGCGCGCGCTTCCGCCTTTTTTTGTCACCGAACGAGCTCGAGCGCGGTCCTCGCCGGCAGCTCGCCCTTGTGATTTCAAACGGTTAGCGGGCGCGGCCTCTTCGCCGGGCCGACGGCATGGAAGCTGCTAAACTCTTTTGAACCAAGGCGAAACACAGCACAGACGATGGCCAATCACGACATCCGGCGTGAGCCTTCACCTCGGCTTCTGCGGCGATGCCGCGCTGCCGATCGGCGGACGCCATGACTTCGCCGGCCCCGTTTCTGGCGCGACACTTCGGCGATTACACGCTCGTCGCGCAGCTCTCCGAAGACTCGCTCGGCACCGTGTACCGCGCGCTCTACTCCGCCGACGAACGCCGTTTCGTGAGACTGCGCATGTTCCATCCCGACGCGGTGTCCGAGGCCGCGATCACGCGGGCCATCCACGAGCACACCGAGCTCGCCCCGATTCTCGTGCACGACACCGTCGTTTCGCATCCGCAGCTCGACATGGTCGACGGCGTGGCCTTCATGACGTGGGACGAGACCGCGGGCTGGACGCTCGACACCATGCTCGCGCGCGTGCGCGCGCTCGGCATCCGCATTCCGGCCGAGTACGCCCTTCTCGTCGCCGAGCGCGTCGCGGCGTGCCTGGAACACGCGTTTCGCGCCGCGCCCGACGGCCGCCCGACGCCTCACGGCCTCCTCTGGCCGGGATTCGTGTCGATCTCGCACGACGCGGCGGTGCGCGTCGGCGGCTTCGCCGTCGCGGACGCCGTGCTCCCCTCTCTTCACACCCCGAAGCTCCTGGCCGAGATCGGCCCGTACATCGCCCCCGAAGTCCGCGGCGTCGGAATCGCGGGCGAGAACTCCGACGTCTATTCGCTCGGGGCCATCCTCATGGAGCTTCTGACCGGGCGGAAGCCCTCGCTCGACACGCCGAGCGCGGAGCTGCGCGCCGGAGATCCCCGCTCCGACGATCTCGAGTCCTTCCTGAAGAAATGCCTGTCTTCGGTCGAGACGCGCTTCGCTTCCGCGGTCGACGCGCACCGCGCGCTCCAGCAGCTGGTCACGGCGAATCCGTTCTCGCTCTACACGGCGAACCTCGCGCTGTTTCTCTACAAGCTGCTCAATCCCGAGAGCCAGGCGACCGGGGCAGCCCAGACGTCGGACCTCGAGTCGACGAACCCGGTGGTCGTGCACGGGGCATTGCCTGTGCCGCCGGCGGCCGAGACCGCTCCGCCGCCGCTTCCCGGCGTGCCTCGCCGCCGACAGGGAGACGCGGCCGCGGATTCGGAAGACGTCTTCCCGGAAGAACCCCAGGACGTCCCCGTCGCGATGGCGGTTGCGGCGCTCGGCCTCGAAGAATCGACCGCGCCCCCGGAAGCGAACGACGACGCGCTCTCGGAAGCCCGCCGCCACGCCCGGCCGCCGCTGCCGCCTCTCACCCGGCCATGGGCGCGGCCGGCAGCGACCCTGGCCGCGGCCGCGACCGTGGCCATCGGAGCGTTTCTCGTCGTGAGCCAGATCCACTCGATCCGCGGCGCGGCCGCGTCCGAACAGCTCGCCCCGGCGTCGGGACGTCTCGCGGTCGAGGCCGCGGCGACGACCGCGCGCACTCCCGATCCCGTGCAGCCCGCGCGGATCGTTTCCGAGGCGGCGCCCGCGAACGGCCTTGTTGGAGCGGCCGGGGCTCCGGTCGCCGTTGCCGCCGCGAATTCGACCGCGAGAGCGTCGGGGGACGCCCGGCCGGCGGCGAACAAAGCCGCGCCGAAGGTCCGCAAGGAGCTCCGCAAGCCCACCGAGGAGCTGCGCCTGCGCGCCGCCCTCGCCCGCATCGAGGCCGATCGCCTGAATGCGCGCGAAACCGCGGGCGCCATCTTCGTCCAGGGACGCACGAGCGAGGAAGAAGGCGAGCGCCTTCTTCGCGAGCGCGACTACCAGGCCGCGCAGCTGGCCTTCAGCCGCGCCGCGCGGCTCTTCCAGCAGGCACAGGAATTGAGCTGGGAAGAGCGCGTGCGCCAGGCCGACATCAGTCCGGCCAAGTAGCCTCGGAAACGACCGCCGCCGGGCACGGTAGGATTACCGCCCGGTGAAAAAGCACACCCTCGAACCGGCGCGATGGAAGCCGGGCGTCCGCTTCGAAGACCTCCCCGGACCCAGACCCTCCGACACGCCGTCCCAGGCGGACGCGCCACGTCTCGTGCGTGGACGCGCGCTGATCTTCTGGGATCCGGCCCGGCCCGGCCGCAAGCGCGACGCCATCGACACCGACCAGATCACGCCGGCCGCGGACTGCGTGTCCGAGAGCCTCGACACGCTGGACGAGCGCTGGAAGGCGGGCTCCTTTCGGCACCTCATGCCGGACTTCCGCCAGCGCGTCCATGCCGGCCAGACGTTCCTGATCGCCGGCGAGCGCTTCGCGATCGGCTCCTCGCGGGAGATGAGCCCGGCGGGCCTGAAGGGCGTGGCCGAAGAGAAGGGCCTCGAGCTCGTCGTGGTGTGCAGCCACAACATGGGGGACATCTTCCGCCGCAACGCATTCAACCTCGGGCTCCATGTCGTCCAGTCGCCGGAGGCCGTCGAGGATGCCAAGGACGGCGATGCGTTCGCCTTCGATCCGGCGACGCGGAGGCTCACCAACGAAACGCAGGGCAAGACGTACGAGCCCGTTCCGCTCTCGGCGAAGGAGGAGGAGATCCGGGTCTCCGGCGGCATCTTCGCCGTGGGCCGCCGGGAGTTCCGCGACTCCGTCCGCGTCCGCCCCGACGTCCGCTTCCCGGACCCCGACACCGCGCGGCGGATGACGACGACCGAGCAGATCGTGTGGGCGCACCGCGTCGACAAGGACGCCGCGGTCGCGCCGGGCGCCACTCTGCGCGTCTACGCGGACCTCCTGCCCGCATCCGACGGCACGGCGCCGTTCGCGATCCACACGTTCAACCAGATCACGGGCGGGCAGTCGATCGACCCGCGCCAGGCCGCGATCGCGAACGACCACTTCGTCTTCACCGGACGCGAGGACGACGCGCGCCAGACGGCGATCGGCCGGGAGTTCGCCAGGGTCCATGGCCTCGAGAAGCCGTACTACGCGACTCCGGGGGACGGGATCTTCCATTTCTACTTCCCCGAGCAGGGACTCGTGCTCCCGGGGCAGTTCATCCCCGGAGCCGACTCGCACAGCCGCGCGTACGGCGCGTACGGCGCCGTGGGCTTCGGCGTGGGCTCGACGACCCTGGGGTTCGGCTGGTCGACCGGGTACATCTACTTCACGGTCGCCCGCCAGCGCCGCGTCGTCTTCCAGGGCAAGTTGCGCCCCTGGGTCTCGGGCAAGGACATCGTCCTCGAGCTCCTGCGGCGCTGGGGCGCGAAGCAGTCGCAGGGGATGTCGGTCGAGTTCGTCGACGCCGAAAAGCAGCTCCCGATCGCCTATCGCAACACGATCGCCAACATGATGGCGGAGGCCGAGGCGCTCAACGGGATCTTCGCGCCGGACGAGATCACCGAGGCGTGGTACCGCGAGAAGGGAATCCTCGATCTCCCCTATCCCCGCGTCGCGCCCGGCGCGGACGCGCGCTACGAGATCGACGAGACGCTCGCGCTGCCCGACGTGCAGCCCATGATCGCGAAGCCCTTTTCCCCCGGCAACGCCTTTCCCGCCGACGAGGTCGCCCGCGAGCGGCTCACCTTCGACAAGGCCATGATCGGCTCGTGCACCAACGGCAGCTACGCCGATCTGCTCTCGGCGGCGCTCGTCCTCCGCGCGGCGCGCGAGTCGGGATTCCGGAAGGTGTCGAAGCCGTTCGCGATCTTTCCGGGCTCGGGCGGCGTCGGCCGCCAGATCGAGAAGGCCGATCCCCGGCTCTCGGGCGAGTCGATCGCCGAGGTGTTCCGGTCCGTCGGAGGCGAGATCCGCCAGTCCTGGTGCGGCCCGTGTTTCGGACAGGGGCCCGACGCGCTCACGCCGGGCCAGCGCGCGATCACGTCCTTCAACCGGAACTGGCAGAACCGCATGGGCGTGGGCGGCGAAGGCTATCTGGCGAGCCCCTCCGTCGTGGCGGCCTCGGCCCTCGCCGGCTACATGGCCCCGCCCTCCGAGCTCGGCCTGGCCTGGGACCCCGAAACCTTCGGGGTCTAGGCCGTCACGCGCTCGTTTCTCTCGAGCCGACGTGGCCTCGGTTCTCTCGCATCCCGCCCTCCCGCTCGCGCTCGTTCCGGCGTTCGGACCGGCGCGAGCGGCCGTGGCCGCGGGAGCGCTTCTGTCGGTCCTTCCCGATGCCGACGCGATCGGATTCTGGATGGGCGTCCCCTACGGCGCTCCGCTCGGGCATCGTGGACTGACGCATTCGTTCGCGTTCGCCGCGGTGCTCGCGCTCTTCGCGCTCTGGCTGCTGCGGCGGACCGCCCACGCGACGCGCGCGCTCGCGCCGGGTCTTCTGTTCCTCTACCTGTTTCTGTGCGCCGCCTCGCACGGCGTGCTCGACGGGATGACGGACGGCGGCCTCGGCGTGGCCTACTTCGCGCCCGTTCTCGAACACGCGGTACTTCCTCCCGTGGCGGCCGATCCTCGTTTCGCCGATCTCGGTCGCCGGGTTCTTCGACGCGCGCGGCCTGCGCGTGCTCGCGAGCGAAGCCGTCTGGATCTGGATGCCGTGCGCCGCATTCGCCGCCGCGGCCTGATCGTCTGCGCCGCCTGCGATTCAGCTCGCGCGGATCACGAGAAGGGTGATGTCGTCGTCGTGCCCCTCGCCCGCCGGCCGCGAGGTCCACTCGTTCAGAGTGTCGAGGACCCGGTCGGCAAAGGGATCGGCCGGCTGGTCCCGGGAAGCCTCGAGCAGGCTCTGGATCCGCTCGGTCCCGAATTCTTCGCCCGCCCGGTTGCGGGCTTCCGACACGCCGTCCGTGTAGACGGCGCAGCGGTCGCCCGGGGCGATCGGCACCTGGATCCCGGAATACTTGGCGTGCGGGAACATGCCGAGGAAGAGACCGTTCTGCTGGACGGCCCGGGCGCTCCCGGCCGACTTCCCGCAGAGCACGAGGGGGGGATGCCCGGCGCCGGCATAGTCGATCGTCCCCTTCTCGGTGTCGACGAAGAGATAGGCCGCGGTCACGAAGTGGGTTTCGAACTTCCCGCAAAGCGCCTGGTTCAGGCCGGCCAGGACGCGCGCCGGGTCCGAGGCGTGCGGGCTCTGGGCGGCGAGCGCGATCTTGAGCATCGAGGCGACCAGAGCGGCGGGCACGCCGTGCCCCGACACGTCGGCCACGAGAGCGCCGAAGCGCTTGTCGTCCACCGGAATGAAATCGTAAAAGTCCCCGGCGACGGACGTCATCGGGACGTACCGCGCCGCGATCTCGACTCCCTCGACGCGCGGGACCTCGCGCGGCAGGATCGAAAGCTGGATCTTGCGCGCCATCTCGAGCTCGTGCTGGATCGCCGAGAGCTGGCGAGCGAGCTGTTCGCGCGTCTCGCGCAACGCCAGGTGCGTCTGCACGCGCGCCTGCACGACGGAGGGCGAGAACGGCTTATGGATGTAGTCCACCGCTCCCACGGAAAAGCCGCGAGTCTCGTCCTCGGCTTCCGTCTTTCCCGTCAGGAAGATCACGGGGATCTCGCGCGTCTCGGGATCCGTCTTCAGGCGGCGGCACACCTCGTAGCCGTCCATCTCGGGCATTTCGACGTCGAGGAGGATCAGGTCGGGCGCCGGCTTCGCCTTCACGAGCTCCAGCGCCTTCGCGCCGCTGGTGGCGACGCGGACCCGGTAGTCGTCCTTCAGGATGGCGTTGGCGACCTGGATGTTGGCGGGCGCGTCGTCCACCAGCAGCAGGGTTTTCCGGTCTTCGCTCTCGCTCATGCGGACTCCTCGGCCGCGCCGCACTCTCCGGCGATCGCGTCCAGCTTCGACAGCGCCCCCTCGAAATCGAACTCGTGGATGGCCTCGCCGAGAGCCTCGAGACGAGGCCTGGCGACCGCGCCCGCGAGCGTGCCGGACACCTCGTCGAAGGCGTCGGCGGCGGCGCCGTCGCTCGACGCGAGCAGCTTCCGGAGCCGGCCGATCGCCGCGCGGCCCGCCGCGGCGTCGTAGGGCTTCGCCGCGATCGTGTCCGGAGCCGCGCCCGAAGCGCCCGAACCGCCCGAACCGCTCGAACCGCTCGAAACAAAAGCCCGGCGGATGGCCTCGACCTGCGGGCCGAGCAGGGACGCGAACTCCGAAAGCGCCGCCGGCGACGCCGCGTCTCCGTCGCGCAGCGCCCGCTCGAGCTTCTCGGCCGACGCCTGGATCCGCCGGATCCCCAGGTTGCCGGCCACTCCCTTGAGCGTGTGCGCGACGCGCTCGGCGGCCTTGCGATCGCCGCGTGCGAGCGCTCCGGCGATCTCATCGGCGGCGCCCGCCTGCTTGCCGGCGAACTGCTCGAGCAGGCTCCGGAAGAGCCGCGTGTTGCCCGCCACGCGCACGAGTCCGTCGGCCACATCGACGCCCTCGATCGCCGGAAGATCCGCCGGCGGGCTCGACGAAGAGGGCGCGGGCCTGGCCGGAGGGCTTTCCGCGGACCCGACCTCCACATGCACACGCGGCTTCACCCAGCGCTCGAGCGTCGCGTAGAGAGCGTCCGGGTCGATGGGCTTGGAAACGTGGTCGTTCATTCCGGCGTCCAGGCAGCGCTGGCGTTCTTCCATCGTCGCGTGGGCGGTCATGGCGACGATCGGGAGCTTCGCGAAGCGCGGATCCGAGCGGATCTTTGCCGTCGCCTGAAAGCCGTCCATTTCGGGCATCTGGAGATCCATCAGGACGAGGTCGTACGGAGGCGGGAACGCGACGCCCTGGAGCATCCGGACGGCCTCCCCTCCGTGGTTGGCGACCTCGACCCGGGCCCCGACCCCCTCGAGGAGCTCGACGCCGATCTGCTGGTTGATGAGGTTGTCCTCGGTCAGCAGGATCCGGACGCCTCCGAGCCGGTTCGACGGCGCGGACTCACCGGCCGCGCGGCCGGCGATTCGTCTTGGGTCTTCGGCGCGAAGATCGTGACGAGCGCGTCGACCAGCATCGACTTCGTGACGGGCTTCAAGAGAAAGCCCGCGACGTCGAGCTTCTCGGCCTCCTCGCGCACCTCTTCCCGGCCGAACGCCGTCACCATGACGATGGCCGGCGGCTTGCGGAGGGCCGTATCGCTCTTGATCAGGCGCGTCGCCTCCAGCCCGTCGACGCCGGGCATCCGCCAGTCCATGAAAACGACGTCGTACGGACCGGAGGCGTCGTGCTGCTTCACGGCCGCGACCGCCTCCTCGCCCGAAGCGACGACGTCCACGCGATCACTGACGTCCCTCAACGCGTCTGCGAGGATCTCGCGGGCGGCGGGGTTGTCGTCGGCGACGAGCATGGTCAGATGCTGCAGCTCGCTCGGGTAGAACCGGCCGCGCGGCGCCTCGGTGCCGAGGCCCAGCCAGGCGGTGAAGAAGAACGTGCTCCCCACGCCGGGCTCGCTCTCGAGCCAGATCTGGCCGCCCATCAACTCCACGAGCCGCTTGCAGATCGTCAGCCCGAGACCCGTGCCCCCGTGCTTGCGGGTCGTCGACATGTCGGCCTGGGTGAAGGGCTGGAAGAGGCGCGCGGCCTGCTCCGGCGTCATGCCGGCGCCCGTGTCCGTGACCGAAAAGCGCAGCTTGACCCGCTCGCCGGTCTGCTCGAGCAGCTCCGCCCTCAGCCGGATCTCTCCCCGTTCGGTGAACTTCACGGCGTTGTTGACGAGGTTCGTCAGGATCTGGCCGAGGCGCAGGGGGTCGCCCCGCAGGCCCTGCGGCACCGAGGCCGGGGCGTCGGCCAGAAACTCGAGGCCCTTCTCGTGCGCCTTCTGTCCGGTCACGGTCGTGACCGTCGAGATCACCTCGTCGAGCTGGAACGGCGTCGTCTCGAGGTCCAGCTTCCCTGCCTCGATCTTCGAGAAATCCAGGATGTCGTTGATGATCCCGAGCAGCGATGTCCCGGCGTTGTGGACCTTGCCGATGTAGTCCCGCTGCTTGGGAGTCATCGGCGTCTTCAGCGCGAGGTGCGAGAGGCCGATGATCGCGTTCATCGGGGTCCGGATCTCGTGGCTCATGTTGGCGAGAAACATCGACTTCAGCTGCGTGGCTTCCTCGGCCTTTTCCCGCGCGGCCGCGAGCTCCACCTGCTGCGCTTCGAGCTCCTCTTTCTGCGCGAGCAATTCCTGCTGGGACTGCGTCAGCTCGTCGGTCTGCTCCTCGAGCCGCCGGGCCTGCTCCTGCGTCTGCCCGAGCAGCTCCTGCGTCCGGATGTTGCGGGCCAGGATCTCGAGGCTCATCCCGACGACCGGCAACAGCTCGTCGAGCAGCGCCGTCTCGTTTCCGGCGAGCGGGCGAAACGACGCGAACTCGAGGACCGCGAGGAGCTCGTCCTGGGACATCACCGGCCAGGCCGTCGCCTGGGCCGGAGCCGACTCGCCGACGCCCGACACGATGCGCAGAGCGTCCGCGGGGATGCCCGCGAGGCTCGCCGGCTTGCGCTCGCGCGCGCACTGACCCGCGAGCCCCTCCCCCGATCGCAGCCGTTCCGGAGACCCCGGAGGCAACCCGTAACCCGCGATGCGGCGCAGCGCCGGACTCCCTCGCCTCGCCCTCACCCTCGAAGAGATAGAAGGCCGCCACACCTCCCCCGAGGACCGGGACGAGCTTCGAGACGAGGCGGGACCCGAACTCGTCGAGTGTCGCGGCGCCCTGGAGATCCCCGGTGATCCGGGCGGCATGCGTCTTGACCCAGCGCTGCTCGTCCATGGCCATCGCGCCCCGCTTCAGCACCTCGACGGAGCGCGCGAGGTCGCCGAGCTCGTCCGGCGACTTTGCGAAGGGCACGTCCCTCGAATAGTCGCCGCCCGCGATGGTCTCGACCGCTGTCTTCAGGGAACGGATCGGCGGGGCGATCCTGCGGAAGGTCCAGTAGCCGAGGAGGCCCGACAGAAGGACGCCGACGCCGACCGCGATGAGCGTGTCGCGTCGCGCGTCGGCGATCGATGCCATGGAGGCCTCTCCGGCGGTCGTGGCGAGGCTCTCGTTGTACACGATCCACTCGTGCGACGCCTCGCCGAGCCGCTCCGCCTGCCCCAGGGTGCTCATCAGCAGGGCGACGGCCTCGTCGTGACGTCCGGCCTCGGCGAGCGAGAGAACCTGTCCCGCGGATGCGATCCAGTCCGAGCTGAGCGCGCGGTACTCGTCCAGCAACCGCCGGTCGCGGTCGTCCGAAACGAACGCGTCGGCATAGCGGCCGAGCTGGAGCGCCAGCTCGGCGCGGCTCGCCTCGAAATCCGAGCGGACTTTCGCCTGCCCCGCCGCGTCCGCCTGGAGCAGGTGGCTGCGGACGTCGACCCGCAGCCTCTCGAAGCTGCGGGAGATGTTCCCGAGCGCGGCGAGGCTCCGCACCTGTTTCTCGATCAAGCGACCGCGGGACTCGATCCGGTCGAACTGCCGAATCATGAACAGGCCGAGGCCGGAGAGCACGAGCAGCGGAACCGCCAGAAGAAGGATGAGGCGCCGGGCGATCGTCACGGCTTCTCTCCCCTTCGCGTGTACGCTCCCTTTTCGCCGCGGCCGAAGAGGTCCGCGGCGGCGCCGAGATGCTCGGCGGGATCGATGAGGAGAAGACCGTCGGGTGCGAGCAACGAGGCCACGCGCTCGAGCGCCGCGCGGCGCCGCGACTCCTCCAGATACATCAGCACGTTGCGGCACAGCACGACATCGAACGGGCCTGCAACTTCAACCGGCCATGCGGGCTCGGCCAGACTCATCTCGCGAAACTCGACGAGGCCGCGGGCCGCAGCAGCGATCCGCCGGCGGCCGGGCGCCGCGCGCTCGGCAAAGAAGCGCTCACGTCGGCCGGCGTCCACCGCCGCGAGGGCCGTCTCGGGATACTCGCCGGCGCGCGCGAGCTCCAGCGCGCGCGCGTCGATGTCCGTGGCGAGAATCGTCACGGGCGGATCGTCGCGGCGGAACACCTCGAGAAGCGACATCGCGAGGGAGTACGGCTCCTCGCCCGTCGACGCCGCGGCCGACCACAGGCGCGCGCGGCCGCGCCGGTGCGCGGCCCAGAGGGCGTGCTCGGAGGCCACGTCGAAGTGCCAGGGGTGGCGGAAGAACCCGGTGAAGCCCGTCGTGAGCAGCCCGATCAGGCGGCGTCGCGCCTCCGCATCGCCCTCCTCGGCCCCGCCGAGGAGAGCCTCGAGGTCGCCGTCCTCTTCGATCCCGGCGTGGCGGCTGCGACGCTCCACGAGCTCGCGGTGGCGCGGGGCGAGCTCGATGCCGGCGAGAAGCCGCGCCAGGCGCCGGGTCCGGTCGAAGAGTTCGTTGGTCAGCATCGGCGACGGTTCGGGTGAAGCTCGGGTGAGGCGGCCCGCCAGGCCCGGCCGTCCATCATAGTGAACTTCTGAACTTCTCGACTTCTACT
Source organism: uncultured Acidobacteriota bacterium (assembly GCA_963804915.1). Taxonomy (GTDB): domain Bacteria; phylum Acidobacteriota; class Thermoanaerobaculia; order UBA5066; family Gp7-AA6; genus DAHUXD01. The sequence goes on from CAWDSI010000020.1 coordinate 116,299, forward strand.
CGGCGCCGCCCAGGACCGGCGCGTAGAGCCCGCGGAGCTCGCGCTTCCACCAGGCTCCGGTGCGGCGGCGCTCCTCGCCGTTGGTGAACCGGTAGTCGTAGAGGACGGCGCGGACGAAGCGCGGCGGCTTCTCGGGGAAGGGATTCACCGCCAGAAGATTCAGGACCTGCGGCGAGCCTTCGCGCAACCGCACCATCGTGCTCACGAGCCAGGGATTCGCGCGGTAGTCGCCGAGCGCCGCGAACCACATCTGCCAGTCGAGGCGAGGCTGGTGGGGCGCGACGAATCGCGGCCGGCGCCGAGGATCTCCGGGCTTCCACCGGAACTCGTAGGGCTTCCATGACGCGCCGTCCTCGCTTCCTTCCAGCACGATCTCCGGCCGCTCCATCGTCATGACGGCGAAGAGGCCGTATCCGTTGGCGCTGCGGAGAGGCTCCACCGCGCGATAGACGGCGGCGAGCGGACGGGGGATCGCGCCGCGCAATCCCACGGACGCGAGAAACGGCACCGCGGACGCGGCGAGGAGGATCGCCGCCGCGGGCACGAGGATCCATCGCGGCCAGCGGTCTCGACCCGCGCTCGAAGCGGCGGCGATCGCCGACGCACGCCAGCGGTTCGGGAACGCCGCGTCGTCCAGAAGAAGGATGGCGAGCGAGATCGTCAACAGGTTGAAGAAGGCGTAGTTGCCGGTGGCGGCGATGAGGACCTGCAGGAGGATCGTCATGCCGCAGGCGAAGAGGCGCAGGCGCCGCGGAGCGAAGAAGAGAAACGGCACCGCGAGCTCGACGAAGAACAGAAACACGCACGAGAACGTCTGGAACGCGGCCGGGAGCTGGTGCACGAACCACGCGGTCCACGGAGGCAGAGGCTGCGTCTCGTAGTGGACGCGAAGGGCCGTGAGGCTGCGCCAGGCGAGGTCGCCGCTTCCGAGCTTGACCGCGCCCGAAGAGAGCATGAGGCGAAAGAGCAGCCAGACGAGGAGAAATCGCGCGAGCCGGGGCGTGGAGAGGCCGGAACGGACCCGCAACCTGGAGGGCGCCGCCAGGAAGATCGCGAGGAGCCCGGTCTCGGTCAGAAGAAAGTCCCACTGGAACTCGAGGAACGTCTGGCCGGCGACGGAGAGGGAGAGATACAGCAGCCACGCCGCGGCAGCGCTCCAGGCGGGCACGAGGCCGGCGAGGAGCAGCAGCGCCGCGCCGGTTCCGGCCGCGCACTGCAGGTGGAGGGCGGCGTCGCTCGACGAGATCCAGGACAACGTCGGAAGGAGCCAGTAACGATCGCCGCCCGCGTGTGCGCGGACCCAGTCCAGCAGCGGCGCGATCGGCAGGACACCGTTCGCGCCAATGAGCCCGTCGACCTGGACCCACAGCGATACGAAGGCGGCGAGATAGCAGAGGCCGAGCAGGCGCAAAAAGAGCGCGGTCGCGGCGGCGTACGTCGGCTTCAGTACGGAGGGCCCCCAGAGCAGGCGCGTGACCGCCGTCGCGGCGGGCCGGTGGTCCGCGATGAGGCGGTACGCCAGCTCGGCCAGCGGAGCGGCGCCGGGGACGCGGCGATAGAGAGCCAGCCAGGGTCCGCTGTCCGGCCTCGCGCCCGGCCAGCGCCGCGACGGCCTCCGCTCCGCCGAGCACCTCGCCGTCGGGAAGGATGAGCTGGAATGCGCGAGCGAAGCGCTCTTTCGGAATCTCCGGAAATCGTTCGGCGACCTCCTGCGAGGGCGCATAGTCCACTTTCGGACCCGTCCGCGCTTTCCAGCGCGCGATCCAGAGCCGACAGAAACCGCAGTCGCCGTCGAAAACCGCGAGAGGACGCTCCGGAGGCTGCGCAACGCGCGTGATCTCGCTCACCAGGCGACGAGTTTACGACTGCGCACAAATCGGGCAGGGACTTTGCACTGTTGCCACGGCGAGGAGGACAACGATGTCCAAACTGACGAAGGTGAAAGCGGTTCTCGCCGCTCTCCTGGTGTCTGCGGCGCTCGCCGGCGGCGACGTGGCGCGCGCGCAGTATTCCGACGACGATTCCTACGGCTACTCCGATCCGGAGATCCGGCAGACGGTGGCGCGGCTGGCGTACGTCTCGGGCGACGTCTCGTTCGCCCGCGGCGACGATCCCGACGACTGGCAGCCGGCCGATCCCAACATCCCGATGACCCTCGGCGACCGCACCTGGACGGCGGGCGGACGGCTCGAGCTCCAGGTCCACGGCGGCAACCTGATCCGCCTCGCGCAGTCGACGGATCTGGCCGCGCTCAACCTGACCGAAGACACCAAGCAGTTCTCGCTTTCGGCCGGCGTGGCGTCCTTCCGGATCCGCCGCCTCGCCGACGACGAGGTCTTCGAAGTCGACACGCCCAACGCGGCGATCACGTTCGAGCGCACGGGCGACTATCGCATCGACGTGCGCCCGGACGGCGACACGCGCGTGCAGGTCCGCCGCGGCCGGGCCATCGTGGCCTCGGGCGGCGGCCAGGTCCCGCTGAGCTCGGGGGACGCCATGCTCATCGAGGGCTACGAGCCTCCGCGCTACGACATGATCGGAATGGCTCGGCCGGACGGCTGGGATGGCTGGGTCGCGAATCGCGACGCCCGCTACGCCAACGTCCGCTCCTACGACTACGTCTCGGCGGACATCGCCGGCGTCGAGGATCTCGACCAGTACGGCCGCTGGCAGCAGGTTCCGAACTACGGCTACTGCTGGACTCCGGCGACCGTCGCCGTCGGCTGGCAGCCGTACCGCGTCGGCCGCTGGATCTGGCAGGACCCCTGGGGATGGACCTGGGTGTCCTCCGAGCCCTGGGGCTGGGCGCCGTATCACTACGGCCGCTGGGTCACCTGGAACTCGGGCTGGTACTGGGTGCCCGTCGCGCCGCGCGTCGCGGTTGCGACCTACAGCCCGGCGCTCGTCGCCTTCGTCGGCGGCGGACCGGGCTTCTCGGTCTCCGTCGGCGTCGGCACGGACTACATCGGCTGGTTCCCGCTCGCGCCCCGCGACCCGTTCATTCCGTGGTGGGGGCGTCCGGCGACGACGGTCGTGAACGTCACGAACATCACGTACGTCAACCGGACCTATGTCACGGTCGTCAACCAGAACACGTTCGTATCGAGCCGCGTGGTCAACACGAACTACGTCCGCGACAAGAGCATCATCAACCGCGTCGAGCAGGCGCCGGTCGTTCGCGGCGCGATCCCGATCGCTCCCACGCGCGAGTCGATCCGCGTCGCGACGCGTCAAGCGGCGGCCCCGCGGCCCCCCGCGGCGACGGCGTCGCGAGCCGTCGTCACGCGGATCGCGCCTCCCCCGGCGCCCCCGCGGTTCGACAACAAGGTCGCCGTGATTCGGGAAAACAAGGGACGGCCGGTGACGACCGTCGAAGCCGAGCGCATCTCCACGCGGGAAGGCCGCGCGGCCGCGCCCGCCCGAGCAGTCCGTCCGGCGGCCCAGGAATCGGGACGCGTGACCCTCGCGCCGAAGACCGACAACACCGGCGCCCCCAAGCCCGAGCCGGTGGCGGCCTCGCGGGGAAGACAGCTCGCGACCAAGGAACAGCCGGTCGCACCGTCGCAGGAGACTTCGGCTCAGCGTGGCCGGAACGCCGCCCCGCAGCGCGAGACCCGTCCGGAAGGCGCTCCAAAAGACCAGGAGCAGGAACAGCGCGATCAGGCTGCGCGACAGGCCCGCGAGAAGGCGCAAGACCAGACGCAGAGCGAGCGGATTCAGCGCGAGCAGGTCGAAAGACAGCAGGACAGTCGCCAGCCCGCACAGCGGGCGCCGGCGGAGAAGCCATCGGCTCAGAGCAATCAGGACCAGCGTGAGCAAGCCGACAAGCAACAGGCCCAGCGGGAGCAGGCGCAGAAGCAGCAGGCCGAGAGACAGCAGGCCCAGCGCGAACAGGCGCAGAAACAGCAGGCACAGCGCGAGCAGGCCGAGAAGCAGCAGGCGCAACTCGAGCAGGCGCAGAGACAGCAAGCGCAGCGCGCACAGGCAGAGAAACAGCAGGCCCAGCGCGAGCAGGCCGAGCGCGAGCAGGCGCAAAAGCAGCAAGCCGAAAAGCCGCCGCAGGCTCAGGAACCCCAGCACGCGCGCCCGACACCCCGGCCAGCGCCCGAAAGCCAGGAGCGGACCCAGCCTCCGAGTAACGAGAAAGAGAAGCCGGCGTCTCTTCGTCTTCTTCAGCACGCGGGAAGGGACGGCCGACGCCCAAGCCGACCCCCGACAAGAAGGCCGACTGAGCCGGATTCGACTCCCGTCGATCGAAGTCCAGAGCGCCCGCACCGCGGGCGCTCTTTTTGTGCCTTTAGAATCAGAGGCTTAGATCAATATCATAGTTGACTTTGTTGTACAGATTCTAATATGCTGCCCCTCTGATGGTTACCGACAACGCTTCGATCCTGGAGCTCACCAACCGGGAGTACAAAGCCGGATTCGTCACCGACATCGAGTCGGAATCGGTCCCGCCGGGTCTGAACGAGGACGTCGTTCGCCTCATCTCCGCCAAGAAGAAGGAGCCGGAGTGGCTCCTCGAGTGGCGACTCAAGGCCTATCGCCACTGGCTCACGATGAAAGAGCCGACCTGGCAGAACGTGCACTACCCGCCGATCGACTACCAGTCGATCGTCTACTACTCGGCGCCCAAGGTGAAAACCGACGGGCCGAAGTCGCTCGAGGACGTCGATCCCAAGCTGCTCGAGACCTACGAGAAGCTCGGGATCCCGCTGCGCGAGCGGGCCAAGCTCGCCGGCGTCGCCGTGGACGCCGTCTTCGACTCCGTGTCCGTCGCGACCACGTTCCGCGAGCAGCTCTCGAAGGTCGGGATCATCTTCTGTTCCTTCTCGGAAGCCGTGCAGAACCATCCGGAGCTCGTGAAGAAGTACCTCGGGACCGTCGTCCCGTACACCGACAACTACTTCGCCACGCTCAACTCCGCCGTCTTTTCGGACGGCTCCTTCTGCTACATCCCGAAGGGCGTCCGCTCCCCGATGGAGCTCTCGACGTACTTCCGGATCAACTCGGCGAACACGGGGCAGTTCGAGCGGACCCTGATCGTCGCCGAGGAGGGGTCCTACGTCTCGTACCTCGAGGGCTGCACGGCCCCGATCCGCGACGAGAACCAGCTTCACGCCGCCGTCGTCGAGCTCGTCGCCCTCGAGAACGCCGAGATCAAGTACTCGACCGTCCAGAACTGGTACCCCGGCGACAAGGACGGCAAGGGCGGCATCTACAACTTCGTGACGAAGCGGGGGGCCTGCCGGGGACGCCGCTCCAAGATCTCCTGGACGCAGGTCGAGACGGGCTCGTCGATCACCTGGAAGTACCCGAGCTGCATCCTCCAGGGCGACGACTCGGTCGGCGAGTTCTACTCGGTCGCCGTGACCAACAACCGCCAGCAGGCCGACACGGGCACCAAGATGATCCACATCGGGAAGAACACGAAGTCGACGATCGTCTCCAAGGGCATCTCGGCGGGCCACGGTCAGAACACCTACCGGGGCATGGTCAAGATCCTGGGCAAGGCCGACGGCGCCCGCAACTACTCCCAGTGCGACTCGCTGCTCATCGGGGACAAGTGCGGCGCGCACACGTTTCCCTACATCGAGGTCAACAACTCGACCGCGCAGATGGAGCACGAGGCCTCGACCTCCAAGATCGGCGAGGACCAGATCTTCTACTTCCAGCAGCGCGGCATCTCCCCCGAAGAGGCCGTCAACATGATCGTGAACGGTTTCTGCAAGGTCGTTTTCAAGGAGCTTCCGATGGAATTCGCCGTCGAGGCGCAGAAGCTCCTGGGCGTTTCACTGGAGGGCAGCGTTGGCTAACTCCCCCTTTCTCGAAATCCACAACCTCCACGCGTCGGTCGCGCGGCAACGAGATTCTCCGCGGCGTCGACCTGACGGTGAACCCCGGCGAGGTCCACGCGGTCATGGGCCCGAACGGCTCGGGCAAGTCGACGCTCGCGCACGTGCTCGCCGGCCGGCCCGGCTACACCGTCACCGAGGGCAAAGTCCTCTACAAGGGCAGGGACCTCCTCGCGATGGCGCCCGAGCAGCGGGCGCGCGAGGGCGTCTTCCTCGCGTTCCAGTATCCGGTCGAGATCCCGGGCGTCTCGAACGTCTACTTCCTGAAGGCCGCCGTCAATGCGGTCCGCAAGCACCGCGGTCTGACGGAGTACGACGCGATGGAGTTCCTCGCGCTCGTCAAGCAGAAGGCGAAGCTCGTCGAGATCGACGAGGATCTCGTGAAGCGCGCCGTCAACGAGGGCTTCTCGGGCGGCGAGAAGAAGCGGAACGAGATCTTCCAGATGGCGCTGCTCGACCCGGCGCTCGCGATCCTGGACGAGACGGACTCCGGCCTGGACATCGACGCGCTGCGGATCGTGGCGGGCGGCGTCAACCAGCTCCGCTCGCCCGAGCGGTCGATGATCGTCGTCACCCACTACCAGAGACTGCTCAACTACATCGTGCCCGACTTTCTCCACGTGCTCGTCGAGGGCCGCATCGTCCGCTCCGGCGGAAAGGAGCTGGCGCTCGAGCTCGAAGAGAAGGGCTACGCGTGGCTCGAGAAGGAGCCGCCTCCGTCCATCGCCGTTCCCGCCGGAGCGCACTGATCCCATGGAAGCGATCGCCGAGAAGGTCGAAAAGAGCGCCGGGAGCGGCCCGAGGTTCGTCCCCGAGCCCGCCGAATTCCCGGGCGAGCCCGGCTGGCTCGGCGCGCTGCGCCGCGAGGCCTTCGGCCGCTTCGAGTCGCTGGGCTTTCCGACGCCGAAAGACGAGGCCTGGCGGTACACCGGGCTGCAGCCCATCACCGAGATTTCGTGGACCCGCGGCGCCCGGGCCCCTCGCCTCGCGAAGCCGCTTCCCTCCGGCGCACGTCTTCTGGCCCCCGCCGGCGCCGAGGGTCGCCTCGGCCGGATCGTCCCTTTCGAGAAGAACGCCTTCGCCGCGCTGAACACGGCGCTCTTCGAGGGCGCAGGCGCGCTGATTCTGGAGATCGCTCCCGGCGCCGTTCTCGCCGAGCCGATCGAGATCGTCATCGACGCCGGCGCCCCGGACTCCGCCGAGGCGGCCTATCCGCGAGTGCTCATTCTGGCGGGCGAACGCTCCGAGTCCTCGGTCGTCGAGAGCTATGTCGGATCCGGCCGGACCTTCACGAACGCGGTCACCGAGATCGCCCTCGCGCCCGGCGCCATCCTCGAGCACACGAAGCTCCAGGAGGAAAGCCTCGAGGCGCGGCACGTGCACACGGTCGCGGTTCAGCAGGCTCGCGGCAGCCGGTTCACCTCGCACAACGTCGCCCTCGGTTCCGCGCTCGCGCGCACCGATCTCTCGGCCGTTCTCGGCGGCGAAGGCGCGGAGTGCGCGCTCTACGGTCTCTTCGTCGGCCGCGGCCGGCAGCATCTGGACAACCGGACCGTCATCGACCACGCCACGCCGCACACCACGAGCCGCGAGCTCTACAAGGGCGTCATGGACGGCGCCTCGCGGGGCGTGTTCCACGGGACGATCGTCGTCCGGCCGGACGCGCAAAAGACGGACGCCGTGCAGACCAACAAGAACCTGCTCCTCTCGCGCGAGGCCCTGGTCAACTCCACGCCCGCGCTCGAGATCTTCGCCGACGACGTCAAGTGCAAGCACGGCTCGACCACGGGCCAGCTCGACGCGGCGGCGCTCTTCTACCTGCGCTCGCGGGGAATCGGCGAGTCGGAGGCCCGGGCCCTGCTGACGTGGGCCTTCGCGGCCGACGTCGCCGAGAAGATCCGCGTGCCCTCGATCCGGCGCCGCGTCGAGCGCGAGCTCGGCCTGCGTCTGCCGGGGGCGGAGTCGACGTCGACGTCTCCGTCGGGGGGAGCGGCATGAGCGCGACGACCTCCACGAGCACCATCGCCCCCGAGCCGCGCGCCGCGCGGACCTACGACGTCGACGCCGTTCGCCGGGACTTTCCGATCCTCTCGACCCGCGTCTACGGCAAGCCGCTGGTCTATCTCGACAACGCCGCGTCGGCGCAGAAGCCGATGGCCGTGATCGAGGCCGAGCAGAAGGTCTACGAGTCGCTCTACGCGAACATCCACCGCGGCGTCCATTACCTGTCCGTGCACGCGACCGACGCCTACGACGCCGCGCGGGAGAAGGCCCGGGCCTTCCTGAACGCGGAATCGGCGCACGAGATCATCTTCGTGCGCGGGACGACGGAAGCCGTCAACCTCGTGGCACAGACGTACGGCCGCCAGAACGTCGGAGCGGGCGACGAAGTCCTGATCACCGCTCTCGAGCACCATTCCAACATCGTTCCCTGGCAGCTTCTCTGCGAGGAGAAGGGCGCCCGGCTCGCCGTCGCGCCGATCGACGACTCGGGCGCTCTGGAGCTGGCGGCGTTCGAGAAGATGCTCTCGCCGAAGACGAGGATCGTCTCGGTGGCCCACCTCTCGAACGCGCTCGGCACCGTCCTTCCCGTGCGCCGCATCGTCGAGCTCGCGCATGCGCGCGGCATCCCGGTCTTCGTCGACGGCGCGCAGGCGGCGCCTCGGATGCCCGTGGACGTGCGCGCGCTGGACGTCGACTTCTACGCGTTCTCGAGCCACAAGATCTACGGCCCGACGGGCGTGGGCGTCCTCTACGGCAAGACCGCGCTTCTCGACGCGATGCCCCCGTACCAGGGCGGCGGCGACATGATCCGCTCGGTCACCTTCGAGAAGACCACCTTCAACGATCTGCCCTACAAGTTCGAGGCGGGGACGCCCAACATCGCGGGCGGGATCGCCTTCGGCGCGGCGCTCGACTACGTGAACAGACTTGGATTGACCGCCATCGCTCAACACGAGCACGACTTGCTCGCCTACGCCACGGCGGCGCTCTCCGAGATCGCCGGGCTGACCATCGTCGGCACCGCGCGCGAGAAGGCGGGCGTGCTCTCCTTCGTGCTCGAGGGCGTTCACCCCCACGACATCGGCACGGTGCTCGACCGCGAGGGGATCGCGATCCGCACCGGCCACCACTGCGCCCAGCCGGTCATGGACCGATTCGGCCTGCCGGCGACGGCCCGGGCCTCGTTCGGCCTCTACAACACGCGCGACGAGGTTGATGCCCTCGTCGCGGGGATTCACAAAGTCATCGGGATGTTCCGCTGATGTCCGACCTCCGCGACCTCTATCAGGAAGTGATCCTCGACCACAGCAAGCGGCCCAGGAATTTCCACGCCATCGCCGGCGCGAGTCGGAAGGCCGAGGGTTACAACCCGCTCTGCGGCGATCGCGAAACCGTCTATCTCGTCCTCGAGGGCGACCGCGTCCAGGACGTGGCGTTCCAGGGCGCGGGCTGCGCGATCTCGACCGCCTCGGCGTCGATGATGACCGAGAGCGTCAAGGGCAAGACGCGCGCCGAAGCCGAGGCGCTCTTCGCCCGTTTCCACGAGCTCATCACCGGCAAGAACGGCGAGGCGGGATCCAAAGCGTCCAACAAGGCCGACAGCCCGGAGCTCGGCAAGCTCGAGGTGTTCTCGGGTGTGCGCGAGTACCCCGTGCGCGTGAAGTGCGCGACGCTGCCCTGGCACACGCTGAAGGCCGCTTTGGAATCCGAGGGCGCGCCCGCGGTCGTCTCGACGGAGTCGGAAGGTCCCAACGCCGAGTCCGGAGGAGCCTGAGATGCAGATGAAGAAGGAAGCGACGGTCACGCGCGACGTCCCGGCGCGCGAAATCCCGAGCGGAACCCCCATCACCCTGCGGGCCGGCGACCCGGTGATCATCACCCAGTCGCTCGGAGGCAGCTACACCGTCATGACCCCGGTCGGATTCCTCGCCCGGATCGACGGCAAGGACGCCGACGCGATCGGCGAGCCCGTGGTCACGGTCGACGCCGCCGCGCAGGAAGGCAAGACGGCGGAGGAGCAGGCCTGGGACCAGCTGCGGACCTGCTTCGACCCCGAGATCCCGGTCAACATCGTGGACCTCGGCCTCGTCTACGCGCTGGCGCTCTCGCCGGTCGAGGGCGGAGGAAACAAAGTCGACGTCAAGTTCACGCTGACGGCGCCGGGCTGCGGCATGGGCGACGTCCTGCGCGAGGACATCAAGGGCAAGCTCCTCACGATCCCGGGGGTCGCCGAAGCCGACGTGCAGGTCGTCTTCGACCCGCCATGGAGCCTCCAGATGATGTCGGACGCGGCCAAGCTCCAGCTGGGAATGATGTGAGCGGGGAGAAGACGCCATGAAGCTGACGTCGCAGGAAGAGTACGGGCTGCGCTGCCTGTTGCGCGTCGGGCGCGAGGGCACCGGAGGAAGTCTCACGATCCCCGAGCTCGCGCGCGCCGAGGGCATCTCGGAGCCCAACGTCGCCAAGATGATGCGCATCCTGCGCCGCGCGGGCTTCGTCACGTCGACGCGCGGCCAGTCCGGCGGCTACGCGCTCTCCCGGCCGGCCGAGGAGATCGGCCTCGGCCAGGTGCTCGCGACGCTGGGCGGCCGGCTCTACGAGCCCGCGTTCTGCGACGGCCACTCCGGCCTCGAGCGGCTGTGCACGCACATGCCCGACTGCTCGATCCGCTCGGTCTGGCGCATGGTCCAGCAGGCCGTGGACCAGCTCCTCGGAAAGCTCACGCTCAAGGACCTCCTGAAGACCGAGCCCGAGATGAACGCCTGGCGGGCGGGCGACGGTCCGGTCCTTCCTGCCTACTCCCCGCAGCTTCCCTAAAGCCTAGAGATCGAGCACGGCCCGGAACTTCCCGGGCCCGGCCGGTGTCCCTCCCTGACAAAGGGGCGGGGAGCGCTGACGCCCCCCGATCCCCCGGGGGAGGGCCCCATGCGTTACGCGCTCCGGGCCGACATCAACGTCACGCCTCTCGTCGACGTCTGCATGGTGCTTCTCATCATCTTCATGGTGGTGACCCCGATGGCCAACGGGGAAGTGGAGTTACCGAAGGCCACTCAGCCCGAAGCCTGGCCGGCCGAGCCCACCCGCTCGAAGATCACGCTCGAGTTCGGCGATCCGCCCAGGATCTCGCTCGACAACGACCCCGGCCCGCTGTCCGTGCCCGCGCTCGAGGCGCTGCTCCGGGCGATCCGCGCCGGCTATCCCCGTCGCGAGATCGTCCTGCGCGCCGACCGCCGGCTCCCCTACGCCGAGGTCAAGCGGGTGATCCAGACCGTACAGGACGCGGGCTTCCCCGCCGTCGGCCTCGTCGCGGAACGTCGGCGGAGCTAAAAGGGAGACGGCCTCAGGCCGCCTCGCCCGGGATCTGCGCCATCAGACGCAGGGCCTCGCGCCAGTGGCGGCGCGCATCGGCGAGGTGGCTGCGGTACGCCTTCCAGTCCCGCCGGCGCTTCTCCTGAAGCTCCTGCCAGTGGGCGGCGGCGTGCTCGAGCGAGACGTGCGCCGCATCCAGCCGGCGCCGGATCGCGATGTGCAGAGGCGACGGGGACTCGGCCTGCTGGCTCTCGGCGCGAGCGACCGCCGTCTGCAGGCGCGAGCGCTCGATGACGAGCTGCGGCGTGCGGCGCAGCCGCCACGAGAGCCCCGTGGCCGCGAGCGCGCGGATCCACCACTTGCTCGGGTCCCACTGGTACCAGCGGATGCCGTTGCGGAAGTCGGTCGGGAAACGGTGGTGAAAGTTGTGGTACCCCTCGCCGTTGGTCACGAGCGCGACCCAGGCGTTGTCCCGCGCCGAAATCCCTTCGGAGTACGGCCGAGTGCCGTACATGTGCGCGATCGAGTTGACGAAGAAGGTCGTGTGGTGGATGACGACCAGGCGGAGAAAGCCTCCCCAGAGCAGGCCCCCGAGCGGGTCGCCGAAGGCCCAGCCGATCGCCGTCGGGATCCCGAGCCCGCCCACGATGCCGAGCACGCTCGAGAAGCGGTGCTGGAGACGGACCAGCGGGTTCTTCAAAAGGTCCGGGACGTCGTCGTACCGGCGATCCGGATCGCTCTTGTAGAAGATCCAGAGAATGTGCGCCCACCAGCCGCCCCGCTGGATGTTGTAAGGGTCCCAGTCGCGGTCGACGTAGCGGTGATGGATGCGGTGATCCGAGGCCCACGCGAGGATCGAGTTCTGGAGAGCCATCGCGCCGAAGAAGAGATAGAAGGCCTGGACCGCGGGGTGGCACTCGTAGCTGCGATGCGCGAAGAGGCGGTGATATCCGGCGGTGACCGATACCCCGATCGCCGCGTAGAGAATCAGAAACAGCGCCGGCTGCCACCAGCTCGACGCCGAACGCCAATGCGTAGGCGGCGGTGCCGACGATCCCGATGACTGGCGAGAGGACGAAGAAGGCGATCCGGACCCAGTCTTTTTTCTTGGAGCTCAAGCGCGGCCCATCCCCCGGCCGCGGACACCACGCGCCAGAACTTCCATGGCTTCTTCCGTCACGTCGACGTCGACGTCGATCACCGCGCTCGGGGTCTTCTGAAGCGTCTCGATCAGAAGGCAGATTTCGGAGACACCGCGCGCCCAGATCCTCGAGCAGGACGGCGAGGTCGCCGTCCCCGTAGAGGTACCGCGAGTCGAGAGCGCGCTCGTCGTTGTCCGTCGCGCGCGTCACGAACGTCGCCTTGAAGGCGAAGGGCGTGACGTTCGCGGGTTGGACCCGAATCTTCCAATCGTGGTTCATGGGAGCTCCCTGTAAAGGCTTCCGTCTGCTCGGCGACGCTCGGACGTGCGGGCGTGCCGAAGCACCCTCACGCCTTCTCGCTTCAACCGTAATCCGCAGGACGAAGCCCAGTTGGGTGAGCGGACGAGAACCACATAAGGTTATCACGCCGTCGACAGGGCCCCCCGGCCCCGGACGTCACCGGGGGAGGTCGATCTCGAGGATTACGACGGGGTTGCGCTTCTCGAAATTCCTGTTTCCGCGCTCGAGCACGCGCTCGCCGGTCACGCGATCGAGCGAGGGCGCGAGCGGAAAGTACGCCACGCGGTTGGGCTCCATGCCGTTCTGGATCGCCACGAGGCCGCCGCGATGATGCGTCAAAGTCCGGGAGGCCGGACACCGCGTGGCGGGAATCCCCTGCGCCATAATGGCCCGCCATGCGGATCCTGATGCTCGCGGCCGAGGCGGCTCCGCTCGCCAAGGTCGGGGGCCTCGCGGACGTCGTGGGCTCGCTTCCCCGCGCGCTCGCGGATCTCGGGCACGACGTCCGCGTCGTCATTCCGGGCTACGGCTCGATCGACTGGCCGAGGTATTCGCCGCTGCGCGTCGCCCAGTTCCCGGTCTACACGCTCGGCGGCGAGCAGCGCGCCGATGTCTGGCAGACCGAGTCCGGGGGCACTCCGGTTTACCTCGTCACGGGCCTCCGATCCCCCAGGACCGCTGGATCTACGGCCGCACGATCGACGAAGACGGCCCGAAGTTCGTGTTCTTCTCGCTCGCGGCGCTCTGGTCCGCGGAGGCCCTCTCGTGGAAGCCCGACGTGGTCCACGCGCACGACTCGCACACGGGAGCCGCCGTCTGGTGGCTCGCGACCGAAGGCCGCGAGAACCCGTTCTTCCGCGACGTCGCCTCGGTGTTCACGATCCACAATCTGCCCTATGCGGCGCAGGGCGCGGGACGCGCTCTCGGCGACTACAAGATCCGGCGGCCCGACGCGGTCCAGGCGCTCCCGGAGCCGTTCCGCGATTCCCTGATGGGTCTCGGCATCCTCGGGGCGGACTACCTCTCGACCGTCTCGCCGACGTATGCGCGCGAGATTCTCACGCGCGAGGGCGGCCAGGGGCTCGACGGCGTCCTGCGGCGGCGGGCGGACCATCTCGCCGGGATCCTGAACGGCATCGACGTCGCGTCCTGGGATCCGGCGAAGGACCCCGAGCTCGCCGCGACCTTCGATGCCGCGACTCTCGACGCGCGCGCCGCGAACAAGACCGCGATCCAGAAGGAAGCCGGACTCGAGCCGGATGCGCGCATGCCGCTGCTCGCGGTGGTCTCGCGCCTCGTCAAAGAGAAGGGATTCGACATCGCCGCCCCTGCGGTGCGCCGCTGGCTGGAGCGGGGCGGGCAGTTCGTCCTGCTCGGCACCGGCGACCCCGCTCTCGAGCACGAGTACGCCCAGTTCGAAATGCGCTACCCCCACCGGGCCAGCGTGCGGCTGCGCTTCGACGGCCGCTACGCCCGCCGCATCTACGGCGGCGCGGACGCCCTGCTCCTCCCCTCCCGCTACGAGCCCTGCGGCCTCGCGCAGATGATCGGGATGCGCTACGGCTGCGTCCCCGTCGCCCGCCGGACGGGCGGGTTCGCGGACACCATCACCGACGCCGGCGACCCCGGAGGCACCGGCGTGATGTTCGACGAGTTCAACCCGTGGGCCCTGTGGGACGCCCTGGAACGGTGCCTCAAGGTGTACGCTCAGCCCGCGAAATGGCGTCAGCTCCAGGACAACGGCATGGCGCGCGACTTCTCCTGGTCGCGTTCGGCGCGGGAGTATGTCGATCTCTACGAGCGCGCGCGAGCGGCGCGCACAGCCGCGTAGGACAGCGCCCGTGAGGGCCCGCGCCGTCATCCTGGCCGGCGGCGAAGGTTCGCGCCTGGGCGTGCTGACGGAGAAGCGGGCGAAGCCCGCCGTCCCCTTCGCCGGCAAGTACCGGATCATCGACTTCACGCTCTCGAACTGCGTGAACTCGGGGATCTCCGACGTCATGATCCTGACGCAGTACCGGCCGCACTCCCTCAATGAGCACATCGCGTCCGGACGCGCCTGGGACCTCGACCGGACGTTCAGCGGCGGCGTGCAGATCTACCAGCCTTTCCGGGGCCGCTCGGTCACCGACTGGTACAAGGGCACCGCCGACGCGATCTCGCAGAACCTGTCGTTCGTCGAGCGCGGATCCCCCGACATCGTCCTCGTGCTCTCGGGCGATCACATCTACAAGATGAATTACGGGTGGCTCATCGCGTTCCACCTCGACAAGCAGGCGGACTGCACGATCGCCACGCTCAACGTGACGCGCGACGAGGCCACGCGGATGGGGATTCTCGCGACCGACGAGAACCAGCGCGTCACGGAGTTCGTCGAGAAGCCCGCGGATCCGCCGGGGACGCTGGCGTCCATGGGGATCTACGTCTTCGGCCGGCCGATGCTCTCGCAGGTTCTCACCGAGGACTCGCGCCGCCGGGACTCCTCGCATGATTTCGGCAAGGACATCATCCCGCGCATGCTGGCAAACGGGCTGCGCGTCTTCGCGTACCCGTTCCAGGGCTACTGGGTCGACGTCGGAACGACCGAGGCCTACTGGGAGACGCAGATGGCGCTGCTGAAGACGCCATCGCCGATCGACCTGAACGACCGGGCCTGGATCGTCCACACGCGCTCGGAAGAGCGGCCGCCGGTCGCCATCCATGACGGCGCCATCGTGCGCGACAGCATGATCACCGACGGCTGCGTCATTTCCTCCGGGGCGCGCGTCGACCGCAGCATCCTCTCGCCCGGCGTCTTCGTCGGGCCCGGCGCCTGGATCCGCGAGTCCATCATCCTGACCGACACCTGGATCGATGCGGGAGCGCGCGTCGAGCGCGCGATCGTCGACAAGTCCGTGCGCATCGGCCGGCGGGCGCGGATCGGCAAAGCCACGCGCGGCGAGAAGTCCACCGACGGCGCCGGCATCACGACGATCGGGAAGAACGCCGAGATCCCGGATGGCGCCACGGTGCGCCGCGGGACCGTGATCCACACCGACGTCACCGCCGAGCAGTTTCCCGCTCCGCGACGCAAGCGAAAGACCGCGGCCGCGACCTCCTGAGACGCGCGGGCCGCGCGCGCGCGGAGTGTGGCGAAATGGTGTGGCGAGATGACCCACTCGCGCAGTGTCCTTTTTTTGCGCGGTGGCGCGTCGTTTGCAGCTCTTTTCGAGTTGGGAAGGGGTGGCTCTTCTGGTGAGGGCTACCCCGCTTGGAAAAAAAGGAGGTTTCATGAAGAGACTCATTTTGTCCGCGGCGATCGCGGCCGCCCTCGCGGCGACCACGGCGATTGCTCAGGAGAAGCCGCAGGATCCGTCTCAGCAGCCGGAGGCCAGGCAGTCCTCGTCGCAGTCCCAGGCTCCGGCGTCCACGATCCGCGGGACCGTGGCGTCGGTCGATCAGTCGGGGAAGAGCTTCGTCGTCAAGGACGAGGCCAGCGGCAAGGAAGTCACGGTGTTCTGGGATGCGAGCACGAAGGTCAACGGCGATCTGAAGCCGGGATCGATGGTGTCCCTCCAGACCACCGACCAGGGTGGCAAGATGATGGCCACCTCGATCGACATCAAGAGCGCGAAGAAGCCCTACTGAGCGGGGCTCATCCCCCTTCCCGTTAGGACTTATTCGCGCAAACCTTCCACCGAGCCGGGAGAGCGGTCCGCCGCTCCCCGGCTCACTTCTTTTGAGTCGAAATGTCGAAAGGTTGAAAGGTCGAAGGGCCGATCAGCCCTTGACGCTTCGACCCTTCGACCCTTGGACTTGCTCGTCGAGCCAATCCACCGCGAACGTCTCGGCCCAGTAGCTCGGCCGCCACGGCATCCCTCCGCCGACGAATCCGATGTGGCCGCCGCGCTCCGTGACGATGAACTCGACGCTCGGCGACGCGGCGGCGCGAGCGCGGTCCAGCGTCTCGGGCGGAAGGAAGGGGTCGTCTTCCGCGGAGAGGCAGAGCGTCGGTGTCGCGATGCCGCCGAGATACGCGAGCGAGCTCGCCCTCCTGTAGTAGTCGTCCGCTCCGGCGAAGCCGTGCAGCGGGGCGTTCGCCGCATCGTCGAATTCGCGGAAGGTCCGCGACGCGAGCGTGCGCGGCAGGTCGATCCGGCCGGCCGCCTCGGGAAAACGGCGCGTCGCTTCGGCGGCTTTGCGCTTGAGCGTCACGAGGAAGCGCTGGGTGTAGAGGCGTCCGAGCGTCGTATCGAGATGGCCGGCGCTGGCCGCGAGGTCATACGGCGTCGAGATCGCGACGGCCGCGTCGACGGGAGCGTTCGCGCCCTGTTCGCCGAGCCACTTGAGCAGGACGTTTCCGCCGAGAGACACGCCGATGGCGAACAGCCGCGATCCCGGCTCGCGCTCCGTCAGCGTGCGGGCGAGGAAGTCGAGGTCGCCCGTCTCCCCCGAGTGATACATGCGCGGCCGGCGATTCGGCAGCATGCGCGCGAGGTCCGCCGGGTCGCGGGCGCAGGAGCGAAAGTTCATCGCCGCGCCTCGCCAGCCCCGGCGCCGGATCTCGAAGAGCAGCCCCTGCGCGTACACCGAGTTCGAGCTCCCCTCGAGGCCGTGAAGGACGATGACGCGGGGGCTGCCGACGGGCCCCTCGATGTGATCGATCAGAAGCTCGTCGCCGTCGGGAGTGGTCAGAGCCTCGCGGCGCATGGGCACGAGGCGGCGGGAGCGGACCAGGCGTCCCCAGACCGTCTGGAGGTGGGGGCCCGGAAGCCAGCCGGCCGGACGAAAACCGCTCGGATCGGGAATGCGGGCAGCCAGGAGAACCTTCACCCCTTTCTAACGTAAGCTCTGCCGTCCGAACGAGGAGGATGACATGAACCACTCCCCGCGCCGGCGGGTCCGAACGGGCCTCGGCGCCGTTTTTTGCGCACTCGCTCTCCTGGCATCGTCCGGGACCGCCCGGGGAGCCGCGGCTGCGGCCGCGGCGGCCGCCCCGATGCAGATCCCGGTCGAGTACTTCAAGCTCCCGAACGGCCTGAAGGTGGTCCTCTCGCGGGACACCACGGCGCCCGTCGCGGTCGTCGCGGTCTACTTCAACATCGGCTTCCGCATCGAGCCGAAGGACCGCACCGGCTTCGCCCATCTCTTCGAGCACATGATGTTCCAGGGCTCCGAGAACCTCGGAAAGATGGAGTTCATCAAGCTCGTGCAGTCGAACGGCGGAGTGCTCAACGGCTCGACGCGCTTCGACTTCACGAACTACTTCGAGGTCGTCCCGGCGCACACGCTCGAGACCGCGCTGTGGGCCGAGGCCGACCGGATGAAGGGCCTCGCGATCACGGCCGACAACCTGAAGAACCAGCAGGAGGTCGTCAAGAACGAGGTCAAGGTCAACGTCCTGAACCAGCCCTACGGCGGATTTCCCTGGCTCGACCTGCCGCAGTACGCCAACACGAACTGGTACAACTCCCACAACTTCTACGGCGACCTGAAGGACCTCGACGCCGCGACGCTCGAGGACGTTTCGAGCTTCTTCAAGACGTTCTACGCGCCCGGAAACGCGGTCCTCGTCATCGTCGGCGATTTCGATCCGGCGCAGACGAAGACGTGGGTCGAAAAGTACTTCACTCCGATTCCCTCGGCCGCATTGCCGGCCAAGGCCGACATCTCGGAACCGCGGCAGGAGAAGGAAAAGCGCGCGACCAAGGAAGACAAGCTCGCCACGCGGCCGGCCATCGCGATCGCGTACCACGCTCCCCCGCGCAACACGCCCGAGTACTACGCGATGGGCCTGCTCGACCAGGTGCTCGTCCAGGGCAAGGACAGCCGGCTCTACCAGGCTCTCGTCCAGCAGAACGGCCTGACGGGCGAGGTCACCGGCGGCATCAACTCCGGCCTCGGCGACATGTACAACATCAACGGGCCGACGCTCTGGGACGTCTCGCTCTTCTACGACAAGGACAAGACGTCCGACCAGATCCTCAAGGTCTTCGACGTCGAGATCGAGAAGGTGAAGACGACTCCGGTCGACCAGGCGACGCTCGACCGCGCGCTCGTGAAGGTGCGCTCGCAGCTCTACGACAAGATGGAGCAGTTCGGCGGGTTCGGCAAGGCGGACCTGCTCGCCTCGTTCGCCCTCTTCGACGACGACCCGTCGCGGATCAACAAGATCGAGGAAGAGTTCCGGAAGGTCACTCCGGCCCTCATGCAGAAGACGGCGCAGGAATACCTGCGCGACGGAAACCGCACGATCCTCGTGATCGATCCGAAGGCGCCCGCCGACGGCAAGAGCGGGTCGTAGGAGACGCGCCATGAAGTGGAATACGCACACGAAGATTTCGCGTGGTCCTCGCCGCCGCCCTCGCCGCGGCGCCGGTCCTCCGCGCCGCGCGAAAAGCCGGAGAAGCAGGCGCCGCCGGCCCCCGGCACGCCCAAGGGCTTCTCGCTTCCGAAGCCGGCGACGTTCACCCTCGAGAACGGCCTCGGCGTCACGCTCGTCCAGTACGGAACGGTTCCCAAGGCCACGGTCAATCTGGGAGTGCGGACCGGCAACGTCGACGAGAAGGCCAACGAGGTCTGGCTCGCCGACCTGATGGGCGAAATGCTCTCCGAAGGCACGGCGACGCGGACGCGCCTCGAAGATCGCCGAGGACGCCGCGCGCATGGGCGGTTCGCTCGACATCGCCGTCGGCGAGAACCGCATCGACATCGGAGGCGACGTCCTCGGAGAGTTCGCGCCCGAGATGGTGGCTCTCGTCGCCGACGTGGCGCAGAATCCCAAGTTCCCGGAGGCCGAGCTGTCGCGGCTCAAGGCCGACAAGGCCCGCGAGCTCTCGATCGCGAGGACCCAGCCTCAGCCGCTCGCCCAGGAGAAGTTTCGCGCGGTCCTTTACGGCGATCATCCGTATGGCCGCCTCTTCCCGACCGAAGCGATGCTCTCGAGCTACACGATCGCCCAGGTCAAGGGTTTCTACGACCGGAACTTCGGCGCCGCCCGCTCCCACGTTTACGTCGTCGGCCGCTTCGACGCGGCCGCGGTCGAAGCCGCGATCCGCAAGGCCTTCGCGGGCTGGAAGAAAGGGGCCGCCCCGAACACGACGAAGCCGTCGCCGAAGAGCGAGCGGGCCGTCTACCTGATCGACCGGCCCGGAGCGCCCCAGTCGACGATCAACATCGGCATGCCCGTCATCGATCCTTCGAATCCGGACTGGGACCGGCTCTACCTGATGAACGTCCTGCTCGGCGGCTCGTTCGCCTCCCGCATCACCTCGAACATCCGGGAGCAGAAGGGCTACACGTACTCGCCGCAGGGCCAGCTCTCCAGCCGTTACCGCGACGCCTACTGGATCGAGATCGCCGACGTCACGACGACCGCGACCGGCCCCGCGCTCAAGGAGATCGTCGGCGAGGTCGACCGGCTGCAGGCGGAGGCGCCCTCGGAGAAGGAGCTCAAAGCCTTCCAGAACTATCGGGCGGGCGTCTTCGTCCTCCAGAACTCCTCGCGGCCGGGGATCATCGGCCAGCTCGAGTTCGTCGACCTCCATGGCCTGCCGGCCGACTACCTCAACGGCTACGTCGGCCGGATCTACGCCGTCACGCCGGCGCAGGTCCAGGAGATGGCCAAGAAGTACCTGGTCGACGACAAGGCGACCATCGTGATCGTCGGCGACCGGAAAGTCATCGACGAGCAGGTCAAGGCGTTCGGCCCGATCAAGTGACCCGCGCCCGCGCTTGCGCGCGACGCGGGTCATCCCGAGGCCGACGAGGGATCCGATCGAGGGATCGCCCGTGATCGCTCCTCGCCGGCGCGTGCGGCCAGCTCTGCGGGATCCGCTCTCGTGCGCTGCGGCGCGACGCTCAGGATGACCGCGACGTTCGGCTTCGCCGCGTCGCGGTCATCCACGCCGGCTTCTTCTTCGCCGCCTTCGCGTAGACCGGGCAGCTCGGCACGTGCGCGCCGCGCAGGTACCCGGTGGAGAGCAGAAACGAGCGGACGATCTCTCCGCCCGTGAACACGAACGTCTCCTTGAAGAGCTTGCGCCACTGCTCGGCGCTCCGGGGGTGATGGGCGTCGAGCCACTTCGCGAACGAGCCGTGTGTCTCGCGGATCGCGAGAAGGCGGCGGGCGTTCTCGATCGCCGCGTCGATCTTGAGACGGTTGCGGATGATCCCCGCGTCGGCGAGGAGACGGCGGCGTTCCCGCGCGCCGTAGGCGGCCACCGTCTCGACGTCGAAGCCCGAATAGGCTCGGCGGAATCCCTTCCGCTTCTGGAGCATCGTCAGCCACGACAGGCCGGCCTGGTTGATCTCGAGCACCAGCCGCTCGAAGAGAGCGCGCTCGGAGCGGATCGGGAAGCCGTATTCGCGGTCGTGATACGGGCCGTGGAGCGGGTGCCCCTTCGCGAACCGGCAGTAGCTCACGGGGGCGGGAGCGTATCATCCGAACGATGAAGAGACTGCTGCTGCTCCTCGCGGCCGTCGGCATCGTCCTCTACCTGGTCAAGACCCAGGGACTCCTGACGAAATCCACCGCCGCGGATCCACGCGGCTCCCCCATCGATCGCGCCCGCTCGGCGGCGGCCGCGAGCGACGCGCGCACGACCGCGGGAGACGCCGTGGCGCGCGAGGCCGACCAGCCTCTCGCCGGCACGGTGTCCGAGAACATGACACCGGATCAGGTGCGCGCGCTCCTCGGCACGCCCGACGATGTCGCCACCGAGACCACGAGCACGGGCGGCACGCGCGAGACCTGGACCTACCGGAACGTCGGCAAGACCGTCGTGTTCGAGAACGGCGTCGCGGTGTCGGTGAGGTAAGCCCGAGACAAGTCCGGGGTCCCTCGGCGCTTCGCGCCTCGGGACGACCGCTACGGCGGGCGCAGCCCGCCTACGCGGTCGTCTTCTTGAACCTCGCCACGGCGAGTCCGATGATGAGGAAGGTGTAGAGGCTGAGCCAGGCGACCGGCCGCCAGAGCTCGGCGATCCCGGCGCCGCGCAGGATGATTCCGCGCAGCACTTCGATGAAATAGCGGGCCGGGATGACGCGCGAGAGGAGCTGAAAGATCCAGGGCATGCCGTCAATCGGGAAGACGTAGCCCGAGAGAAAGACGAACGGCAGCAGGACGAAGGTGGACATCTGCATCGCCTGCATCTGCGTCTTCGCCACCGTCGAGATCAGCATGCCGAGGCCGAGAACCGCCGCGATGAAGATCAGCCCGACCACGTAGAGCTCCAGAATCGAGCCCTGGATCACGACCCCGAAGAGGAAACGCATCATGATGATCGTCATCGTGAGCTGCAGGTAGCCGATCAGGGTGAAGGGCAGGATCTTGCCGAGAATGATCTCCACGCGCGTCGCGGGCGTGACCTGGAGCTGCTCGAGCGTGCCGCGCTCGCGTTCGCGCACGATGGCCGTCGCCGTGAACTGGATGAGGGTGAACGTCAGGATCACGGCGATCAGCCCCGGGATGATGAAGCTCGACGTCTTGAGGTCCGGGTTGTACCAGGGCCGCACGCGGAGGTCGATCGGCAGCGCCGGCCACTTCCAGCCGGCCTGACGCGACAACACCTGAATCGAGAGCCCGTTCGCGATGCCCGAGGCGATGGACATCGCCTGGCTCGAGGTCGTCGTGTCGGAAGCGTCCACGATCAGAAACGCCTGGGCGGGCCGACCCCGGTGAACGTCCTTGCCGAAGTCGCGGTCGATCACGAGTCCGACCGACGCCCTCCCGGAATCGAGCTCGTGGCGGAGCTCCTCGAGGGAGGACACATGGCCGATGACCCGGAAGTACTCCGTCACGGTCATCTTCGAAATCAGATCGCGGCTTTCGACGGACTTGGCCTCGTCGAAGACCACGGTGCGGAGGTGCTTGACGTCGTAGTTGATCGCGTAGCCGAAGATGATCGTCTGCAGGATGGGCACGAGGACGATCATGCGCAGCGTGATCGGGTCGCGCTTGAGCTGCAGGAACTCTTTCCACGTCAGCGCCAGCAGCCTCTTCATGACGCCACGGCCTCCTGCGGCGCGGCCTGGCGGCGCGCCAGCGATACGAACACGTCCTCGAGCGACGGCTCGGCGGGGACCGCCGTCCCGAGCGGCGCCACGAGCCGCCGGGCGTCGGCCTCGCGTCCCGGCCGGCCGACCGCGCGCAGGCGCACGCCAAAGAGGTACGCATCCTCGAGAGCCGCATCGCCCCGAATCTTCGCGAGCGCGGCGAACGGGTCGCCCTCCGTCACGACCTCGAAGATGCGGCCCTCGAGGTCCTTCTTCAACTCGCGCGGCGTACCCTCTGCGATCAGCGCCCCGTTCAGGATGAACGCCAGGCTGTCGCACTGCTCCGCCTCGTCCATGTAGTGCGTCGTGACCAGGACGGTCATGCCGCGGTCCGCGGCGAGCTCATAGATGAGGTCCCAGAACATGCGCCGGCCCCTCGGATCGACGCCTCCGGTGGGCTCGTCGAGAAAGAGGAGCTCGGGCTCGTGCAGGAGCGCCGCCGCGAGCGCCACGCGCTGCCGCTGCCCGGTCGAGAGCCCTTCCGTGAGGATGGGCCGGAGCGACTCGAAGCCCAGACGCTTCGAGAGGGCGTCGATGCGCTCGGAGAGCCGCGCCGGCTGCAGGCCGTAGATCGATCCGAAGAAGCGGAGGTTCTCTTCGACGCTCATGTCGAGGTAGAGCGAGAACTTCTGGCTCATGTAGCCGAGCCGCAGCTTCCACTTCTCGGTGTCCTTCACGACGTCCAGCCCGCCGAACCCGCTCGCCGTCCCGGAGGTCGGCTCGAGAAGCCCCGTGAGCATCCGGATGGTCGTGGACTTGCCGGAGCCGTTCGGCCCGAGAAAGCCGAAGACCTTGCCGCGCGGCACGCGGAAGCTCACGTCGTTCACTGCGACGAACGCTCCGAAGCGCCGGGTGAGGTGCTTCGCCTCGAGGAAGATCTCGCGCCCGCCGCCGCGGCCTGGAGTCGCCTCGCTCACGCGGCCTCCTCTTCTTCGCTCTTGAGGACGAAGACGTCTTCGAGCGTCGGCGGCACCGGCTGGACCTCGTCCTCGGCCACGACACCCGAAAGCCGCCGGCGCACGATTCCGACGAGCTCGTCGCCGACCCCCGAAGCTCCCCGGACGTGGAGCTGGCTGCCGAAGAGCGATACGTCGTCGACCTCCGGGCAGTCCGGGCCCGACAGCTTCTCGCGCACCCGCACCCGATCGGCGGAGCGCACGACGAGGAGCTTCCTCGGGTAGGACGCCACGATCTCTTCGCGGGTCCCGAGCGCCGAGAGCCGTCCTTCGTCGAGAAAGCCGATGCGCGTCGCGTACTCGGCCTCGTCCATGTAGGGCGTCGAGATCACGATCGTGAGCCCCTCGTGGTGGAGCTCGTTCAGAAGCATCCAGAACTCGCGCCGGGACACCGGATCGACGCCGGTCGTCGGCTCGTCGAGCAGGAGGAGAGGCGGGCGCGTGAGCAGCGCCGCGACGAGCGCCAGCTTCTGCTTCATGCCACCCGAGAGCGCGCCGGCGAGCCGGGCCCCGAATCGCTCCAGACCCACACGGCCGAGCAGATCTTTCGCGAGAGGCACCGCCTCCGCGTCGGGAACGCCGTACAGCTTCGCACGCAGCTTCAGGTTCTCGTCGATCGAGAGATCCTCGTAGAGGCCGAACCGCTGAGGCACGAAGCCGAAGGCGGCGTCGGGGTCGCGAGTCACCGTGCCGGAGGTCGGCTCGAGCAGGCCCGCGACGAGCCGGAAGAAGGTCGTCTTGCCGGCACCGTCCGGGCCGATCAGGCCGAAGAGCTCCCCCGCCCCGATCGAGAGGTCGACGCCCTTGAGGGCTTCGTGCGTCCCGAATCTCTTGACGAGACCGCGCGCCTCGATCACTGCGACGAGCCTCCGGGGGCCCCGGCCGTGTCGACCGCGACGTCGGCGGGCTGTCCCGGAACGAGCGGCTCCTTCCATCCGGCCACCAGGTCGACCTTGGTGGAGTAGACCAGGTTGATGCGCTCGGTCTTCGTCTCGACCGCCTTGGGTGTGAACTCGGCGTTCGGGGAGATCTCCGCGACGACGGCGTCGAACGTCCTTCCGGGAAACGCGTCCACGGACACCCTCGCCTTCTGGCCGGTCCGAACCTTGCCGAGCTTCGTTTCGGGAACGAAGGTCCGCACGTAGAGTCGGTCGGCGAACGCGAGCGTCAGCGCCGGCTGCCCCGTCGGCGAGCAGGAGCCCCGGCTCGGCGATGCGATGCAGGACCACGGCGTCGGCGGGCGCCCGGATCTCGGCCTCCTTCGCCACGGTCTCGGACTGCCGGAGCTGCACCTTCGCCCGGTCCGCCTCGAAGCGGGCCTGCTCGGTCTGGTTTCGGCGCGAGCCCTCGACGGTCATTTGCAGGCGCCCCTGGCTCGCCTTCAGGGCGGACTCGGCGCGCTCGAGCTCCGTCTTCGCGCGATCCTGATCGCGTGCGGTGCCGATCTTGTGCTCGAGCAGCATGTTCTGGCGCTCGAGCTCGCGGCGCGCGAGGGCGGCGGCGGCCTGCTTGTCGCGCACGTCGGCCTCCGCGGCGGCGACCTCGGAGCGACGGCTTCCCGAAGCCAGATCCTCGTAGCGCGCCTGCGCCGAGCGGACGCCCTCGCGGTCCCGCTCGACGGCGAGCGCGGTGTCGCCCAGATCGAGCCGCACGAGCACGTCGCCGGCCTTGACCCGATCGCCCTCGCGCACGAGAACTTCGACGACACGTCCGGAGACCTTGGGCGCGAGGTCCACGAGGGGCGCCTCGATGCGACCGTTGAGGTGGACGATCCGGCCGTCGTCTTTGGCGCGGCAGCCGGAAAAGGCCGCGGCGCCTCCGGCGACGAGCGCGAGGCACGAGAGAATCGATCGAACGAGTCTCATCGGGATCCGAGCGCGGTTCATCGCTTCCTCCCACGCGGCGGGACGTTCGCAGCTCACGATCGCGCCCCGCGTCCAGACGTCGAGCACGGTGTCGAGGTAGTCGTCGAGCGCCATCGGTTTCTCGAGGACCTGGACGACGTACTGCAGGAACACGAACGAATGCACGGTGGAGAGGAACGCGAACGCGGCGGCCGTCGGATCCTCGAGGCGCAGGCGCCCGTGGCGCACGGCGCGGCGGAAGTAGGCCTCGAGGAAGCGGAGGTTCCGCTGGGGGGGCGTCGGACGGGCTTCCGGATCGAACGGCAGAGGGAGGCGCCCGACTCCCGGGACCTGCTTGAAGTAGACCCAGAGGGCGACGACCTCGCGGATCCTGGACTCGAGGAAAGGAACCATGGTCTCGCCGACCCGGCGAAGCACCTCGCGCGGATCCTCGGAGCCGTCGAGCTTCTCGAGGAACGCGAGGGGCTCCATGTCGCCGGTGCTCGGACGCATGCTCGCGGCGAAGAGCTCGCGCTTGGTCGGCGCGTGGCGCAGGACCGCCGCCGGAGAGATCCCGAGCTTGGCTCCGATCGCGGAGAGCGTGGCGCCCTCGAAGCCGCGCGTCACGAATTCCTCGCGCGCCGCCGTCAGCACCTGCTCGCGGGTCACGCGTGCCGTCCGCCCCATAGTTAATAACTTACTACTTATTTACTTTTAAATGCAAGTGGCAAGAATCATCCCGGCCGGCCGAGCTATTGACCGATATGTAACTCTTGAAACCTTTTGTGTCCGGTTAGCATCATTCAGAGCATGAAGCTTCTCTCCGTCCAGACAGGCCGGCCCCGGGCCGTCGAGCATCGCGGCCGCACCGTCCGCACCGCGATCTACAAAGACCCCGTCCTCTTCCGCGTCCGCGTGCATCGTCTGGGACTCGAGGGCGACGGCCAGGCCGACCTTCGCGTGCACGGCGGCCCGGAGAAGGCGGTGTACGCGTACGACCTCTCCGGCTACACGCACTGGCGCAGGGAGCTCGGCGTGGAATTCCCTCACGGGCAGTTCGGCGAGAACCTCACCGTCGAGGGCATGCCCGAGACCGATGTCCGCATCGACGACGTCTACCGGGTGGGCGGAGCGCTCCTCCAGGTGAGCCAGCCCCGCTCCCCCTGCTACAAGCTCGCGCTCAAGATGGAGCGGCCGACGTTTCCGAAAGCATTTCTCCGGAGCGGCCGGACGGGCTTCTACTTTCGCGTGCTCGAAGAGGGCGAGCTCGGCGCGGGCGATCCGATCGAGCTCGTCTCGCGCGAGCCCGGCGCCGTCACCGTCGAGAAGATGGTCCGCCTGACCTACGGCGTCTAGACGGCGGCTTGCGCCTTACAGAGTCGAAAGGAACTGGAAGTAGTCCTCGGGCGTGTCGGCGAGCCGGATCGAGAAACCGCTCGGAATCAGGCGCGTGAGGGCGGGAGGTACGCGGAAAGACCGCACGACTCGCCCACGGACAGCGATGCGCTTGCCCTCGGGCAGATGCAGGTTGGCGGTCAGGTACGTCCCGGGATTGGGCAGACGGGTCGAACGTACGAAAATCCCGGTCGGCGATACGTCGTAGGTGAACCCGTTGCAGGCGGCTCCCTGGAGACTGAACTCGACCAGGAACCGCCGCTTCTTACGAGCGTAGGCGCGCCGTTCGGCCATCGGCGGCTCGATTCTCCGTCCGCGCCGCGGCCCGTGCAAGGGGGGTCGACGCGCGAGGAGACGCTCCGGACCTACTCCGCAGCCCGGGCGAAGAGCACGCCGCGGACGCGCCCCGCGTCGAGCGTGAACCCCGAGGCCTTCCCGCCCCCTCCCCTGCGGAAGACGAGGTTCATCCCCTCGAGCGTGAACGCGTCCCGCACCGTGGGAGTCAGCGCCTGGGCGGGGATGCCGCGATGGCGGATGAAGAGCTGGCCCTTCTCGACGACCAGCCTCCAGGTCGTGTCGAGCTCGCGGCTCGCGTAGGTTCCGGCAAGTGCCGAGAGGTCGGCCGCGGTCGGCGTCCACCGCTCCACCGGCTCGAAAGTCTCGGTCTCGACGTCCCCGTCTTCGTCCGTCGTGGTCACCCGCATGCGGGGACGGGCGCTCCCCTTCGCCGGCTCGAACACGGTCTCGACTCGGGCCACGCCGTTCGGAGGATTCGCCGTGCGGAAGCGATTCTGCCCGTCGGGCGTCAGCTTGGGCTCGTCGCCGTCGGCTTCGGCGACCAGAACGCCGTCCTGGAGCGACAGCGTGACGAGGTCGCCCGAGGTCGGGTTCCGGTAGGCGCCGGTCCACGCCGAGGCTTCGGCGGGCGCCGCGGCCGGCGTCTCCGCCGCCTTCTTCTCGGCGGCCGGAGTCATCAGATCGCCGAGGTAGATGTCGGCGACTTTCGAGGCGAGCCGGCTGGGGTTCGCCGTGCCGCCGTTGTTGCACAGGCACGCGACCGAAAGATGCTGTTTGGGAAAGCGCATGAGCTGCGCGCGGAAGCCCGCCCAGGATCCTCCGTGCGTGATCGCCGGCAGGCCGCGGTACGTGGTGACGTAGATCGCCGACGCGTACTGGAGCTTCTTGCCGTTGTTGAGGACGCCGACCTCGTGCATCGCCTCGATGAGCTTCGGGCCGCCAACTTTTCCGTCGTAGAAGTTCTCGTCCCAGAGCTGCAGATCCTCGACAGTCGTGTTCACAGCGCCGTCGCCGGTCTGCTCCCAGTCGGACATGTCGATGCCCCAGACGCCGCCCTTCGGGCGGCTGTAGCCCGTGGCGCGGTTGGGGATGATCCGGGTGTGGAGGTCGTTGTACTGCGTGTGCGTCATGCCCAGCGGACCGAAGATCCGCTCCGCCGCGAAGTCCCGCAGCGACAGGCCGCTGGCCCGCTTCACGATCATGGAGAGCAGGTTGTAGCCGGTGTTGCTGTAGAGGTGTTCCTCGCCGGGCGGGAAGTTGGGAGCCTTCTGGCGGGCCATGATCTCGAGGACTTCCGCGTCGCCGGTCAGATCCTCCTGCATCACGCCCTGCAGGCTCATGAGCTCGATGTAGTCCCTCAGGCCGCCGGTGTGGTGGAGGAGGTGGCGAATCGTGATGGTCTTGCCGTAGGACGGGATCTCCGGCATCCATTTGCGGATGTCGTCGTCCAGCGAGAGTTTGCCCTCCTGGGCGAGCAGCTGGATCGAGAACGCCGTGAACTGCTTGCCCGTCGAGCCGATGTCGAAGACCGTCTGGGGCGAGTTCGCGACGCCGAGCTCGAGATTGGCCATCCCGTAGCCGCGGGCGTAGGCGATTTTTCCGTCGCGGTAGACGCCCAGCGCGCAGCCCGGCATATCGGAACGGTCGTAGTCGCGGAAGAGCTCGTCGACCTTCGTTCGCGGGTCGACCGGGGCTTCGGCGGCCGGAACCGGTGCGACGCCACCGAGCGCGGGCCAGCAGCGAGGAACACGCGAATCAGGGAGCGCATGGGCACCTCCAGGAAACCGCCGCGGATCTTACTGCGGCCCGGCCTCGAAGGCCGCGATCTCGCGCCGGCGCTCTTCGGTGAGGAGAACCTTGCTCCGTGCGCGCCAGTCGTAGCAGACCTGCGTCGTCGTCGCCTCGGCGACGAGCCGCCCGTCGGCGCCCGTGATCCGGTAAGCGAAATCGAACGACGAGCGTCCCATCCGGGAGACGCGGATGTCGATCTCGAGAATCTCGCCCATGTAGGAGGAGGACCGATAGTCGATCTCGCAACGCGCCACGACGAAGTCGATGTCCAGGAAATCGATCGAGCCCCGCATGCCGAGCCAGTACTTCTGGCGCGCCCATTCCAGGTAACGCAGATAGGCGACGTTGTTCAGATGTCCCATGGCGTCGATGTCGCCATAGGGAACTTCGACGGTGATTTTCAAGACGGCTTCACGCTCGGGGCCGCGAGCGGACGCGTCCGTTCTTCACGCGGGAACGATATCCGAAGGCGGTCGATTCACCCGCTCCACGGGACGAAGATCCACATCGAGCGTGCCCGGCGAGACCGCCGGCGTGAGGGGTCTGGCCGCGAAACCGGGGCCGAAGTGGGGCCGCAAGAGGCCGGAAACCCTTCCTGCGGTCCGGCAGGGCGTCCAGCGAGTTGCCGTCGGCCGCGCGTCGCAGTAGTCTTTCGGCGACAAGCGTTCTCGAATGATGCGATTTCGCCTCTTTTTGCTCCTGGCGGGCGCGACCGCGCTGACGTGTGCGATGTCCGCGCGAACGGCCGAGGCCGAAATCTGCGCGGGAGAGGTTCTCGCTGCCGCGCCGCGCTTTCCGCTGGGCGCGACACCGGAAGGAACGGTCGCCGGCGATTTCAACAACGACGGCCATCCGGATGTGCTGACGATCGCCGGGCAGGGATTGACGGTCCTGCTCGGAGACGGCGCGGGCGGGTTCGGACCGCCGATCACGACGTCCTCGAGCGCACGCCTTCCGATCGTGGTCGGCCTCTTCGATGACGACGCGAACCTCGATGTCGCGTCGACTTATGGCTCGTCCGTCCAGGTCCAGCTCGGCAACGGCGACGGCACGTTCGGGACGCCGGTCCCGTTCGCCGGTGCCCACAACGCCGCGGACATGGCGGTCGGCGACTTCGACGGCGACGGAATCCTCGACCTCGTTCAGTCGGATTACGACACGGGCAACGTGTACGTGCTCCTGGGCTACGGCGACGGAACGTTTCAGGCCGGCGTCGGCTCCCCGGAGGCTCTGGCGTCGGGCATCGTCGTCGGCGACTTCAACGACGACGGCAAGCTCGACGTCGCCGGAAAGGTCGCCTGGAGCTACGACGCGCACATCGCTCCCGGCAACGGGGACGGCACGTTCGGGCCCCCGATCGCGGTCTCCTTCGGTCACGAGCTGTCCACGCTGACCGCGGCCGATTTCAACGATGACGGACACCTCGATCTCGCGGCCGGCTACGACAACGTGGTGGCCCTCGCTCGCGGGAACGGCAACGGGACGTTTCAGCCGCCGGCGACGACGACGCTGGCCAGCTCCCGCGGGACCTCCGCGCTGCTGCCGGTGGACTGGGAGGGCGACGGCGACCTCGATCTCGCGGTCTCCGTCGCCAGCTCCCTCGTTCCGCTGCTCCAGCAGCCCGACGGGACCTTCGCGATCGGCCGGAGCTTCCTGCTCGAAGGCGGTCCGCTCGCGGTCGCGGACTACGACTCCGACGGGCTGCCGGATTTCGCGGGTGCCAACTACTACGAAGAGGCGATCATCCTGCTCCGCAGCCTCGGCGCCGGCGAGTACGCCGCGCCTCGGAGCGTGCCCGTCGATCTCACTCCCACGCAGATCGCGGTCGGCGATTTCGACGGCGACGGGCAGGACGACATGGCGGTGCTCGGCCAGAATTTCGAAGGCACGATCGGGATCGTCCTGAACGACGGCGGCGCCTTCACGGCGGCCCCCTCGCTGACCGGCGCCGGATCTCGCCTGATCGCGGCCGACTTCGACATGGACGGGAACCTCGATCTCGCGAGCATCGGCTTCTACGGAGTCATCGTCTACCGGGGGCACGGCGACGGCACGTTCGAAATCGCGGGCGACTCTCCCGCGGTCGGCGGCACGAACCTCGTGACGGCGGACTTCAACGGCGACGGAATCCTGGATCTGGCCACCGTCGCCGGCGGCTCCAGCAACGGAGAGCTGACCGTCCTTCTCGGACTCGGCAACGCGACCTTCTCGCCGCTGACGCCGGTCTATCTCGAGCCTCCGGCGTCCGATCTGGTGGCGGGCGACTTCGACGAGAACGGCGTCGTGGATCTCGTGCTGACGATCGGCGGCTGCTGCAACGGAAGCTTCACGGTCCAGTTCTACGGTGGCCACGGCGACGGCACGTTCGGCAGCCCGGTGTCCTACTTCGCCGGTCTCGGGCCCGTGCTTCCGGTGGCCGGCGACTTCGACGAAGACGGCCACCTCGATCTGCTCGCGGCCAGCGCGGACACGAGCAACGTGGCCCTGCTGCTCGGCGACGGCTCCGGAGGTTTTGGAAGCCCCATTTTGATCGCGACGGGCTGGCCGGTCTCGGGAATCGCCACCGCGGATATCGACGGCGACGGGCACCTCGACTTCGTGACCGCCAACGGGGAGTTCAGCGGTCACCGGCAACAGCATTTCCGTCCTGCTCGGAACCGGAGCCGGGACGTTTCTCGCTCCGCAGGAGTACCCGGCGCCCGCGCGACCGCTCGGCGTCGCGGTCGGGAATCTGGGCCCCGGCGGCGTTCCGGCGATCGCCGTGGCCAGCAACGACGCCTGGGCCGTCGCGATCTTCGCGACCTCCGCCGCTTCGGTCGGAACCCTCGAGTCCCGGACCGTCACGGTCGACGCTCCCGTCGTCCTCTCGGTCCCCGTGGCCGGTCTCTCTCCCACGGTCGCCTGGTTCAAGGACGGCGCGCCGCTCTCCGACGACGGGCGGATTCACGGCGCCCACACGGCGACCCTGAGCATCGACGACGCCCTGGTTTCGGATGCCGGATCCTACGAGGTCCGGGTGACCGACGCCTGCGGCGCGACGGTCTCGCGCTCCGCCGGTCTCTCCGTCGAGTTCGCGGACGTTCCGCTTTCGTCGCCGTTCCACGACGACATCCTCCGGATCGCCGCCGCGGGCATCACGGGAGGATGCGGAAACGGGAACTTCTGTCCGACCTCGCCCGTGCGGCGCGACCAGACGGCCGTGTTCCTGCTCAAGGTCGAGCACGGCGAAGCCTACGCCCCGCCCGCATGCGGAGGCGCGTTCGCCGACGTGCCCTGTCCGGGCCTGTTCGCGTCCTGGATCGAGCGGCTGGCCACGGAGGGCATCACCCAGGGCTGCGGAGGCGACGCCTTCTGTCCCGGACGATCTGTCACGCGCGCGCAGATGGCCGTTCTGGTGCTCAAGACGGCTTTGGAACCGGACTATGTTCCTCCGCCGGCGCAGGGCGTGTTCGAAGACGTCGCGTCGGGCGATTTCGCCGCCGACTTCATCGAGGATCTTTTCGCGCGCGGCATCGTCGGCGGATGCTCCGCGTCGCCGCGTCTCTATTGTCCGGACGGCCCCGTATTGCGCCAGCAGATGGCGGCGTTGCTCGCGAGGACGTTCCTGCCGTGAGCCGATTCACCGCACGCGGACTCGGAGTCGCGCTTCTGGCTGCGGCGCTCGCGGCGTCCGCGCGGGCGCAGCCGGCCTGTCCGGACCAGACCTTCCTCCAGCCCGGATGGCTTCCGATCGAGGGGAGCCCGCAGGGCGTGGGCCTCGCCGATTTCAACGAAGACACGTTCGTCGACGTGGTCCTGACCGGCGAGTACTTCGGCATCGCGATCTTTGCCGGGGCCGGCGATGGCACCTTCGGCGCGCCGGTCGGCTTCTCCGAGGGCGTGGGCGGCGAGTCGCTGATCGCCGCCGATCTCAACGGCGACCTGCATGTCGACATCGCGGTCGGCGCGTACGGAACGATCTACGTCTTCCTCGGACACGGCGACGGGACCTTCGAGGATCCGCAGGCGTATCCCGCGACGGGCGGCTCCATATCGACTCTGGTGGCGGGCAAGTTCGATGGCGACGACGTGCCGGACCTGGCGGTCATCACGGTCTTCGGCGTGAGCGTCCTGATCAATCACGGCGACGGGACGTTCGCCGATCCGGTGATCTACGACGTCTCCCGCTCGCATCTGCAGGGCGTCAGCGACATCGCGGGCGGCGATGTCGACGGCGACGGACTCGAACGACATCGTCGCCGTGGGCTCCGTCGTTTACGTCTTTCGCAACGCGGGGAACGGCACGTTCGAGCGCGGCGTACGCGAGCTCGTCGAGGGTCCCGAACTCGCACGGCGTGGCCGCGGGCGACGTCGACGGCGACGGGATTCTGGACATCGGCGTCGTGCGCGGAGGCTACGGCTCGAACGACGGCACGTGGGTCGGCATCCTCCGGGGCATCGGCGGTGGCGCCTTCGAGGCCGCGCTCGAGACCTGGGTCGGGCGAAAACGGAACGCATGCACCTCGCGGATCGTCGACGGGGACGGGCGGGACGATGCGCTCGTGCTCTCCGGCAGACTCGCAGTTCGGCGTCGGGAGCGTCGGGGTCCTGCGAGCGCAGGACCGGCGCCGCTCTCGGTCCGGCGACGCAGTACGCGGCCGCCAGCGGGACAACCTGCGTTCGCTCGCGGCCGCGGACCTCGACGGCGACGGGCTGCTCGACGTCGCGATCGCCGGCGCGGCCGGAGCGAGCGTCCTCCTCGGCAATGGGGCGGCCCGCCTGCGCTCGGCGGCCGGAGCCGCGCCTCCCTGGGAAGCGGGGCAGGCCGCGCCTCGGGCGATTTCGACGGCGACGGTCATCTTCGATCTCGTGTCGGCGGCTACGGCAACATCACGATCGCGTTCCTATCCCGGCAACGGGGACGGGACATTCGAGGATCCCGCGGCCGATCGACAACGCGGAGTATCCGCCGGGCGTCTTGGCCGCCGACTTCGACGACGATGGACGACTCGACCTCGGAGTGGCCGGCTTCAACCAGACGCGGATTCAGATGGGCCACGGCGACGGCGAGTTTCGACCCGGCCGGGCACGAACCCGACTTCGCGGCCGTCGACAGCGGCGTCTTCACGACCAGCGGCCATCTCGACCTCCTCGCGCGCTCTCCCTGCCGGCTGGGACATCCTGGTCCGCCAGGGCAACGGCGACGGCACATTCGGGGAGCGGGTTTCGAACCCGCGATCGGTCTACGACGACGGATTCTCGGTCGGCCGCTTCAACGCGGACGCGCTCGACGACATCGCGTTCGTGCAGACTCCGGGAGGCGAGCCGACGGGCACGCTGCGCGTCTGGCTCTCCAACGGGGACGGCACGTTCACCGAGTCCTACACCCACGACAGCCTGGCGCAGACACTCCGCAGATCTTCCTGGCCGATCTCGAACGGCGACGGATTCCTCGACTCGCTCGCGACGGAGAGCGATCCGACGGGACGCAGGCCTATTTCGGCCACGGGGACGGCGACTTCGACGATCCCGTCGTCATCGATCCCGGGCCTCTCCGCTGGGCGCCGTGGCGGCCGACTTCGACGGAGACGGCCACGTCGACATCCTGACGACCAACGTTCCGCCGTCGGCGACCATGTATTTCCGGGGCCTCGGCGGAGGCGCTTTCGCGCCGGGCGAGCCTGTTCCGGTCTTCAACCTGCGCCGCCGGCGCGGTCGCGTCCTTCACGGGCTCGCCGGACGTGCTGTCGATGCAGCCAACGGAGGATGGGGGATCCTGCTCAACAGCCATCTTTCGCCGACCGTCGGCTCGAGGTCGGTCGTCACCGGACGCCGGGCGAGCTGCAGCGTCGCGGCGTC
Organism: uncultured Acidobacteriota bacterium; assembly: GCA_963804915.1. Lineage (GTDB taxonomy): Bacteria > Acidobacteriota > Thermoanaerobaculia > UBA5066 > Gp7-AA6 > DAHUXD01. The sequence continues at coordinate 151,062 of CAWDSI010000020.1, forward strand.
GGATTTGGGGGCGCTCTCCTACCAGTGGCGCAAGGGCGGCGTGCCGCTGTCGGACGGCGGGACGATCTCGGGCTCGCAGACGGCCACTCTGACGATCGACCCGGTCGCCTTCGACGACGCCGGCTCGTACGACGTCGTCGTCACGACGCCTGCAGCGAAGTCACCTCCAACGCGGCGACGCTGTCCGTCGAGTTCGGGGACGTCCCGGTCAGCTCCCTGTTCCACGACGACATCATCACGATCGCGACCGATGGCATCACCGGCGGCTGCGGGGGCGGCAACTACTGTCCGACTTCTCCGGTCCGCCGCGACCAGATGGCCGCCTTCCTGCTCAAGTCCGAGCACGGCTCCGCCTATACGCCGCCGGCCTGCACAGGGGTCTTCGACGACGTGCCCTGCCCGGGGCCTTTCACCGACTGGATCGAGCAGCTCGCCGCCGAGGGCGTGACGGCGGGCTGCGGCACCGACATCTACTGCCCGTCCCAGTCGGTCACGCGCGCGCAGATGGCGATCTTTCTCCTGAAGACGAGCGAAGGCTCCGGCTACGTCCCGCCTCCGGCGACCGGCATCTTCGGCGACGTGCCCGTCGGCTCCTTCGCCGCCGACTTCATCGAGGATCTCTACACCAAGGGCATCACCGGAGGCTGCTCGACGTCTCGCCGCTGCTCTACTGCCCGAACAACGCCGTCCTCCGGCAGCAGATGGCGACGTTTCTCGTGCGCACGTTTTCCCCCTAGCGAACCCGCGTCACCTCCGCCCCTGCGCGATCTGCGCCGCCTCCGGAAGACGGCGCAGGCGCTGCATGGCGAGGATCCCGAGAAAGGGGCCGGGGGCGAGCGCGGCGAACGCCCAGCGCCAGCCGACGGCCGAGACGAGCCGGGGCACGAGCTCGATCGACGCCATCGTCAGGAGAAACCCGACGCAGGTCTGGACCGTGAGGGCCGTGCCGACGTAGGGAGGATCCGCGAGCTCCGTGACGCACGCCGAGAATTGCGCCGAGTCGGCGACGATGGAGGCGCCCCACACGGCGGCCACCGCGAGCAGGAGCCAGGGATTTCCGCCGAAGAGAAACCCGATCAGCAGACAGCAGGCGCCGGAAACCGCCATGGCCACCGAGGTCACGGCGGTGCGGCCGATGCGATCGGCGGCGAGACCGGCGAGGATGCAGCCGACGAACCCCGCGCCGATCACGAGGAAGGCGATCATCTCGGCGAGCGCCGGGCGCGCCAGCCCGCGGGCCGCGAAGCTCTCGCGGGCGAAGACCGGAAACCACGTCCACATCGCGTAGAGCTCCCACATGTGTCCGAAGTAGCCGAAGTCGGCCAGCCGCACTCCCCGGTTCCCGAAGACCTTCGCGATCTGTCCGAAGTCGAATCGGGCGGCCGGCGCCGCGAACGGGCCGTCTTCGACGAAGAAGAGAACGAGCGCGCCTCCGAGGACCGCGAACCCCGAGACGGCGAGCACATTCACCCGCCAGCGCTCGCTTCCCAGGGCATTCACGAGGTACGGAAAGGCCTTCCCGAGCGAGATGCCGCCGACGAGGATCCCGAGGGCGAGGCCGCGGCCGCGCCGGAACCAGCTCGCCATGATCTTCATCCCGGGCGGGTAGACGCCCGCGAGGAAGAAGCCCGTCGCGAATCGCAGGGCCATGCCGCCCACGGGGCCGCGCGCGGCGAAGGCGACGCCGGCGTTCGCGATCGCGCCGAGGAGGGCCGAAGCGGCGAACAGCCGCCGCGCGGAGAGGACGTCGGGCAGGTTGCCGAGCGCGGACACGAGCGTCCCGATGACGAAACCGAGCTGGACGGCGAGCGTGAGCCAGGCGCCGCCGGATTCCGAGAGACCCCACTCGACGCGGAGCGCGGGTGCGACGGCCGAGCCCGAGAACCAGAGCGACATCGCCAGAAGCTCGGCCGAGGCGATGAGGACGAGCGCGCGCCAGCGTCGGGGCGACTCGGAGGTCTGCGACGCCGACGCCGTCATCCCGGTGAGCTTGTCACAGGAGATTGCGGGCGGCCGCGGTCCTCACGCGAGGTCGAAGGCGAGGAGCTCGGCGGGAGCGGCGCCGGCGGCGAACCGGAAGCCGGTCTCGTTCGAGGCCGCGAGGCCGTCGCCGGCGGCGAGAGCTTGGCCGTTGACGTCGACGTCGCCCCGAAGGATCTGCGCCCAGAGGTGCCGGCCTTCCGGCAGCGTCAGAGTTGCCGTCTGGCCGGGGTCGAGCCGCGAGGCGTACACGTTCACGTCCTGGCGGATCGCGATGGACCCGTCCGCGCCCGAGCCCGACGCCACCAGGCGGAGGCGCCCCTTCGTCGACTCCGGATCGAAGCGCTTCTGGTCGTACCGCGGCGGCTGGCCTTCGGCGCTCGGGAGGATCCAGATCTGCATGAAGTGCACGGGCTCCGTGTCCGAGGCGTTGAACTCGCTGTGGCGCACGCCGGTGCCCGCGCTCATGTACTGGAGGTCGCCGGGGACGATCACGGAGCCGTTGCCCATGCTGTCCTTGTGCGCGAGACCGCCCTCGAGCACGTAGGACAGGATCTCCATGTCCCGGTGGCCGTGCGTGCCGAAGCCCTGGCCGGGCCGCACGCGGTCCTCGTTGATCACGCGCAGGTCGCGGAAACCCATGAATCGGCGGTCGTTGTAGTCGCCGAAGGAGAAGGTGTGGCGGGTGTCGAGCCACCCGTGGTCGAAGTGGCCCCGCTCGTCGGAACGGCGAATCTGAAACATGGCGCCTCGCTTCCACGCAAATACGCGCGCCGGACCCTCGACGGTGCGAGCGCGGCGGCGGCGAGATCGCCTAGGGCTCCTCCACCACTCCTCGAGCCCGACCGGGAGGCCGGGCTCGAGCATCTGTCCCGGGCGCGGGAGCAGGAGACGCACACCGCGCTCCCGCGCCGCGGCCGCCGCCCGCGCCGCCGGCTCGTTCCAGTCGTGAAAGGCGAGGTTGAACGTGGCCCAGTGCACCGGCACGAGCGCTCCTCCGCGCAGCTCGACGTGCGCGAGGACCAGCTCTTCGGGAGTCATGTGAACGTCCGGCCACGTCGGACCGTAGGACGCGAGGCTCATGAGCGTCGCGTCGAAGGGCCCGTGTGTCTTCCCGATCTCGCGAAACCCGTCGAAATACCCCGAGTCGCCGCTGTAGTAGACGCGGTGCGTCGGGCCCGCCAGGACCCAGGAGCCCCATAGCGTCTCGTCGCGGTCGGCGAGGCCGCGGCCCGAAAAGTGGCGCGCCGGCGTGAGCGTGAGCGTCAATGGACCGGCGGAGCGCGACTCCTGCCAGTCGAGCTCCTCGATCCGCGAGGCCGGCACGCCCCATCGCTCCAGGTGCGCCCCGACGCCCAGCGGAACGAAGAAGCGCGTGCCGCGGGCCGCGAGCGCGACGACCGCCGGCATGTCGAGGTGGTCGTAGTGATCGTGCGACACGACGACCGCGTCGAGCTCCGGAAGGTCCGACAGCGCCACCGGCGGTGCGAAGAATCTTCGCGGGCCGATCCACCCGGACGGAGACACGCGCTGGCTCCAGACCGGATCCGTGAGAACGCGCGCCCCGTCGATGTCCACGAGGGCCGTCGCATGGCCGAGCCAGGTGATTCGCAGGCCCGAGGCCGGCGGGGAGGCGAGCTCGGCGGCCGAGGAGCGCACCACCGGCATCGGCCGCGACGGGTACCGGGTGTCGGCCGCGGCCAACTGGAGCCGGAGGGTTTCCAGGATGCGGCTCGGCGCGACGGTGATCGTCGGAACGGTGTTCTCGAAACGGCCGTCTTTCCACTGCGGCGACGCCCGGAGGCGCGCCAGGCGCTTCCCCTCGGAGCGGGCGCCGAAGGCACGGAACCAGTCCGTCGACTTCGCGAACGCGAGCGTCCCGACTCCCGCCGCGGCCAGGGCGGTGGCGGCGATCACACGCCCGCGGCGACGCCGAGGCTTCCGCTTTTGCATCGAACGGCTCCCCCCGAGAACGGCCGCACATACTACACGGTTCGAAAGAAGCGACGCGCGACGCGTATGTCGACAGACGGCTCCATACGAATACGCCGCTTCCTGGCACTATGATGCATTCCGAAAGGACACAACGTGAGAACAAAGACCAAGAAAGCCCTCAGACTCTCGGCACACCATGCCTCGCTGGCCCTGCAGATGCTCATGGACGACGGAAAGATCGCGGCCAAGGACGTCACGGCCGCTTTGAAGCGACGGGAGAAGACGATCCGCGAGCTCCGGGCCCGCCTCTCCGCTCTCGGCGAAGACGTGGCGGCGACGGTCGCGAAAACCGCGGCGCGCGAGGGACCGCGGGCGCGGCGCGCCATCACGGCCGCCCAGCGGCGGGCGCGTCAGGCTCAGGGACGCTATCTGGCGTCGATCCGGAAGCTTTCCCGCCAGGCCCGGCTCCAGGTCCGCGCCATCCGGCTGAAGTCCGGAGTCGACGCGGCGATCCGCGCGGCCATGAGAATGGCGAAGTAGGCCTCCCCGCCCGCCCGAAAAGGCGGGATCGCTGTTAAAATTGGCTGTCAGAACCCTGACAGCTTGCCATGAGCATCCCCGGAGGTAGCGGAACCCCGGTACCGCCGCGCGTCGCGCGGTCGGACGGAGCATTGCCCGCCGCAGTGACGACCCCGGTCGATCTGCGGCCTGCCCGCGCGGACACGCTGCCCCGGGAGCTCATCGCCAGCTCCGGCGACGGCGTCGTCGCGTTCGACCGCGACTTGCGGCACACGCTGTGGAACCCGAGGATGGAGGAGCTGACCGGCGTCTCTTCCGAGGCGGCCCTGGGCCGTGGCGTTCTCGAGATCCTTCCGCCGTCCCGCCACCTCGAGATGACGGCGCTGCTCGATCGCGCTCTCGCCGGCGAGACCGTGACCTCCGACGACTTCGTGTGGTCCTCGCCCGAGGCGGTCGTCGAGCGCTGGCTGTCCGCGGTCTTCGCTCCCCATCGGGATGCGAACGGCGGGATTCGCGGCGTCGTGGGCGTCTACCGCGACGTCACCGCGCGGCGGCTCGTCGCCGAAGCCTCGGCGCCCGTGGAGCCGGAGTACCGCCGGCTCGTCGAGCAGTCGGTCGTCGGAATGTACGTGCTCCAGGACGGCCGTTACCGCTACGCCAATCCCCGTCTCGCCGCGACGCTCGGTTACACGCAGTCCGAGATCCTGGCGCTCGATTCGATCGCCAGCATCGTGGCGCTCGACGACCACGCGCTCGTCTTCTCCCGGGTGCGGCAGACCCTCGAAGGCAACGAGGACGGCGTGCCCTACACGTTCCATGCGATCCACAAGAGCGGTCGCCCCGTCGAGGTCGAGGCGCTCGAGGCCGCGATCGAGCTCGACGGCCACCCGGCGATCGTCGGCACGATCACGGACGTCACCGAGCGCCGCCGCATCGAGGCCCAGATCGTGGCGCAGGCTTACAACGACCCGCTCACGAAGCTGCCCAACCGCGCCCGACTCCTGGACCGCCTCGACGTCGACCTCGCCCAGGCCCGGCGCCACGGGCGCAAGCTCGCGGTGGTCTACCTCGACATCGACTTCTTCAAGTACGTCAACGACAGCTGGGGCCACAGTCTCGGCGACAGTCTTCTCCAGTCGCTCGCGCTCCGCCTCAAGCGCTCGGTGCGCGAGGCCGACACCGTGGCGCGGATGGGCGGCGACGAGTTCGTGATCCTCGTGCCCGAGCTCCGTCAGAGCGAGGATCTCGCGAGCATCGCGCAGAAGCTCCTCGGGCTGATCAGCCGGCCGTTCTCCCTGGAGGGGCGCTCGATCCAGATTGCCGCGTCCATCGGCATCGCGAGCTTTCCCGAAGACGGCACGGAGCCGGAGGAGCTCCTCCGCAACGCCGACGCGGCCATGTACCGGGCGAAGGAGCTCGGCCGCAACAATTTCCAGCTCTGCACCCGCGAGCTCACCGTACGGGCGGCCGAGCACCTCGAGCTCCAGAAGGGCCTCCGCCTGGCTGTCGAAAACGAGGAGTTCCTTCTCCACTTCCAGCCGATTACGAGCATCGTCTCGGGACGCACCGTGGGGCTCGAGGCGCTCGTCCGCTGGCAGCACCCGCAGAAGGGCATGGTCGGCCCGACCACCTTCATCCCCGTCGCCGAGCAGACCGGGCTGATCCTGCCCCTCGGCGACTGGGTCCTGCGCTCCGCATGTACCGAGCTCCGGCGCTGGCAAAAGGACTGGCTCCCGGACCTGAGGGTGTCGGTCAACTTCTCGGCGCGCCAGTTCCGGGAACGCAACCTCGCGCCGATGGTCGAACGGGCGCTCGCCGACGCGTCGTCTCGAGCCGCGCCATCTGGAGGTCGAGATCACCGAATCGATCGCGATGGAAGGCGCGGAGATCGTCGTCGCGAATCTCAATGTCCTGCGGAACATGGGCGTCGGGATCGCGATCGACGACTTCGGCACGGGCTATTCCTCGATGAGCTACCTCAAGCGCTACCCCGTCACGTCGCTCAAGATCGATCGCTCCTTCGTGACGGACGCCCCGATCAATCCGGCCGACGCGGGCATCGTCCGCGCGATCATCGAGATGGCCCACGGCTCGCGCCTCAATGTGATCGCCGAGGGCGTCGAGACGAAAGAGCAGTTCCAGCTCCTGCAGCAATACGGGTGCAACGAGATGCAGGGTTACTGGATCAGCCGGCCGCAGGCCGCGGCGGGGATCGACGACCACCTGAAGGCCGAAATCGAGCTCTGGGGCCCGCCGGCACCCCGCCAGTCTTCCTGAGCCCCGCCAGTCTCCCTGCGCGACGCCGGACTCGTCGAGTCCGGGACTGGCCGCCGACCGGCGACGCGTATCCCTCACTCACTCGTGCCGGCCAAAAAAAAGAGGCGGGCTGAGCCCGCCTCGAGGGGAAAGGTATGGCGTTAGGTGCTTAGGGATGGTGGGCGATCGGCGGACGCGGCGCGCGGGGCGCAGGCGACCGATCGAAGATCGAGATGTCGTCTTCCTTGCGGCGGCGCATGGTCATCCGCACCACGATGCCGACGCCGATGGCGAGGGCACTGATGAGGACGATCGTCCCGATGGGCGAAGACTTCTTGGCCGGAACCTCCTCCGTCTCCTTGTTGGTGTTCACGCTGGTGGCGCCGGTCGTATCGATCGGGGCCGGAGGCGCAGCGGACTCGGCGGGCGCCGAAGGCGGAACCGCTCCATCGCCGCTCGACGGCGGATTCGCGCCGGCAACCGCACCAGCCGCAGCCGCGTCGGCGGGCTTCGTCTCGGCCTTGATTTCCTTGTTCTCCTCGACGGCCGGCTTCACCGGCTTCTTGTCGACCTTCTCCGCGCGCTTCTTGGACGGCTTCTCAGCCGGCTTGTCCGCGGGCTTCTCGGCCGGCGGCTGCGCCTGAGGCTCGGGCGCTACGACGGGCGCGGGAGCGGGAGCGACGGGGGCGGCCTCGACGGGAGCGGGAGCCGGAGCGGCGTCGACCGGCGGCGGCGCGTCCTGCGGAGGCGGCGCGTCAGCGGGCTTCTCCTCGCCCTGGACGGGCTGCGGAGGAGCGGCCTCTGTGCTTGTCTGGGGATTCGGAACCGCGGTCGGCACGACTTGGGGAGCCGCAGTGGGCTCAGTCGCGGGATCGGGCTGTTGCGCCCGAGCCACACCCGCCGCGATGACGAACGCTGCAGCGGTTGCCAGTAGGAATCGACTCATGGATCGCATCGCTTTCTCCTTTCGTTTCGTGGTGGGCGCCTTGCGCGTCCACACCCCATGAGAGAGCAGGATCCATGCCACGATCGGGCCCGCATATTCCCCCCAAAAGAGGCCGTAGTTTCGGGGCTTCTCGCATGCCGCGCGACGACGCTGCTCCGATTTGGAGCAACGTCCGAGTTAACATGCGCCGCAGATGGGTTTCGTAGGCGAGGAACGCCGCTTCGCTCGCTGGGTGTGCGCGGAATGCCGATCGCCGCGCTTCGCGCCGATTCCTCGCGACGGGCGCCTCAAGTGCCCGATCTGCTACGCGGCGGTCCCGTTCGATGCCCGCAAGCACGCGCGCCGCGATCCCGGGGATCGCGGCAAGCGGCCGGAAGAGATTCCGCCCCGGGCCTGAGCCGCTACCTGGGCCAGAGCCAGCCGAACGTGCCGGCCGTCAGCAGCGCGTAGAGCAGGCCGTCGATGGTGGCCTTGATCGTGGTGCTCACCTTCGTGCCCTTCCAGATCGGGCTCTGCCAGAGCGCGAGCGCGTACCCCGCGAAGGCGGTCAGCGCGACCGTATGGAAGACCAACTTGTACGGCGTGCCCGGGGGGAGTGTCGTGCCGGCCACGTGCGCGGCGACGCAGCCCACGACGATCGAATAGAGGAACCACCCGACCAGCCGCTTCCCCATCGCGAAGCCGCTCGGAGGCAGGATCGTCAGGGAGCCGAGAGGGCCGAGCTCGACCTTCTTCAGGAACTCGGGGTTCTTCATGTCCTTGTGGCTCGACGCCTTGGGAATGAAGTAGTCGCCCGGAGGGATGCCGAGCTTGCGCAGCGCGGCCATGGCTTCGTCTTCCGCGGGAAGCTTCTGGTAGTCGTTCGCGTGGTAGCCGAGCGCCATGTGGATGATCGAGCTCAGCACGAACACGAAGACGGCCGAGAGAAGGATCGGGGCCCAGAGGGAAGTCAACGGAACGACCATGCGTCCACCTCCTCGGTTGGGGAAACTGAAAACTTGGAGGGAACGATATCGCGTCAGCGACAGGCGCGCTGAAGCGCCGGGTGTCGCAGCGTCGAGTCAGGAGGCCGCGGACCCGCGCTCCCGCATCCAGGCCTCCGAGACGGCTCGGCCGCGCGCCGGATCGTCGACGACGAGGATGAGCTGGTTCCGGTGGTCGCTGTAGAGGGTTTCGATGTTGACGCCGGCGTCCGCCATGCGCCGGCAGATCGCGCCGAGCTGGCCCGGCCGTTCCTGGTCCAGCCTCTGGACCAGGACCTCGCGGTCACCGATCACGGCCACACCGGCGGCGGCAAGGGCCTTCCGGGCGGGAGCCGCCGAAGCCGCGGCAATCAGGAAGTGCGCGATCCCGCTCCCCTCCACCGTGAAGGCTCCCCCTCCCTCGAGGCTGACACCCGCCGCGCCGAGCGCTTCACCGGCGTCCGCCAATGCGCCCGGGCGGTTTTCGAGCCGGAACGCGAGGTCGCGGAAGGCGTGGCTCACGGCCGGACCTTTTCGAGTTGCTTGAGGTGGTGCAGGTCGTGGCCCGCGAGAGTGCGCAGGATCCAGTCCACCGACATCTCGCCGACCTGCGGGTGACGGAACGGACGCGAGCGATCCTCCTCGGAGACGCCGCGGTAGAGACCGAGGTTCAACTTCCGCAGCGCGAGGTAAGCCTCCAGAGCGGCCAGGGCGTCCACGGGAGTTTCGCGTTCGACCCACGCCGCGGCGTCGAAAGGCTGGACGACGTAGTCGGAACCGCTGAGCGCCATTCGCACGCGGTTGGACCAGCCGACCTCGTCCTGCGCCAGGTGGAGGACGATCTGCGCCCCGGACCACTTGCCGGGCGCGTAGCTCGCCTTCCAGCGCGCAGGCCGCCACGGCCGCACCAGGCGCGCGATGCGGTCCGGCGTCGAGGCCAGCAGCTCCAGCGGATCCTCGGAACCGACGAGGTCTTCGTACATGGGTGTCGCGGGCATGGTGATCTCCTCGAGCGAAAACGCGTCCCTGCTGATTCTCCTCGAAATGGCCCCTTGACAGTCGCGCCACGTCAGCTGTATATAACCATTTGGTTATGGACAACGCCGCTCTCGACAGCGTTTTTGCGGCCCTGGCCGACCCGACCCGACGGGCGATCCTGGCCCGCCTCGCTTCCGGGGAAACGACGGTGATGGACCTCGCCGAACCCTTCGCCATGAGCCAGCCGGCGATTTCGAAGCACCTCAAGGTCCTCGAGCACGCGGGCCTCGTCTCCCGCCGGCGCGAAGCCCAGAGGCGCCCGTGCCGCCTCGAGGGCCGGCCGCTGGCGCAGGCGAGCGGCTGGCTCGAGACCTATCGCGAGTTCTGGGAGAAGAGCTACCTGAACCTGGATGCCCTGCTCGAAGAGATGAAAGTCGACAAGAAGAAACGTGGAGGGAAAAGCCGATGAGCAAGAGTGGAGATCTGAGAGTCGAGCCGCGCGGCGAGCGCGAGATCGTCATCACGCGCACCTTCGACGCCCCGCGCGGCCTCGTCTTCGAAGCCATGACGCGGCCCGAGCTCCTCAAGCGGTGGCTCGGCGTTTTCGGCGGCTGGTCGCTCGCGGTCTGCGAGGTCGACCTGCGTGTCGGCGGCACGTACCGCTATCTCTGGCATGGACCGGACGGAGCCACGATGGGGATGCGAGGAACGTTCCGCGAGATCGCGCCGCCGGACCGGATCGTGAATACCGAGAAGTTCGACGAGGCCTGGTATCCGGGAGAAGCGGTCGGGACGGCGGTCCTGACGGAGCACGACGGCCGCACCACGGTGACGACGACCGTGCTCTACGAATCGCGGGAGATCCGCGACGGCGCACTCGGCTCCGGCATGGAGCGGGGCATCGCCGCGGGCTATCTCGCGCTCGACGACATTCTCGCGTCGCAGACGGTGGGCGAAGGGAGGACATCGTGAGCGCGGCGCCGCGCCGGACGGGACGCAGCGTTCTCGCCGTGCTCGCCGGCTTCGTGGTGATCTTCGTGCTCTCGCTGGGAACGGATGTGATCCTCCACGCCTCGGGCGTCTATCCCCCGTGGGGGCAGTCGATGTCCAACTCGCTCTTCGGTCTCGCCACGGCCTACCGCATCGTCTATGGCGTCTTCGGCTGCTGGGTCACGGCGCGTCTCGCGCCGAACGCGCCCATGAAGCACGCCATGATCCTCGGAGTCATCGGGCTCGTCTTCAGCCTCGCCGGCCTCGTCTTCGCGCAGAAGCAGGGGCCCGAGTTCGGGCCTCTCTGGTACGCGCTCGCGATCGTGGCGATCGCGCTCCCCTGCGCGTGGGCCGGCGGCCGGATCCGCGAGTCGCAGCTGGGGCGCGGTCCGCCGGCTAGGGCCCGAACGAAATGAAGAGGGGGTCCTTGCGGACCCCCTCGGGAACAAGCCGGTCGCCTCTTCGGAAGCGGGCTACTGAGGCGACTCGGTCTTCGTCTCGACCTTGCGGTAGATCACGCGCCGGATCACGGGCGACTTCGAGCCCTCGACGGTCCGCGTGTCGATCGTGACGACCTTGCCGATCGCGATGTCCTGCGGAAGCTCCGAGGTCGCATCGACGCTGTACGTGGTCGCGACATGGTCGGGACCCTCGATCGTGATGGAGCTCTTGGGCACGTACGCCGTGACCGTTCCGTAGGTGGTGGTCGTCGTCTTGGTGGTGCCGGACGCGCTCTGCTCGGTGCGCTCGGTGGTCGTCTTCATCTGGCCCGAGGCGTCGACCGTGGTCGTCTCGATGCGGGTGACCGTGGCCGGGCCGGAGCCGTCGGAAGCCGGCTCGCTGGAGATGGACACGGTCTTGCCGATCTGGACGCCCGCGGGGACCTGGACTCCGGAACCGATCGAGTACGTGACCATCTTTCCGTCCGCGTCGCGGACGACGATCGTCTGGCCGGGCGTGTACTGCACGACCGGGCCGGTCACGACCGTCGTCGATGACGCGGGCTGCTGCGCCGACAGGGCCGTGGTCGCCGCGGCGAACGCGAGCGTCGCCACGAGAGTTCTCCACTTCATGAAAGCTCCTTTCGAAAAACGGGCTGAGCCCGTATGCCTCATTCGAAACACGAAACTGCAAGGTTCGTGCCCTGAAACGAGGCCCGGGGCGTCGAAAGGTCGCTAGCCCAGACGCGCGCCGTAGGTCTTGAGGTACTTCATTCCGGTGTCGCACAGGACCGTGACGACGGTCGCGTCGGGCCCGAGGCCCTCGGCAACCCGGAGCGCGGCGACGACGTTCGCTCCGGTGGAGGTCCCCGCGAAGAGACCTTCCTCCCGTGCGAGCCGAAGGGCCATGTCCGTCGCTTCGTCGGTCGAGACCCGCTCGATCGCGTCGGCGACGTCCTTCCGCCAGAGAGGCACGACGAATCCGGCCCCGACGCCGTCGATCTTGTGCGCGCCGGGCGGGCCGCCCGAGAGCACCGGCGACTCGGAGGGCTCGACCGCGACGACGCGGATCCGCGCATCGCGGCGGCGGAGGCCCTCGCCCGTGCCGCGGACGGAGGCCGCCGTGCCGACGCTCTGCACGAAGGCATCGATCCGGCCGCCGGTCTGGGCCCAGATTTCCTCGGCCATCGCATGGTACGCGGCCAGCGCATCGGTATTGTTCAGCTGGTCGGTCCAGAACCCGCCGGTCTCTTCGACGATCCCGCGCGCCGTCTCGACCATGTCGCGCGTGAGCTTCTCCGTCATGCCCCCGCCCTCGCTGCGCACGATCCGCAGGCGCGCGCCCAGGATTCGCATGTGGTCGAGCTTCTCGGGAGAGAAAGCGTCCGAGCTGACGACGTGCAGAGGATGACCCTTCACGGCGCAGATCAGCGAGAGGGACACTCCCGTGCTGCCGCCCGTGTACTCGACGACGGAGCCGCCCGGCTTCAGCCGTCCGTCGGCCTCCGCGGCCTCGATCATGGCGAGGGCCATCCGGTCTTTGATGCTGCCCGTCGGGTTCTCGCTCTCGAGCTTGAGCAGGATGCGGGCGCCGTTCTCGGCGCGATGCGGCGCAGGGCCAGCATCGAGGTGCGGCCGATCCGCTCGAGGATGTCCGCCGGCAAACTCATGCGCGGGTCACTACTGTCGGAGCCTTCCGGGAGCCGAGCATTGCACAGGCTCGCGCGGTCCGGGCTTGTCGCTTGTCGGGCACCATTGGGCCAAGTACAGTCCGCCGGGCGTTCGCCGGTTCGGGCAAACGCGGAGGTGTCTCGATGGATCCGCTCCTGAGTCGCGATGAGATCCGGGCTGTTCGCGAACTGATCCGGCCGCACGTCCGGGAGACGCCCATCCTTCGCGCGGACGGGCAGGAGCTCGGTCTCCCCGGCTTCTCCTCTGACTTTGAAGCTCGAGCAGCTCCAGCACGCCGGCTCCTTCAAGGCGCGCGGCGCATTCACGAACCTTCTGCGGCGCGAGATCCCGAAAGCGGGAGTCGTGGCCGCGTCCGGCGGAAATCACGGCGCGGCCGTCGCGTACGCGGCCATGCGCCTGGGCGTGCCGGCGAAGATCTTCGTGCCCGAGGTCTCCTCTCCCCCGAAGATCGCGCGCATCCGCGCGTCCGGAGCGGACCTCGAGATCGTGGGCCAGCGCTACGCGGACGCCCTCGCCGCGGCGGAGCGCTGGGGCGAGCGCACGGGCGCCCTCGCGGTGCACGCATTCGACCAGCGCGAAACCCTCCTCGGCCAGGGCACGCTCGGCGCCGAGCTCTCCGAGCAGGCGCCCGAGCTCGACACCGTGCTCGTCGCCGTCGGCGGAGGAGGGCTGATCGGAGGAATCGCGGCGTGGTACCGCGGCGAGACCCGGGTGATCGGCGTCGAGCCGGAGCTGGCGCCGACTCTGCACCTGGCGTTGCAGGCCGGACGGCCGGTCGACGCACCGGCCGGGGGAATCGCCGCCGACGCGCTCGCGCCGGCCCGCGTCGGAGAGCTCATGTTCCCCATCGCCCGGGCCTTCGTTCACTCGGCCGTCCTCGTCCCCGACGAGGCGATCGCCTCGGCCCAGCGCCGTCTCTGGGAACAGTTCCGCATCGTCGCCGAGCCGGCCGGCGCGGCGACGCTCGCCGCGCTGCTCTCGGGCGCCTACGTGCCCGCGACGGGCGAGCGCGTCGGCGTCGTCGTCAGCGGAGGGAACACGACGGCCGTCTCGTTCGGCGCCTAGACGGCCCCCTGCGCGGCGGCGGGCCATCCCTACCCTCGCACGCGCTTGCGGAGCCAGCGAATCTGTCCGCGGTGGTTGAGCTCGTCCTCGAAGACGTGGAACCACTTGAAGTAGTTGTTCGCCGGCCGCCCCTGCGAGAACGGAGTCTCTTCCTCGAGCCAGGCATCGTCGCGCTGCGCGAGCTCGTCGAGCGTCTTCGCGCGCACCCGCTCCAGCCTGTCGACGTAGTGAGCGAGGTCGTGCCCTCGGATCTCGCGCCGCGCCTTCTCCCCGAGATCCAGGGCGGCGCCCCACTCCTCCATCTCCCGCGCGTCGAGGTCTCGGCCGAAAAATGTCGCGGCCTGGTACCAGGTCTCCACCGCCGCGATATGGGAAAGCAGCGCGCCGATGGAATTGCTCTCCGGATCGTGCAGGTCATCGAGCTGCTCGACGGCCAGGCCCTCGACCTCGGCGAGCGTCGTGTGCCGGACGTAGCGCATCATCGAGACGAGGCGGCCGATCTGAGGCGTGAACCCCCGGAGGTCGCCGATCAGAAAGAGGTCTGGCGCGTTCATGGACGGAATTGGACTCCCCACTTGGTTCCCAAGTGGACCTCTAGGGTACTGGCTTCTCGGGTAGGATGTTTCGAGCGGCGCCGGCCGGCGTGAGGGAAGCGAGGCCTGCGTGATGCGACAAAAGCAACGCTGATGCAACCCGACCGAAGCGCTGCTTCCGAATCTCCCGTGCGGAGCCGCTGGACGGCGTTTCTCCCGATGGCTATCGCCCTGGCCTCGCTCTGCGTCTTCCTGGCCGTGGCGGCGAATCGCCGTATCGGCACGTACGGCCTCGAAACCGACTTTTACGGCGACTACGCTCCCGACGCCGACCGGCTCCGAGCGGGAGAATTTCCGCAGAACGGATTTCAGGGGCCCGGTTACCCGGCGATTCTGGCGCTCGCCGAGTACGCCGTGAAAGATCCCTTCCAGGCCGGGCGGTTGATCTCGGCCGCCAGCGCCGCGGCGGTCGGCCTCCTGGCGTTTTTCCTCTTTCGCCGCCTCTTCGGCTACTGGAGCGGCATCGGCAGCCAATTGCTCGTGCTGGTCGGCGGCCTGTTCCCGCAGCTCGCCGTCACCGCGTCGACCGACATGGTCTTTCTGATGCTCTGCCTGGCGGCGCTGGTGGCATTCGGCCGGACGGAACGGTCTCCGCACTGGCGGGCCGGCGTGTCCGGTCTCCTGACCGGCATGGCGTTTCTGACCCGATACAACGGCGTTTTTCTGATCCCCGCTTTCCTCGTCGGGATCGGCGTGCTGAAGTCGTTTGGTCCCGGCCTGTGGCGGCGCATCCAGTCGTCTGGTCTTTTTCTCGGTGTCTCGTTCGTGGTCGCGCTCCCCTGGTTCTACGCAAACCTCCGTCACAACGGGTCCGCCCTTTTCAATCAGAACTACCTCAACATCGCGACGGAGTTCTACGGGCACCGCTTCGGCGCCGACAAGACGGGCGACGGAACCACCATCATGAGCGAGAAGTTTCACTCCATGGGAGAAGTCGTTCGATATGACCCGATGAGCATTGCCCGTCAGTATCCGGGCAACCTCGTCGGGAGCTTGCGACGCAGCCTTTCGACGCAGCTCGTGGGTCCGTTCGTTGGCCTGGCGGCGGTCGTCGGAGCCGTCTTCGCGCTGTGGAGCCGTCGTTCCGGGTTCCTCGCGATCGTCGCCCTGGCCGGGGCGATCTACTTTCTGCTGATGGCCCTCAATCACTGGGAGGCCCGGTATTACCTGTTCCCCGCCGTGCTCTACGCGGGCCTGGCGGCCTACGCCGTCGTTCGGCTCGGCGATCTCGCCGCCGGGCTCGCGAAGGATTCGTGGCCTGCGCGGATCGCCGGCGTCCTCGCGTTCGCCGTCCTGTGGGCGACGTCGTTACGAGCCTCTGTGAAGGACGTGCGAGCCTTCCTCCGGACCGAACCCGTCGAGGTGCTGGAAGCCTGCGCCTACCTGCACGCAAACGGGATTCGGGACGCGCGGATTCTGTCCCGAAAGCCCCACCTCGCCGCCGTCTGCCAGCAGCAGAGCGTGGGGTTCCCGCAGGTGCTTTCCGTCGAAGAACTGCGGCGGTGGCTCGACGAGACTCCCGTGGATTACGTCGTGATCAGCTCGGTCGAGCTGTCGAGACGAGGCGGAGTCGCAAGCCTCGGAGATCCCGCCGGGGCCCCGCCCTGGCTGTCTGCTGTCTGGACGCACAAGGACCCGACGTTCATCCTCTACAGATCGGCCGGAGGTCGATGACTGGCTTCCACGGCCTCATGCCTGGTCACTCAGACCCGGTCGACAGTGCGATCAGTCCAATCGCGGCGTGGCGCTGGCCAGCCCGAGAATCGCTCCTGCAAACAGAAGGGTGTCGGTGAAATAGTTGATCCCCTGCACCTGGACCGCGATGCTCGGATCGCGTGTCGACTCGATCAGGATCGGACCATAGATGACCACGACCAGGAAGACGATCCACGCCCCGAGACAGGTCGCCATCGTTCGCGTCTTCTTCCCGATCAGGATGCCCGCGCCGCAGACCAGCAGAATGGCGCCCGTGAGATAGCCGATGACCCCAGGTCCTGGAACCCACTCGGGCATGACTTTTTCGAGAGGCACGCCGGGCATGTTCGCGGGATGCAGGAGATGCTGCACACCGAAAAAGACCGCCGCCAGGCCGATCAGCACGCGGCTGACGGTGACGAGCGTGCTCTTCGTGCGAACGCGTCCCGCCGCCATCGCGCCGCCGGCAAGAGCCCAGCCGCCGGCGCCGAACGACATCTCGCGGAACACGAAAACCCAACCGATGCGGTTGCCCGGCTCGGACAGCGCTCCCGGGAAGTGAAGCATCGCGACGAACAAAAACATCATGACGCCGAACAGCAGTCCGGACCACTGCACTTGAATCCTCGTGGCGATGCTCAACGCCGCGGCCACCAATGCGACGCCCACGAAGTACACCCAGAACATCCGCCACGGCATGTAGGCCGGCACGAGCCCCGCGATGCCGGCATCGCCCGAGAGATGTTCCGCACCGAACACCGCCAGCGGCATGGCAAAGAACACGGGACTCAGCGCGACGAGCTTGTCGAGGCCGCGAGCCTCGGCGACGGCGCGCCGCGCACACAGACCGCCGATCACGAGAAGCAGGATGAATGCGGTCCACATCGCAACCACCATGCGCAAAATCTCCGTCAAAACGGCACACGAGACAAGGGCGTACCTCTCGGCGCTGCCGCTGGACGATCTCCCGTACAAATCGACGACACGACTTCCGATAGGACGGCAAGAAGTTCTCGCTGAAGTCCGCCACGGATCGCGGACGCGCTCCAAGGCGTTGAATTGAAGGAATTGGCTCCTCAGGTAGGACTCGAACCTACAACCCTCCGGTTAACAGCCGGATGCTCTGCCATTGAGCTACTGAGGAGCAGAGCGGACCGGGAAGGATAGAGACATCGGCCCGGGGAGTCAAACCCGCAGCGCCGCGGCCGGGTGCGCGGCTACGGGGAGACGGGCGTCCAGCCTGCAAAGCCGACTTTCCAGGCTTCGCCGTCGTTGACCAGGCGGAGCTCGAAGTCGTACGTGGCCTCCGAGGGTAAGAGCCCGCTCAGGCCGCCGACGGCGCGCGGCTGGCCCGACATCTGCGCGCGGAGACGGACGCGGGCGGCGCCCGATCCCTTCTCGATCTGGACGTCGGATACGGTGACGTGGAGGATCTCGTACGCGGCGAAGTAGCGGGTCAGGCGCATCTCGAGGTCGAGGCGACCGGTGCCGTCGGCGGCCTCGAAGTCGGGTGACACCCGGGCGAGCACGGCGGCCGCGTCGCGGGCGTTCGCGGCCTTCACGACGGCGTCGATCGTCTCGCGGATCGGATCGGTCTTTCTGGCACAACCGAAAAGACACACGAAGGCCAGGCTCGAGATCGCGGCCGCTCTTCGCATCCGCCTATTGTGCGCTCGAGCGCGCGATTCCGCGCGTTCAACCTTGACCGCGCGACCGGCTCTCCATAGGCTTGCCTCGCGTTTCCGGGAGGATGTCCATGCGCTCTCTTCGGGTTCTGCTCGCGACGTTCGTGATCGCCGCCGCCTCTCCCCTCGCCGCCCAGAGCTTCAACCTGCGCGACATGCTGACGGACTTCCTGCGCGAGGGCATCACGCTCGCGCCACCGCCCTCCGGGGTTCCCGAGCCACTCGGCGCACTTCATCGGCGAGCGACTCGCCGCAGTTTCGGGCGGTCGAGCAATTGAACTCGCTGATCGCGACGCAGCTCTCATCCTTCCCGCTCGCGTCCTCGTCCGGCGGTTTCGTTTACCAGTTCGATCCCGACGCTCGGAGTGCTCACGCGCGCGACCGAGAGCTTCGGCCCCATCTACGCCGAGCGCGCCGACACGATCGGCCAGGGGCGCTTCAACCTCGGCATCAACTACAGCCACTTCACGTTCGACGAGATCAACGAGCTGTCGCTGCGGGAGGGAGACGTCCGGCTCGTCTTCACGCACGAGGACGTGAACCACGACGGCAGCCACGAGAATCTCTTCGTCGAAGGCGACGTGATCACGGCCGCGCTCCGGCTCAAGATCGAGACGGACATCGCCGCGTTCGTGTTCGACTACGGGATCCTCGACAACCTCGACGTCGGCTTCGCGGTCCCGATCGTGAGCGTCGACATGGAGGCTCAGACCGACGCCGCGATCGATCGACTGGCGACCGGGACGACGGCCCCCGACATCCATCGCTTCCTGAACGGTGAGAGCACCGAGACCTTCAGCGAGAGCGGCAGCGCCTCCGGCCTGGGGGACGTCGTGCTGCGCAGCGAAGTGTCGCTTCCTCTCGAGCCCCAAGGCCGGTCTCGCCGTCGCCCTGGACGCGCGGCTGCCTACGGGTGACGAGCTCGACCTGCTGGGCACGGGAGCGACGCAGCTGAAGGCATTCCTGGTCGGCTCCGGACACTTCGGGTGGTTCAACCCGCACCTGAACGCGGGTTACACGTGGTCGCTCGAGGGCTCGGACGACATCGAAATCGCGGACGAAATCAACTACACCGTGGGCTTCGACATGGCTCCTCGGGCCTCGCTTCACGTTCGTCTTCGATGCGATCGGGCGGACGTTTCTCAACACGCAGTACGGTCCAGCGTCGAGGACACCCTCTTCACGGCGAACACGACCGCCAACCCGGCGGATCCGCCGAACATCGTCTCCGCCGTACTCCCGCGACTCGTCACCGAGACGCGGCGACATCAACCAGATCCTCGGGCTCGGTCGGCGTCAAGATCAACCCGTTCGGAAATTTCCTGCTGACGCTGAACGGCCTCTTCCCGTTGAACAGCGAAGGCCTGCAGGACGGCTTCACGCCGCTCGTGGCGATCGACTACAGCTTCTGACGGGGCGAGGCCGCTACCGGACGGCGACGATGACCCAGGCGTCGCCGCGCTTCTCGAGCTGAAGGACGCGGTCGGCGGTGACGCGCAGGTCGTTTCCGGCCTTCGGCACCGCGACGCGGGTCTCGAATCCGAAGACCTGGGCCGAGGTTCCCTGCGGGCTCAACTCGATCTTCCGGATCTCGAAGCCCACGGACTGCGAGCGGAAGCTCGAGAACGCCTGCTCGACGCGGCTGCGGTCCACGCTCGGAAAAACCCGAACGTAGAGATCGGTGTCGAGCGTGTTCTGCGCGTCTCGTAGAGTCGGATGGTCTCCCGGATACGGTCGGCTTCCGTCGGAGCCGGCCGGCCGACGGCTGCGACGCCGGCGCCGGAACCGTCGCCCGGGGCGCTTCGGCGGGCGGTAGCGCGCTTGCGGCCGGAACGAAAGGCGTCGCGGCGACCGCAGGCGCGGGCGCGGTCGGGACCAGGATCGGGGCCGCGACCGCAGGCCGCGGAGACGGCGGGGCGACATTCCGAGGCGCGAGGACCGCGACTCGCGTGGGGGCGCGCGGCGCTGCCGTCGGCGGAGGCTGCGGCGTCGGTTCGGCCGGCTCCGGAGTGGGCTCGGGCTGCGGCGGCGCGGTGGCTTCGGGAGCGGCCGCGACGGCCGCCGTCGCGATGGATGCCGGAGCCGCCGGCGTCGGCTGGGCGGGAACCGCGGCGGAGGGCGGAGGCTCCTGGCGGCGGCGCGATGTCGCCCACAGCACCGCCGCCGAGCGGCGATCACGGCCAGCGCGGCGCCGACCAGCCAGAGCGGCATCCTGCGGCTCGGCACGCGCGGAATCGGCGTCGTCGGCACGAGCTCGTGCGGCAGCGAAGGGGGAGAGAGCGGACGTGGCATCGGCATGGGCTCCGGCGCCACGGCGGTCCGGTCGTCCTCGCCGGTGCGCCGCGAGGGCGTCGGCGTCTTCAGCGCCGCGAACTGACGATCGATCTCGCCCTGGGCGCTGGGGGTCGCCGGTTCCACTCGGATCCGCCGCTCGGACGGATGCGCGCGAGCTCGACGCGCATCTGTTCCACGTCCTCGGGACGCAGGTACCGGCTCCGGATCGCGAGAATCTCCCGATCGAACTCCTCGGCGTTCGCGAATCGCTCCTCGCGCTTCTTCTGCAGCGACTTCAGCACCGCGCCGCGAAGCTCGGCCGGCAGGCGGCCCTCGGGGTCGGACTCCGAGAACGGCCGCGGCGGCGAAAAGACGTGGGCCTTGAGCAGCTCGACGACCGTGCTCCCCTCGAACGGCAGGACCCCCGTCAGGAGCTCGTAGAGGACGACGCCGAGACCGTAGAGGTCGCTGCGCCCATCCAGGCGGTGCCCCTTCGGCAGAGAGCCGTACTGCTCGGGTGAGGCGTACTTGAGCTTTCCGAGGAACACGCCGGTGGCCGTGGCTTCGACCGGCGCCTCGGCGACTTTCGCGATGCCGAGGTCGATGAGCTTCACGGCAGGGCCGCCCTGCTCGTCGCGCGTCAGCATGATGTTGTCGGGCGCGACGTCGCGGTGGACGATGCCCTTGCGGTGCAGGAAGCCGAGGGCCAGAAGAGACTGGTGGGCGATCTCGAGGGCCAGCGGGAGCGCCGGCCGTCCGTGCAGCTTCAGGAGATCCGAGACGTTGACGCCCTCGATGAACTCCATGACCAGGTAGGCCATCCCGGAATCGTCGATGGCGAAGTCGTGGATCGTGCAGATGTTCGGGTGCTTCAGCCGCGTCGCCGTGCGGGCTTCCTCGACGAACCGGCGGCGGAGATCGGCGTCCGCGACGACGCCGGGCTTCATCACCTTGACGACACGGATCTCGTCGAGGAGGCGGTGGCGGACACGGTAGATGGACCCCATGCCGCCCTCGCGGATCTTGTCGAGGATCTCGTACTTGCCTTCGAGAAGCGTGCCCGGCTGAACCACTGAAGAGACGGCCCCTCCCGCGGCCAGCCCGCGATTGTATTCCGCGGACCTCCTAGAATCCGGTCCGATGGCGGAAGTCGACTTCGATCTGAGCTCGGAGCACCGCGCGCTGGACGGCATCCTCGGCCGGTTTCTCGCGGCCGCCGGGTCGGGAGCCCTCGACGCCGCGCGCGAGGCGATCGTCGGAGTTCGACGACGCGCTGCGCCGCCACACGGCGCACGAGGAGGGCCATCTCTTTCCGCCGGCGCCCGCGCGCAAGCTCCTCGCTCCCCGGGACACCGCGACCGGGGAATCCGCCCGGAGCGCCTCTCGCGCGAGCTTCGCCTCGAGCACGTTCAGATCCGCGAGCTCTCGGGAATGATGCGCCGCCTCGTCGAAGAGAGCGGCGACCTCGCCGGCGCGCAGCGGCTCTTCGGAAACCTCGCGCGCCGCTGGGACGCGCACACGGAGAAGGAAGAGGCCGCGCGGGCGCGCGGCGACTTCTAGCTCGACGCGCCCAGTGCCGCGACGCGGACGGTGCGCTCGCGGGGGCCGTCGAGCTCGATCAGGAAAACGCCCTGCCATCGGCCGAGGAGGGGCCGGCCGCCCTCGAGGGGCACGAGCCGCGCGTTGCCGATGGCCTCGGAGAGGAAGTGCGCCGGCGAGTTGCCCTCGCCGTGATCGAACCGGACGTTCGGCACCCAGGCCTCGAGCGCGCGCTCGATGTCGCCCGTGACGTCGGGATCCCAGGCCTCGCCCACCGTGACGGCCGCCGTCGTGTGCGGGGTCGACACGATCAGGGCGCCGGCGGCTTCCCCGACCGCCCGGGCGGCTTTCTCGACCTGCTTCGTGATGTCGAGACGCTCGATCTTGCGAGAGGTCTTCACACGAAACTCGCTGGCGCCGGCCACGGCGGGATTCTAAGGCGATATCCTCGGCCCGCCCCGCGCGGGTCGCGACCCGGGAGGAGTCCCCGAAACATGTCGATCGTCCTCGAGAACGTCACCAAGCGATACGGAAAGCTCGTCACCGTGGACCGAGTCTCGCTCGAGGTCCAGGCCGGCGAGCTCTTCGTGCTGCTCGGCGCGTCGGGAAGCGGCAAGAGCACGGTGCTGCGGATGATCGCGGGCCTGTCCTCGCCGGACGAGGGCGTGATCCGTGTCTCGGGCAAGGACGTGACCCGGCTCTCGCCCCAGGCCCGCGACGTCGGGTTCGTGTTCCAGAACTACTCGATCTTCCGGCACATGACGGTCGCCGAGAACATCGAGTTCGGCCTGCGCGTGCGGAAGGTCCCGACCGCCACGCGCGAGCAGCGGCGCGAAGAGCTGCTCGACCTGGTCGGGCTCGGCGGCCTCGGCGGCCGCTACGAGACTCAGCTCTCCGGGGGCCAGCGCCAGCGCGTCGCCCTCGCCCGGGCGCTCGCGTACAAGCCCACCGTCCTTCTGCTCGACGAGCCGTTCGGGGCCCTCGACGTCATGATCCGCGGGCAGCTCCGCCACAGCCTGAGAGAGATCCAGAAGACCCTGGGCGTGACCACGATCCTCGTCACGCACGACCAGGAAGAAGCATTCGAGCTGGGACATCGGATCGGCGTCGTCGAGCGCGGCCGCCTGCTCGAGGTCGGCGAGCCGGAGATGCTGTACGAGAGCCCGCGCTCGCTCTTCGTCGCGACGTTCCTCGGCGCCGGCGCGATCCTCGTCGGCGGCTCGAAGGGCGACCGCGTCGAGCTCGGCGGTCTCTCGCTTCCGATCCCGCCGGAGGTTCCTCACGAGGAGGGCGACCGCGTCCGGGTCCTCGTGCGCCCCGAGCAGATCTCACTCGTGGAGCAGGAGCCGGCCAGCCCGGCCCCGACGCTCGGTCGCGGGCGCATCGTGGAAGAGACGTTCGCGGGCGCCAAGCGCCGGATCCGCGTTCGGCTGCCCGCCCTCGCCGGCGTGCGACAGCTCGTCCCGCCTCTGCCGTTCGGCGAGGAAGCCATCCTTCTCGACGTGGATCTTCCGGCGCACCTCTCCGCGCCCGCGAGCGACCCGTGGGTCGTGCTGCAGGAGTGGCACATCCTGCGGCAGCCGACGCCGCGTCTGCTCGTCTGCGATTCCGGCGAAGGCGTCGCCCCCGCGCTCGAGCTCGTGACTCCGCTGCTCGCCGCTCTCGACGGCGTGGCGACCGTCCTGGGCGTCGCTCCGGATGCCCGGTCGCAGGATGCGCTCCGCGAAACGCTCGGGCGGCGCGCCGCGGAGGCGGGATTGCCGGCCGCGGCGATCCGCGTCCGCCGCGGCGATCCGGGCGAGCAGATCGCGATCGAGACGACCGAGGCGCCCTACGACTTCGTCATCGCGGGCGCCGGCGAAGTCGAATCCTTGAAGGGCCGCCGCGGTTCCCCCGGCCTCGTCGAAGAGGTCGCGGAGATGAGCAAGATCCCGCTGATCGCGGCACGCGGACGGCCCCGCAAGCTCGAGCGCATCCTCATCTGCACGGCCATCGGCGAGCCCGGCAAGGCCGACGTCCGCGCGGGAGGCTGGCTGGCCCGCCGGCTGGGGGCGGCGGTGACGCTCCTCCACGTGACGCCCCCGGGACGCGCGCCGCAGCGCTACGCGCAAGCGCACCTCGAGAGGGGCGTCGCGACGCTGCGCGAGCTCGGCGTGCACTCGCGCTTTTCGGTCCGCGAGGCCGACGCGCCCATCGACGGCATCCTCGAGGAGATGCGCGCCGAGCCGACCGACCTCGTGGTCATCGGCGCCGGCAGCCGCGTCACGCGACAGGTGCTGCGCACCTGCGGATGCTCGATTCTGGTCGTGCCGGAAGGGAGCTGGTAGGAAGTCGACATGTCGAAGCGTCCAAGTGTCTGAAGCGCCCTGAGCGTCACGGCTCACCGAATTCGAACTCTCGACCCTCTGACACTTCGACTCTACGGGTACAGCTCCCGATACGACTCCGCGTACAGCATCACCCGGCGCACGTAGTCCCGCGTCTCGTAGAGCGGAATCGATTCGAAGAGCTCGTCCTCCGGCAGCCCCGGGTTGTCGCGAACGAGCCGGGCGATGCGCGTCGGCCCGCCGTTGTACGCCGCGAGCGCGAGGAGCGTGGAGTTGTCGAAGCGGTCGATGAGCTCTCGCAGGTATGCGGCGCCGAGGCGCGCGTTCACTCCCGGATCGTAGAGAAAGGCGCGGCGATAGCGCGTGCGCAGCACCGAACGCGACAGGCTCTGCGCCGTCGCGGGCATGAGCTGCATGAGCCCCATCGCGCCGGCGCGGGACCGGGCCTTCGCGTCGAACACACTCTCCTGGCGGACGAGGCCGCGCAGCACGGCCGCGTCCAGGGAAAACTCCCGGGCGCGCTCGGGCAGGAATCCGCCCTCTTCGATCGGATAGTAGAGACGGCGCCAGGCGTCGGGGACCCGGCTCTCCTCCGCCGTCCCGATCTCGGGCATCGCCCGCTTGATGGACGAGGCCGCGGTCATGAAGCGTCCGAGCGCGAAGTCCGCCTGGGCGATGCGGAGATCCCGGCCGCGCGAGGGCAGGAGGATCCTCGCCTCGGCGGCCGCTTCCTCGAACATCCGCAGGCGCAGAAGCTCGTCGACGCGGGCGAACGCCGCGGTCGCCGTCGACGGGTCCGAGAGCTCCGTCTGGTCCCTCCGGGCCGGCCGCGTGACGTGCGCGCTCGCGAATCGGGCGTAGAGATCCGGAGGCTCGGCCGCCGCCAGCTCGGCGAACACCGCCTCGGCCTCGAGGTTCCGCCCTTCGTGCTCGAGGCAGCGGGCCTGCCAGTACTCGAGCCTCCGCGAAATCGAGACCGCGCGGTACACGCCCTGGAGCGCGTCGAACCGTTCCTGCGCGATGGCGTACTCGCCGTCCCGGTACCGTTGCCAGGACAGCCGCCAGAGGGACTCGAAGCCTTCGAGGCCGTCGGGGTTTTCGACGGACATCTCGCGCGCCAGCAGGAGGGCCGAGTCGAAATCCTCGCGGTCCGCGGCAAAGCGCAGCAGGCGCTCGCGCGCTCCCCGCCGGACGGAGGCCGGAACTTCCGGAGACGTGAGGCTCTCGAGAGCGCGCGTCACCGGCTCGAGCCGCGCGTCCGCCCCGGGCGGCATTCCGTTGCCGTTGCCGCTGCCGTTGCCGTTGCCGTTCCGGCCGCCGGAGAGGCGGGCCACGACGAGGTCGCACCGGAAGAGGCGGGCCTCGTAGGCGGAAAGCGTTCCGTCGTCGGCAACGCGTGACGCCGTCTCCTCCGCCGCCTTCGTTTTCTTCAACGCAAGCTGTCCTCGCGCGAGCGCGAGCAGGTTCGCTCCGCGCTCCCCTTCCGGCCAGTCGTTGCTGCGATCCTTCGAGAGCAGGGCCACTCCGCGCCGGGGGTCGCCGGCCGCGACGAGCGCGCGTCCGCGCCGGCCGCGATCGGCCGGCGAGAGCGTCTTCTCGGCCTCGGACGCCGCGCGCCGCGCGAAGGCCGGCGTCGCGGAGAGGGCGTCGTGCGTCGGCGCGCGCAGCAGAAGATCGCGGGCCGCGGCCCGCGCCGCGAGCGCGTCGCCCCGCGCGACGGCGAGGCGGATCCGGTCGATCGCCACTTCGGCGCTCTCGTCGGGAGTCGACGCGGCCTCGGCGGCGAGCGCGAGAACGCGCGCGGCCTCCTCGGGTTTTCCCTGCTGCTCGCAGAGGCGCGCGAGGAGCGTCGCGGCGCGAATCCGGTATGCGAAGCGGCCCTCCGCCTCGAAGGCCACCCGAGCGGGCTCGAGCGCCTCGGCCTGGCGGCCCGAGAGCTCGAGCGCCTCGGCCCGCCGCAGATTCCGGTAGGCCTCGAGGCCGATCGGCCCGGCGCTGGCGGCTTCGAGCGCGAGCGCCGCGCCCTTCCAGTCATCCCGCCGGGCATCGGCGACTCCGAGGAGCATCGCCGCCCGGGCGTTCCACGCCGGCTGGTCCGCGTTGCGCAGAAGGTTCTCGAGGACGCGCTCGGCCTCGTCGCGTTTTCCCTCTTCGAGCAGGTCCGCCGCGCGGGCGAACTCGGCGTCGAAGTCCGTCGACGCTCGGGGGTAGGCGCGTTCTGCCGACGCGACAGACGCGGCGGCCCAGAAGACGACGACGAGCACCGGCAAACGCTTCACTCGGACCATCCGGAAAACAGAAAGATTCGGAGGGACGTTAGATTCCCAGGGCCTCGGACCGCCCGTCCGCGAGAATGCGCACCAGCTCCTCCTGGAAGAAGTCGGTGCCGCTGCGGACGTCGGCGGGAATTCGCTCGTTGTACATCTGGCGGCTGCGGTCGATGTCTTCCTTCAGGCGGTGATACAGGTTCCCGCCTTCGCGTCCTTCGAGGACCGCGCGTTCGTTGTAGAGCTTGATCTCCGAGATGAGGAGCCGCGCAAAGCGCCGCGCCTCCTCTTTCCGCTCGTCGCCCACGGCCACGGCGAGCGGTCCGCTCAGGCGCCGCGCCGGCTCGGGCATCGGGATCGCCGGGGTCTCGATCGAGATCGCCGCGGTCATCGCGGGCCCCGGCGGCTCGTCGACGGGGGGACGGGCCTCCGGCGGGGCGGGCTCCGCGGCGTGTCCGGGCTCCGCGGCGGGGCCGGGCTCCGCGTCGGCCTCCACGGCCTCGGGCACTTCCTCGACGGCCGCGCCCTCGTTCATCCACATTCCGGCGGGCTCCGGACGCTTGACCGTCTCGAGGGGCCGCAGCGCGGGCGCGGGTTTCAGTTTGCGCGCCGCGAGACGATCGACGACGAGACCCGCGAGATACGTCAGCAGACCGAGCGCCTCGGGATCGAAGGACTGCTCCTGGCCGAGCACCGCATCCGCGTAGAGGGCGCCCGAGATCTTTTCACGCACGACCATCGGAATCGCGATTGCTTCGGACACCCGCGCCGCGCGCAGAAGCGTCGAGATCTCGTTGGCCGCCGGCAGGCGCAGCGCCGTGCCGGTCATGAGGCGGGAGAGCAGTCCGCCGTCGGTCAGCGGCAGGGCGAGCTGGCGGACGGCGTCGTCGTCGCCGCCGTGCGCAGAAAATCCGACGGCCTTCCACGCGCCGATCGAGCCGCCTCGCGCCACGAGCAGCGCCGCGCGCGAGCAGTGTTTGCGGCACTCGTCCAGAAAGCGATGGAGCACGTCGACCTGGGTCGCCGCGAGATCGAGGCCCCGGGCGGTTTCGATCGACACCGCGCCCGCGCGGGAGGCGCCGGCGGCACGCGGGGCGGCCGACGCGACGAGCTCGGCGGGGACCACTCCCTTCAGGTCCTGATTGAACTTCTCGAGAAATCCGAACCATCGGCGGTCCGTCTCCATCCGAAGACGGTCGAACTCGTCGCGGAGAGCCGCGAACCTTTCCGCCAGCCGGCGCTCGATCTCCGTTTCGAGCAGCTTCGCCCGGTCGGTTGCCTCAGAATCGGTCACTTCGGGCATTATCGGGGTTGAGACGCGATTCGTAAAGCCGACCGATGGAACGGCCGGGGATCTAAGCTCCTCTCGGGACTGGGGATACCAGCAATCCCGTTGACACCCCGGAGCCGCCTTCTCTAAGATGGCCGGTCGTTGTATCTCGCGAGTAAGGGGGTGAGTGTCCGTGCCTTTGGTCCACGTCAAAGAAGATGAGTCTTTCGAGAACGCCATGCGGCGTTTCAAGAGAAAGTGCGAAAAATCAGGCATCCTCTCCGAGCTCAAGAAGCGGCAGCACTACGAGAAGCCGAGCGCCAAGCGGAAGCGCAAGATGATTCAGGCCCGCAAGAAAATGCTCCGCAAGCTTTCGGAGGAACGTCGGGCGACGCCGTAACCCCGGGAGACGGAGACGGCGCCGACTTCGAGTCGCTCGAGTTCGGCGTCGTCCTCCGGCTCGTATCCTCTCTGGCTCGAACGCCGCCCGGACGGGCGGCGGTTCTGTCTCTGGCGCCCGCCCTCGAGGAATCCGGCGTCGCCGCCCTCCTCGCCGAGACGGCGGAGGCCTCCGGGTTCCAGATCCGTCACGGACGCCTTCCCCTCGCCGGGCTCGACGAGATCGCGCCCGCGCTCGATGCGCTCGAAAGCGCCGGCGGCTCGGGGGCGCCGGAGGACTTTCGTCCGATCGTGCGCGCGGCGCGCGCCTCGGAAGCGGTTCGACGGGCGCTCGCCAAAGCCGACGGCCCGATCCTCGCCGCGCACGGCGAGAGCCTCCCGTCCTTCGTCGCTCTGATCGGGCGCGCGGCGAAGCTCTTCGCCGAGGACGGAGGCCTCAAGGATGACGCGTCGCCGGAGCTCGCGACAATCCGGAGTCGGCTTCGCCGCCGCCGAGGCGAGGTCTCGCGGCTTCTGGAGAAGCTCCTCGACCAGCGGCGCGAGGCGCTCGGCGACGCCGTCGTCGTGCTTCGCAACGACCGCTACTGCCTTCCGGTCCTGGCGTCCTCACGGGGGCGCGTGCCGGGGATCGTGCACGACCGTTCGGGCTCGGGCCAGACAGTCTTCGTCGAGCCGATGGAGGTCATCGAGTCCAACAACGACCTGGCCCTGACCTCGGCCGAGGAGCGGCGCGAAGTCGATCGGCTGCTCTCCGAGTTCGGCCGCGAGGTCCTCGCGCAGGCCGACGAGCTCGAGGCCGCGGTGGACGAGCTCGCGGCCCTCGACGCGCTCGAGGCCAAGGTCGCCTTCGGCGAGATGGGAGGAGGAAGGCTGCCGGAGATCTCGCAGGACGGCGCCTGGACGCTGCGCGCGGCGCGGCACCCTCTTCTGGACGCGAGGTACGAAGGACTGCGGCGCCGCGTGCTCGGGGAGACGCGCGAGGGCCGCGTCGCCGTGCCCCTGGACTTCGAGCTGGCGCCCGAAAAGCACCTCCTGGTGGTCTCGGGCCCCAACGCCGGCGGAAAAACCGTCGTCCTGAAGACGGCCGGGCTCTTCTCGATGCTCACCCAGTGCGGGATCCCGATCCCGGCGGAGCCCGGCACGCGCTTGCCGGTCTTTCGCGTCGATTCGCACCGAGATCGGCGATGCCCAGGCAATCCTCTCGGACCGTTCGACCTTCTCGTCTTCGATGGAGACGCTCGCCGGGATCCTCGCCGCAGCCGGGCCCGGCACGCTCGCGTTGATCGACGAGGTCGGAGGAGCGACGGACCCGGAGGAAGGCAGCGCCCTCGCGGTGGCGTTTCTCGAGGCGTACCTCGAAAGCGGCGGCCGGGCTCTCGCGACCACGCACCTCTCCGGCGTCAAGACCTTCGCGGCCTCGCGCCCCGACGCGCTCTGCGCGGCGATGGAGTTCGACGAGGCGACCGGACGTCCGAACTACCGGCTCCATCCGGGCCTCGCCGGCCGCAGCCGCGCGCTCTCCGTCGCCCGCGAGCAGGGCATCCCCGAGGCCGTCCTGGAGCGTTCGAAGCAGATCCTCGGCGAGGCGTGGGAACGGCGCGAGCGCGCGGAAGACGACGCCGAGAAGGCCCTCGAGCGGCTGCGGCGCCTCGAGGCGGAGCTCACGAACGAACGCGCCGCCGCCGCCCGCGAGGCCGAGAAGCTCGAGGCCGAGCGGAAGAAGCTCGCCGAGGAGAAGGCGAAGATGCTCGCCGAGGGGCTCGCCGGGTTCGAGCGCGCCCGCCGGGAGCTCGCCCGCAAAGTCTCCGAGGAGCTCGATCTCGCTCGCCACGAGACCGCCCGGCTCGCGCAGGCCTCCGCGGCGCGCGTGGTCGAGGAAGCCGAGCGCGCGGCCGAGACCGAGCAGGTGATCGCCGAGGCTCGCGAGGCCGAGGAGCTCCGCTCGCGCGAGATCGGAGTCGGCGAGCAGGCGCGGGTGCGAGGCCTCGGCAGCGAAGGGCGCGTCGTGGCGTTCGACGGCGAGTGGGCGCACCTCGAGTTCCGCGGCAAGCGGATGCGGGTGAAGCGGTCGGATCTGGAGCCGATGGGCGCGGGAAGCCGGAAGCGCGAGAGGAGCGAGTCCGGAGGCGGGAAGTCGTCCGTGGAGATCCCGGCCGTCGAGTCGAGCGGCCCCACCGTCGAGGTCAACCTGATCGGCCAGCGCGTCGAGGAGGCCATCGAAGCGGCCGAGCGCGCGCTCGACCAGGCGCTGGTGTCCGGAGCTTCGCGGCTCCGCGTGATCCACGGGCACGGCACCGGCCGGTTGCGGGAAGGGATCCGAGAGCACTTCCGTTCTCACCCCGCCGTCGAGACGCTGCGCTCGGCGGACAAGAGCGAGGGCGGGAACGGAGCGACGATTCTGGAGCTGAGGTAGGTCTGGAACTGAGGTAGGTTGAAGGTTTGGCTTCCGATCTCGACATCAACGACCGGGTGCTCGCCGAGCTTCGGATGGCGGCCGACATCGTCGAGGTGATCGGAGACCACACCCGCCTCAAGAAAGCCGGCCGCTCCTGGAAGGGACTCTGCCCGTTCCACAACGAGCGCACTCCGTCCTTCACCGTGGACCGCGACAAGGGGCTGTACCACTGCTTCGGGTGCGGCGCGGGCGGCGACGTCATCCACTTCGTGCGCCAGATCGACCGGCTCGAGTTTCCCGAAGCCGTCGAGGCCCTCGCCGGGCGGTTCGGCGTCACGATCCCGCGGAGAGAGCGGCGCGGCCCGCGCGACGACCGGCGCGACAAGCTGTTCGAGGCCGTGGCCGCCGCCGAGCGCTTCTACCGGGAACGCCTCGACAAGCCCGGCAACGCCGCGGCGACGTATCTCGAAGGGCGCGGAGTTCCGAAGGAGCTCTGGCAGGAGCTGACGCTCGGCCACGCCCCCGACGCCTGGGACTCGATCGGCCGAGCGCTCTCCCCCGCCTTTCCCGAAAGCCTGCTGGTCGAGGCGGGCCTGCTCCAGCCCCGCCCGGAGGCCAAGGGCGCGTACGACCGTTTCCGCGACCGTCTGCTTTTCGTGGTCCGCGACGAGCGCGGCCGCGCGGTGGGATTCGGCGGGCGCGCCCTCTCGCCCGAGGGCGAGCCCAAGTACCTGAACTCGCCCGAGTCGCCGATCTTCTCGAAGAAGCGGCTCCTCTACGGTTTCTTCCAGGCGCGCGAGGCGATCCGCCGGCGCGACCGCGTCGTGCTCGTCGAGGGGTACTTCGACCACATGGCGCTCCTGCGCGCCGGCGTCGCCGAGACGGTCGCCTCGATGGGAACCGCCCTGACACCCGAGCAGGTGGAGCGGCTGCGGCGGCTGACGGGCCACGCGATCGTCTGCTACGACGGAGACTCCGCGGGTCGCAACGCCACGCGCGGCGCCCTGGCTCTCCTGCTCGGGCAGGGGTTCGAAGCCCGGGTCGCGCGGCTTCCTCAGGGCGAGGATCCCGACGACCTGCTTCGTGGACAGGGGCCGGAGGCCCTCGCCCGCCGCATCGACGAAGCGCCGGACTTCCTGACGTGGCTTCTGGAGGACGTTCAGCCGGATGCCGCCGGCCTCACGCCGACCGAGAAGCGCGAGCGGATGGCCAGGATCCTCGAGATCCTGGCCGCGATCCCCGACCGCATCCTCCGCTACGAGGAGTACCGGAAGGTGTCCGCGGCCGTCTCGGTCCCGGTCGATGTGCTTTGGGGGGCGGACAAGGCGAACCTTCAGCCGTCGATTACGCGTTCTAAGAGTGTGGGGGACATGAATCCGGCGACACCTGGAACGCCCGGGAATGCGGGCGCGTTATCGGCTGTGGTCCTGCCCGGAGCGGAGAAGCAATTGCTTCAGGCTCTGACGGCGGGAGGAGAGCTCAACTCTCTGATTCTAAGCACTTTGAATCCGGATCACCTCACCGACGACAGGGTTCGGAAGGTGGTCTCTGCCCTCCGGAAGGGGTCTTCCGGGTCGGAAGTTGTTGATTTTCAACGGCAAATCGAACACCTTACGGAGGAAGAACGCAGCTTCATCTCCGGTTTCGCGCTCGAAGAGGCCGAGCCGACGCAAAAAGGCGTCGAGGAACTCCTCAAGAGGCTCGAAAGCAACTACCTCGAGCGGGAAAGCGCGGAGATTCAGAGGGCAATCGATCGGGCGGGTGAGGGGTCTGAGGATCTGGCGGAGTTGATGCGCCGGAAACAGGAAATCATGCGTCGGAAAGCTGCGCTCGGCCGCGCTCCGCGATGGAAAGGAAACGAACTTGGTGATTGAGGAAAAGTTCCCTGAGGTCGGGGTTCTCCTGAAGGCGGGCCGGGAGAAGGGCTACATCCTCTACGAGGAGATCCACACGATCCTCTCGGACGAGGCGACCGCTGCGCCGAAGGATCTCGAGGGAATCTACGCCCGCTTCTTCGAGGTCGGCATCGAGATCGTCACCGATCCGGATCGCGCCGCCCGGCGCCGCGCGGCGGAAGCCGCGGAGACGGCGGACGAGGCCCGCGAGGCGGTCGAGAAGACCAACGACCCCGTGCGCATGTACCTGCGCGAGATGGGGACGGTCAAGCTGCTCGACCGCGAGGGCGAGGTCCGCATCGCCAAGCGGATCGAGCAGGGCGAGGCCAAGATCTACCAGGCGCTCGCGAACAACCCGATCGTGCTCGAGGAGATCCTCAAGCTCCTCGAGAACGCCGGCCGCGACACGCGCATCGTCGACGAGCTCGTCAATGCTCCGGACGAGGAGGACGAAGAAGAGCCGGAGGCCGAAGGCGACGCTGGACGACCGCTCGACGCGCCGGATCGACGGCATCCTCGCGAGCTTCAAGAAGATCGGCGCGCTCGACACAGACATCAAGCGGATGAAGTTCAAGGCGCGCACGATCAAGAAGGGCACCAAGACCCTCGCGCGCATCGAGGCCTCGATCGACAAGAAGATCGCCGACATGGCGAAGCTGATCCGCGCCGCGGACTTCACGCCCGCCGTGCTCAACCGCGCGATCGGCATCCTGAAGGACATCGACCGGCAGATGTCGGTCCCCGAGATCACGATCCGCCAGGACACGAACACCCTCAAGAAGGAAAAGAACCCGACGCGGATCGACTTCTACCGCCGCCGGATCGCGAAGTACAAGAAGAACCTGCGCGAGCTCGAGCAGAAGTTCGGCGTCTCGCACGAAGACGTCAAGAAGACGCTCCGCATGGTCCGGGAGGGCGAGGAGGAGGCCGACCAGGCCAAGCACGAGCTCATCGTGGCGAACCTCCGCCTCGTCGTGTCGATCGCGAAGAAGTACACGAACCGCGGCCTCCAGTTCCTCGACCTCATCCAGGAAGGCAACATCGGCCTGATGAAGGCCGTCGAGAAGTTCGAGCACCGCCGCGGTTACAAGTTCTCGACGTACGCGACGTGGTGGATCCGCCAGGCGATCACCCGGGCGATCGCCGACCAGGCGCGGACGATCCGCATCCCCGTCCACATGATCGAGACGATCAACAAGCTGACCCGCACCTCGCGCTCGCTCGTGCAGGAGCTCGGCCGGGAGCCCAACGCCGAAGAGATCGCGAAGCGCATGGACATGCCGGTCTCCAAGGTCCGCAAGATCATGAAGATCGCGCAGGAACCGATCTCGCTCGAGACGCCGATCGGGGAGGAAGAGGATTCGCATCTGGGCGACTTCATCGAGGACCGTCAGGTCCTCTCGCCGATCGACGCGGTCCTCGTCTCCAACCTGCAGGACCAGACGCGCCGCGTGCTGAAGTCGCTGACCCCCCGCGAGGAGCAGGTCCTCAAGATGCGCTTCGGCGTCGGGGACGGCTCGGAGCACACCCTCGAGGAGGTCGGCCGGTCCTTCAACGTGACCCGCGAGCGCATCCGCCAGATCGAGTCGAAGGCGCTGCGCAAGCTCCGGCATCCGTCGCGGGCGAAGAAGCTGAAGCCGTTTTTGGAGACCATCCGCTGAGCGGAGGCGGGCTGCAGGACGCCGGGAGCCGGGACGTCGTTCGACGCCGGCCGCCCGCCGCCCGGCTCCTGCCTGCTTGTCTCCGCGGACCCCTTTGTTATATTCATCGGGGTCCATAGCTCAGCGGTCCAGAGCCACCGGCTCATAACCGGTCAGACCCCGGTTCGAATCCGGGTGGACCCACCAACGAGGGCGGAAGATTGAGGCGTTTGATCCGAAACCGACTCCAAAACTCGCGGGCAACGCAAGGGTGTTCCACAACCGGAACACCCTTTTTCATCTGGGGCCGTCTCTCCATCGACCGTCGAACCTTCGACCGTCGCTCCTACGAGGTGTCGCGATGAGCGACCTCCTCGGGCAGCTCTACCGGCTCCAGACCCGAATCCAGTTCGTGAGGGACCGCGAGCGGAAACGCGACACGGTCCCGCCCGAGCTCACGGAGGTCGACCGGGAGTACCGCGACAAGGTCGAGGCGGTCACCGGGCTGAAGGCGCGGCTGACCCAGGCCGAGCTCGAGAGGCGGCGCGCCGACCTCGAGCTCGCGGACCTTCGGGAGAAGCTCAAGAAGTACCAGACCCAGCTGCGCAGCGTGCAGTCGAGCCGGGAGTATTCGGCCGCGCTCAACGAGATCGACGGCGTGGAGAAATCGATCCGGTCGACCGAGGACCGATTCCTCGAGCTCGAAGAGGAGATCGAGACGGCGCGCACCGACCTCGAGGCCCGCGAGAAAAATCTGCCGTCGGAGACCGAGGAGCACGAAGAGAAGCTCAAGGACTGGCGCGCCGAGCAGCGGACGATCAACGAAGAGCTCGTCAGCGCGAAGGACGAGATCGCGCAGCTCGAGGCGGGGATTCCGGCCCGCGACCGCGCCGAGTTTCACCGCTTGATCGACAAGAAGCACGGGCTCGCGGTCGTTCTCGCCGTTGGCGGCTCGTGCTCGGCATGTCACGTCAAGATCCGGCCCGCCGCCATGCAGATCCTCAAGCAGGGGCGCGAGATCATCTACTGCGACAGCTGCAAGCGCATCCTCTACTACGAGCCGCAGAGCTCATGAACCGCCGTCCGCGGGACGGCTAAGAGCTCGATGCGATTCCGGGCGTTCATCGACGGGGCGGCGCGCGGCAACCCCGGACCGGCAGGCGCGGGCGTGTACGTGTCGGCCGAGGAGAACCTTCCGGCCGAGGAGCACTTCGAGGCGCTCGGACACCAGACGAACAACGTCGCCGAGTACCGCGCCCTCCTCCTCGCTCTGAAGCGTGCCGCCGAGCGGGGCGCCTCCGAGGTCTCGATCGCTTCGGACAGCCTGCTTCTGGTCCAGCAGATGCTGGGCCGCTACAGGGTCAAGGCGCCGAACCTCCAGCCTCTCTTCGCCGAGGGGCTCCAGCGCGCGAAGGGATTCCGCCGCTTCTCGATCAGCCACGTGCCGCGCGAGGACAACAAGAAGGCCGACCGGCTCGCCAACCTCGGCGCCGACGCGAGCGAGCGCGCCATGGCCGAGGCCGTCACCCGGGAGCGATGACCCCGGAAGCCGGGACGATCGCGCAGCGGCGCGAGGACGTTCTGGCGGAGATCGCGCGGGCGGCCTCCCGTGCCGGCCGGCACCCGGGCGAGGTCACCCTGATGGCGGTGACGAAGACTCAGAGCGCCGAGACGGTCGCGCTCGCCGCGCGCGCCGGCATCGTTCGCTTCGGAGAGAACCGGGTCCAGGAGGGCGTCGCCAAGATCACCGCCCTCCGCGCCGACTTTCCCGACCTCGAATGGCGATTGATCGGACCTTTGCAGTCGAACAAGGCCCGGACGGCGCTACAATGGTTCGGAGTCGTCGAAACACTAGACCGGGAAAGACTTGCGGCTCGGCTCGAAGCGATGCTGGCCGAAACGGGAGAAAAGCTGCCGGTGCTGCTGGAGCTCAATCTGGGAGAAGAGGCGTCCAAGGCGGGAGTCCTGCCCGCCGACGTCGACCGGCTCTGTGAAGCCGCCCTCGACTGCATCCACCTGGAGGTCCGCGGTCTGATGGCCGTGCCGCCGTACGACCCCGATCCGGAAAAGGCGCGGCCGTATTTCCGGCGGCTCGCCGGCATTCGCGACGGCCTCATCCGGCGATTCGGGCAGCCCTTTTCGGAGCTCTCGATGGGGATGAGCCACGACTTCGCCGTCGCGGTCGAAGAGGGCTCGACGGAAGTGCGGGTCGGGACCGCGCTGTTCGGACCGAGGTCGAAGCCTTGACTCCTCAAGGCCTGATCCCCCTACGACGGAAAGCATCGTGAACGTCGGCGGCTCGGCCTCGGGCGCGATCCTCGACGCCCTCATCTGGTTGCTGACCGGCGTCCAGTGGGTGGTCATCATCGCCGTGCTCATCTCGTGGGTGAATCCCGATCCCCGCAACCCGATCGTGCGTTTCCTCTGGGGTGTCACCGAGCCCATCTTTCGCCCCTTTCGCCGCCTGCTGCCGCCCTCGCGCACGGGCGGCATCGACCTCTCGCCGATCTTCGTTCTGCTGATCATCTTTCTCTTGATCCGGTTTCTGACGCGAATGGCCTACTCGGCCCAGCTCGCGCCCTAAGGAGGTCCCATGCGCCCCCGATCCAGTCCGCTCGAGATTCAAAAGCGCGAGTTCTCGCGCCGCTGGAAGGGCCTCGATCCCGTCGAGGTTCAGACGTTTCTCACCGACGTGGCCGAAGACATGGAGTCGGTCGCGCGCGAGAACATGAACCTGGAGACGCGCATTCGCGCGCTCGAGCTCGAGAACGACGAGCACCGGGAGCGCGAGCGCATCCTCAAGCAGACGCTGCTGTCCGCGCAGCAGGCGTCCGAGGACATGCGCACGACGGCGCGCAAGGAAGGCGAGCTCATCGTCCGCGAGGCCCAGGGCTCGGCCGAGAGGCTGACGCACAACGCCCTCCAGCGCTCCGCCGACATCGAAAAGGCGATCGCCGAGCTCAAGGTGCAGCGCGCCAACTTCCGCCTCCAGCTGCAGAAGATGATCGAGCTCTTCCAGCAGGTGCTCGACTTCGACCGCGACGAGGACGAGAAGGACCGCCCCATGTCCTACATGACCCGGAAGGCGAACAAGGAAGAAACGGCAGGCTGACGCGCGGAGCGAAGCCTTCGCGCGTCATCCCGAGGCGCGCAGCGCCGAGGGATCCCGCGACAAGTTCGGTCCCTCGCTCCGCTCGGGATGACGTTTTAGAAGCTCGGGATGGCGGCTGAGAACTCGGGATGACCGCTCGGAAGAGACGCCTCGGTACGACGGCTTAGAAGAAATGGCCTCCCTCGAAATCCGCAACATCGGCTGCCTCGCGACGCCGCTCGGCCGCGAGGCCCGTCGCGGGAAGGCGCAGGGCGAGATCCGGCGACTGAAGGACGCGGCGGTCCGGGCCGAGGACGGCCGTCTCGTGTTCGTCGGGAGCGAGAGCGACTACACGCGGCAGTTCGCGGGCCGGTCCGCCGACGTCGTTCTGGACGCACGCGGCCGCGCGGTCGTTCCGGGCCTCGTGGACGCGCACACACACCCGGTCTGGCTGGGCGACCGCGCCGCCGAGATCGCCCGCCGCCTCGCCGGCGAAAGCTACGCCACGATTGCCTCCGAAGGCGGAGGGATCAACGCCACGGTGCGGGCGACGCGTGCCGGTTCCGGCGAGCAGCTCGCCTCGGCCGTTCGGAAACGGCTCGAGACGATGCTCGCGCACGGAACGACGACGGCCGAGGCCAAGTCCGGATACGGTCTGACGGAGCACGACGAGATCCGCGCTCTCGAGCTCCTTCGGACGCTCTCGGCCGAGCCGGACCTGCCCCGCCTCGTGCCGACCCTTCTCGCGGCGCACGAAGTCCCGCCCGAATTCGCCGGAGACCGGGCCGAGTGGGTCCGGATCGTGGCCGAGAAGATCGTTCCCCGGGCGGCGCAGGAGAAGCTCGCCGTGTTCTGCGACGTCTTCTGCGAAAAAGGCGTCTTCACCGTCGAGGAATCCCGGACCATTCTCGCGGCCGCGCGGCGAGAAGGCCTGGGTCTCCGCGTCCACGCCGACGAGCTCGCCCGCTCGGGCGGGGCCATGCTCGCGGCGGAGCTTTCGGCGGCGTCGGCCGACCACCTCCTCTTCATCGAGGCCGAGGAGATCGCGGCCCTCGCCCGCGCCGGGACCGTTGCGGTGGTCCTTCCCGGGACGGCCTGGTGGATGCGCTCCCGCCGGGCGCCGGCCCGGGCCCTCGTCGAGGCCGGGGTGCCCGTGGCCGTGGCCTCCGACGCCAACCCGGGCACCTGCTGCACCGAATCGCTCGCTGCGGTGGCCGCCCATGCGTGCCTGGACTCGGGGCTCACCGTCGAAGAAACCCTGACCGGCATGACGCTGAACGCGGCCGCGTCCCTGGGCCTGGCCGGCGAGGTCGGGTCCCTCGAGGCGGGTAAGGCGGCCGATCTGCTGGTCCTGGACGCCCCGGACGATCGCCACCTCATCTATCATTGGGGCATCAACCTGGTCGACGCCGTCGTATTGCGCGGCCGCGTCGTGAAGGGCCGGACGTGACGAACTTCTCACAGCTCTCGCTTCAGGGATTCCTCGATGCCCTGGCCTCCGACGCGCCGACGCCCGGAGGAGGGACTGCCGCCGCCATCGGCGGCGCCATGGGCGCCTCGCTCGCGCAGATGGTCGCGGCCCTCACGCTCTCCAAGGAGAAATACGCCGCCTCGCACGAAGCCGTCCGGCCGATCGCCGAGGCGGGCGAGCTCGCGCGGGCGGAGTTCCTGGATCTCGCGGGCGAGGATTCCGCGGCCTACGACGAGGTCGTCGCGGCCCGCCGCGCGCCCAAGGACACCGAGGAACAGAAAGCCGCGCGCGCCCATCGGATCGCCCTCGCGAACCGCCGGGCCGCGGAGGTGCCCATGCGCACCGCGCGAGCCGCCGTGAGGCTGCTCGCCGCGCTGCCCGAGCTCGCCGAGAAGGGCAACCCCAATGCCGTCTCGGACGTCGGCGCCGCTTCGCTGCTCCTCGACGCCTGTGTCGAAGGGGCCCTGCTGAACGTCGGCATCAACCTGTCCTCCATCGACGACCCGGCCTTCGTGGCCGAGATGCAGCGCGAGACCGCGATTCTCCAGGAGGAGTCGCAGCGGCTGCGTTCGCAGGTCCTCGCGCTCGTCCGCAAGCGCTTCTGAGCGCTTTCACGGTCAAGCCATCCCGCTGAACGGAAAGAGTTTCCCCGCGCGCGCACGCGCGAAAGAATTTCCTTGACAGCGTCGTGCCAATTTCCTAGAATAGGACTATTGAATCGCGCGACACCGATGACGGGTCGCGCGTTTTTGTTTTTGCCCCCCGTCTTCTTCCCCGCAAACTCCTGACCGCTTTCCGCTTCGCTCCACCGCGAACCCCGCGGAGCGGCCGATGTTCGGGACCTCTCTGCGCGCGAAAGGCGCGCCAAAGGGCCCTTCGGTGGTCCAAACGACGCCGCCGGCAGGCCGCATAGAATCCGGATTCCATGCCTTCGGCCCGCCCCACCCTCTACCTGGTCGACTCGATGTCGAACATCCATCGGGCCTACCACGCGATCCAGCGTCTCTCCACGTCCGCCGGCCGGCCGACCAACGCCGTCTACGGTTTCGTCACGATGCTTCGCAAGATGGTCCGGGAGCACAGCCCCGACCTTCTGGCCGCCGCGTGGGACGGGCCGCAACGGACCCTGCGGCACGAGGCGTACGCCGAGTACAAGGCCAACCGCGTGGCGATGGCGGACGATCTCGCCGCGCAGCTTCCCGAGATCCGCGAGGCCCTGGCGGCATATCGGATCCCGGTCATCGAGCTGCCCGGCTACGAGGCCGACGACGTCATCGGCTCTCTCGCCAAGAAGGCCGAGTCCCAGGGCTACGACGTGGTCATCGTCACCGCCGACAAAGACATGCTGCAGCTGGTCTCCGGGGACCGGATCCGGGTCTTCCACACGGGCAAAGAGGTCTTCCTGGACGACTCCGGCGTGACCGCGTTCTTCGGCGTCGCGCCCGGCCAGGTCGGCGACGTGCTGGCCCTCATGGGCGACAGCGTCGACAACATCCCCGGCGTGCCCGGCGTCGGGCAGGTCACGGCCAAGAAGTGGATCACCGAGTACGGGAGCCTGACGGCCCTGCTCGAGCACGCCGACGACATCAAGGGCAAGGTCGGAGAGAGCCTGCGGGCGCATCGCGAAGACGCCCTGCTCTCGCGCCGCCTCGTCGAGATCCCGGTGGACCTGCCGGTGCCTTTCGATCCGACGGCCCTCCGCCGCTCCGAGCCCGACTTCGGGAGGCTGAAGGAGCTCTTCGTCCGACTCGAGTTCCATTCGCTCGCGGCCGAGATTCACGGAGACGCCGCCGTGGCGCCCGAGCTCACGTTCGAGCGTCTGGCCCCCGGGAGCCCGTTTCCGGCGATCGCCGGTCCGGCGGGCGTCTCCCTGCTGACGCGCAACGGCCACGCTCTGCTCGCGGTCCGCTCCGGCGAGAAGACATTCATCGCCGAAGAAGAGTCCGCGGCGATCGTGCGCCGCTGGAAGGCCCTGGAGAAG
This sequence comes from uncultured Acidobacteriota bacterium, assembly GCA_963804915.1. Lineage (GTDB taxonomy): Bacteria > Acidobacteriota > Thermoanaerobaculia > UBA5066 > Gp7-AA6 > DAHUXD01. The sequence goes on from CAWDSI010000020.1 coordinate 191,347, forward strand.
GGCGGCGCCGCATTCGCGATGGGCGATGCGAAGCCGCTCGACGCCCTGCTCGCCGGAGCCGGCGAAGAGGTGCGGGCCGACGTCTTCGACGTGTGCCTGGCGCAGTACGTCCTGGCCCCGGGTGTCGCCACCGCCGAGCTCGAGCCGATGGCGTTCCAGCGCCTCGGCCAGCGGCTGGTGCCCGACAAGGAGGCCGGGGTGTCCGCCTGCGCCCTGCCCGGGTCCTACGAGATCGCGCATGCCGACCGGTGGCTGGCCGAGCGCGCCTCCGCCGCCGCCGCGCTGGCGCCGGTTCTCTCGGCCGAGCTCGCCGCGCGGCCGGAGCTCGACCGTCTCTACCGCGACATCGAACGGCCGCTCACTCCCGTCCTCGCGCGGATGGAGCGGGCCGGGGTGGCGGTCGACAGCCCGCTTCTCGCCGAGATCTCGAAGCGGATGGAGGGCGAGCTGCGCGTCTCTCGAGCAGAAGATCTGGGCCGAGGCCGGCGAGGAATTCAACGTGAACTCCCCCGTCAAGCTCGGCCAGATCCTGTTCGAAAAGCTCAAGTACCCCGTCCTCAAGAAGACGGCCAAGACGCGATCCTCCTCGACCGGGTTCGAGGTCCTGACCGAGCTCGCGGAGAAGGGCCTGAGCCTTCCGAAGCTCGTCCTGGAGTTTCGAGAGATTTCGAAGCTCAAGGGCACCTACGTGGACGCGCTTCCTCTGCTGGCCGACGCGGCCGGGCGGATCCACTCCTCGTTCCGGCAGAACGTGGCGGCCACCGGGCGGCTCTCGTCGTCGGATCCCAACCTCCAGAACATCCCGATTCGAACCACGACGGGTCGCGAGATTCGCAAGGCCTTCGTCGCGCCGCGCGGCTTCCGGCTCGTCGTCGCGGACTACTCCCAGATCGAGCTGCGCATCCTGGCGCATCTGTCCGGGGACGCGGCCCTCATCCAGGCCTTCGAAGAAAAGCAGGACATCCACCGCGCCACGGCGGCGCGCATCTTCGGCGTGGCGCCCGACCTGGTCAGCCACGAGATGCGGGTGGCCGCGAAGCGGATCAACTTCGCCCTGCTCTACGGGATGGCCGCCTTCACGCTGGGCAAAGAGCTCGGGGTCTCGACGTCGGAGGCGAAGAGCTACGTCGACTCCTACTTCAACCAGTTCCCGAGCGTGCGCGCCTGCCTCGACGGCATCCTCGCCGAAGCGCGGCGCACGAAAGAGGTCCGGACGCTCTTCGGCCGGGTGCGCCCGATCCCCGACATCGCGGCGTCCAACGGCGCGGTCCGGGCGAACGCCGAGCGCATGGCCCTGAACGCTCCATTCCAGGGCACGGCGGCCGACATCATCAAGATCGCCATGATCCGTCTGGATGCGGCCCTGGCGCGGGAAGCCCTGGCCGCTCGTCTCGTGCTCCAGGTCCACGACGAGCTGGTTCTCGAAGCGCCCGAGAGCGAGGTCCCGGCCGTCGAGCGGCTGGTGCGGGAAGTCATGGAACGCGCCGCGGAGCTCAAGGTTCACCTCGCGGTCGACGTCGGCTCAGGCCAGAACTGGCTCGAGGCAAAGTGACCCGCGGCCGCGCTTCGCGCGCCGCGGGTCATCCCGAGGAGCGAAGCGACGAGGGATCCCGTCCAGAGCAAGCCCGCGCCGCGGGTCATCCCGAGGAGCGCAGCGACGAGGGATCCGGACTCGACTCGCCGCACGGCTCGTAAGCCTGCCGATTGCGGGATCGATACCGCCGACGTCCGTCGGCGTTGCCTACTGCCGGGGGTATGCCTTTGGTGGCCGGCTCGCTATCGCTCGGGATGACGGCGGGGGCGACGAGGGATCCCGGAGTCGACAAGCCGCCTGCGCGGGTCGTCCCGCTTCCCATATACTTTCCGAAAAACCGATGCGCTTCGTCGTTCGCGCTTTTTCGATTGCGGTCCTTCTCGGCGCCGCGGCCAGCCGCTCCCTGCACGCGCAGGAGCCGGCCCCCGCGCCGACGCCGCCGCCCGCGAATGCTCCCGCCGAGATGCCTCCTCCGGCCGCCGAAACGGCGCCGGTTCCCGCGGACGCGTCGGTGCCGGCCGCAGCGGCTCTCATGCCCCCGCCCCCTCCGCCGATCCCGGCGGCCCGCATCCACGACACGGCGTCCGTCGCGATCTCGAAGCTTCCGACCGAAAACCCTTACGGGAGCGTGTTCGACACTCCGGCCGCGCTCCCGGCCAAGCTTGCGTTCACGGACGCGGTGCTCTCGAGCGGGTTCTTCGTTTCGGCGCGCGTCGATCCGACCGGCAAGGCCATATCGGTGCGCCGGGACCGCGATCCGATTCCGTCCCTCGCCGCCGAAAGCATGCGGTCGATCCAGCGCTGGACGATCACTCCCGCCCGCCGCTCGGGGCAGGCCGTCGAGACGTGGGGCGCGTATCGCCTCGAGCTGTCCGTCGAGATCGACTCGCCGAAAGTGACGCAAGCGACGTTGACGCCGGTGACGCCAACGACTCCGATTCCGGCGCCGTTCTCGTGGCCGCCCGACGCCGAGTGGCTGGAGAGCCGGAAGCCGGGCCCGACGCCCGAAGGCACCGTCTCTCTCCTCGAGGTCGACACGGCGCCGGTGCCGACGAAGACCCCGTGGTCCGCGGACTCCTTCAAGGGGCCCTTCTCCGGCCGGTGGTGGATCAAGGTCGACAAGAACGGCCGCATCGAGCGCGCGATCCCGCTCGAGATCACCGATCCCGTCTTTCTCCCATACTTCCGGCGCGCGATGAGCAGCTGGGTGCTTCGGCCCGCGCAGCTCAAAGGAACGCCGGTCGAATCCTGGAACGAGCTCGCGATGTCCGGCACGATCTCCTTCGACGACGAGATCAAACAGATCTCGGCGCTCCGCCGCGCAATCGGTCCCTGACACGTCGCTCACGCTTCGCTTCGGGTCTGCGCCTTCGGCGCACCGTCCTGCGGCTCGCCCGGTTGCGGGCTCGACCGCAGGCCTGACCCTCCGCTTCGCGCTCGCTCCCGCGGCGCGCGCCTCCTCCCTCGGTTACTTCGGGAGACTGCGCGCGCCGCGAACTCAGAGGAACACCACGGCTGGGAAGACTTTGATCGCCCTCTCGGCGGCAACCGTACGGCTATACCGCTTCGCTCGCGCCTAGACGATCTCGCGCCGGTCGCCGACCCGCCGCGTGACCTTGGCGCCGTCCAGGTATTCGAGCAGCGGAATGGCCAGGCGGCGCGTCAGGCCGAACATCTCCTTGAACTCGGCGACGTCGAGTGTTTTCTTCGCGCGGGCGCGCACGCGCTCGACGACCGAGTCCACCGAATCCCGGGCGATGATCCAGCCGCCGGGCAGCCGCACGAGGGCTCCCGTCTTCACGAGATGCCCGATCAGGCCCTCCACGACTTTCTGGCGATGTCGGACGGCCTCTGCGGTCTCGGTAGGAGACGGCGGGTCGAGACCCCGCCGTCGGAAGAACGCCGTGATGCGCTCGGACAGCTCCAGGTCCGAGCCCCCGAGATCGCTTCGTCCCGGAGGCCGCGCTTCGTCGCCGACGATGACGAGCGCGCCGCGGGCGGCGAGGGCCGCTTCGATCCCTTCGGCCCAGCGAGGATCGGCGCGCGGAAGGATTCGTTTCAGGAGAGTCTGGCGGGGCACGCCGACCGCTCCCGAGCCCTCGGCCGCGAGCCTCTCGAGCTCCGATGTCGCGAGCCCGGCCAGACGGGCGAGCGCCGACTCCGAGGCGTAGCGATCGGGCGAGCGTCGGAGCGCGTAGACCCGGCGCTCCGCGAGAGGCGGGGCGAGGGCGGCGCGCACCGCCCCCACGGCCACGCCGGCCCGGCGAGCGAGCTCCTCCTCGTCGACGCCGTGCTCGCGCGATTCCTCGATCCAGAGGACGAGGCGGTCGGCGAGCGCGCCGCTCTCCAGCCGATCGAGCATCCGACGCCGCCCCTCCTCGTCGCGTGCGGGGAAGGCCGTCGGCCGCGGGTCCAGGACGACTCCGCCCCCGATCGTGGTGACCGGCGACAGCCGGCGCAGCACGAAGCGATCCCCGGGCGCGGCCGCGATCGGCCTCGTGAACCGGAGCTCGACGCGCGCCGAGCCCCCGGGCGGAATCTCGCGGGCCTCGAGGATCCGCACGGAGGCGGTGCTTTCCGAAGCGAAGTGGTGGAACGACAGCCGATTCCCGCTCCGGACGCGCGGAGAGCCCGGCAGGAGCTCGACGCGGGCGACGACGCGGGTGGACGTCGCGAACGCGGACGGCGTCGCGAGGACGAGCCCCCGTCGCAGATCCGAGAGCTCGGCCCCGACGAGGTTCGCGCTCACCCTTTCCCCCGCGCGCGCTTCGTCGACCTCGCGTCCGTGGACCTCCAGGCGGCGAACGCGCACGGGCCGCCGATCCGGAAGGACCTCGAGCCGGTCGTCCTTGCGGATGCCGCCGGAGACGAGGCTCCCGGTCACCACCGGTCCGAAGCCCGCGACGAGGAAGGCCCGGTCGACGGGCAGCCGCGCGATCGCATCGTCCCGCGCGGAGTCCGCCTCGAACGCCGCGCGGCGCGTCGCCAGATCGACGAGGGCCGTCTTCAACGCCTCGAGACCCTCGCCCGTCTTCGACGAGACGGGCACGATCGGGGCGTTCTCGAGGAAGGAGCCGCGCGTGAGCTCGCGGAGGTCCGAGGACGTGACCTCGACGAGCTCCGCCGGAACGCGATCGCACTTGGTCACCGCGATGACGCCGGCCGACAGGCCGAGGAGACGCACGATCTCGAAGTGCTCCCGCGTCTGGGGCATCACGGACTCGTCGGCGGCGACCACGAGGAGCACCGCCTGGATGCCGCCGGCGCCGGCGAGCATGTTGCGCACGAAGCGCTCGTGCCCCGGGACGTCCACGAACGACATCCGGACTTCGTTCCACTCGGCGTGGGCGAACCCGAGATCGATCGTGATCCCACGGCGCTTCTCCTCGGGGAGGCGGTCCGCGTCGATCCCCGTGAGCGCCTTCACGAGCGCGGTCTTGCCGTGATCGATGTGGCCGGCCGTCCCGACGAGAAACCGTTTCACGGACGGAAGGGTAACTCCTCCGCGTGTTCTCACGGGTGATAGCCTCAAGACCCCATGCAGGAGAGGATCGAGGCGGACTTGAAGTCGGCGATGAAAGCCGGCGACAAGACCCGGGTCGCGACACTCCGACTGCTCCTCGCGGCGCTCAAAAACGAGAAGATCCAGGCCCAGCGCGCGCTGACGGCGGACGAGTTCGAGGCGGTCCTCCGCCGCGCCGTCAAGCAGCGTCGCGACTCGATCGAGCAGTACGCCCGCGGAGGGCGTCAGGACCTGGTCGACGCCGAAAGCCGCGAGCTCGTGATCATCGAGGAGTACCTGCCGAAGGGGATTTCGGACGCCGAGATCGAGGCCGCCCTCCGGGACATCATCCGGGACAAGGGCTTCTCGGCCTCCAAAGACGTGGGCCTGGCGATGAAGGAGCTCATGTCGGCCCACAAGGGCCGCGTGGACGGAAAGAAAGCTCAGGAAATCGCCCGCCGCCTGCTCCCGTGACGGCGAGGGCCGCGGGCGGCATCCGCCAGGAGATCGAGGTCAAGATCCCCGTCCGCGAGCTCTCGGCCGTCCGCGAGAAACTTCGCGCCGCGGGCGCGTCGCTCCACGCGGGGCTCCACGAGGAATCGAACATCCTGTTCGACGACCCCGAACGGCGCCTCTCCGGCAGCGGACGCACGGTCCGGCTGCGGCGGGCGGCCGGACGCGCGATCCTGACCTACAAAGGGACGGCGCGGTTCCAGGCCGGCGCCAAAGTGCGCGAAGAGCGCGAGACGGAAGTCTCCGACCCGGAGGAAGCCGAGGCGATTCTTTCGGGCATCGGGCTCCAGCCGCGTTTCCGTTATGACAAGCGGCGGGAAGAATGGGACTGCGACGGAAGCGTGGTCGCCCTCGACGAGACGCCGATCGGCTTCTTCGTCGAGGTGGAAGGGGATCCGGCGAGCATCCGGCGGGTCGTGGCGGCGCTCGGCCTCGATGCCGCCGAATCCATCCCGTACTCGTACGCGGAGCTCTACGCGCGCCGGCGCAAGGAGGATCCCGCGCTGCCGCCGGACATGGTTTTCCCCGAGGACGCCTCGCGCTCCTGACGGTCTGCCCCTCCCGGCGACACCACCTCCGGAGACTTCACGAAGCCGGCGGCGGCGAAGTAGCGGTTGATCTCGATCACCTGGGCGATCAGGTCCAGCGCCACCTGAGCCATGAGAGAGCGCACGCGTCGAAGCTCGGCGTCGGCGCGCGCCGGACGCGAAGCGCCGCGGGTTTCCTCGGAAACGCGGCCGAGATCTTCAGGCAGGAGGATCTCCTCGGCGCCGTCGGGGGCCGCCTCCTCTCTGCGGAAGACAGGCACTCGAAGGACGATCCGCCTCTTCAGGCCGAACGGCACGGCGTCCCGCTCCACGGCGTCGGCCGCCCAGGGCCCGAGCTCGCTCGGCGCCGGAGTCGCCACGAGCTCGGCTTCCTGGTCGACCATCTTTCGCACGTGGATCTCGGCCGCCCGGGCAATCTCTTCGGCCCGCCGCTCGAAGCACGCGCGCGGGGAGCCGGGATCGCCTCCGACGATCGCGAACCCTTTCTCGGATCGCGAGCGATCCGATCCGGGGGCCGCCTTCTCTTCCTCGCCCTCTTTCACGGGCTCGATCGGAATGATCATGGGGTCCAGCCTCTCGCCCCCCGCCGGTAGTAGAGCGTCCGGATCTTCGCCGTCGCGCCGAACACCCGCACGACGGCCATCCGATCGTGCGCGTTCCAGAGGTAGACGGAGCCCGGGGTCGCGTCGCCAACCGGAGAAAAGGAGCAGATGTCGGAATTGTTGAATCGGATCGGATCGTCGATCCGATCCAGGTAACGGCCCGGGCTGCTCGGATCGGGCACGCGGATCCCGGTCATGATGGCGGGCCGCACGTCGTTGCGGGACCAGGGATAGGCAATCCCCAGGAAACGGTCGACGCCACTCGCGATCTCCGCCGTGCGGACGCCATTCCCGTTGCCATCACCGTAGAGCGCCCATTCGTAGCGGTCGCCGTTCTTGCGGAACTTCAGACCGACGTTGCGGTCCCGGGAGATCGCGTACGAGCGCGCGAGATAGAACGCCACGGTCGTCTCGTGGACCGCGTTGCGGATGGACACCGACTCTCGCAGAGAAAACGTTCCGGGAGCGGCGAGCAAGACCAGGAACGCCACAATCATCAGGCTCACGATCAGCTCGTAGGCCGTCAGCCCGGAGCTGGGCGAGAGGGGCCCGGGGCCCTGAGGGCCCCGGGCGGGCGCGGAAGTCACCGTCCTTTGCCCACGGGGACGGCGTTGGCGGGTTTCTCCTTCGCGGCCGGCGCCGGGGAGGAAGCGCGGCCCGCCGAAGGAGACGACGAGAGCCGAATCTTGGAATCGAGGGTGGTGGGTCCCGTGACGGAGAGGTAGGGCTTGAGACTCAGGAAGAGCTTTTCGCCGATGCCCTTGACCTCCATGAGCTCCTCGGGGCGGGCGAAGGGTTTCTCCTTGCGGCGCTCGACGATGCGCTCGGCGACGCGCGCACCGATGCGCGGCAGGTAAGCGAGCTCCACGGCCGAGGCGGTGTTGATGTTGACCTTCTTCGACGGCCCGGACGCGTCGGCTCCCTCGCCGAACGCCAGAGCCGCCGCGCCGAGCGTCACGAGCGCGGCGATCGCGGACACACGAATCCTGGATGCGAGCATCGAGACTCCTTTCGGATCAGCGAGCCTTGGGACTGGCTGCGAAACACGAAGAAACGGATGGGTTGAAGCGGTACGGGTTTTGTCCTCATCGAGCCGTCACGATCAGGCGTTCTCCATCGGCACCTCCTTTCGGGAGGGTCGGGAAGGCGAGATCCGTGCCGAGGCCCGGGCGGAGAGCGAAGTCGAACGCGCCCCGCGGTTTATCGGCGGCGGCACGAATACGGAGCCCGACCGCCGCCGACAACAACTCGGTCGCCGCTTTGCGGCGGCTCGACCTCAGGTCATTGAATCGAACGGGCTTCGCGCGGATGCCAGAGCCGTAGGACACCTGTCCAATTTCTTGTCGGACCCGCGTGTAGACTGCCCGCCGTGATCCCCAGGAAGGTCGCCGCGGGACGGACCGCCGGACGGGAAATCATCGTCGGCGTGTCGGGCGGCTCCGGCGCGCAGCTCGCCCGCCGCTTCGTGGAGGTGGCGCTCGCCTCCGGCGGCCTCGCGAAGCTCCACCTCGTCCTCTCGGATCCCGCTCTGGACGTCGCGCGCCGCGAGATGCGCGCGAGCATCGCGAGCCCGCAGGACTGGATCGCAACCCTCGGCGTTCCGAACCCGCAGCGCGCGCGCATCGTCCTCCACGACAACGGCAACGTGGGCGCGTCGATCGCCTCGGGTTCCTATCCGGCGTCCGGAATGATCGTGATTCCCTGCAGCGGCGGGACCCTCGGCTCGATCGCCCACGGAGTCGGACGCGACCTGCTGCAGCGCGCCGCCGACGTCTGCCTGAAGGAACGGCGACCCCTCGTGCTCGCGTTCCGCGAGTCGCCGTATTCGCTCGTCCACGTCGAGAACATGCGCGCGGTGACCCTGGCCGGCGCCATCGTCGCGCCGCCCACGCCCGCGTTCTACGTCGCGTCCCCGACGGTCGAGAGGATGCTCGATGCCTATTGCATCCGCGCCGCGCGTCTCCTCGGCTTGCAGCCCCGCGGCGAGGACTTCCGCTGGGAAGGCGGTGACTCCGGATCCGCTCGGCGAACGAAGGCGCAGGCACGGCCCCGCCGCCGGCCGAAGCGGTGAGCGCTCCGGCATCCGGCGCGGGCACGGGCGCCTTCCGGTCCGTCCGGACGACTCTCGAGATGATCAAGTTTTCTCACACGCTCTTCGCGCTGCCCTTCGCCCTGCTTGCCGCGGTCCTCGCGGCGGGCGGCTGGCCGCGGGGATCGACGCTCCTCAAGATCCTCCTGGCCATGGTCGGCGCGCGGAGCGCGGCCATGGCCCACAATCGGCTCGCCGACCGCCGGTTCGACGCGGAGAACCCGCGCACGGCCTCTCGCGCGCTGCCGTCGGGCGTCCTCTCCCCCGCCTTCGTCCGGATTTTCCTCGCCGCGTCGATCGCCGTCTTCCTCGCGGCGGCGGCAAGCCTCAACCGACTGACGCTGCTGCTCTCGCCGGTGGCCCTCGGGCTGCTGCTTCTCTACGCCTACACCAAGCGCTTCACGGCGCTTTCCCACCTCGTCCTCGGTCTCTGCCTCGGGATCGCGCCGGTGGGCGCCTGGATCGCCGTGCGGGGGGAATTCGCGCTCCTGCCGGTCCTCCTCGGGCTCGCGGTCCTCTTCTGGACGGCCGGGTTCGACGTCATCTACTCCCTCCAGGACGAAGCGCACGACCGCCGGGTCGGCCTCCGTTCCATCCCCGCGCGCGTCGGGGCGCGGCGCGCACTCTGGATCTCGGGGCTTTTTCACGTGGCGATGGCGGTCCTGCTCGTGGCGGTCTGGCGTCTCGCGGGAGGCGGATGGCTCTTCTTCGCCGGCATCGTCGCGACCCTCGCGGCGCTCGTCTACCAGCACGCGATCGTCCGTCCCGGGGACCTTTCCCGCGTGGACGCCGCGTTCTTCACGGCGAACGGCTTCGTCTCGGTGGTCCTCGCCGCCTGCGGCATCGCGGACGTGCTCGCGCGTTCGCATTAGAATCCGCCCGATGATTCCGACCGAAGGGGACGTTCCGCTGCGCCACCTGGCGATCGAGGGACCCATCGGCGTCGGCAAGACATCGCTCGTCGAACTGCTCGCGAGGCGGTTCCGCGGCACCAAGATCCTCGAGGACGTCGACAACCCGTTCCTCGGCGACTTCTACAAGAAGAAGAAGGGGGCGGCGTTCCAGACGCAGCTCTTCTTCCTCCTGTCCCGATACCAGCAGCAGCAGGAGATCGCCCAGATCGACCTGTTCACGAACCTCGTCGTCGCCGACTACCACTTCCCGAAGGACAAGATCTTCGCCTGCATCAATCTGGACGACTCGGAGCTACTGATCTACGACCGGCTCTACACGCTCCTGTCGGAGTCCGTGCGCAAGCCCGATCTCGTGATCTTTCTGCAGGGCTCGATCGAGACGTGCCTCAAGCGGATCAAGAAGAAGCCGCGGACGCTCGAGAAGGCCGTGACGCCGGAGTACCTGGCCCAGCTCATCGAGGCCTACAACTACTACTTCTACCACTACGACGAGACGCCGCTGCTCGTCGTGGACACCAACGAGATCGACTTCGTCAACCGCCCCGGGGACTTCGAGGACCTCGTCGGACAGATCCAGAAGGCGAAGAAGGGCGTCCAGTACTACGTCCCGGCGGCCAGCGCGCCCGAGTAAGCGACGCCCCCGACGACGTCCGTATACTGGCCCGGAGGGGCTCTCAATTCGACAGGACTTGCGAGCGGCATGGCGCGCCATCAAGCGCAGCCCGGGCGTCTCCCTCGCCATCGTCCTGGTCATGGCGCTCGGGATCGGCGCGAACAGCGCGATCTACAGCCTCGTCGACTCGGTGCTCTTTCCCTCGATCCCGGTGGCGCAGCCCGAGTCACTCGCCCGGGTCGTTCGCCGTCAGCCGTCGCGGGGGAGACGACTTCTGCTCCCTTTCCCTGGCGATCTTCCGTGACTACGCCGAACAGAGCAGGGCGTTTCGCCCACTCGCGGCCTTCTGGGAAGGGTTGACGTGCCACGTCTCGGTCGAGGGCCAGGCCGCCGAGCCCATGAAAGTCGCGGTCGCCGGCGGGGACTTCTTCAGCATCCTCGGAATCCAGCCCGCTTCCGGGCGCCTGATCTTCCCCGACGACGACCGCGCGGGTGCCAGTCCCGTGGCCGTCATCGGATACGACCTCTGGAGAACCCGGTTCGCCGCCTCGACCGACCTGGCGGGCAAGCGCGTGAAGATCAATGGAACGGTTTTCACCATCGTCGGGGTCGCGCCGCGGAAGTTCTCGGGCCTCACCCTGGGGTATTCCTCGTCGCTCTGGGTTCCCCTCTCGCGGTTCGTTGAAATTTACCCTCCGGCGCGGGCCTTTCTGTCCGATCGTTCGAGCGCGTACTTCAACGCGGTCGGGCGGCTCGAGCACGGCGTCACCCTCGAGAGCGCGCAGGCCGAATTGGAAGGCATCGCGTCTCGACTCGGAGCCGGACGCTCCGTCCCCTCTCCCGACGAGGCCGGCGGCACATGGGAGGAACCCTGGCCGCGAGTTCTGCCGATCCACTTTTCGAGTTGGCGCGAACCGATCCAGCTCTCCCGGTTGCTCGTCATCGCCGTGGCGCTCGTCCTGTTGACGGCTTGCCTGAACGTGGCGGGCCTCCTCGTGGCGCGGGCCGAGCGCGATCGGAAGCTGACCGCCCTTCACCTGGCGCTCGGGGCGCCCCGTCACCGGCTCCTCCGCATCCTTCTCCTCGAGACCGGGATCTACGCCCTTTGTGGAACGGCGGCGGGGCTTCTCGTCGCTCTTGCGGTCGCCAGGGCGCTGGCTCATCTGGCTCCTCGGCAGTTGCCGCTTCCCATTTCGGGTCCGAGCGTTCTTTCTCCGAGGGTGCTGGGCGCAACGATTCTGGCCGCCCTGGTCGCGACGCTGCTGGCCAGCCTGGCCCCGCTGCGCAGCGTGTTCCGCGAAGACCCGATGCTCATCTTGAAGGGCCACACCGCGTCCGTCGGCATCGTTCGCCGTCGGCTCCCGCTCCGGCGTCTGTTCGTCGTGTTGCAGGTGGCGATCTCGGCCGTTCTGCTCGTGGGCTCCGGTCTCTTTCTCAGGACCCTTCGCCACATGTACGCCGTGGATCCTGGCGTCGACATGCAGCGGGTCGTCGTCGCCATCGTCGATCCGGGTCGGGGAGGGTATGGAAGTGCCGAGGGCGCCGCCCTCGATACGCGTATCCTCGAACAGGTCCAACGTCTCGGAGTCACCCGAGTCGCCGCATTGGCCGACATCATGCCGCCCTTCACCTCTCCGACGAGCGTGCGCATCGGAAACGAGGACCGCGGGATCGGGCTCGCGATGGTGAGTCCCGGCTATTTCGACGCCCTCCGCATTTCCGTGCTGCGCGGTCGCGACTTCGGCCCCGCTGACCGAAAGGGCGCCCCCGGCGTGGGCATCGTCAATCGGGCGTTCGCAGACGCCTTCTGGCCCGGCGAGGATCCGCTCGGAAAGCAGCTTCCGGTCTTCACCCTGCAGGGGCTCCCGGTCGAGGTCGTCGGAATCACAGAGAGCACGAAGAACGAGGATCTGCTGACGCCTCCGGGCCCTGCGCTCTATGTTCCCTTCGAGCAATTCCAAGAGGCCTACAGCTGGCACCATCGAGCCGTGCTCATCGTCTCGACGCGCGTCGAACCACGGGCGGCTGTCGTGGACGTGCGAGCAGCCATCGCGAAAATCGACTCGACGCTCTTCGTCGACGTCAAACCGCTTGCGTCAGGCGCTGTACTACTTGTTCGCGCAAGCGCGTTTCCTCGCTCTGCTCTTGTCCTGTCTCGGCCTCCTCGTGCTCGTCATCGTGGTCGCGGGCCTTTCCGCGCTGGTCTCGCAGGACACGGCCTCCCGCGTTCGCGAGATCGCCATCCGGGCAGCCCTGGGGGCGCGTCCGGCGGATCTGAGGCGGCTGATCCGGTACGGCGCTCATCGGCCTCGTTGCCGCCGGGCTTGCCATCGGGATTCCCGGCGCGCTGATGTTCGGAAAACTCGTCTCGGCCCATCTTTTCGGGGTTTCCGCTGCCGACCTGACGACTCTCGCCGCCGTCGCCGTGGGGCTGCTCGCCGTCGGGGTCTGGTCGGCCCGCGGACCCCTGCGGCGGGCCCTCCGCCAGAGCATCTCCGCGACACTCCGCAGCGACTGAAGGCCGCTATAATCCTCCCCTCGCCCTTCTTGGCGGCGATCCGGAGGTTCCGGACGTCGACCGAAAGGCAAGGAGCGAACGATGACGGACCTTCCGGAACGCGATCCCCTCACGATCCCGCAGATCGTCTCGGCCAAGGGCCGCGAGAAGCTCGCGATGCTCACGGTCTACGACGCGCCCTCGGCGCGGCTGCTCGACGAGGCGGGGATCGAGATCCTGCTCGTCGGCGATTCGGTCGAGATGACGGTCTACGGCGAACCGAACACCCTCTCGGCGACGATGGACACGATGGTGCGCCACACGCGCGCCGTCTCGCGTTCCGTCCGGCGCGCCGTGGTCGTCGGCGACATGCCGTTTCTCTCGTACCAGACCGATCCCGCGAACGCGGTCGCGAACGCGGGACGTTTCCTGGCCGAGGGCGGCGCCGCGGCCGTCAAGGTCGAGGGCGGGCGGCGCATCCTTCCGGCGGTGGAGGCCATCCTCGCGGCGGACATTCCGGTCATGGGCCACGTCGGCCTGACGCCGCAGTCGTATCGCAAGTTCGGCGGCTTCAAGGTCCAGGGCCGCGAGGCCGACTCGGCGCGCGAGATCCGCGAGGACGCCAAAGCGCTGGCCGACGCCGGCTGTTTCGCCATCGTGCTCGAGTGCGTTCCGGAAACCCTCGCGGCCGAGATCACGCACGAGATCGCCGTGCCGACGCTCGGGATCGGCGCCGGCGCTCACTGCGACGGCCAGGTCCTCGTCTTCCACGACGTGGTCGGCCTGACGCGCGACCTGCGGCCCAAGTTCGTGCGGCGTTACGCCGACCTGACCACCGTGATCGGGGACGCCGCGCGCGCTTTCGTCAAGGACGTCAAGAGCGGATCCTTCCCGTCTCAAGAAGAGTCCTTCACGGGCGGCCGGCCCCAGGGGTTGCGCCGGGTCCACTGAGCCGGTGATCACCGTCTCCGCGCTCGGCCCGCTGCGCTCCGCCGTGGGAAGGGCGCGCGCCGCCGGCGAGCCGGTCGCGTTCGTCCCGACGATGGGAGCGCTCCACGAGGGGCACCTGTCGCTCGCGCGCCTCGCGAAGCGGCATGCGCCCTTCGTCGTCGTCTCGATCTTCGTCAACCCTCTCCAGTTCGGGCCGAAGGAGGACCTCGCCCGCTATCCCCGCCGCGAAGCGGACGACGGCGCCCTGCTCGCCCGGGAGGGCGTGGACGTGCTCTACGTTCCGGATCCCGCGCGCTTCTACCCGCCGGACTTCTCGACGCGCGTCGAAGTCGGCAGCGTCTCGGAGGGCGGAGAGGGCGCGCGGCGGCCGGGCCACCTCTCCGGAGTCGCGACGGTCGTCGCGCGGCTCTTCATGCAGGTCCTGCCCGACGTCGCGGTCTTCGGACGCAAGGATCTTCAGCAGGTGGCGGTCGTGCGGCGGATGATCCGCGACCTCGACTTTCCGATCCGGCTCGTCGTCGGAGAGACGGTGCGCGAGCCCGACGGCCTCGCGCTCTCGTCGCGGAACGCCTATCTGTCTCCGGAGGAGCGCCGGCGCGCCACCGATCTCTCGCGATCGCTTTTCGCCGCCCGGGGCCGCGCCGAGCACGGCGAGCGCGACGCGCGGATCCTCGAGGTGGACGTCCTCCGCCAGCTCGACGCCGCCGGGCTCGACGTCGATTACGTGGAGGCGGTGGACGCCGGGACGATGACCCGCGCCTCCGAGGTCCGCCCGGGCGTGGCGCTCGCCGCCGCCGTCCGGTTGGGGAAGACGCGGCTGATCGACAACGTTTTCCTCCTTGACCCGGAGCGGCCGGGAGCATAGACAGACGAGATCCATGGCGACCGAAACCGAAACCCTCGAGAGCGCTCCCGCCCCTTCTGCGGCCGCCGATCCTTTCGTCTTCGGCGGGCGGACGTTCGTCTCGCGCCTCATCGTCGGCACCGGCAAGTACGCGACGTTTCCCCTGATGCGGGAGGCGCTCGTCGCTTCGGGAGCCGAGATCGTGACGGTCGCGGTGCGCCGGGTCAATCTCACCGATCGCTCGAAGGAATCGCTGCTCGACTACGTCCCCAAGGGGATGACGCTTCTGCCGAACACGGCCGGCTGCTACAACGCCGAGGACGCGGTGCGCGCGGCGCGCCTGGGCCGCGAGGTCGGCCTCTCGAACTGGGTCAAGCTCGAAGTCCTGGGCGACGAGCAGACGCTCTGGCCCGACAACGAGGCTCTGCTTTCGGCGACGAAGACTCTCGTCGCAGAAGGTTTCGTCGTTTTTCCGTACACCTCGGACGATCCGATCGTCTGCCGGAAGCTCGAGGATGCGGGCGCCGCGGCCGTCATGCCGCTCGGCGCGCCGATCGGTTCGGGGCTCGGCATCCAGAATCCCAACAACATCGCGATCATCCTGGAGCGCGCGCATGTTCCCGTGATCGTGGACGCGGGCGTCGGCACGGCCTCGGATGCCTGCGTCGCCATGGAGCTCGGCGCCGCGGGCGTGCTGATGAATACCGGGATCGCCGGGGCGGGCGATCCGGTGCGGATGGCGCGGGCGATGCGCGACGCCATCCGCGCGGGGCGCGACGCATTCCTCGCCGGACGCATCCCGCGGAAGCGCTACGCCACGGCCTCTTCGCCGATTACGGGCGTGATCGGCTCGTAGAAGCAGGAGGCAGGAAGCCGGAGGCAGAAGCCTGCCCGCTGACGCCTGCCTCCCGCCTCCGGCCACCTGCCTCCTGCTTTTCCGGCCACGCTAACCGCAAGCAGCGAATGGGCTTGCCGGGAGCCTGTCCTTCCGTACAGATTCCCCTTGCAAAGATTTCAAAGCCCGTGCTACGTTGCGCCAGCTTTTTTACGAAAACCCCGCACACCCCAATCGCGCCTTTTATGCTTTCCATCCCCCATCCGTACGCCCTTTTGCGGGGAGGCGTGCGTGCGTTCGAAAGGGGGTCGGTCCTAGAGAGAGCTTGATCCCGGCGCCGGGCGCCGGGTTTCTTCCGAGTTGTGTATCCGTTTCGCCATTTTTTTCACCGTGCGGACTTACGAGCCTCACGGGCAGGGGATTAAACCCAGGAGATCGTTAACTTCCATGATGCAGCAATACACGGACAAGAACCTCACGTGCGTCGACTGTGGGGGGACCTTTTTGTTCTCGGCCGACGACCAGGAATTCTACGCGCGCAAGGGTTTCACCAACGAGCCCAAGCGTTGCAAGCCTTGCCGCGACAAGCGGAAGATGTCCTCGGGCGAAGGCCGCGAGCGCACCTTCTACGACGTGACCTGCGACGGCTGCGGCAAGCAGACGCAGGTGCCCTTCAACCCGACCAACGGCAAGCCGGTCTACTGCCGCGAGTGCTACTCCGCTCGCCGCTCGCAGCAGGCCTACTAAGCCGCGTCGTTCCCGATCCGATACAGCCCCGGCATTCGCCGGGGCTTTTTTTGTTATCGTCGAGCGGAGATCCCAACTTGGCCGCCAAGCTCTCTCCGCCCGAAACCGCATCGCTCCCCGCGGGCTCCGTCTCGTCGGCGATCGGCGCCACGCCCCTCGTCGAGCTCCCCCGCTTCGCCCGCGGCGCGGCCCGGCTCTTCGCCAAGCTCGAGTGGTTCAACCCCGGCGGCAGCGTCAAGGACCGGATCGCCCGGGGGATGATCGACGACGCCGAGGCGCGCGGGCTTCTGGCCCCGGGCGGCATGATCGTCGAGGCGACTTCCGGCAACACCGGCGTCGCCCTCGCCCTGATCGCGGCGTCCCGGGGTTATCGCTGCGTGGTCGTGATGCCCGAGGGTTACGGAGTGGTCAAGGCGAAGCTCATGACGGCGGCCGGCGCCGAAGTCGTCCGCACGCCCGCCGACGACAAGATGGCCGGGGCGGTCGCGCGCGCCACCGAGATCGCCGCCTCCACTCCGGGCGCCTGGGTTCCCTCGCAGTTCACCAACCCCGTCAATCCTCAAACACATTTCGAAACGACCGGCCCCGAGATCGCCGAGCAGATCGGCGGCCGCATCGACGCGTGGGTCGCCGGCGTCGGGACGACCGGAACGTTCGTCGGCGTCGCGCGGTACCTCACCGAGCGGCACCCCGGGATCCTCCGCGTCGCCGTCGAGCCGGAAGGGTCGATCCTCACGGGGGGTTGCCCCGGCCCGCACGACGTCGAGGGCATCGGCCTCTCGCAGATCTGGCCGATTCTCGACCGGAGCCTGATCGACGAGGTCGTCACGGTGGCCGACGCGCCGTCCTTCGCGACCTGCCGCGACCTCGCGCGCGAAGAGGGCCTGTTCGTCGGCGGCTCCTCCGGCTCGGCGGCCGCGGCCGCGCTCCAGATCGCCCGGCGCCTCGGCCCCGGCAAGACGGTGGTCACGCTGTTTCCGGACGGCGCGGAACGCTATCCGGATCAGGGCATCTTCGACAAGTAACACCGAAAGGACAGTGATGGGCTTCTCGACCGACTGCATCCACGCCGGCAACGAGCCCGAGCCCGCGACGGGCTCGGTTTCGTTTCCGATCTATCAGACTTCGACGTACGTCCAGCAGGGGCTCGGGCAGCACAAGGGCTTCGAGTACGGCCGGACTCAGAACCCGACGCGCTCGCGCCTCGAAGAGAACATGACGGTTCTCGAGGGAGGCACCGGCGCGCGCGCCTTCGCCTCGGGCATGGCCGCGATCACGGCGATCTCGACGTTCGTGAAGCAGGGCGACCACGTCGTCTGTTCGAACATGACCTACGGCGGCACGTACCGCTACTACACGAAGATCCTGGCGAACTACGGCGTGACGTTCGATTTCGTCGACACGGCGGATCCGGCGGCCGTCGAGCGGGCGATCCGGCCCGAGACGCGCATGCTGCATCTCGAGTCCCCCACGAACCCGACGATGCGCCTCTGCGGACATCACGCTCCTCTCGGAGCTCGCGCACCGTGTCGGCGCCATCGTCGTCGTCGACAACACCTTCTGCTCGCCTTACCTCCAGAAGCCGTTGTCCCTCGGGGCGGACATCGTCATGCACTCGACGACGAAGTTCCTGGGGGGGCACTCCGACACGGTCGGCGGAATCGCGATCGCGAAGGCCAAGGAGCACGTCGAGTGGCTGGGCTTCGTCCAGAACAGCTCGGGCGCGATCCTCTCGCCGATGGATTCCTTTCTCGTCCTGCGCGGCATCAAGACGCTCGTGGTCCGCATGGAGCGGCACGAGGCCAACGGCCGAAAGGTCGCCGAGCATCTCGCGAAGCATCCGAAGGTCCGGCTGGTCAACTATCCCGGCCTCCCGACGCATCCCCAGCACGCGCTCGCGAAGAAACAGATGTCGGGGTTCGGCGCGATGATCTCGTTCGATCTGGGATCGCTCGAAAACGCCGGCGCGTTTCTGGAAAAGGTCCGGCTGTGCTCCCTGGGCGAAAGCCTCGGCGGAGTCGAGACGCTCATCTCGCATCCGGCGTCGATGACGCACGGCTCGATTCCGGAGGAAGAGCGAAACCGCCTCGGCGTCACTCCCGGTCTCGTCCGCATCTCCGTCGGCATCGAGGATGCCGAGGATCTCTTGGCGGACCTGGACCAGGCGCTCGAGGCGGTTCGCTAGAAACCCGATCTCTCCGGGACTAGTTTCGAATCCGATCCCAGGCGTCGCGCGTGGCGTCCTTGACGTCATGCCACGCTCGTCCCGTCGTGCCCTTCGCCTTGTCCCAACCCTTCTCGAGATCGCCCTCGACCTCATGGAACTTCCGACCCCGGTACTCGGGACGCGCCGCGCTCTCCCAGCCATATCGATAGGCGGGCTCGTACTCGGAGTACGCTTTGCCCGTCACGTAGTAGGGGCGCTTGTTGTAGTTGTCCCGCCAGAACGCGGCCTCTTCGGTCGGATTGACGGCTTCCCCGGCGGCATGCCCCGCGGCTCCGCCCGCCACCGCTCCCACCACTCCGCCGACGGCGGCCCCGATCGGGCCTCCCACGACTGCTCCGGCCGCCGCACCGGCGACCGCGCCGCCGGCCGAGCCGACTCCCGTGCCTACCGGATGGGAGCCCGGCTCGTCGGTGATCGGATCGCGATTCGCAGGATTCTTGTCGAACTTTTCGTCCACCATTCAGTGTTACCTCCGCCGTCTTTACAGAGCAAGACGGATGCCCGGGCTCCTTTCGGGCGCCCGGGCTTCGGAAGTCGCTGATGCGCGGATCGAACGATTCAGGCCGTTCGGAGAAGGCGCAGACCGGCGCGGCTCACCTGCGGCGGCGGAACGCGGAACGCCGCCGGAGCGGCGGCCGGCTTCTCGAGCCCGCGCCGCCACTTCGCGGTGAGCCAGAACTGCTCGCCGCCGCACTTGGGGCAGCGTGCGGTTGCGGACGTTGAACGCCACGCAGCAATCCAGACAGAGAGCCGTCTCCTCTTCACGAATGCTGTTCGTGAGAAGCGCCACATCGCCAGCCGAAGCTCCAGCTTCCACGGACAGTGCCGACCCTTCCTGCACGACTCGCATCGGAGCCCTCCTCCTGGTTAATTCGAACGTTGGGAGGTGCAACTCTAGGGCCAGACCCGGCCAAATGGCCAGTCCCGTACTGGTCAGTGGACCAGCTCGACTCCGTTCGCCCCGCCGAGCAAGCTCAATCTCCTGCGGGAGATAGCGGCCTTCGACCCAAAGAATTCTCTGGGAGTCGAGGCGTGTCGCGGAGGCGGGCGTAAGCCGCGCGCAAGCCCGAGCGCGTCCCGACCGCCGCGACTTCGCCCCAGGGGGAGCCCCCCGGCGGCTGGTCCTCGAGCGACCAGACGAAGAGGGGAACCCGGAGGAGATCGAGGTAGCGCCTGACGATCTCCGGCCGATACGTGCTGGCGTCGGCGGCGACGCGGCCGAGCAGGAGCAGGACCGCTCGGCGGCCGAAGCTCTCGAATGCGTTGAGCCCGGCCACCGCGACGGCGTCGGCATACATCGGGAACAGCCCTTCGGGTGTCGGATTGGAAACGTGGGAGAGAAGGAACGTGAGGCCCCCGTCCGCGCGGGTCATACCGCCGGCGGAAGGAAAGAGCGTCGACCCGCGAAAGGCTCTCGGGCGCGGCCAGAGGAAGCTGACCTCGTCGGCCTTCTCGAGAGGCAGCGCCGCCGGTGCGAGCGGGCCCGCGCCAAGCCCCGAGAGCTTGCCGTAGGCCTCCGTCGCGCTCTCGTCGCGGACGATCCAGAGGCTCGCCGGCCCTTCCTCGGCCGTGGCGACGCGAAGCGGCTTTTCGCCTGCGCGGAGGACGCCCTGGAAAGCCTCGGATTTGAGCTTGCGCTTCTTCGTCATCCGGATCGGAACAGCCGTCAGCTCGCTCTGCGCCTCGCCTCCGGCCGCTCCTCCGAAGGCGACATCGTCGCGGGACCGAAGGCCGCTCGGGAAGTCGAGCTCGACCGTGACCACGTGGACGACTTCCGGAGAATGCGGCGGGATCTGGACGCGCCGCAGCGCGTCCATCGCGATCGGCCGTCCGTCGAAGCTGACCGTCACGCGCTGCGGCTCTTCGCCCATCACGTTCTGCCAGGTCACCCCGGCCGCGACCGCGCGGCCCTCGGCGTCGCGCTCGAGCAGAATCCCCGCCTCCGCCGGCGGCCGGGGCATGTTGATCCATTGCCTCGCCCGCGCGACTTCTCCCCCCTGCGGGTCGAGCGCACGCGCGACGAGCTCGTGCGGCACGAGCTGCGGGCCGAGGTCGATCGGCGCGATCCAGGGTGGCGTGTCGAGCCGCGCGACTTCTTCGCCCGTCGAGGAGGAGCTGGACTTCGGCGATGCGCCCCTGGACGGCCAGCCGGACCTGCCGATCCCCGGAGGTCAGCCCGAGAAAGAGCGACAGGAAGGCGACCGACGCGGCCGTGGCCGGGCCCTCACGCCCGCTTGCGTCGAAGCTTTCGGACCGGAGCGGATGTCGATCGTGGGGTCTTCCGGATGGTCAGCGGACGCGGGGACGCGGTCAACTTCTGGACCCACTCCGCGAAGCCGGGCGAGGCCCAGTCGACGCGGTAGGCCAGGACCTCCGGAAGCTCGTACGTGTTGACACGGTGGATGGTCTCGCGGACGGCCTCGAAGTTCGCGGAGCGCGTCTTGATGATGAGCAGCATCTCGCCGTCGTCGCACACGTTCCCCTTCCAGCGATAGACCGAGCGCACGTTGGGGATGATGTTGACGCAGGCCGCGCGTTTGGCGCGGACGAGGGCATGCGCGACGTCGAGCGCCTGCTCCTCCGTTCCGACGGAGGTGACGACGACCATCAGGGAGTTGTCAACAGCCACCGCGAAGATTGGATCCCGAGCGGGCAGCAGAGTCAAGCGCAAGCGGGAAGAAACGCCGGAGGGCGGGTGTTAGACTTCCTTCTCGATCTTTGAATCTGTATCGCGCATCGAGACCACGTGGGGGCGAAACGGCTTCGACGGGGACGATGTGCGCGAGAGGTTGCATGCCGAGGTCTCACCCCTCCTCGTAAAAGCAGGGTGAAAAATAGTAGCTGCGAACAACAGCAACTTCGCTCTGGCTGCTTAATTAAGTAGCCTCGTTGGCCGGATAGCGCACCCGACGCGCTTCGGCCGACGTCGCGAAATTCGGGTGTAGCCGCTCCGGACCCCCGGACGGAGCGGCGAAACGAATTCGGGGTGGCTCCGACGCCGTTTTGCCTCTTCTCGAGGCGGCGGGGCGACAATTAAGAAGAGGCTGAGCATGGAGTGGCCTCTCCCGTCAGCGCTTCCGGACGCGGGTTCAACTCCCGCCGCCTCCACCAACTTAGGTTCATCGAGGTCAGGGCCGAGCTTCTCGGCCCTTTTCCTTTCAGGCGTTTGGCTCCCTGCCGCCGCTCCCGCCGCTCCCGGGGGAGCGGGTTTGCTAAGGTCGTCGTCATGTCCGAGCGGTCCCCCGAGCAGATACGCGAATTGCTCGACTCCCTGTATCGCGTGGATTCGGGACGAATCCTGGCCACGCTGATCCGCTTGCTCGGGGATTTTGATCTTGCCGAGGAGGCGATGCACGAAGCCTTTGCGGCTGCGCTGAGCCTGTGGCCGAGGGGTGAAGTCCCCGCCAACCCGCGACCGTGGTTGATTTCGACGGCCCGATTCAAAGCCATCGATGCCTTGCGTCGACGGGCAAGATTCGATGCGTCCCAGGACGAGCTCGTGCGCCATCTCGAAGCGCAATGGAGTTCGGCGGAACAGTCCAATGAAGAGGACAGCCTCGAGGATGATCGGCTGCGCCTGATTTTTACGTGCTGTCATCCATCTCTCGCGCCGGAAGCGCGCATTGCGCTCACCTTGCGGGAGGTGTGCGGGCTGACGACCGAGGAGATCGCAAAGGCCTTCCTCACCACTCCGCCGTACGCTGGCGCAGCGCATCGTGCGCGCAAAGGCAAAGATTCGAGAGACACCGATTCCGTACGAGGTGCCGACGCCCGAGGAATTGCCGGAGCGACTGGGCGCGGTGCTTCACGTCATCTATCTGGTCTTCAACGAGGGCTACTCGGCTGCGGCGGGAGCGGAGGTCACGCGGGCCGAGCTGACCGGCGAGGCGATCCGACTGGGCCGCTTGCTGACCGAGCTCCAGCCGGAGCCGGAAGTCGTCGGGCTGCTGTCCCTGATGTTGCTGCAGGAATCCCGCCGCGCCGCGAGAACATCGCCCACCGGAGAGATGATTTTGCTGGAGAACCAGGATCGCTCGCTCTGGAACCGGGAGCAGATTGCGGAGGGAGTGGCATTGCTGGAGAAAGCCCTGAAGTCCCGCCGCTTCGGCTCTTACACGCTGCAGGCTGCGATTGCGGCCGTCCATGCGGAGGCGGACTCGATCGCCGCGACCGACTGGCGGCAGATCGTCGCGCTTTACGACCGATTGCTACGCCTCCAGCCTTCGCCCGTGGTCCAGCTCAATCGTGCCGTGGCCGTGGCCATGTGCGATGGTCCGGAGGCCGGTCTGAAGCACATCGACGCGGTGTTGGAACATGGCGACCTGGCAAATTACTACCTGGCGCATTCCGCCCGTGCAGATATGTACCGCAGGCTTGGCAGGACAGCGGAGGCCCGGTCCTCTTATGAGACAGCTCTGGCGCTGACCCAACAGGAACCGGAGCGGCAATTCCTGCAAGAGCGGATCCGGCAGTTGAAATAAAAAGAAGACTTTTCTCGTACGCGTTGTCGAATTCCGGCCCGGCCGTTCGACCATCCAGTGAAGGCAGGGCAACCGCGAGCCGTCGAAGACCGTTACACGAAAAGGAGAAATCATGCCGCTCTATCTGGCTTCGAGTTTCCTCCCCGACAATTTCGACCCATCCACCGTGACCGAAGAGATGATCCGCAATATCGACGTGATGAACGAAGAGCTGGTCGCGGCCGGTGCCAGGATTTTCGGTGCCGGCCTCTTCCCGGCCAGCGAGACGAAGTCCCTGCGGGCGCAGCCCGATGGCAAGGTGCTCGTCACCGACGGACCGTACCTGGAGACCAAGGAGCACGTCGGCGGCTTCATCATTCTGAAAGCCGCGAACCTGGACGAGGCACTGGCGTGGGGGCGCAAGTTTGCCCTCGCCTGTCGGACGACGGTCGAGATACGCCCGTTCCTCCCGCGAACCGAGGAAGACAACCAGCAGATCCCCGGGATCAGTCAGGGCTGAGGACCCGACGGGGCGCGTCGCGGAGGAATGGATGAAATACATCTGCTTGGGCTATCTCGAGCCCGGCAAGTTCGAAAACATGTCGGAGAGCGAGCGCAACACCGTGCTGGACGAGTGTTTCGGCTACAACGACGAACTGCGGAAGAACGGACATCTGGTCGCCGAGGAACCTCTTCAGCCCGCCAACACGGCGGTGACCGTGTCCTGGACGAACGGAAAGGTTGCAGTGACCGACGGTCCGTACGCGGAAACGAAGGAGCATCTGGGCGGAATTCAGGTGCTCGAAGCGCGGGATCTGAATCACGCGATCCAGCTCGTTTCCCAATCTCCGGGGCTGAAGTTGAAGTGCGGGACAATCGAGATACGTCCGGCGGCGGATTTGGACGAAATGATGAGGGAGAGCGAGCGGCGGCGGCGCAAGGACGCCTCGCGATGAGGGCGGGAGACTGACTTCCGGAGAGCAACAATCATGTCATTCGTCGACGATCTGAGAGTTGCATTCCGCTCGTTGATTCGGACGCCAGGGCTGGCGATCGCCGTCGTGCTCACGCTGGCGCTCGGCATCGGCGCGAACGCGGCCATCTTCACGCTGGTGCGCGGAGTGCTGCTCAAGCCTCTCGTCAATCGCGACGAGGGCCGGCTGATCTACATCCGACAGAGCGCCCGCGGCATGGGCAACGAGAACGCGACGTTTTCCGTGCCCGAGCTCCAGGACTTGCGCGAGAGCGTGAAAACCCTGAGCGCGTTCGGCGACTTCTCGACCATGGACTTCACCATGGTCGGCCTCGGTGAGCCGCGTTCCATTCGCGGCGGCGTCGTCGGCGGCACATTTTTTGACGTGATGGGACTTCATCCCGTGCTCGGTCGCCTCATCGGACCGGAAGACGACGGCCCCAATGCGGCCGGCGTCGTCGTTCTCACCTACCGGTTCTGGACGACCGCTCTTCACAAGGATCCGTCGGTCATCGGCAAGACCGTTCGCCTCGGCAGCACCGATGATCGCGATGCGACCGTCATCGGCGTCCTCGAGCCTTGCGTCCCCTATCCCCAGGACACCGAGATCATCGCCAACGTCGTCACCAGCCCGCATCATCTTTCCGCAACGATGGTGACCGGCCGCATCCATCGCATGACCGAGCTTTTCGGCCGTCTGGCACCCGGAGCCACTCTCGATCAGGCCCGCGCCGAGTTGCGCACCGCCTACTCCGCGATGCAAAAGGTCCACCCCGAAGCGTATGCCCGGGAAGCCGACTTCCAGATCGGGGCGAGGTTGCTTCGCGACGAGATCACCTCGGGCGCCCGGACCGTGTTGCTGGTGCTCCTGGCAGCGGCCGCTCTGGTCTTCATCATCGCGTGCTCCAACGTCGCCAACCTGATCCTGGCGCGGACGGTTCGCCGGGAAGGCGAGCTGGCGGTCCGCGTGGCACTCGGCGCAAGTCAGGGCGCGTTGCGCCGCATGCTGCTGGCCGAAAGCCTTCTGCTCTGCGGCGCGGGCGCCGCACTCGGCGTCGTGAGCGCGCAGCCGCTGGTGGCCATCCTGGCCCGCTACGCCGCGCGCTTCTCCGTCCGGGCTCTCGATTTCCGAGTCGATGCGAGCCTGCTCTGGGTCGGCGCAGCGCTGGCGATCGTCGCCGCCGTGATTCTCGCCTTCGTCCCGCGCCTGCCCTCGACCGGCACGCCCAACGGACTGAGCCTCTCCAGCGGAAGTGCGCGAATCACCGGCAGCACGAGCCGCCGCCAGCGGATCTTCGTCGTGATCCAGATCACCGCGTCGTTCGTGCTGCTGGCCGGCGCCAGCGCGTTGATCACGACGCTGATCGCACTGCAAAAGGCCGAGACGGGACTGGACACGCAGCAGGTCCTCGCGATCGACGTCCCTGCCATGTCCTACGGGAAGACTCCCCGGGAGGTGGTCGACTTCTACGAGGAAGCGATCCGCCGCGTCGATGCCTTGCCGGGCGTGAGTCGGACCGCGTTCGGCAACGTCGTTCCCTGGCGCGACAACACCTTCGCTCAGTATGGCCTGCAATTCTCCGCCGACGGACACGTCCATGCCGCCGGCGTCGAGGACCCGCGGGCGAAGTGGCGCGTCGTCTCTCCCGGTTTCTTTGCGGCGCTTGGCGTTGCGGTCATTGCCGGCCGCGATTTCAACGCGCTGGACAACCGAAACGATTCGGAGCCTGTCGTGATCGTCAGCCAGAGTCTGGCGCGGCGCATGTTCCCCAATCAGGATGCGGTCAATCGGCACGTCTATTGGACCGATCCCGTGTTGGAATTCTTCGACGGGACCGATCTCCAAAAGTCGCGCTTTCTCGCGCCGCGCCGCATCGTGGGTGTCACGGCCGATATCGACGACGGACACGTCGTTCCGGAACCCACGGTCACGATCTACACCCCTTTCGAGGAAGGTTTGATGTTCGGCGGGCGCCTCTTCATTCACACGGATGCGGATCCCTATGCCCTGGTCCCATCGGTCACGCGCATCCTTCGCGACATGTCCGCCGATCAACCCGTCGAGCACGCCGCGACGCTCGAGGACATTCGGGCAGAAGTGCTCACGCCGGACCGGTTGAACTCGCTGGTGTTTGGCGTCTTCGCGGCCGTCGCGCTGGCGATCGCCGTGGTGGGCGTCGCCGGCGTGCTGGCATTCTCGGTCAGCGCGCGGACGCGCGAATTCGGTATCCGCCTGGCGCTCGGATCGCAGCCACGGGATCTCCTGCGCGGCGTCATCAAGGAAGGCGTCGTGATGGCTGCGGCCGGCGTCCTCGCCGGCGCGGCGTTCGGGTTCGTGATGGCGCGTCTGGCGGGCAGCTATTTCCTCGAGGTGAAGATGCCGGGCGCCGTGCCCGTGGTCCTTTCTGCGTTCGTGCTGCTGACGGCCGCGGTCGTCGCGTCCTGGGTGCCGGCCGCGCGCGCGGCGCGCATCGACGTCATCAAGGCTCTTCGCGCCGAGTGAAATGGACAGGGCATCGTCCTTCTACCGTCCGAGTCGCGGTTCTCCGAAGTCGTTCGAGTCTCCCGGACAGAGTTCCGCGACACGAATCGTCCGTCCGACAGGCACGTATCGGATCTCGCAGTGGTTGGTCTGCGGATACTCCGCCGCGAGCGGCAGCGTGTCGAGCTCCCGTCGCGCCGCGGCGTTCGTCGGGCAGACCGCGAGCACGAGCCAGGCGGGCCCGCCGACGCTCCGTCCGGCTGTGCTCGAGGGCGACGTTCGGCGGCGGCTCGCCCGCTTCGTTCCAGTAGTAGCCGAGGTTTCGAAACACCCAGGAGTTGGCCGCGACGAGGCTCTCACCCGGCTTCGCGCGCTCGCGGAGAAACGCCGCGACCTCTCTCCACCGGGGTCGTCCGTCGGAGAAGTAGGAATGCAGAGTGCGCGCGTCGTACGCAAGAACCAGAGCGACGGCGACGAGCGCGGCGAGCCACAGCCATGTCGTTCGGCGCGCTCGCGCGAAGGCGACGCCGGCCGCCGCGAGCACGACCGCCGCCATCAAGCTGGGAAGCAGGTAGCGGGCCGCGGGATAGTGGGGCCGCCACTGCAGGATCGCCACCTGGATCGCCGCGCCACCGAGCAGCCAGACGGCCGCGACGGCGGCGAAGCGCGAGCGCCGCGCGCTGAGGAGACCGGCGGCGACGAGCAGCCAGAACGCCCATGAGCCGATCGACACCGGTTCGACTTTCCAGTCGCCGGTGCCGAAGACCTGGAGGCGCGACGCCGCCCACGCGCGATCCAGCCGCTCGGGCGCGACGCCCGGCGGGGCGCTCTTCGCGGCCGAGGAGATGACGGGGAGCCACGGCAGGTAGAGCAGGATCCATCCGACGACGGCGAGGGGCAGGGCTCTCCAGAGAGGCCGCGTGCCCGTCCGGCGAAATGCCCAGATGAAGGCGATGCCGGCGAGCGCGGCGATCAGCCCGGCGAAGTAGAGCGTGTACGCGGCTGCGAGGACGCCGAGAAACCAGGTCGCCCCATGCACCGCCCGCGGTTTTTCACGGAACGCCTCGAGCGCCGCGAGGCTCGCCATCAGGAACATGAGGCCGAGCGCGTACGGCCGGACCTCCTGCGAGTAACGGACGTGGATCGGCGAAAGCGCGAGGAGCAACCCGCCGGCGATTCCGGCGATCGGTCCGAACCAGCGGCCCGCGAGAAAGATCGTGAGGCCGATCGTGACGACGCCGGCAAGAACGCTCGGAAGCCGCCGGGCCCACTCGGGAGAGCCCGCCCGGTCCAAAAGGGTCTGTACGAAGTAATCGAGCGGTGGATGCACGCCCTCGCGTTTCGCCGCGGCGAGCATCCGCGGCCATGGAAGGCGCGACCAGCGCACCTCGTGGATCTCGTCGTTGCCGAGCGAGAAGCGCCCGAGCGCGTGGCCGCGCAGGGCCGCTCCGAGGAGAAGGACGCCGAGAGCGGCGGCGACGTACGTGCGCCGCTCCGCGCGGCTCAGGCCCGGTCGCACATCCTCCATGTCCACGTCGGCTCCGCCGGAAGGGAGGATATGCGTTCGGCTGTACAATCCGCGCCACCCCGGACGGAGAGAGGATGTCTGAGCTCATCCCTTCCCTTGGGTGTCTGAGTCTGTTTCTTCTGGCCCTGCCGATCTGGGCCCTGCGCGAAGTTCGAAAACGAAGCGGCGCCAGGAGCTCCTCGAAAACCGGCTCGACGACTTCTCGAGGCCGGCCATCGAGGCGCGGTGTTGCTCCTCCGCGTCCAGCTCGGGCGCGTGCTCCGCACGAACCCATGATTCCGGAACTCGTTTCGGAGCGCCTTGCTGAAGTTCCGCGCGCTCCACGAGTTCGCGCCCGGATGAACGGACCGTGAACGGCACGGGCGTTCGGGCTGCCGCGAATCTGGAATCGGCGCGGCACTTTCCTTGCTATTTAGTCCCGAGCCCGAACCGCCATGTGGATTGTTCGCCTCGCCCTCCGCCGCCCGTACACCTTCGTGGTGCTCGCGCTGGTCGTGTTGCTGCTGACCCCGGTCGTTCTCCAGCGCACGCCCACCGACATCTTCCCGAACATCGCGATCCCGGTCGTGAGCACGGTGTGGAACTACGGCGGACTCTCGGCGCCGGAGATGGCGAACCGCATCGTCTCGGGCTACGAACGGGCGCTGACGACCACGGTCAACGACATCGAGCACATCGAGTCGCAGTCGCTCGCGGGCGTCGCCGTCGTCAAGGTCTTCTTCCAGCCGAGGGCGCACATCGACGCGGCCGTCTCCCAGGTCACGGCCATCGCCCAGACGGTGGTGCGGCAGATGCCGCCGGGCACGACGCCGCCGTTCATCATCACCTACAGCGCCTCGACCGTGCCGGTGCTCCAGCTCGCCCTCGCGGGCCAGGGCATCTCGGAGCAGCAGCTCTTCGACCTCGGCAACAACACCATCCGCACGCAGCTCGCGACCGTGGAGGGCGCGGCGATCCCGTACCCGTACGGCGGCAAGCAGCGCCAGATCCAGGTCGACATCGACCTCCCCGCGCTGCAGGCCAAGGGGCTCGCGCCCGCCGACGTCGTCAACGCCCTCAACGTCCAGAACCTGATCCTGCCGACGGGGACGTCCAAGATCGGGACCTACGAATACGCCATCGAGACGAACAGCAGCCCGACGACGATCCAGGGGCTGAACGACCTCCCGATCCGCGCCTCGGGCGGCGCCGTCGTCTTCCTCCGCGACGTCGCGCACGTCCGGGACGGCTACCCGCCGCAGACCAACATCGTGCGCGTGGACGGGCAGCGCGCGTCGCTGCTGACCATCCTGAAGACCGGGGCCGCGTCGACGCTCGACATCATCAAGCGCGTCCGCGAGACGATCGCGCTCACGAAGGACTCGCTGCCGCCGAACCTGACGATCACGCCGGTCGCCGACCAGTCTCTCTTCGTCCGCGCCTCCATCAACGGAGTCATCAAGGAGGCCCTCATCGCGGCGTGCCTCACGGGGCTGATGATCCTGCTCTTCCTCGGGAGCTGGCGGAGCACGCTGATCATCGCCGTCTCGATCCCGCTCTCGATCCTGATGTCGCTTCTGATCCTCTCGGCCCTCGGCGAGACGATCAACATCATGACGCTCGGCGGGTTCGCCCTGGCCGTCGGCATCCTGGTCGACGACGCCACCGTCGAGATCGAGAACATCAACCGCAATCTCGCCCAGAACAAGGAGATCACCCAGGCGATCCTGGACGGCGCCGCCCAGATCGCGGTCCCCGCGTTCGTCTCGACGCTCGCGATCTGCATCGTGTTCGTCCCGATGTTCTTCCTGACCGGCGTCGCCCGTTATCTCTTCGTGCCGCTCGCCGAGGCGGTCGTCTTCGCGATGCTCTCGTCGTACTTCCTCTCCCGCACCCTCGTGCCGACGATGGCGCGGTTCCTCCTGAGGACGGCGGAGCCCGAGGGCGCGCCGGCGAAGAACGTCTTCGAGCGCGTGCAGAGGAGCTTCGAGGAACGCTTCGAGCGCCTGCGCGCGGGATACCGCAACCTCCTCGAGGGAGCCATGGCGCGGGCGTGGCTCTTCGCCGCGATCTTCCTGGTCGCCTGCGTCGGCTCCGCGGCGGTGCTGATGCCCTGGCTCGGGAGGGATTTCTTCCCGGCCGTCGACAGCGGCCAGATCAAGCTCCACGTCCGGGGCCGGACCGGCACGCGCATCGAGGAGACCGCGCGGCTGTGCGACCGGATCGACGGCACGATCCGCGCCACGATCCCGCCGGGCGAGCTCGGGACGATCATCGACAACATCGGCGTTCCGTACAGCGGGCTCAATCTCTCGTACAGCAACTCGGCGCCGATCGGGCCCGCGGACGCCGACATCTACGTCGCCTTGAAGGAAAAGCATCGGCCGGTCGCGAAGGTCATCCGCGAGCTGCGCGACAAGCTGAGCCTCGACTATCCGGGCGTCACCTTCTACTTCCTCCCGGTCGACATGGTCAGCCAGATCCTCAACTTCGGTCTGCCCGCCCCGATCGACGTCCAGATCGTGGGCAACGACCAGGCCGGCAACCGCGCGTTCGCCGAGAAGCTCCTCTCTCGCATGCGGCGCATTCCGGGCATCGGTGGACCTGCGCATCCAGCAGGCGCAGGACGCTCCCCGCCTCTACGTGGACGTGGACCGCTCGAAGGCCGAGCAGATCGGCTTCACGCAGCGCGACGTCGCCGGCAACCTGCTCGTCGCCCTGAGCGGGAGCGCCCAGACCCAGCCGACGTACTGGCTCGACGTGAAGAGCGGCGTCACCTACTCCGTCGCGGTTCAGGCGCCCCAGTACCGCATCCAGTCGTTCGCCGACCTCGAGGGCATCCCCGTCACGGGCCCGGCGGGGCGGCCGCCGCAGATTCTCGGCAACCTCGCCTCGATCAGCCGCGGCGCCCAGCTCGCGACGGTCTCGCACTTCAACGTCCAGCCCGTCATCGACATCTACGGCGGCGTCGACGGGACCGACCTCGGCGCGGTGGCCGGACCGGTCACGCGGCTCGTGAAGGAGTCGGAGAAGGACCTCCCCCGCGGCTCGCGGATCATCACGCGCGGGCAGATGCTGACCATGCGCGACTCGTTCCGCGGGCTTCTCTACGGCCTCATCTTCTCGATCATCCTCGTCTACCTCCTCATCGTCGTGAACTTCCAGTCCTGGCTCGACCCCCTGATCATCATCTCGGCGCTTCCGGCCGCGATCGCCGGGATCGTCTGGCTCCTCTTCCTCGTGCACACGCCGCTGAGCGTGCCGGCCCTCACCGGCGCGATCATGTGCATGGGCGTCGCGACGGCGAACAGCATCCTCGTCGTCAGCTTCGCGAAGGAGCGCCTGGGCGAGGGCAAGAGCGCCGGCGAGGCCGCGACCATCGCCGGGTTCACGCGCTTCCGGCCCGTCATCATGACGGCCCTCGCGATGATCATCGGTATGATCCCGATGTCGCTCGGCCTGGGCGAGGGCGGCGAGCAGAACGCTCCCCTCGGCCGCGCGGTGATCGGCGGCCTGCTCCTCGCGACTTGCGCGACGCTCTTCTTCGTGCCGGTGGTGTTTCGTCTCGTCCACGGGCGGAAAGGCGCGACGGAGCCCGCGCCGGTACCGACGCACGCACCGGAATCGAATTCGAAAGGAACCG
This sequence comes from uncultured Acidobacteriota bacterium, assembly GCA_963804915.1. Classification (GTDB taxonomy): domain Bacteria; phylum Acidobacteriota; class Thermoanaerobaculia; order UBA5066; family Gp7-AA6; genus DAHUXD01. The sequence continues at coordinate 222,828 of CAWDSI010000020.1, forward strand.
AATGAGCACCGAATCCCGGCCTCCCGGCCACGCGGGCCGCTGGCTCGCGGTCCTCGGTCTCGCCGCGCTGCTCATCGCCGTCCTCGGCGTCGGCCTCGCGGGTGCGGGCGCGCTCTGCGCTGAAGGAGAAGACGCTCGCGTCCGCCGCGCCCGTCGTCGTCGTCGTCAAGCCCATCGCGGGCGACCCGGCGAACGAGCTGATCCTGCCCGGCAACGTCGAGGCGTTCACCGACGCTCCGATCTACGCGCGGACGAGCGGCTACGTGAAGGCCTGGTACGCCGACATCGGCACGGCGGTCGCGAAGGGACAGAAGCTCGCCGAGATCGAGTCCCCGGAGGTCGACCAGCAGCTCCACCAGGCGCGGGCCGACCTCAAGACGGCCGCAGGCGAACGAGGAGCTCGCCCGCGTGACGGCCGACCGCCTTTCCAGGCTCGTCGACTCGCAAGCCATTTCACGGCAGGAGTACGACAACGCGGTCAGCGCCTACGCGGCACGGCAGGCCGAGACCGCCTCGGCGAAAGCCAACGTCGGCCGCCTCGAGCAGCTCGTGGCGTTCGAGCAGATCACGGCGCCCTTCGCCGGCACGATCACGGCTCGCAACACCGACGTCGGCCAGCTCGTCGACGCGGGCAGCGCCGGCACGGGCCGCGAGCTGTTCCGCATCGCCACGACGAGAGAAGCTTCGCGTCTTCGTCGAGATACCGCAGGACGACTCCCCGTCGGCGAAGGTCGGCGTGCCGGTGGAGCTCACGCTCGCGGAGCGGCCCGGCAAACGCTATCCCGGCAAGATCGCGCGCACGGCGAACGCCATCGATCCCACGACGCGCACGCTTCGAGCCGAGGTCGACCTCGAGAACCCGCGGCGGCGAGATCCTGTCGGGGGCATTCGGCCAGGTGCATCTGAAGCTCGAGAACGCCACGCCGGCGCTCCTGGTCCCCGTGAGCGCCCTGCTCTTCCGCTCCGAGGGCCCGCGCATCGCGACCGTCGCGCAGGGAAACAAGGTCGCTTCTTCTTCCCGTCGTCATCGGCCGCGACTTCGGAACGCAGATCGAGATCACATCGGGCCTGACCCCCGAAGCGTCCGTCATCGACAGCCCTCCGGATTCTCTGGTCGACGGCGAGGAAGTCCGGGTGGCGGCGTCGCCGACGCCCTCCACGGGAGCCGCGCCGAAGACTCCGGCCGCCTCCTAGGTCGTCGGGCGCACCAGCCGTCGCGCGCTCCGGACTCCGAAGTCGATGGGCGATACTTTAGAGCCGTGACCCTCGCCGCCGGGACGCGACTCGGCCCGTACGAGGTTCTCGCTCCCATCGGCGCCGGGGGAATGGGCGAGGTCTACCGGGCGCGGGACGCGCGCCTGGGCCGCGACGTCGCGATCAAGGTCCTGCCGGCCGCGCTCGCCGCGAGCGAGGAGCGTCTCAAGCGCTTCGAGAAGGAGGCCCGCTCGGCCTCGGCGCTGAGTCATCCCAACATCGTCACGGTCTTCGACATCGGGTCCACGGACGGAGTCTCGTGGATCGCGATGGAGCGCGTCGACGGCGACAACCTGCGCAAGCTGCTCGCGTCAGGCCCTCTTCCCCTCAAGAAACTGCTGGCGATCGCCACGCAGATCGCGGATGGGCTCGCCAAGGCGCACGCCACGGGCATCGTGCACCGTGACCTGAAGCCCGAGAACGTGATGGTCACGCGCGAAGGCATCGTCAAGATCCTCGACTTCGGGCTCGCCAAGCTGACCGCGCCGACGGGAGAGACCGGTGAGGTGACGCAGTCGCCGACGGTTTCGGCGGGCACGGAAGCCGGCGTCGTACTCGGAACGGTCGGCTACATGTCGCCGGAGCAGGCGCTCGGAGAGGCGCTCGACTACCGATCGGACCAGTTCTCCTTCGGCGCGATCCTCTACGAGATGGTCGCCGGCAAGCGCGCCTTCGCGCGCCCGAGCGCTCCCGAGACGATGACGGCGATCATCCGGGAGGAGCCGGAGTCGCTCGCTCAGGCGGCGCCGAACTCCCCTGTTCCTCTCCGCTGGATCACGGAGCGCTGTCTCGCCAAGGATCGCGAGGAGCGCTACGCATCGACGCGCGATCTCGCCTACGACCTCGCTCGGCTCCGCGACGGCCTGAGCGACGGAAGCCTTTCGTCGGCCTCTGCCGCCGTGGTCTCCCCCGGCGTGAAACAGACGTCGCGACTCGGCTTCGTCCTGGGGATCGCCGGCCTCGTCGCCGGCGTGGCGACCGCCGCGATCGCGCTGCGGAGGACGCATCAGGGACCACCGACGTACCGCCCTGTGACCTTCCATCGCGGCGCGATCGGGAACGCACGGATCGCCTCGGACGGGAAGACGATCATTTACTCGGCGGCCTGGCAGGGAAAGCCCGCACAGATCTATTCGACCCGGGTCGATTCGCCCGAGTCGACCGCTCTTCCCTTGCCGAGCGCCGACCTGCTCTCGATTTCGGCGACGGGCAAGCTCGCGATTCTCGTCCTCCACGGCTCAGATCCCGCCGCGATCGCCGAGGTCGCCCTCGCCGGCGGCGCTCCGCGAGAGCTCGTGGCCGCCGACCCGCCCGAGGGTCTCCAGTTCTCCGGGCAGCTCGCGGACTACGCTCCGGGAGAAGACCGCCTGGCGGTCGTGCGCAACGACCAGGTCGAATTCCCCATCGGGACCGTGCTCGTTCCGGCCTCCGCGGACACGCACGTCTTCGCCCTGAGGTTTCTGCCGGACGGCAAGCAGATCGCTTACCTCGTCGTCAAGGGACTCCAGGACCAGGCCCTCGGGATCGTGGACCTGGCCGGCAAGTCGAGGATCCTGACGTCGGGCTGGGAGATCATCTCTTCGATTGCCTGGAATCCCGTATCGAAGGAAATCTGGTTCTCCGGCCGCAAGAAGACGAACCACATCGGTGTCGTCGAGCTCCACGCGATCTCGCTGTCCGGTAAGGAGCGGCTCGTCGCCCAGAACCCGCAATTGATCATCGTCGAGGACATCGCGCCGGACGGGCGCGTTCTCGCTCGCAGCGACGACTGGCCGGAGACGATGGTGTGCCTGGCGCCCGGGGCTCCCCGCGAAAACGATCTGACCTGGCTCGACTTTTCCGAGAGCGTGGCGCTGTCCGCCGACGGGCAGGACTTGCTCTTCATCGAGGGCGGCGCCGGGGCCGGCGCGACGGGCGGCACATACCTTCGCAAGACCGACGGCTCATCGGCCGCGGTCCGACTCGCAGACGGCTGGATCCGGAGACAGGCGTTGTCGCCGGACCGGAAGCTGGTCGCGCAGGTCGTCGACGGCGCGGTCCACCTCGTTCCCGTCGGCGCCGGCGAGTCGAAGACGATCCGCGACAAAGACATCCAGTACTTGCGCCCGGTATGGTTTCCCGACGGGAAGAGGCTGCTCCTGGCGGGGCGAGTCCCGGCGCATCCACCTCGGATGTGGGTGCGGAACCTCGAGGCCGGGCCGCCGCGGCCCGTCACGCCGGAAGGCGTCGCGTCGGGAAGCGTCTCGCCCGATGGAAAGCTCGTGGCGGCGGCGGACATGAAGGCGGAACGGTGGGCTCTCTATCCGGTCGACGGAGGAGCAGATCCCCGACCTATCTCCGGCACCCGGCCGGGGGAGGAGATCATCGGCTTCGACGACAAAGGTCAGAGCCTCAACATCCGCTCGGGCGACCTGAACATGCGGATCGAGCGCCTCGACCTCACGAGCGGTCAGCGCACGCTCATCCGCGAGGTCACGCCGGCCGACCCGACCGGCGTCGCCCGTATCGTGACGCTGCAGCTGACTCCGGACGGCCGCGCCTACTGCTACAGCTTCATGCGGTCCCTCTCCCGGCTCTACATGGTCGACGGGCTTCGGTAGGGCGCCCGGCCGCAACCACCAAGAAAAATCCGACGTTGACATTCCACGAACCGAGGAGTCCACTGATGACGGGACGTTTGCGACACATGCACATGCGGTTCGCGCGGCGATGGCGGATGAGAGCCTGGCTCGTGGTGCTCGGTCTCGTTCTCGCTCCCGTCGCGGCGATTCAGGCACAAGACGCTCCGACGGAGGAGCCGCCGAAGCCCGCTCTCTACTCCCTGCCCTGGCTGCTGCGGCCGGCCATCCCGGCCACCGTCCTTCGCCTGGACGAGACAGTCGGCTTCTTCGAGGATCCGGTCACGGGGAACTCGGGCGTCACCTACGTCACCAGCTTCCACGCGGCGTACAAACTCGCGCCGAGCTGGGGACTCGTCTTTCGCGAATCCTGGGTGTCCAACGACGCTCCGGAAGACGGGCCGGACCCGTCCGGTGACGCATTCTCGAACGGGCTCCTGGGCGTCACCTACTCCTGCCCCTTCGCAGACGGCTGGCGGTTTACGGGCTTCTTCGGCTCGAACATCCCCTGGGGCAGCGGCGGAGGCGATGACCCCGACCCCGGAGCGGCGGCGGCCGTCACGGCCGCGAACAACGCGCGCTCGCTGATGGAGGGCTCCCTTTTCGCCGTCAACTACTGGACCGTGCTCGCGGGACTCGACATGACGTACGTGTCTCCCTGGATCTCGCTCCAGGTCGAGGCCACGTTCTTCCAGCTCACGCGGGCGCGCGGGCCCGAGACCCAGGACTCCTCGCGTACGAACTTCACCGGCGGCATCCACGCCGCGCACTTCTTCTCGCCGGCCGCATCGCTCGGCGCCGAGTTCCGGGTTCAGCGCTGGATCTCGAACGCCTCCCCGGTCGTCGGCGACCCCACCGCGCGACAGGCGCAGAGCTTCGGCATCGGGCCCCGCTTCCACTTCAAGACAGGAGAGAAGTCCTGGTTCCGGCCGGGTCTGTCCTACACGCGGTATCTCGACAAGCCCCTGACGAGCAAGGACTACAACATCGTCCAGCTCGACCTGCCGTTCTCGTTCTGAAACGGCGGCGCGTCCGCCGGCCGTAGACCCGGATCGCGGCGCCGCCGCAGGCACGATGCATTCGAATCACTTCCAGACTGCGGCGCCGGGGTATCGTCGTTTCGGCCGACCCGGCGGCGGGCGAACACGAGGGAGAACGTATGTCGAAGGCCGACCTTCCCAGCGTTTTGCGAAAGGCTCACGACGAGCTGCATGAGGAGATGGTGGCGGCGACACGGCTCGGTGGCGAAACCGGAGCCGCCGCGCAGGCCGTCGTGAAGGTCTTGTTCCCTCACGTTCTTCTCGAGGAAGAATTCGGCATCCCTCCGCTCTCGCTGCTGCCCCGCCTTTCACGCGGCGAGATTTCGGCAGACATGGCGAGCGTCCTGCGGTGGACGGAGCTTCTGAAGGCCGAGCTTCCGCGCATGCTGGACGAGCACAGGCAGATCGTCGCGGCTCTGCAGGTTTTTCTCCGGGCGGCGACCGCCGAGCAGCACTCGGGCTACGCCCGGCTGGCCGAGAAGCTGAACGTCCACGTCCAGCTCGAAGAGGAAGTGCTCTATCCCGCTTCGATCGTCGTGGGCGAGTACCTCAAGCTCAAGCTCGGCCGAGCCTGACCGGATCGCCCGCGGCGAAGAGGCGCGCCGCCGGAAGCTTCAACTCCCTCCGTAGACGGGAATCGCGGCGCCGTGGACGAGCTTCGCGTCGTCCCCGCAGAGAAACAGGATGACGCGCGCGATCTCGTCCGGCTTCGGCCATTTCGCGTAGTCCGCCTTCGGCATGGCCTTCCGGTTGGCTTCCGTGTCGATGAGGCTCGGCAGGACCGAGTTCACGCGGACTCCCGTGCCCTTCAGGTCGGCCGCCAGCGAATCGAACAACGCGAGGGCCGCGGCCTTCGACGCGGCGTAGGCGCCCTCGCCCGCCCCGTGCACGAGGGCGGCGCGGGAGGCGACGTTCACGATCGCGCCGCGTCCGGCCGCGAGCATCGCGGGAACCACCGCGCGGGCGAGCACCCAACCGGAGCGAAGGTTCAGCGCCAGCATGTCGTCGAGGCTTTTCGCGTCCGCTTCCCAGAGCTTCGATCCGCCGGCATAGCCGCCGACGCAGTTGACGAGGACGTCGAGGCGGCCGTGGCGCGCACGGATCGCCGCCACGAGCTTCGCGACCGCCGCCTCGTCCGTGACGTCGACGGCCTCGCCGGAGAGCCGGTCCCCGGCCGAGCCGGCCTCGGAGCGGAGAGTGTCGACCTCCGCGCTCCGGCGGGATGTCACGACGACCGATGCGCCCTCCGAGAGAAACGCGAGGCTCACGGCTCGGCCGAGTGCTCCGGTGCCGCCGGCCACCAGGGCCACTGTCTCCGAAAATCGCGCCGGCATCGAACTATGATCTCACCCGCGTGCGCCGACTTCTCGAGACGAGCGGCAAGATCGGTTCCGCCGCAGGATGACCGAAGGCCTCGCGATCCGACTCGCGATCTCGCTCGGCATCGGCCTGTTGATCGGTCTAGAGCGCGAAAGGCGGAAGGGCTCGGGGGATGGCCGAGCGCCCGCGGGGATCCGCACGTTCGCCATCGCGTCCCTGGCTGGCGGGCTCAGCCTCGCCTTCGGCAGCGAGATCGTTCTCGTGGCGGTGGCCGTGGTGATCGGCGCGCTGGTGGCCGTGGGCTACGCCCGTTCCGCGGCACGCGACCCCGGCCTGACGACCGAGATCGCTCTCGTGACGACGGTGCTTCTCGGCGCCCTCGCGATCCGGGAGCCGGTGCTCGCCTCGGGCATCGCGGTCGTGGTCGTCATTCTCCTGGCTTCGCGCACGCGCCTGCACCGCTTCGTCCAGCGCGCGCTGAGCGAGCAGGAGCTGCACGACCTTCTGCTTCTTGCCGCGGCCGCGCTCGTCGTGCTTCCCCTGGCGCCCGACCGGGCGGTGGGCCCGCTGTCCGTCATCAACCCCCGGACGGTCTGGCGCCTCGTGGTGATCTTCATGGCGATTTCGGGAGCCGGTTACATCGGCCTCCGTCTGCTGGGCCCCGGAATCGGCCTCGCCCTCTCCGGTTTCGCGTCGGGCTTCGTCTCGAGCTCCGCGACCATCGGCGCCATGGGAGCGCGCGCTCGCGAGAACCCGGCCGTGCGCCCGGGCGCCGTCGCCGGAGCCGTGCTCTCGACCGTGGCCACCGTCATCCAGATGGCGCTGCTCCTTGCCGCCACCAGCCGACCGACGCTGTGGGCGCTGCGCTGGCCGCTCATCTTCTCCGGAGCCGCGGCCGCCGCTTACGCCGCCATCTTCGTCGTCCGGAGTCTCCGGCACCGGACTCGTTCGAAGGAGCAGGAGGGCCGCGCGTTCCATCTTCCCGCGGCGGTCGGCTTCGCCGCGATTGTCGCGGCCGTCACGCTCGCGTCGGCGGCGATCCACCAGTGGCTCGGCGAGCGCGGGCTGGTCCTGGCCGCCGGGGTCGCCGGGTTCGCCGACACGCATGCGGCGGCGATCGGGGTCGCCTCTGTCGCCGCGTCCGGCCGCATCCCGCCCGACGCCGCGGTGATTCCGATCCTGGCCGCCCTCTCGACCAACACGCTCACCAAAGCCACGCTCGCGGTCCTGTCGCGGGACCGGGCCTTCGCTCTCGAGGTCCTTCCCGGGCTGCTCCTCGTGATCGGTGCCGCCTGGGCGGCCTGGGCGATCTTCTAGAGGCACCGAGCGCCGACGACGAGCCGCGAGAGCGAAACGCTACACGGAAGCTACGCCGCCTCGACACGGGCTCGCCGGCCCGCACTCCGCAGCGTGAGCACCGGACATTCGGCGGTCGCAATGACCGTCGCGGCCACGCTGCCGAGCAGCAGCCGCGCCATCCCCCGACGACCGTGCGTGCCCATGACGATCAAGTCGGCTCTTTCGCGCACCGCCGTCTCGACGATCGCCTCGGCCGGGGGCCCTTGCACCGCCAGCGGTCGGACATCCAACCCCTTCGTCAATTCTCCGGAGACCAGGTCCCGCAGCCTCTTCTCTGCAACCGTCCGCACGGCGGCCAGCGTTTCGTAATAGTCGCCCGCCGGCATGCCGGAAACCGACGCCGCGGCCGGCGCCTCGTACGCGTAGAGGACGGTGAGTCGGGCGCCCCACTCGCGGGCCATGCTCGTGGCTTCCGCGAACGCCGCTGCGCAGTCCTGCGAGAAATCCGTCGCCACCAGGATCCGCTGAAATCGGGACATCGTGCACCTCCTTCGCGAGCTCCATTCTCAGAGGAGAAGCGCGTGCGCCCATGATTCGATTGCATCAGCCGGCATGCCGGGCCCGGCCCGCCGCACGAAGCCGACCGTCAGATCAGGCTGTGCTGGTAGGCGTAAACGACGGCCGCGAGCTTGGAATGGACGTCGAGCTTGTGCAGCAGATTCTGGACGTGGTTCCGCACGGTGACGGGGGCGATGAAGAGCTTCCGGGCGATCGCCGCGGTCGAGAGTCCCTCGGCGAGGGATCGAAGGATCTCCTTCTCCCTCGCCGTCAACTCGACGACCGCGCCGTCCCTGGTCGCCATGGGCCACAGCGGCTCGCGGACCTCGACGCGCGCGGCGAGATCGCGTTCGAGCGCGCGTCGTCTTCTGCGTTCCGTCGCGGAGCACGTGGACGACCGTCGACAGCGCCGGGTGATACGAGGGGATCGCGAAGAGCGAAACCTCCACGGATCTCCGACCACCTTTGCCGGTGTCGACGGAGAGCGCGAAGCGCTGGACCGGATCGTTCGGGAGGTCCCGCGCCTGGTGCGCCACGGGACAGCTGCGATAGCAGTAGACGTTCCCGTTCTCGTCGCGGCCCGCCATCACGTCGTAGCAGCGCTTGCCCAGCACGGCGCGCGCGGGGCGACCGAGCAGCTCCTCGCACTTCTTGTTCCAGAGAATGATGCGGTCGGAGGAATCGATGGCGAAGACGGCTTCGCCGCTCCGGGCGATGTGGTCGAGGGCTTCGTCGGTTTGCGGCACGTGAGGCCTCGAGGTTGAGGAGGACATAGCGTACACCGCCTCCGCAAGGCTCCCGGGAGCCGGTTACCCGGCCCGACGCCGGCGCGGCGCCCGGACGACCGCCACCGGCCGGCGGGCCACGTAGATCAGGCGCAGGGCCGTACCGCCGACGACCCATTCGTCCAGAGTGTCGCGGCCTTCGCTGCCGACGACGACGATGTCGGCGCGGCATCGGTCCGCCTCCCGAGAGATCACCTCGGGCACTTCGTCCCCGCGGCGGGCGGACACGGCGTGAAACCGGGCCGGAGGTCCGCCCCGCCGCAGCTTGCGCGCGACTCCATCGAGCACCTTCTGCGCTTCCGGGCCGCGAGCTCCGCGAGGGCCGCCGCCGTTCGGCTCGACGGTGAGCACGATCAGCCGTCCGTCAGGATTGCCGTGAGCGAGCCGGGCTGCGAACTTCACGGCGGCGACTCCGGCCCGGGAGCCGTCGGTAGCGACGAGTACGCGCATTCCTCACCTTCCCCGTCCTTCAGGACGCGTTTCTTTGTAACAGGCCGCCGCCCCACGGCGCCTGATGCAGCCGCATCAGGACCGCGCGCCGCCGCCGTCGCCGTCGTCGAGATCGTTCCGAGAGAGCGCGGTGCGGAACTCCAGGATCGTTTTCGTGCCGTCGTCGGAGACGATCTCGAGGGCCTGGTCCTCGTTCCTCTCCGACACCTCGACCCAGACCTGGACGGGACCCGGGACGTGATGCTCGAGGTTGCGTACGGGCGACGCTCCGGCGTGGATCGTGATGGGCCCCGTGGCGTCCGAGGACGAGACGATGCCTTCGAGAGGCACGTCGTGGAGCTCGACCTGCGATCCGAGGCTCGGATGCATCACCCGCACGCTCACGAGCCAGCCGTCGTGGCGCCGGCTGAACTCCCGGAAGAAATGGAACCATTCGCTCCGAGGCACCTGACGGTTGTGCATCGCCGACCTCCTCATCGACTGTAGGGCGGAGGCGGAGGCCGTCCTATGATTCCGATGCATCAGGCGGCTTCGGCTCGCCGACGCGAACCTGAGCCGGGAGGGGCCCCTGCGAACGACCATCACGACCCCGGAGACCGGGGAGGCCGCGTACCCGCGCGAAGAGGAACGGGACGTCGTCCTGCGCTCGGGATCGACGCTGCGCCTGCGGCCGATTCGCCCGCAGGACGCCCCGGCGCTGCTGGCCTTCTATCAGCGGCTCTCCCCCGACAGCCTGTACTTCCGGTTCTTCTCGTTGCCGAAGGTCGACGCGGAGCGGGCGGCGGGATTCTGCCGCGTGGACTACGACCGTGTGTTCGCCCTCGTCGGCGAGACGGCCGGGCGCATCGTGGCGGTCGCGCATTACTTCCGACTGCCCCGTCAGCCGGACCGCGCCGAGGTCGCGTTCACCGTGGAAGATGCTCTGCAGGGCCAGGGAGTGGGGACGCGCCTGCTCGAGCGGCTGGCCGAGATCGCCCGCGCCCGCGGCGTCACGACATTCGAAGCCGAGGTGCTCGGGCACAACCGCCGGATGATCGACGTGTTCCGCACCTGCGGCTTCGAGACTTTGGAGCGCCGGATGGAGAGCGGCGTCGAAAGGATCGTGCTTTCGATCGCTCCCACCGCGGCGTTCGAGGAGCACGCCGCCGAGCGCTCGGCACAAGCCGCGCACGCCTCCATGCAACGGCTCTTCGAGCCGTCCGTCGTGGCCGTGGTCGGCGCCAGCCGGGAGCGGGGGAAGATCGGCGCCGAGATCTTCCACAATCTTCACGGGACCTTTCGCGGCCGCGTCGTGCCGATCAATCCGAGCGCGGGCGAGATCCTCGGCGAGAAGTCCTATCCCCGGATCACGGACGTCCCCGGCCCCGTCGACCTCGCAGTCATCGCCGTGCCGGCGGCCGGAGTCGAAGCGGCGATCGACGACTGCGCGGCCAAGGGCGTATCGGGCGTCGTCGTCATCACCGCGGGATTCTCCGAAACCGGCGCGGAGGGGCGCCGGCGCGAGGCCGCGCTCCTGGAAAAGGTGCGCGCCGCAGGCATGCGGATGGTCGGCCCCAACTGCATGGGTCTCGTCAACACGGATCCGCGCTTCCGGCTGAATGCGACCTTCGGCCCGATCTATCCGCCGGCGGGGAAGGTGGCGCTCTCCTCGCAGAGCGGTGCCCTGGGCCTCGCCCTCCTCGACTACGCCTCGAAGCTCAATCTCGGCATCTCGACGTTCGTCTCGATCGGCAACAAGGCGGACGTCTCCGGAAACGACCTCGTCCAGTACTGGTCGGAGGACCCGCGAACCGACGTGATCCTCCTCTACCTCGAGAGCTTCGGAAATCCCGTCCGGTTCTCGCACATCGCGCGCCGCGTCGCGCGTCGCAAGCCCATCGTCGCCGTCAAGTCCGGCCGCTCGCAGGCCGGCTCCCGGGCCGCCTCGTCGCACACCGGCGCCCTGGCGGAGTCGGACCGCGTCGTCGACGCGCTGCTCCGTCAGGCCGGCGTGATCCGGACGGGAACCCTCGAGGAGCTCTTCGACGTCGCGATGCTGCTTTCGAACCAGCCGCTGCCCGGAGGCCGCCGCGTGGGCATCGTGACGAACGCGGGAGGGCCGGGGATCCTGGCGGCCGACGCCTGCGAGGCACAAGGGTTGGAGCTGCCGGCCTTCTCTCCCAGGACCGCCGCGGCGCTTCGCGCGTTTCTTCCCGAAGCGGCAAGCGTCGGTAACCCCGTCGACATGCTGGCGTCGGCGACGCCCGCGCATTACCGCCAGGCCGAGCAGATTCTGCTCGCCGACGATGCGATCGACAGCCTCCTCGTGATCTTCATCCCTCCGATCGCTTCGAACGCCGACGAGGTGGCGCGGGCGATCGTGGAGGGCGCCGCCGGCGCACGCAAGCCCGTGCTCTCGACCTTCATGAGCGCGCGCGGCGCGCCGAAACTCCTGTCCCCGATCCCTTCGTATCCCTTCCCGGAGTCGGCCGTCGTCGCGCTCGCCCGCGCCGCCGCCTACGCCGAGTGGCGGCGGCGGCCCGACTCGACCGTTTCGGCCCCTTCGGGAATCGAGCCGGCGGCCGGACGGGCGATCATCGCGCAGGCACTCGAGCGCGGAGGCGGCTGGCTGTCCCCGACCGAGACCGAGCGGCTCCTGGCGGCATTCGGGATCGCAATGGCGCCTGCGCGTCTCGCGCACACGCCGGCGGACGCGGCCGCCGCCGCTCGCGACCTGGGATTCCCGGTGGCGCTCAAGGCGATCGGCCCCGCGATCCTTCACAAGACCGAGGTCGGGGGCGTTCGCCTGGGCCTCGGAGATGCCGACGCGGTGGCCAGGGAGGCTCGGGCGATGAAGAAGAAGCTCGGCGCCGACCTGACCGACTTCCTGGTCCAGACGATGGTGCCCGGGGGCGTCGAGGTGATCGCGGGAGTGACCCTCGACCCGACCTTCGGGCCGCTCGTCCTCTACGGGAGCGGCGGCACGCTCGTCGAGCTTCTGGCGGACGTCGCGTTTCGACTGACTCCGCTGACCGACGCCGACGTGGACGCCATGCTGGAGGAGGTCCGGGGCACCGCCCTCCTGCGAGGCTATCGAGGCGCGACGCCGATGGACGAAGGCGCCCTTCGAGATCTTCTGCGGCGGCTCTCCGCGCTGGCCGAGACCTGCCCCGAGGTCCGCGAGATGGATCTGAACCCGGTGAAGGTGCTGGAGCGAGGCCTGCGAGTCGTCGACGCGCGTGTCCGCGTCGAACGGCGGGTCGCGCTTCCCCCGTCGCGGCGAATCGCCTACTAGACCGGGAGCGTCGTCTTATCGGCCCGGCGTCTGCGGATGACGCGCCACGTAGCCTCGCGCGAAATCCAGCATCGCCTCCCGGGTCAGCCCGGCGGCGACGGCCTCGGCCTCGGCCTTCTCGAGCGTCCAGCCGTCGCGCAGAACGCGGCGGATCATCCAGAGAGCGGCGGCGCGGTTGCCGGACGCGCAATAGATATAGACGGGATAGATCGTCTCGTCGTCCGTCACCCGGAGAAACTTCTCGACGGCCGCGTCGGACGGAGACTGCGGCGAGACCGGGACGCGGAAGAACTGCAACCCCGCTTGCCGCGCCGCGCGGGCATGGAAGCCGTCGTTCTCCTCGGACTCCTCGCGCAGATTGACGACCGCCTGGAATCCATCGTCGGCGAGAACCGCGATCTGCTCGGGCGTGGGCTGTCCGCCGATCGCGACGCGGGCGTCGACGCGATGGAACTTGTCGATCGACTCCACGCCGACCGACGCGAGAGCCGCGGTCGCCAGCGCGGCAGCCGCCAGAGACAGGACGATTTTCACAGTCGGGCGCATGGTCGGCTCCTTTTCGGGCGCACGGACGAAATCTCGTCACGAGGTCCACGTCCGAAGTCTCCCCGCCCCGCTGCGCGCGGATTGATGCCGATGCATCAAGTTGTCGGGTGCGCTCTCGCGAAGAATCGGTACCGATGAGCACGGCGACGGTTTTCTCCGCCGCACCGCCCCTCGATCGGTTCCTGCCGCACGCCGACGTGCGCGAGAGACACGAGATCCTCGTCCACGCGCCGGCGGACCTGGTCCTCGCCACGGCGCGGCAGCTCGATCCGGAGTCGATTCCGGCCGTGCGCGCGATCTTCTCGCTGAGGGCCTGGATCCTGGGCTCCCGCAGGCCGAGACTGTCGGCCGGTCTCGTCGAAAAGACGCTTCGCCTCGGCTGGGGCATCCTCGAGGAAGAGGAGGGGCGCTTCTTCTGCGCCGGGGCCGTCTGCCGGCCCTGGCTCGCCGACGTCGACTTTCGACCCCTGCCGCCGGCGGATTTCGCTGCATACGCCGAGCCGGGCCGGGTCAAGATCGCGTGGACGCTCGAGGCCGTGCCGGAGAAGGCGGGCTGGACCCGTTTCGCGACGGAAACGCGGGCGGTCGCGACGGACGAGGCCTCCCGGGCGCTGTTTCGCCGCTACTGGAGGTTCGCCGGCCCCGGCATCCTGCTGATTCGAAAGCTCTTGCTGCCTGCCGTGCGACGGGAAGCCGAGCGGCGGGCGAAAGCGGCGGCTTCGTCATTTTGATTCGTTTGCATCATTCGTCTCGAACGCCCTCCGGAGGATATTCCTCGACATGAACAGTACAGACCGAGTTCTGAGGATGCCCGGCCTCGAGAATCGAAACGACACCGAAGCCCCCGAGCCGAGCCGGGAGTTCCTCTCCCGCGGCGAAGTCGCGCAGCTCTTCGGCGTCTCGCCCTCGACGGTCACGCGCTGGGCCCGGGCCGGGCTCGTCGCGTCGGTCCGCACGCCCGGAGGGCACTACCGGTTCCGTGCTCAGGATGCGCTCCGCGCGGTCCAGACGGCGGAGCGCGGAAAGGAGAGCGCGTCATGAACGCCTCGTGCTGCACCCTGCTCCGGCCCATGCATTTCACACGGCCCCAGGCGATCGCGGCCATCCGCGAGAAGCTGGCGGCGATGTGCGACGACGAACACTGCGCGTGCGAAGCGACGGCCCATCTCGGCGTCTTCTGCCGGGGATTCCGGGACATGCCGGACGCGGCGCTGCGAGGACGGTTCGACTGGATCGCCCGCAGCCGGCCGGGCATCTCGCGAAACGAGCTCGAGAGACTCATCAGCCTCTACCACGTCGCTCGTCAGCAGCTGGGCGGCTTCCAGCTGTGCTGCGACGCCGAGACGCGCGAGCACTGCGGCTGCGACGGCTGGAACACGTTCGACAACGCGTTCCTGGAGAAGACCTACAAGGATCTGACGGGACGCGACGCCGTTGTCGACTGAGGTTCGCCCGGCGGAGACCTGGACGCGCGAGGAGGCGATCGCTCGCCTCCGCCCGGTCCTCCGCGAGCTGTGCGGGGCGGAGCAGTCCCTCTGCCGTCTCGCGGCCGAGCGGGGCACATTTTGCGGAGGTTTTCGCCGGTGGACCGCCCGCGAGTTCCACCGCCGCTTCCAGCCCCACATCGGGACGAGCACGCACCTGACGCGGCCACAGATGGAGGCGTTCGCCGACATCTGGCAGCTCTCCGAGCAGCTGCGCCTGGGGGTGACTCTCGCCTGCGACGCCGCATCCCTGTCGCCGGGTGCATGCCGCGGGTGGGAGGAGCTCTCGGACGCGGATCTCGAGATCTCCTGCCGAGAGCTCCTCGGAAAGGCCGTCACCGTTGGAGGTCAAAGAGACACCGTGGGAGGTCAGCAAGGCCAAATCGATCAAGCGCGCCTTATGGCCGCGGAACTTTCCTTGCACGCAACCCACTGCCGGAGGTAGGGTAAGCTCGTCTATCAAGCGTTGGACAGGCCCCGGAGGTCCACGATGAGGTTCCAGCACAGCAAGACTCGTGATGGCGATGGCCGCAGGCTCGCTCGTCGTGGTTCCCAGCGTCAACACCCGGTTGACGCAGACGATCGGGACGCGCGGGCTGACGCAGCAGGCCCCCGTCTACGGCAAAGACACCCGCGAGTTCTACATGTCGGCCGACGATCTCGGCTTCATCCGGCCCGGTTTCCACCTCACGGTCAACAGCATCACGATCCCCGAGGATCGCCGGCCTCTCGTGGATTACTCCTTCACCGACGACTTCCAGCAGCCCCTCGATCGCACGGGCGTCGACGACTCCGGGATCGCTCAGCATCAACCAGGTTCTCGCATGGTGGGACGCGGACGCGCGCCACTACACCGCCTATACGACGCGCGTCCAGACGAGCCCGATCACCGGCGTTTCGGCGACGCAGGCCGCGGCCGACTCGGGCGGGACCTGGACGGACCTGGAGATCGGACACTCGACGTACAAGTTCAAGACCGTTCTGCCCGAGGGCTACGACGTCACGAAGACGCACACTCTGGCGGTCTACGCCACGCGGAACGTCGGACGACTTCATCGGCAAGAACTACTACGACAACGTCGAGTACGATTTCCGTCCGGACGGCGGGTCCGTCACGGAGACGTGGGACAAGACGACGAATGCCGCCTGCAACCAGTGCCACGATCTCCTGTCCGCGCACGGCGGCTCGCGGCAGGACGTCAAGCTCTGCGTCACCTGCCACCAGCCGCAGACGGTCGATCCGGACACCGGAAACACGGTCGACTTCAAGGTCATGGTCCACAAGATCCACATGCGGCTCTTCGCTCCCGAGCGTGGAAGCGGGAACGCCCTACATCATCATCGGCAACAACCAGTCGGTGCACGACTTCTCGGACGTCGTCTTCCCGCAGGACATCCGCAACTGCGTCCGCTGCCACACGCCCGAGGCGTCGCAGTCGTACGTCTGGTACACGTTCCCGTCCCGCGCGGCCTGCGGCTCGTGCCACGACAACATCGACTGGGTGACGGGCGCGAACCATCCGGCGGGCCCGCAAGCGAGCGACGCCGCCTGCGCGTCCTGCCACCAGCCGGTCGGCTCCCGCGAATTTGACGCGTCGATCATCGGGGCGCACACGGTGCCCTCCAAGTCGACGCAGCTGAAGGGCCTGAACGCCGAGATCGTGTCGGTCTCGAACGCCGCGCCGGGCCAGCACCCCACGGTGACCTTCCTCATCACCGAGAACGACGGGACGCCGGTGCCGCCCTCCGCCTTCACGACCGAGTCCGGCAGCAGCAACCTCAACATCCTGATGGGGGGACCGACGGCCGACTACGCGATCAACCCGTTCCGGGAGCGCGCCGACGGCGCCACCTCCAACGGCACCGCGTTCGTCTTCACGTTCACCACTCCGATTCCCGCCGACGCGACGGGCACCTGGGCGTTCTCGATCGAGGCGCGCCGCGACGTGGCCGTCGAGTTTCCCCCGCCGGGCGACGACACGATCCGCGAGGCGGCGTTCAACCCGGTGCACTACGAGAACGTCGAGGGCGGCACGGCGGACCCGCGCCGCATGGTGGTGGACATCGCGAACTGCAACACGTGCCACGGCCAGCTCGCCTTCCACGGGGGCCAGCGCCTCAACCCGCAGGAATGCGTGATGTGCCACAACCCCAACTTCACCAGCGGTGACGAGCCGTCGGTATCGCTCGACTTCAAGCGGCTGATCCACCGCATTCACCGGGGCGAGGACCTGACGCAGCCCTACCTCGACTTCAACCATCTGCGCTTCCCGGGCGACCTGCGAGACTGCCTGACGTGCCACGTGGACGGCACGCAGCAGGTGCTCGAGAACATGCCGGAGGGCCGGCTCCCGACCCAGACGCCGAACGACTGGTACACGCCGAAGCTGCCGACGGCGGCCGCCTGCCTGGGCTGCCACGACTCGCAGTCCGCGGCGGCGCACGCCTTCGTCAACACGGCGCCTTTCGGCGAAGCGTGCGCGGCGTGCCACGGACCCAACGCGGCGTTCTCGGTCGACAAGGTTCACGCCCGGTAGTCGTTTGCGACGGGCGGGGGCTGCTCCCCCGCCCGTGTTGTGCGTAGGGAAGGAGTGAGGGTGTGACGAGGGGCCGTGCGTCCCTGGCATTGACCCTGGCCGCGATCGCGGCGGGATTCGCCGGGCTCACGGCGGGCAGCCCCGCTCCGGATCCGACCGCCACACCGACACCGCCTCCTTCCGCCACCTCCACAACTCCGGCTTCCAAGACCCCGACCTCCTCGACCGCCGCTCCGAAAGCGGAAGGCACGCCGACCGCCGAGGCCGCCTCGGAGCTGCCGAAGTGCGCCGACTGCCACACCGATCTCGTCGCGGCCTTCGCCAGGAATCCGCATACCCGCTACTCGGGAAAGGGCACGAAGCCCGGTCCCGAGGACATGTGCTCGACCTGCCACGGCGACGGGACGAAGCACATCGAAAACGGCGGCGACAAGGCCTTCATCTCGGTGCCGAGGGGCGCCACGGGCTCGCAGGACTGCCTCGCCTGCCACGAGACCATCAAGCCCTTTTCGACAGGCGGCCAGGATTCGTTCTCGAAGGGCACGCAGGACTCCTTCGCCCACAGCGTGCACGCCAACTCGGCCGCGGTGAACTGCCTGACGTGCCACTCGATTCACAGCCCCGTGCAAAAGAGCACGTTCCTTCTCGCGAAACCGCCCGGCGAGCTCTGCGCCACCTGCCACACGACGCAGACCGCGTCGTTCCAGAACAAGCCGTACGTGCACCGCCTCGACCGCGGCGGGATGACCTGCCTCGACTGCCATTCGCCCCACGCCAAAAAAGGCCAGGCCGTCAAGATGACGACGCAGGGAGAGCTCCCGTGTCTCAACTGCCACTCAGAGATGCGCGGACCGTTCGTCTTCGATCACGTCACAGGCTCGGGCGGGAACTGCCTCTCCTGCCACCAGTCGCACGGTTCCAACAACCCGAACATGCTCCTCTGGGCGCGCGTCGAGCAGCTCTGCCTGTCCTGCCACTCCCAGACCGGAGGACCGCGGACGTTCGGCTCGCAGCCTCCGTCGTTCCATGACCTGACGCAGGCGCGCTATCGCAACTGCACGACCTGCCACGTCGCCGTGCACGGGTCGAACCTCTCCCCACAACTGCTGAAATGATTCCGTCCATCGCGCGCGCTCGTCGGGCTGCCATCCTCGCCTTCGCGGCGGTCGCCCTCGCGACGCCCCTGTTCCCCCAGGCGA
The DNA here is from genome assembly GCA_963804915.1 of uncultured Acidobacteriota bacterium. GTDB lineage: Bacteria > Acidobacteriota > Thermoanaerobaculia > UBA5066 > Gp7-AA6 > DAHUXD01. The sequence goes on from CAWDSI010000020.1 coordinate 241,192, forward strand.
TTCCGCTGGATCTCGAAGTCGGTTATCGGTGGGTGGATGTCTCCGGCAACGAGCGCATGTACCGCACCCAGATCAACGACCGAGCGGGGCTCCTCCTGCGTTCCTTCAACTACACTCTTTCGGAGCCGCTCGGTGGCGGCCTTCTCGACTATTTCCAGGTCGACGCCTCCGATATCGGCGCGGGTCCCGCAGGCCGGCTGCGCCTGCAGGCCGGGGCGGTCGACCTGTACAAGCTCACCTTCACCTGGAGCCAGACCGACCTCTACAGCGCGTTGCCGGCGTTCGCCAATCCATTCCTGGCCGAAGGGATCATCCCGGGACAGCAGACGTACAACCGGCAGCGCAACATCTACGACGCGACGCTCCAGCTTCTTCCCGGAAAGATCATCAGCCCGATCCTCGAGTTCACGCGCAACACGTACAGCGGGCCGGGCACGACGACGTATCACCTCGGCGGCAACGAGTTCCAGCTCAACGACCAGGTGAACTCGGTCGACGACCTCTACCGGCTCGGCTTCAACTTCCAGTTCGGGCCCGTGCAGGGAGGCGTCACGCAGGGCTGGCGATACTACCGCTGGAACCAGACGAACACCCTGGTGCCGGGCGCGGGCGACGGCAACGTCACCACGCCGGTCCTCGGGCAGGACGTCACCGCCGACGCGATCGCGTCCGTCCAGGAGAACAAGATCAACACGCCGGTGACCAACGCGTGGGCCACCGGGAGCCTGTTCGGCCGCCTGAAGCTCATCGGCTCCTACATGAAGGCCGACGGCAGCAACGAGACGCGCTACGTCGAGGGGGATGCCGGGAACTTCGTCTCCTTCGAGATCTCGCGCTTCTTCGCGGGCCTCGGCGAAACCGTGAACTCCCGTGCCCGGACGGACTACTGGCAGGGATCCGCCCGTGCCGAGTTCGACGTCACGTCCAACGTGCAGGTCGCCGGAGGCTGGTCGGAGAACAGCCGCACGCTCACCGGCCAGGCCCTGATCGAGAGCCTGTACCTCAACACGGTCACCTTCGCCGGGGTGCCGGCGGGCGAGTTGCTCCAGCTGATCGACGCGAGGACCTTCGTCAAGCGCCAGGACACCGTTTTCGATGCCGGCGTGACGGCGCAGATGCTCGGACCTTTCTCGGTCAACGCGGGCTGGTCCCAGCTCCAGCAGGACGTCCTCGCGACCCCCGATGCCTCCGAGATCATCGTGCCGGGCGGCCAGGGCGGAGAGTTCGAGCGCACGGTCAACACCTTCGGAGGCGGTTTCACGTTCGCGGCGTGCGGCGTGACCCTGACGGGCGATTACCGGCACGACGACGCCAACCAGCCGATCTTCCGGACCGACTTCATCAACCGGGACCGCTACAAGTTCCGGGCACTCTGGAATTTCAAGGACTTCCTGAAGGTCGGAGCGGTCTTTTCCGAGACCCACGCCGACGACGACATCGTCGAGATCGGCTACAACGTGAACGTGCGCGAGTTCGTGGCCGACGTGGAGGTCTCGCTCCTCAAGAACATGCTGACGCTGCGGGCCTCGGGCGGAGAGTTCGCCACCAACCGCGAGATCCTCATCCGTGTTCCCCAGGACTTCGAAATCATCCCGACCAAACAGAAGGAATTCGGCCACACCTGGGAGGGCGGCGTGCATTTCCTGTGGAAAGACTTCTCGCTGGATGCCGCCTACCTCTGGATGAACAACAACGGCTCGATCCCGTTCACCGTGGACCGGTTCCGGGTCGTGGCGGACTGGTTCTTCCTCAAGAACCTGGGCGCGACCTTCGAGTGGCTGGACGACAAGTACCGCGAGCGCCCCGCGTTCGACCAGGCCGGTGCGCTCGCGGATTTCAACGGAAACCGCTACTACGTCGGTTTGCACTGGCGTCCCTGAAACCGTTGGGGGATAGAATCCCGCCATCGAACAGGAGGTTCCCGATGTCCAAGTTGGGTTCTCGCCTCGGCATCATGATCGTGGCGCTCGTCTGGGCCGGTTGGATCGCTTTTACCGGAGTGTCGTCCGCCGACATGGAGATCCAGAAGCAGGCGAAAGCCGCCGGCGTCGACGTGAAGAACTGCCAGTCCTGTCACACCGTCGCGATGCCGAAGAAGGGCGCTTCCGACCTCAATGACGCGGGCAAGTGGCTGGTCGCCGAGAAAGACAAGCGGGGAGCCGCCAAGGTCGACGGCGCGTGGCTGAAGGATTACCCGGCTAAGTGATGCGTCGTTTCGCCGTCGCCGCGGCCGTCGCCGTCCTCACGGCGGCGGCGGCTCTCGGCGCGGACCCGTCGGACTTCGGCGTCCCGTCGCCTCACGGCTGGATCGGCACGACGAGCGAGTGGATCCGGGGAGTCGGTCTCGTTCTCGCGGTCCTGGACGTCGTGGCCATCCTCTTCCTCTGGAGAATGGTGCGCCGGCGCGGAGTCGACCGCCACTTCGAAGACCCTGATTCTCGGAGCGATCGTCGTTCTTCCGGCGATCGTCGTGTTCCTCGCCACGGCGCACGGGATGCAGCGAGTCCATGACCGTCAACGCGTGCGGTGACTGCCACGCCATGGAGGGCCACGTGGCCGACCTCCGCAATCCCGCGAGCGACTCGCTCGCCGCGAAGCACTACAAGAACCGCTACATCCAGACCGACCAGTGCTACACGTGCCACAGCGACTACGGCATGTTCGGCACGGTGAACGCCAAGCTCGAGGGCCTCGGCCACGTCTACCACAACACGACGGGCAACTACCCGAAGCCCATCAAGATCAAGAAGCCCGTACTCGAATCTCCGATGCCTCTCCTGCCACGGAGGCGCGGCGAATTTCGTCGCCAAGCACGACAAGGACATGATCTCGACCCTGATGGCCGACAAGGACACCAAGTGCCTCGACTGCCACGGCCCCGCGCACACACCGGAAGAGGCCGGCGCCGCTCCGCAAAAGCAGGCGATGCGATGAGCTCTTCTCCGGCCGAGCGCGCCGCCGTCCTGCGCCTCCGCGTCGCCGCCATCTTCACCCTGATCGCGGTCATCCTCTCCTTCGCCCTCTTGATCAAGGAGACCGCCTACCTGTTCACGACGTTCATGTTCCTCGGGCCGACTCTGCTCGTGGCCGCCGTCGTGCTCCTCGGATGGAACGTCCTCGAGGAGCTGCGCGAGAAGAAGGTCCTCTAGACCCCACGATGCGGCCGGCCTTCCGGCGAGGCCTCACAGGGATGCGGCCGGCCTTTCGGCCGGCCCCGCCGCACGCGCCACGGGAACAGGCCGGGTCACTCGGCCGTCCGCGCCGCTCGCCGGATCCTTCTGGTGCGTTTTCATCATTCCCCGAGAACCGGACCCCGGAAATCCGAATCTCGGTGTGGGGCAAAGACTTATGGTTAAGATTATAGTAAAAATTAATATTTATTATATTAAAGAAAAAAATAGTTGGAGAAAATTATGATATCATCCGATCGCGCGGGCTCGCCACGAACCCGACCTCGATCGAACCATATCCAGGAGGATGCCGAAGGTCTGCGCGGGGTCCGGACGGACGCGCTGCGTGGCGCGAAACGCTCATCGGAGCCCTGCTCGGGACCGGAGCACCCTGGGAGCCCTGCATTCGGATGCTCGGCGGCGTTCGAGACGTCCCCGGGGAGCTTGCGGCAACGCGTTCTTCTATATCTACGCTCTCATCGCCACGTGCCTCGTCTTCGGTCTTGCGGGCTGTCTCGAAGGACGCCGCGCCGCCCGGTTCCGCTCGAGCCGAGACGAATACCGGGATCTCGCCGAGCACGACGATCTGACCGCCCTGGCCAATGCCCGCGCGTTTGCCGCGCATCAACGCCGGGCCGCGGAGCATTCCGCCCGCTACCGGGAGCCGCTCTCTCTGCTTCTGCTCGACGTCGACCAGCTGAAGGCCATCAACGACACCCTGGGGCACAAGGCCGGCGGCGCGGCGCTCGTTCGGGTCGCCGAAGTCCTCAACGAGTGCAAGCGCGGGGATGATCTGGCGGCACGATGGGGCGGCGACGAGTTCGCCCTGCTCATGTGCGGAGCCGACGTCGTCGCGGCGCGGCGGCAGGCCGAGTCGATCGTCGAGCGTCTCCGAACGCGCCCCCTCCGCGTCGGGGCCCGGGAACGCCGATCTCGGTTACGATCGGCATCGCGACGTCGGCGGGGGGCAATGCGGGAGATCTCTTCGACCGCGCCGATCGCGCGCTTTATGCCGGCAAAGCGGCAGGACGGAACTGTGTCGTGAGCGACGCCGATTGATCCCTAAACCTCCGTTTGCCCGCGACCTCTCGGAGTCGTTCGAAATCGCCGAGTTCGAGCGGCTGAAGCCGCAGCTCGAGACTCTCTGGAGCGCCCTCTCGGCGCGCGAGGAGGAGCCGTACACCTCCGTCGTGATCCCCTCGCTCACGCTGGATCAGTCCGAGCTCGCCAAGCTCGACGGCGCGGCCTTCTACGAAGAGCGCCTCCTGTTTCTGCTGATCCGCCTCCGTAATCCCCAGGCCCGGATGGTGTACGTCACCTCCCTCCCGATCCATCCGCTCATTCTCGAGTACTACTTCCAGCTGTTGGCCGGGATCCCGGCGAGCCATGCGCGCTCGCGGCTGACGCTCTTGTGCGCCCATGACGCGTCGCCCCGCTCGCTGACGGAGAAGATCCTCGAACGGCCCCGCCTGATCCAGCGCATCCGCTACGGTATCGCCGACCCCTCCCGGGCGTTCCTGACCGTGTTCAACTCGACCCCGCTCGAGCGAAAGCTGGCGGTGCTCCTGGGCATTCCGTTGAACGGCGTGGATCCGACTCTTGCCTGTCTCGGCACGAAGTCGGGAAGCCGGAAGGTTTTTCGGGAAGCCGGGGTGTCCCTTCCCGAAGGCTCCGAAGACATCCGCTCCGAGGACGACCTGCTGGACGCGCTCGAGGAACTGCGCGGCCGCCGTCCGGGCATCTCGCGTGCGGTCGTCAAGCTCGACGAAAGCTTCTCCGGAGAAGGCAACGCCGTCTTCCGCTATCCCTCCTCGCCGGGACGCGAGGCCCTCCGCGACTCTCTCCCGAAGCTCTCCTTCGGCGTCTCGACGGAGACACCGGGCGTCGTATCTCGGCAAGCTCGCCGCGATGGGCGGGATCGTCGAAGAACATCTCGAGCGATCCGAGTCGGCATCGCCGAGCGTGCAGCTGAGGATCGATCCCCGCGGAGAGGTCATGTTGATCTCCTCCCACGACCAGATCCTCGGCGGCGTTTCGGGGCACGTGTACCAGGGCTGCCGGTTTCCCGCGGCCGACGCCTGCCGGCGGGACATCCAGGCCGATGCCCGTGCGATCGGAGCCGTTCTCGCGCGCCGGGGAGTCGTCAGCCGTCTGGGCGTCGACTTCTTCGTCGGCCGGGCCCCGGACTCGTCACACTGGGAGCGATACGCCCTCGAGATCAACCTGCGGATCGGCGGGACGACCCATCCGTTTCTCGCCCTTCAGTTCCTGACGGGGGGCCACCTGGATCCGGAATCGGGGCAATTCCTCTCGCCGTCCGGCCAGCCCAAGTTCTACCGATCCACCGACAACCTGCGTTCCGAGTCCTATCGCGGGCTCAGCCCGGAGGACCTGTTCGATATCATGACGATCAACCGCCTGCACTATAGCCACGGCACCGAAACGGGAGCGCTCTTCCACATGATCGGCGCGCTCTCGCAATTCGGAAAGGTCGGCCTGACCGCCATCGGCGGCAGCCCCGAGGAGGCGGAGTCCATCTACGCGGGGGCCATCGCGGTCCTGGATCGCGAAACCCGGATTTAGCCGACGATCGCGGGATCCCTCGGCCTTCGGCCTCGGTCAGTCCGAGTCGGTCGACGTTTCGGCGACCTCGAGAAGCACCTTCCGAAGGACCGCGTCGACGGAATTCTCCTCGAGTCCGGTGGGGCCGAAATTGCGGCGGGCGAACTCCACCCACTCGTCGTCGGTGTGGACATCGACCGTGAGCATGCGCGCCTTCCCGTGCCATCGCAGGCGCACGTGCATGTCCTCGGAGATGAAGACGACGACACGGTCCTCGGGCTTGTCCGCGGGCCGTTCATCCGTGTCGACTTTGTAGCCCCGCTCCCGGAGAGCCGATCCAATCCTGTCGAAGGCGGCGTCTACGCTCAACATCTCGGGTCCTCGCTTCGAATGGCGGCTATTCTATGGTTTATCGCCGCCCCGGGGACGAGCCCTCCCCGGTCAGTGCTGGCTGCCGCTCGCCGTGGCCGGGAAGACGGCCTGGCTGCTTTCGCGCTCGTCGGGTTCGGGCTCGGTCGCTTCCAGCGCCGCGGTCCCCCGGGTCCGCCACCACGCCCGCGCCTCCGCCGCGCTCCAGGGCGCCACTCCGCACCCCTCGAGCAGGGCCTCGAGGGCGTCCGCCGACGCCGGGCGGTCCTCCCGCTTGAAGCTCAGGCACTTTCCGAGCGCCGCGGCGAGGCCGGCCGGCAGACAGGCCGCCGCCTGCGCGAGGGGCGCGGAGGGACCGTGGCGCTCCTGCTTGAAGATCTCGATGGCGGTGCGGCCGGGAAACGGAGGCTTCCCGGTCAGAAGGTAATACCCCACGGCCCCGAGGGCGAAGAGGTCCGCGCGGGCGTCGAGGCGTCCCGGATCGCTCATCCCTTCCGGCGCCATGTAGAGAGGGGTTCCGAGCAGGGATCCGTCTTGAGAGAGCAGGCCGTCATCGGCGCCCGGAGGAAGGGGGAGCGGCTCGCCCTCCACCGGCGGAGCGGTGAGGTCCTTGACCAGGCCGAAGTCGAGGAGCTTCACGAAGTCCGGGATACCGCCGTAGAGGCAGATCATGATGTTCGCGGGCTTGATGTCACGATGGATGAGCCCCGCCGCGTGGGCTTCCGAGAGCGCGCCGCAGGCCTGCTTCAGGAGACCGACGACCCGCCCCGCCGGCAGAGGCCCGTCGAAGGCCACGAGCTGCTGGAGGTTCAGGCCTCGGAGAAGCTCCATGGCGTAATAGAAGATGCCGTCCGCCGTGCGGCCGTAGTCGTAGATCGCGATCGTGCTCGGATGGGTGAGGCCCGCGGTCAGCTGCACCTCGCGCTCGAACCGCGCGAGCGCGCGCTCGCCCTCGGTCCCGGGCGCGAGCAGCTTGACGGCGGTCGGCCGCCGCAGCAGCGCATGCCGCGCTTCCCAGACGACGCCCATCGCTCCGCGCCCCAGACGGCGCACGAGCCGGTAGGGCCCGACCTTTTCCCGCTGCCGCTTCAGCCGCAGAATGACCCGCAGCGAGGTCACGAGGGCGAGGCCGAAGAGCCCGGTGAAGAGCCCCGCGAGCGCCATGGCGACGGCGCCGCGCCGAGAGGCCACGAACTGTCCCGGCAGAGGCACCGCGTCCAGCTTCCACTTCCGGTCCGCGAAATCCCCGATCAGCGAGGCCTCGTATCCTTTGCGCCGCGGCAGCGACGTGAACCGCAGCGGGCGCTCAGCAAGGGCCGGCGCGCCGGGCGCGTCCACGTCCCGCAGCATGAAGGCCAGGCCGCTCCCTCCGATCTTGGAGGCGGCCGTGTCCATGAGCGGCGCGACGTGAAAGATCACGACCGTGAACCCGAGCAGCGCGGCGCGGCGCTCGGACACGGTCGCGGGCTCGCGCTCGGCATAGACGGGCGCGTACACGACGACGGCCGGCGAGGCGTCGGGGCGCCCCGTGTCCTGGACCAGGATGAACGGCTGCGAGGCCGCGATCCTCCCCCGGTCGCGCGCCCTCTCCGCGATCGCCAGCCGGGTCGGATCGCTCGCAGATGTCGAACCCGAGCGCGAGCGCGCTGGGTGGCTCCATGAAATGGACGGGAAGGTGAAACGGGCGCGACGCCGAGTCCCGCGGCTTTCCGTCGGGGCCCGTCTGCCAGAAACGGTAGTCCGTCTGGCCGGCCGCCCGCGCCTCCGACTCGAACGCCCGCCGGTGCTCCTCACGCACCCACGGCATCCATTCGAACGCGGCCACGGCGCGATGCCGGCCGAGCAGCGGCATCGCGAGCAGGCGGAACTGCTCGCGCGTGACGCCTCCGGAGATTTCGATGAAGCTCGCGAGAACCGTCAGGCTCTCGACGGGCTGCGCGAGGCGATCGAAGAGGAGCGCGCGGAGCTCGAGGGCTTTCTGCTTGAACGCCTGCCGCGACGCCTCCTCCGCGCGCACGAGGAGGTACCCCGCCAGAAACACGGACGCCGTGATGGGAATGCTCGCGACGAAGAGATCGCGCCCCCGGATCGAGGCGCGCCACATCGAGAGGATCGACCTGAGCCGCCGCGAGGTGAACCGGCTCGTCACCGAGCCGGTCCCCGGGCCGCTGGGGCTCGCCCAGGTCCTCACGACCGCGGATTATGTTGCGAGTTTGGGTATTTCCCTGCTTTCGCCGTGTCCGGACCGTGGCATCGAACTCGCATCCTCGAAAGACATGCGAAAAAAGCCTGAAAACAAGGCCCGCAAGGGCCAGGCCGCTTCGGAACACGATCCGGAGACGACGGCACGCGAGGGCATGTCCGCCGAGGGCACCGCGGTCGACGAAGGCGAAACCATGGCGTCGACCGGCGACGAGGAGGGGGCCTTCCAGCAGATCGCCTCGGGCACGGCCACGGGGCTCGGCCTCGACCGCGGAGAAAACATCGGAACGGGCGGCCTCGCCGCCGACGAAGATCGCGACGACGTCGCCGAGGGCGATTACTTGAGACAGTTCCTCCGCAGCGATCCGTTCGCCGCGCCGGAACGCTCCGCCGAGCACATCGACGAGGAGCACGGACGGCTCGGCTGGGAGACGGGCGCGGACCTCGATCCCCGGGATCAGGCCATCGAGTTTCACAATCGATCGGCCGACCGGAAGCGCTCGGAGCCCGAGGAGCGCTAGCGACCCGGAGGATCCGCCGGCGCGGGCCGCGCGCGCGCGCGGCACACGGAGATCGTCCACCAGCTGCCGGTAGAGTCTCCGGCGGCCGGCGGAATCCGGCGCGCGCAAAGCCGCCGAGGGATGGATCGTCGCGAGCGTCTTCGGCGCGAGCTTCGATTCGAGCACCCGGCCGTGCGCCGTCGAGACGCGAAAGCTCGATCCCAGAATCGATTTCGCCGCCGTCGCTCCAAGGCAAACGAGCACATCCGGCTTGACGATCTCGAGCTCCCGGAAGAGCCACGGTCCGCAGGCCTCGATCTCCCCGCTGTCGGGCGTCTGGTGGATGCGGCGCTTGCCCGAGCGCGTGAACCGGAAGTGCTTGACGACGTTCGTCAGGTATACGCCTTCGCGCGGGGATCCGGGCATCCACGAGGGCGCGATCCAGGAGCGCGCCGGCCGGACCCACGAACGGACGTCCCTCGAGATCCTCGCGATCACCGGGCTGCTCCCCCACGAGCATCAGCGGAGCGGCCCGCGGACCCTCGCCGAAGACCCCCTGGGTCGCATTCCGGTAGAGGTCGCATCCCCGGCATGCGTCGACCGCGGCTTCGAGCCGGCGGAGACTCGAGGTCTTCGGAATGAACGGCTCGGCGCCTCGTTGCTGGGCCGGTCGGTGCCGGGCGCGGCCTCACGCTCGCTCTCACGTCAGTCGGCGTGCAAGCGCTGCACCATCGAACTCGCCGGCACGCCCTTTGCGTTCTCCGAAAGGCGCACGCCGAAGATGAAGTAAGTCTAAAGACGCCGCGGAGGAAGCCATGGACATGCCGGAGCCGGAATCGGATGTTTCGGTGCCCCCGCTGCTGGCACACCGAGCTCGAGTCCAGGCCGCATCGGACGCACTGTCCGCGTTGCGGGCTGGAGATTCCCCGGCCGGACCGCGAACACTTCCGCCACGCGCGCGAGCCTCGGTTGATTCTCGGGCAGATGTAGCCCTCCTCGGCACGGTCCGGGCGTCCGTATACTGCGCCGCAATGTTCCCGGACCGGCGGCGCCTCCTCGACGCCCTCGCGCGCGAAGAAGAGCGGTTCGCGGCGTCGCACCCGCGCTGTCGCGCGCTCGCCGAACGCGCTCGCGCGCACTGGCTGTCGGGCGTTCCGATGAACTGGATGGTCCGCTGGGCCGGCCGCTTTCCCCTGTTCGTGGCGGAAGGCTCGGGCGCGCATTTCCGGGACGCCGACGGCCTCGACTACCTCGACCTGTGCCTCGGGGACACGGGCGCCATGACCGGGCACGCGCCGGCCGCGGCCGTCGAGGCCGTCGCCGCGCAGGCGCGCCGCGGAATGACGTTCATGCTGCCGACCGAGGACGCCGTGTGGCTGGGTGAGGAGCTCGCCCGCCGTTTCGGACTCCCGTACTGGCAGGCCACGCTCACGGCGACCGACGCGAATCGATTCGCCATCCGGCTGGCGCGCCACCTCACGGGGCGGCCGAAGATCCTGGTCTTCCACTGGTGCTACCACGGAACGGTGGACGAGACGTTCGTGACACTGCGCGACGGCGTTGTCCGCGCTCGTCCCGGCAACCTCGGGCCTCCCGTCGATCCCGCGGAGACGACGCGCGTCGTCGAGTTCAACGACTTGCCCGCCCTCGAAGCCGCGCTCGCCCACAACGACGTCGCGTGCGTGCTCGCCGAGCCCGTCATGACCAACATCGGCATCGTCCAACCCGAGCCCGGGTTCCACGAGGCGCTCCGCGAGGCGACGCGGCGGACGGGGACGCTGCTCATCCTCGACGAGACCCACACGATCTCGGCCGGGCCCGGCGGCTGCACGCGCGCCTGGGGACTCTCTCCGGACGTGCTCACGATCGGCAAACCGATCGCCGGCGGCGTGCCCGCGGCCGTCTACGGCGTGTCGGCCGAGCTCGCTCGCCGGATCGAGGCCGGAATCCGCGTCGACGAGTCCGATACCGGCGGTATCGGAGGCACGCTCGCCGGCAACGCGCTTTCGCTCGCCGCGATGCGCGCGACGCTCGAGAGTGTCCTGACCGACGAGGCCTACGCGAAGACGATCCCGCTGGCGCGCCGCTTCGCCGAGGGCGTCGCGGGCGTGATCGCCGAGCACGGCCTGCCGTGGCACGTCGCGCAGCTCGGGTGCCGTGCCGAGTACTGGTTCCGGCCGACGCCGCCGCGAAACGGCTCCGAGGCCGCCGCCGCGATCGATCCCGAGCTCGACCGCTACATGCATCTCGCCGCCCTGAATCGCGGAATCCTCATGACTCCGTTCCACAACATGGCCCTCGTCTCGCCGGCGACCACCGAAGCCGACATCGATCTCCACACGAGGGTCTTCCGCGAATCCGTGGAGGCTCTCGCCGGCTGAGACTCGCGCGCGGCCGGATTCTTGGGGCTGCGCGCGTCCAATTTCGTGCGCCGCGCATCCGGGAATCCGGAATCGCGATGCGCAGAAGATCCCGCGGAACCAGCGCGGAACCTGCGGTGTCCCGCCTTTCGAGGGAGCGAATCATGAAGAAGCCGTCCGCCGTTGTCGTCCTTCTGCTGTTCGTGACAGACCTGTCGATTCCGGCGCCCTTGCGGGCCTGTTCGCTCGCCGTCTCGATCTGGAACTATGCCGAAGACGCGGAGGCCATCGTTCTCGCCCGCATCGAGCGTGTCGACGTGCACGATCTCGGAACGTCGCCGTCGCCAGAGTCCTCGTGGAGAACGGGCGCCCCGGAAGCGAACCACGGCCGTGTTGCGTGTCCTCGAGATCTGGAAGGGGAATCCCTCCCGAAGCATCGACCTCGATCTCGGAGAGAACTACGGTTCCACCTACTACTGGAAGGCGACGAGATCGTCGCGTTCCTCGAGCGGGGCGAGACGGACACGGCGCGGCAGCGCGAGTCCGACGCGGCGTACTTCGACGCCCTTCGTGTGATGCTCGAGGAGCAGCCCGAGCTCGTCGAGGCCGTTTCGGATTTTCCGAAATCCCGAGAGGAAATCGAGGCGATGCGCCGAGAGTCGGAGGTGGCCTTCGACGCCTTCGAACGTTGGATAGTGAACCGATGGTCGCTCCTGCACGTGGTCCGGCTCGACGAATACCCGGAGGCTTCGGACCGCGAGGCCTTCGCGGACATCATCCGGCGCGCCGTGAAGCTCCAGGCCGACGGCGCCGACGCGGCCGCGCGGCTCGACTGGCACGTCACGGCCGCGGTGCACCGGGCCACGCGCTATGAGGGATTCATCGAGCTCTTCTTCATGGTCCTCCCCCAGCGCGATGGATCCGCCCGAGACCTTCGTTTCCGAAGACGAGCCCGGCGAGGACACGGAAGAGCCCGCCTGGGAAGCCGAGGTCGAGCCGCCGTCCAGGCTGACAGACGAGCAGCTCCAGCGGCTTGCGGAAGGCTTCGCGCGGGAACCGGCCGTGGACTACTCCGACCTGACGATGCTCCGGCTCCTGGCGGGGTACCCCGACCTCGAGGTCGACCGCACGGCTGCGGCCGTGATCGAGGCCGGTCTGATCATGCGGCCGATCCCCGACTGGGTCCTGGAGATGGTCGACGAGGCCCTCAAGCGCTACGGCGACGACTTCGCGGCGAGGATCGGGCGGGACGACCGGGATCCTCGCGGTCGTCCGATCTACACAGGCGAAGGCGAGAACACGCTGCCGACGATCTGGGAAGTCGCGCGGCGCGAGCTCGGGATCCCCCAGGTTCTCCCGGCCGTCGCGCCGGTTCGGGAGCTCGCCGCCGGAGTGACGGCCCGGTGCTAGGCTTGAGACATGAAACCGTATGCTCGGTTGACCGAGCCCCTGATTCGCGAGGGCGGGAAGCTTCGCAAGGCGTCCTGGGACGAGGCCCTCGACGCCGCCGCGGAGGGATTTCGCCGCGTTCGCGACGCGCACGGCGCAGAGGCCCTGGGCCTCTTCTCGTGCTCGAAGGCGACGAACGAGGTGAATTACCTCGCTCAGAAGTTCGCCCGGCTCGCGCTCGGCACCAACAACATCGACAGCTGTAACCGTACCTGACACGCTCCCAGCGTCGTCGGTCTGACGACGGTGTTCGGAGCGGGGGGCGGAACGAGCTCGTACCGCGAGGTCGAGGAGGCGAACATCATCCTCCTGTGGGGATCGAACGCTCGCGAAGCGCACCCGATCTACTTCCACCACGTCCTGCAAGGGCATTCGCAACGGCGCCCGCCTGATCGTCGTGGATCCGAGGCGGACCACCTCCGCGCAGTGGGCGGACACCTGGCTCGGCCTGGACGTCGGCTCCGACGTCGCGCTCGCCAACGCCATGGGGCGCGAGATCCTCGAGGCGGGCCTCGAAAATCGCGCGTTCATCTCGAAATCGACCGCGAGCTTCGAGTCGTATCGGGACGGGGTCCAGAAATACACGCTGGCCTACGCCGAGCAGGAGACGGGCGTGCCGGCCGCGGCGATTCGCGACGTCGCGCACGCCTACGCGAAGGCCGAAAAAGCGCAGCTGTGCTGGACGCTCGGCATCACCGAGCACCACAACGCGCTCGACAACGTTTTCGCGCTGATCAACCTGGCGCTCCTGACGGGTCACGTGGGCCGCTGGGGCTCCGGGGTCTGCCCTCTCCGCGGACAGAACAACGTGCAGGGCGGCGGGGACATGGGCGCCCTGCCCAACAAGCTGCCGGGCGGCCACGACGTCGAGAACCCGGCGTCGCGGGAGGAGTGGGAGCGCGTGTGGGGCGCCCCGATTCCCCACCATCGGGGCTGGCACCTCTCGCGGATGTTCGAGGAAATGGAGCACGGGAAGTTCCGCGGGCTGTACGTCCTCGGCGAAAACCCGGCCCAGTCGGAGGCCGACCAGACGCGGGCGATGCATCTGCTCTCGGGGCTCGACTTCATCCTCGTGCAGGACATGTTCCTGACGCGGACCGGCGAGATGGCGCACGTGGTTCTGCCGGCCGCGGCCTCCTGGTGCGAGGACGAAGGCACGGTCACCTCGAGCGAGCGCCGCGTCCAGCGCGTTCGCAAGGCGCTCGATCCGCCGGGGCAGGCGAAACCCGACCTGGCGATCCTCGTCGAGCTCGGCAAGCGCCTCGGCGTGGATCTCGGAAGCTCGGTGGCCGAGCAGGTCTGGGACGAGATGCGCTCGCTTTCTCCCTGGCACGGCGGCATGAGCTATCGGCGCCTCGAGGAGCACAACGGCCTGCAGTGGCCCTGCCCCGACGAGTCGCATCCCGGAAGCCCCTTTCTGCATGGACGGCTGTGGGACGACCCGCCCGGGGAGCCTCTCGCCATCTTCGTCGCCGCGGAGCACGACCCGCCCGTGGACAAGCTCTCCGAGGATTTCCCGATCCGCCTGACGACGGGGCGCCGGCTCGACTCCTACAACACGGGAGTGCAGACGGGCGGCTATACGTCGCCGCTGCGGCGCGGCGAGTCGCTCGACATCGCGCCGGAGGACGGAAAGCGGCTCTCGGTGGCCGATGGTGAGCTCGTGCGCGCCGTCTCCCGGCGCGGCTCGATCGAAGTCCCGGTCCGTTACGATGAGACCCTGCGGCCCGGGCTCGCGTTCATGACACTGCACTTCCAGGACGACGTCGCGACGAACATCCTCACGATCGATGCGACGGATCCCAAGACCGGCACGGCGGAATTCAAGGCCACGGCCATCCGGATCGAGAAGGTGACCGCGCAGCCGTCGCTCGCGACGCCGTAGCGGTCATCCCGAGGGCGAAAGCCCGAGGGATCCCGTGACTCGAGGGGAAGAGTCGCCTTCGCTGGTTGGCTTGCGTCGGGATGACGCGAATTACGCGCCGACATAGAATCGCGCGGATGTTTTTTCAAGTCCTTCCGATCGCCGCAATCGCCGCGCTTCTCTTCGCCGCATCCCCCGCACCCACGCCCAAACCGCAGGCCGAATCGCCCTCGGAGGCCGCTCTCGAAAAGTTCGGTGAGCAGAAATGTACCGGCGACCTGGACGGCATGCTCAAGCGCCGGCAGATCCGCGTGCTCGTGCCCTACTCGAAGACGCTCTACTTCGTGGACAAGGGGCAACCGCGAGGCCTCGCGCACGACGTCTTCAAGCTCTTCGAGGAGGACCTGAACAAGCACCTCAAGAAGGGCCACGTCAAGGTCCACGTCGTCTTCAAGCCCAGCGCGCGCGGAGACCTGATCCAGGAGCTCCAGGAGGGCTACGGGGACGTGGCGATGGCATACCTGACCATCACTCCCGAGCGACTGAAGGAAATCGACTTCACGAACCCGACGGCCAAGGACGTCTCGGAGATCGTCGTCACGACGGCCGGCCAGCCGCCGCTGAGCTCCCCGCAGGACCTCTCCGGCCGGGAGGTGTACCTCCGCAAGGCATCCTCCTATTACGAGAGCGTCGAGAAACTCAACGCCGAGCTCAAGAAGGCCGGCAAGCCGCCCGCAAAGATCCGCATCGCGCCGGACAACCTGGAGGCCGAGGACATTCTCGAGATGGTCAACGCCGGACTGGTGACGGCGACGGTCGTCGACGAGACGCGCGCGAAGTTCTGGAAGCAGGTCTTCACGAAAATCGAGCTCCATCCCCAGGCGGCGGTCCGCACGGGGGGCGAGACGGGCTGGATGATCCGCAAGAACAGCCCGCAGCTGAAGAAGGCGCTCGACACATTCATCGCCCGCTATCCGGAAGGCTCCTCGATGCGGAATCAGCTCCTCAGCAAGTACCTGAAGAGCACGAAGTGGGCGAAGAGCGCGACGTCCGACGAGGAGCGCGCCAAGTTCAACGGTCTCCGTCAAGTTCTTCGAGAAGTACTGCAAGCAGTACGACATGGACACGCTCCTGATGGCGGCCCAGGGGTTCCAGGAGTCGCGCCTCGACCAGGACGCCAAGAGCCAGGTCGGCGCGGTCGGCGTCATGCAGGTGATGCCCGCCACGGGCAAGGAGCTCAACGTCGGCGACATCCACCAGGTCGATCCCAACATCCACGCGGGCGTCAAGTACGTCCGGTTCATGCTCGACAAGTACTACGGCAACGAGCCCATGGACGCCCTGAACAAGGGCCTCTTCACGTTCGCCTCCTACAACGCGGGACCGGGCCGCATCGCCCAGCTCCGGAAGATCGCGAAGGAGCGCGGCCTCAATCCCAACGTCTGGTTCAACAACGTCGAGATCATCGCCTCCGAGAAGATCGGCCGCGAGACGGTGACCTACGTCTCGAACATCTACAAGTACTACCTGGCCTACCAGCTCGTCGTGGAACAGCAGAAGGAGCGTGACCAGGCCCGGGAGAAGGCGCGCAGCGAGGTCAAGCCCTGAGGGCGGCGCCGTCCGCTTGCTAGAGTAGACCCGTGGATCTGCATCTGATCCCGGGTGCGGACGCCTCCCCGGCGGAGCGCGCGGCCGTGGACGCCGTCCTGGGCCCGCCGGCCTCGGGATGGGAAGGCGGGACGCGGCGCATGGACCTCGAGGGCCACGTCGCGACCGGCGGCGACGCGATCCGGGCGAAACGGCACCTTCTTGCTGCCGGCGCTTTGGGCGGCGCAGTCCCGGGAAGGCTGGATCTCTCCCGGCGCGCTCAACTACATCTGCCAGCGCCTCTCCGTGGCGCCCGCCGAGGCGTGGGGCGTCGCCACGTTCTACGCCATGTTCTCGGTCGCTCCGGCGCCGAAGACGATCGTGCACGTCTGCGACGACATCGCCTGCCGCCTGGCCGGCGGCCCGGAGCTCCTCGACGCAGCTCCGCCAGCGACTGCCCGACGGGCCGCGAAACCCTCACCGTGCCTCGGACTTTGCGAGCGGGCCCCGGCGGCGCTCGTGCAGACGTCGGGCGACGGGGCGAAGGACTATGCGGTCGCCCCGGCGGTGGCGGATGCCTTGCCGGCCGTACGGCACCCGTCGAACGCTCGCCCCGGTCCGGGCTCCCCTTCCGCGCCCCAGACCCAGGACGACGCGACACGCGAAGCTGCGCCTGCTCGCCCGAGTGGGACACGTCGACCCCGGAAGCCTCGAGGATTACCGGAAGAACGGCGGATACGCGGCGCTCGAGAAGGCCTTCGCGCTCGGCGCCCGAGGGCATCGTGCGCGAGGCCCTCGAGTCGAAGCTCGTCGGCCGCGGCGGCGCGGCCTTTCCCGGCCGGCCGGAAGTGGGAGGCCGTGGCGAAGCAGCCCGCGCAACCGCACTACATCGTCTGCAACGCCGACGAGTCCGAGCCCGGCACCTTCAAGGACCGCGTCCTCATGGAGGAGGATCCCTTCGCCGTCCTCGAGGCGATGACGATCGTCGCCTTCGCGACGGGCTGCGCGCACGGATACGTCTACGTCCGCGGCGAGTATCCGCTCGCGATCGAAAGGCTCGAGAGCCGCGATCACGGCCGCGCGCCGCGGAGGCTTTCTGGGCTCGCGCGTCGCCGGGCAAGGACTTCGCCTTCGACATCGAGGTCCGCCGCGGCGCCGGCGCTTACATCTGCGGCGAGGAAACCGCCCTCTTCAACTCGATCGAGGGCTTTCGCGGCGAACCGCGCAACAAGCCGCCGTTCCCGGTGGAGAAGGGTCTCTTCGGAAAGCCCACCGTCATCAACAACGTCGAGACGCTGGTCTGCGTGCCGCAGATCGTCCTCGGCGGCGGCGCCGCGTTTGCGGGAATCGGGAGCGGCCAGTCGACGGGACCCAAGCTCTTCTGCCTCTCCGGCCACGTCGCCCGGCCCGGCGTCTACGAGGTCGAGTTCGGCGCAACCCTCCGCCAGCTCCTCGAAGAGGCCGGCGGAGTGCCGGAAGGCCGGGCGATCCAGGGCATTCTCCTCGGCGGCGCCGCCGGATTCTTCGTCGGGCCCGACGTTCTGGACACGCCGCTGACGTTCGAGGGCACGCGCGCGATCGGCGCCACCCTCGGCTCGGGAGTCGTCATGGTCTTCGACGAGCGCGCCGACGTCGCGGACGCCGTCCGCCGCATCGCCGCGTTCTTCCGCGACGAGTCCTGCGGCCAGTGCGTGCCCTGCCGCGTCGGGACGCAGCGGCAGGAGGAGCTCGTGGCGCGCATCGCCTCGGGGCGGCCGCTGGGCTCGATGGCGCAGGAGCTCGCCCTGCTCGACGAGATGGCGAGGGCCATGAAGGATGCCTCGATCTGCGGTCTCGGACAGACGGCGTCCGGCGCCATCCAGTCGGCCATCGGAAAGCTCGGCGTCTTCGGAGGCGCCAAGTCTTGATCCCGAACGACAAGCGCCTCGACCCGAGCCAGCCGGTCGAGCTCACGATCGACGGCGACGCGGTCACCGTGCCCCGGGGCACGACGATCCTCGAGGCCTGCCGCTCGCGGGGCGTCGACACGCCCACGCTCTGCTACCTCGAGAACCTGACGCCCGTAAACGTCTGCCGCGTCTGCGTGGTGGAGGTCGAAGGGTCGCGCGTCCTCGTTCCCGCCTGCTCGCGCCCGGTCGAGCCGAAGATGAAGGTTTCGACCGACAGCGAGCGCGTGCGGCTCTCGCGCCGCGTCGTCCTGGAATTCCTGGCGTCGTCGGTCGATCTCTCCTACGCCTCGGACGACGTCCGCCGCTGGATGGAACGCTACGGCGCCGAGCCCGCCGCGCTACGGCCCGCCGGCCCTCCGGCGGAGGCGGGCGAGAGAGACGGCGCGCTGCCCGGGCATCACCACGCGCCCGATCGGAGCCGCGGCGACAGCCACCACGGTCGCCCAGCCCGTCAAGATCGACAACGACCTTTACATTCGGGACTACGCCCGCTGCATCCTCTGCTACAAGTGCGTGCAGGCCTGCGGCGTCGAGGCCCAGAACACCTTCGCGATCGCCGTGGCGGGCCGCGGCTTCGACGCCCGCATCTCGACCGAGCTCGCGACGCCGCTGCCCGAGTCGGCCTGCGTCTACTGCGGCAACTGCATCGGCGTCTGCCCCACGGGCGCGCTCATGTTCAAGAGCGAGCACGACCTGCGGCAGGCCGGGCGCTGGGACGAGTCGAAGCAGACTGTGACCGACACGATCTGCCCCTACTGCGGCGTGGGCTGCACCCTCGAGCTCCGCGTGCAGGACAACGCGATCGTCCGCGTGACCTCGCCCCTCGACCACGACGTGACGAACGGACACCTCTGCATCAAGGGACGCTTCGGCTGGCAATTCGTCCAGAACCGGGCGGAGGAGCCAGAGAAGGACTGACGGGAGAGGAGGGGCTGATGCCATCCGGTGTTCGGTTCGGCCGCGCGACAATTTTCCTGGCGACCTGCGGCCTGCTGTCGGCCTGCGGGAGCACGGCCTCTTCCGACCGCTCCGCGCTGCAGCAAAAGATCGGGACGCCCGGCGGCATCAGCGCCACGGAGCTTCGCCTCCGCCTCTACGAGCTGCCGCAGCAGCTCGGCGGCATCGTCGAAGTGGCGGCCGACCGGATCCGTCCTGGAATCCTCCGATCCCGCCGCTCGGCGCCGCGCCCTCCTCTGGGAAGCGGACGGAATCCCGGCCCTTTACGCCGCGGCCCTTCGTCCGGACCCCCTGGCGGGCGCCCTCGACCTCGCGGTGTTCGTCTACCAGATGGAGTACTACCTCGAGGACGGCGCCGGAAAAGACGCCTTCGGCCCCCAGCAGGAGATCGCCGTCGATGCGGTCCAGAAGATGGTGAAGCTCACCGAAAGCACGGCTTCCTCTCTCTACACCGATCAAGCGGTATACCTTCGGCGACAAGCCAGGCTCCAGGAGTTCGCCCGGGCACACCCGATCGACGGATCCTTCCTGGCGCGCGAGACCGCCATCTCCGAGCTCGCCCATTTTTCCCAGGACGAGAGCGGCGGAGCGCTCGCTGCGGTCGGCCAGGCCACGGACACTGTTGCCGACATCTCCCTGCGGCTGAACGCCTACATCACGCTTCTGCCCAAGGTGACACGGTGGCAGGCGGCGCTCGCCACGGAAGACATCACGGGCCGCGACAGCCTGGGCGGCACGGTCGACGACCTCCATTCCATCGGCGTGGCCGCGCGGCGCGCGGACGCGCTGCTCACCGACTTGCCCGGCGCCGTGCGCGAAGCCCGCGAGCCCCTGATCAGGCTTCTCGACGAGCAGCGCGAGGAGCTGCTGGCGGCGGTCGAGCGGGAACGGCTCGCCATGACCGGATTCATCACGGCGGAACGCGAGGCGGCGATCGCCGCGCTGGGCGAGGAGCGCCGGGCCGCCATGGCCAGCATCTCCGAGGAGCGCGCCGCCGTGCTGGCCGGACTCGACGCACTGACCAGGCGAACCATCGAAGATGCTTCCGTCCGAGGGCGCGGCATGGCGCGCAGCGTCTTCTGGGGAGCGCTCATCCTGATCGTGGCGTCGGCTCTGCTGTTCGCCGCGGCCTATCGCTTCGCACGAAGCCGCCCGCGGGTAGAATGACCGGCCCGAGGGAGCCATGAAGCGATTTTTCGTCGTCGGATTACTGCTGTCGGCGTCGCTGACCTTCGCACAGACGATCCCGGAGCTGTTCGGCAAGGCCAAGGAAGAGATCAAGGCGGGGTCCTGGGCCGACGCATCGAAGACGCTGGACGCCCTCGAGGCCGAGGCGAGCAAGCCGGGCAACGAAGGCGTGCGCAAGCAGCTCGACGCGCCGCTCGCGTTCTACCGCGGCGTCTGTGCCGCGAATCTCGGGAAGTCGGACGAGGCCGTCGCCTCTTTCGGCGCGTTCCTCAAGCTGCAGCCCAACGCCTCGATCGACAAGGCGGTTTACTCGAAGAAGGCCGTGGCCGACTTCGAGAAGGCGCAGAAAGCCGCGGCGGAGCAAACGGTCTCGCTCGCCGACGCCTACAAACAATTCACGCCTCTGCAGACCTCCGAGACCGTGGACCAGTACTGGGGCGACGGCCCGGTCCGCTGGATCATGACGGCCGACGAGACGAAGACGTGGGCCTCCCTGACCGACCCGAACGCGCGAGTCGACTTCGTCGAGAAGTTCTGGGCCGCGCGCGTGGCGCTTCCGGGCGCGGATGGAAGAACGTACCGGCAGGAATTCGAGCGTCGGGCGGCGTTCGCCGATACGAACCTCCCGCAGGACGCCGAGAAGCGCGGCAGCCTGACCGACCGCGGCATGGTTTTCATCCTGCTGGGCGCGCCGAACTGGGCGGCGCGAAAGCCGATGCGGACTCGGGCGACGAGCAGGACATCTCGGACGGCCTCTCGACGGTCGGATCCCAGGACGCCGCCAATGCGCAGCGCGCCGCCCGCGCCGGAGGCACCACCTCCGGCAGGCTTGCGACCAAGAGCGCCCAGTTCGCCGGACCCGGAAAGGGCGCGCTCGGAGCGAACACGAACACGGTCGAGACCTGGCACTACCGGCGCGAGCTCCTTCCGGCCGGCGCCCCGTTCCAGGAGCTGGACTTCAAATTTTTGACCAAGCAGGGCTACGGCGTGAGCGTGCTCCAGCGCGAATCGAACATCGTCACCACGCTCGAGGCCGCGAAGCCGGCCCCCGCCTCCCGCTGACGCTCGGCCCGCGCGGCCGGATCGACCCCGAAGAGCCTTTTCCGTAACGCCCGCGGTCCTGCGGGAACTAGACCCGCGTTGGCTGGGAGCCGACTGGCGCGGGGGCGAAATGAGAAGGCTTTTTCTGGCGGTTTCCGCACTGCTGTTTGCAGTTGTGACCCATGTGAGCCGAGCTCAGACACTTCCGGAGCTCTTCGGGAAGGTCAAGGCAGAGGTCAAATCGGAATCGTGGGCCGAGGCGCTGAAGACGCTCGACGCGCTGGAGGCCGAGGCCGCGAAGCCCGGCAACGAGAGCGCGCAGACGCAGCTCGCGGGTCCTGTCGCCTTCTACAAGGGCGTTTGTTCCGCCAACCTCGGGAAGTCGGACGAGGCCGTCGCGAGCTTCGCGGCGTTTCTGAAGCTGCAGCCCGGCTCGGCCATCGACTCGACCGATCTACTCGAAGAAAGCCGTCGCGGCATTCGAGAAAGCCCAGAAGCAGGCGGCCGAGCGCGCGCCCTCTCTGGCCGAAGCCTACAAGGACTTTCGGCCGCCGGCCGACGCGAAGGACCGATATCCCGCCGACCAGTACTGGGCCGAGGGAGCGGTGCGCTGGCTCATGACCGACCCGGAGAAGGCCGCGTGGTCGGCCATCACCGACCCCAACGCGCGCGTCACGTTCGTCGAGGAGTTCTGGACGGCGCGCGCGGCTCTCGCCGGCGCCGACGGCCGGACCTACCGGCAGGAGTTCGAGCGCCGCGTCGCCTTCGCCGACGAGAACCTCGCCGTCGACCCCGAGCAGCGCGGCAGCCTGACCGATCGCGGCATGGTCTTCGTCCTCATGGGCCCGCCCACCTGGGCCGGCCGCAAGCCGATGCGCACCGGCGAAGACGCGAACGACAGCGCGGGCATGTCCACGGTCGGCTCGCAGGACGCCAGCAACTCGGAGAAGCAACTGAAGGCGAGCGGCGGACGGTCCATGACCTCGGGCAAGCTCGCGACCAACAGCGCGAGGTTCGGCAAGCCCGAGCCGCAACGCCATCGAGTCGGACAACAACCGCATGGAGGTCTGGCACTACCGGCGCGAGATCCTCCCCTCGGGGGTTCCCTACCAGCAGGTGGACTTTCAGTTCGTGACGAGGAAGGGCTACGGCGTCCAGGTGCTCCAGCGCGAAACCGAATCGGTCAACACGCTCGACGCCGCGAAGTCTCGACGCCAGATTCCCTGAAACAGGAGGTTCGTTGGTGAGAGAACGAATTCGGATTCCGGCTTTCGTGCTCGCGGCGCTCGCGTTCGCGTCCATCTCCGCCGCCCAGACGCTCCCGGAGCTCTTCGGGAAGGTCAAGGCGGAGATCAAATCGGAATCCTGGGCCGAGGCGTTGAAGACGATGGACGCGCTGGAAACCGAGGCCGCGAAGCCCGGCAACGAGGGCGCGCAGAAACAGCTCGCGGGGCCTCTCGCGTTCTACCGCGGCGTCTGTTCGGCGAACCTCGGGAAGACGGACGAGGCCGTCGCCTCCTTCGGCGCCTTCCTCAAGCTGCAGCCCGGCGCGGCCATCGACTCGGCCGTGTACTCGAAGAAAGCCGTCGCCGCATTCGAGAAAGCCCAGAAGGCGTCGGCCGAGCGCGCGCCTTCCCTCGCCGAGGCCTACAAGGAATTCCAGCCGCCGGCCGACGCGAAAGACCGATATCCCGCGGACCAGTACTGGGCCGAGGGAGCCGTGCGCTGGATCATGACCGACTCGGAGAAGGCCGCATGGTCGGCCATCACCGAGCCCAACGCGCGGGTCACGTTCGTCGAGGAGTTCTGGACGGCGCGCGCAGCCCTGCCCGGCGCCGACGGCCGGACGTACCGGCAGGAGTTCGAGCGCCGCGTCGCCTTCGCCGATCAGAACCTCGCGGAGGACGAGGAGCAGCGCGGGAGCGGGACGGACCGGGGAATGGTCTTCGTGCTGCTGGGCCCGCCGACCTTCGCTGGCCGCAAGCCCCTGAAGACGGGAGACGACAAAGGCGACGCCGCGGGACTCTCGACCGTCGGATCGCAGGACGCGAGGGACGGGGAGAACCAGGCCTGGGCCCGGGCACAGGCTCCGAGCAAGTCTGCGCCCGAGGGCCGTCGCGCCCCGAGCTCGGCCCAGCTCATCCAGACGAACGTCGCCTACGGCGGACCGGGCAAGAGCGCCGCGACGTCCGGCGACGACAAGATGGAGGTCTGGCACTACCGGAAAGAGCTCCTGCCCAAGAAGGTTCCCTATCAGCAGGTCGACTTCCAGTTCGTCTCCAAGAAGGGCTACGGCGCGAACACGCTGCAGCGCGAAACCGAATCGGTCAACACGCTCGAAGCCGCCAAGACCGCGGCGAAAACGAATTGACGGATCGACGACACGACATCGCCGCCGAGCCGACGCTGGCCAATTCCAACGCGGCTCAGCCCGGCGTGCGCTCATTGAGCCAGCGCGTGTAGTCCGTCGAGAGAGGGCTCTTTCCGAGCTGGCGAACGAGCGTCGCCACCTGCCCCCGGTGATACGTCCCGTGGTTGGCGACGTGGAAGAGGGCATCGCCGAGGACGCGCGTGAATTCCTTGCCGTCGAACCCGGCGTAGGACAGCGGCCCGGCGAGCCTCTCGGCCGTGAGCGCCGCCAGGTACGCATCGCGCGCGTCTTCGACGGCGAGCCACTTCGCGCGGAGCGATCGAAGGTCCCTCACGTCGTCGCTCTCGGGCATGGCGCGTGGCGAGCGCCCGTGGAAGCGCTCGAGCCAGACCCAGTCGGCGCCGTAGAGGTGGATGAGCGTGCCGCGGACGAGCCGAAGCTCCGCCGATCGGCTTTTCATACTCTTCCTCTGTCAGCGCTTCCACCGACTCGCACGTTTTCGCGTTCGCCCAGCGATTGAAGGCGTAGAGCTCGACGAGGTCTTCGAGAGAAAGATGCATGGACATCCCCTCAGGAAGAGCGCTGCGCGTCGAGCAGGCGCAAATAGTCCGTCGCGACCGCCGACTTGCCGAGCTGACGCAAGTGCGAGGCGATCTGGCCGCGGTGGTACGTCAGATGGTTCGCCACGTGAAAGAGCGCCTCTCCGAGGCGATAGGAGCACTTCTCTCCGGCGAAGTTGACGTAGGACAGCCACTCCTCCAGCTGCCCGGGCGAAAGCTTCGCGATCAGCGCGTCGCGTTCGTCCTCGACCTCGGCCCAGCGCCTGCGGATCGCTTCGAAGCTCGAGAGGTCCTCGCCCTGCGGGAAGCGCGCGCGGCGAGCGTCCGCGGAAGCGCTCGAGCCAGACCCAGTCGGCGCCGCAGGCATGCTGGAGCGTGCCGCGCACCGAGCCGAAGCTGCCGCCGATCGGCCGGGCGAACTCCTCTTCCGACAGCGGCGCCACGCAATCCAGGATCTTCGCGGTCGCCCAGCGGTTGTAGGCGAAGAGCTCGCGCAGCGTCTCGAGGTCGAAGGGCATACCTCCTCCGGGTTCGAAAGCCTATCCGACAGGCCTCGGCTGCTCCTGGAACCCCGGATCCGATGCCGGAGGTTGCGCCGGCGGCGCGCGTTTATCCCGAGCGACGGAACGTAGAAGGCCAGCGGTCGTCCGCGGCGCAGGGCTCGCAACGGAAGAAGAGCTCCGGATACTCGACCATGCGTTTCGCCGCCCCGCCGCAGGCGCGGCACGCGAACGCCCGAAGGCGCGTCGCCCTGGCCCGAAGCACGGTGATCCGAGGCTCGGGGCGGGGCCCGACTTCCGCGCCGTGGCGGATGACAGGAACAGCCGTCGTCGGGGCGGTGCTCCGCCGTTTCGCCGTCGCGGCAAGGCCGGCTGCGGCACCAGACTCTCGGCTCGAGGACTCTGCCCGTCTCCATCTTCAGTCTCAAGAGTGCCTTGGGGGTTCGGACAGATGATGTCCGCCCGCGGAGACGCTGGCCCGCGGGCCAGATCGCTTTCCTGACCTCCCCTGTCCTGTCTCGAGCCTGGCGCCCTGCCCGCCCCGCCCCCCTTCGTCCTGAACCTTTTTTGGCCTTGCGAGCAATTGTGGCCGCCGCCGGCGCCACCTAGATTCCGGCGCAAGACTCCCGATTCCGGGTTGAGGGTCAACCCGAACAATCCGAGAGCCGAACGAAGGGGAGGCTCCCATGGCCTCGAGAGTTTCGTTTCGGACTGGTCTCGCTGTCCTCGCCGCGGCCGCGCTCGCATCGCTCGCCTTCACGCCCAGCCACAACCAACCCGCGCCCGACTTCGGCGAACCGCTCGCGGGCCTCGACGCCGAGGAGCTCGAGCGATTCGACGAGGGCCTCGATGAGTTCTCCGAGGTCGAGACGGCGGAGGAGGGTCTCGGCCCCGTGTTCAACGACGTCTCGTGCGGGACCTGCCATCTCGTGCCGGCCGTCGGGGGTGGGAGCGAAATCCTCGAGACCCGCTTCGGACGGATGGGCGACGACGGTCTCTTCGACCCCATGCCGGAGTTCGGCGGCGGCCTGATCCAGAAGAACGGCATCGGGATCGCCGACCTGTGTGAATACCTGTCCGAGATCGTTCCGGGCGAAGCCTCGATCATCGCGGACCGGCGGACGACCCCGCTCTTCGGCCTCGGCCTCGTCGACGCCACTCCGGACTCGACGTTCTATGCGCTCGCGACTGCGCAGAAATCCCATCCCGACGGAATCAAAGGGGTCGTCTCGGTCGTGCCAAAGATCGCCACCGGCCGCAACGCCGTCGGCAAGTTCGGTTGGAAGGCCCAGGTCCCGTCGCTCTTCCAGTTCTCCGGCGACGCTTACCTGAACGAGATGGGTGTGACGAACCCGGAGTTCCCGGACGAGAACTGCCCCGGCGGTGACTGCGACTCGCTCTCCTGCAACCCGCTGCCGGGCATGAACGACGACGGTTCGGGCGTGGAGGGCTTCCACGACTTCATGACGTTCCTGGCTCCGCCGCCGCGCGGCCCGATCACCGCGTCTGCCCTCGCGGGCGACCTGATCTTCCGCGGCCTCGGCTGCGCGGGCTGCCACCAGCCGACGCTGCGCACGGGGCCCAACCCCGTGGCCGCGCTCAACAAGGTCTCCTACTCTCCGTTCTCCGACTTCCTCCTGCACGACATGGGCGCGCTCGGCGACGGGATCACGCAGAACAAGGCCACGGGCACGCGGATGCGCACGGCTCCGCTCTGGGGCCTGCGCAAGATCACGCGCTTCCTCCACGACGGCCGCGCGACCACCTACGAGCAGGCGATCCTCGCGCACGACGGCCAGGGCAAGAAAGCCCGGGACCGGTTTGCGGCTTTGCCGGGCTGGAAGAAGAACTCTCCTGTACGCCTTCCTGGGCTCGCTCTAGAAAGTCTTCTGCCGGCCCGAGTGTCCCCTCTCTCCTGGCCTCCGGGGAGAGAGGGGCTTTTGTCGTCTCCCCCGTCGCTTCCGGTTAGCGCACGACCTTGATGTTGAGCTGCGCGGTCTTGAGGGCGGCCGAGAACCGGAGCCAGAGCAGCAGGTACGCTTCCATCCCGCGCGCCGCGGTCAGATCGCCGAGATCGAGAACGCTTTTCCAGCCGAACTCGCGGAGGATCTCGGTCACCTTCGCCTTCGCCGCGCCCGTCGTTGCCGGCGACGAAGACGTCCGATTCTCCGCTGAGCTTCTCCGGGTGCCCCATCAAGCCCGCAGTCACCGTGTTGAGCGCCTTGACGACACGGGCTTCGGGCAGCTCCGCCTGGATCCGCTCGGCGAGCGAATCGCCGGCGGCCGCGGTGAACAGCTTCGGGGGCGCGCCTGGCGGAAACTCCAGCGGATTCGAAACGTCGACGAGCACCTTGCCGCGCAGGTTCTCGCGGCCCGCGGCCCGCAGCACCTCGATGGCCGCCGAACCGCGTGCGCAGTGGAAGACCACCTCGCCGAACGCCGCCGCATCGGCGAACGAACCTGCCGAGGCCCGCCCGCCGGCTTGGGCCGCCCAGGCCCGGGCCTTCGGATTGGCCGGGTCGCGCGCTCCCATCCGAACCTCGTGGCCGAGGGAGGCGAGGCGGTCCGCGACGGCCTCACCCACCATTCCCGTTCCGAGAACTCCGAACTTCATGAAAATGCCTCCCGCCGCCGTGATACGCCGCCGCCCGACCGCGGGATTCCGCGCCGCTCGAGCCGGCCGGGTTGGTATCGTCCTTGCTCAGAGTCCTTCCCAGAGGTCACACATGAAACGCGTTGGCATCATTCTTCTCGTTCTGGGACTCGTGGGCTTCGTCCTGGCGTCCAGTCAGAGAGCGGGTTTCGACACGGTCGAGGGCGGGATCAAGTCGGTCTTCTCTTCGGAGGAGCGCTCCAAGAAGGAAGGCTGGGAGACCGCGCGTTGGGTGTCGATCGGCCTGGCCGCGCTCGGCCTCGTGCTGACGGTCGTTCCGGCGAAAAAGTAGCGCCTCAGGCGAGCGCGAAGCTCCGCATCGAGAGGGTTCCGTAGCGGAAGCCCTCGTAGATGGTCGACGGCCGTTCGCCGGAGCGGGCCGATCCCAGCACGACGAAGACCGGATCGAAGTGCTCGGACGTCGGCACCGCACGGTCGGCGTGCGGCGCGGTCGTGCGGTAGGAGGCGATGCCCGCGACGTCCATCGCCGCGAGGCGGTGCGCGAACCAGGAGTCGAAGGCGAGCGCCCACTCCGCCGCGTCGCCGGGCTCGGCGAACGGATCGAGCTTCGCCAGGTTGTGCACGACCCCGCCCGTGCCCAGGAGCAGAACGTCCTGGTCGCGCAGGCGCGAGAGGGCGGCGCCCATCCGGAGCCCGTCCTCGGGATTGCGTCGCAGGGGCTGGGAAATCCCGACGATCGGAACGTTCGCATCGGGATAGAGGAACCGCAGCGGCACCCACGCGCCGTGATCCAGTCCGCGTTCCGGATCCGCCTTCGCCGGGAATCCCGCCTCCTCGAGCAGGCGCACGACGAGGGCCGCGAGACCGGGATCGCCCTTCGCCGGGTATCGGATCCGCGAAAGCTCTTCGGGAAAGCCGTGGTAGTCGTGCAACGTCTCGGGCGCCGGCGAGGCCGTCACGCGCACGGGGCCGGAAGACTCGAAGTGGCCGGAGACGACCACGACGGCGCGCGGCTTGTGCAGGCCTGCGGCGAAAATTGCGAGCGCGCGGCTCCACGGATCGTCTTCGATGGCGATCATCGGCGAGCCGTGGGACACGAAGAGCGCCGGTTGGCGCATGGCGGGCGCGCTCAATCGGTCTACCTCGAGAAGACCTTCTTCAAAAGGCTCGTGACCTGCGCCGCCGGGTCCGTGCGGATCTTCCGCTCCTGCTCGGCGAGGACGGTGAAGAGGCCGTCGAGGGCCTTCGTCACGACGTAGGACTCGATGTCGAACGACGGCAGCGCCGAGGCGAACGGCACCGACTGGTACGCGCTCAGGAGCTGCTTGTACTGCTGGACCACACCGACGTCTTTCATCGACTGATCGACGACGGGGCGGAAGGCGGCGGTCAGGGCCTCGCTCGTCTTCGAGCGGAAGTAGTCGGTCGCCGCCGTGTCGCCGCCCGAGAGGATCTTGCGGGCGTCGTCGAAGCTCATGCCCTTGATCGCGGACCAGAAGATGTCTTTGGCCGCCGGGGCGGCCTTCTCGGCGGCCCGGTTCATGGCGAGGACGAGCTCGTCGACCTTCTGGCCCTGGCCGAGGACGCGCAATCCCTGCTCGACGTTCTGAAACTGCGACGGGAGGAGGATCTTGATCGCGGCGTTGCCGAAGTAGCCGTCGACCTGTCCGGTGAGGTCCACGGTGTTCGTCGTGCCGACCTCGAGCGCCTCCTTCAGGCCGGCGACGATGTCGGCGTTGGACAGGCTCTTCGAAGACGGCGCGGACTGGAAGAGCTTCGTGATGTCGGTGGGCTCCTGGGCGCGGGCCGTCCCCGCGACGACGAACAAGAGCGCGGCGGCCGGCGCCGCGACCAGGAGCGCGGTGGCGAGAATCGAGCACGTTTGTCGGCGCATCGGGGACTCCTTGTTCTTCGAGTGTAAGGCTCGGTCTGTCAGCGTCGCGGCGTGGGCGTCGGACGCGGTCGCAGAAGCTGCTGGAGGATGTCCGCGGCGCCGGGCGTCCGGGCGTCGCCGCCCCCGAGCACGTCGCCGAGGATCTGCCCGGCGGTGCCGCCGACGCGCTCCTGCGCCTCCCGGGCGAGGGCGCGCCGTCCGAGGTCGACGACGATGCTCTCGTCGATCGTGACCTTCGGCGAAGCGATCTGGCCGGTGGCGTGGAAGGGCAGCGCGATGCGGCCCTCGGGGTCCGCGACGTAGCGGCCCGTCTTGCCGAAGCTCTTCACGATCGACGGACCGAGAACGATGCGTCCCGCGTAGTCCAGCGTCCGATCGAGGCCGATCGAGCCGGTCGCGGCGGCCGACACGTCCGTTCCGGCGAGCGTCAGATCCGGCGTCGAAACGCGGCCGTTGGCGAGGGCGAGCGACGTCTCGAGCCTGGAGAACTTCGTGTCCTCGAGGCCCGGCGGCACCTGGAAGCCCGCGACCTGGCCGACCGCCGAGAGCGCCCGGGCGACTTCGGGCATGAGCTTCACGGTCCGCAGATCCGCTTCCGCGACGGAGAGGCGGCCCTCGCCCTTCCCCGTCTTCGAGACCGCGTCCCAGCCGAGCCCGCGGCTCTCGAGCGCGATCCGGCCGTTCAGGTTTCCCGAGAACACCTCGCGCAGCGTCGTCGCGGATTCGAGGAGCGGTTTCGCCTGGACGCCGGCCACGTCCAGCGACATGCGGGAGGTCGCGTCCTTGCGCGAGAAGTCCGATTCGATCCGCCCGCGCAGCGTGCCGCCGTACAGCGAGGCCGACGGGACCAGGATCAGGGCGCCCGTGTTCCACGTCCAGTCGGAGACGAGGTTCTCGAACGTGACGCCGCGGAGCTTCCCCGAGGGGATCGTGATGCGCCCTCCCATCGGTCCCGGGCCGCGGCGGGCCAGCGTCGCGCCGGCCGAGGCCGCGTCGAGGAGCGGCCCCTCCGCCATCGCGACCGAGAAGGGCGCGGCGTCGACGGACGCCTGCGTGTCGAGATCGGAGGTCGGGCCTTCGATCTTCGCTTGCAGGCGGACGCGGCCGCCCAGCTTCACGCCGGCCGGAAGCGTCCCGGCGATCCCGGGCAGCCCCGTGACGGCGTCGATCGCGACCTCGCCGGGCGTCTTCGCGCGCAACTCCACGCGCGTCTGCTTTCGGAGGCCGTCGATGCGCCCTTCGATTTCGAGGGGAAGGTTCGCGACCGAAAGCAGGGTGTCGGTGATCGCGAGGGTTCCCGAGGGCCAGTCGAGCGTCAGGCGATACGTGCCGTCCGCCGCGGGAATCTTCGAGTTGGCCCCCGCCGGCTGCAGAGTCGCGCGTCCGACGATCGCCAGCGTCCCCAGCGGAGCGCCGTCGGCGTTGCCCGAGAGCGTCAGGACTCCCGGATCCGCCGCCGCGAACGCGGAGACGTAGGGCGCGAGGCGGGCGAGCGCAAGGCTCTTCGCGGAAAACGCGGCTTTGAGCGGCGCTCGTCCCACCGCCTCGCCGTTGGTCGGAGGCGGCCCGAAGCTCCCCTGCAACGTGAGGTTTCGGCCGGTATCCGCGAGAAACCTCGCGGCGAGGTCGAACCGCGCGGGCGTCGTCGGGCCGATGTCCGCGATCCGCCCCTGCAGATCCTCGATCCCCGTCGTGACGGTCTTTCCGGGCGAGACCTTCCGGTCGGCGAAGAGCGCGCGGCCGCCGGCAATCTCGATGCGCGAGACGAGCAGGGCCGTCGCCGCCGTCTCCGCCGCGGAGGCGCTCTCGCGCCCGCCCGCCGAGATGAAGTCGCCGACATTCAGCTTCCCCTCCGGGTCGCGCTCGATGGTCAGCGCCAGGCCGTGGAGCACGATCTTTTTGACCTCGACCCGTCGGGAGAGGAGCGGCCAGAAGGCGACCTTCACCGAGACTTCGTCGGCCGTGAGGAGGGCCGGGCTCTCCCAGCCCTGATGGTTGTGGACCACGACCTTCTCGACGCCCGCGCCGAGGCCCGTCAGGATCTGCAGGCGCACCTTGCCGACCTCGACCTTGCGGTGGAGAGCGGCCTCCGCCTTTTCGACGACGCGCTCCCGCAGCGCGTCGAGGGAGACGATGTACGGCAGCGCGAGGACCGCCAGGACCAGCACCCCGAGGAGGATGCCGGCGATCCAGAGCAGGCGGCGGACGGCGGGGCGCATGAGAGGACGCTACCTCATGGCCGACTCCCGCGGGGCCGCACCCGGACCCGAAGTAGAGTCCGGCCGTGCCCGAGGGAAACACGATCCACCGCCTCGCCCGCATCCACAACCGGGATTTCGCGGGCCGCCGCGTCCGGGCGCGTTCCCCGCAGGGCCGTTTCGCGAACGAGGCGAAGCGCCTGGACGGCCGGCGCTTCCGGCGCGCGGAGGCTTACGGCAAGCACCTCTTCCACCACTGGAGCGGCGGGCTCGTCGTCCACGTGCACCTGGGGATGGCGGGCTGGTTCTACCGCTACGCGCGACGCGTCCCGGAACCGCGGCCGACGGTGCGTCTCCGTCTGGAGACTCCGTCCGTCACGACGGATCTGATCGGGCCGCCGACCTGCGAGCTCATCCCGGAGTTCGCGCGGCGCGCGTTGCTGGCCCGGCTGGGGCCCGACCCGCTCCGCCGTGACTTCGATCCCGACCGTGTCCGGGAGGCTCTGCGCAAGCGCCCGCGCCGAGCGATCGGCGACGCGCTGCTCGATCAGCGCGTGCTGGCGGGCGTCGGCAACATCTACCGCAACGAGGCGCTGTTCCTGACGGGCATCCACCCGCTGCGCCCGTCGGGACGCGTCACGGCCGAGGAATGGGGACGTCTCTGGCGAACGCTTCGGACCCTCATGCGCCGCGGCGTCGTCCAGGCGCGCGTCCGCACGATTCTCGCGGGAGATCCGGCGCATCCCATGTCCGGGCGCGGCCCGGAAGACGACTACTACGTCTACCAGCAGGAGATCTGCCGCCGGTGCGCGACGCCGATCCGTGAGTTCCCTCTCTCGGCGCGCCGGATGTTCGCCTGCCCGACCTGCCAGCCTCGTCGTTGACGGGCGGCGGCTCACTTGCGCCACCCAACATTTTCCCCGGACACAACGAACTTGTAAGAAAATGGGCCCGCCCACTCCAAGCACCGCGGTGGCCCCACCTGTTCCGTTTATAAGGACTTTGAAAATGCCGTCGTTCCGCGAACGCGTTCCGGGTCTGGCGAGTCTCATGGTCACCGTTCTCGCGAGCTTCTCATTGGCCGCCCCCGCCCATGGCCAGTCCTGGCCGACGATCTCGATGTCTCCGCCCATCACCGGTTTCAATTCGCCCGTGCACATCACCAATGCCAGGGACGGCAGTGGGCGTCTCTTCGTGTCGGAAGAGCATGGTCGCATTCTGATCGTCAAGAACGGTGTCGTATCGGGTACGCCATTCATGGACCTCTCGACTCGAGTCGGTACCCACCACGTGCACGGCGTGGCGTTTCCGCCGAACTACGCCAGCAAGAAGCACTTCTACGTCAAGTACACCGATGCGGCGTGCAACATCGTGCTGTCCCGTTTCGGCCTGACCGCCAATCCCGACGTCGCGGATCTCAACAGCGAGCAGATCGTTCTGTCATTTACACACCTGCCAGGAGACTGCGACCATTCCGGCTCAGCGCCGGCGTTCAGCCCGGTCGACGGCTTTCTGTACACCGCCGTGGGCAACGGCACCGAAAGCGCCAGCAACCCCATCGATACCTCGCAAGACCCGGGGAGGTTTCTGGGCAAGACGTTGCGCATCGATGTCGAAACCGGCAATCCCGCGACCTATACCGTCCCCGCCACGAACCCGTTCGTCAGCACGCCTGGGTATCTTCCCGAAATCTGGCACCTGGGGTGGCGCAATCCCTGGCGCATGGCCTTCGACACGCAAACCGGAGATCTCTACACGGGCGATGTCGGCGAGAGCATCTCCGAAGAGATCAATTTCCAGGCGGCGGCCAGCACCGGCGGCGAGAACTACGGTTGGAGAATCATGGAAGGAGCTCATTGCTTCGGCGGCGGCGCGTGCGACACCGCCGGTCTCACATTGCCGGTGGTCGAGTATGACCATTCCCAGGGCTGCTCCGTGACGGGTGGCTCCGTCTACCGGGGAGCCATCTATCCCGGCATGCAGGGCGTTTACTTTTATGGAGACTATTGCAGCGGTCGGATCTGGGGATTGGTTCAACCGGGTGGCGTCCCGGAGACGCGCTTCTCCTCGACACCGGTTTGGCCATTGTGGCATTCGGCGAAAACGAAGCCGGTGAGCTCTTCGTCGCCGATCACACTGTGGGCGGGGCCATCTATGGAATTCAAGGCACACCGCCGGTTCCGACCGACGTCAGGATCAGCATGATCGACTCGCCCGATCCGGTCATGCAGAACGGCCAGGTGACCTACAACATCGAGGTGAAGAACCTTGGCCCCGGGCCGGCGACCGGCGTGAGAGTGACCGACTCCATCCCCGCAGGGACATTCATATCGGCAACGTCGAGCGGCATGACTTGCGTCGGAATGAGGACCGTCAGCTGCACGACTCCCACGATCGCGAGCGGCGCGTCGGTCGTCATCACCCTCGTCGTCAAAGCGACGACGCTCGGCACCCTGAGCAACACGGCCACGGTGGAGGGCAACGAACCGGATACCGACGCCACGAACAACTCGTCGACGCAAACCACGGACGTCCTGGAGTTCGTCAAATTCAGCGCCACGTCCTATTCGGTCGCGGAGGGCGGTGCGTCGGTGGCCGTCACCGTGACGCGCACGGGCAACCGGGCCATCTCGGTCGGCTACGCGACGGGGAACAACACGGCAACGGCCGGATCCGACTACAGCGCCGTCTCGGGCAGACTCGACTTTGCGGTGGGCGAAGTCTCGAAATCGTTCAGCATCCCGATCACGAACGACGTCCTCGCGGAGGGCAACGAGTCGCTCAATGTCACTCTCAGCGCTCCCATCGGCGCCCTCCTGGGAACCAACCGCAACGCCGTCGTCACCATTACCGATGACGACGTCGCCCCCAAGCTTGAGGTGGCTTTCAGTGCCACCAGCTACAGCACGAATGAGGCCACCGCCTCGGCGACCATCACCGTTGTGCGGACGGGTGATACTTCTGGCACCGTCGGTGTCGACTGGAGCGCGGTCTCCAATACGGCGACCGCAGGTACCGATTTCACGGCACCCGGGGGAACGCTCACATTCTCCGGCGGCGTGACGAGTCGAACATTCACAGTCGCCATCACCAACGACACGGCGGCGGAAGGCAACGAGAGTGCTCATCTGGTTCTGAGCAACCCGACTGGCGGCGCAACTCTGGAGCCGACCAGGCGCGCTGCGCCTCTGACCATCGTCGACAACGACGTTTCCTCCTCGGGCTTCAAATTCCAAAGCGTCGCGACCACCACTCAGGAGACCGGGTCGAAGGCCATCGTGGTGGCGCGCACGAGCAGCTCTGCGGCGCAGTCGGTCACCGTGTCGACCAGCAATGGCACGGCCGTGGCGGGAGCGGATTACACGGCGGTCACGACGACTCTGAGCTTCGCGGTCGGCGAGACGTCGAAGACGGTGAGCATCCCGATCCTGACCGACACCCTGGTCGAAGGTAACGAGACTGTGAATCTGACTCTCAGCAATCCCACCAACGGTGGCACGTTGGGGGCTGGAAGAAGGGCGCTGCTGATCATCGTCGACAACGACAACTACGGCACGCTCAACTTCAAGACCGTCACGTTCACGGTTGCCGAGAGCGGGCCGACAGCGACCATCACGGTGACTCGAACGGGAAATGCCGCTCATGCGTACGGGGTCAGCTACGCCACCAGCAACAACACGGCGACCGAGGGTCAGGACTACGTGGCAACCTCGGGCACGCTCAGCTTCGCCCCCGGACAGGTGAATCGGACCTTCACCATCCCGATCATCAATGACACGGCACAGGACGGGAACGAGTCTGTGAACCTCACCCTGAGCAATCCCACGGGTGGCGTTGTTCTTGGGCCAGGGTAAGCGTGCGATCCTGACCATCACCGACAACGACTGACGCCATGTCCGGCACGACCACCGACAACGACTGAGGTGGAAGCGCACTAGAATCCGGGCCGACAGGAGGCCCCGATGATCCACGCGCTGTTGCTTTCGACGCTTCTCCTCGCCCAGGCCCCGGATGCCTCGCTCCCGCCCTCCGCGGACGACGCCAAGGCGGCTCTCGAGAGGTCGCCGCGCCACGGCGAGTACATCGACGTGAAGATGCCGGGAGGCGGCGTGCCGATCCGCACGTGGATCTCCTATCCCGAGCGGAAGGAC
Organism: uncultured Acidobacteriota bacterium; assembly: GCA_963804915.1. Taxonomy (GTDB): domain Bacteria; phylum Acidobacteriota; class Thermoanaerobaculia; order UBA5066; family Gp7-AA6; genus DAHUXD01. The sequence goes on from CAWDSI010000020.1 coordinate 276,678, forward strand.
AAGGCGGGCGTCGTCATCGTCATCCAGGAAGTCTTCGGCCTGACCGACTGGCTCCGCGCGGTCGCGGACCAGCTCGCGAAGGAGGGTTTCATCGCCGTCGCGCCCGACATGGTTTCGGGCCTCGGGCCGGGCGGCGGAGGCACGGAATCCGTGTCGAGCCGCGACGATGTCGTCGCGCTCACGCGCGGGATCTCGCCCGAGGAGGCGAACAAGCGGCTCGACGCGGTGCGCGACTGGGCGATCAAGCTCCCCGCCGCCAACGGCAAGTCGGCCACCGTCGGCTTCTGCTGGGGCGGCGCGCGCAGCTTCGCCTATGCCGGGGCACAGCCCGGCCTCGACGGCGCGGTCGTCTACTACGGCAGCTCTCCCGACGCGCCGATCCTCGGGGCGATCAAGGCGCCGGTGCAGGGCCACTACGGCGGCGACGACGAGCGGGTCAATGCGACCATCGCTCCGGCCGAAGCCGAGATGAAGAAGCTCGGCAAGAAATACGAGCCTCACATCTACGAGGGCGCGGGCCACGGCTTCCTCCGCGACCAGCAGGCGCGCGACGGCGCGAACATGAAGGCCACGCGCGAGGCGTGGCCGTTGACGGTGAAGTTCCTGAAGGAGCGGCTGAAGTAAACCGACCGACGAGAGCGATCAGCGCGCGCGGGGTGTCGCCGTCCTTCGGACGGCGCCTCCTACTGCCGTGGGTCGGCCTTCGGTGGGCGGACCGCGTTCCCGCTCGCGATCGCCTCGTCGATGAGGCGCCAGAGCTTTCCTTCCGCCTCGGCCTCGAGGGCTTCCTCGCGCGCGTCGAGCGCCCGCTCGACCGACTCGAGCTCCCGCTGCTCCCCTTCGACGTCGCGCATGCGCGAGCGGACAGCGTCGCGGCGAGTCTCGAGATTCCGGCGCGCGTTCTCGTCCACGGCCAGGCCGGCCTCCTCGTCCGCGTCGAGATCTTCGAGGTCCTGCTCGATCAGCTCCTCCTCACGGTCGAGCTCGTCCTCCCGGGCGTCGAGCCGGCGCTCCTTGTGGCGGAGATCCTCGTATTCGGGCCCGAGCGCCCGCATGGGCAGGAACAGAGCGTCCGCTTTCGCGAGCGTCGCGGCGTCGCCGACCCGGTAGGTCTTCCCGCCGCGGCGGAACCAGAGGAAGTCGCCGGCGAGACGGTTCCGCATCCGGACGACGTCGGAGACGTCCGTGTCCCAGCCCGACGACGTGAAGTGATCATCGAGGGACAGGATGTAGGCGTCGTCTTTGTTCTGGCCGCTTTCGCGGGTCGGCTTCCGGGCGGGGTCCGGGGCCGCCAGCAGGGCGGTCGAGACCAGCGAGACGGCGAGAATGGCGGCGGCGACACGCATGACGTTTCGGTTCCTCCGAATGGAGGGACGGCTCTCCGGGCGGGAGGTTTCGCGGCTAGACTCGGGATGTGGGAACGACGAACGGATGATTCTGACCTGCCCCTCCTGCGGCAAGAAGAACCGCTCGGCGGCCGAACGGCTCGCCGACGAAGGCCGGTGCGGAAACTGCAAGACGCCGATTTCCCCGCCCGCCCGACCGATCGAGGCCGACCCGGAGACGTTCCGGGAAGTCACCGAGAAGGCTCCCGTCCCGGTGCTCGTGGATTTCTGGGCGGAGTGGTGCGGGCCCTGCAAGATGGCCGCGCCCGAGGTCGCGAAGACCGCGGCGGCGACGGCCGGGCGCGCGGTCGTGCTCAAGGTCGACACCGAGAAGCACCCCGAGCTCGCCGAGCGCTACAACGTGCGGGGCATCCCGAACTTCGCGGTGTTCCGCGGCGGCCGCCTGGTGTTCCAGCAGCCCGGCCTCGTCCCGAGCGAGACGATGACGTCGTGGCTCGAGCAGGCCCGGGCGCAAGCCAGCTAGGCCGCGAGCCCGCTAGTCCGCTAATCGGAAGCCAGCCTCGCGAGCACCCGCGAGAGCGGCGTTCCGTCCTCGACGCCCTCGAGCGCAGGGACTCTCTCCCGGAGAGCGGCGAGTCGTCCGGGCTCGTTCGCGAAGTCGTAGGCGATGACGACGCGGGCGACCCCGGCGAGGAGCCCGGCCAGCTCGGCGGCCAGATAGAAGCCCTGCTGGTTCGCGAGATGCTCCGGCGAGCGCTCGCGCCTCGGACTCGTATTCGGGTCCCCACAGAGCTTCTCCGGCGGCGTCCGATCGAAGACGACGTCCAGGAAAACGCCGTCGATCCGCCGTTCCTCGAGAACGCGTCGCGCCTCGTCGGCGTCGGCGGCGCGGACCAGTTCGAGACCCGGCGAGCGGGAATCCGCTCCGGCGAGGAGACGAAACGCGTCGACGTACTCGGTGCCATCCTCGACCACGAGAACGACCTTCCCGCTCACCGCACGCTCTCGCCTTCGATCGCCGGGAAATCCAGGCCGATGCCCTTCGTAAAACCGCGCGCGGGCGGCGGCGTGACGTCGAACGCGGCGTCGTTCCGGCGGAGGATCTCGGCGATCACGCCCCAGCCCCGTTCCGCCGGGCGGCTCCTCAGCTCCTCGGCCGAGAGCGCGCCCGGCAGATCGTCGGCGAGAACCAGCACGAGGCGCGATTCCCCCGTCGCGCCGTCGCGACGCGGCTCGGCCGAGAGCCCGAGGCGCACAGGCTCCGGCACGCGGGAGCGTCCCGCGGTCATCGCGTTGGCGAAGAGGTTCCGCCACAGCGTTTCCCAGTCGAGCGGCGCGAAGCGGACGCTCGGCAACGGCTCGCGCGACTCGAGGGCGCCGAGGGGCTCGAGCCGCGGCACGGGCAGGTCGACCTCGACCGCGACCCGCGCGAGGAGATCCTGGAGGGCTTCGATCCGGACCGGAAGCGCCGAGGCGCGATCGAGCATCCGCTCGATTCCGGCGCTCGAGGCGAGAGCGAAACGGCGAGCGCCTTCCGACAGCAGGTTCGCCGCCCGCGCGGCGTGCCCGCGCATCTCCGGTCGGAGCTCCGTCGCCTTGTCGAGACTCGGACGCGCGCGCGACGAGCGCGTCGAGACCCCGGCAGAGCTGTGAGAACGCGGGATCGCGCCGTTCGAGATTCAGCCGCGCGCCGTCTTCCCGGGCGATGGCCGAAAGCTCCGCGACGGCGCCCCGCGCTTCCGCGATGAGGCCCCGGGCTCCGGGTTCCGCCCGCCGAGCCGTAGAGCCTGGCCGCGATGAGCTTCGCCGCGTCGCGGCGGGCCTCGGGATCGTCCTCGGACAGTCGCCGCGCCGCGTCCGGAAGCAGGAGCGCCCCGTGCTTGAGCGCCTCGTGCCGCAACCGCCCCACGACCGGACGAATGCGGTGCACGCGCGCGGGATGGTCGGCGAGCCACTCCTCCAGCGTTTGCCCGGACCGCCGGCGATAGAAGACGATGCCGCCTCCGAGAAGAAGCGCCAGGACGACGGCGCCGATCGCGAGCCGCAATCGCGTCTGCGCGGCTTCGAGTCTTGCGACCGCCGCCGCGGCCCCGTCGGCGTGCCGGCCGGACGGCGCTTCGATCCGGTAGCGCCGGTAGAGCTCGAGCGCCTGGCCGGGCCGGTTCCGCTCCTCGGCGATGCGGGCGAGCTCGAAAAGCGCCTCCGTCGAGCCGGCGTCCGCGGCGCCGCGCCACGCGCCTTCGGCCTGGGCCTGGGAATGTTTCGCCGGGTCTTCCTCGTACAGTCGCGCGAGCTCTTCGCGCGGCGCGGCCCGGGAAGGATCCACGCGGATCGCACGCAGAAGCGCGGCCTCGGCGGCGGCGAGATCGCCGCGCCGCCGGTGGATCGCCGCGGCGAGCTCGGGCGCCTGCGCGAACGTCGGATCGAGCCGCTCCGCCTCGGCGAGAAGGGTCAGCGCGGCGCCGAAGGATTCGAAGTCGCCGGCCTCGGCGAGGACCTGCGCCTTGCGCCAGCGGTCGACGGCCTCGGAGGCCGGCTCGTCCGTGCCGCCCTCGCGGACGCCGCCATCCTCCGCTCCGCCGCCGGCCCGGCGGACCAGGGCATCGCGCAGCGAGGAGACTTCCGCGCGCTCCGAAGGCGAAGCCTTCGCGAGATACCGGTCGAGACGCTCGAGCGCGCGCGGCGCATCGCCGAGCTCGGCGTACCGCTCCGCCGCGACGCGGAGGAGCGCGGGCTCGCCCGGCCGGAGAGCCGCCGCGCGGTCGGAGAGCGCGAGAGCCTCTTCCTTCGCCCGGCGGTCCGGCTCCGCCCAGAGCAGGCTCGCGAGAGAGCTGAGCGTCTCGACGCGATCGGGCTCGGCGGCCAGCGCGTCGCGCGCCGCCTTGATCGCGGCGGCCGGCTGCCCCGCCCGGGTCTCGACGGCCGAGAGCGCGAGGAGCGCTTCGGCGTAGCCCGGAGAGAGGCGCAGCGCGAGCTGGAGCTTCGCCCGGGAGTCCGCGAGATCGCCCCGCGCCAGCGCGCGCTTGCCGTCGGCCAGAGCCAGGCGCGCTTCGGCGGGAGGCCCGGACGGCGGAGGCGCGATCGCCGCGGCGCGGACTTCGAGCTCGAGCTCGCGAATGCGCGGGCCGATCCAGGGCGCCGGCTCGCCCTCGGCCGCGAGCGCGCGGCGCAGCCCGTCGTAGCGCTGGATGGCTTCGCGCCAGCGGCGCCGCTCCTCGGCCCGGCGCGCCAACAGGTAGAGCTCGCCCGACGAGAGCGCAGCCTTGGGATCCGCCTCGGCGGCCGCCGCGAGCAGGTCGCCCCCCTCCTCGAGATCGCCGGCGGCGAAGGCGAGATCCGCGGCCGCAAGATCGAGGGCCGCCGACCGCCGCGCGCGCCTCGCCGAGCGCAGGAGCTGCCGGGCGCGCGCGATCGCGGCTTCGGGTTCGGAAGGCTCCGGAGTCTCGGCGAGGGTCTCGGCGGCCCGGGCCGCGAGCGTGTCGGGGTCCCGGGCACAGTCCCCGAGCACCGGCTCCTGTGTCTGAAAAGCGAAAAGCAGGGCCGCGACGAAATCACCGGTCTTCCCGCGCGGAGAGACCGATCTTGTTGAATCGCAGCCGGACGGCGCGGGCCTCGCGAGGCGAGCCGGTCATGGCCTCGGCCATGCGCTCGAAGTCGCCCCGGGCTTCGCGGAAGAGAGCGCGCATCGCGGCCTTCTCGAGCTCGCGCCGGAAAGCGGCGACGGTCGAGGCGCGCGGACGTTCCAGGGAGAACGGTCCTGCCCCCGACTCGGCGGCGCGAGCGCCGGCGAGCAGGTCGAAGAGCAGGCGCGCGTCCAGCGGGATGCGCGCGCGGCCCGATGGGTCGATCGACGCTCCTCCCCCTGCGTATACGGCCGCCGCGAGCGCATCCGCCAATGCCATCTCGAACTGCCGGACGTTCCCCGGCCAGGGATGCTTCTCCATCGCGGCCCAGGCCTTGCGCGGAACGACGAAGGTCACGGCGGCCTCGCTCCGGCGAGCCTCGTCCTCCGAGAGCGCCAACGCCAGGGCCTCGTCCGTGAGCGGAGGCTCCGGCCCTCCCGAGGCCCTCACGAGCGCGGCGATCGCGCGACGATGACGGGTGTCGGAGAAGAATGCGCCGGCGGTCGCGCGGGCCAGCTCCGGCAAGTCCTCGCGCCGCTCGGCGAGCCTCGGGAGCTCGAGCGCGAGCGAGGGGTTCAGTCGCATGAGGAGGTCGGAGCGGAAGCTCCCGTCCTTCGCGCGCCGGCCGAGATCGGCGTTCGAAGCCGCGACGAGCCGGGCGGAGTGCGGGATATCGGCGGTCGCGCCGAGGCGGCGGATCCGGCCGTCGTTCACCGCGGTGAGCAGCATCTTCTGGGCGTCGGAGGTCAGGTTTTCGACTTCGTCGAGAAAGAGCGTGCCCTCCGCGGCCGCCTCGAAGACGCCGGGCCGGTCCGCGATCGCGCCGGTGAAGGCCCCGCGGAGCGTCCCGAAGAGAGCCGCGGGAAGCAGCCCTTCCGGCACCGTCGCGCAGTCGAACGCGACGAAGGCTCCGGATCGGCTGGACAGCGCGTGGACGACGTCGCGCGCCAGGAGGCTCTTGCCCGTGCCGGTGGGCCCCGTGATCAGCAGCGGCATGGGCGTCGGAGCGAGCGCGGACACTTTCCGGCGGAGCTCTCGCATCGCGGCGCTCGAGCCCCAGAAGAAGCGGCCGGTGCGCGGAGGGGACTCGCGCTCCTCGAGGAGCCGCCGGAGGGCGCGCACGACGCCTTCGGAGGAGGCCTCGTCCTCGCCCACGGCGTAGGTGAACGCGTCGGCGCGCAACGTGAGCGCGGCCTCCTCGAAGGCGATGTCGTCGTAGGCCGTCGTCAGCAGGACCGGGAGATCGGGCCGCCGGCGCCGCAGCCGCTCCAGGATGTAGATCCCCTGCCGGTCCCGCCGTTCCCGCCGCCGGCGGCGGGCGCCCGCGTCGTCTCCCAGAGGTCGCTGATCCGGCAGGAGCTCTTCGTCGGGCAGGTCGAAGCGGACGTCCAGGACGACGGCGTCCAGAGGCCGCGCGCCGTCGAGAAGAGGCTCGGCCTCCCGCCAGGAGCGGGCGTGGGAACGCGAGTCCCCTCCGGAGCGCACGGAGACGAGCTCCACCTCCGAGGCGAGCAGCCGTCCGAGCGCCTCCGCGGTCCTGCGACTGGTCGTCGATGACCAGAATCCGGGGCCGGCCACGGCGGGGCTTCATCGCGTCATCCTTCTCGCCTTAGCCTTCCGCGCTTCAGCGCCCGAGCGCGTCATTGCCGCGCTCGATCCGCCGGAGCAAACGGCGGCACTCGCCGGCGATGGATCGGGTGAGCCGGTCGAGCTCCTCGAGCTCCGCGCGCCCGAGCTCCGGCAGGCGCGCTGCAAGACCGGCCCAGCGCGCGCACCAGATCCTGGAGCGTCCGGACTTCGGCGGCGTCGGAGAAGGCGCCGCCCTCCTCCGCGAGCCAGGTCTCGAAGATCGCTCCGGCGGGGACGACGCCTTCCGGCGTGGAGCGGGTGCCGAGCACGTCCCGGGTCAGGCGCTGGCGGAGGGCTTCGGTGTCCGGCTCCAGCTCCTCCGGGGCCGCAAAGCGGATGTACCGGCCCAGGTCGTGCTGGAGGCGTCGGGCGGCCTTTCGGCGGGGATCGTCGGCCATGAGCAAATGATACTTCGTTTTGAGCCTTGAATCTCCAAATCGGAGCATTCCAGCGCCCAGAACCCCCGCTTTTCCGGGCACGACCCTTGAAATCCCGAGCCTCCAGTCCGCGGCGTGCGGACGGAAAGACGAGGCACGACATGGAACACATCGATCTCGATCTCGACTCACCCGAGCCCGAGAAGCCCGGAGGCCCGAAGCCGAAAGCGGAATGGCCCCGGGCGCTCCGCGACGCGTTCGCGCGCGTTCCGCGGATGGCGCCTCGCGTTCCCTGGAGACCCGCGTCCGCACGCCGCGCCCTCCTTCTCGTCCTGCTGCTCCTCGCGGCGATCGCCGCCTGGCGCCAGGCGCAGAAAAGTTTCCAGAGCGTCGCGCCGGGCTTCGTCGGCGTGAGCGCCAACCGGTTCACCGGCACGCTCGAAGTCCTCGAGCCCGGAACGCATTTCCGGCCGCCGGCCCTCTACGAGATCCATCCGGTCCGGATCTCCGACCAGCTCCTCTCGGGAGAGGAGGGGCAGTTCCAGGTGACGACGAAGGAAGGCGTGCTCGCCCAGGTCGCCGTCCAGGCGCGCTGGGCCGTGGACCGCCGCCGCCTGCTCTCGCAGTGGGCGGCCCTCCCTCCCCGCCCGGACGTCGAGCTCGTCGCCCCGGTTCTCTTTGCCGCGTTCCGCGCCGCCGCCCCGCGCTACGAGGTGACGAAGCTGATTTCCGAGAAGCGCGAGGAGCTTTCGGCGGTCGCCGCGGCCGAGGCGCGAAAGCGTCTGGCCGAGAGCGGGATCGTCCTGAAGGAGGTCCTCATCGGCGATCTCGTCCTGCCGCCCGAGTTCGAGAAGGGGCGGCTCGCCATGCTCGATGAGGTCCAGTCGACCGAGCGTCTCGACGTGACCCTGAAGAAGAAGGCCAAGGAAGTCGAGGAGACGCGCCTGGTGGCCGAGGCCCAGAAGGCGCGCCAGGTCCAGGAGGCCGAGGCGGCCGCCGCGCAGCGCGTCATCGCCGCGCGCGGCGAGGCCGACGCCATGCGCCACGTGCTGGACCTGAAGGAGAAGCAGATCAAGCAGAAGAAGCTGGAGGCCGAAGCCGAGCGGCAGACGATCGTCCAGCGGGCCCAGGCGACGGCCGAGGCGTCGCGGATCCAGTCGCGGGCCGACGCCGACCGGCGCAAGGAGATGGCGGACGCCGAGGCGTACGCGACGCGTGTCCAGGCCGTCGCCGACTTCGAAGGCCTCGAGCGGGAAGCCGTCCTCGTCACGGCGAACCCGCTGCTCATCCCGAAGACGTTCGCCGACCGCCTCTCCCAGAACGTGCAGGTCATCCTCACGCCCTCGATCGAGGGCGACGCGTTCACGGGAGAGGTCTACAAGCGCGTCGTCGCCGGCCAGCAGGCCGTCGCGCCGGCGCCGCCGAAGGGTGAAGCCCCGCCGAACGAAACGAAGAACGCCAAAGCGTCCCGCAAGGCCGCAAACCGGAGGCAGTCATGAAAGAGATGGCCCAGGACTTCGCCCGCATCCTCGTTCCCCGCATCCTGATCGCCCTGATCCTTTCGATGGGAGTCGCCGGCGCCTGCACCTACGCGGCGGCGGACACCGGAAGCACGGCTTCCATAAGCGGCTCCGACGCCTTCACGACGCCGCGCGAAGCCCTGCTGCGAGAGAAGCCCTCGCGCGACGCGCGCGTCCTCGCGAAGCTCCCCCAGGGCTCGCGGCTGACCGTGGTCGAGGCGCGCGACCGGTACCTGCGCGTCGAGGGCAAGGGACTTCCGACGGGATGGATCGCCCGCGAAGTCGCCGTGGTGTTTCCCCAGGACGCCAACGCGACACGGGAGCTCGTCATCATCGGCCGGGCGTTCTCCCAGAACGACACGCACCGGCTGCTCGCCGCGTGCCTCCTCGACCGCGCGGCGCAGAGGCTGCGCGACGCGAAGACCCCCGACCCGGAGGTCGAGGTTCTTCTCGGCGAGACGGCCGAAGAGCTCGCCGTCACGGGCGGTCCGTTCCGCGCCGAGCTCGGCCTCTCCGAGAAGAGCGACGCCACGGGGACCCGCGGCTTCTACGACGCCGCGGCCTTCAAGCGCGCCGTGGATCTCCTCGGCGGCACGATCACCGTCGAGCAGAAACGCGTGCGGGATCGAGCCCAGGCCGGCCTCCTGCGGGCCCAGTTCCGCGAGCGGCCCGTCCTCGCTCGCCGGGCTCGTGCAGGAGTCGAACGCGTGGCTCGGACTTCTCGAAACCTCGGACGAGCCCGAGGTCCTGCGCTCGGCCGCCGATCGCGTCGGCGAAGCCTCTCTCGGAATCGGCCGATACCTTCTCGCCCTCGGCAAGCTCGAGGACCTCGCGAAGCTCGAAACGCGCGTCCGCGAGGCCAGCGTCCGCGTGCAGGGAGCGTCGCCGGACACGCCGGACGGCCGCCGGCTCGCGTCCCGGGCGGCCATCCTCCACGCGATGCGCGGCGACGGCTCGCCCTCGTTCCCGCAGGAGGTCAAGATCGGCAGCGGCGGGCGGGAGCGCGCGGTGCGCATCGACGGGAAGCTCGGCGCCCTGACGCTCACCGTCGAGACGCGCGCCGGGGCGACCCGCGAGGTCCAGCCGCGGAAAGCCGCCGTCCCGATTCTGCCCGTGCCGGGCTCGCTGCGCATCTCGCCCGACGGCCGTTCGGTCGCGTGGATCGAAGTCGCCGGGACCGTCGCAGCTCGTGCCCGTCATGACGTCTCTCGAGCGCGACGAGCCGGCGCGCGAGGTCGCCTTCCTCTCCTCGGGGCGTCCTCTCCGCGACCGCGCGCTCGCTCACATCGTCGGCCAGCTCACCGGCTTCTCCAAAGACGGCCAGCGCCTGGGTCTCTCCATCGAGGCCTGGAACTCGACGCCGGGCCCCTCGCCCCGCTACTCGGTCGTGTCCGTCGCGACGGGCGAGCTCCTCTTCGAGACCTCGAGCGACATGAAGAGCTTCCAGCGGCTGCTGCAGTGAGGTTGCGCCCCCTCTCCGCCGACTCCGGATGGAGCGGCGGGGAGGGGGCTACAATCCGCGCCCGATGGCGTTGGGTCTGCGGCGTCTGCGTTTCCTCTTCGAGCGCGCGTTCTCGGAGCCGAAGCCCACCGACTACAAGACGACCTGGAATGGAGTCGCCGTTCAGGATGCCCACGAGGGGATCCTGACGGGCGCCACCGACGAGAGCTTCGAGCGCCTGGGCCGCGAGGACGCCGAGCTCGTGGCGAAGTACCTCCGCGGCGGCGACGCGGTGCTCAACATCGGCTGCGGCGTCGGGCGCGTGGAGAAGTACCTCGCGCCGCGCGTGCGCGAGATGTGGAGCATCGACATCAGCGGCGAGATGATCCGGCGCGCCGAGAAGCGCCTCGCCGGCCTCCCCAACGTGCACCTGCGCGAGGTCGGCAACCGGGAGTTCCTGTCGAGCTTCGGCGCGGGAACGATGGACGTCGTCTTCTCCTTCCTGGTCCTCCAGCACATCGAGCGCGAGGACGCGTTCCTGTATCTCCGCGACGCGCACCGCGTGCTGAAGCCCGGCGGACGCCTCTTCACGCAGTTCCCGAACCTGCTCTCTCCCGCGTACACACGCGCCTACGTCGAGAACGCCGAGGCTTTCCCGCGGAGCGCCGGCCGCGTGCGCGCGTACACGGAGGCCGAAGTGAGGCATGTCCTCGCGACCGCCGGCTTCGAGGTCACGGAGCTCTGGCCCGGCGGCCACGGCGATCCTCCCGCCGAGCTCTACGTCGCGGCCGTGCGCCGCTAGGTCGCGAAGCGCCGGCGGGCCCGCCGTGCTACCCTCTTTTTCGTATCCGTAGCCGCGCCCATTCTCGGTTCCGAGACCGCCGCGCGGCCGCTCCGGCGGCCGCTTTTGCCCTCCTCCTCGCCTTCGTGGCCGCCGCCGGCGCCACCCCGGCGGAGGAGCGGGCGACGATCCTCTGGAAGGGAGAGACCCATCCCATCGGCATGATCGGCGGACGCGAGTTCGTCGTGTCGGATGCCGCCCGGGCGCTGGGTCTCACCGTCGCCTCCGACGCGTCGACCGGCGTCCTGACGATCTCGGGCGGAGGCCATCAGATCCTGCTCGGGCCGGGGACGGCCCAGGTCCCCGTGGATCGGAGGATCGTGCCCATCTCGGGCCCCGCGCGTCTGGTCGCGGGCGCGCTCTACGCGCCGCCGGACTTCTTCGAGAAGGTCCTCTTTCCGCTCGGCGGCGCCGCGGGAACCTGGGATGCCGCGAAGAAGACCTGGACGCTGGTCCCGGCCGGGCCGCCGCCGCTCTCGATCGAAATCGCCGTCGTGCACGTCGCCCCGACCACGCAGGTCGTGTTCCGCCTCTCGGCGGCGGCGAAGACGGCGACCGCGACCTCCGAGCGAAGCTTCCAGGTGCGCTTCGCGGACACGAAGATCGATCCGCCGTTTCCCGATAAGAAGTACGACGACCCCCTCGTCGCTTCCGTCCGCTTCGCCGGAGAGATCGCGACGATCGACTTCCGCGAGCCCGGCCTCGCGGCGCGCGCCTATCCCCTGACCTCTCCGGACCGTCTCGTCGTCGAGATCGGGCGCCGGGCCGGCTTGCCCGCCGCGCCGGCGGGTCCGTCGGCGACCACTCCGGCCGCTCCGGCCGACGCCGAGTCCTCGGCGCCCATCAGCGGCGCTCCGCCTCTGACCATCGTGGTCGATCCGGGGCACGGGGGCGGCGAAACCGGCGCCATCGGCCCGGGCGGACTCCAGGAGAAAGAGGCCACGCTCGAGATCGCGAAGAGGATCGCCGCGACTCTGCCCCGCGTCCTCGCGTGCCGCGCCGTGCTGACGCGCGACTCGGACATCCAGCTCCCGCTGGACGACCGCACGTCCATCGCCAACCACGAGAAGGCCGACCTCTTCCTCTCGATCCACGCCAACTCTTCGCGGTCGGCGTCGGCCCAGGGCTCCGAGACCTACTACCTCTCGCTGGCGGCCTCGGACAAGATCGCCCAGGAGGTCGCCAGCCGCGAGAACGAGGCGAACGGAGGCGGCGCCGGAGCGGCGGAACCGGGGGCCACAGGCAACCCGGATCTCGACTTCGTCCTCTGGGACCTGGCACAGAGCGCCCACCTCAAGGAGTCTTCCGAGATCGCCGAGGCGATCCAGGTCGAGCTCAACGCCGTCTCGGACACTTCCAACCGCGGGATCAAGCAGGCTCCCTTCCGCGTCCTCGTCGGCGCCACGATGCCGGCCGTCCTCGTCGAGGTCGCGTTCATCTCGAACGCCGACGAGGAGAAGAGGCTGCGCTCCCCCGAGTTCCAGCAGGCGGTCGCCGATGCCGTCTCGCGCGCCGTCGCGCGCTTCTACGCCCGGCGGCTGCCGGCCGCGGTCCGCCCCACGCCGAGCCCCCGACCGGCGCCATGAGCCGGCGCGCCGCCGCGATTCTCCTCGCGGTGCTGGCGGCCGCAGTTGCGGCCCTCATCCTCGCCAATCGCGGCGATCTCGCGCGACTCACCAAGCGCGTCCCGCGCCCGTTTCTGCGCATCACTCCCGCTCCCCCGCCCATCGTCACGGCGCCGCCGGGCGCCACGCCGGTGCCGGTTCCCGAGACGGTGCGCGTGACCCTGTACTTCCCGGATCAGAACGGCATGCTCCTGCACCCCGAGGAGCGCGACGTTCCGAAGCCGACCGGCGGCGCCGCCTACCTGCAGACGCTCTTCGCGGAGCTCCAGCGGGGGCCGACGGGAGAAGGCCTCATCGCCGTCATTCCGCCGAAGATGCAGCTCCGCAACGCGTTTCTGATGCCCGAGGGCGAGGCCGTGCTCGATCTGGCGCTGGATTCGGGCCTGACGTTCGGTTCCGACGAGGAGCTGACCATCGTCGGCTCCCTCGTGAACACGATGCTGCATAACGTGGCGGAGACGTCCCGTGTGAGAATCCTGGTCAACGGCGAGCCCGCCGAAACGCTCGGAGGCCATGTGGATCTGACCCGGCCGCTGATCTTCCTGAAAGACATCGTCGCGACGCCGGACGTCGAGCCGGAGATCACGCCGCCCGGCGCGACGGATGCGAGCGGTGCGGCGGATGCCGTCGCGACGGCGACGCCGAAGCCATGAAGCCATGAGCTCGACACCGCGTCCCGACGGGCGCGCCCCCGACGCGCTGCGTCCGATCGCGATCCAGACGGGCGTCGCGCGCCACGCCGAGGGCTCCGCTCTGATCGCGCTGGGCGACACGCACGTCCTCTGCACCGCTTCGGTCGAGGAACGGGTTCCGCCGTTTCTCAAGGGCACCGGGAGCGGATGGGTCACCGCCGAATACGGGATGCTGCCGCGGGCCACGCACACGCGCTCGACGCGAGAGGCCGCGCAGGGGCGCCAGGGCGGGCGGACGCACGAGATCCAGCGTCTCATCGGCCGTTCGCTTCGAAGCGTGACCGAGCTTCGCGGGATCGGCGAGCGGACGGTCACCATGGACTGCGACGTCCTCCAGGCGGACGGCGGCACGCGCTGCGCCGCGATCACGGGCGCGTGCGTCGCGCTGGCGATGGCCTTCGCGAAGCTCGTCCGCGAGCAGAAGATCCCCCGCTGGCCCCTCCGCGAAACGGTCGCCGCGATCTCCGTCGGGATCTGCGCGGGCCAGGCCGTTCTGGATCTCGGTTACGCCGAGGACGCGGAGGCGGACGTCGACTGCAACGTCGTCGGCACGGCGTCGGGGGCGTTCGTCGAGATCCAGGGCACCGCCGAGCGCCGGCCGTTCTCGGACGCGCAGCTCACCGAGCTCCTCCGCCTCGCGAAGACCGGCCTCGCGGCGCTGCGCGACGCCCAGGACGCCGCGCTCGAAGCGCACCTCACCGGTATCGACCTGCGCTGAGTCTCAGCGACCGAAAGCGGAAGCGGAGACCGGGGCGGGATCCCGCGTGATGGGGGCTCTCGGCGTAGTGACGCCGCAGCGCGTCGCCGCCGAAGTCGTTCTCGAGATCGCGGTACACGCTGTGGACGTGGTCCGCATCGCTCTGCGTGACGTCGTACTCGAGGACGAACGTCGGCCCCTGGACCCGGTAGTAGAAGACTCCGCCCGGCCGGGTCTCGCCGGCCCAGGCGAAGCGGATCCCATCCGTACCGGCCTTCTCGATCTTCTCGGTCTGGGCGCGGGCGAGATCCTCCCGCAGATTGCCGGTGTAGACGGCGATGAGCTCCATGAGGAGCTTCCGCTGCGCATCCGTCATCTGCGACGCCGGAAGGCCCTCGGGGTCGGGCACGGACTTCCGACTCGGCCTCAGGATGATGTCGCCCGGCGCCGAGGTCGCGATGATCGCGACCTTCTTCTGTGCCGCGTCGAGGCTGTCGAAGAGCCGCCGCGCCGCGTCCTCCTGGTCTCCGAGCACGCGCAGCCCCGCATGCGGCCCCGAGAGCACCTTCGACGGCTCGGCCCCGAAGAAGGCCGGCGTCGACGAGACCAGCCGGCCGGTCGCGGAGGAGAAGTGGAGAGAGAGGTGATGGCCCTCGAACCGGAACGCCCAGACCTTGTCGTTCGACGGCTCGCCGAAGAGAGTCAGATAGTAGAGGTCCGGGTCGCGCCCGATTCCGAAGGTCGACATCTCGCGCAGGACGCCTTCGAGCACGATCACGCCCTCGGTCCGCTTCATCCCCTGCGCCGAGAGGGCCGTGCGCAGCAGCGCGAAGACGGCGGCGCGCTCGGAAGGCTCGAGGTCTTTGAGCGCGATGCCAGGACGGCGTCCCGGAAAGTAGCTCCAGCTCAGCCGTTCCTCCCCCTCGAAAGGTTGGACCAGAGCGGTCCGCTGCGCCGGCCGGAGCGCCGCGACGAGATCGCGCGCGGCGCGAGTGGTGTCGGTTCCGGGCGACGCCAGCGCGCCGATGAGCCAGGGGATGGCCGCGGCGGCCGCGATGGCGAGCCGGGCGAGCTTCATGCGCCTGCCAGCCTCGTCACGATCGTCTTCTGGTTGATGAGCGTGCGATGCACCGGGCAGCGCTCGGCGATCTCGACCAGGCGCGCCTTCTGTTCGGCCGAGAGGTCCCCCGAGAGCTCGATTTCGCGCTCGATGTGGTCGATGCGCGCGTCGCTCTTCGTCTCGCAGTCTTCGCAGTCCTTCGCGTAGGTCTTCTGCTGCGAGAGGCGCACGGTGACTCCCTTCAGCGGCCAGCCCTTGCGGTTCGCGTACATCCGAATCGTCATCGACGTGCAGGCGCCGAGAGCAGACAGAAGCAGCGCGTACGGGTCGGGGCCGCTGTCGGTCCCGCCGGACGTCACAGGCTCGTCGGCGCGCAGGGTGTGGCGGCCCGCTCGGATCTCCTGCGCATAGCCAGTTCCGATCTCCCGTACGACGACTTCGTGAGGTGAAGGGCTCATGGCGCCTCCGACCGCATTCTAGAATCCCGGGGGTCCGGGGGCGCCGTGCGCTCCCGGACTCGTTGTCCACGAGGAGGATCGTCATGACGCTCAAAGTGGGATTCGTCGGGCTCGGAACCATGGGCGTCGGAATGGCGCGCAACCTCGCGAAAGCCGGGTTCCCGTTGACCGTCGCGACGCGGACCCAGGGCAAGGCCGAGAAGTTCGCCAGCGAGCTCGGGGGCGATGTACGGGCCGCCGGATCCCCGGAAGACGTCGCCCGCGCATCTCAAATCATCGTCTCCTGCCTGCCCGACGCTCCGGAGGTCGAAGAGGTCCACCTGGGCGAGCACGGCACCATCCGGGGAGCGGAGCCGGGAACCATCGTCGTGGACTGCTCCACGATCGCGGCGGGAGCCGCGCGTTCGGTCGCGGAGCGGCTGGCGAAGGCCAGCGTCGCGTTCCTCGATGCTCCGGTCTCGGGAGGCCAGAAGGGCGCGGCCGAAGGAACGTTGACCTTCTTCGTCGGCGGCGACGCGCTGGCGCTCGAGAAAGCCAGCCTGGTCCTCGCGGCGATGGGAAAGCGGATCACGCACCTGGGGCCGTCGGGTGCGGGCCAGCTCGGCAAGGCGACGAACCAGATCGTCGTCGCGGGAACGCTGGTCGCCGTTTCGGAGGCCATGGCGTTTGCGGCCAAGGTGGGCCTGCCTCTCCCGGACCTGCACGCGGCGCTCATGGGCGGCGCGGCGAGCTCGTGGATGCTCGACGTGCTCGGCCAGAAGATGATCGCGCGCGACTTCAAGCCCGCGTTCGCGGTGAAGCACCAGCAGAAGGATCTCGCGATCGTCCTGGCGACCGCGCGCGCGAGCGGCGTGCCTCTGCCGGGAGTGGCGCTCGCGCACCAGTTGCTCTCTTCGCTCGAGGCGCAGGGGCGCGGCGAAGACGGGACGCAGGCGCTGCTCACGGTGTACGAGCAGCTCGCCGCGGCCGCTCCGAAACGATGAGGCCATGAAGCCGCGCGCGCTCCTCCTCGACCTCGAGGGCACGGTCTTCCAGTCCGGGGCGCTCATCCCCGGTGCCGTGGAGGCCCTCGACGAGGCGACGCGGCGCGGCGTCGCCTGGCGCTTCGTCACGAATGCCACGAGCCGGCCGCGTTCCGTGATCCTGCGCGAGCTCTCGGCGATGGGACTCGACGTCGCGCCGGACCGCCTCTTCACGGCTCCGCGCGCGGCCCGGGGCCTCATCGCCGCTCGAGGGTGGACGCGCTGCCACTTCCTCCTGCGGCCGGCGCTCCTCGAGGACTTCGACGGCGTCGAGGCGGTCGAGGACGGCGCCGAGGCCGTCGTCCTCGGCGATCTCGGATCGAACATGACGTACGAGCGCCTCAACCGCGCATTCCGGATGCTCCTCGACGGCGCCGCGCTCGTCACCCTGGCCCGCAACCGCTACTGGCAGGCGAACGACGGGCTGATGCTGGACACGGGACCGTTCTGCGCGGCGCTCGAGCACGCCTCCGGGAAAACGGCGATTCTCGCGGGCAAGCCCTCGCGCGCGTTCTTCGAGGCCGCCCTGGCCTCGACGGGCGCCGCGCCGTCCGAGACCGCGGTCGTGGGCGACGACCTCGAGTCCGACGTCGGCGGGGCGCAGCGCGCCGGGATGCGCGGCGTCCTCGTCCGGACGGGAAAGTTCCGAGCGGACGACCTCGGGCGGTCGCCGGTCCAGCCGGACGCCGTCCTCGCCTCGATCGCCGAACTTCCGAAGCTCCTCGAGTGATGTAGTCTGACCGCGATGGTCGAGAAGCCGCGCGACGAGCACGCATCCCGGGTCCACGAGTCCTTCGACTCGCTCTACGAGCAGGACCAGGTGCGCGGGCGCCTCGACGACGCCGGCCGAGACGCCCTCGAGAAGCTCCGGGCGGCGGCCGCGGCCCGCAACGGCGAAGCCCTCCGCACGGGCTTGAAAGAGCTGCGGGACCAGCACGGCTGGCTCTACCGCGAGCTCGCCTCGCACCCGCGGCTCGCCAACCTTCTCGACGAGCTGGCTCTGCTCGGCCTTTAACCCGGACCCTCGCGGTCGCCGCTGCGTATAGCTCCAGCATGCCGTCTCGAAAGAAGTGGACGGAGCTCCTTCGGGGTACCTTCTCCGCCGTCGGGCGGGAGGACCTGACCGGTCTCTACTCGCAGGAGTGGCGTCGCGCCCAGGAGGCCCTGACCGCGGAGGCGGGCGAGCCGCTCAAGACGGGCGGCGGCCGGATCCGCCGGTTCTTTCGGACGACCAACAGCGTCCTCTACGGTCTCGCCCGCCGTCTCGCGCCCGCGCGCCGGGTCGTGTTCCTCGTGGTCCTGCTGTGCCTGGTCATGTCGATGTGCGGTCCGGAGTTCCACTGGACCGACGACAAGGTCGAGGGTGGCGTCACGAAAGAGAGGTCGTACAACATCGACTTCGACGCCACATTCCTGATGGTGTCGACCGTGCTCCTCGGGCTCCTGCTCGGGATGGAGCTCGTCGACAAGATCAACTTTCGCGACGAGCTCGAGCTCGCGCGCGACCTGCAGAGCAGCCTCATCCCGAAGGAGCTGCCGAGAACCGCCGCCTATGCGGTCGGAGCGCGCAACGAGATCGCGAACACGGTCGGCGGCGACATCTACGACTTCGTCCCGCTCCCGGACGGGCGGCTGGCGGTCCTCTTCGGCGACGCGTCGGGCCACGGGATGGCGGCGGGTCTCGTGATGGCCGTCGCGCACGCGGCGTTTCGGACTCAGCTCGACGTCGACCCGTCGCCGCCGGCCATGCTCGCGACGCTGAACCGGATCCTCTGCCGCACCGGCGGTCCGCGAGCGTTCTTCTCGTGCGTCTATCTCCTGCTCTCGGACGACGGCTCCTTCGCCGGATCCGTGGCGGGGCATCCGCAACCGCTGCTTCTGGGCGCCGACGGGTCCGTCCGCGAGCGGATCGGCAAGGGCTCCTACCCGCTCGGCATCCGGCCGAATCTGAGCTGGACGGTCGAGACCGGCCGGATCGAGCCGCGCGGAACGCTCGTCCTCCACTCGGACGGACTCTCCGAAGGACGCAGCCCCGCGGGAGAGGAGTTCGGCGACGCGCGGATCGAGGCTCTCCTCCGTCAGTTCGCTCCCTATGACGCCCAGGCCGAAGCCGACGCGATCTTCGGCAGCCTCAGAACCTTCCTCGGCCGGTCGCTCCCCGACGACGACGTTTCGGTCACGGTCATCCGGCGGATCTGAGCCCACGGGCTGGTCCCTCACGGCCCGGCACTTGCTGATCCTGAACCTGCGTGGCAGGGACTCACGTATTTGGAATTGCCCGCCATCAGGGCGGGTTGAGCATGTTGCCGGAACTTCGCAAACAACTGACCGGCAAAGAGAAAGGCACCCGCCATGGCGGAAGTCAACTTCAATCAGAAGCCCCTGCCGGTCGTTCCGATGCGGAATGCCGTGCTTTTCCCCGGCGTGACCTTCCCGATCTCGGCCGGACGGGCCGGAACCCTGCGGGCGATCGAAGCGGCCATGGCCTCCGACGACCACAAGGTCTTCGCGGTGGCCCAGCGCAGCGAGTCGGAGAACGTGTCCCCGTCCGAGCTCTACACGATCGGCACGATCGCCACGATCGGCTCGGTCCAGAGAGGTCTCGGCGGCATCCGCCTCGTCCTCGAAGGCAAGTCGCGGGCGATCGCCCTGCGCTTCGCCCCCAACAAGCAGGGCTACCTCGAGGCGACCGTCCAGGACGCTCACGAGATGTTGCCCCTCGATTCGCGGGATGCCGCGTTCGCGGGTCTGCACCGCGAAGCCCGGGCGCGGGCCGCGGAGCTCGGCAAGCGTCTGGGATTGCCCGACGAGGCCGTCGAGCAGATTCTCGCCGAGGTCGATGAGCCCGGCCGGCTCGCGGATCTCGTGGCCGGCTACCTCGACGTGCCCGTGGCCTCGAAGCAGGTCCTCCTCGAGACGCTCTCGGTCGAAGACCGGCTGCGGCGCGTTCTCGTCCACATGCAGCGCCAGATCGACGTTCTCTCGGCGCAGGAAGACATCCAGTCCAAGGTCAAGGAGGAGATCGGCAGCCGGCAGCGCGAGATGTATCTGCGCGAGCAGCTCAAGGCGATCCAGAGGGAGCTCGGCGAGACCGACGGGGCGGGCGACGAGGGGCTGAAGGAGCTGCGGGCGAAGCTGGACGCGCTCGACATGCCCGAGGACGCGCGCAAGGAAATGGACCGCGAGTGGCAGCGGCTGACGCGCATCGGCCGCGAGTCGATGGAGTCGCAGGTCATCCGCACGTATCTCGAGACGATCGCGGAGCTTCCGTGGAACGAGCGGAGCGCCGAGAAGCTCGACGTGCCCGAGGCGGCGCGCGTGCTCGAGGAGGACCACTACGGCCTGAAGGACGTCAAGGATCGGATCCTGGAGTTCCTGGCCGTGCGCCAGCTCGGCGAGGAGCGTGAGAAGAACACGCCTCCGCCTCTGCCCGGGGCCGACCGAGCGGCGGATCCGAACGAGAGGAAAGAGGGCGCGGAAACGAAGCGCTCGGGCAAGGGGCGGATCCTCCTGTTCGCCGGGCCTCCCGGAGTCGGGAAGACGTCGATCGCGAAGTCGATCGCCCGCGCGATGGGGCGCAAGTACGTGCGCATCTCTCTCGGAGGCGCGCGCGACGAGGCGGACATCCGCGGCCACCGCCGGACCTACATCGGCGCGATGCCGGGACGGATCCTGCAGGGAATGAAGCAGGCCGGCACGAAGAACCCGGTCTTCCTCCTCGACGAGGTCGACAAGCTCGGGATCTCCTTCCAGGGAGACCCGGCGTCGGCGTTGCTCGAGGTGCTCGACCCCGCTCAGAACGATTCCTTCACGGACCACTACCTGGGTGTGCCGTTCGACCTCTCGGAAGTGCTCTTCATCGCGACGGCCAACTTCGTCCAGAGCATCCCGGGGCCGCTCCTCGACCGCATGGAGGTCGTGACCTTCGCCGGGTATACGGAGGAGGAGAAGCTCCAGATCGCCAGGACGTACCTGCTTCCCCGGCAGATCGAGGAGAACGGCCTCCAGGCCGGACAGCTCCAGGTCATCGACCCCGCGATTCGCGAAGTGATCGCGAGCTACACGCGGGAGTCCGGCGTGCGCCAGCTCGAGCGGGAGCTCGGCAAGCTCGCGCGCAAGGTGGCCCGCCGCATCGCGGCGCGGGAGATCGAGCAGCAGGTGATCGGTGCCGAGGACGTCCGGCCGCTGCTCGGCCGGCCCCACGTGCACCCCGAGAAGATGGCTCGCGAGGACCAGGTGGGCGTCGCGACCGGCATGTACTACACGCCGGCGGGCGGCGACATCATGTTCGTCGAGGCCTCGCTCATGCGGGGCAAGGGCGAGCTCATCCTGACGGGCCAGCTCGGCGACGTCATGAAGGAGTCGGCGCGCGCCGCGTGGACGTTCGCGCGGTCCCACGCTCCGCTGCTCGGGATCCACGAGAGGGAGTTCGAGCGGGACATCCACATTCACGTCCCCGCGGGGGCGATCCCCAAGGACGGGCCGTCGGCCGGCATCGCGATGGCTTCGTCCGTCGCCTCGGCTCTCTCGGGCCGGGCCGTCCGCAACGACGTCGCCATGACCGGCGAGATCACGCTCTCCGGGCGCGTCCTGCCGATCGGCGGGCTCAAGGAAAAGATCCTCGGCGCCGTGCGGGCGGGCATCACCCGGATCGTGATTCCGAGCGACAACGCGCCGGATCTCGAGGACCTGTCCCAGGAAGTGCGGGACGAGATCGAGGTCTTGCCGGTGGCGACTCTGGCCGAAGCGCTGGCCGTGACGCTCCGGGACGCCGCGCTCGAGAACGGGCGGCTGACCTACGGCGGGGCGACGCGGGACAGCGCCTCCGTCCGGGACACCGGCGAGACCACTCCTCAGTAACTCCAGTCCGAGGACACCGGGCCGCTCCGGAAACCGAACCCGGCCATGCGGCCCTGCCGGCACCTCGAGCGCGCCGCGCCGCGCTAGAAAAGCGCGGCGGGCGGCGGTACGATCGGGCGGGGGCGCACAGCGCCCCCGAACCCCTCGGGCAGGCTAGAACCCGCTTCGGGCGAACTGGACGCTCGAGTCGTTGGTCGTGTTGTCGACCGTCGCGCCGTAGACGATGGCATTGCCTCCGATGAGGCCGACGCGGATCACGCCGCCGGGCGGCAGAGACAGGCCGAGGAACTGGCTCGCCTCCGACTGGAGGAAGGAGTTCGCCGACATCGACTGCGATTTCTGGCTGATGAAGGCCCCGGACGCGTCCCGCACCGTGAACTGGATCGTCGCGCTCGAGGAGAGCGTCCGCATGCCGATGTTGTAGCGGAAAGCGTCGGTGTCCGCCGGAAGGATCAAGTGCCCGGCGGTCCCCGCGGTGAGCACGCGGCCGGCGACGCCGCTGTCGTTGGGGCTGACCGCCTCCTGCGTGAACCCCTGGGTCCCGTCCGCTCCGGCGTCGTCGTAGACGCGCGCGACCACGACGGGCGAGTTCGACGGCGCCGGCAGCATGATGTCGAGCGTCCCGAGCCCGCTGATTCCCATTGCCGCGACGACGTCCTCGAAGGACTCGGTCTGGAGGGGCTCGATCGCGACGTCCAGGCTGGGGTCCGTCACGGCGCCCTGCGCGCCGACCGGATGAAAGACGAGGCGCGCCGTCAGGCGGAAGCCGAGAGGATTGAAGAGCTGGACCGAGGTCTTGAAGAAGGACCCGCCGGCGCCGGGAGCGGACGCCACCGCCGGAATCACGCGGGCCAGCGTGAGGCCGCTCGCGCTCACGGCCTCCTCCGAGGCCTCCACGGGTTGTGCCTGTCCGGCGACAGCCAGGACGAGCGCGAGAGACACCAGGACCCATACCCGACGAATCATGGGAATCCTCCTCGGCGGTTGAGCTTTGAGATGTTGAGAACGCACAGGTTACAGTCGCTCCAGAGCCCGACCGCGTGCGCCCGATCACGTCGAACACGATTCAGAACCCGGGCCGCCCGCCGACGTAGGAATCCCCGTGGATAACTCCAGAACACAGGAGGACTTGTGAAGCTTTCGCACACGATTCGGGCGGCCACTGTCGGGATCGTCGCGATGGTCGCCGTGCTGGCCCTGGATGGCACGGCCGTCCCGGCGCAGACGGCGCCGGCCCCCGCTGCGGGCTCGCGGGCGCTGCGGGCTCTGTCGCGGCCGTGATCCACGGCCTCAACCCTGACGACCTGGATCGTTCGGTCTCGGCCTGCACGAACCTCAATGCCTTCAGCAACGGCGGCTGGCTCAAGGCGAATCCCCTGCCGGCCGACCAGTCCTACTGGGGCTCCGTCTCGATCCTCTTCGAGGAGAACCGCGACAAGCTCCGCGGCGTGCTCGAGAAGGCCGCCGCGAACAAGTCTGCCGCCGCCGGCAGCGACGAACGAAAGATCGGCGACTTCTGGGCGAGCTGCATGGACGAGGCGGCCATCGAAGCCGCCGGGGCCAAACCGATCCAGGCGGAGCTCGACCGCATCGCGAAGATTGCGACACCCGCCGATCTGCAGGGGGAGATCACGCGCCTGCAGATGCTGGGCGCCAACGCGGTCTTCGGCTTCACGGCGGAGCAGGACCGCAAGGCGTCGACCGAGGTCATCGCCATCGCGTCGCAGGGCGGGCTTGGACTTCCCGACGGCGAGTACTACACGAAGACCGACGAAGAATCGAAGAAGCTCCGCGAGCAGTACGAGGCGCACGTCGCGCGGATGCTCCAGCTCCTCGGCGACGAGGCCACGAAGGCCGCGGCGGACGCGAAGACCATCATGGCTTTCGAGACGCGGCTCGCCGGGGCGTCGATGACACCGGTCGAGCGCCGCGATCCCGAGAAGACCTACAACCGCATGGACGCCGCGAAGCTCGCATCGCTCACCCCGAACTGGTCGTGGTCGGCGTACTTCCAGGCCGTCGGGCTTCGCCCCGCGGCCGTCAACGTCGCGCAGCCGAAGTTCTTCGAGGCCGTCAGCCGGGAAATCCAGGCGACTCCCCTCTCGACCTGGAAGACCTACCTGCGCTGGAAGCTCCTGAACGATGCCGCGCCGAGACTCTCGAAGGCCTTCGTCGACGCGGACTTCGACTTCTACGGAAAGGTGCTGCAGGGCACGCCGGAGAACGAGGCCCGGTGGAAGCGCTGCGTCGTCGCGGCGGACGGCGAGCTGGGTCAGGCTCTCGGAAAGTCCTGGGTGAAGGAGTACTTTCCGCCGGAGGCCAAGGCCGCCGCGGACCGGATGGTGAAGAACCTCGTGGCCGCGCTCCGAGACGACCTCAAGACCCTCTCGTGGATGAGCGAGGCCACGCGGCAGAAGGCGGTCGAGAAGCTCGCGGCGTTCCGCCCCAAGATCGGCTATCCCGACGTCTGGCGCGACTACTCGAGCCTGACGATCGACCGCGGCCCCTTCGTCCTCAACGTCCAGCGCGCCGAAGAATTCGAGTTCCGCCGCCAGCTCAAGAAGGTCGGCCGGCCCGTCGATCGCGAGGACTGGCAGATGACGCCGCCCGAGGTCAACGCCTACTACGACGCGCAGCTCAACGAGATCGTCTTCCCGGCCGGAATCCTCCAGCCGCCTTTCTTCGATCCGAAGGCCGACGACGCCGTCAACTACGGCGCCATGGGCGCGGTGATCGGGCACGAGCTGACGCATGGATTCGACGACGAGGGCCGGAAGTTCGACGCCCGCGGCAACATGAGCGACTGGTGGACCGCCGAGGACGCCCGGAACTACGAAGCGCGGGCGAAGTGCGTGGAGAGCCAGTTCGCCGCGTACACGTTCGACGGCCAGAACGTCAACGGCAAGCTCGTTCTGGGCGAATCCATCGCGGATCTCGGCGGCCTGTCGATCGCGCATCGCGCCTACCGGGGCACGCTCGCGGGCAAGCCCGAGCCGGCGCCCATCGACGGCCTGTCGGCGGACCAGCGATTCTTTCTCGCGTGGGCGCGCGTCTGGTCGGCGAACATGCGGCCGGAGTTCGCCAAGCTCCTGATGAACACGAACCCGCACCCGCTGCCCGAGTTCCGCTCCAACGGAGCTCCGTCGAACATCCCTTCGTTCGCCGCCGCCTTCTCGTGCAAGGCGGGCGACCCGATGGTGCGCGCGGACGTGTGCCAGATCTGGTGACGCGCGCGGACGTAGCGTGCGCCGCGCGTCACCATCCCGAGGGCCATGGCCCGAGCCGGCCACCAGCGGCGAGCCGTCCAGCGCAGCGGTCAAACCCACGGCAGTAGGCAACGCTGGGCGAGAGCCCAGCGGTATCCCACGGCGTTATCGATCCCGGACTCGCAGCGCCGCAATCGAGTCTGGGATCCTTCGTCGCTGCGCTCCTCAGGATGACCGCGCGAAGGGGTCGCGACGGCGGTATCCTTCCGCGCCATGGGTTTCCCGACAGTCCACGAGGACGAGCTCGACGGCGAGGGCCTGGAGCTTCCGATCCGTTTCCAGCGGGGCGAGCCCGGCGCCCGCCCGGGGATCGACCTCGCCGAGCTCGAGGGGATGCCGATTCCCGAGGTGCGGGTGCCCATCACCTGCATTGACTACTCGGACGATCGGGTCGAAACGCGGCACATCACGGACAAGGACTTCGAGGAGTTCATCAAGAGTCGTCGTGAACCGTGGGTCAAGGTGCGGTGGATCAACGTCGACGGACTGAACGATCCCCAGGCGATCCGCGCGCTGGCGATCAAGTACGGCTTCCATCCCCTCGCGATCGAAGACCTGATGTCGACCGGCCAGAGGCCGAAGCTCGAAGGCTATACCGCGGAAGGCGGACGCCCGCCGTACCTCTTCCTCATCGTGAAGATGATCCAGCTCGTCGATAAAAAGCTCGAGAGCGAGCAGATCAGCATGTTCGTGGGCAAGCAGATCGTCGTCACGATCCAGGAGGCGCCCGGCGACATCTGGGATCCCATCCGCGCGCGGATCGAGAAGCCCGGCTCACGCCTGCGCGAGCACGATGCGAGTTATCTCGCCTACACGTTGCTCGACGCCATCGTCGACCACTGCTTCCCGGTCCTCGAGCACTATGGCGACCATCTCGAGGAGCTCGAAGACCTCGTTCTCGACCGGCCCGACCGCCACACGATCTCCGACATCCACGAGGTCAAGCGGCACCTCCTCCTTCTGCGCCGCGCCGTGTGGCCGATGCGCGAGGTGATCAACTCCATGCAGCGCGAGCCGCACGAGTGCATGAGCGACACGACGCGCACCTACCTCCGCGACGTCTACGACCACATCATCCAGATCATGGACATCATCGAGACGTACCGCGAGGTCGGCACGAGCCTCACCGAGACCTACATGACGTCGATGTCCAACCGGCTCTCCGAAGTGATGAAGGTCCTCACGATCATCGGCACGATCTTCATCCCGCTGACGTTCCTCGCCGGCGTGTACGGCATGAACATGCCGATCCCCGAGAACCACTACGCGATTTCCTACCCGATCTTCTGGGGCGTGTGCCTCGTTCTCGCCGGCGGGATGCTCATGTGGTTCCGCAAGCGGGGCTGGCTGTAACGACGTGCCGGGCCCGGCGGCGCGGAAACGCGCGTCGCAACGCCTGGACGAATCGCTTTTCCTTTTCCGATAAAACGAGGTGCGGCCATTCCGCCGGAAGCGCTTCCGGAGACGGAACGAGCCCGAGCGTCACCGAGGCGGCGTGAGCGCGCCGGCGGTGAATCGCGACGAGCAGAAACGAAAGCCAAAGGATCGGAACGGCCGCCGTCATCCAGGCGCTTCCACGCGTTCGCAGCTGGGGAGCCGGCGATGCACTCGTGCGCAGCCGCAAGTTGCCGGGGGGCAGGGGTCCCGGTCAACGACGGACCCTGGCAGGGTTCCATGGGCACCTCCTCGAAGGAGACGACCCTCCTCATCTTCCTACGAAACAGGACCCCGGCACGTCGGCCCGGGTTCCCGGCCGTAAGATGCACGGAATCAGGAGGTTTCTTGCGCCTCTCGCCTATGGGCTCTGATCTGGCTCGCGCTCTGTCCGCCTCTCCTCGGGGCCGAGAGCCCCGGCGGGTGGACGCCGCTCGAGTCCCTCAAATACCGCCAGGTGACGGACGTTCAGATTTCTCCCGACGGCCGGATGGCGGCGTACGTCATTCGCGAGTCGATCCTCGAGCCCGACACGAGCGAGTATCGGACGCAGATCTGGCTGTCGACGATCGGCGCGCCGGGCGAGGCCCCGCGCTCGTGGCCGGCGACGTCCGCTCCGAGCTCCGGCTTCGCGGCCGCGCTGGTCGCCGGACGGCGAGTGGCTGGCCTTCATCGGCAAACGCGGCGGCAAGACGGCGAACGTCTGGCGGCTTCCGAGAGGCGGAGGCGAAGCCGAGCGCGTGTCCGAGTCGGCGGCGGACGTCTCCGAAGCCATCTGGTCGCCCGACGGGGAGTGGATCGCCTATGTCGCGCCGGACGGTCCCGCCGCCGATCGCGAGCGCCGCGACCGGGAACGGGACGATGCCCGCGTCGTCGACGAAGACGACCGGCCGGGGCGACTGTGGCTCGTGCGCGTGACGCCGGACGCGGAGGGCCGCCTGACGGGACGCAAGCTCCTGGCCACGGGGTTCTCGGTGGGTGGCGCCGCCGATCCCACGGCGCCCGATTCGATCGCCTTTTCGCCCGACGGGCGCACGATCGCGTTCTCCCACACCCCGCGCCCCGTCATCAACGACTGGCCGAGCTCCGACATCTCGCTCGTGGACGTGGCCACGGGCACCGTCCGGCCCTTCGCCGCGACAGGCGCCGCGGAGACCTCGCCGCTCTTCTCGCCCGACGGCCGCCTTCTCGCGTACGTCGTCACCGACGAGCCGCCGCGCTGGGCCCACAGGGAGAACATCCGGCTGGCGCCGCTGGATGCTTCGGCGGGTCCTGGCCGCACCCTGCCGCCCTCCTTCGACGAGTCGCCCGAGCTCGCGGGGTTCTCGGCCGACGGAGCCACGCTCTACTTCACCGAGTCGAAGGGCGTCTCGGACCTCCTCTACGCCCAGAACGTCTCGACCGGCGTGATCCGCGCCCTGACCGACGAGGGGAAAGTCGTGAGCGGCGCGAACGTCAACTCGCGGGGCACCTGGATCGGCTTCGTGCGGCAGACGGCGACCGATCCGAGCGAGGCGTGGGCGAGCGGGCTCTCGAAGTTCGCTCCGCTCCGCATCTCCGACGTGAACGCCAACCTGCCGAAGCATCCCCTTCCCGAAACGCGAGTGATCACGTGGGCGGGGGATCGCGGCGAGAAGATCGAGGGGCTCCTGACGCTGCCCGTCGGGTATGCACCCGGCAAGCGCTACCCGCTCCTCCTCGTCATCCACGGCGGTCCCGCGGGCGTCTTCAAGCTGACCCACGTCGTGACGCCCGGCGCGTACACGACCGCGGTCTTCGCGTCCGCGGGCTTCGCGGTTCTGCGTCCCAACCCCCGCGGATCTTCGGGTTACGGCACGGCCTTTCGCCGAGCGAACGAGAAGGACTGGGGCGGAGGCGACTATCGGGACCTGATGGCGGGCGTCGATGCGGTCATCGCCATGGGTATCGCCGATCCGGACCGACTCGGCGTCATGGGCTGGAGCTATGGCGGGTTCATGACGTCCTGGATCATCACGCAGACCAACCGTTTCAAGGTGGCCTCGATCGGCGCGCCGGTGACCGACCTCGTGTCCTTCACCGGGACGTCGGACATCCCGGCGTTTCTTCCGAGCTACTTCGGGGGCGAGTTCTGGGAGGAGCAACTCCTCGAGATCTACCGGGAGCGTTCGCCCATGAGTCACGTGGGCCGGGCGAAGACTCCGGCGCTCATCCAGCAGGGTGAGAGCGACCTGCGGGTTCCGATCTCTCAGGGGTACGAGCTGTACAACGCCTTGAAACGACAAGGAATCCCGACCAGGATGGTGACTTATCCGCGCCAGCCCCACGGCATCCGCGAGCCGCGCCTCCTCCGCGACGTCGCCGAGCGCAACCTGGCCTGGATGGAGCAATGGCTCCGGACGCCTTGAGGGCTCGAGGGCCAAAAAACACAGCCCCGTGACATAATCCCCGGTTCTCCGGGCGGGGGCCCGCATCCAAAAAACGAAGGATCACTCATGAAACGCATTGGCATTCTGTTCGGCCAGGAACGCTCCTTTCCCCAGGCTCTCGTCGAGCGGATCAACCGCGAGGGCCGGGTCGCCGTCGCCGAGCCCGTCGTCGTGGGCGGGATCGGGCTGGACAGCCCGCGCCGCTACGACCTCATCCTCGATCGCATCAGCCAGGACATCCCCTTCTACCGGGCGATCCTGAAGAAGGCCGTGGTCGACGGAACGATCGTGGTCAACAACCCCTTCTGGTGGTCGGCCGACGACAAGTTCTTCAACAACGTGGTGGCCCGGAAGGTCGGGGTCGCCGTCCCGAAGACCGTCATCCTGCCGTCGAACCAGCATCCCCCCGACACGACGTCGGAGTCGATGTCGAATCTCGTCTTCCCGCTCGAGTGGGACGAGATGTTCCAGTACATCGGCTTCCCGGCCTTCTTCAAGCCGTACTCCGGCGGCGGCTGGAAGAGCGTCTACCGCGTGAGCAATCCCGAGGAGTTCTTCGCGGCGTACCAGGAGTCCGGCCAGAACGTGATGACGCTTCAGGAAGAGATCGTCTTCGACCAGTACTTCCGGTGCTACGCGATCGGACGCAAGCACGTGCGCATCATGCAGTACGACCCGCGGCGGCCCCATCACGAGCGCTACGTCCGCGACGGCGCGCCGCTCGACCCGGCGATGGAGGAGCGCGTCCGCACCGACTCCCTCAAGCTCATGGACGCTCTGGGCTACGACTTCTGCACGCTCGAGTTCGCGGTGCGCGGACGGCATTCCCTACGCGATCGACTTCCTCAATCCCGCCCCCGACGCGGCCGTCGAGTCCGTCGGCGAGGACAACTTCCAGTGGGTCGTCGAGACCGCGGCGAAGTGGCTCCTCGAGCGGGTCGAGCAGCCGACGGAGCCTCTCGCCGACTACCGCTGGCAGACGTTCCTGGCCGGAGGCGAATCGGTCGCCCCGGCGAAGAAGACGAACGGCCACAGCCGCGCGAAGAAGCCGGCCTCGCCGCGTGCACCGTCGGCCGGCTCGGCGAGCCGTCCGCGCCGCGACGCCTGACCGTTTCCATGGAACGCCCGGCCTTCACCCTCGGCGTCGAGGAGGAGTTCCAGATCCTGGATCCCGAGACGCGGGAGCTGCGCTCCCACGTCCAGGAGATCCTCGACGAGGGCAAGATTCTCCTGAAGGAGAGGGTCAAGCCCGAGATGCACCAGTCGGTCATCGAGATCGGCACCGGCATCTGCAAGAACATCGCCGAGGTCCGCCAGGACGTCGGCGAGATGCGGACCGAGATCATCCGGCTCGCGCGCAAGAACGGGATGCGCGTCGCTTCGGCGGGCACGCACCCGTTTTCCAACTGGGCCGACCAGAAGATCTTCCCTGACCCCCGTTACGACTCGGTCGTCCAGGAGATGCAGCTGCTGGCCCGGGCGAACCTCATTTTCGGCCTGCACGTCCACGTCGGCATCAAGGACCGCTCGCTCGCGTTCCAGATCATGAACGAGGCGTTGTACTTCCTGCCGCACATGCTGGCGCTGTCGACGAACTCCCCGTTCTGGCTCGGCCGCAACTCGGGGTTGAAGAGCTTCCGGACGAAAGTCTTCGACCGTTTCCCGCGCACGAGCATCCCCGAGTACTTCGATACGCCCGCCGAGTTCGACGAATTCGTCCGCATCCTCGTCAAGACCAACTCGATCGACAACGGCAAGAAGATCTGGTGGGACGTTCGTCCGCACCCGTTCTTCGAGACGATCGAGTTCCGCGTCTGCGACGTGCCCGATGCGTCTCGACGAGACCCTCACCCTCGCGGCGCTGTTTCAGGCGATCTGCGTCAAGCTCTACAAGCTGCGCCTGCAGAACCTGGGCTTCCGCCGGTACCGCCGCGCATTGATCCTCGAGAACAAGTGGCGCGCGAGCCGCTGGGGCATCGAGGGCAAACTCATCGATTTCGGCAAAGAGATCGAAGTGCCCTTCGGCGAGCTCGTCGCGGAGATGCTCGAGTTCGTCGACGACGTCGTGGACGAACTCGGCTCTCGCCACGAGGTCTTCGACGGGGTAAAATGGATCCTAGAGAACGGAACGGGAGCCGACCGGCAGCTTCGCGTGTACGACGCGACCGGTGGAGACCTGAAGAAAGTCGTCGATTACATTTGCGAGGAAACAAGCTACGGGTTGCCCGTCGAGGCCCCGATCCAGTCCGCCGTCCGCTGACGGCTGGCACGATCCTCGCTCCAGGAGCACAATTCCGCGATGTCGACTGAGACCGGTACGCTGACGGCCTACGCCGAAGACCTGATCCCCGGGGCGCGCAACGCCATCCGGACGTGCCTGCGGGTGCAGCCCGCGGAGCGCGTCGCCATCGTCACCGACCGCGAGACCGAGGAGATCGCCGCCAGCCTGGCCGACCAGGTCCGCGAGGTGGGCGCCCCCTGCGACACCTTCATCATGGAGGACTACGGCCCGCGCCCGATGCTGGAGCTGCCCGCGCCGATCCGCGCCGCGCTCGAGCGCGCCGACGTCTCGATCTACGCCGGCCAGCCCAAGGAGGGCGAGCTCGCCTTCCGCCGGGCGCTGACGCAGATCATCGACCGCCGCCAGATCCGCCACGCGCACATGGTGTCGATCTCGCACCGGATCATGACCGAGGCCATGCGCGCCAACTTCGACGAGGTCGACGCGATCTCGACCCGCGTCCTCGAGCGGGCGAAGAAGGCGACGCGGATCACGGCGACCTCGCCCGGAGGCTCGAAGCTCGAGGCGACCTTCGATCCGACGATCAAGTGGCTGAAGACCTCCGGGATCATCTCGACCTCGAAGTGGGGCAACCTCCCGGGCGGCGAAGTGCTGACCGCGCCCGCGCGCGTCGACGGCGTCTACGTCGCCGACGGCGTCGTCGGCGATTACCTGTGCGCGCGTTACGGCGACCTCCAGAACAACCCGCTCTCCGTCACGATCGAGAACAGCCGCATCGTCGACATCGCGTGCAAGCGCGCCGACCTCGTCGCCGATTTTCGCGCATACACCTCGACCGACGAGAACTCCGACCGCGTCGGCGAGTTCGCCATCGGCACCAACATCGCGCTCACGGACGTCATCGGCAACATCCTCCAGGACGAAAAGCTCCCGACGCTCCACATCGCTTTCGGCCACCCCTATACCGAGCACACCGGAGCGAAGTGGCGCAGCACCACGCACATCGACATCGTCGGCCGCCGGTTCGACATCTGGTTCGACGGCGACCCGATCATGAAGGCCGGGAAGTTCCTGATTTGACCGCGCAGCGAGCGCTCGGCGCTCGCGTAGCGGTCATCCCGAGGCGCGCAGCGCCGAGGGATCCCGAACTTTCTCGCCTCCCGGTCATCCCGAGGCGCGCAGCGCCGAGGGATCCCGGACCTAGGCGTTTTCCGAGGCGCGCAGCGCGGTTTCGCTAACTACGCCTCTCCGTCCTCGTCGTCTCAGAGCTCATGCTCCGGAACACCATCGTTTCGGGACCGATCCGCACTTCGTCGCCGTCCGCGAGCGTCGCCTTCTTGCCGAGCTGCTTGCCGCCCAGAAACGTGCCGTTCTTGCTCTCGAGATCCTCGAGCACCGCCTTCCCGCCGACGACCACGATCCGCGCGTGGCGGCGGGACACGGAAGGATGATCGATCCAGAGCGCGCCGTCGGGGTCCCGTCCGATGACGTTCTCGCCTTCGAGAAGCTGCACCTCGCGCGTCTCCAGCACGAGCCGGAAGCGCGGTGTCGGGCGCGGGGACGATTCGCCCTCCGCGGGTCGAACGGGCCGATCCGCCGCCGCTGCCACGGGCGCTTCCCACCGATAGCCTTCGCGCCGGATGGTCTGGATGAAGGCCTCGCCGCCGTCGCCGAAGGCCTTGCGCAGCTCGGCCACCTGAAAGCGAAGCGCATCGTCGGTGACGGCGACGTCCGGCCAGACCTTCTCGACGATGTCTTCCCGCGTCAGGAAGCGCCCCGGATTGTGCAGGAAGAGGAGAAGGAGCTCGCGGCTCTTGTGCGTCAGAGGGATATCCGCTCCGTCCTTCCATAACGCGCGGCGGACGGAATCGTAGAAGAACGG
Organism: uncultured Acidobacteriota bacterium; assembly: GCA_963804915.1. Classification (GTDB taxonomy): domain Bacteria; phylum Acidobacteriota; class Thermoanaerobaculia; order UBA5066; family Gp7-AA6; genus DAHUXD01. The sequence continues at coordinate 309,101 of CAWDSI010000020.1, forward strand.
CCCGAATCGATACGCCATCGTCTCGAAAATCTCACGAACATCTTATGTCCGACGCCGACCCGGAGAGGCCTCCCGGCGCGAGAGTGCGCTCGAGAAGAGTGAGGTCTGCCGCCTGGAAGCAGTGCGCCGCGGCGCCGCGGCCGTGCGGCGGGCAGGGCCAGTCGCCCTGCTGGCCGGTCGGCAAGTCATAGCCCCCGATTCGCTCGCGACCGCCGCCTCCTCAGGGCGCGCGTCTTACGGCCGCCGGCCGGCGAGTCTGTTGCACCCGCGGGTGAGGCGCTGGTTCATTTCCGAACGTCATCGATCAGCCGGCGCGCGCAGTCGCGAGCGCGATCAGAGAAGCCGCATCTGGAGCACGAGTGCCTTCGCCAGCGCAAAGCTAGCTTTTTTCAAGCGTGTTCCCAACGACTTGGCGTGGCCGTAAGCCGTAGCGTGAGATCAGGAGTGAATCCCACGATCCTCTCAATTCGCCGAGGCTCCGGGTGACTCCCACGCAGTCCGTTGGTCGCCGTTGCGAAAGGAGATAGGTATGCCTCCCCACAATCAGCCCTGGGTCTTTCGAGAGAACGTCCCGATCCTTCAAGACCCTCGAAGTCTCACGAACATCTCATGTCCGCCTCCGGACCCGGGCGGCCTCCGCGCGCGAGAGTGCATTCGAAAAGAGGAGGTCGTCATGAACAAGCGTGTTGGAAGCCTGATCGCAGTTCTGGTCCTGGCAGCGGTGGCGAACGTCGGTCTGGCAGCCGGCCCGACACCCCAGCCCCAGCCCCAGCCGAAACCCAACCCGGCTCCCTGCTCGCCGTGGCATCGGTGCGCGCCGGCTCTCTGCCCCATCTGGAAGCAGTGCGCGCCGGCCCCCCTGCCGTGCGGTGGACCGGGCCAGTCGCCCTGCCGTCAGGGAGGCAAGCCTTAAGGCCCCCGAATCCGCTCGCGAGCGCAGCCACCTCAGGGCGCGCGTTTACGGCCGCCGGGTTCCGTTTCCCGGCGGCCGATTTTTCTTCGGGTGCGAGCAGTACAATCTCCGCACTCTCGTGCCGCTGCCGGCCGGTCACGCTTGGGCTCATACGAAATCCTCGCGCCACTCGGCGCGGGTGGGATGGGCGAGGTCTATCGCGCACGGGACCGAAACTCGCTCGCGACGTCGCGATCAAGGTGCTTCCGAAGATGTGGCCGGCGACTCGACCGCCCTAGCCCGTTTCGAGCGAGAGGCAGGCGCGTCGCCGCTCTCTCGCACCCCAATATCCTCGCCATCCACGACTTCGGAACTGTCGATGGCGTCAGCTACGCGGTCATGGAATTGCTCCAGGGAGAGACGCTGCGTCAGCGGCTCGACCACGGCCCCATGCCAGCCCGACGCGCCGCCGAGATCGCGCGCGAGATCTCCCTCGGACTCTCGGCCGCTCACGAGAAGGGCATCGTCCACCGGGACCTAAAGCCCGAGAACCTGTTCCTCACCAAAGACGGCCTCGTCAAGGTCCTCGACTTCGGCCTGGCAAGGCAGTTTCGAAAGCCGGAAGGCGCTCCCCAACACACGCTCACGGAGGGCAGCGGGCCCGGCGTCGCTCTGGGCACGGCCGGCTACATGTCGCCCGAACAGGTTCGCGGCGAAGAGGTCGACCATCGTTCGGACATCTTCTCGTTCGGCGCCGTGCTCTACGAGATGCTCAGCGGCAGGCGGGCGTTCCAAGGCGAGACCTCGGTCGAGCGGATGAACGCGATCCTCCGCGAGGAGGCCCCTCCGCTCTCCGACAGCAGCCGGCCAATCCCTCCGGCGCTCGACCGCGTCGTCGCGCACTGTCTCGAGAAACAGCCCGGTGACCGCTTCCAGTCTGCGCGCGATCTGGCCTTCGATCTGGGTACGCTCGCCGCGGCGACCTCGGCTCCGAACACTCCGGAGGCTGCCCGGCGTCCTCGCCGCTGGGGACGCGCCCTCTCCGTGGCCGCAATCGCAGCCACGATCGCCCTCGCATTCTGGGCAGGCGGACGATACGGCCCTGGCGAGCGCAATCCCGGAGAGCCAAATTTTCGCCGTCTTACGTTCCGCCGCGGCAACATCCTCTCCGCGCGCTTCGCTCCGGATGCCCGAACGGTGATCTACAGCGCTTCATGGGAAGGCGCTCCGACCGCGCTCTTTTCCGTCCGCACCGATACCGCGGAATCGGCCGCGCTCGGAATCGATCGCGCGCGGATCCTCTCCGTGTCGACGCGCGGAGAGCTGGCGATTCTCGAAAAGAAGAATCGGCTCCGCACGGCCCGCGGACCCGGTACGCTTGCGCGCGTTCCCATCGGAGGCATATCCCCTCGACAGCTCCTCGAGGGAGTCGCGGGAGCGGATTGGGCGCCCGATGGCGAACAGCTCGCGGTCATACGCATCTCCGGCGGCGAGCGCGTGCTCGAATTTCCCATCGGACGCCGGATCTTCGCGTCCGAGCTTCTGGATAACATGCCCCGCGTTTCGCCCGACGGCACGAAGGTGGCCATCACCGAAAGCGGCGGGGCGGTCGCGACCCTGTCCGTCGTCGACCGCGAAGGACGGCGAACCACCCTTGCGACTCTCGACCGGCCGCCCTGGGGTCTGGCCTGGTTTCCGGACTCTCGGGGGCTCTTCTACGTGGGCGGCAACTCGGGCCGCAGCAACGCGCTGCGTGCGCTCGAGCTTTCGGGGAGGGAGCGCGTCGTTCTGCCGGTCCTCGGCCTCGGCATGATGCTTCACGACGTCTCCGCCGACGGCCGGTTCCTTCTCGAGCGTACGTCCCGGCGTCAGGGCATCGCCTGCCGCCAGGGAGACGCGGGTGCCGAGCGCGAAGTTTCGTTCCTCGATGGGTCGGCTCTGCGAGACGGCTCGAACGACGGCCGCAAGATCCTGTTCTCCGAAGTCCGCGATGGCGCGGCCTCCTCCGAAGTGGCGTATCTGAGAGGTTGCGACGCCTCGCCGCCGATCCGGCTCGGCGAGGGAGCGGCCATGAGCCTGTCGCCCGACGGCCAGTGGGTTCTCGTTATGCGCGGAACCGAGGTCTGGTTGCTGCCGACGGGGCCCGGCTCCGCTCGAAAGCTCCCGTTGAGCGGCGACGATCCGATCTTCGCGGTGTTCACACCGGACGGACAGGCCATCGCCGTGTGGTCTGCGAACAAGGACGGGCGGATGCTTCTCGTGCGACTGGACGGCAGCCTCATCCGATCCGTCGATCTGCCAGCAATCATGGAGGGCTACGCATTTTCACCCGATGGCCAGTTCATCGCATATGTCACCGAAGGAGGCGGTCTGCGGACGGCATCGCTGGCCGGCGGGCCCTCGCGCGTCCTCCCGGTCCACCGGTCCCGAATGGCCGCACCCTCGCAACCTGGAGCGCCGATGGGCGCTTCCTGTACTTCGCCCGGTTAAGCGAAATTCCCGGCAGCTTTGAACGCCGCAGGATCTCCGACGGAGCGACCACCCGGATGTTCGAGTTCGGGCCGGCAGACCCTGCCGGTGTCACGGAGTTCATCGGCGCCGGCATCACCCCCGACGGCCGGTCGTACGCGCATATCTACCGCCGCACGGAGTCTTCGGACCTATTCGTGGTGGATGGCCTGAAGTAGTCATCGCCTCGAAAGTCTCACGAACATCTCATGCCCGCCTCCGGACCCGAGGGGTCTCGCCGCGCGAAAGTGCGTGTCGACAAGGAGGCAGTCATGAACAAGCGCCTTGGAGCCCTGATCGCGATTCTGGTCCTCTCCGCCGCGGCGGAATCCGCCCAGGCGGCCACGCAGCCGCCGATTCCGCAGCCCGGACCCTGCTTCAACAAGAAGGTGCCGTGCCGGCCTGTGCCAGCCCCGTGCAGCCCCACCTCGCCGAACTGTCGGCCGAGCGGCGGGAAGGGAACGACCTCACGCTAGCGGCGCTGCCCGCTGAGTCGCGCGATTCACGGCCGCCGGGCAAAGTTTCCCGGCGGCCGATTTTTTCTCGGGGTTCGAGTTGTAGAATCCCGCCACTCACATGCCCCTGGCGGCCGGCTCTCGCCTGGGCTCGTACGAAATCCTCGCGCCGCTCGGCGCGGGAGATGGGCGAGGTCTACCGCGCACGGGATCCGAAGCTCGCTCGCGAAGTCGCCATCAAGGTGCTTCCCGAAGATGTGGCCGCCGACGCGACGGCCCTCGCCCGCTTCGAGCGCGAGGCCAGAGCCATTGCGGCCCTTTCCCACCCCAACATCCTCGCGATCCACGATTTCGGAGCCTCCGATGGCGTCACCTTCGCAGTCATGGAGCTGCTCCACGGCGAGACGCTGCGCCAGCGGCTCGACCACGGCGCGATCCCGGCCCGACGCGCCACCGAGATCGCCCCGAGAGATCGCCCTGGGGGTTTGCTCGCCGCGCACGAGAGGGGCGTGATCCACCGGGACCTGAAGCCCGAGAACCTGTTCCTCACCAAGGACGGCCTCGTCAAGATCCTCGACTTCGGCCTGGCGAGACAAGTCGCAGAAGGACAGCCGAGAGCGGACCAGACACTCACCGATCCCAGCCAGTCCGGAGTCGTCGTTGGAACAGCGGGGTACATGTCGCCGGAGCAGATCCGCGGCGCAAAGGCCGACCACCGCTCGGACATCTTCTCGTTCGGCGCCGTCATCTACGAAATGTCTCACGAGCAAACGTGCTTTTCGCGGCGAGACGCCCGCAGACACCATGAGCGCGATCCTGAACAAGGAGCCGCCTCCGCTCTCGGAGAGCGGGCGGCAGACTTCTCCCGCTCTGGAACGCATCGTCGCGCATTGTCTCGAAAAGCAACCCTCCGACCGCTTCCAGTCCGCACGCGACCTCGCCTTCGACCTCGGCACCCTCACCGCCGTGACCTCGGCTCCAGATACTCTCGCTCCCGACGGGCGTCTCCGTCGCTCCAGGAACGCGCGGGCGAGGGCGGCGATCGCGGCCGTGATCGGGATCGTGCTCGCCTTCTGGGCCGGCGACCGGTACCGCGACTCCCGGCGCAGAGGCATCGCTCCGACGTTTCGGCGTCTCACGTTTCGCCGAGGAATGGTCGGGGGGTCGGCCTCTTCGCCCCCGACGAGAGAACGGTGGTTTATGGAGCGGCATGGGAAGGACACCCATTCGAGCTCTTCTCGGTCCGGACGGACTCCGTGGAGTCCCGGCCTCTCGGGATCGAGAAGGCGCAAGTCATGTCGATCTCCTCCAAGGGTGAGCTCGCGGTGGCCCTGGAGAGGATCGGTAGCATCGAGACTCTGGGACGCGCGCCGCTCGGCGGCGGCTCGGTGCGAGAGGTGCTGGAGTCGGTGGGGGCCGCGAGCTGGGCCCCCGACGGCGAGGATCTCGCGATCCTGAGGGCCATCGAAGGCCGAGGTGGTCGGCTCGAATACCCATCGGACATGCGGTCTATGAGGCGCCCAAGGTCCGACCACCGATGGACTTGTCTCCCGATGGAAAGTTGATCGCAGTAGTGGAGATGCAACAAACATTCCCGAAAGCCTCGATCCTGGCGATCGACCGCAAAGGCGAGAAGCGCATTCTCGTCAGCGACCTCGAACGACGTCCAGCGGGCCTCGCCTGGTCTCGGATCTCCGGGAGGTTTACTTCGTGGGAGGCAAGACCAGCGAAACCCGGGCACTGCGTGCCGTCACCCTCTCGGGGCGCGAACGCGTCGTTTTGCCGATGGCAGGAGCGAGTCTTCGCCTTCTCGATGTCGGTCCCAGCGGTCGATTCCTGATCGAGCGGTACTCCAAGCGGAGAGGCCTGACTTGTCTTGGAACCGTGGAGCGAAAGGAGCGAGAGATCGCATGGCTCGATGGCTCCGACGTTCGCGGCCTGTCCGACGACGGTACGAAGATCATCCTTCGCGAGGGCGGCGACGGGGCCAGGGAATCCCGCCGGCGGCGTCTACATGCGGGGATGCGACGTCTCCCCGGCGGTTCGGCTCGGCGACGGCGAGCCTCACAACATTTCGAGCGACGGCAAGTGGGTTTGCACTCCTCACGACCGGCGGAGGAACTCGAGATTGTGTTGTTGCCGACCGGATCAGGGACACCCGCAAGGTGTCGCTCGGTCTGAAGCCGGTACGGAGGATTCCTGCCGGACGGCAAGCACATCTTCATCAGCGAGGGCGTCGAGCACCGGCTCTGGGGCCGCGATCGACGGCGGCCCGCCGCACCGCGTGCGCGACGACGACCCACACCGAACGGGTGGGCGATCTCGCTGACGGAACCCGTTGGCCTACATGGCGAGCTCCGGTCAGCCTATGGTGGCGCCGCTCTCTCGGCGGCGGCGAGCCCCGCCCTCTGCCCGGACCGCCGATGAGCCTCTCCGAGGGGAGCATCCGGCAGTGGAGCGCTGACGGGCGTTACCTCTAATCGGCTGGTACCACGCGCTCGGGTCGGGTCACCCGACGTGAGATCGCGACCGGAAATACCGAGCCCTGGCTCGAGGTCCAACCCGCGGACTCCGCCGGCGTCACCGGAATCCTGAACCTGAAGATGACGCGGGATGGGCGCACGGTCGTCTACAGCTACGAGCGCACCGAAGTCTCCGACCTCTTCGTCGTCGACGGCCTGAAGTAGCCCGGCCTCCAAAGTCTCACGAACATCTCATGTCCACCTCCGGACTCGGGGGGTCTCGCCGCGCGAAAGTGCGTGACGAAAAGGAGGCAGTCATGAACAAGCGCCTTGGAACCCTGATCGCGATTCTGGTCCTCTCCGCCGCGGCGGAATCCGCCCAGGCGGTCAAGCAGCCGCCGAGCCCGCTGCCCGGGCCCTGCTTCAACAAGAAGGTGCAGTGCCGACCCGTGCCGGCCCCGTGCAGCCCGACCTCACCGAACTGCCGGCCGAGCGGCGGGAAGGGAACGAGCTCACGCTAGCGACGCCGCCGGCTCGAGACGGAGCGATTCACGGCCGCCGGGTAAAGTTTCCCGGCGGCCGATTTTTTTCGCCGTTGGATAGACTCCCGCCGATGCCATCGAGGCCCGGCGAGGATTCCCGGTCGTGATCCCCGAGCTCCGGCGCGCCTACAACGCGGGATTCTCGGAAGATCGTTACCGCTCTTACGCCAAACGCCTCTCGGATCGGGGCGGGATGGAGATCCCCTTCCGTCTGGCCGAGACCCCGGTGTTTCTGCCGCCGGCGCTGCGCGACGAGATGGTGGAGGCTTCGCTCGAGATCTTCCGTCAGCTCTCCACGCCTGCGGCGCTCCAGCGATCCCTCGCGGCCGTGCCGCAACGCTTCGACGTGCCGGGCTGCGACGACCTGCCCGTCTTCGCCGTGACGGACTTCGCGGTCGCGCAGGAGGCCGGCCGGCTCGTCCCGAGACTGATCGAGCTCCAGGCGTTTCCGACGCTCTACGCCTTTCAGGTCGCCCAGTGCGAGGAGCTCTCGTACGTCTGTCCGGACGGCCATCGGCTCGACTGGTATCTCTCGGGTCTCGACACCCCCGCCTACAAGCGGGTCGTCGGCGAGGCGATTCTCTCGGGCCTCGCTCCCGAGGAGGTCATCCTTCTCGATCTGGACCCGCCGCATCAGAAGACCGCCATCGACTTCGCGTTCACCGAGAAGTTCTGGGGAGTCCGTGCGCTCGACCCGTCGCAGATCGAGAAGCGGGGCCGGGAGCTCTGGTACGACCGGGACGGGAAACGGACGCGGATCCGGCGGATCTACAACCGGCTCATCTTCGACGAGCTCGAAGCGACAGGGCGCACAACTGCCCTTCGACCTGACCTCGCGGCTCGACGTCTCATGGGCGGGCCACCCGAACTGGTACTTTCGCTGGTCGAAGCACTGCCTCCCCGAAATCTCCCATGCCACCGTTCCGGAATCGCGGCTTCTCTCGGACTTCTCCGCGCCGCCGGAGGATCTCGAGAACTGGGTGCTCAAGCCTCTCTTTTCCTTTGCGGGCTCGGGCGTCAAGATCGAAGTCACGCCCCGGGATCTGGCAGCCATTCCCGAGACGGAGCGCGCCCACTGGATCCTCATGCGCAAGATCGAGTACGCGCCCGCCATCGCGACGGCCGACGGCAACTTCTCCAAGGTCGAGGTGCGCGTGATGTTCGTCTGGCGCGAAGGTGCTCCCTTTCCGGTCCTCACGCTCGCGCGCCTCTCGCAGGGCAAGATGATGGGCGTCAACTACAACAAGGACAAGACCTGGGTCGGATCCTCCGCGAACCTCTGGCCAAAGTGAAGTCGTCGGTCCGGATTCAGGCCGACCCGGGAGATCCTTTGGGAGAGGGGACAGATGGAACATTCCCTCTCTTCGTCGGGCACCGCGCCGCGCCAAGGCAGACTCTCGAGGAGAAGCCGCGTCGCAGGACGGCGGCAATCCCGGCGGGTAGAGTCGCTACGGCACGTAGCTGCGGATCTGCGTCTTCCACCACGGCCAGTCGTGGCCGAAGGGCGCGTTCCAGACGGAGCCGCGGTGGCGGACTCCCTTCGCGTCGAGGAGGCCGAGCATCGTCGTCGTTCCCGAGAGGATGTTGTCGGTCTCGCCGGTGACGATCGCGATGTCCATGGATGAGAGGCGCGCGACCCAGTCGGCGTCCATGTTCGGAACGTTCGCGGTCGGACAGTGGAAGTAACAGAGCTCGTCCCAGTAACCGTCGAGGAAGGAGTGGATGTCGTACTTGCCGGAGAAGCCGACGACCTTGTCGATCACGTCGGGATGGCGGAATCCGAAGTTCGCCGCGTGGTACGCGCCGAACGAGCAGCCCAGAGTCGCCAGGCGGCCGGCCCAGTGCGCCTTGTTGCGCGCGAAGGGAACCACCTCCGTCAGGAGGTATTGGTCGTACTGGTCGTGACGGCGGATGCGATCCGCCGGGTGTTTCTGCGTCGCGTAGAAGCTCTCGGCGTCGACGCTGTCGACGCAACAGACCTGGATGCTCCCGCGATCGATCAGATCCGCGACCGCGCCGACGAGGCCGAAGTCTTCGTTCTGGTAGAAGCGTCCCTGCGAGGTCGGGAACCAGATCATGGGCTGGCCGCCGTGCCCGAACCAGAGCAGATCCATCCTGCGGCCGAGGGCCGGCGAATCCCAGGCGATGTATTCGCGGTGCATCGAACGGGCCTTCCTTTCCGGGAGCGTGTCGCGCGGATATTGCCACACCCGATCGCCGCCGGGTTCCGAGCATTGCCCGCCGGGGACAGGTCGGCGGGTGCGATAGGCTCTGCGGGAATTCGGGCGACCGGCATTGGCTTTGCATCCTGGAGCCGGTTCGGAGGATCCCATCAAAGAAGCAGTCGAAAACACGGTGGCGCCGCAGGCGCGTCGCGGAGTCTTCGAGGGTCCGAACGCGATCCGGGACTTCCTCAATCCGGAGAACAATCCGGCGATCCCGCTCGTCGAGCTTCCCGACTCCTTGAACCCCTTTCGCGCACAGAACGTCCGGATCTTCGGCAAGCTGATGTACCTGCTTCCGCTCCTGAGCATCAAGTCTCTGCCGGCGATCCGGATGCTGGCCGACGCCGAGGCCGCGGGCAACCTCAAAGGCGTCGATGCGATCGTCGAAAGCTCCTCGGGCAACACCGCGTTCGCGCTGGGCGTGGTGGCCCCTCAGTTCGGTATCCGCCGAGTGGTCGCGATCGTGCCCTGGGACATCGCTCCGGGCAAGCTCGAGCTGCTCCGCCTGTGCGGCGTCGAACCCAGGCTCGTGAAGGACGGACCCGGCGAGCCGAGCGGCATCGCTCAGGCGCGCGAAAACGGTCGCGAGCCGGGCTGGTTCAACCCGGGGCAGTACGAAAACGAATCCAACCCGCGAGCGTTCGAGAGCTGGGTCGCCCCCGAGATCTGGGCGCAGACCGACGGGAAGCTCACTGTTTTCGCGACAGGCCTCGGGACGACCGGGACGCTGATGGAGCGAGTCGCGGTTTCCCGCGGAAGAACCCCAGGGTGACGCTCGTCGGCGTGATCTGCGCTCCGGGAAACGCCGTGCCCGGCGTCCGCTCGGAGGCGGCGGCTGCGGAGATCGCGTTTCCCTGGCGCGACGACGGCAGACGCCATCGTCGAGGTCGAGACCAAGGACTCCTTCAAGGAGAGCCTCGCCCTCTGCCGTCTGCGGCGTGATGGCCGGCCCGAGCTCCGGTTTCGCGCTCGCGGGCCTGCTGCAGTTCCTGCAGGCGCGCGCGGCGGACTCGAGCCTGGATACGCTCCGCGAACGAAGACGGCGAGGTCCTCGCGACGTTCATCTGCGCGGACACGCCGCTCCCCTACCTCGACAAGACTCGACGCACCTCGATCCGCGGACTTCTCGATGCGCGGAGCGGACGCGATTGGCCTCGAGCCGAGCGGCCCTCGCGGCCGCCGGCCTGCGATCTGGCGCCGTGGCTTCGCGGAGAAGCTCGGCGAGCGCGCCGCGCGGCGGCGATGCCGCACAGGACGGCCGCCGGCGCCGCGTCGCGCCGTCCCGCGGCGGCGACGACTCCGACGAGTCGCTCGATCCCGTCGACTGGGACTCCTTTCGCGCTCTCGCGCACGCGGCCCTCGACGACGCGGTCGACTACGTCCGAACGATTCGGGAGCGGCCGGTCTGGAAGCCGGTTCCCGAAAGCGTGCAGGGAAAGCTGGCCGAGCCGCTTCCCGTCGAGCCGCAGGGTCTTCCGGCGGCGTACCGCGATCTGAAGGAGCTGGTCCTCCCGTACCCCGTCGGGAATCTGCACCCGCGGTTCTTCGGCTGGGTCCACGGGGTCGGGCTCCCCTCCGGCATCGTTGCGGAGCTCGCCGCCGCGGCCATGAACGCCAACTGCGGAGGCCGCGCGCACGTCGGGCTCTACGTCGAGCGGGCCGTGATCGCGTGGTGCCGGTCGATCTTCGGTTTCCCCGAGGGAGCCACCGGAGTCCTTCTCACCGGCACTTCGATGGCGAATCTCACCGGGCTCTGCGTCGCGCGCAACGCCCGGAGCGGCGACATCCGGCGCAAGGGACTGCACGGCCGGGCGGGGAGCTCTCGTGGCCTATGCGTCGGCGGAGGCGCACCATTCGGTCGCGCGAGCCGTCGAGATCCTGGGACTGGGAAGCGAGGGACTTCGCCGGATTCCGGTGACCGAGGACTTCCGCATCGATCTCGACGCGCTGCGGGCGGCGATCGCCGACGACCGGAAGGCCGGGCTCGAGCCCTTCTGCGTGATTGGAACCGCGGGCACCGTGAACACGGGAGCGATCGACGATCTGGAGTCGATTGCCGCGATCTGCCGCGACGAGAAGCTCTGGTTCCACGTCGACGGCGCCTTCGGCGCGCTGGCCGTGCTGAGCGAGAGCCTTCGGCGGAGGGTCGCCGGCCTGGAGCGGGCGGACTCGATCGCCTTCGACTTTCACAAGTGGATGCACGTGCAGTACGACGCCGGCGGCCTGCTCGTCCGCGACGGCGAGGCGCATCGATCCGCCTTCTCCATGCGGCCCGTGTACCTGCGCTCCTCGGACCGCGGTCTCGCCGGCGGCGGAGAGTGGCCGTCCGATCTCGGACCCGAGCTGTCGCGCGGGTTCCGGGCGCTAAAGATCTGGATGGCGCTGAAGGAGCACGGCGCAGCGGCGTTCGCGCGAGCGATCGAGAAGAACTGCCGCCAGGCCGGCTACCTCGCCGGCCTCGTCCGGCAGCTTCCCGACGCCGAGCTTCTGCACACGCCCTCGCTCAACATCGTCTGCTTCCGCTTCCGTCCCGCGGGTTGGGACGAGCCCGCCGTGGACTCATTGAACGAGGACGTCGTCGTCGCGCTGCAGGAATCCGGCGTCGCCGTCCCGTCGGCCACGCGAATCCGAGGTCATCTGGCGATTCGGGTCAACCTCACGAATCACCGGACTCGCCGGGAAGATCTCGACCTCTTCGTCCGCTCCGCGGCGGAAGAAGCCGCCCGCCGCATCGCGGCCCGCTAGCCGAGCGTCAGGGTCTCGGCGCCGCTTCCGGGGTCGCGATTCGATCGTGGTCGGCCGCGACGGTGGCGATTTGCTCGGAATTGCACCACGCCATGCCGACGCCGGCCGCGAGAAGAGGCACCAGGGCGCTGGTGATTCGTCCTACAGTCCAATGGACCAGCCAGCCGGGGCCGAACGGGCACAGCACGGGAAGGGCGAGGTAGGTCGCGACGGAAGCCGAGGCCACCAGGAGGATGGGATTCGTGTTGAGCCGTCGCAAATGGAGCACCGCAAGCACGATGAGGGCCACGATGCCGGGCCAGATGGGACGAGCCAGCTGAGTCCACTCTTCGCGCAGAGTCTCCACCACTCGGGAGCCCAGGCCGGGGCTCCAGAGGAGGTGCAGGTCGAGGCCCCGCACCGGGTGACTTCCGAGAACCAGTCGGTGGAGCAGGACGGAGCCCATGCCGGCCGTCAGCGCAGCCGCTCCGCCGAGCCACAGCCGGCGCTCTCTGCGCCGGACCGCCTGAAACGCGAGAAACGCGATGGCTGTTGCGACCAGGAAGACACCTTCATTCTTCGTTGCGGCAGCCAGCAGCGACGCCAGGAAGAGCCGGCGAAGGGAGCCCGGATCCGTGTCGTCGAGAACGTCCCACAGCGCCGTACCCATCAGGAGGAATGTGAATGCCGCCGGAACCTCCGCCATCCCGCTGAGCCAGGCGGAATACAGCACGCCGAAGTTCGTCACGAAGGCCGTTGCCGCCAAGTCCGACGACGAGGTCGGCACCTCGCCTTCGCAGCCATCCGATCAGCACCAGCAGTGTGGCGATCTGGAAGAACGGAAAGAGCAAGGCCATCGCGTGGTCGTCCCAGCGACCGAGAAGAAACGCCAATCCCGCGTAGACGAGGGGAAGCCCGATCGGATAGCCCGGGTTGGAGAACTCGAACTCGGCCCACCGAAACAACCTCTGAGGGATTCCCACGTCCCCGAACATGGTCTTGCCTTTGAGTCCCCAAACCGCGAGATAGTCGTTCGACCACATCGGTTCCGAAAGGCAGCGCACCGCGTAGATCGAGATCCCGGCGAGCGTGAGCGCGAGAAAAAGCAGGGCGACGGGCGAGCGCCATGTTGGATCGTCCGTGGTCCGGTCGACCTTCGGCAAACGGAAACGGCGGGCCGCAACGATCCCGCCGATCGCCAGCGCGAGGAAGGGGATCCAACCCGGACGAAGCCGCACAGCGAACGAGACGACGACTTCGCCAGCCAGAAACAGCGGAGCGAGCGCCATGCTCCATCCCCATCTCTCGAGCCGCCGACCCCGGCCGTCGGGAAGCCACACGGAGACCACGGCCTGGCCGACGAGGACCGCGAGGAGCAGGATTCCAGCAACCTGGAGCACGGACCACGGAAGGCTTTCGGAGCTCATGGCGGCAGAACCAGCGCGCCGTTCTCAAACTGCCGCAAGACTCGCCCGACGGGAGGCGCGGCCTGGCCGTATGTCAATACGAGCCAGCCGGGAGGAACGCGCTTGGGAGCGAGGAGAACGGGTGTCGGCGCGAAGTGATAGACGGCGAGGTACAACCCGCCCCACTCGGGAATGCCGGGCGCGTAGAGAGCGAGCCCGGGGGTATCGGGGGGCAAAGCATTTCGCGCCGAATTCAGGAAGGCGGCGAACCGTCGGTCGTAAGCGGCCGCGGTTCCTTCGAGGCGACGGTCCCACGAGTCCTTGCGCCAGGATCGGCGAAGAACGCCCAGCCGGCCTCGAAAGTCGGGGAATGGATTGCCGCCCGTCAGAACGACGAACGCTGTGACGAATGCGATGGTCGCGACGATCCGGCGGAGCCACGGCCAGGGTCTCCGGAATGCGGCATCCGCCATCGACGACCAAGCTTACGACAGCGGACGCCGCCCTCGCGATCGATCGGATTGGGATAGCCTCGCCGTCGTGGCCCGGCCGAAATCACAGGCCCCGTCCCCCACGACACCATGAATCGCGCATCGGTCGCAGGCGCGGACCTCCCGAGCGCGGAGGATCGCGCTCGGTCTCGCCGAGCGTGCGCCTGGGTTCTAGGCTGCTTCGCCTTCGTCTGCGTGTATTTCGTCGGGCTGTACCCGGGTTTGGGCGACTCCAATCAGCGCAGTCATTTCCAGCTGCTGCGCGCCCTCGGGGAACGCGCCACGGCCGAAATCGAGCCGGAGCTGCGCGACCTCGGCTCGCACACCGACGTTGCGGTCCACGAGGGCCGTCGGTTTTCGAACAAGGCGCCCGGTTTGGCGGTCGCGGCGCTTCCGGCATACACGGTCATCCGTCGGTTCCTGCCAGCCCCTTCCTCGTTGCAGGACTGGCTGGTTTTCTACGGATCGCGAGTCCTGTCGGTCACGCTCGTGGTCGTCCTGGCGGTGGCCGGTGTTCGTCCGGCGCGTTCTGCGACGGATTCCCGCGTCGCCCTTTCTGTCGTTCTGGCTTTTTGCCCTGCTCTTCGCCACCCCGTTCCAGGTCTACGCTCGGTCGTTCTTTTCCCACGCCTTCGTTGCGGCCCTCCTGTTCCTCAGCTTCACGCTCGCGACGCACGACCGCGGATGGATGTCGGCGGTGGCCGCTGGATTCCTGGCCGCGGCAGCCGTGGCGACCGAATACCCCGTCGCCCTCATTGCTCTTTGCCTGGGGATCGCCGTCGCCCTGCGGGGACCTGCGACCCGCATGATCGCGTTCGTGACCGGGGCCGCGGTTCCCGCCCTGGCGCTCGCCTGGTACCACGCCCACTATTTCGGGGGAGTGTTCCGCTCCCCACCCGCCGCGAGCGAGAACTACTCGTCGCTCGCCGGCCGCGGCATCGTCGGAATCTCGTGGCCTTCCCTCCGGGCCGCCGCGGGGCTGTTTCTGGATCCCGCGCACGGACTGCTCTACTTCTCTCCGTTCATGATCCTGTGGCCCATCGTGGCCGTGATCGCTCTCCGAAACCTGAGAGGGGATCCGTCCTTGCTCGTGCCGGCGCTCGGCCCGCTCCTGCTCCTGCTCGCGATCTCCGGGTATGCGCCACCGCACTGGCGGGGCGGCTGGTGTCTCGGGCCCCGATACCTGATCGGAGGATTCCTGCTCGTGTTCTGGCTGTTCGCGGTACGCAGTCCGAACGGAGGGCAGGGCCGCAGGAAGGTCGCGCTGGTCGCCGGTGTCGTCTATGGGGCGTGCCTGCTGGCCATTTCGGGATCCACTTCCTGGACGATCCCCTATGGAGCGTGGAACCCGACGCGAACCGTGTCCCTTTACTATCTGCGGCGCGGGATTGTGGAATTCAACCTCGGGGTCGCGGCGGGTCTGCCGCCCCTGGTTTCGCTCATCCCTCCGCTTCTTGCCTGCGCTGTCGCTTTCCTGGCCGCCGTGTGGGGAGCAAAGATTTCGCGTGTCACGCTGCTGGCGGGAACCCTCGCCGGCCTCGTGGCGGCCACCGCCGTCGTGTCGATCCGTCCGTCCCCACAGGCCGTGGAGAACAGTCAGCGCACGTTCCTCGACGACGCCTTTCTTCCCACGATGCGCTCGGGGTGGCGGTAGTGGCGAGATCGTAGAATCGGCCGAGTGCTCCTGCTCGTCGCCGCCTCGGTCGCCGTGTACGGAGCGACCGCCAGTCTCGCCTTCGCCGCGGCCCATCGGTGGGTTTCGCCTCTGAAGGCTCGCGTGGCCCTGGTGATTGCAGTCATTCCGCTTCTCTTCACGGGCCGAGCGCTCCTGACGGCGAGCGTTTACGGACCCGTGGACGTTCTGTATCCGACCGAGCCATTCGCGTCCCTCCGCTCCGAGCACGGCATCGGCCATCCCTGGACGCCGCTCCTTCACGACGTCGCGACGCAGATGTTCCCCTGGCAGAAGGCCGTTCGCTCCGCGGTCGCGGACGGGGGATTTCCCCTCTGGAATCCGTACATCCTCGCGGGCGAGCCGCTCCTCGCCGTGCAACAACCCGCCGCGCTCCACCCCGGCACGTGGCTGGGACTTCTTCTCCCTCTGCCCCAGGCGTGGACCTTCCAGATGACCTTGCGCCTCTTCGTCGCGCTGCTGGCGGCCTATCTTTTCCTTCGGGACCTCGGATGCGGCGAAGCCCCCGCTCTTCTGGGCGCGGTCGGCTGGGGGTTCTCCGACTTTCTCGTCTTCTGGCTCGGCTTTCCCGTGGGCAATTCCGTCGGACCGTTTCCGCTCCTGCTTCTCGGGCTGTCCCGACTCGCGAGAGACTCCGATCGGCGGGCCGTCGGCTTGACCACGTGCGCGCTCGTCCTGATCGTCACGGCCGGCCACCCCGAGACTTTGCTCTTCGCAGTGGCCGGGGGCGGTGTGTACTTCCTCTTTCAACTCGCCTTCGCCGACCGGGCCCGGCGGCTCCCCGCCGTGCTTCTCTCGCTCGTCGCCGGCGCCGCGGCTCTGGGCCTGACGGCCGTCCAGCTGCTTCCCCTGGCCGAAGCCATGCCGCAGACGCACGAGCACGCCGTGCGTAGCGGCTATTTCGCGGACGCGAAGAAAGGCGCCCCGCTCATCGAGAGCGCGCGGCGTGGTTTGACGTTCCCGGTGCCTTTCGCTTACGGAGAGTCGGGACGCAGCAACGTCTGGAAGGATTTCGGCCCTCCCGCCGTCTACGCGGGATCCATCCTCTTCCCGCTCGCGTGGACGGGCCTGTATTCACGCAACCGGCAGCGATGGATCTTCATGGCCATGGGCCTGCTGGGCGCCGCGCTCTGGTTGCGGCTCGCGGTCGTCACGGATGCCGTGGCCTCGCTGCCGCTTTTCGAGATCAGCATCCTCGAGTACTGCGTCTTCCTCGCCGTCTTCGCGTTGTCGGCTCTGGCGGCCCTGGGCGCGGAGAGGCTCTGCCACGGAGAAGGCCTGCCGGCGTTTCTCGTCGGGACGGGATTGTCGGCGCTCGCTGATCCTGGGCGTTTTTCGATTCCGAGCGGCCGGGATGGAAGGTCTCGGCATGACACAGGCGTTCCGGACGTCGAGGCTTTTCTGGGAGATGGCCCCTCTGGCGCTGGCCGCTCTCCTCGTCGTCTTCGCTCTCCGCTCGAGCCGAGCCCGGTGGACCGCTCCGCTCCTGCTCGGCCTCCTCCTGGTATCGCGAACCGCGGAAGCGGGCGGCGTGTATCCGACCTATCGGGCGTCGGCGTACTACCCGACTCTTCCTGTTCTCGATGCGATCCCTCGGCGCACGCCCTACCGCTTCGTGGGTCTCGGCTTCGAGCTGGTGCCGAATGCTTCGGCCCTTTACGAGCTGGAAGATGTCCGCGGCTACGAGGCCATGACCCTGCGCGACTTCTACGAGACGTATCCCCTGTGGTGCGTCGCGCAGCCAGTCTGGTACAACCGGGTGGATGACCTCGAGCGGCCCTTCCTCTCTTTCCTGGGGGTCCGGTATGCCCTCGTGCCCGAAGGGCTACGAGCCGCCGCCCGGATGGACAAGGCTCGCGCGCGGGCGGGGAGCCGACCTCCTGGAAAACGGGCAGGCCCTGCCGCGGGCCTTCGTGCCCTCGTCGATCTACTATGAGCCGGACCATGCACGGCGCCTCGCGGCGCTCCGGGTCATCACGGACTATCGCGCCTGGGGAGTCGTCGGCTCGAAGCCGCCATCCACATCCTCCCAGGCGACGGAGAACGGCCCGGGCCGGGTGACCGTGGTTGCGTATCGTCCGCAGTCGATGACGCTCGAGATCGAGGCTGAGCGCGACACCATCGTCGGAACGTCGGTCACGGCCTGGCCCGGCTGGAAGGCACGGCTCGATGGTTTCGCGGCCGAACCGCTTTCCTACAACCACGCGTTTCTGGCGTTTCGGGTCCCCGTCGGTCGCCATCGGCTCGAGTTGCGGTATCGGCCCGACAGTTTCACGACCGGCGCCGCCATCAGCCTCGCGACGCTCGCCGTCTTACTATTCGCGGCCTTGCGATCGACAAGGACACGGAGTCCACGCACCTCGACGACCATGCCCGCTTGAACTGCCTCCCCGCTCTTTTGGGTCGGCAGGCACAACAGGCATGGACCTCCGCACGAAGCTCTCCAATGCTCTTGTGCGGCTCCGACACGGCCGGCGTTGAAATTCACGGCGCGGCGTATTGGTCGGGGTGGCCGGGATCGAACCGGCGACCATCTGCTCCCAAAGCCTTCTGGGCGGCTCACGCTACTGAGATCGTCGCAGGTCGACCGACATCGATCGGTGAGCCGAAAAGGCCGCTGGGCGTGGTATTTCGTCGCTGTCGGCATGTGCATGGAGTAATACCGACGCTACCAAGGTCGGCCACCGTGGTCCACGCTCAGTCCACGCGCCGTTCCCTGTCGGCACTCGCCGATACCCGGCACGTCCGCGGCGGCTCCCTTGAGCGGGGGGGCCGCGGGCGCCCCCGAGCTCCCATGGTCGCCGAGCCTTTCGTGAGACTCTGTCCTCAAACCCTCGGCTGCTGATCTAAGCCGCTTCCTTCCCTGCCGCCATTGCAGCGCGCTGGATGCAGGGTGCGCAGGGCTTTCGAGAGAACCGCATTTCTCCGGTCCCTTCTTGAAGATGCTTGCCGACCGCAGGCTGTCCCAACCCGCCCATTCCGAAGACCACGGCTCTCTGACGAGCCAAGGATTCCGCTTTGGCCCCTTCCAGGCTTTTCTTTGATGTGTTGACCTCTGTAGGGTCGCTAGTTCCCCGTCGCGGGAAGGTCACGCAATCGCGCTGTACGATGCGCTGTACCATGCACGCCCGCGCGTCGCCGCGCATTCGAATCCAGAGATGAACATCAAGTTTCTCTTCCCGGTACGACGCGCACGTGGCACTCCGGCGGCATCGCCATCGCTCTCAAGCTCGCGCAATATCTTTCCGATCTGCGGCCGCTGGAGATCGTCACCTACGAGGACCGCGAGCCCGGGCATCCGTTCCTCACCGATGACTATCTGGCGTCTCAGCCGCCCGACACTCTCTGGCTGATCACGTTCGGGCCTCACGTGTCGCGGTTGTTCGAGCGGCTCAACGGACGCCGCGTCGCGTATTACGCGCAGAGCGCAGGCTGGTCGATCGACATGCCGGCCGGCCCGACGATCCTCTGCATCAGCCGCTTCGTCATGGCGTACTGGGCGCAGTGGGCTCCCGGCGCGCGGCTGTTTCTCGTCTCTCCGACTCTCGATCCCGCGTGCCGGAATCACCGGCGGCAGCGCGACATCGACGCGCTCTATCTCAGCCGCAAGACGACGCCGTATCTCCACGATGAGCTGGTGCACGTTCTTCGCGAACGGTGTCGCGTGGAAACCGTGGACGAGATGCTCCCGCATCGGGATGTGCTCGAGCTGTTCAATCGCTCGAAGGTCTACGTCTATGACTTCGCGCCTTCTTCCGATCGGGCCTGGGTCGACGGCTTCGGCCTGCAACCGCTCGAGGCGATCGTCTGCGGATGCGCCGTCTTCACGACCGTGAGCGGCGGACCGTGCGACTACCTCGACCCCGGCGTCAACTGTTCGCAGATCAGCGGAGATTCCGATCGTGATCTGGCCGCCATCCTCTCATCGGTGAGCACGCACAGCGGCGGCAATATAATGGGAGACGGAAGATGATCCGTCGGCGAGACGGCGAAGCAGGAAATCGAGGTCGATCCATGGAGCCGCTCCGGCCGGCCGATACGCACGATCTCACGATCATCTCCGCGTCGACGTGCTTCGCCAGGCGGTCGACGTCTACCTAGGTTTCGCCTATCCTTCGGGCTAGCCGCCCGACGCGGTACGCCGTCGCCTGGATTGGCCGGCCGAGCGCGGACGCATCGACCCTACTGACGCCGGCCCCCGTTCGAGCGTGCGGGCAAGGACGGGACGACGCGGGGCGTCGATTTTCGCCCTCCGGCTGGGCAATACGCGCTACCCGCACATGAAGCTCCAGATCCAGCCCTGGCCCAACGCGGCCGGCTTCCTGCTCTCGGTCAATACCCACGACCAGGTCCTCTCGCTCGACCCCAACTCCGCCGACGCTCCAGCCGTTCCGCGACCTCCAGGCCGAGAACCAGCGACTCAAGGAAGCGATCGAGCAGGCCTGGGATGAGGCGGGCTGCCCGACCTTCCTCCGCTACCTCCGCGACTACATCGCGAGCCGGGGCGAAGGGCGGCCGCCGCCGGCCGGGACCCCGGGATCCGCGCGTCCGAGACCTGATCCGGCCGCCGATTGCCTGCGCCGCTCAAGCGACCGGCGACCCGGACGGCTTGCACGGCAGGCGCGGAGTCGCCGGGGATCGTGAACTCGAAGGTGGTGCCGCGCCCGGGGTGCTCTCGAACGTCGACCTTGCCGCCGTGAAGCTCGACGAACGTCTTGACCAGGCAGAGGCCCAGGCCGATCCCGCGCTTGCCGAACTCGAAGTCGCCCGAGGAGTGGTGCATCGTGTCGAAGCCGGTGAAGAACGGCTCGAACAGGTGCGGCCGATCGGCCGGCTCGATCCCGACGCCTGGTCGGCGACCGTGAACCGGACCCGGTCGTCGCCCGTCGGGCCGCGGCCGCGATGCGGATCGTCCCGCCGTCGGGGGTGAACTTGATGGCGTTGATCAGGAGGTTGTGAGGATGTCGGCGATCTTGACGGGGTCGACCTCGGCGTGCCGAGGTCCGGGTCGAGCTCGAGCGTCGACCTGCTGCCGCGGACGCTCGAGGAAGGGCTGCAGCTCGTCGACGACCTGCGGACCAGGGGCTCGAGTGCGTCCGGTTGCAGGTCGAGCGGTCGTGGCCGAACTCGTCGGCGCGGATCAGCTTGAGCATCCGCTCGACGGTGCGCGGCGAGCCGCTTGCCGGCGCGCTGGATCCGATCGACCCAGTGCCGCTCGGACGGGGTGGCGTCGTCGGCCCTGAGCGCAGCTTCCAGAGCTCGGTCATCCCCAGGACGACGGCCACCGGGGTGTTCAGCTCGTGGCTGGCGACCTCGATGAAGGCCGCCTTGAGCCGGTTGGCCTCGGCGAGCCGCGTGGTTGCGACTCCTTGCAGCTCGGCCATCAGGCGGTCGCGTTCTCGACGATCAGGTCGTGCTGCTCGACGGCCTGCCGGACGACCGCCTGCAGCTCGTCCGGGTCCCAGGGCTTGGTGATGTAGCGGAAGACGCTGCCCCTGGTTGATCGCGTCGATGACGGCGCGGATGTCGGCGTAGGCGGTGAAGAGCAGCCGGGTGGCGTCGGGGCGGATCCGCTTGGCGTGACGGAGCACCTCGACGCCCGTCATGCCCGGCATCCGCTGGTCGGACATGATGACGTGGATCGGTCCGGGCGCGTCGAGGATCGCTGAGCGGCGTCGGCCCCCTCGGGCAGGTGATGACCCGGTAGTCGAGCCGGAGCAGGTCGTGGACCGACCGGAGGACCTCGGGCTCATCGTCGACGACCAGGAGGGTCGGACGTGCGGACTCATCCCGGAACGCCTCTGGCAGCGAGACAGGCCCGGGGCCGACCGGCTGAGCTCGGACCATTCCGCGGGAAAGCGCTTTGATCAGCGTGACCTCGTTGCCCGCGTCGTTGTAGCGCAGCTCATCGACCATTCCCTCGCAGATCAGGAGGCCGAAACCGCCCGCGCGGAGGCCGAGCTTGTCGCGGACGTCGAGGTGCGAGAACGGGTCGTCCGAGGCCGCGGCGTGGGGAGGTTGCGACGGTCGAACCCGCCCCCTGGTCGCGGACCATGATCTCGATCCGGTCGTCGTAGACCCGGTAGGTGATGTTGACCAGCCGGTCCGACTGGTGGCGATTCGCCCCATTCGATCGCGTTCTGGGCCATCTCCATCACGGCCTGCCGCAGGTGCATGACCTGTTCGTCGTCAGCGGGGTCGTCTGGCAGAGGATCAGCAAGAAGTCGTTGAGGTCCTGGAGCAGGGTGATCTCGCTGTTCAGCTCGACGTGGATCTCCCCCTGGAGGTTCGCCCGGTCGATCTCCGACCGCCAGGCCGCGCGCGGCCGCGATGGCGTCGATCAGGTCGTCGATCCCGTAGGGCTTGGTGACGTAGGCGTTGGCCCCGACGCGGAAGCCCTGGATCCGGTTGGTCATCGCCCAGGCCGGTGACCATGACGACGGGCGTCAGCATCGTCGAGCGGTCGGTCCGCAGCCGACGGCAGACGTCGAACCCGTTGATGTCGGGGAGCATCAGGTCGAGCAGGACCACGTCGGGGCGATCTGTCGGGCCATCTCCAGGCCCGTCTCCCCGTCGCCCGGCGATGACGGGCTCGTAAGCCGTGGTACCGCAGCAATCCGGCGACCATCTGCGCCTGGTCCGGGTGATCTTCGACGATCAGGGCCGTTGCCCATCGTGCCGTTCCTCGCCCTGCCCGCTGCCTCGGTGACGGGTCACGGCCAGTCCGGGAGTTCGCTGCTGACCTAGACGTGCAACTCGACGACGTCGGCGTCGTGAAGCTCGTGGTCGCGCTTGACCGTCTGCCCTTCGAAAACACCGTCCCCCAGACCCTCGCGAATTTAAGCGTGTGCTCGAAGTCGCGGTGAATTTCCCGGGCGAGGTCAAGCACCGTGCTGCCGACGGGAATGGTGAACGGTTTCGTCCGGTCGGCCGGCTTACCGGGGACTTTGGTATAGACCCGGATCACTCCCAGTAGATCGTACGAGGCGCGTCTGCAGCTCGTCCAGTCCCTTCCCGTTCCACCGAGATCGGCGAGGACCGGGAACCGCGGTCCGGCCCACTCGCGGACCAGTTCCAGGCGGTCGCTGCGCCCGTCGGCGTCGGACTTGTTGGCGACCAGCGCGTCTTGACGTGCTGGACGGTCTCGTCCTCGACGTCGTACGGGAGTCTGCCGACCAGCTCGGTATGCACCTCGGCGAGCCGCGCCAGGGCCGTCTCGGCGGCGTCGACCACGTCATCGTCGGCGAGGTCGACGACCAGCAGCGCGGCGTCGGCCGAGCGGATCAGGCTGGGAACCCAGGGCTCGAAGAAGTCGGCGGTGATCGGGCGGCAGGTCGACGAGCTGGAACGCGGACATCCTCCCAGTCATGATCCCGGGGTACGGGCGCGCGTGGTGAACGGGTACGGCGCGACCTCGGGCTTGCGCTTGGTCAGGGGCGCCGCAGGATCGCACTCTTGCCCGCGTTCGGGGCCCCGACCAGCACGACCTGACCGGCCCCGTCGCGCGGGATCCGATGGCTCACGCCCGCCTTCTTCCGCCGACGCCGATTCGCCCCCTCGATCTCATCCTTCGCCCGGCTGATCTTCTGCTTCAGGTCCGACTGAAGCTTCTCGGTCCCCTTGTGCTTGGGCAGGAGCCGGAACATCTCGCGGAGCTTCTCCAGCCGCTCGGCGGGCGTGGCCGCCTTGCGGAATTCCTCCTCGGCCTTGCTGTACTGGGGCGGGAGGTTGGCGGGCATCGACGGGAGCCTCCGCGGGGCCCGGCCCTTGCGAGCGACCGGTCCCGAGACGCAACCTAGCGACTTCTCGTCGCCGAATCAAGGACCGGAGCCGTTGGATCGACCGGATCCAGCGTCGGCCCTGGTCCCTGATCGAGGCCGGCCGGCGCGAGATGACGGGCGGACCTTGCACCTCCGGGCAGGGAACGATCCTCGTCCGCACGCTCGTGACCGCCCCGAGGCGAGCCACTCGCGTGAGGCGGTGCCGCCGGCGGGGGACCTCGATGGGACGGGGTCCGCTCCTCCCCGGTGAGACCCCTCCCGCTCGAGAGACACGGATGCCCCGCCCAGTGACTTGGATGCATGCGTCTTGTCAAAGAACCGATGATCGGTGGTGTCCCGCGCTCATCGAACGTCGAGGGGACCTGACGGCGGGGCGGCGCATGACCGAGACGCTCCCTCAGCCCGGTCCTCTCCCGTTGGAGCGGGGGAGATCAGACTCCCTCTCCCGCCGGGAGAGGGCCCGTGGCCGGGTCCCCTGCACCGGAGTGAGCCGACGGTGCAATGTTACCCGGGACACCACCCATCCATGGCCCGATTCGCATTTTCTCCCCTCCGACGTGTCGATCACGTCGACGTCATGGCCATCGGCCCGGCCTCCAGCGACGGCTGCCCAGAACCCACACGCGGCCGTCGACGCCCGATCGCCCCCCCTCGACATCGCCCTCCGGCGACGACGACGCCCGGGGGGCCGGCCCGTCGGTCGCGCCGTCCCGGCCGGATTCGCTTTGTTCGGCAGCGGGCCGGCCGGGGCCTCGGCGTCGCAATTCGCTTTGTTCGGCAGCGGGCCGGCCGGGGCCTCGGCGTCGCAATTCGCTTTGTTCGGCAGCGGCCCGTCCGGGCCTCCCGGGGCGTCGTCGGCCGGATTCGCTTTGTTCGGCAGCGGCCCGGTCGCGGCAAGCGGGGCCTCGACGACCGTCACGACCGGCGCGACCGGTTCGCGATCCTCGCCCGCCGCCTCGCGCCCCTTCCTCGCCTTCACCAGCGCGTTGTAGGCGCGATAGAGCGAGTTCTCGGCCGTCGTCTGGTACCGCAGCATCAGCCGCGCCTTCGACTCGTCCAGCGGGACCAACGCCCGCGTCGCCGCCTCCGCCCGGTCGGGGTCGTCGAGCGTCGTGCGGAGCTCCTCCTCGAGCTCCTCCAGCGCCACCACCTCCCCGGCCAGCCGTGTCGCGCAGCGCCTTCAGGCACTCGGCACGCCCGGGGAGCCGGTCGACCCGGTAGGTCCACTGGAGCGACTCGGGCCGACGCGCCGGGTCGCACAGCCACTCGATCGCCACCGGAGAGGGGCTCGCGTGGCAGAGCAGGTTGAACAGCCGCGTCTGGAACGTCATCTCCGACTCGACGATCCGGTCGACCTCCGGCCGGTGCCCGAGCAGCCGGGTCGCCTCGTCGCGCTCGGGCCCGCACCAGCGCCCGTCCCGCACGAGGATCTTGTCCAGCTCGTACCACCGCCCCAGCAGCCAGCGGCACCCGTGCGCCGACCGCCTCAGCTCGGCGCACGGCCGCCGCCGGGTCGTCCACCAGCAGCTCCTTGAGCCGCTCGACCTCGTCCTGCTTCTCGTTCTCCCACTCGTGCGGGCGCCTCGCGGACCTGCTTGGCGAGCAGGGCGGTGTGCTGGTCGCGGCAGCGGTCGAGGCTGAGGCTGGCCCGGACCGCCTGCTCGACCAGGTAGAGCTCCATGTCGTCGGCGGGCCGGCAGGACTCGGTCCACTGCCCGAGCCGCCTCTCGACCGCCTCGGGGTCCTCGTGGGGCAGCGAGTCACCTTCCTGGCGCACATGCCATGCTTGCAAGCGTTCATGCTGACGGCGCGCTTCCCGCTCTCGGATTTCGGTCCCGTCGACGCACTCGCATTCTTGCGATTGATGGCGCTTCGTTCCTCGGGTGACAGCTTCATCGCGGTGCAACTCCCGGGTCGGTCTCGAGGCTCGTTCGATGGGGCGGAGGACGGCCCTCCTCTTGATACCATCCTGTTTTGCGCCCAGTTCGTCCTTGGAATCTCGGCCCAAAAACGGATGGATGTCCGCGGGGAGTGGGGACGGAGGGATTGTGCCGAGAGGGAAGGGTGTCTTGGAGGTGACGAGGAGCAGGTGCGCTTTCCCCCGAGCGGGGCCGTTCAAGCGTGTTCGGCGTGCCCCGGCGCCGGCGGATATACATCGCCACCGAGAACACCGCGTCGGTCACCGTGATCGACGTACCGGCGATGAAGGAAGTGACAAGGTGAAGGTCGGACCGTCGCCAAAGCGCAACATCACCGCGCTGCTGCCCTGAGGCGCTTCTTCTTTGCCAGGTTCTTCGCGAGGTAGTCGATCAGCACGTCGACGTCGCTGTTTTTCTTTGCGCCGTATTCGATCATCGTCTTGACGACGTCACGCCACTCGTCACGGGTGTGCGGACCTTTAATTTGGTGACCTCGGTCAGATCGTGGCAGGCAGTACACGAGCCTGAAGAATCTTCTTGCGGTCACCCTCCGGCGATCGTCGCGCGGTCTTGCGCAACGGGCGATGCACCTGCCGTGACCCCACGCGCGGTGATCAAGACTATCGTCACGCCCGCTGCAACCTCCGGAGGTTCATCCCGCGATTCTCGGGATTGCCCCGATGGGCAACCGCATTGCACGCGTCTCCCGCGACGAAATGGCCGCCATTGAACGGGGACGTCATCCGTCCCACCGGCTTCTGGCAACAAGTCGGCTCGTCCGTGCTCGCGTTCGATCGCAGACCGGGTTCGACCGCTCGTGGCGTTGCGCTGCCAATCGGCGTAGCGATCCCGCTCGTCACCGCGCTCGTTCTCGGCCAGCTCGGGGCGGCGTGTTCATCACCGTCGGCGCCGTCTCGGTCGGATGGGGATGGTTCCAGGGTGGTATCGCAGTCGTGCCGGGGTCATGTTGCTTGTCGTCAGCGGCCATGGCTCTGTCGGTCTTTGTCGGCTCGCTCACCGAGGGGTCGGCCCTGATCGCCATCGGTGCGGCCGTCGTGTGGTCGTTCGCTGCGGGCCTGCTTGTTGCGTTCGGCCCTGCCGGCACGTTGGTCGGCTTCAGGCAACGGTCACCGTGCTGCTTCCCGACACGTACTCCTCGGACCCTCGCGGCACGGTGGCGCGCGGCGATGGTGTTCACAGGGTGGGTGTCCAGACCGTCTTCGTCGTCGCAATCTGGCCGTTCAGTCGGTTTCCCCTCGAACGGCGCGCGTTGGTCAGGGTACCGCGATCTCGCGCTACGCCCGCCGCGTCGCCGCACAGAGCTCGCTCGGCCGCCAGGGCAGCCGAAATCCCCGGGCCGCCGAACTCCACGGCGACCCTCACCCGTTCGCGCGTGGCGAAACGCTGGTCTTCCAGGCATTGCTCGATGAGAGTGAGCGCATCCGCGCGAGCCTTGCTGCCCTTGCGGTCGTCGCGATCGCCGGGCACGCTGGTGGCGGAGGCCGCGGCACGGGTGCTCGACGGACTCGCCACGTCAATCGAAGAGGGTCGTGAGCCCGACGATGCGGCCGAGGCGTGGTCCGGCGTCGACCGTCTCACGACGCGCCGAGCGAGCGCGTCCGCCGCCAATGACCTCCCCGCGATTTGCGGGTTGCGCGGGCGGCTTCGTGCCGCCTGGGACCACGGCACGCGTCCCGACCCATCCGGCCCCGACGCGGACGGTCCCGCCGAAACCAACCGGAATGATCGACATCGGGGTGACAGCTCGACCCGGCCGAGCGACACGCGCCGTGCGAGATTCGCTGCCCATCATCGGCGCAAACCTCTCCTTCTCCTCGGCCGTGTTCCGGCATGCGCTTCGTCTGGCGGCCGCCGTTGCCGGCGCCACCGCGATCTATCGATACGGCGACGTGCCGCGCGGTTACTGGATGTCGATGACGACGCTGCTGGTGTTCAAGCGGGATTTCCGTGAGACCGTTCGTCACGGGTACGGCCGCGTCGTCGGCACGCTTCTCGGTGGCGGTCTCGCCACTCTGCTCGTGCTCGCCCTCGGACGGCACCATGGCGTCGCTGGCGGCGCTCCTCGTCGGGTGCGTCTGGCTTGGCTATGCGCTCTTCCGCGCGAGCTATACGGTCTTCACCATCTTCTTCACCGGCTCTGTCGTTCTGCTGCTTCGACGCTGCTGGTCTCGCCGGCCCATTGGCTGCCGATATCGGATCTCTGAATCCGATCGCCGGTCGTCTCCTCGCGCTGCTCGTCTACGCGGCGCGGCCCACGTGGGAGTCCGGCTGCGCGCGCGAGGCGCTGGCGACGCTGATGACGCTTGGCAGCGGATGCACGAAGCGTGATCGGCGCGCTCATCGATCCTGCCGAGCTCGGATTCGGGGCGACTGCGCGCGCGACACACACCGGGCGCGGTTGGCCCGGTCGAACGCTGAGGCTTCCATCGAACGGATGCTCGGTGAGACCGAGACGAACGGCCGGATTGCGCCGCAAGCTCGCGCTCGGCATCCTCGCCGCCACGCGCCGTTATGCGTGGGGCGCTCTGGCGCTCCACGCGCAGCTCACCGAACGCCGACCCGGCGCTCGCCCGTCTCTCGCCGCCTTGCGTGGTCAGATCGTCGCCGGACTCGAGACGGTATGGCGTGCTCCGCGCGACACTGCGCTAACAATTATGCGCCGGTAGGACCGGCCCATCCGAAGGCGACGAGGCATCGACGCCGAGACCAATCTGATGGCCGGCAGCGTCAACAGGATGCGCGTGCTGCTCCACCCGTCACGCTCGTGAGCGATCTACATCCGGTCGCTGGCACTTCATCGCTTCGGGTGACGTCCACGTTCAGCACGTCTGCGTCTGGTCGCCGGAAAGTGATCGTCATCGACTTCGCGTCCCTCGCGATACTCGCGCGCGACCACCGAACGTCGCCCCACCGTGGGTCAGCAGCGCCTCCGACGTGAACGGATCGATCTGTCGTAGTTTCACGGCCTCGTATCGGGCGTGCCTGTCCCCATGTGCTCGCGGCCAGTGTTGGCGAGGTTCTCGATGGTGATCACCTTGCCCGTCCGACTGCGTTCGCTTGACGATACCGTCCATACCATCGGCGCTCTTGGTGTACACGCGCGTCTCCGAGCGCGGCGGCGGACCCGGCAGGTAGCGTGACGCGTTGACGTCGAGCACCCACGTGCCGACGAGGAGTTCTCTCGGGATCATGTTGGGCGAGGGCGGTGACGCTGAAAGCGGTGAGGTCATGAGGACGGCGAGGGGACGAACACGAGGGCCAAGCACGCGTGGGTAACCTCCGAACTGTGTAGGCCGGGTTCGCGTCCTATCGGTCCGGCGACACCGAACGGACGCAGCCCAGCGGAGGAACCGCCGGCGTCCGCCGTCATGCGGCGGCGGAGGGAAGCTGGCCAGCCTAGCGCGTTGGCGGTATCGCTCTACCGCTGCTGGGGCTCGATACGGGTGATGGCGCGACGTTCAGTGGTGAAACGCTGGCCGACTCCCAGCCCGGCACGACTGGGGGATGTCACCATGACTCGACCGATCCTGGCGCTCATCTTCATCGTGCTCTGCGCCGCGCCCGCGGCCGCGCGATGGCTGGGCTATCCATCGGCCGACCTCCGCGCACCGCCGACGGCAAGCCCGACCTGGAGGCCGACCCACGCCGCGAACTCCAACGGCACGCCGGATCTCTCCGGCCACTGGCGCCTGAACGGGCTCGGCTATGTCTTCAACGTGTCGGCGAGTCAGAAGGTGGAGATGTCTGCCCTGGGCGCGCGACGTCTATGCGAAGCGGTCGGGAGGATTCGGCAAGGACAGTCCGGACTCCGATTGCCTGCCTCCGGGCCAACGCCGGACTGTTCGGGATGTCGCCGATCGTTGGTCCGACGAAGCACCTCCTGCTCATCCTGTACGAAGGGGCGTCGACGCGTCAGGTCTTTCTGCGACGGTCGCCCGCTGCCCAAGGGATCCGAATCCGGACTGGATGGGTTATCCGTCGGCCGCTGGGATGGCGACACGCTGGTGGTGGATACGGTCGGCTGCGACGATCGGACCTGGCTGGACATCACCGCGCCATCCCCACACCGAAGCGTCCACGTGACCGTACGGTATCGCCAGGCTGAACACGGGCGGGTCGAGGTGGAGATGACGTTCGACAATCCGCACGCCTACGCGCGCTCGTGGACAATCCCGGTCGACCCGCGGTTCGTGCCGGACACTGAACTGCTCGAGCACGTCTGCAACGGGAACGAGAAGAGCGCCCCCGCTACACCGGCGACGCGTCCGCGGACGTCAGGGCCCGCGAGGTGAACTGTCACCGGGGGCGCATGTCGCGGTATGCCGGCAACTACCAACGCCGGCCCGTTGGGGATCCTGCAGGTCACGCTCGACGCTGGCTCGCTGGCGCTGGTGTTTCCGAGTGGCGGCGCGGGGCACGTGATCCTGGCCGAGGTCCGAAGACGACCTGCTAGTCCCTGATCAGCGCGCACCCGTCCGCTCGTTGAAGACCGCGACCGGCGACGTCACTCACCTTCGGCTCACCATCGTCGAAGGCGACATCGACGCCCCGCGCGTGAATTGAATCCGCCGCCGGAAGTCCCCTGCAGGTCGACCAGTTCGCCGAGCGTGACGTGAATCAACGGGCCCTCGGTCGCCCGGACGTAGAACGACAACCATCTTCGCTTCCGCCAATCCAGAATCCCGCATCGTCGACCTGTTCAATCCTCGCGTGATTGGCGGCGAGTGCTATCGAACCGCAGTCTGGCTGGCCGGCGCCGCCGTCTTGTGGGCGTGAGGCGACGTAGGCCGCAATCGAGGAATCAGATCCTCGGCCGTCAGCTTCGCGACGACAGGCTTCATGAGTTCCGACCAGCTGCCGTTTCGCGCCCCGGTCTGCATGTCGTACATCTGCCGCACCAGGTAACTCGGCGAGCGTCCGCCAATCCCCGGCACTGGCCCCATCCCTGCAGGTTCGCGCCGTGACAGTTGCCACACGCGGTCGTCTTGCCGCCACTTCCGGTCGTCACCAGCGCCTGACCGCGCTTGATGCTGCCCATCGGCGCGTAGGCGACGAAACCGGATCGCGGGTCGCGCCACACTTCCGTCCGTTCCGTTTCTTCTGGGGCCTCGATGATGCGGTTGCCAAGCGGTTCGGTCTCGCGACCATCGAGCCGGAGGAACATGCCGCCCTGGATGCCAGTCTTGGGCACGGCACTGACCTCGACGACGCGGATCCACTGAGTCCAGGGCATCGCGTTGAAATAGGTGGCCGCCTGCGAATCTCGTCGTCGGTCATCGCCTTCGCGAACGAGATCATCCGGTTCGTATTCGCCTTTCGCGGGTCGGAGCTTTTACGGAGGTCGTTTTTGAAGTCCATCATCGTCTTGATGAAATACTCCACCGGGTGCCCTGCTACTGGCGCATTCTCCGGGCGTCCCTTACCGTTCGGCATGTGGCACAGGCTGCCGCGGCGACGTTCTGCGGCTGTTTCCCCTTTGCCACGATGTCGGGCATCGGCGGGTGATCGCCTGGATACCAGTCGGCCGGCCCGTACTGATTGGAGATTTGTGCGCGTGTGAACTGCTGCGCCGCTCCTGGAAGGCTTAGCAGCGTCGGGTCAGGTGCAGCCGCTCCGCCGCGGCCAGCACCCGCGGGGCGGGGGCTGGTGTTGCGGCTGCGGCAGGAGGCGGCGGCTCAGTGACCCCGTACACCCATACCGGGAAGCCGGCGACCGCCTGGACCCCTGCATTGGCTACCGCACAGACAGAAGCAACGATCGAAACGCCGAGCAACCTTCGCATCGGTCCCCCTTGCGCACGCCATCGAGCGGGCGGACCGGGCATTATCGCGCTGCGCACGGCGTTGTCAACAGCACATGCGTCGATACGATGGCGGCGACCGCGTTTTCTCCGATGTCCTCGAGCCGCGCTGATCTGGCAACTATCGTGCGCGGTCGCCGCAGTCGGACCAACCGTGGCTACCGGCTGACCGCCATCGACTCCAGAGCGTGGCGGCAGGCGCGCTCACGGTCGCGGCATGCTTCGCCGCAGATGCGACAGTGGGCGGGCATGGAGGCATGTCGCTCGCACTCGAGGCCGCAGACACGGCACGACGTGGCACAACCGTCCAGCACCGTGC
>CAWDSI010000021.1:0-271438 GCA_963804915.1 uncultured Acidobacteriota bacterium
AGCCGGCGACCTCCATCCCGGCGATTCGCCAGAGCTTCAGCCGTCCCGTGTTCGACGACCGCGAGCTGCGGAGGTTCCATGTCCCGGCGGGTCTCCTTCCCGCGGGAAGCGAGATCCGGTTTCGCAACGAGACCCTCTGGAACCGCTATCCGCATCTCGTCGCCGGCGCCGTCGCCGCGTTCGTGGTGCAGGCGGCGCTCATCGCGACTCTGCTCCTCGAGCGCCGCCGGCGCGGCCTCGCCCAGTCGCTCACGGGCGCGACGCTCGCCTCTCTCCCGGGCCAGGTGGCTGTCCTCGAACGGAGATGGAACGGTCGTGCAGGTCAATCAGAACTGGGAAGAGTTCACCGTGGCCGGCGCCAGCAGCCCGGCCGGCGGCGTCGCCGTCGGCGAGAGCTATCTCGCCGCGTGGCAGAGAGCGGGGGCGTCGGCCTGGCCGTTTACCGAGACCGGCATTCGCGTCGTGGAGGAGGTTCTGCAGGGCATCACCAAGCACGACACTCTCGAGTACTCCCTCCACGAAGCCGGCCGGGATCGCTGGTTCGAGATGCACGTCGAGGAGCTGCGTCCCCCCGGCCGGGGCGCCGTCGTCGTCCAGGTCGACGTGACGCGGCGGCACGACGCCGCCACCGAAGTCCGCATGCGGGAGCGCGAGATCGCCCACCTGAACCGCGTGGGCGCCGTCGGGGAGCTCGCGTCGTCTCTGGCTCACGAGCTGGGCCAGCCTCTCGGCGCGATCCTCGCCAACGCGCAGGCGGCCCGGCGGCTCCTCGCCCGGCCGTCGCCCGATCTCGAGGAAGTGCGCGCCAGCGTGAGCGACATCATCGATGACGACCAGCGGGCCGGCCTCGTGATCCAGAGGATTCGCGCGCTGCTCCGCGGAGAGGAAACGCCGAAAGACACGGTCGACCTGAACGAGATCGTCCGCTCGGTGCTGCACATGGTGGGAGGCGAGGCCAGCCTGCGAAGCGCATCGATCCTGCCGGTCCTCGCGACCGCGCCGGTGGCCGTCCACGGGGACCGCGTGCAGCTCGAGCAGGTCGTCCTCAACCTGGTCCTCAACGGCCTCGACGCCGTGGCGGAGCGGACGGTCGGGCAGCGCGAGGTTCGCGTCTCGACGAGCTCCGCTCTTGGGAACGTGGAAGTGTCGGTGAGCGATTCGGGTCCGGGCATCCGGAGCCCGAACCTCGAGCGCGTCTTCGAGCCCTTCTACACGACGAAGGCCCACGGGCTCGGCATGGGCCTGTCGATCTGCCGGTCGATCGTGGAGGCGCACGGCGGCGAGATCCGTGTCGAGAACGTCGAGGACGGCGGGGCCGCCTTCCGCTGCGCGTTTCCCGCCGCCGGGAGCCTTCCGGCATGACCCCTACCGGCGCCATCGTCTTCGTCGTCGACGACGACCCCTCGATGCTCCGAGCCCTCGCGCGGCTGCTCAAGACGGCCGGCCACGACGTCGAGACCTTCGCGTCGTCCGCAGAGTTTCTCGCCCGGCCGGCGCACGATGGGGCCGGGCTGCGTGGTCCTGGACCTCAAGATGCCCGGCCTGAGCGGGCTCGACGTCCAGGAGGCCCTGGCGGCGAGCGCGCGTGATCTGCCCATCGTCTTCATCAGCGGCCACGGCCGGGTTCCCGCCGCGGTCCGGGCGATGAAGGCTGGAGCGATCGATTTCCTGACCAAGCCGTTCCAGGACGCCGACCTTCTCGTCTCCGTGGAAGCGGCCATCGCCCGGAGCCTTTCGTCGCTCGCGGACCACTCCGAGAAGGAGACCATCGACGCGCGCGTGCGGACGCTGACGCCCCGCGAGCGGGAGGTCCTGCCTCTGGTGGCGTCAGGGCCTGCCCAACAAGCAGATCGCCGCTCGGCTGGGCACGTCCCTGCAGACGATCAAGGTCCATCGAGCGCGCGTCATGGAGAAGATGCAGGCGGCCTCGCTGGCCGACCTGGTCCGCATGGCCGGACGCGCCGGCATTTCCGCCGAGGCGTCTCTTTCCCCGGATGGGTTCGGCGGCGGGGCGGCGCGGCGTCCGCCCCCTCCGCGTTGAACCTAAGTGCAATTCCGACTTTTCCCGGGCTTCAGCTAGGCTGCTACGCAAAATTTGAGTCCAGGAGCATCAACGAGCGAATAAGGGGGATCAGGGAATGCGGACATCTTCGAGGATCGGATTCGCATTGGCGGCCGCTCTCGCAGTGGCCGGGATCGTGGGAACGACCGTGGCCCTGGCTGCGGACAAGACCGGACGCCACGGTCACGCTGACCGAGGGGTCCGTGGCCGCAGGCATCGGCTGGAGCTGGGGCCACGGCACGCTCCACTACAAGGGCAAGGATTACAGGTTCAAGATCGAAGGGCTCACGGTCGGCGAGGTCGGAATGACCACGGCGAAGGCGACCGGGAACGTTTACGCCTTGAAGAACCTGGAAGACTTCGACGGCGTCTATGGGGCCGCCGGCGCGGGCATCACGGTCCAGGAAGGCAAGGGAGCGCTGGCCCTCATCAACACCAACAAGGTGCAGATGGTCCTCACGAGCCAGACCAAGGGCGCGAGCCTCAAGGTCGCGGCCGAGGGGCTGAAGGTCAAGCTCGAGAAGTAAGCGATTCGCCTAATCAAGGAGAGAGCTATGTCAAGGACCACTCACGAACGCTTCTCGCCGTTCTCCTCGGCCTGGCCGACGAGCCTGACGGCCTTGGGCCAGACCTCGAGTCAAGGGTCAACGGCTCCGGCCGCAGGCTCGAAGCCCAACATCCTGTTCATCATGGGCGATGACATCGGCTGGATGCAGCCGAGCATCTACCACCGCGGCCTGATGGTCGGCGAGACGCCCAACATCGACCGCATCGGCAACGAAGGCGCGATCTTCATGACCTACTACGCCGAGCAGAGCTGCACGGCCGGGCGCAACGCCTTCTTCACCGGCATGACATCCGCTGCGCACGGGCATGATCCCGCCGCAGCTGCCGGGCAGCCCGTCCTACCTGCGGCCCGGAACGCCGGCGCTCGCCTGGTTCCTGCGCGACCTCGGCTACAACACCGGCGAGTTCGGCAAGAACCACCTGGGCGATCACACCGATGCGCTGCCGACGGCGCACGGCTTCCACGAGTTCTGGGGCTACCTGTATCACCTGGACGCGATGCAGGGCGTGAGCTTCCCGGACATCAACAAGACCCCGACCGATGCAGGGCGTCGCGCCGCCGTGCAAGAACACGCCGATCCCCGGCCTCGCCGAGGTTCCCGGCGCGGTGGATCCGAAGACGACGACCTGCCTGACCCCGCCGCGCCCCGTGCTCTGGTGCAAGTCCTCCGACGGCACGTCGAAGAACCAGACCTGCCAGGACCAGGGCCCGCTGACGCTCGAGCGCTCGAAGACCGTGGACGAGGAGATCTCGGCCAAGGTCGTCGACTTCCTCGACCGCAACGACCCCAAGAAGACCAACAAGCCGTTCTTCGTCTGGTACAACCCGGCGCGCATGCACGTCACGACCGTGCTGTCGGACAAGTACCATGGCCATGGTCGGCGAGCCCGGCGGCAAGGACTGGGGCATCAACGAAGCCGGCATGAAGCAGATGGACGACAACATCGGCGTCGTGATCGCGAAGCTCGAGGCGATGGGCCAGCTCGACAACACCATCCTCGCCTTCACCACCGACAACGGCGCCGAGACCATCACCTTCCCCGACGGCGGCATCACGCCCTTCAAGGGCGGCGAAGCTGACCACCTGGGAAGGCGGCATGCGCGCTCCGATGGTCGTGCGCTGGCCGGGCCACATCAAGCCGGGCACGGTCATGAACGAGATCTTCGCGTCGCTCGACTGGCTGCCCACGTTCGTCGACATCGCCGGCGGCCCCAAGGGCGACGAGCTCAAGAAGCAGATCGAGGCCGGCAAGTATCCCGGCATCGTCAAGACGACGCTCGACGGCGTCGATCAGCTCGACTACCTGATGGGCAAGACCGAGAAGTCGGCGCGCGACACCTTCTTCTACTACTCCGGCGCGCATCCCGTCGGCCGTGCGCTACAAGAACTGGAAGATCTACTTCGCGATGGCGCCCGACACCCCGGCGGGCTTCACTCCCGGGCGTCCAGACCCAGTTCGCTGGGCCCAGGTCGTCAACATCAAGCGCGATCCATTCGAGACGGCCGTGGGCGACGGAACAAGACGCTCCTGGGCTATCGGCGGCGCGCTCGCCGCGCCGAGCACCGCTTATCTCTACGACTGGAACATGCTGCCGATCGGCCAGGTGCTGTGGCTGAAGGAGCTCGAGACCTACCAGCAGTTCCCGCCGATGCAGGATCCGGCGAGCTACAACCTCGACGCAGGTCATGGACGCAGCTCAAGCAGATGCCGAGACACGAGCCCGAGCCAGTAACCGGGGAGACCGGCGCATCGAGTCATTCGCGGGCGGTCCGAAAGGGCCGCCCGCTTCGTTCCGACCGTCGCAACGAAGGAGGCGCATGGCCCTCGACAAGAAACAGCTCAAGGAGAAAGCAGCGGAGGAGCTCCGGCTTCTCCTGTGGATCACCGCCTATCTCGCGGCCTTCTTCGCCGCGTTCCTGACCTACCGTCGGCTGATCTCGCGCGAGTTCGGCGTCACGGCATTCCACTACGGCTACGCGCTGCATCGAGGCGGTCGTGATTGCCAAGGTCATCCTGATCGGCAAGGCCTCGGGGTCGGCAAGCAGTCGACCCGCCGGTCGCTGGCGTTCTCCGTCCTGCGAGCCTCCCTGGCCTACGGAGCGCTCGTCGTTGGTCTTCACGGTTCTCGAGCACATCGTCGACGGCCTCTTGCACAAGAAAACCCTCGCCGCGAGCGTGGAGGCCATGATGCACCAGGGCATCTACGAGATTCTGGGACGGGTCGCTGGTCCTCTTCGTCGCATTCATTCCGTTCTTCGCGTTCTGGGAGCTCGGGCGTTTGATCGGAGACAAGAAACTGGCCGACCTGTTCTTCCGCAAGGGTGGCCCGGAGGGCTGAGGCGAGCGGAGACCGACATTTTTTGGGGAGATCGGAAAGACAATGAAAGAACACAGGCAATCTTCGAGACGGCTCGGTCTGCTCATAGCCTCGCTCCTCGCCCTGGCCACGTCGGCGCTCGCGCAGGCGCCGGCGAAGAAGCCCAACATCCTGATCATCTGGGGCGACGACATCGGCTACTGGAACCTCAGCGCCTACAACCAGGGAATGATGGGCTACAAGACGCCCAACATCGACCGCATCGCGAAGGAAGGCGCGCTGTTCACCGACTGGTACGGCCAGCAGAGTTGCACGGCCGGGCGCGCGGCGTTCGTCACGGGCCAGTCGCCCTTCCGCACCGGCCTGCTCAAGGTCGGACTGCCCGGCGCCAAGGAAGGGCTTCAGGCGCGGGACGTGACGATCGCCGAGCTGCTGAAGGCGCAGGGCTACAAGACCGGTCAGTTCGGCAAGAACCACCTCGGCGACCGCGACGAGCATCTGCCGACCGCGCACGGATTCCACGAGTTCTACGGCTCGCTCTACCACCTGAACGCCGAGCAGGAGCCGGAGCACCCCGACTACTTCAAGAACCCGGAGATGCAGAAGAAGTACGCGACGCGCGGCGTGCTCCACACCTGGGCGAATCCGGACGGCACGCAGAAGATCGAGCTCACCGGCGCCGCTGACCATCAAGCGCATGGAAACGGTGGACGACGAGTTCACGAAGGAAGCGCTGCGCTTCATGGACGAGTCCAAGAAGGACAACAAGCCCTTCTTCCTGTGGTGGAACGCCACGCGCATGCACATCTGGACCCATCTCTCGCCCGAAGTGCGCGGGCAAGACCGGTCTCGGCGTCTATCCCGACGGGATGCTCGAGCACGACGCGCACGTCGGCCTGCTGCTCGACAAGCTCAAGGAGCTGGGCATCGAGGACAACACGATCGTCATGTACTCGACCGACAATGGCGCGGAGAAATTCTCCTGGCCCGACGGCGGCACGTCGCCCTTCCGCAACGAGAAGGCCACGCAACTGGGAAGGCGGCTACCGCGTCCCCTGCGCCATCCGCTGGCCCGGCGTCATCAAGCCCGGCACGGTCCTGAACGACGTCTTCGCGCACGAAGACATGCTGCCCACGCTGCTCGCCGCGGCCGGCGTGCCGAATGTCAAGGATCAGCTGTTGAAGGGCATGAAGGTCGGCGACAAGACCTTCAAGGTCCACATCGACGGCTACGACATCACCGATGCGCTCACCGGCAAGTCCCCGGGCCCTCGCCATGAGTTCTTCTACTTCAACGACGACGGCTCGCTCGTCGGCCTGCGCTACGACCAGTGGAAGATCGTCTTCGCGGAACAGCGCGCGCACGGTCTGGATGTCTGGCAGGACCCGTTCGTGCCGCTGCGTTTTCCGAAGCTCTTCAACCTCCGCTCCGATCCGTTCGAGATCGCCGACCACGAAAGCATCGATTACGGAAGGTGGCGCGTCGACCACGCCTTCGTGCTCGTGCCGGCGCAGCAGTACGTGGGTCAGTTTCTCGCCACCTTCAAGGAATTCCCCCCGAGCCAGAAGCCCGGCAGCTTCAGCCTCGATCAGGCTCTGGAGAGTTTGCAGAACGCGCCGAAGGCGACCGGGAACTAGGCGAGCGAGCCTCAGCGTCGTCGTAGGGAGGAAGAATGGCCACAGTCCGCAGGATCCTGACGGTTCTTCTCGTCCTCGTCGCGAGCTCGACGAGGGTATGGGCGCAAGACCCGCTGCCGTCCTGGAACGACGGCGCCGCCAAGAAGGCGATCGTCGAGTTCGTGCAGACGACCACGACGCAGGGGAGCCCGAAGTTCGTTCCGCCCGAGGAGCGCATCGCCACGTTCGACCAGGACGGAACGCTCTGGGTCGAGCATCCGATCTACTCGCAGCTGATGTACTGCCTCGACCGGGTGCCGGCGCTGGTCAAGGCGAAGCCCGAGCTCGCCAACGTCGAGCCGTTCAAGACGGTGATGTCCGGCGATCGCGAGGCGATCGCGAAGCTCCCGAGGACGGACCTCGAGAAGATCGCCGTCGCGACGCTGACGCGGCATGTCGGTCGACGATTTCAGCGCCGAGGCGACGAAGTGGACGGCCGCGGCCAAGGATCCGCGCTGGAAGCGGCCCTACACGGAGCTGACCTACCAGCCGATGCAGGAAGTGCTGAAGTACCTGCGCGCCAACGGCTACAAGACCTACATCGTCACGGGCGGCGGGCAGGACTTCGTGCGCGTCGTACGCGGAGCGGGTCTACGGCATCCCGCCCGAGCAGGTGGTCGGCACGCGCGGGCGCGACGAAGTACGGCTACGACAAGAACGGCAGGCCGTTCCTGACCAAGGAGCCGAAGCTCGCTGCTGAACGACAACAACGCCGGCAAGGCCGAGGGCATCCACCTGATGATCGGACGCCGGCCCCACGCCGCGTTCGGCAACACGACCGGCGATCAGCAGATGCTCGAGTACACGGGGGCGGGCGACGGCGCGCGGCTGATGATGCTGGTTCTCCACGACGACGCGAAGCGCGAGTACGCCTACGGCCCGGCGACCGGGCTTGCCGGACACGAAGGTCGGCACGTTCTCCCAGGCGCTCTACGACGAGGCGAAGAAGAAGGGCTGGACCGTCATCAGCATGAAGAACGACTGGAAGAAGATCTTCGCGTTCGAGTAGGACTCAACAGACAGGGTCCGACCGAGCTGATCGAGTTGCCATGGACGAAGGAGCCACACTCATGCCGCGACTGCGCAAGGTTTGCCTGCTACTCGTGTCGTCGGGCCTGCTGTTTTCGAGATTCGCGAGCGCACAAACGTCCGACGAGCGGGCCGACGCCAACAAGCTCGCCCAGGAGCTGGCCAATCCTGTCGCCAACCTCTGGTCGCTGCAGTTCCAGTTCAACAACTTCGAGCTGACGAACGACCGCTGGAACTACAACCTGAACTTTCAGCCGGTGATGCCGGTCAGCCTGACGAGTTGCCTCAATCTCATCACGCGTCCCGTGATCCAGGTCTACAACAGCGCCCCCTACCAGACTTCCACGGGAGCGAATGCCCGGACGACCAACTTCGGCGACTGGACACAGCTCGAGCTCTTCTCGCCGGTGGGCACCGGACACTGGCTGCTCGGCGCCGGTCCGACGTTCATCTTTCCGACGGGCGGGTCCGTCTATACGAGCCAGGGAAAGTTCCAGGTCGGGCCCGCGCTCGTCGTCGCCTACATGACGAAGAAGTACATCCTCGGCGTCTTCCCGCAGCAGTGGTGGTCCTACGCCGGCGACGCGAGCCGTCCGGACACCAATCAGATGAACATTCAGCCCATCATCAACTTCTTCTTCGAGGGCGGCTGGAACGTCGGCTACTCGGGGAACATCCTGGCCGACTGGGAGGCGCCTTCCAACAATCGTTGGACCGTGCCCATCGGCCTCGGCTTCGGCAAAGTGGTCAAGTTCGGTCGGCTGCCCGTCAAGGTATCGCTCGCCGGCCAGTACATGGTGACGCAGCCCGAACCCGTCGGTCAGAAGTGGAACATCCAGATCCAGTTCACGCCGGTTCTGCCCAAGCTCATCCAGGGAACGCTCTTCGAGTGATTGTTAGGAAGAACGGCTGGAAGAAGGTCTTCGCGTCCGAATGACGGGCTCAGCCGCCCAGAAGGTCCTTCAACGTCATCGCCAGGAAGAACACGATCACGATTTCGCTGACGATCCACGAATTCTTCGTCATCCAGTCGCGGGCTTTCGGCAGGAGCGCCTGCCCCCGTTTGCCGAGCGCCAGGAGAAGAAGCAACGGAACGGCAGCCAGGGCGACGGTGACCGCCACGAAGACGAGGCCGTGCCACCAGGGGGCGCCGTGATGGGCGAGGTAAGCGCCCACGGTGACCATACTGATCAGATCCCCCGGCGGGAGCAGGAAGAGGAGCAGGCCCATCCGAAGCGAGAAGAGCGGGGTCGCGTTCTCGAGCTTCGCCATCCAGCGCGGCGGCTGACTGCGGCCGCGCTCCCGCGACACTTTCCAGGCGAGAAAGACCAGCAGAACGACGATCGCGATTTCGATGGCACGCTCCACCCGAGCGTCTTCCCCCGACGCCGCCCCGCGTCCTTTCACGAGTCCGGTCAGAAAGTACGAGGCCGTGACGCCGATGAACGTCGCGACGCCGGCGCCGAGGAGGAAGAACGCCGAATCGCGGCGGGGGCGCGTTCCCGTGGCGAGGAGGATGGCCGTCACGATCTGAGGCCCCGCGACCATGACGAACGCCATGGGAAGAACGATCGACAGGGGGGTCATGTTGGCGGCGACAGTCTGTCGCAACGAGGAGACGCGCCGCAAGCGCCGACGCTCGATGCTTGCGCTACTCTCCCGCGTGACATGAGCGCTCATCCGCCGTCGACCGCCGATTTCTCCCTCGTGGCGGGGGGGCCGGCCCATTGGCTGCAGGAAAGGCTGGGCCTCGTCGGTCCAGGGTCACTCCGGATCGCGAGACGCGCCCTGCTGTCGGTCGTGCTCACCTGGGGCGTGCTGCTCGTTCTCTCCGCCGTGCAGGGATTGGCCCTGGGGAACACGGTGAAGGTTCCCTTTCTTTACGACTTCGCGGTCTACGCGAGGTTTCTCGTCGCGATACCCATGCTGATCCTGGCCGAGGGACTGATCGGGCGCGAAATGTCGGCCGTGGCGGCACATTTTCTCCGC
Organism: uncultured Acidobacteriota bacterium; assembly: GCA_963804915.1. Classification (GTDB taxonomy): domain Bacteria; phylum Acidobacteriota; class Thermoanaerobaculia; order UBA5066; family Gp7-AA6; genus DAHUXD01. The sequence goes on from CAWDSI010000021.1 coordinate 9,645, forward strand.
TCGGGGCTCGTCTCGGAATTGGATCGCCCGAAATACGAAGCAGCGCTGGAACGTGGCAAGAGAATGCGCGACTCGACGCTCGCGGAAGTGTTGATCCTCATCTTCGCGGTCCTGAGCGCCCTCCTCGTCCTGCACGAGTTTCCCCTTCCCTTCTCGACGTGGCGATCGCTCGTATCGGACACAGGGCAGACGCGTACGCTCGCCGGCTGGTGGCACCTGGTCGTCGGCTCGGTGCTGTTTCAATTCCTCGTCTGGCGCTGGCTCTGGAGACTTCTCATCTGGTATGGCTTCCTCTGGCGGATGTCGAGGCTCGATCTGCGGCTGATCGCGACGCATCCCGACAGCGCGGCCGGGCTCGGGTTCGTGGGTGACGCCCAGCGCTTCTTCTGGATCATCGTCTCGGCCTTCGCGTTCGCGACCGCCGGTGTCCTCGCCGACGAGATCGTCTATGCAGGAGTCCCCCTGACGAGCTACGGGTTCGCGATCGCGGGTTACGTCGCCCTGGTGCTCATCGTCTTTCTCCTCCCGCTGACCATGTTCTCCGCGCAAATGAGCCGCGCCAGGATCCGAAGCATGCACGACTACAGCGCCTTTGCCGTCCTGCACAACCGGATGTTCGACGAGAAGTGGGTGCAGGGCCGCCACGCGAAGGACGAGGTGCCGCTCGGCGCGCCGGAAATATCCTCGCTCGCAGACCTGGCCGGCGCGTCCGATGTGCTCTATCGAATGAGGCCGGTTCCCTTCAACCCTCGGGATGCGGTGGCGCTCGGGCTGGCCGCTTTGATTCCGACGACGCCCCTGGTGCTGACGATGTTTCCGCCCACTCAGATCTTCGATCTGATTTTCAAAGTGTTCCTATAGTGTGTGACTGTCGGCGAGGAATCGCGATCATGAATGCGTTCGTAACAGTCCGGGATAGGAGATGTCGATGCGATCCACGGATCATGTTTCGGGAAGAGTTGAGGCCGCGATTCGGAAGCTGCGCCTGCTCGCGGCCGCTGCGTGTCTGCTTCTCGCCGCCTCCCGGGCGCAGGCGCAGTTTCCCGGCGACGTGCCCGATAACTTTCGGTTGAACGTCGGCGGAATGTACGCCTGGTTCGGCACGGACGTCACCTTTCAGGAAGACTTCACTCCCGGAGGACCCATCGGAGCGGGGATCAACCTCGAGGACCTCGGCGCGCCGAAGTCGAGACCCGGATTCTCCGCCCGCGGCTATTGGAACCCCTTCGGCCGCTTCTTCATCGACTTCGGTTACACCGGCTTCGATCGCAGCAGCTCGGATTCGATTGCCTTCGACATCCCGTTCGGAGATGTGACCTACACCGCGGGGGCGTCGCTGGAAACGTCCATGCAGTCGCACCTTCCATACCTCGACCTTCGCTATAACTTCATCAAGAACGACGCGGTGCAGTTCGGCCTCACGCTCGGAGTCGCCTACCCGATCCTGGAGGCGTCGCTGAGCGCGGCGGCGGGAGTGGTCGGGCCGGGAGGGCCGATCATCGGGCAGACCGTGACGAAGGAAGCGAAGATCTCCACGCCGGTGCCCCTTCTCGGGCTGCTGTTCGATGCCCGGCTGGGGGATCGCGTCTCCGCCGGAGTGCTCTTCAACGGCATCTTCGCGCCCGTGCATCCGTACGTGGGATCCATCTTCCAGGCCGACGCGCATATCGACTGGTTCTTTGCCCACAATTTCGGTGTGGGAGCGGCGTTCGACTACACGAAGTTCAACATCAAGAAGGAAGACGAGGACGAACTCGTGCTCGTCGACTTCAGCTACCACTACTACGGTCCGCGCGTGTACCTCACCGTGACCTTCTGACGAAGTGAGCCGCGGGAAGTGCCGAAGCGCTGGCGGCGAAGGTTCGAGAAGGAGCGGGATCTATTTCGTGACCCTCGGCGTCTCCCTGACGGCGCCGATGCGGGGGCAGGAGAGCTCCAAACATCCCTGGAACGAGCTCGACCTTCCGTGCATCTCGGCCCGGTTGGATTTCGCCGCCATGGAAGACGGGGCCTTCTATTCGCAGGATGCCGAAAGCAAACAGCAGGTGGGCGATCTTTCCGACGAGCAGCTCTTCCGGCTCGACAACCTCGAGATCTCCGGCGAGATCAAACTGCGCCGTCCCTGGCGGTATGCGTTCGCAGGCAACTACCGCGGCCTCGACCCGACAGAATCGCGGACCTGGACGTCGACGGACGTGAACCTCTCCATCCCCATCGGCGCCCTGACGTGGGTCACGCTCGGCAAACAGAAGGAAGGCGTCGGCCTGGAGATGATGGCGAACGCCCGGGACATCGACTTCATGGAACTGTCGACGATGACCACGGCGAACCAGTTTTTCGCGTCGCACATCGTGGGCGTCCGGTTTTCCGGCACGGCGGCCGGCGAGCGCATGACCTGGTCGGCGGGCTGGTTCAACAACTGGCTCGACGACGACCTGTCGTTCTCCGAGAGCGGCCAGATCGGCGCCGGCCGGGTCACCGGCACGCCGATCCTGGCCAACGGCGGCCGCCGGCTCCTGCACCTCGGCGTCTCGGCCGTCTACCGCGAGGCGCCGAACGGCAGCCTCAAGTCCCGGAGCACTCCCGAAGTCTACGAGGCCCCGGATTTCGTGGACACGGGCACGTTCCCGGCGGATCACGCCACGTCGGTGGGCGGGGAGCTGGCGGCGGTGGAGGGCCCGTTCACGGTCTCTGCCGAATACGTGGGGACGCACGTATCGTCGCCCCAGACCGGGAATCCCGACTTCTCGGGCTTCTACGTCGTGGCCTCGTGGTCCCTGACCGGAGAGACCCGGCCGTACGATCGCTCCAGCGGAACTTTCGGGAGAATTCTTCCCACGGCTCCCTTTTCATTCAAACATGGAGGGCCGGGCGCCTGGGTGCTGGCCGCGCGCTACTCCAGCATCGACCTGACGAGCGGCACCATCGATGGCGGTCAGTTCGAGCGCTGGGGCGGGGCGCTCTCCTGGTATCCGAACCAACACTGGCGCTTCGAGTTCAACTACGGATACGGGCGCCTCGAGCGCGGCGGCATCGTGGGCCACACCGACTTCTACCAGCTCCGCCTCCAGTTCCAGCTCTGAGCGATGGCGACGGGCCTCGGCGCTATCATGGGCCGACAAATCCGAACTGGAGGACATCGCTGGACGTGGTGAGGATCCAAGCACGACGGGGAATTGCGTTCGGCGCCGTCGGTCTCGCCGCGGTTCTGCTGGCCACTTCCGGCTGCGGGACGCTGACTTCCATCTTCCGCAAGACGCCGCCGATCGAAAAGCGCCTCAACGAGAGCGGCCTCTCGATCCAGTCCCTCCAGACGGAGGTCCTGCGCTTCGCCGACGATTACGTCGAGTCCGTCTCGCACGCCGCCGACGGCGTGGCGAAGACGCTCGGCACTCGGCAGGGCGAGGTCGGCGCGCTCAAGTGGAAGATCGACCAGGCCACGGCGGCCTACGCCGACGCCACCGGAGAGAACGTCATCTGGAACGTCCTCGACCTGACCGTGCTCGCGACCGTGTCGACGATGGTGATCGAAGACGCTCAATCTCGAGGCGAGTTCGGCGAGGCCGTCGCGCCGCTCATCGCGGCGCACCAGGCCCTCGAAAAGAGCGCGTGGAGCCTCGCCGCCGTGCTTCTGTCGCCGGAGCAGGCTGAGGAGCTCCGGCGTCTCATCGTCGAATGGCGCAAGGCGAACCCGACGCAGCGCAGCGTCACGGGAGCCCGTTTCCGCGAGTTCGCGGTGGACCTCGGAAAGGCCCAGGCGCCCGGCAAGGCCAAGCCCACCAGCATCTTCAGCATGCTCTACATCGACCCCTTCGCGGGATTGAGCCCGACGACGGTGGCGATCGAACAGAGCCGCGAGCTTGCGGAGCGGGTGGTCGCCTACGCGGAACGGGCGCCGACCCTGATGCGCTGGCAGGCGGAGCTCCTGGCTCTCGAGGTCCAGGATCAGCCGGCGCCGCAGCAGATTCTCTCCGATACCACGCGCGTCTCCCGCTCGATCGAGTCGATCTCGAAGACGGTCGAAGGGCTTCCCGAGCTCGTGAACGTTCAGCGGGAGGCGGCGATCGCCCAGCTCTTCTCGGGAGTCGCGGCCGAGCGGGAGGCCATCCTCGCGGAGCTCGAGGCGAAGACGGCGACGGTCGAGACGCTGCTCGGCCAGCTCCGGGAGACCATGAACGCCGGCGGCGCGATGGGCACGTCGCTGACCGAGACGATCCGCTCGCTCGACGCCTTCGTCCATTACGTCTCGCCGCCGGTGGATCCGAATGCGCCTCCCAAGCCGGCCGGCAAGCCGTTCGACCCCCTGGATTTCGGCAAGGCGGCGTCGGACGTCGGCGGAATGGCCCGCGACCTCAACACGCTGCTGCGCTCGGCCAACGAGACCGCTCCCGCGATCGCGAAGATCGGTCAGCAGACGGGCGAGGATCTGAAGGGCGTCGTCGACCACGCCTTCTGGCGCGGACTGATCCTGATCGTGGTGTTCCTCGCGGGGTTGATCCCGGTGCGCCTCGCCTATCGGGCGATCGAGCGCAAGTTCGCCCGGCCGCCGACTCCCTGAGAGCCTAAGAGGCTTCGGCGGCCGTTTCGCGCGGCTTCTTCTTGTTGAAGTGGGGCAGGTCCGGCTCGCCGAGGAGGCGGGCCAGGCCCTCCCACCCGCGGACATGCTCGCAGACCACCTTGATGGCCGAAGTCAGCGGCACGGCGAGGACGGCTCCGGAGATGCCCCAGATCGTGCCCCAGAAGATGAACGCGATCATGACCGTCAGCGGGAAGAGGCGGACCTTGCTGCCGACGATGTAGGGCGTCAGGACGTTGCCCTCGAGAAACTGCATGAGGCTGTAGACGAGAAAGACGAGGAGCGCCTTCTCGCCGTCGTACTGGAAGAAGGCGACCGCCACGGCCGGAATCGTCGAAAGGATCACGCCGACGTAGGGGAGCAGGATCGCGATTCCCGCGATCGGCCCGAGGACGTAGTAGTAATCGATGCGCAGGAGCATCAGGCAGATCGTCGTGGCTCCGGCCATGATGAGCATGACGAATGAGAGTCCGAGGGCGTAGGCCGTCATCGTGCGAGAGATGGCGCCGGTGACGTCGCTATCGCCGAGGCGCTCGTTGCGCGTGAGCATGCCCGCGAGCACCCGGCCGAACTTCTCGCGGTCCTTGAGCATGAAGAACGTCAGGAACGGAATCGTGGCCGCGTAGAGGAAGATCCCGACCGTCGCGCCCAGGCGCGCCACGAAGGCCCGCGTCGTCTCGAGCTGGGACTCGCTGAGCTTGACCTCGCGCACGCCCGGCGCCTCGTCGGGAAGGATGCTGCCCATGCGCTCGCGCAGCTTGTTCACGAAACCCGTGACGCCGGCGAGCAGGTCCCGGATGCGGTTCTGGTAGCGCGGCAGCTCGGCGAAGAACTGGTTGATCTGGCCCGTGACGTTGATGACGAGGAGGGCCACGCCTCCCATCATCACGAAGAGGATCAGGATGATCGCGGCCACCCGGGGCACGCCCGCGCGCTCGAGGAGCGACACGAACGGCCGCAGCGCGAACGAGAGGAAGAGCGCGAACGAGAGGGGCACGAGCAGCGGCTCGCCGTAGTAGAGCAGCGCGATGACGGCCGCCGTCGAGACGACCGTCAGCCCGACGACGCGCGGAGGAGGAGGTCCGGTCCGGGACTCGGCCTCCGACCGCACCGTCAAAAAACCCCCTCGGGGGGAGGGGGTTCGTTGAAGGCGTGTCTGGAGGCTCTCGCGATCACGTTCCGGAGACGAGTGTTACCACAATCTGGGCCCGGCGGTTCTTCGCCTTCCCTTCGGCGGTTGCGTTGTCGAACGCCGGGTCCGCGGCGCCGCGGGAGGCCGTCGTGATGCGGCCGGGGTCGATCCCGTGGCGGGTCACCAGATAGTCCTTGGCGGCCTGGGCCCGGCGGGCGCCGAGCTCCATGTTGGACTGCTCGGATCCGGTGTTGTCGGTGTAGCCCGTGACGACGGCCGTGGCGTTCAGGTCGTTCTTCATGCGGAGGGCCACCCCGTCCAGGACGGCCTTCGCGATGTTGGTCAGCCGGGCGCTGGTGCCGTCGAAGAGGATCTCGTCGGTGGTCGAGCGGGGCGCCGGGCGCGGGGGCGGCGGCGGTGCCGGGGCGGGGGCCGGCGCGGGCGGCGGCGCTTCGACGACCGGCTCGGGCGCCGGGACGACGACCGGCGGCGGGGGAGCCGGCGGCCAGGCCGCGTAGGTGACCCCGAGGATGCCCCCGAAGGGGTTCTGGGCGGTGCCGTTGGTGAAGAGCATCGACAGGTTCGTGCCCAGGGCGCCGTTAACTGCCCAGCCCGAGTGGCCGAGCCACAGCCGGACGCCGCCGTTCAGCTCGCCGTAGTCGTTCTGCGGGAAATCGCCGCCGTCGTAGACGTTGTAGAGCGTTTCGATGATGACCTGGATCATCGGGGTACCCACGGGGATCGTGGCCCCGACGCCGAACTTCACCTTGTTGGCCACGCGGATCTCGTCGCTGGTCTGCGTCGGCCCGTTCTGCGAGCCCGACAGGGTGTACGACACCATGCCCGTGAACCAGGACTTCGAAATCGCGGCGCCCCACTCCCAGTCCGCCCGCGGCGAGTTGACGGCGTCGATCGTGCTCCCGAGGCCGCCGACGGGGTCGCGGTCCGAGATGGGAACGTACCCCGCCAGCCAGCCGGCGACGCGGAAGTCGGGATCCACTTCGGAGTGGTAGTTGAACTTGGTGCCGATGCGGATCTTCTGGCCTTCGGACGCATTGAACGGGCCGACGATCCCGAGCGAGTTCACGTAGCCCCCGGCCCAGCCGCCTTCGCTCCGGGTCACCTGGCCGCCTCCGGAGACGAAGACCGACCACCAGCTGGTCAGGCCGAGTCCCAGGGAGATGTTGCCGCCGTACTGGGCGAAGTAGCGCGACTCGTCCTGCTGATTCAGGAAGAACGGCCCGGCGATCTGCGGCTGGTACCAGGCGTACATGCCCAGCGTGAACGCTCCGGCGCGGGGGTTGTCCGCCGTCGACATGGTGAAGAGTCCGATGTCGCCGCCCACGTTGGGGGCGATTGCCGCGGGCTGCCCGAAGGCCGCAACGCTGGTGGCGCAGATCAGCATCCCGAGGAGCACGGTCCGCTTCGCCATCATGAAAAAGTCTCCTTTCGAAACCGGACGGGGGAACGTAGCTGCCGAATAGAATAAGCCAAAATGGCCGTATTGCCAAACATCTTCTGCTCGGACAGGTCACCGGCCATCCGGTCAGGTACCGTCGCTTCGCGCACTGCGACGGAGTCTGCGCCTGCGGCGCACCGGCCAGCGGCTCGCGCGGAAGCGGGCTCGACCGCTGGCCTGACTCCTTCGCGGCGCGCTCCGCTCCCGCGGCGCGGACCTCCTCCCTCCCTTCGGTCGGGAGACTTTCCGCGCCGCGAGCTACGGGGGGAGTGCTGCTAGGAAAGGGGCTCGGATCGCGGGGGTCCTAGACCTTTGGCTGCATCACCAGCGACATTTTGTCCTGGAACGCCTTCATGATCGCCGGTCCGCGGATCGAGGAGATCGCCTTCTCGGTGCCCCGGATCAGGTCGCGCACGGCTTCGACGCCGCGGCCGCGGTCGATCTCGGCGAGGGCCTGCTTGTAGGGGCGGTCGATGCCGGGAAGGTTGGACTCGCCGATGGCGGTCTCCGCCTCCTGCTTCACGCGCGTGCAGAGGATCATGAGGATCTTTTTTTCGTCGCCGAGGACCGCGGGCGCTGTCGCGACCGAGGCGACCGACGCGACCGACGTCGAGGACGTCGAAGACGACGAAGACGACGAGGACGACGACGGCGCGGGGCCGCCGAATCCCGCGCGGGACAGCGGAGACGGCGAGTACGGCGTTTCGCTGTCCGAGATGGGCGCGGTCGCGGCCGCGATGCGTGCGACCGCCTCGCGGGAGCGCATCTCGACGAGATCGGCCGTCACGAGGCCGTAGAGGATCTTGGCGGTGTCGAAGGAATTCGAGCTCATCGCCCGCGCGAGCTCCTCGACCGTGCGTCTGCCGTCGATGCGGGTGACGAGGTTCCATTCCGGCGGGGACAGGGTGATGGGCTCGCCCATCTCGCGCATCTTGAGCGTGGGCACGTAGTCCACGCCCGGAATCTTGCGGGCCAGCACCTTCCATTCATCGAGGCGGCGGGCGGCTTCCATGAGAAGGGAGGTGTTCGTCTTCTCGATCGTGGCGGTTTCGATTTCCTTGCCGGGCGTGAACTGAAAGTCCCCGGTCGACCAGATGGCGAGGGCGTAGACGGCCTCCTCGCCCCGGAGCGTGCCGAGCTCCGAGTGGACGATGCGGCCGTTCTTCAAATAGATGTAGCCGCGCTCTCCGCCCCGCACCAGCATGAACATCCCGGTCTTACCCGAGACGGAAACGAGCTGGATGATGTCGGGGACCGGGAGCTCCTGGATGGAACCCTGGAACGACATACGCTCTAAATGCTAGCACCCACGTCGCCTCCGCTTGCGAGGAGACCTGCGCCTGCGGCGCACCGGCCAGCGGCTCGTCCGGGTGCGCGACTCGACCGCTGGCCCTGGTCTCCTCGCTGCGCTCCGGCTCCCGCGGCGCGAACCTCCTCCCTCCGCTCCGGCTCGGGAGACTATTCGCGCCGCGAACGAGACGGACGCGGCCTCTTAGCCAGAGGCGGTTGCCCCTAGCGCGCCCCGGCGGCGTGGATGTGGCAGATGGCTAGCGCGAGGGCGTCGGCGGCGTCGAGGGGGACGCGCGAACGCTGGCGGGCGAGGAGCGACAGGACCATCGCCCGGACCTGCTCTTTCTCGGCCTGGCCGTAGCCCACGAGCGCCTTCTTGACGAGGCGCGGCTCGTATTCGAAGACCGGGACGGCCGCGCGGGCGGCCGCCGCGAGCAGGACGCCCCGGGCGTGGGAGAGCTTGAGCGCCGAGGAAACGTTCTTCGCGGCGAAGACGGTCTCGATCGAGACGGCCGCCGGCGCGACGCGTCCCAGAAGCTCCGCCGCCGCCGTGAACAGGAAGTTGAGCTTTTCAGGGAGGGTCAGGCGCGCGCCGGGGCGCCACACGCCGCAGCTTTCGAGACGGAGGTGGCCGTTGTCGAAGGCGACGATTCCGAAACCGGTCGCGACGGTTCCGGGATCGAGCCCGAGGATGATCACGGAGCTGCGGGCGCCTCGGCGAAGTCGAAGTTGGCCCAGACGTTCTGGACGTCGTCGTGGTCTTCGAGCGCTTCCATCAGCTTCACCATCTGATCGGCCTTGCGCGCATCGAGGGCGACCTCGGTCGTGGGAATCATCGAGATCTCCGCGACCGCGAGCGGCAGGCCCTTGGACTCGAGGTGCGACTTCACGGCCGGGAACCCGTCGGGGGACGTCTTGATCTCGTGGTACTGGTCCGTGGTCTCCACGTCGTCGGCGCCGGCTTCGATGGCCGCCTCCATCACGGCGTCCTCGCTGGCCTTGTCCTTCTCGATCGCGATGTAGCCCATCTTCTGGAAGAGGAAGCGCACCGACCCGGACTCGCCGAGGTTGCCGCCGTTCTTCGAGAAGATCGTGCGGATCTCCGGCAGGGTCCGGTTCTTGTTGTCCGTGAGCGCCTCGATGAGCACGGCCGTGCCGCCGGGGCCGTAGCCTTCGAAGGTCACCTCTTCGTACGAGACGCCGGGCAGCTCGCCCGTGCCGCGCTGAACCGCGCGCTTGATGTTGTCGGCGGGCATGTTGACCGCTTTCGCGTCGTCGATCGCCTTGCGGAGCCGAGGATTCGACTCCGGCGCGCCGCCGCCCTGCTTGGCGGCCATCGTCAACTCACGAATCAGCTTGGTGAAGACGCGCCCGCGCTTGGCGTCGGCGGCGCCCTTCTTGTGCTTGATCGTGCTCCATTTGCTGTGTCCGGACATGCGTACGCTCCTCGAATCGAACTGCGGGGACCGATTATATGAGGAGGCGGGTCGGGCGGGAGTCGGTGCTTCTCCTTGATTTTATTGGGTTTTCGGCGACAATAGCTTTCAGTCCATGCCCAAGAAAGTTCTTTTGATCGAGTACGAGCCTCGCTACATCGAGAGGATTCGTACGCTGCTGACCCCGCTCGGACACGCGCTGACCGAGGCTCACGACGGGGAGGCCGGGCTCCAGGCCTTTGGTTCCAGCAAGTTCGACGTGGTCCTGCTCTCGGGCATGCTGCCGCGGCTCCCGAGCGCCGAAGTCATCCGGGAGATCCGGAAGAAGGGCGGCGCGACCGCTCCGCCCATTCTCCTGATGATGAGCGGCTACCGGGGGACGAATCGCAAGGCCGACGCGCAGAAGGTCGGCGCCTTCGACATCCTGGCGCGCCCTTTCAACGACGAGGATCTCGTCGGCTCCGTCAAGGACGCGCTGGATTCGTCGGACATCGGCGCCAAGACCATGCGGATCGACACCACTCAGCTCGCGGCGGCCGCGTCGCCTCTGACGTCGAACGACATTTTTTCGGACGTGCTCTCGGATCTGAGGGAGGACGTCGGATCGCCGCAGCCGGCCGCGCCCCGGCCCGCGACCGCGCCCCCTCCGGCCGCGACTCCGTCCGCCTCCGTCCCGCCGCCCCGACCGCACCGACCACGTCCGCGAAACCGGTGGCGGGCGAGAGCGAGATGGACAAGCGCCTGCGCGACACGCTCTCCGGCCTGAACCTCGGATCCCGCCCCGGCGTGGCCCCGAAGCCCCCGGCCGCGCCGCAGATTTCGATCCCCGTGCCGACGCCGCCCGCGCCGGCGCCCAAGCCCAAGCTCTCTTCCGGCACGGACGTCGACCGCATCCTCTCCGACACCCTCTCGGGAATCACGTCCCCCAGGACGCGTCCTCCCGCGGGAGCGACGCCGCCGCCCCCGCCGAGCGCCCCGGCCTCTCCGACAACTCCGTCGCGCGCCGAGGAGTCCGGCACGCGGCGCCGCGCGGAGCCGGCGGCCGCCGTTCCGGCCACCGGACCCGACCGCTTCGGCCAGTACGAGATCATCGAGAGGATCGCGAGCGGCGGCATGGCCGAGCTCTACAAGGCCAAGCGCACGGGCGTCGAAGGCTTCCAGAAGATCGTCGCGATCAAGAAGATCCTGCCGCATCTCGCGGACGACGACGAGTTCATCACGATGTTCGCCGACGAGGCGAAGCTCGCCGCGCAGCTCAACCATCCCAACATCATTCACATCTACGACCTGGGCAAGATCCAGGCGGGCGGCTACTTCATCGCGATGGAGCACGTCGACGGCCGGGACCTGAGGTCCATCGAGCAGGCGGCGCGCGAGCACTCGGTGCCCCTGCCCGTTTCGCTGGCTGTTTACGTGGCCTCGAAGGTGGCCTCGGCCCTCGACTACGCGCACCGCCGGCGCGACGCCGACGGACACGAGCTCAACATCGTGCACCGCGACGTCTCGCCGCAGAACATCCTCATCTCGTACGAGGGCGAGATCAAGCTCTGCGACTTCGGGATCGCCAAGGCCGCGTCGAAGGCCTCCAAGACCCAATCCGGGGCGCTCAAGGGCAAGATCCAGTACATGTCGCCCGAGCAGGCGTGGGGAAAGCCGATCGACCGTCGGAGCGATCTCTTCTCGCTCGGCGTGGTCCTGCACGAGCTGCTGACGGGGGAGCGTCTCTTCCAGGGCGATACGGACATCAACGTTCTCGAGAAGGTGCGCTCGGCGGACATCGCGCCGCCCTCGCGCTCGAACCCGGAAGTCCCGCAGAACCTCGACGCCGTGGTGCTTCGGGCGCTCGCGAAGGAGCCCGACGAACGCTACGCGAACGCGTCGGACCTGCTGCGCGACCTCGAGTCGGTGCTGTACTCGTACGCTCCTGCGCCCGGAAGCGCCGACGTCGCGATCTACCTCCACCGGCTGCAGGCGGAGGAGACGGCGTTCGACGAGGCGAAGGCGCGCGAGGCCGCGGCGCAGGCCGAGTCGGTGGACGTCCAGGAGCCCGCGCGGAAGCGGAAAGCGAAGAGCGCGCCGATCGCCCGGCGGACCGGGGCGGCGCCCCGGGTCGACGCCGCCGGAGCGGCCTCCGAGCCTCCCGCGGCGAAACCGCCCGAGCCGTCGGAGCCGCCCCGCCGCGAGCCGTCTTCCCGCGAGGTGTCCCGCGAGGTCTTCGGGTCGCTCGAGAAGTCGGCGGCGGCCGAGACGAAGAGCCGCACGCCGCTCTACGCCGCCATCGCCGTCGCCGCGGCCGCTCTCGTGGGCTTCGTGATCTGGCAGATGAACCGCTCCGGATCGTCGGCAACTCCGTCTCCGGCGAAGGCCACTCCGGTGGCCGCTCCGGCGCCCGCGCCGACCGCCGTCCCCACTCCCGCCGCGGCGCCCGTGCCGCCTCCCGCAGCCGCCATCGATCCCAAGTCGGTCGAAGCCGAGGTCCAGAGACAGGTCGCCGCCAAGCGCAAGGAGATGGAGAAGGCCGCCGCCGCCGCGAAGGTCGCGACCGAAACCGCGGCCCAGCCGACCGCCGAGCCTCAGCCCGAGCCGACCGAGCCCGAGCCGACCGCGGTCCCGACGGCGGTGCCGGTCCCCACGGCCGTGCCGACGGAGGTCCCGATGCTCGCGCCGGCCAAGGAAGAGGTCAAGCGGGGCGATCTCGTGGGCCCGGGGACCGGCGTGGTGGAACCGGTTCTCGTCACTCCGCCCCGAGTCGTTTATCCTGCCATCGCGCGCCAGCAGCGCGTCGGGGGCAAGGTCGTCGTCCTCGTGCTCGTGGACGAGAACGGCAACGTGACGGAGGCGCGCCTGCAGCAGGGCGTGCCTCAGGCGGCCATCAACACGGCGGTGCTCGACGGAGTCAAGAGCGCGAAGTTTCGGGCGGCCACCAAGAACGGACTCGCGGTGAAGATGTGGCGGCCCTTGATCGTGGACGTCAAGCCTTAAGCCTTAAGCCTTAGGAACGAGTTTCCAGAACGGAAAGACGAGGAGGTCAGCGGGAATGGCCCTTTCAGGCGACCAGAAGAAGTTCTACGAAAACACGCTCACCGTCACGAAGAGAGAGATCGAGGAGCTCGAGGGCGAGATCCAGGAGGAGCTCGCCAAGGTCAAGGATCGTCTCGCCGAGCTGCAGAACGCCCAGAAGGCGGCCCGGCAGATGTACGACGCCGCCTGCCAGCGTCTCGGCGTCCGCAACGAGCTCGAAGAGGCGGAAGCGCAGGGGTAGAAGATCGACGGCTCGGCGGAGGCGGCGCCTGAGGGCGCCGCGCCGCCCTTCCTCTTGCTCCGCGCCTTTCTCGCCGCCCTCGCATTCTCTGCGGTCCTCGGCGGATGCCGCGCCGAACGTCCCGGCTCTTCCGCCGGGACGCCGGCTGCGACGCCCACGTCGTCGTCGGCTTCCGCCGCCGGCGGCGCGCAGCGCATCGTGACGCTCGCTCCCAACCTCACCGAAATCGTCTTCGCGCTCGGCGCGGGAGACCGGCTGGTCGGAGTGTCCGAGTATTCGGACTATCCCGAAGCCGCCCGAACGATTCCTCGCGTCGGCGGCCTCGAGGTCGATCCCGAGAAAGTCGCGGCCCTCTCGCCCGAACTCGTGCTCGCCATCGCCGAGGGAAGCGGCCGGGGCGCGGTCGGAGCGCTCCAGGCCGCCGGGGTCCCGGTCGTCGTCGTCCCTTCGGGCTCTCTCGACGCCGTGCTCGAAGCGATCCGGATCGTCGGGCAGCGACTCGGGCGCGAAGCCGAGTCGCAGGCCCTCGTCGACGAGCTTTCCCGAAAGCGGGCCGCCGTGCGCGCCCGGGCGGCCGCCTCGAAGCGGCCGCGGGCGCTCCTGCTCGTCTGGCCGGACCCGCCGCAGGCCGCCGGCGCGGGGACGTTTCTCGACGACGTCCTGCACGAGGCCGGCGGCGACAACGTGGTCGCCCAGCGGCGGGGCTGGCCCCTGCTCTCGAAGGAATACCTCGCGACCGCGGACGTGGATGTCCTGGTCGTGCCGGACTCGGCGGAAACCCGTCCCGCTTACGCGCGCGCGTTTTCCACGGGTCCGCTCTCGCGCGGACCGATCGCCCGCGCCCGCGTCGTGCGCCTGGACGAGGCGGCGCTGACCCGGCCGGGTCCGCGTGTCTTCGACATGCTCGAACGGTTGTCGCAATCACTGCGATGAAGGGGCCGCGGACGGCTGTCGGACGCTGGACGATCTTCGCCGCGGCGGCACTCGCGCTCCTGGTGGCCGCGGCGATCGCGTTCGCGGTGGGAGGCGTCTCGCTCTCGATCCCGGATCTGCTCTCGGGAGAAGGCCCGGCGGGAGAGCGCGCCCGGCTGCTCGCGGCGCTGCGCTGGCCGAGAATCGTTCTCGCGGCTCTCGTCGGCAGCTGCCTCGCGCTCGCGGGGGCCGCGCTGCAGGCCCTGTTGAAGAATCCGCTCGCCGACCCCTTCCTTCTCGGGACCTCGGGCGGTGCGGCGGCGGGGGCGGCCTGCGCGGCCCTGCTGGGAGCCTCGCCGCTCGTTTCCCCGGCGGCGGCCTTCCTCGGGGCGGCCGGCGCTTCGGTGGGCGTGGCCGCGCTGGCCCGCCGCGGAGGGCGGCTCGACCTGCAGCGGCTGCTGCTCGCCGGTCTCGTGGCGAATGCGTTCTTTTCCGCGCTGCTCCTCGCGGCGTTCTCGATCGCTTCCGGCGAGGCCGCGCGGACCATGCTCTTCTGGATGATGGGAAGCCTCTCCGATGCCACGCCCGGCCGCGACGCCGTGCTGCTGCCCTACGCCCTGGCGGGAGCGGGCTTCCTCGCCGCGATGGCCCCGCGGCTCAACCTCTTTGCCGTCGGCGAGGAGAACGCCGCCGCGCTCGGCGTGGACGTCGAGCGCTCGAAGGTCACCGTGTTCCTGGCGGCCTCGCTGCTGACGGGAGCCGCGGTCGCGTTCGCCGGCGTCATCGGCTTCGTCGGCCTCCTCGTCCCGCACGGCGTGCGCCTGCTCGTCGGCAACGACCAGCGCGCGCTCCTGCCGCTCTCGGCCCTCGCGGGAGCGGCCCTGCTCGTCGCCGCCGACGCCGTGGCGCGCGCGGCCGTCGCTCCCGCCGAGCTTCCGATCGGAGCGATCACGGCGGCGATCGGAGCGCCCGTCTTCGCGTGGCTGCTTCTGAGGAATCCGTGAGCGCGAAGATCTCGGCCCGCGGCCTCGAGGCCCGGTACGGCCACGCCCCGGCGCTCCGCGGGCTCGACGCCGATGTGGCCGCAGGCGAGGTCGTCGCCGTCCTCGGGGAGAACGGCTCGGGCAAGTCGACCCTGCTCAAGGTGCTCGCGCGCGTGCTTCCGTCCTCGGGAGGCGAGATCCGTTTCGACGGCCGCCTGCTGGATTCCGTCCCGCGCCGCGAGACGGCGCGCGCGGTCGCGTACGTTCCGCAGAGCGTCGACCTCGTCTTCCCGATCCGCTCGCTCGACCTCGTCCTGCAGGGCCGCGCTCCCCACGGCCGCGGCTTCGTCGCGGAAACGTCGGAGGATCGGCGCCGCGCGCTCGAGGCGATGCGGGCGTGTGACGTCGAGGCACTCGCCGAGCGCGACGCGGCCTCGCTCTCGGGAGGCGAGCGGCGGCGGGTCTTCCTGGCCCGCGCTCTCGCTCAGGAGGCCGAGGTCTGGCTGCTCGACGAGCCCACGGCCGGGCTCGATCCGCGCCATCGCCTCGAGTACTTCGAGACGCTCTGGCGGCTGCACAGCGAGCGGCGCACCACGGTGGTCCTGGTGACCCACGAGATCGGCCTGGCGGCGCATCTGGCCTCGCGGATCCTGCTCCTGCAGGGCGGGCGGACGGTGGCGGAGGGCTCCCGCGAGGCGGTTCTCACGGCCGAGAACCTGACGCGGGCCTTCGGCGTCGCCTTCGAGGGCCGGGGCGGGGCATTCTCGCTGCGGAGCGGAGTGCTGCCCGCGGGCTCGCTGGCCCCTTGAGGGCCCCGGCAGCCACCGGCGGGTCTGCTAGCATTTGCAGCTTCCCATGTGGTTCAAGAAGGATCGCGCCCCCAAGGAGGTCCGCGAGGGCCGGACGAGCAAGGTCCCCGAGGGCCTTTGGGTCAAGTGCGACAACTGTCGCCAGATCCTCTACAACAAGGAGCTCGCCCGGAACTTCAAGATCTGTCCGAAGTGCGGCTTCCACTTCCGGCTCTCGGCGCACGAGCGCCTGCGGATGCTCTTCGACGACGAGAAGTACGTCGAGCACGACGGCAATCTCCGCTCGACGGACCCGCTCAAGTTCCGGGACACCAAGAAGTACCGCGACCGTCTCCGCGACGCGGAGGAGCAGGTCGGGACCTCCGACGCGATCGTCGTCGGGTCCGGGACGATGGAGGGGATGCCCGTCATCATCGGCGCGATGGAGTTCTTCTTCATGGCCGGCTCGATGGGCTCGGTCGTGGGCGAGAAAGTGGCGCGCGCCGCGGAGCGGGCGCTGGCCGAGCGGAAACCGCTCATCGTGGTCTCGACCTCGGGCGGCGCCCGGATGCAGGAAGGGATCCTCTCCCTCATGCAGATGGGCAAGATCTCGGCGGCTCTCGGCCGGCTCTCCGAGGGCCGGGTTCCGTACATCTCCGTGATGACCGATCCGACGACCGGAGGCGTGACGGCGTCCTACGCGATGCTGGGCGATCTGAACGTCGCCGAGCCCAACGCGCTCATCGGGTTCGCCGGCCCCCGCGTCATCGAGCAGACGATCCGCCAGACGCTCCCGGAGGGCTTTCAGCGCTCCGAGTTCCTGCTCGAGCACGGCATGCTCGACTTCATCGTCGACCGCTCCGAGATGAAGGCCACGCTCGCGCGCTGTCTGCGCATGCTCCACGGCTAGCCGCGCCGCCGTCATGACGCGGCTGCCGGCGCTCTCCCGGCTCGAGTCCCTCGACGTCCGGGGCATGAAGCTCGGCCTGGCGGCGATCGACGCCGTCTGCGAGAGGCTGGGCCGTCCGGAGCGCGCGGTCGAGTCGATCCTCGTCGCGGGCACCAACGGCAAGGGGTCGACGGCCGCGACACTCGCGTCGATCTGCCTGTCGGCGGGCGTGACGACCGGGCTCTACACTTCGCCGCACCTCGAGACGGTCACCGAGCGGATCCGGGTCGGCCGGGACGACATCGCCCGCGAAGAGCTCGACGCGATGCTCGCCGACGTCTTCGCCGCGGCGGATCGCGCGCCGGCGCTTCCCTTGACCTATTTCGAAGCCATGACGGCCGCGGCGTTTCTGACGTTCGCGCGCCGGCGGCTCGATCTCGCGGTGCTCGAAGTCGGCATGGGCGGCCGTCTCGACGCCACGAACGTCGCTCCGGCTTCGGTCTCGGTCGTCACGCCGATCGGCCTCGACCACACCGAGGATCTCGGGCCGACGGCCGAGGCCATCGCCGGGGAGAAGGCCGGCATCTTCCGGCGGGACCGGCCCGCGCTGGTCGCGAGCCCCGAGCCGGCGATCCGCCGGGTGTTCCGGGACGCGGCCGAGCGCGTCGGCGCCGTCCTCCACGAGATGGCCGAGGAGACGGCGGTCGAGCTCGACATCGACAAGGGCTCCGGCTTTCGGCTCACGACGCCGCTGCGGATCTACGAGCTCTCGACGCCCCTCCTCGGCCCCCATCAGGCCGAGAACGCCGCCCTGGCCGTGCGCGCCGCGGAGCTGTGGCGCCCGACGATCGAAGAGGAGGCCGTGGTTGGCGGCGTCGCCTCCGTGCGCTGGCCGGGCCGGCTCGAGCGCTTCGAGGTGCGGGGCCGCTCCGGCGGGACAAAGGTGCCCGTGTTCATCGACGGCTGCCACAATCCGCACGGCGCGCAAGCGCTGGCCCGCTTCCTCACGAGCACGCACCGGCGCGCCGACCTCGTGTTCGGTGCGATGGCCGACAAGGACGTGGAGGCGATGGCCGCCGTGCTGGGCCCGCGCGTCCGGCGCATCCGCCTCGTTCCCGCCGGATCGCCGCGCGCGGCGACGCCCGAAGAGCTCGCGCGCCGCTTTTCCGCGAGCCGGCCCGACGCGGCGCCGGCGCCGAGCCTCGCATCCGCGCTCGAGGAGCTCCTCGGGGACCCGTCGACCGAATCTATAATCGTGGCCGGCTCTCTTTACCTGGTCGGCGAGGCGCGCGCGCTCCTCTCCGGCCGCTTCGTGGAAAAAGGATGACCACCGCCGCCGCTCCCTTCACGCGCGAGCACTTCGAGAGGCTCGAGGAGGAGCGCCTCGCCGTGTTCGCCTCGAAGAGCGTCCGGGCCGAGCGCCCGCGGGGGCCCGTGTCCTCCTCGCCCGGCGACGCCCGCACGAACTACGCCCGGGACCGGGACCGGATCATCCACTCGAGGGCGTTTCGCCGCCTCAAGCACAAGACCCAGGTCTTCATTCCCTACGAGGGCGACCATTTCCGCACACGGCTCACGCACACGCTCGAGGTCGCGCAGCTCGCCCGGAGCGTGGCCCGGACCCTGGGCCTGAACGAGGATCTGACGGAGGCGGTCGCGATCGGCCACGATCTCGGCCACACGCCCTTCGGGCATTCGGGGGAGTACGTCCTCGACCGCCTGCTGCGCGAGAGCCATCCCGAGGCCGGAGGCTTCAAGCACAACTACCAGTCGGTGCGGGTCGTGGACCGTCTGGAGAAGCGCTACGACGAGCCGGGGCTCAACCTCACGCACGACGTGCGCGAGGGCGTCCTCAAGCACACGGCGTGGCCCCGCGACTTTCCGTTTCCCCTCGACTTCGTCGAGGGCCTGCGCTTCGAGTCGGGCGGAAGCCTCGAGGCCCAGGTGGTCAACTGGTCCGACGAGATCGCGCAGCAGACCCACGACCTGGAGGACGGCCTGCCGCTGACCGAGGAGCAGGAGATCGAGGAGCTCGCCATTGCCCGCCAGGTCCGCGCGGCGCGCGGCTGGGGGAGCGATCCGGCGTCCCGCCGGGCCTCGCTCATTCGCGGCATGATCGGCGTGCTCTGCTCGGACCTCGTCGAGGGCTCGCGGGCCAGGATCGAGCGGTGGCTCGAGCGCGAACGCGTGACGACGTCGGACGAGTTCTATGCCCGGCGCGGCCGCCTTCCGGCGGATCTCGTCGGCTTCACGGACGCGGGCAAGAAGCTCTACGTCGAGCTCCGCGCGTTCGTCTATCGCCACATCATCCATTCCTTCCCGGTGTCGAGGCACGACGGCCACGCCCGCCGGGTCCTGGCCGGGATCTTCGCGGCGTATCGGGACAACCCGCGCCTGCTGCCGGACGACGTGCTCCACGGCCTGGCGGGGGAGCTCGGAACGCCGTTTCTGAGGGAGATCCCGCTCTCCCAGATCGAGCGCGAGGTCGACGAGAAATACCGCCGCCAGCCGGCGTTCTACCGGACGATCGCCGATCACATCGCCGGGATGACCGACAGCTACTGCAACAGCGAATACCGCCAGCTCGTGCTGGAGTAGTCCAAGAGCCGAGTCGGCGAAAGGAGCCCGATGCCTCCCGTTTTCCCCGCCCCCGCCCTGCTCGACCGGGACCTCGACGTCGTCGATCCCGAGATCGCCCGCTGGATCGCCGCCGAGCGCCGCCGACAGAACGAGGGCATCGAGCTGATCGCCTCGGAGAACTGGGTCTCCCGGGCCGTGCGCGAAGCGCAGGGCTCGGTCCTGACCAACAAGTACGCCGAGGGCTACCCGGGCAAGCGTTACTACGGAGGATGCGAGTTCATCGACGAGGTCGAGCGACTCGCGATCGACCGGGCGAAGGCCCTCTTCTCGGCCGAGCACGCCAACGTCCAGCCGCACTCGGGCTCGCAGGCCAACATGGCCGTCTACATGACGGCCCTCGAGAAGGGCGACAGGGTCCTCGGCATGGATCTCTCGCACGGAGGCCATCTCACGCACGGCCATCCGCTCTCCTTCTCGGGCCGCGAGTACGAGGTCGTCGCCTACGGCGTGCGCCGCGAGGACGAACGCATCGACTACGAGGCGCTCGCCGCCCTCGCGCGCGAGCACCGGCCGAAGCTCATCATCGCGGGCGCTTCGGCGTACGCGCGCGAAATCGACTTCGCGAGATTCGGAGCGGTGGCCGAGGAAGTCGGAGCGGCGCTCATGTGCGACATCGCGCACATCGCGGGCCTCGTCATCGCCGGCCTGCACCCTTCTCCCGTGCCGCACGCGCCGTTCGTGACGACGACGACCCACAAGACGCTGCGGGGCCCGCGCGGCGGCCTCGTCCTGTGCCGGGCCGACCGGGCGAAGGACCTCGACCGCAACGTCTTCCCCGGCATCCAGGGCGGACCGCTCGAGCACGTGATCGCGGCGAAGGCCGTGGCGTTCGCCGAGGCGGCGACGCCCGAGTTCGTGACGTACCAGCAGGGCGTCGTCCGCAACGCCCGCGCGCTCGCGGAGGCGCTCACGAGCCGCGGCTTCCGTCTCGTCTCGGGCGGCACGGACAACCACATGGTGCTCGTCGACGTCGGGCAGAAGGGCATCTCGGGCAAGGACGCCGAGAAGCTGCTCGAAAAGGTCGGCCTCACGGTCAACAAGAACACGATCCCCTTCGACACCCGCTCTCCGATGGTCGCCTCGGGCATCCGCCTGGGCACGCCCGCGGTGACGACCCGGGGAATGGGCGTCGCGGAGATGGACGTCATCGGCGCCGCGATCGCGCGGACGCTCGATGCGCGCGAAGACCCGGCCGTGCACGCCGAAGTGCGGCGCACGGTCTCGGAGCTCTGCGCGGCCTACCCGCTCGTGTGAGCTCGAGCCGCCGGGGCGCGGCCGCCGCGGCCGCGGGTCTCCTGCTCGGTCTCGTGATCGCGGCGCAGCCGTGGGGCGAGCTGCCACTGCGTGTCCGGAAGATCGGGGTCTACGCTTCGAAAGAGCTCGCCGTGCGGAGACTCGGCGGCTCGGGCACGGCGTTCGACCGGAGGTACTTCTCCTTCCTCGAGAACGCGCGCCGCCGCCTGCCGGCCTCGGCCGAGGGCGTCGCGCTCTACGGCGTTCCGCCGGGCGAGCCGTACGTCTATCTCGCGCACTACGTCTTCGCGCCGAAGCCGGTGCGCCTCGACCCGGACGCGCCTCCCGCGGGGTGGGTGGCCGCGATCTACGGCTCCTCGCGGCCGTCCGGGCGCACGGGTCCTCCAGGAGTGGGAGGAAGGCGCGCTGGTCGTGCCGCAGCCGTGACGGACTTCCTGCTCGAGCTCGCGGGGGTCGGGGCCGTCGCCGCCGCGGCCTGGCTCGCGGGCGGGTTCGCGTCGCGCGCCGGCTGCCCGGTCGATCGACTCTTTCTCGCCGAGCGGATCGCCTGGAGCTGGGCGCTCGGCGCCGCCATCCTCGCCTCGATGGTCCCGCTCTCTTTTCTGACGCACGTCCCGCCGGGCTGGCCCGCGTTTCTGGCGCTGGCCGCCGTCTCCGCGGCGGGCGCGTGGATCTTCCGTGTGCGCAAGACGGATCGGCCTCGTCCTCCCGACGCTCGGGTGGAGAGCTCCCCGGAACGCGTTCGCCTCTTCGCCCTGCTGGGCGCCTTCGCGGCTGTGGGCGTCGTCCTCTACCTGCTGCGCGCGCTCACGGAGCCGATGTGGTCCAACGACTACGTGGCGATCTGGGGGCTCAAGGGCAAGACCATTCACGCGGCTGGAGGAGTGCCGTCTCGCCTGTTCGAGGACCCCTCGCTCGGTTTCTCGCATCCGGAGTATCCGCTCGGACTGCCGTTTCTCTACGCCGGAATCGCGTTCCTCACCGGACGGTGGAACGACCACGCGATGGCCCTCCTGTTTCCTCTCTTTCAGATCGCCACGCTCTTCGCCCTCTTCGGCTGGCTCCGCCGGCACGGCGCGACGCGGGTCACGGCCGCCTGCGCGGCGGCGATCGTGGCCTGCTTCGAGCCGCTGTACTCGGCGTTCACGACGGGTCTGGCCGAGGTGCCGCTCGCGTTGGGACTTCTGCTTTTCGGCACCGCGCTCGCCGACGCCCTGGAGGGGGATCCGGGTGCGCTCCGGCGCGTGGCGCTGGCCTCGGCCCTCATCACCGCGACCAAAAACGAAGGCCTCTTCTTCGCAGCCGCGGGCTGCGCCATCGCGCTCCTCTTCGGCGGCGAGCGCCGCTGGAAGCCCATGCTCGCCGCGCTCCCGACGGCCCTCGTCGTCCACGGCCTGCACCTCGCCTGGCGCGGGAAGCTGCCGCTGCGGGATTTCGATTTCTCGTCGGGCTCGGCCGCCCGCGTGGCCGAAGCGTTCGCCTCCGCGGCCCGTCTGCCGGGGTGGATCGGCTGGGCGCAGATCCTCCTGGTCCTGACCCTGCTCCTCCTGGGGCGCCGGGCGCCGGAGGGCCGCTGGCTGCTCGCGCTCTGTGCGGCCGGGCTCGCGGCTTACCTGCTTCTGCCGGCGTTCGCCATCCCGGGCCCCGACTGGCTCGTGAAGACCGCGCTCCCGCGCACCTCCGCCGCTCTTGCGCCGCTCGCCGCCGGGGCAATCGCGATACGCTTCCGCAAGGTCGCTGCATGAAGATCTTCTCCGGCTTCTTCAAGGCCACGGTGGTCGGCGGGCTGCTGTTCATGGTCCCGCTCCTCCTGATGGTGGTCGTGCTCCAGAAGGCTCTGGGGATCGTCCGCAAGATCGTCGTGCCGCTCGCGAAGAAGTTCCCCGACGCCACGTTCGTCGGTGTCGGGATGACGACGATCCTCTCGATCGTGGTGCTCGTGCTGCTCTGCTTTCTGTTCGGTCTGGCGGCGCGGACACGCGCTGGCAAGAAGACGCGGGAGTGGCTGGAGTACACGATCCTGGGCAAAGTCCCGGGATACGCGCTCATAAAGGGCGTCATCCAGGGGGTGACCGGGCTGGAGGACGATAGCGATGCGAAGGTTGCGCTCGTTCGCATCGAGGACGCTTGGCAGCTCGGCGTCGTGCTCGAGATCCACGACGACGGACACCGCACCGTGTACGTGCCGGGGGTGCCGAATCCTTCCTCGGGCTCGGTCTATTACATGACCGAGGATCGCGTCCGGCTTCTCGACGTCAATATGGCCGAGGCCGTAAAGGTCATCCGCCACCTCGGCGTGGGCTCGAAGGATCTGCTCGAAAGGAAAGCTGAGCGCGCCCGCCGCGCCGAATCCCTAGAACTGCCAGCCGATCGAAAGGGTCGGCCCCCAGTCGTTCTTGGGCTCGAGCGTCGTCGGGTCCCGGCTGTCGAAGCTGTCGAACACGGAGAGCGACAGGTAGAAGTCGGAGACGATCTCGCGCTTGATCGACGCCGTGGCCTCGAGGCGGACGCGACCCGAGATCGTGAGGCTCGGATAGACCGCCAGAGCCGCGTTGAGGGTGACCTTCGGGAAGTCGTACATGAAGTAGGTGTAGCGGCCGCCGACCACGGCTTCCGCGCTGTTCGTGGTCTCGCCCTCGACCGGAATTTCGTGATTCCCCGTGAAACCGAGCAGGACCATGAGCGAGGACTGGTTCGTCCGTTTGAGGTACCGGCCGCCCCCGACACCGATCGATTCGCGCAGATCGAGGCCGAGCTGGACGTTGCGATCGAGCCCGATCAGGGCCTCGGCCACCCAGTACCGCCCGAGGAACCGGTCGTATGTGAGCCCGAAGGAGCCGCGCGAAGCGGCCGTGACGCCCTCCTGGCGGCTGAAGAACGCCGAGAGCTCGGTCACGAACTGGGAATCCCGCATCCGGTAGGTGCCATCGAAGTCGAAGTTGAACTGGACGAGGTGGTTTGACTGCGTGTAGTTGAAGCCGACGTCGAGCGAGCCCTCCCAGCGCTTCCAGAAGGTCTGGTAGACCGGGGCGAGGTTGAAGACGTCGAAAAAGCCGATCGTGATCTTCTCGTCGGGTCCGGAGACGATCGTGAGCCCACCCGGCGGATCCGACGGAGCCAGGGTGCCGTAATGGTGGAGGCCGTCGATCGTCTCGACGTCGAACTGCTTGTCCGAGGTGATCGACGCGATCAGGCTCCACTTGACCTTGATCCAGCTCGAGTGGGACGTGTCGACGGTGAGGCGCCCCGAGGCGTAGAACTTGATCTCGCCCGTGACCCTGTCGCCGTTCGAGAGAACGATGACATCGGTCTTCTGGGCGAAAAGGGGAGAGGAGGCCGCGACGAGCGCGAGCGCGATGAGCGCGGCCTTTCCCACGGCCCCCAGTGTAATCGGACGGCGCGTTTTCGCCTACCGCTACGGAGCGTCGCGCGGCGGCAACGTCCCCGCGATCGGCGTACGGTTTTACTTGTTCGCCATCGCTGTCTCGATCGTCTTGACGAGCGGCTCGGCTCCCGGATTGTGGACTCCGCCGCGGATGACGATCTCGATCGGCGAGACGAGCTTTCCGTAGTAGGCCTTGTTCCAGTCCTCGGTCGGCTTGATGGAGGTGCCCTGGATGTTGAGTCCGCCGTAGAGACCCTTCGAACGCGTGTAGACGAGAATGTCGCTGCTCGTCGTCGACCCGGCGCCGGCGCCGACCGGTCCGGCGGAGATGCTGGCGTCGGCGCCCGCCTTCACCGATCCTGTCATGAGCTTGTCGAGCGCCTTCTTGTTCATGACGAGCATGATGACCTCCGAGACGTCCACGCCGGCCTGGAATCCGGCGCTCGCCGTGCCCAGCGTGTAGAAGGCGGGGCCGGCCCAGCCCTTTTCGCCTTTCGCGACGAGCACGGCACGGCCTCCGGAGCCGCCGAAGACGAAGCCCGCCTTCACGACCTTCGCGGCGATGATGAACCCCACCGCTTCGCGGTCGTGCTCGCGAAACCAGGTCATGTCGGGGTCCGCCTGGAAGTTTTTCCACGTCACGAGGCATTCGTCGACCAGCGTCTGCTGCTCGCTCTGGGCGAAGGCGGATGAGGCCAGGGCGAGGGCGGACGCGAGGGCCAGGATCGCGAATCGGAGAGTTCGGGTGGTCATACGCTCCTCCTATCCGGCGGGAGATATCACAGGAGGATGGAGAGTCCAGGGAGTCTAGGGAGCGGCCGCGTCCCCCCGGTGCATCCAGCGGATCCACAGGACGTCCCAGAGCGTCTGCAGCGCGTCGCGCACGACGCGGACTTTGGACTCCGGGGAGTTGAACCAGAGGACCGGGACCTCGGCGATGGCGAGGCCGCGCTTTTGTGCGAGATGGAGGATCTCGACGTCCCAGGCGAAGCGGTCGATCCGGGCGTCGCGGAAGAGCGCCCGGGCCGCGTCGCCGCGGAAGAGCTTGAAGCCGCACTGCGTGTCGCTGATCCCGCGCACGGCGAAGAGGCGGATGATGCCGTTGCCGGCCTTGCCGAGCAGGATCCGGTGCGGCGCCTGCTTCTTGCGCACGAGGTCGTCCTGCAGGGCGCGCGAGCCGATCGCGATCGGGTGCGACGCGAGCTCGTCGGCGAGCTTCGTCCACTCCGTCAGCGGCGTCGACAGGTCGGTGTCGGAGATCAGCACCGGGTCCCCGGAGCTGGCGAGGACGCCTTCCCGGATCGCGGCGCCTTTTCCGCGGTTGGGACTGTAGGAGACCACCCGGAGAGCGAGCTTTTCGCGCGAGGCGAGCTCCGCCGCTTTCTTCGCCGTTCCGTCGGTCGAGCCGTCGTCGACGAGGATGACCTCCCAGTCGAGGCCGCCCGGCCGTCCGCGGACCCAGTTCGCCACCTCCCGCACGCAGTGCTCGATGCGGCGGTCCTCGTTGTACGCCGGAATGACGAGAGAGGCTGTCATCGCTGGGCTTCGAGCACGAACTGATAGCCGAACATGGTCGGCCACAGTTTCGCCGTGCCGCTCGCGAAGGCGCGCACCGGTCCGGACAGGGGCGCGCGGCCCAGGGCCGGGACGGCGAGCTCGTAGGGCATCGCGGTGGCGGAGACGCGAAGGACGCGGAAGCCGGCCTCCTCGAGCAGTCGCCGCGCCGACTTTCGCGTGTAGAAGCGCAGGTGCGTCCGGTCGAGGATTCCCTTCTCGGCGTACGGAAAGCGGCCGAGCAGGAGTCCCGCCCGGACGGTGACGTTGGCGACGTTCGGCAGCGAGACGAAGAGAAAGCCGCCCGGAGCGAGCCACTCGCGGATGCGCGCGAGCAGCTCCTCGGGACGGGGCAGATGCTCGAGCACGTCCGCGCAGACGACGGCGTCGAAGGGCGCGTCCCAGGATCCGGCGGAGAGGGCGTCGGTCGAGCGCCAGTCGTCATAGCCCTCGCGGCAGTCGGGCGGCAGCGTCGGGTCCGGCTCGACGCCGGCGAGGTAGGCGCAGCGGCCGCGGACCGCGCGCCCGAGATGGCCTCCCGCGGCGCCGAGATCGAGCAGCCGCCGTCCGGGCGGAAGCGCGAGGATCCGCTCGCGCAGCAGCGCGTGAGACGAGCCCGGGATTTCCTTCCAGGCGTAGCGTTCGCTCGTCACTCGGTCACTCTCCGGCCGGAGTCTCGGCTACGGCCGGAACTTCTGGGCGATGGGGTAGCGGCGTCCCACTCCGAAGGCCCGGGCGGTGACCTTCGGGCCGGGCGGCATCTGGAACCGCTTGTATTCCGCGGCGTCGATGCGCCGCGCGATGTCCCGCGCGAGCTCCACGGGGACCTTCGCGGCCCGGGCGGCCCGCTCCGGCGGCAGCACGCGCTCGACCAGCGCCTCGATCAGAGGATCGAGGACGTCGTACGGCGGCAAGGAGTCGGTGTCCTTCTGGTTCGGCCGCAGCTCCGCCGACGGAGGCTTCTCGATCGTCGAGCGCGGGATGCGCTCGCTGTCACCCTGCGAAAGCGGCACAGGTTTGTTGAGCTCCTCGGCGAGCTCGTAGACCATGGTCTTCGGCACGTCCGAGAGGAGGGCGTAGCCGCCGGCCATGTCGCCGTAGAGCGTGCAGTAGCCGACGGCGATCTCCGACTTGTTGCCCGTCGAGAGGACGAGGTGGCCGAACCGGTTGGAGAGCCCCATCAGGATCGCGCCCCGGATGCGGGCCTGGAGGTTCTCCTCGGGCAGCGTCGAGCCGCCCGAGCCGAACTCGGGACGAAGCGTCGCGCGGTAGGCGTCGAACACGGGACCGATGGGAACCACCGAGAAACGGATGCCGATGCGCCGCGCCAGATCCTCCGCGTCGATGAGGCTCTCCTCCGACGAGTACGGGCCCGGCATCGCCACTCCGTGGACGCGGTCGGGCCCGAGAGCCTCCGCGGCCAGCACCGCCGTCACCGCGGAGTCGATGCCTCCGGAGAGGCCCAGCACCGCCGTGCGGAATCCGCACTTTTCGGCGTAGTCCCGAAGCGCCAGCACGAGCGCCCGGCGAAGGCCCGGGATCGCCGCGTCCGCCGGCGCGGAGGGCCCGCGGCCGTCGGGGAGGTCGATCGTCCAGAAGTCTTCCTCGAAGCGTTTCCCCGCGGCCGTCAGGCGTCCCCGGGCGTCGAAGGCCGTCGACGCGCCGTCGAAGACGAGGCCGTCGTTGCCGCCGACCAGATTGCAGTGCACCAGCGGCACGCCCGAGCGCCGCGCGATGCGGGACATCATCCTCCGCCGCAGCCGGTTCTTGCCGAGCGTGTAGGGCGAGGCGGAGATGTTGACGTGCACGTCGGCATCTCCGCGCACGAGCTCGGCCACCGGGTCGGTCGGGTAGAGCGGGTTCTTCCAGAACGTCTTGTCGTTCCAGATGTCCTCGCAGATGGTGACGGCGACGCGCCGCCCGCGGAGCCGCAGCGTCAGGCCGCGGTCGCCGGGCTCGACGTAGCGCCCCTCGTCAAAGACGTCGTAGGTCGGCAGGAGGCGCTTCCGGTAGATCGCGACGCGCCGGCCGTCGCGGGCGGCGACGGCGGTGTTGAACACGCGCCGTCCGCGGGCTCCGCGATTCCCCCAGAGCGATCCGAAGATCCACAGCGCCGAGCGCGAGGCCCGGGCGAGGCGTTCGGTCGTCCGTTCGCACGCGGTCACGAAGGCCGGGCGTTCCACGAGATCCCGCGGGGGATACCCGCAGACGGCGAGCTCGGGAAAGAGGACGAGGTGCGCGCCCTCGCTCTCGGCCCGCCGGCCGAGCTCCAGGATCTTCGCGGCGTTCCCCTCGAAGTCCCCCACGGTCGTGTCGATCTGCGCGACCGCGACGCGAAGGCGGGGCGGCGAGTCAGTCACCGATCAGCGCGCACCCGGAGAGCCGGTCCGCCGGCGTGGGCGCCTCGGCGTTCCGCGCCGTCCAGAAGAGCAGCAGGCCGCCCGTCGCCGCGGTCGCGAGGGTTCCGAGCCAGCGCCGGAACGCGGCGGCCGCCGGGACTCCCGGTGTTCCTGTCTCGGGCCGCGCCGACAGATCCGCCAGAGCCATGCCGATGGTCCGTCCGAACGCCACGATCGGAACGATCGTCGCGAAGGCCGAGAGGTAGAGCACGAACGCCCCGATCCAGAGCAGACCCGAGGGGCCCGGGCTGGCTCCCGTCCTCAGGCGCGCGGCGAGGATCGCGAGCGCCGTCAGGAGCAGGACGGCCGCCGCGTCGGCGGCCGCGGCGGAGAAGCGCGCCGAGAGCGGCGCCGCGGCTCCTTCCGCGACGGCGACGGCGACCTCATGCCGCGAGACCTCGGAGGACGGCGGGGCCTGATCCCGCGCCCCGGACGCCGCGTCGGGGGCTCCGACGGTCCCGTGGATCGGAAAGTCCTCCAGCATTCGGTCCTCGGTCACGCGATCCCGCTAAGGCCGCTGCTGGATGTGGCGCACGTAGATGCGGCCCATCAGGTCGAGGTCGCCTTTCACGTATCGCTCGGCGAACTTTTTGTGACGCGCGGTTTCGGCGTCGTTGGGATCGATCGCGATGACCTCGCCGAAGCTCTCGACCGCCTTGGGAAAGAGGCCGTTCTGCAGCTGGGCGATGCCCTGGTTGTAGTAGCAGCGGAGGAGATACGACCGCGCGTCCTGGTGGGACCGGTCCGACTGGTAGATCCGCCAGAGAATCGGGATCGCCGTGTCGAACTCTCCTTCGTTGTAGAGCTTGACGGCGGGCGTCAGCTCCGCGACTTTTGCGGACGCTTCTCCCATCTCCGAGGTGAAGGACGGATCGTTCTGGAAGGCCGGAGCCGCCGCGGCGAAGGCTTTCAGCGCGTCGATGTACCGCTTCTCGCCGAGCGCTTTCTCGGCGACCTCCCGCTGTGCGACCGACGCCGCCGGCGGTCCCGAGCCCTCGGCCGGCGCCTCTCCCGGGGCCCCTTCCGCCGGAGCCTCGCCGCCGGCCGCCGCGCCGCCGCCCTCGGGCTTGCGCGTGAGGGAGGTCAGCAGCTTCTGTGCGCGGGCGTAGTCGGGGTGCTGCGGACCGATGCGCTTCAGCTCCGCGATCGTCTCGGGGATCTTTCCGTCGCGGAAGAGCTCGGTCGCTTTCTCGAGAGACGGGCCTCCGGCGGCCGCCGTCTGCGGAGGCGCGCCGGCTCCTCCCCGGAGCAGGAAGTACGCGCCGACGGCGATCGCCAGGACCAGGGCGCCTCCGAGCGCGAGCACGAAACGCTTGTCGAAACCCTTGCGAGGCGCGGACGGTTTCGCGGGACGCTCGTGCGCGATCCGCTCCACTTCGGGCTCCGGCTCGGGCTCGATGTCCAGCTCGGGCGCCGACGAAGCCACGGCCATCTCCTCGGCGAGGATGTCCGAAGCGGGAGTCTTGCGGGAGAGGTCGAGACCGGCGGAAGGACGAGCGAGCTCCTGCTCGATCCGGTCGATGTAGGAGCGGGCCGTGGCGTCGGTCTCGTCCAGCGCGAGCACCTCGAGGAACGCCTCTCGAGCCGCCGTGAAGTCGCCCGCCTCGAATTTTTCGCGGCCCTGGCGGAGGCTCTCGGCGACCCGCTTGTTGCCTTCCGCCATTTCCTGGCGCGCCTTTTCGATGCGACCGACCGCTTCGGAATTGTTGATGTCGATCAGAAAGATGCGCGACCACATCTCGATGGCCTGCTGCCGGTTCCCGCCGCGGGCGGCGTCGTCGCCGCGGCTGAGCAGCCCTTCGATCTCCTGCTGCGGGGACGGCGGCTCGGGCGCGGCCGCGGCGGCGTTGTCGTCGGCTCCCATGCTGAATGCCGCCGGGTACCCGTCCAGTCCTTGCGCCGGAGGCTTCCTCGCCGGGCGCGGGTCCCCACATGTCCGGCGGGCTTCCGGCCTCGAGAATGGAAGAGGGTTCGGCCGGGGTCTGGAATTCCTCGAGGGCCAGAGGGCCCGTGGAGGGATTGCGCGCCCCGAAGTCGGGCGGCGGGGGTACGGCGGGACTCTCGAAGGAATCGTCGAGGGAAAGGGAATCGAGGCTCAGATCGCCGAGGCCGCCCGATGCCGGCGTCTCCGGCTCCGACATTCCCAGAGGCATCTCTTCGCCAGTCGGGAGCGCGAGGCCGGGATTCGTGTCCTCTCCGATCTCCTGAGCCGCGCGAGCCTGGGCCGCCTGGCTCGCGAGAAGCTCGTCGAGCTCGGCGATGGCCGGGTGGTCCGGATCCATCGAGCGCATCCGCTCGACCGCGGCCCGAGCCTCGGCCGGACGGTTTCCGTCGAGAGCCATCATCGCGCGCTGGCGCGCGCTCTCCATCTGCGGGCCGGAATCCCTGCGCTGCCGGGCTTTCTCCAGGATGGCCTGCGCGTCGCGGTTCCCGGGCAGCGCCTGCAGGACCTGCTCGGCGGCGGCGATCGCGGCGTCGAACTGCCGCGAGTTCAGGCTTTCGGCGGCCCCGACCAGCAGCTTGTCGACCTCGACCGAGGCCACGCGCTCCTGCCGGGTCGGGGTCGCGGCCACGAGCGCCTCGAGACCGGCGACGTCGACGGCGGCGGCCGGGTTCTTGGCCTTGTCCATCAGCTGCCGTGCCGGCGCGAACCGGGGATCCATCTTCAGGATGAAGTCGCACCCGATCACGCAGTCGTCGGTCTTGCCTTCCTTGAACAGGTTCAGCGTGTGCCGGAAGGTCGACAGGATCTTGTCCCGGACCTCCTTGGGGAGGGACGGGTTCCCGGGGTAGCCGGTGGGGGCGGCTGCGCTCATGCGCCGCTCCCCGAGGGCGCCGGGATGGGAAGCATTGTCGTTGTCACGTTGCCCGAGATTATAAACTGCCCGGTCAGGAACTTAGGCATGCGGACCATCATCGAGTGCGTTCCGAACATCTCGGAGGGCCGGGACCCGGCCTCCATCGAAGCGATCGCGTCGGCGGTGCGCGCGACGCCGGGCGTGCGGCTGCTCGACGTGTCCTCCGACACGTCGCACCACCGGAGCGTGCTGACCTTCGTCGGAGACGCCGCCGCGCTGCGCGCCGCGGTTCTCGCGCTCTTCGACGCCGCCCTCGCGCGGATCGACCTCCGCACGCATCGCGGCGAGCATCCCCGGATGGGCGCCGTCGACGTCGTTCCGTTCATCCCGATCCGGGGTGCGACGACGGAGGACTGCGTTGCGCTCTCGCGGGACGTGGGCGCCGCCATCGCCGAGCGCTTCGGCGTTCCGGTGTACCTCTACGAGGACGCGGCCAGCGCCGAGCACCGCCGCAACCTGGCGGAGGTCCGCAAGGGACAGTTCGAAGGTTTCGCCGAGAAGATGAAGGATCCCCGCTGGGGGCCGGACTTCGGGCCGGCGGCGCCGCACCTCTCGGCCGGCGCGGTCGCGGTGGGGGCACGGCCGTTCCTGATCGCCTACAACATCAATCTGGGCACGAAGGATCTCGCGATCGCCGACCGGATCGCGAAGTCCATCCGCCACGTTTCGGGCGGCTTCCGCTACGTGAAAGCGATGGGCGTGGAGCTCGCCGACCGCGGGATCGTCCAGGTCTCGATCAATATGACGAACTTCCGAAAGACGCCTCTCCACCGGGTGTTCGAGTGCGTCCGCTCGGAGGCGGCCCGCTACGGCGTCGAGATCGTGGGGTCGGAGATCGTGGGGCTCACGCCGGCGGATGCGCTCTTCGCGGCGGCGGAGCACTATCTGAGATTGGAGAGATTCTCAGCGGATCAGGTGCTGGAGACGAAGCTGCTGGAAGAGAGTTGAGAGTTGAGAGTTGAGTGTCGAGAGTGGAGCGCGGGCCGGCGTCTGCTGAACGTTTGACTCTTAACTCGTCCCTGAGGCGCGCTGATCGTCCTCCTCGGACTCCAGCATCTCCACGACGGGACTCTTCAACGCGGCATCCAGCGCCCGGGCGAACTCGATGTGGAGGGCGTGCCCGGCCTTGCGGGCATGGATGTGGCCGGTCAGCGGCCGTCCCAGCAGCGCGAGGTCGCCGATCAGGTCCATGACCTTGTGGCGGACGAACTCGTCGCGGAAGCGGAGCGGTCCCGAGATGATCCCGGTGTCATCGAGCACGACGGCGTTGTGCAGGCTCCCGCCGCGGGCGAGTCCCCGGGCGCGCATGGCTTCGACTTCCCGCGCGAAGCCGAACGTGCGGGCCGGGGCGATGCGCGAGGCGAATTCTTCGGCCTTGAGCGTGAAGGTCAGCTCCTGCCGTCCCACGATCGGGTGAGGAAAATCGATCTCGTAGGTAATGGTCAGGTTGTTGCCGTCCGGCACGTATTCGACCCGGCGATCCTCCCGGACGACCTCGACGGACCGGTTCAGCGAGAGAGGCTTCGCCAGGGCGTTCTGGCGCTCGAAACCGGCGGCGTGAAACAGGCGCACGAAGGGGAGAGCCGAGCCGTCGAGGATGGGCACTTCGGGGCCTTCGATCTCGATGAGGCAGTTGTCCAGTCCGACCCCGGCGGCCGCCGAAAGGGCGTGCTCGACCGTTCCGATCGAAACCTCCCCGCGCTTGAGGGTGGTCGCCAGGTCGAAGCTCGACGCCGAGTCCAACCGGGCCGGGATGGGGCGATCGGGGTGCTCCCGGCGGAGGAAAACGAGGCCGTAGTCGGGGGGCGCAGGGTGGAAATGCGCCCGCACCGGGTGACCCGAATGGAGGCCCACGCCGTCGATGGAGACTGTGGTTTTGAGCGTCGTCTGCTGGCGCATGCCTCTGTCTACGGTGTTCGCTCGCTCGCAGTAATGATGCCAGCGCTGGCGGCTTCGGATGGTTTCGCGCCAGTGCCGAAGTATCCCTTTATTCCTGAGAAGCTTAGCACATTGGAGCCGCAAACGGCTCAAATCGCATCATGCCACAGGTCGGTCGCGGTGTCTCCTTCCCGCGACAGAGAGGCCGCCGGGGAGGCCTTGCTAGACTCGCCGCCGGACCCGCCATGAAGCCTCAAAACATCCCTCGCAAGCCCCAGACCGTGAAGCCCGTGGCGGCTAACCGGAAGGCTTTCCACGACTATTTCATCGACGATCGGATGGAGGTCGGCCTGGTCCTGACCGGAACCGAGGTGAAGTCGCTCCGCGACGGCCGCGCGCAGCTCAAGGATTCGTACGTCCAGTTCCGGGACGGCGAGGCCTTCCTGGTCTCCGCGCACATCTCCCCGTACGCTTCCGGGTCCTGGACGAACCACCTGCCCGAACGCGACCGCAAGCTCCTCCTTCACCGCCGGGAGCTGGATCGCTGGGCGAGCGCCGTGGCGACGAAGGGCGTCTCGTGCGTGCCCCTGTCGCTCTATTTCAAGGGCTCCCGCGTGAAGGCCGAGATTGCTCTCGTCAAAGGCAAGAAGCTCCACGACAAGCGGGACTCGATCCGCAACCGGGAGCTCCGTCGCGAGGCGGATCGCGAGATGAGGCGCCGGTGACTTCGGATGTGAGCGGAGCGCCGGCGACCGCGGCGATCCGCGAATATCGCGCCGACGACCTCGAGGCCGCTTACCGGCTGGACCAGTCCTGCTTCGAGGAGGGAATCTCTTACACCCGCGGGCAGATCCGCGCCTTTCTGGCCCGCGAGGGGGCGATCGCGCTCGTCGTCGATTCGGACGAATCCCACGGATCCGCCGGCGAGGGGCTCGACGCCTTCGCCATCGGCCACGTCGCCGGCCGGCGAGGCCACGTCGTGACCATCGACATCGCCGCGGCGGCGCGCCGGCGCGGCCTCGGGCGCCGCGTCTTCGACGAGCTTCTCGGCCGGATGGCCCGGGCCGGCGCCCGCGACGTGCGTCTCGAGGTCGACACGCGCAACGCGAACGCCCTCCGCTTCTACGAGAGGATGGGGTTCAAGGCGACGCGGAAGCTCCCGGACTATTACGGGTGGGGACTGGACGGGATCCGGATGACGAGGAAGGGTTGTAGGGCGGGTCGTCGAGCTTCGCTTCAACCTGACGTTCGACTTTCCTAGGACCGGCAGTACGAGGGCGTCCAGCTCTCCGCGACGACTTCGGGCGGCATGGTGCCGTAGTCGAAGGCCCGGGCTTCGCGCACCATCTGGTCGATGTTGAAGAGGTGCTTCGCTTCGGGCAGGTCCCGGTAGAAGCCGCGGAACATCGGGCCGACCATCCCGCGGGCCGCGTGGATGCCGACGGACCCGATGAAGTTCCGCCGCTGGCCGACGTGGGCCATCTCGTCGGTCATGATCTCGCGCAGGAGCGCCCGGACCCGGTCGCGCGCCTCGGGCTCCTCGGCCAGGATGTCGTCGAGGACGGCGTCGATGTGCAGGTAGAGCGTCAGCCCCATCAGCTCGCTGACGAAGGCCGGGGGATTCATCAGGACGCCCGGAAAACGGGAGAAAACGGCGTACATGCGCCGCATGCCGTCGCCCGGCGGGACCCACTCGACGCGATCCAGGTGGAAGGTCCGGAACATCTCGTGGAAGAGGCGGACGTGGCTGAACTCCTCGCAGAGGTGGTACCGGCTGATGCGCTGGGTCGTCCGGGTCGCCAGGGTGATCGAGGGCGTGGCGTCCCAGGCGCAGGAGATCCCGGCCCACTCGTGCCGGGCGAACTTGTACAGGAACGTCAGCAGGAGGGTGATTCGGTCGAACTTCGTCGGATCGTCCTGCAGCTTCACGTAGTTACGGTAGAACCGCTCGGGGTCGGGAAGGGGCCGGCGCGAGCGGACCGGGTTGGCCTGGAACTCGGCCAGGATCTCCGCCTTGCGGGTCAGGCTCTTCTCGCTCTCGACGATCTCGCCGTCCCGGCGGCGCGTGAACGCCCAGTAAGACTCGAAGTTGTCGTCCCGCTCCTGCGGGGTGGCCGGGCTGAAAATCGAGCGCAGGCGCTCGGGGGACGTGGTCGATGCGATCGCTTCCATAGCCGGCATCCTAACCGATGTCGGCCCCCCGGGGCACCCCAGGGTCTCGGCCTCAGTGCGCCCTTTCGGTCGTCGACCGGCCTTCCCGCAGGAACGTTTCGAAAGCCTCGGCCGGCAGCGGGCGCGAGAAGAGGAACCCCTGGAGCTGGTCGCAGTCGCGGTCCTTGAGGAACGCGAGCTGCTCTTCGGTCTCCACGCCTTCGGCGATGACGATGAGCTCGAGGCTGCGGCCCATCGCGATGACCGCCATCGCGATCGCGGCGTCGTCCTTGTCTCCGGGCAGATCCCGCACGAAGGACTGGTCGAGCTTGATGCGATCGATGGGGAAGCGCTTGAGGTAGTTGAGCGACGAGTATCCGGTGCCGAAGTCGTCCATCGAGATGCGGACGCCCTGCTTTTTCAGGCCCCGCAGCGTGTTGATCGATTGCTCGGCGTTCTGCATCGCATTGGACTCGGTGATCTCGAGGTCGAGCTTGTCGGCCTCGAGGCCCGTTTCGGCGAGAGCGCTGATGACCTGGCTGACGAGATCGGCCTGCTGGAACTGGCGGCTCGAGAGGTTCACGGAGACCGTGAGCCCCGAGTAGCCCTTCTCGTGCCACTGCCGCGCCTGGGCGCAGGCCGTCCGCAGGACCCATTCGCCGATCGGGACGATGAGCCCGGAGAGCTCCGCGATGGGGATGAACTCGCCCGGCGGGATGAGGCCCAGCTCCGGGTGGCGCCAGCGCAGGAGCGCCTCGGCCCCGAGGATCTTGGTCGTCTTGAGGTCGAAGAAGGGCTGGAAGTGGAGCTCGAGCTCGTCGTTCGCGACGGCCTGTCGGAGGCGGCTCTCGAGGGAGAGACGCTCGACGGCCTTGGCGTTCATGGCGGGCGTGTAGAGCTGGTAGTTGTCGCGCCCCTGCTCCTTGGCCCGGTACATCGCCGAGTCGGCGTTGCGGACGAGCGTTTCCGCATCGTGACCGTCCGACGGGTACACGGCGACGCCCATGCTCGTCGTGACGAAGAGCTCGCGCCCGTCGATCCAGAAGGGATCGTGGATCGCTTCGCAGATCTTCCGGGCGATCTTGGCGGCGTCTTCTTCGGCGGAGATGCCCGGGACGAGGAGCGTGAACTCGTCGCCGCCGAGGCGGGCGACCGTGTCGCCCTCGCGGACGTACTCCTGGATGCGCTCGGCGACCTGGCGGAGCAGCTCGTCGCCGACCGAGTGGCCCAGGGAGTCGTTGATGACCTTGAAGCGGTCGAGGTCCAGGAAGAGGACGGCGAGCCTCTGGTTGTGGCGGTGCGCCTGCGCCACGGCGAGCGTCAGGCGGTCGCTGAAGAGGAGCCGGTTGGGCAGGTTGGTCAGCGGATCGTGAAAGGCGAGGTGCTTGACCTGCTCCTCGGCCCGCTTGCGCTCGGTGATGTCGATCGTCGTGCCCTCGATGACCGACAGGCGGCCGTCCGATCCCTCGATGAGGTTCTCGCTCTCGAGGACCCAGACGAGGCTCCCGTCCTTGCGCTTCAGGCAGAGCTCGTAGTTGGTCAGGGTCTGGCGCTCGAGGAGCTTCGCGAGCGCGGCCTGCCGGTCCTCCGGCTTGACGTAAAAGTCCCAGGCGGCCTGCTGGAGGACTTCCTCGCGGGAGGCGTATCCGAAGATGCGCGCGAACGACTCGTTGCAGTCGAGGAACCGGCCCTCGAGCGTCGAGCGGTACACCCCGGCGAGGTTGCGTTCGAAGAGGGTGCGGTACCGCTTTTCCGAGAGACGCAGGGCTTCTTCGATCTGGCGGCGGCCGCTCACGTCGGTGACCGTGCCGATGCACAGCGTCGACGGCCCGCCCGCGCCCGGCACGAGCGTCGCGGAGTGGTGCCAGAAGAGGATCGAGCCGTCCCTCTTGACGACCCGATACTCCTCGAAGAACGGCTCGCCGGATTCGAAGTGGCGGGCGATCGACGCCGCGACGCGCGGTTGATCTTCCGCGTGGATCGTCTTCTGCCAGGCCTCGAGGGTCCGGGGGAACTCGCCGCTCGCGAAGCCCAGGATCCGGTCCACGTCTCCGTGCCAGTGCATCCGGTGGCTCGCGCGGTCGAACTCGTGGATCAGGTCCGTCGACATGAGGGCCGCGCGCCGGAACCGCTCCTCCGAGCTCCGGAGGGCCTCCTCCGCCCGGGCGCGGTCGGCGAGGTCGCGGACGAAAACCGTCGTGAGCGGCTTTCCGTCACGGACGAGCTCCCCGAAGGAGAGCTCGAGCGGCAGGGTGCGTCCGTCGGCGTGGCGCCCGGCGGCCCCGACACGGACGGAAGGCCCGTCTTCGGCGGAGCGGGGCGTGTGGGGCCGCTGCGGCAAGTGGTCCGGAACGAGCGAGGTCAGGGGCTGACCGATGAGGGCCGCGACGGGATAGCCGAAGAGAGTTTCGGCGGCGCGGTTCGCGAAGAGGATGGCGCCGGCGGCGTCGATCGTCAGGATCGCGTCCGGGGCCGACTCCGCGAGCGTCCGAAACCGCAGCTCGCTTTCGGTCAGGGCCTTCTGGGCGATGCCGACGCTCGCGCCGGAGCTGCGCTTCGCGCAGCTCCCTCTCGAGGATCGGGCAGAGCCGCACGAGACTCGCCCGGGGGATGCAGTTCTGCGCGCCGGCCTTCATCGCGCGGATCGCCGTCTCTTCTCCCAGCGTCTCGGACACGATCAGAAACGGCACGTCGATGTCGCGTTCCTTCAGGAGCGCGAGCGCCTCGAAGGCCTCGAGCGACGCGACCGAGACTTCCGAGAGCACGACGTCCCAGGATCCGTCGGCGAGCGCGGCTTCGAACGCGGAGCGCGTCGCCACGCGCTCGAGCATCGGCTCGAAGCCGCCGCGACGCAGCTCCTCAAAGAGGAGCCCGGCGTTGGACGCAGAATCGTCCACCACGAGAGCCCGCACGGGAACACTCATTTGTCGGTTCGGTAATTATAGAGACGTCAGAGCTTTACGTCTCCTGTCCTTCGTCACGTTCGGAATGGGAAAAGGACAGGTCCCGTCCGTCGGGACACTCCGTAGGAAGACTAGGGCCGCGAAGCCTTCAGGATCGACAGCGCGACGCTCTCGACGCCGTTCAGGACGAACTGAACGCCGATCACCGCGGTGATCAAGCCCATGATCTTGGAGATGATGCGCTGTCCGGTCTCGCCGATGCGGCTGACGATCGTTGGCGCCGCGAGCAGCATCACGAGCGTCAGGAGGATGTTGGCCGCGATCGCGATCGCGAGCGCCGTCCTGTGACCGCCGTCACGTGCCTGGCCGACGAGGACCATGACCGTCGAGATGGCCCCCGGCCCGGCGATCAGCGGCATGCCGATCGGGACGATCGACGGATCGCGCGTGGAGACAACGGCGGCCCCCTCCGTCCGTTCGTGGTCGTCCCCCTGCAGGGTCGAGAGCCCCATGATCGTGAAGAGGATCCCGCCGGCGATCTGGAACGCGGGCAGCGTGATCCCGAAGACGGAGAAGATCGCGCCCCCGGTCGCCGCGAACACCGCGAGGATCAGGGCCGCCGCGAGGGAGGCGCGGAACGCCATCCGACGACGCTCTTTCGGAGAGCGCCCCGCCGTCATGGACACGAAGATCGGCGCCGCTTCGATCGGGTTGATCACCGAGAAGAGCGACGAGAACGCGAGCACGACGAACTTGGCGTCGGACGAGGAAAACATGGGAGGTGACGGCGGATTCTAGACCCTCCGTGCTCCCGCGCCGCGAAGGAACCGGCTAGGACGGAAGACGCCGCAGCGCCAGAACGCCCACGGCGGCGAGCAGGACGGCGAGGAGAGCCAGGATCTCGGGCGAGAGCGTGGGGATGGTCGATCCGCCGACGACCACTCTGGTGTCCGAGTCGTTGTTGGGATTGGAATCGGGCGTGCTGGTGTCGACGGTCGCGGTGTTGGAGATGGCGCCGGACGGGGCGGTGACCGAGACCGAGATGGTCACCGTGGCGCTGCCGCTGGCCGGGATCGTGCCGAGGCTCGCCGTCACGGTTCCGCTCGCGTTCGCGCAGGTTCCCTGGCTCGCGGCGCAGGAGAGGAACGCGATGCCCGAAGGCAGCGGATCGGTCACCACCACCGTCAGGGCGTCCGCGGGGCCGGCGTTGGAGACGCCGATCGTGTACGTCAGCGTCTGCCCCGGCTCGACCGGGTTGGGCGAAGCCGACTTCCGGATCGAGAGGTCGCACGTGCCCCCGGCGGGCGTGGTGGTGAGCGTCGGCGTGGGCGGCGGCGCGGTCGTCGTGGGGGTCGGCGAGGAGGTCGGCGTCAACGTGGGGGACCCGGTCGGCGTCGGCGTGTTCGTTCCTGTCACCGAGCCGGTCCTCGTCGGCGTGTTCGTCGGAGTGATCGACGGCGTCACCGACGGAGTGATCGAGGGAGTGATCGACGGCGTGATCGATGGCGTGTTGCTCGGCGTCGGGGTCGGCGTGTTGGACGGGGTGTTGGACGGCGTGATCGTGCCCGTCGACGTCGGGGTGGGTGACGGCGATGGCGTGAACGTGGAGGTCGGTGAAGCCGTGAACGTGGGTGTCGCTGTGGGCGACGCCGTGAAGGTCGCCGTGGGCGTGTTCGACGGCGTGAAGGTGGCCGTCGGGGAGGCGGTGAACGTCGGCGTCGCCGTGGGAGTGTCCGTAAAGGTTGGTGTCGGCGTATCCGACGGCGTGATCGTCGGCGTATGGACGGAGTGATCGACGGCGTGATCGTCGGCGTATTCGAAGGGGTGATCGACGCCGTATTCGTCGGCGTGTTGGTCGGAGTTGCCGTCGGCGTGTTGGACGGAGTGTTCGACGGCGTGACCGTGCCCGTCGACGTCGGAGTGGGCGACGGCGATGGCGTGAACGTGGAGGTCGGTGAGGCCGTGAACGTGCGCGTCACGGTGAGAGAAGGCGTAAAGGTCGCCGTCTGGGAGGCGGTAAACGTGCGGGTCGACGTGGGTGTGAAAGTCGGTGTGAACGTGGGTGTGAAGGTCGGCGTCGGCGTCGACCCCGCCGGGCGGATCGGAACCGCGCCGATGGCCCAGGACCGGCCGATCAGGACGCCCTCCGTCCAGGACATCGTGACGGAGGCGGCGCCGGGCTCCGTGCTCCCGCCGCCGATGACGTCGCCCACCGTACCGCCGGTCGCGTAGTTCCAGAGCTGCGTTTGTCCCGCTCCGACGGTCAGGGGAGAGGCGTCGCCGCGGGCGCCGACGGTATCGAACACCAGCTCGCCCGCGGCGCTCGTGACCGTGACGGTCGGCGTCCTGGTGTTGTCCCCGGCGCCGGCGAAGGTCCCGAGCGGCGTCGTCTGATCCACGTCGGAAAAGGAGGCCGCTCCGCCGCCGAAGACGGCGGCCGCGCTCATCGTGACCGTCACCGCCGCCGTGCCGCTCGCGGGCGCGATGAGCCTCCAGATCTCGATGCGCGTCTGCGTGGATTGGCCGTTCTGCCCGCCCACCAGCGACAGCGCCTGCGCCCCGAAGGTGATCCCGGAGACCGTCGTACCGGACCTGACGGAAACCCCCACGAGGAGGAGCCGGTTCACGCCGACTCCCACCGTGTGATTCCAGGCCAGTGTCGTGGACGCCACGGACGTGAACGCGCTGGAGGCCGGGTCCGAGGCAATCGACGGCAGGAGTCCTCTGCCGACCACGCCCGGACCCGCGTCGGGCCGGTCCGGCCGGCGGACGACGTTGCCTCGCTCCGAAGCCTGGCCGAGCAGGAAGGCCGGAAGGAAGAGGAGGAAGAAAACTGCGCGCCGGACGGCCGATGGCCGGGCGCACGTCTTCCTTCCGAGGCCGATCGCGAGCTTCAAAGTGATTTCTGAGCGTGATTTTAGGCGCCCGCGCCCGTTATTCCAACGAAATAGTGAGGATGCGATGCGCGAAGCGCCTGCGAGCCGCGAACGTTTAGAATCACCCCTCCTCATGGACGCCATTCGGATTCGCGGAGCGCGGCAGCACAATCTCCAGAACGTTTCGCTGGACCTGCCGCGCAACAAGCTCATCGTCATCACCGGCGTGTCCGGCTCGGGGAAGTCCTCGCTCGCGTTCGACACGATCTTCGCCGAGGGCCAGAGGCGCTACGTGGAGTCCCTCTCGGCCTACGCCCGGCAGTTCCTGGAACAGATGGAGAAGCCGGACCTCGACTCGATCGAGGGCCTCTCGCCGGCCATTTCGATCGAGCAGCGGACGACGTCGCGGA
The DNA here is from genome assembly GCA_963804915.1 of uncultured Acidobacteriota bacterium. Classification (GTDB taxonomy): domain Bacteria; phylum Acidobacteriota; class Thermoanaerobaculia; order UBA5066; family Gp7-AA6; genus DAHUXD01. The sequence continues at coordinate 50,680 of CAWDSI010000021.1, forward strand.
ATCCCCGGTCGACCGTCGGCACGGTGACCGAGATCTACGACTATCTCCGGCTGCTCTACGCCTCGATCGGGCAACCCCACTGCCCGAAATGCGGCCGGCCCATCCAGGCCCAGACCGTCCAGGAGATGGTCGACCGGGCGCTGCGGTTGCCGCCCGGCACGAAGTTCATGGTGCTCGCCCCCTACGTGTCCGGGAAGAAGGGCGAATACAAGAAGCAGATGGCCGAGATGGTCAAGGAGGGCTTCCTGCGCGCCCGCGTCGACGGGAAGTTCGTCGACCTCGACGATCCGCCGGAGCTCGACAAACAGAAGAAGCACACGATCGAGATCGTCGTCGACCGCCTCGTCTCCAAGCCCGGCGAGGACGAGGAGTACCGCAAGCGCCTCGCGGACTCGATCGAGACGGCGACGCGCGTCTCGGGGGGGCTGATCGTCCTGTCCGTCACCGACGGGCCGGAGGAGATCCTCTCGGCGAACTACGCCTGTCCGGACTGCGGCACGTCGCTCACGGAAGTCACGCCGCGCCTGTTCTCGTTCAACTCCCCCTACGGCGCGTGCACCTCCTGCTCGGGCCTGGGCACGAACCTCAAGGCGGACCCGGAGCGTCTCGTGCAGGACCCGTCGAAATCGATCGAGGACGGTGCGATCGCGATCCTCAAGCCCGGCTCGACGAACTGGCGCTCGCGGCAGATGGCAACCCTCGCGAAGCACTACAAGTTCAAGCTGACCGAGCCTTTCGGAAAGCTCTCGAAGGCGGCCCAGAAAGTCATCCTCTATGGCTCGGGCGAGGACGAGATCAAGTTCTCCTACGTGGCCGAGAAGGGCGAGTACCACTGGCGCTCGTCCTTCGAGGGGCTCGTTCCCATGATCGAGCGCCGTTACAAGGAGAGCGAGAACCCCGAACACCGGGCGGAGCTCGAGGCCTACATGTCGGCGGAGCCGTGCCCGGCGTGTCAGGGCCGGCGCCTGAAGCCCGAGGCGCTCGCGGTCCGGGTCGGCGGGCGCCCCATCGACGAGGTGGCCTCGGAGACCATCTCCGACGTGATCGCGTTTTTCGAGGACCTGGCGCTGACGCCCGCGCGAGCGGGAGATCGCCGGCAAGATCCTGAAGGAGATCCGCGACCGGCTGCGCTTTCTCGACAACGTCGGCATCGGGTACCTCAATCTCTCCCGGGGCGCGGCGTCGCTCTCGGGCGGCGAGTCCCAGCGCATCCGCCTCGCGACGCAGATCGGCTCGAAGCTCATGGGCGTTCTCTACGTCCTCGACGAGCCGTCCATCGGCCTCCACCAGCGCGACAACCGCAAGCTCATCGACACGCTCCAGTCGATGCGGGACCTCGGCAACACGGTCATCGTGGTGGAGCACGACGAGGAGACGATCCGGTCGGCCGACTGGGTCGTCGACCTCGGCCCGGGGGCGGGCCTCCACGGCGGCCGCATCGTGGGGGAGGGCCCTCCCGAGGAGCTGGACCGGTTTCCGGGCTCCCTGACGGCGAAGTACCTCTCGGGCGAGCTTTCGATCCCGATTCCCGAGCGCCGCCGTCCCGGATCCGGCAAGGGCATCGTCGTCCGCGGCGCTCGCGAGCACAACCTCACGGACATCGACGTGCGTTTCCCGCTCGGGGTGATGACGGCGGTCACGGGCGTCTCGGGCTCGGGAAAGTCGACGCTCGTCAACGACATCCTCTATCGGGCGCTGGCGCGCGCCCATCACGGCGCGTCCGAGAAGCCGGGGGCGCACGCCAGGATCGAGGGCATCTGGGAGATCGACAAGGTCATCGCGATCGACCAGGCGCCGATCGGACGGACCCCGCGCTCGAACCCCGCGACCTACACGAACGTGTTCAACCCGATCCGCGAGCTCATGTCGCGCACGCCCGAGGCGCGGGCGCGCGGGTATCAGCCGGGACGCTTCTCCTTCAACGTCAAGGGCGGCCGGTGCGAGGCCTGCTCGGGCGACGGGCAGATCAAGATCGAGATGCACTTCCTGCCCGACATCTACGTCACCTGCGACGTCTGCGGCGGCCGCCGCTACAACCGCGAGACGCTCCAGGTCCACTACAAGGGCAAGTCGATCGCCGACATCCTCGCGTTGACCGCCGAGCAGGCTCTCGAGCTCTTCGAGAACATCCCCGCGGTCGCGAACATCTGCCGGACGCTGGTCCAGGTCGGGCCTGGGCTACATCCAGCTCGGCCAGTCCTCGACGACGCTTTCCGGCGGAGAGGCGCAGCGCGTCAAGCTCGCGAAGGAGCTCGCCCGGAGGTCTACGGGGCGGACGCTGTACCTCCTCGACGAGCCGACGACCGGCCTCCACTTCGACGACATCCAGAAGCTGCTCGGAGTCCTGCGGTCTCTGACCGAGAAAGGCAACACCGTGATCGTCATCGAGCACAACCTCGAGGTCATCCGCACGGCCGACTGGGTCATCGACCTGGGGCCCGAGGGCGGCGAGGGCGGCGGCCGGATCATCGCGGAGGGAACGCCGGAGGACGTCGCCGGCGTCCGCGCCTCCTACACCGGCCAGTTCCTGCGGCGGGCGCTCAAGGCCGTGCGCGAACGGGTGCGGGGATGAGGCGCGCGCTCGCGCTCGCCGCGGCCATTCTCGTCGGCGCGGCGGCGGGCGCCGCGCAAACCCCGGCTCCGGCGGCGCCGACGCCGCGGGCGGCGCAGACTCCGAAGGCGAAGGCGAAGACGACCGCAAAGCCCCCGCTCGACTTCTCGGGCGTATGGGTGCTCGACTCCGCGGCCAGCAGCGGCGTTTCGCCGCAGATGACAAACGCCGTGCTGCAGGTCCGACAGAACGGCAACCGCATCTGGATCGAGCAGATCGAGACGCCCCAGCGGAACATCCTCTCCGAGCAGATCGTCGTCGACGGAAAGAAATACGAGAAGTCCCTGGGCCACGGGATGAAGGGAACCCTCGAGGCCGAGTGGGGCAAGGACAGAGCCTCGCTCTGGCTGCAGGCGATCGCCGGTCCGGAAGGAGATCCTTCTTCGGCCGTGCAGCGCGGGATCTGGAAGCTTCAGGACGGCGGCAAGGTGTGGACCCGCCAGACGAGGACGATCGAGCCGGACGGGGCGAGGGAGACGTTTCTGGTGTTTCGGAAGAGAGAGGCGAGAAGAAGTAGTTGAAGTGTCGAAAGTCGAAGGTCGAAGCCTCGGCAGCTCGACTTCGACCCTTCGACTTTCGACCTTCCTCACTTCATCGCCAGCGCCGCGGGATTGTAGGGATCCAGCGCCAGCGCGCGGTCCCGGGCGATCCGGGCGGCGGGCAGGTCGCCCCTCCGGTATTCGACATCGGCGAGACCCACGAGCCCGGCGACGTCGTCGGGCTCGAGACTGACGGCGAGCGCGTACGCGGCTCTCGCGCCCTCGACATCGCCGATCGCGAAGAGCGCGGCGCCCGCGTCCCGCTGCAGGGCCGGGTCCTGGGGCGCGGAGGAGGAGGCCTGCCGCAGAGCCTCCGACGCTTCCGTGGCGCGGCCGGCGGCGGCGAGCGCCTCGCCCGACGCGAGGCGCAGCGACGCGTTTCCCGGCTCCTTTTCGAGAGCCGGAGCCACGACCGAGACGGCCTCCGCACCGCGCCCGCTTTCGAGGAGCAAGCGCGCGGCGGCGCGGGCGAGCTCGGCGTCGTCGCGCGTCCGAGCCAGCGCCGCGCGCAGCGTCTGCTCGGCGCCCGCGTCGTCGCCCACGGACCGGCGGGTCTCCACGAGGTGCAGCGCCGCCTCCGTATCCGCCGGGTCGACGGCGAGCGCGCGCTCGTAGGCGGCGATCGCCTTCCCGTTCCAACCCTTCAGCCGATACTGGTTGCCGAGACCCACGAGGAACTTGGCGTCCTGGACCGGTCCCTCGACGCTGTGCTCCATCAGCGCGATGGCCGGATCGGTCCGGCCGATCGAGGCCATCGCGAATCCGAGGAGGTATCGGGCGCGCGCGTCGAAGTCCCGGCCTCCTCGAAGCCGGCGATCGCGGGGAGCCGCTTCGTCTGGAGCGCCTGCACGCCGGCGTCGTTGATCGAGGTCGTGTCCTCGTAGCCGGCCCGCGGGGAGAGGTACTCGATCACCGGGTGGTCGTCCGAGTGCAGGCCTTCGACGCCGGAGAGCATGCGCGCGAGGTCGTCGCCGTCGAGCACGAACGGCGCGAAGATCGAGAGCGGGTGCCAGAAGCCCATGGAGAGGAGGTCGTCGCGCACGCCCGGGACGGAGGCCACGCGCTCGCGCAGCCGCGCCAGGTCCCACGGCGTGGGCTCGACCGTGCCCATGAGGATCACGTCGCCGCGGTTCGGCCTCCAGAACGACGTGTGCGGGAACACGGAGCGGAACGTCGCGACGATCAGTTTCATCTGCTCGGGCGGGAGCGAGTGTCCGTGGAACCACTGGACCATCACGCCGCCGGGCCGCAGGCGTGACCGCGCGAGCGCGTAGAACTCGCGCGTGAACAGGTTGCCCACGCCCGCCACCCAGACGTCGGAGGGATCCGACAGGATCACGTCGTAGGTCTTCTTGCGGGCGAGGAGCGCGTTGCGCCCGTCGGCCACGAGGAAGGTCACGCGCGGGTCGGCGAGGATGTTGCGGTTCTCCTGGGCGAAGAACCGCGTGGCTTCGCGCGAGCCCGACTCGATGTCCGCGATGTCGATCGACCGGACGGGGTACCGCGCGATGGCCGCGGCCGAGACTCCGGTGCCGAGCCCGAGCACGAAGACGTCCTTCGGATCGGGATGGGCCAGCATCGGCAGATGGCCGAGGAGGAGCTGGTTCGCCATGTCGCCCGGGTCGGTCGAGGCGTCGGTCTTGCCGTTCGAGCGATAGAAGCGGTGCGTGCCCTGCCGATCGACCGAGAGCGTCGTCGCGATCCCGTCCTCGTAGAAGAGGAGCTCGGAGCGTTTCTCGGCGTCGCGGAGTCCCCGCGGCGGTCTCGTAGATCGCGGCGTAGAAGCCGGCGCCCTGCGCGAGCAGGTTCAATGGCCAGGCCGGAAGGAGCAGCGCGGCGGCCAGCGCCACGGCCGTCGCGGCCAGCGCCGATCCTGCGGAACCGCGGTGAGGGGTCGGGGAGGAGCACGAGGATCGCGGCGATCCCCGTGGCGGCCGCGGCCAGCGTGAGCGTCGGCCGCAAGCCGAAGCGCGGCACGAGCACGAACCCGCCGAGAAACGCGCCCCCGACCGTGCCGACCGTGTTCCAGACGGTCACGCGCCCGACGCCGCGGCCCATGCGGCCGACGTCGGCGATCGCCGCGATCGCCGCCGGGAAGGCGATGCCGAAGGCGATCGCGAGAGGCAGCAGCAACGGCGCCGTCTCGAGAATCTGCCAGAGCTGCACGAGCCAGAAGGAATCGCGGACGGCCGGAAAGCCGCGCATGTAGAGAAGGGGCAGCCGGGGGACCGAGGCGATGCCGAGGAGCGCGGCGCACGTGCCGGCGCACAGCGCGATCCCGAGAACGCGCCGGGCGGGCCACCTGCGGATCCGCGAGGAGATCGCGCTCCCGATCGCCATGCCGGCGAGGAACTGCAGCAGCATCAGCCCGAAGGCGTAGACGGAGCTTCCGAAGACGAGCGAGACCAGCCGCGCCCAGGCCACCTCGTCGACCATGCAGGCGAACCCCGAGAGTCCGGTGGCGATGAGCACGCGTCCGGCGCCGTACGGAGCCGGGGACGCTTCGGGAGATTCCGCCGGCGACTGCGGCGTCCGGGATCGGCACGGCCGGGGTCCTCGCCCTCCGGGCCATCGCCAGGGCGACGAGCCCCGCGGCGAAGTTGATGGCGACGGCGACGAGCTCCCCCTCGCGCACACCCAGGCGGGGGAGCAGGAAGTACGTCGCCGAGGCCGTCCCGATCGCCGCGCCGAGCGTGTTCGCGGCATAGAGCCCGCCGACGCGCGCGCCGATCTCTTCCTCGCGGCCCACGAGCCAGCGGGCCAGGATCGGCAGCGTGCCGCCCATCAGGACGCACGGCAGGACGAGCACCAGGCCGACCAGAACGAACTGCACGACGAAGAAGGCCATGGGCACGCGTTCGAGGGCGGGCGCGACCGCGAGGTAGACCGCCTCGACCGCCTTCAGGAGCGCCGGGACCGCGAGCGCGAGGATTCCGATCGCGATCTCGAGGAGACCGTACGTGCGCAAGGCCCGGTCCCGGTGTCGATCCGCCCAGGCCCCGAGGAGGTAGCTGCCCGCGGCGAGGCCGCCCATGAACGCCGCGAGGACCGTCGACACGGCGAGGGTCGTCGACCCGAAGATGTGCGTCAGCCGCCGGGTCCAGAGCACCTCGTACACGAGGCCGCTCGCGCCGGAGCACGTGAATACCGCGAGCAGCGCGGCGCGCCGCCACAAGATCGCTCTCGGTCCCCGGGGCATTGGCCTAAGGATGGGGGTTCGACTCTCGTCTTTCAAGACTTCGCATGGCGGGATGGGTGAGCCATCAGCGGCGAGCGCTAGACTTTCGACTCCACGGAGGCACTATGAATTTTCGTCTTCTGTCGACTTTCGGCATCCCTCTGACGGCGTTCTTTTTCGCCGGCGGAAGCGGGGGAGCGAACGACGGCGATGCGGGTCAGGACGTGACCACGCTGGTGCGCGTCACGGAGGAAGCCAACAAGGCGCTGGTGCGCGGCGACATCGACAAGTACGTCGCGCTGACCCGGCACGGCAAGGACTACCTGCTGATGAATCCCTTCGGCGGTGTCCCGACCCGGGGCTTCGACGACACGCCCGAGCGGCGGGCGGGGATGAAGACGTTCTTCAAGAACGGCACGCTGGAGCAGGAAGTCGTTTCGACCTGGGAGTCGGGCGATCTGGTCGTTCTCGTGACGATCGAGCGAGTCCGGGGGGAGATCGGAGGCCTGCCGGAGCAGGACTGGGGCCTGCGCGTCACACAGGTCTTTCGGCGGGACGGCAAGGAATGGCAGCTCGTCCATCGCCACGCGGATCCGCTCGTGAATCGCATCACGGTGCCGCAGGCCGCAGCGCTCGCGCGAGGAACCGCTCCCTGATCGCACATCGGATCTCGCGCGCGATCAAACAGTCCCGAGCCGCTCGGCGATCAGCCGGTCGGCGCGCGCGAGGTCGACCTCATCGAGGCTCGCCGCCCTGCTCGTCAACTCGTCGAGGATTCCCTCCTGAATCGCTCCCCGCCGCTTGGCCTCGGCGTAGGGAATCGTGTGGAACATCACCATCGAGTAGCGGGGGATGAACCGGCCGGGGTGCCTCTCCTCGAGGCGGAAGGAAAGATCCTTCTTCAGCTGGAACTTCGGCTCGCGGACGGTCGACCGCATCTCGACGTAGTTCTCGAGGGCCATGTCGGCGATCGCGTCGGCATTGGGCCGGCGGCGCTTTTCGAATTCCGCGAAGACCTCGTTCCACGGGCGATCCGGATCTCCCAGACATTGATCGAAGGCGCTGCAGTCTTCGAACGCCGCGTTCATGCCCTGCCCGTGAAAGGGAACGATCGCGTGCGCCGCATCGCCCAGGACGAGCGCGTGATCCTCGAACGACCAGGGCGCGCAGCGGATCGTCTCCAGATGGCCGGTGGGATTTTCGAAGAAGTCCTCGCCGAGGCGGGGCATGAGCGGAATCGCGTCGGCGAATCGGCGTTCGAAGAGCGCGTGAACGGCCTCGGTCGTCGTCAGGGCCTGGAAGCTTTCTTCTCCCTGATTCGGCAGAAACAGGGTCACGGTGAAACTGCCGTCGACGTTGGGGAGCGCGATCAGCATGTATTCGCCTCTCGGCCAGATGTGCAGGGCGTTCTTCTCCATCCGAAATTCGCCGCCGGCCCGCCGCGGGGATCGAGAGCTCCTTGTACCCGTGGCCGAGCGGCTCCTCGTCGAGCCGTCCGCCCGTCCGTTCCAGGATCGCGGCGCGCACCGCCGAGGCGCTTCCATCCGTTCCGATGAGGACGTCGTAGGGCGTTGTCTTCGGCTCGGGATCGTCGCCGGCCAGGAAGCGCACCTGACGATTCTGGAAATCCACACCGGAGACCGTGGCTCCGAAGCGGATCGAGACTCTGCCGGTCGATTCGGCGGCATCCAGGAGGAGCGTGTTCAGGCCCGCGCGCGAAACGGAGTAGATGACTTCATGCGGCTTGTTGCCGTAGGGAATCAGCCGGAGCCGTCCTTCCTCGTCGTGAAGCATTCTCCCGGCCATCGGAATGAGCTCGGATCGGACGCTCTCCATCACGCCGACCTCTTCGAGCGCCGCGATGCCGCGATTGGCGAGCGCCAGGTTGATGGAGCGCCCGGCGGAGGCTGCCCGTCTTCCGAGGATCGAGGCGGCGCTCGAGGAGCGTCACGCGGTACCCGCGCCGGGCCAGGAAGATCGCCAGGAGTGAGCCGGCGAGACCGGCGCCGACGAGGGTGATTTCGGGGGTGTTGCGGGGGGTTTTCATCGGGGCCCTTGCCGTCATCCCGAGGAGCGCAGCGACGAGGGATCCCGTACTCGCGCGAGCCGGATGCCGCGTCTGTCCCCGTCTCGGAGGCCTGCCGAGTTCGGGATCCCTCGCTATCGCTCGGGATGACGGCGTAGGAGCGCGCTCGCCGCATCCGACGGCTGGGACGAGGGATCCGGCTCGAAGCGGATGGGTGCGCCGTCCGCATCCTCACAGCGCGCCCCGAAGAATCTCGACGAAGCGGTGGACCTCCTCGTACCGGTTGTAGAGCGGGACGGGCGCCACGCGAATCACGTCCGGCTCGCGCCAGTCGCAGGTGACGCCGGAGGCTTCGAGCTTCTCGAAGACGGTTCTTCCCGAGCCGCTCGACTTCACGCGAAACGAGAGCTGGCATCCTCTCCGACGCGGGTCTGCGGGGGTGAGGATCTCGACCGAATCGCCGAGCTCCCGCTGGAGCAGCCATTCGAGGTAGCGCCGTGAGGCGGAGCGACTTCTCCCGCAGCGGCTCCATTCCCCCCGCTTCCATGAAGACGTCGAGCGAAGCGCGAATCGCCGCGAGCGAGAGGATCGGAGGGTTCGAGAGCTGCCATCCCTCCGCGCCGGGGATCGGTCGAAATCCGGGCTCCATCCGGAAGCGCGATTCCTTGTCGTGGCCCCACCAGCCGGCCAGACGCGGCAGGTCGCGCTGCTGGCCGTGCCGCTCGTGGACGAAGCAGCCGCCGACCGAGCCCGGGCCCGAGTTCAGGTACTTGTACGTGCACCACACGGCGAAGTCCACGTTCCAGTCGTGGAGGCGCAGGACCAGGTTTCCCGCCGCGTGCGCCAGGTCGAAGCCGACGACGCACCCCTTCGCGTGGGCGAGCTGCGTGATGGCCTCGATGTCGAAGGCCTGGCCCGTGTAGTACTGGACTCCCGGAAGCAGGACCAGGGCGATCGACTCCCCGTCGCGGTCGAGGACCTCGGCGACGTCCGCGGTGTCGATCGAGTGCTTTCCCTCTCCGGGCCGCAGCCGCACGAGCGCCTCGGCCGGGTCGAAGCCGTGGAGGATGGCCTGAGACTCGAGCGCGTAGTCGTCCGAGGGGAACGCATGATCCTCGAGGAGAATCCGATGCCGCTCGCGGGTGGGCCGGTAGAAGCTCGCCATCATCAGGTGCAGGTTGACGGTGAGCGAGTTCATCGTCACGACTTCGCTCGCGGACGGACGAGGCGCCCACCAGCCGGGCCATCGGCTCCGCGAGGAGCTCGTGGTACGGCATCCACGGGTTCTCCCCCGAGAAGTGCGCCTTGACGGCGAGCCGCTTCCACTTCTCCAGCTCCTCGTCGACGTACTTCGGAGTTCTTTTCGGGAGAAGCCCCAGCGAATTGCCGACGAAATAGATCTCTTCCTCGCCGTTTTCGCTTTTGGGAATGTGGAATTCGTCCCGGAACCGCCGCGAGCGGATCGTCTCGATCCAGGGCGACCGCGAAGTCGCGTCCGGGCTGGAAGCAGTCCGGCTCGCTCACCGGCTAGCCACCGAAGCGCGTCGCAGGGAAGCCCGAGCCACTCGAGCGCCGTGCCGTGCAGCAGCCGCGCACGGGTCTGCTCCGGGAATCCGCACGAATCGATCAGCTCTCCCGGGCGAGCCTCGCCGAGCGGGAAGGGATAGTCGCTGCCGAGGGCGATCCGATCGGGGCCCATCAGGTCCACGAGGTAGCGCAGCATCAGCGGATCGTGCACGAGCGAGTCGACGTAGATCCGCCGCAGGTATTCCCGCGGCGAAACGTCGTTGGAAACGGCGCACAGATCGGGCCGCGCTTCGAAGCCGCGGACGATGCGCCCGATCGTCGCCGGAAAAGCGCCGCCGCCGTGGGCGAATGCGATCCGCAGGGCCGGCAGCCTCTCGAGCACCCCGCCGAAGATGAGCGAGCAGATCGCGAGCGAGACTTCCGCGGGCATCCCGACGAGCCAGGGAAGCCAGTAACGCGTCATCCGATCCTTGCCGACCATCTCCCACGGGTGGACGAAGACGGCGGCGCCGAGCGACGCGGCCGCCTCGAAGATCGGAAAGAGCTCCGGGCTGTCGAGATTCGCTCCGTTGACGTTCGAGCCGATCTCGACACCCTGGAGCCCGAGCTCCCGCACGCAGCGCTCGAGCTCCCGAATCGCGAGGTCGGGGCTCTGCATCGGGATCGTTCCGAGACCGGCGAAACGCGTCGGGTGCGCGGCGACGACCCCGGCGATGTGGTCGTTCAGGCGCCTCGAGAGGTCGAGCGCCACGTCCGCGTCCGCCCAGTAGCTGAACATGACCGGCACCGTCGAGAGCACCTGCACGTCGACGCCCGCCGCGTCGCATTCGGCCAGCCGCGTCTCGACATCCCAGGTGTTGCTCTCGATCTCGCGGAACAGGGAACCGTTGACGATCATGCGCGCGCGGCCGCTGCGGGCGTCTCGATGCTCGAGTCCGAACGAACCGTTCGCCTCCCGGCACCTTGCGGAAGTCGGGCAGCTTCTCGGGAAGGATGTGGGTGTGGACGTCGATCTTCAGCAAGTCAGGCGCCGGGCGCAGGCGGCGCGGGCATCACCGTGCCGCAACGCTTGCAGGTCCGGTTCTTCTCGTCGGCGAAGAACTTGTCGAAGATGGGGGGAAAGTCCTTTTCGACGTTCTGGAGAGTGAAGAACTCTTCGTACAGCAGAGACGTGCAGTTGTCGCAGTACCACTGGAGCCCGTCCTTCTCGTGCGGGAGCCGCTTGCGTTCGACGACGAGACCCACGGAATTCGGCATCCGCTGGGGCGAATGGGGGATGCGCGGCGAAAGGAGATAGATCTCGCCGGCGCGGATCGGGATGTCCACGACCTTCCCGCCCTGGATCGTCTTGAGGACCATCTCGCCTTCGAGCTGATAGAAGAACTCGGGTCCCTCGTCGATGTGGTAGTCCTTGCGGCTGTTCGGCCCGCCGACGACCATGACGATGAAGTCGTCTTCCTCGAAGACCTTCTTGTTGCCCACCGGGGGCTTCAAAAGACTTCGATGCTCGTCGATCCACCGCTGGAAATTCAGAGCCTTCGATTCCATGGCGTTTAGTATATCGGCGTGAATCGCGACCCGAAGAACCCGGCGATCGTCTCCGCGCGCGCGCCGCGGCCGCTCGGACCCTATCCGCACGCTCGCCGGGTCGGGAATCTGCTCTTCCTTTCCGGGATCGGCCCGCGGCATCGGGAGACCGAGCAGATCCCCGAAGGCATCGAGGCTCAGACGCGCGCGTGCATCGAGAACGTGAAGGCGATCCTCGAGGACTCGGGCAGCGCGCTCGAGAAGGTGGTCGACGTGACGGTCTTTCTGACGAACATCGACCGCGACTTCGCGGCGTTCAATCGGGTCTACGGCGAGTTCTTCGAGGCGATCCGGCCGACGCAGAACGACCGTGGGCGTCGTCGCGCTCCCGGTTCCGATCTCGGTCGAGCTGAAGATCATCGCGGAGAGTTCGAATCCCATGCGGCTTCTCACTTCGGGAGGAAGTCTGGGAAGCGCCGACCGGGGAATGTAGAAGCTCGCCAGAGCCGAGAGGTCCGCGAACACCCTGTGACGCTCGGCCGCCCGGTCGAGATACTCGTGCCCCGACGTGCCGCCGGTGCCGATCCGGGTGCCGATCATCCGCATCGCCATCTGGGCGTGGCGCTGGCGCCAGGTCGTGAAATTCCTTTCGATGTCGGCGAGGATCGCCAGCAGGCGGAAGGGCAGGTGCAGGATCGGCTCGTCCCGATAGAGATTGATGAGGAGCGCCGCCTGGAGCGCGCGTCGGGAAAAGTGGCGCCCCGGGCGCCGTCCCGGGCTCGCCGGCCGTCTCTTCGAACACGTCCGCGAACCGGCGCGCCGTCGCTTCGACGCCGGCCAGCTGTGTGGTTTTCTCGTCTTCCGTCAGCGTGGGGTTGCTCCGGATCGAGGCGCGGTCGCGGGCCAGCATGGCCTCGACCGCCCGTCGATACTCCCGCCAGAAGTCGAAATCGCCGAAGTGGAGGAAGGGCGTTCGCTCGAGCCAGCCCTCGATCAGATCGAAGAGAGAGGGCTCCTTCTCCGACGCCTCCACGCGCGCGGCGTCGGCTTCGCTGAGGCGCGACGTGTACGGAGCGCCGTGGAGCTGAAGGCGGTCTCCGCGCCGCATTCCCAGCTTGTTCTCGACCAGGCGAAACTGAACGCTCTGGAGCCCCGAGGCCGGCATCAGGTCGTCCCGGAAATCGAGGAAGTCGAGAGGGGTCATGGTCTCGAGAACGTCGACCTGTTGAATCATGACGCGCTGGATCTCGACGATGCGCCCCAGACGCAGGATCGCCTGCCCGAGCTTTTCCTCCGGAACCGGAGAGCTTCGAAACGTCTCGAGCACGGCGTCGAGCTCCCACAGGATCTGCTTGAACCACAGCTCGTAGGTCTGATGGACGATGATGAAGAGCATCTCGTCGTGAGCGGGCCGGCCGCGGAGGGCGCTCTGCATCTGCTGGGCGCCGAGCAGCCGATCGGTCTGGATGTAGTCCGCGTAGTAGAGAGGGCCGCGGGGCTTTTCACGTTCCATCTTGGCTAGCTTCGTACCATGATGCCCGGAGCGATTCAAACCGGCGGGCGCTGCGCGGTCGACAGGCCTCGAGCGTCGGCGTGTCGAGTCCGGGATCCCTCCCTCGTCGCTCGCTCCTCGGGACCGCTCCGCTCCTCGGGATGACGGCTCAAAGCGAGGCGCGGCCAGGTCCTGCCGTCATCCCGAGCGATAGCGAGGGATCCCGAACTCGGCAGGCTTACGAGACGGGGACGGAGATCACGGCTCGTCGCGTCGAGTCCGGCCTCCCGTCGCTCCGCTCCTCGGACCGCTGCGCTCCTCGGGATGACGGCGTACCGGGATAGGATTTCCCGGCAGTGAAACGCATCCTCAATTTCATCGACGGCCAGTTCCGGCCGCCCTGCTCGGGACGGTACCTTCCGAACGTCAACCCGGCGACGGGGCAGGTCATCGCCGAGATCGCCGACAGCGGCCCCGAGGACGTCGACGCCGCCGTCGCCGCGGCGTCCCGCGCGTTCGAGTCGTGGCGCCGGACACCCGCCGAGGAACGATCCCGGCTCCTGATCCGGGTGGCCGAGCTCATCGAGGAGAACTTCGACGAGCTGGCGCAGCTCGAATCGGAAGACAACGGGAAGCCGATCGCGCTCGCCCGGCGGATGGACGTGCCCCGAGCCATCCTGAACTTTCGCTTCTTTGCGACGGCGATCCTGCACGCCGAAACGCCCTGCCACGTCACGGACGATCGGGCGCTCAACTACACGATCCGGCAGCCCCTCGGCGTCGCCGGGCTGATCTCACCCTGGAATCTGCCGCTGTACCTTCTGAGCTGGAAGATCGCTCCGGCCATCGCCGCCGGGAATTGTTGCGTGGCGAAGCCTTCGGAGCTGACGCCGCTGACCGCCGACCGGCTCGCCGCGCTGACGCTGGAGGCCGGCATTCCGCCCGGCGTCGTCAACATCGTGCACGGCCCGGGAGGAAGCGCCGGCCGCGCCCTCACGTCGCATCCGAACGTCCCGCTCATCTCGTTCACCGGGGGAACGAAGACGGGCGCGGACGTGATGGCCCACGCGGGACCGCTCTTCAAGAAGGTGTCCCTGGAGCTCGGCGGAAAGAACCCGAACATCGTGTTCGCGGACGCCGATCTCGAGCAGGCCGTCGCGACATCGATTACGTCGAGCTTCTCCAACCAGGGAGAGATCTGCCTCTGCGGATCGCGCCTGTTCGTCGAGAGAACCATCTACGACGAGTTCCTCGACCGCTTTCTGGAGGGGACGAAGAAGCTCCGGATCGGAGACCCGCAGGACGCGTCGACCGACGTGGGCGCGCTCGTGAGCGAGCCCCACCTTCGCAAAGTCGAAGGCTACGTCGCGCTCGCGAAAGAGGAAGGGGGCTCCATTCTCGTCGGCGGAAAGCGTCCCGGGAATCTCCCGGAGCGCGTCCGGGACGGTTACTTCCTGGAGCCGACGGTGATCGCCGGCCTCGACTGCCAGAGGCGCGTCATGCAGGAGGAGATCTTCGGCCCCGTCGTCACCGTCACGCCCTTCGATTCTCCCGAGGAGGCGATCGCCTACGCCAACGGCACGCGCTACGGCCTTTCGGCGAGCGTCTGGACGCGGGACCTCCAGAAGGCCCATCGCGTCGCCGCGGCGATCGAGAGCGGGACGGTGTGGGTCAACACGTGGCTCCTGCGGGACCTGCGCGTTCCCTTCGGCGGAATGAAGGAAAGCGGCGTCGGCCGCGAGGGCGGGTTCGAATCGCTCGATTTCTTCACCGAAGCGAAGAACGTCTGCGTCAAGTTGTGAGAATCGAGCCCACCGGCGGCGTGAAGCTCGGCAGGCCGGACCCCCGGAACCCGGGCCGGAGACACCGACCGCCCGCTTCGAGCTCATCTGACGCGACCGTCCGGGCGCGCTACAATTTGCCGCGCCGTGATCACGGGATTCAACACCGACGTGAAGCACCGGAACCGGGTGTTTCACATCCAGACCGAGGACAAGGGGGAAGCGAACCCCTTTGTCGAATCCCTCGTGTACGTGGGCGGCGAGATCCTGGCCACCAAGCGGACGTCCTACGCCGAGGTCATCAAGGCGAGCGGCCGTGACGACCATGCGGTCCAGGACCTCATGGAGCAGCAGCACCGCACGATGATCGCCGCCATCCAGCGGGGACGGTTCGACGGTCCGAACGGCGGCATCCAGATCCCGGAAGGCATGTCGCCCAGCGCGCCGCCGGAGACCGCGGCCAAAGCGGAGCGGCCAAGCAAGAAGGTCAAAGACGACTCGACGGCCCCGCCCGGGACGGACACGCCGATCCCGATGGACCGGAGCCTGGATCAGATGATCCTCGACTATCTGGTCTCCGACGACGTGCCCGAGGAGGTCGAGGTCAGCCTGTCTCCGACGCCGGACTTCACGGCCGGGCGCTCGGTACAGACCAGGCTCAAGGCCGTTTCGGGCTCGCCGTCGCGGCCGCTCGCCGGCGCGAGCGTCCAGGTCCGCATTCTCTCCACGTCGGCCCGCGCCTCCACCGTCTTTCAGGGCAAGACCGCCCCGGACGGGTCCTGCCCGATCTCCTTCATGGTGCCCTCGCATCCCAACGGCACCGCGGCCGCCGTCATCCGCGTCACGTCCCCCGACGCCACGGCCGAGGTGCAGTTCCCGATCAAGAAGAAATGAGCGCCGAGCTCCGGATCACGGTGAACGGCGAGAGCCGGACGGTCGCCGCCGGGGCGTCCATCGCGGACCTTCTCGAGAGCCTCGGGGTCGCCAGCCCCCGCATCGCCGTCGAGCGCAACAGGGACATCGTGCCCGAAGGCCGAGTACGCCGCGACCGCGCTGGCCGAGGGAGACGTCTTCGAGGTGGTGGAGCTGGTCGGAGGCGGCTAACCGTCGCCGGGTTGCCGCGCCCGCGCCAATCGGTTATTCTCCGCGCCCCGAGTGGGCCGTTAGCTCAATTGGTAGAGCAAGAGACTCTTAATCTCTAGGTTGTAGGTTCGAGTCCTACACGGCTCACCACTCACTCCGTCTCACGCTTTCTCACGAAACCCAAAGATCTCCGTCGCCGGCGAGTCGCTCGCGTGAGCGGTGCTCGACTCCCACACGCTTCCGGCAACGCTCGCGACCGACCGGCCGGCAATCCTGAAAAAAAGAGCGCCCGACCTCTCGGGCGCTCTAGGGTTACCGTGCGTTATCGGCGTCGGGGAAGTCTTCCTGACTCAGTCGCTGTTCCCGTGGGCGCGCTGGAGCGCGTGCTCGAGGACGTAGTTCGCGACAGCGATTCCGGTGGCTTGCCCGTCGTTGCACGCGGTACGGAAGTGGATGCCGGCGTTGATCCGGGCATCCTTGACTTCATCGAGGGCGGCCGTAAAGCTCGTAAACGAACGGACCACGCCGAGGAGGACGTCGGACGTCACGTCGAACGCCGTGTCATCGCCGAACTCGGCGGCGAGAACGGCCGCGGCCGAGCCGCTGACGGTCGAATGGCCGCTCGGATATTCCGGGTGCGCGGGCGTGACCAGAAGAGGTGTCCAGGCGAGATCCTCGACCGTATCGGGGTTCGGGTCCGTCGCCCCCAGCGGGATCGCCGTGACCGGCCGCCAGAAGACGTAGTTGTACTTCGCGTCCCAACAGGCGATCGCCGCGTCGGCCATGGCGAGGTCCACGAGCGCGAGCAGGCGCGCCTTCTCGAGAAGCGACGTCTGATGCCGGGAGTAGAGCTCCACCGTCACGAGGTTCCAGTAGTAGCTCGCCGTGCTGGAATTCCAGAATTGTGCCGCGGTCGTCTGGTCGAGTGTGCGTGCGACACTCGCGAGGCTCCCCATCGTCTTGGTCTCGATGTAGTCCGACGTGTATGCCGGGCTGTCGAGCGACGGCGGACCGGAGGGCCGGAACTGCGATGGAGATTCGATGACCCAGGGCGTCATGTAGGCGAACTGCGGGCCGGCGCCCGGCAGGAACGCCGGCGGGGTGGGGCGCCACTGGCCGACGGCGGGCCCGCCCAGGAACGGCGGAGGCGGCGGCACGAAACCGTCGGTGCTCCGCCAGGCCAGGATCGCTTCGGCCACCGTCTGTCCCCACTGGATGCCCCGTTCCTTGGGGGGGCCGTCCGGGATCGCCGCGAGGGACGCCGCGCGCTTGGCGTCGAGTGTCACCAGTTGGGCGGGATACAAGGCGACGAGCGCCGTGTACGCGGCCTGGACCACGGCGGCCCGCTGGGACGCCCCTCCGGGAGCCGCCGGCTCGACGTGAATCGGCGTGTACTTGCGCGCAATCCCGTTGGCGGCGTCGAAGACGGCCGACTGAACGATGGCCGTAGAGCGCGACATCACGAGCGGATTCGTGGGCGGCGTGGCGGCAAGCGCGGCCTGGAACAGGTTCTGGTTCCAGTCCGTCACCTCGTCGGCCAACGCCGCCGTGGTGAGGCTCATCACGAAAGCTGCGAGGACGAGGAAGAACCGACCGACTCTCTTCATAGCGCCTCCTATTGCTGACGACAGCCCGACGATCGGGCGGCGCTACGAGTTATAGGGTTGCTTTTTCGAGCGTCCTGCCGCCGACGGGGAGTGGAGGCGCAGTGCAGGCGCGTTTGGCCGGGAAACGCGTTCGGACCCGGCGGCAAACCTGCAGAAACGCTATCGAAGCATGATTGACACGCAACGGGGATTGCCGCGAAAGAGCTCGAGCCTTCCGCTCAAAGCGCGCGCCGCAGATTCTGCGCCACGTTCCGCGTCAATCCGATGAAGGTGAGCATCCACGCGGCGAGGGCGACCCAGATGAAAACGCGCGGGACCGCCGCGAGAAAGTCGATCCCGGTCGCGCGGGAAAGCTGAAACGTCGCCGCCGTGAACATCCCGAGGGGAAAGACGAGCGACCAGTATTGCGGGTGATAGGTCAGCGGAACCTTCTGGACGCCATGCCGCCAGACACCCGCGATCACGAGGAGCGGAATCCACCACGCGCCGGCCGCCCAGAAGAAAAGCGTAAAGCCTTTGAGGAACGGGAGAATGTCGGCCAGCAGGGTCCAGCGCGGGGCGGCCAGGATCAGGCGGGAGCCGGCCAGAGTCGTGATGGCGAGAGCGCCCATGTTGATCCAGTAGCTCGGCGTGAGGGTGTCCGGCGTCAAGGGGAAGAACATCCAGCGATACAGGATCAGCGCGATGAGCAGGATGTACAGCATGGCCCCGACGAAGTAGGCGGAGAGAGCGATAAAGAATGCGGGCGCCGCCGCCTCGAACGTGGGAGCCACCAGGCACCCGAGCACGGCGATCGACTCCGTCGAAACGACGACCAGCAGCCATGCGCCGTTGATCCCCTCGGCCAGCGACGGCTTGGGCTCTCGAAGGGTGGTCACGCTGAAGAAGACCGAAGTGAACACGATCCAGAGCCCGATTCCGACGAACCAGAGAATCCGCGCGATGCCGATCCAGGGCGTCAGGATCGCGAATTGGCTGCCCAGGACGCAGGTGCCCGCGACCATCGTGAGAAACAGGACGCTCCGGGCGTGGCTCACCAGGTCGGCCACCAGGAGGTCCCGGTAGAGCGCGAGGCGCGCCAGGGTCAGCACCCAGAGAATCGCGTAAAAAGCGACATTGGCCCAGAGGAGGCCGCGGGCGATCCCCTCGAGTTCCTCGAAGTGGGCCGCGATCGACACGATCCCGGTCGCCATCACCAGAGCGAAGTAACCCGGAAACATCGTGGCGAGG
The DNA here is from genome assembly GCA_963804915.1 of uncultured Acidobacteriota bacterium. Taxonomy (GTDB): domain Bacteria; phylum Acidobacteriota; class Thermoanaerobaculia; order UBA5066; family Gp7-AA6; genus DAHUXD01. The sequence goes on from CAWDSI010000021.1 coordinate 69,281, forward strand.
GCGGAGGGGCGAGCCTCCGACATCGAGACGGGCGCGCGGCGATGTGGCGATCAGCGGTCGAGCTTTCGAAGGAAGAAGTGGAGCAGGCCGAAGTTCAACGCGAAGCAGCCGAGGCTCGCGAGCGCCGCGGGGACGACGATCGCATCGCCTCCTCCGAGAAACGACTCCATGGTCGCCGTCAACAGCCAGAGCTGCAGGACGACGAGCACCAGGACGAAGCAGAGGATCGCCGCCACGATCGTCAGGCGCTGGCTCCGGGCGAAGGACGGGAGGTTCAAAGGACGCCCTCCTCCACGCCGACGGCGAACACGCCTTCGTCGCGCACCTCCAGCTGCAAGCGGGGGAGCGGCCGTCGCGGAGGCCCGGAGAGGGGCTGGCCCGTCGCGAGATCGAAGACGCCGTTGTGACAGGGACACTGAAGGCAGCCCTCGGCAGGCTTCGGGATGACCGGACAGGACAGGTGCGTGCACTTTTGACCGTAGGCGACGAAGTGGTCGGCGGCGATGCGGGTGAGGACGCAGGTCGCCCCGGCGCGGGGGTAGTCGAACACCTTCGAGCCGCCGACCGGGATCTCCTCCCGCGATGCGACCTGCCGGGCCGGAAGCGGGCGCGCCGCGCGGCGGCGGCGGCGGATCGCCAGGAAGGCGATCCAGATCTGCCCGACCACGAAGGCCAGGCTCGTCAGCCCCAGAAGTTTCGTGAAATCGCGCCGCGAGCGAAAGTCATCCGTCGGCCAGTCGATCGGAAACTGCTCCCGCCAGATCGGTTGATCCGCGATCGGCCGTCCGTCCGGGCTCTTCGAGATGGAATCCGGGTTCTCGATTCTCATGAGAACGTCCCCCCCGACATTCCGGCAAGCAGCGGGTCCTCGCCGCCCGAGATGTCCCCGGCGGGCGCCAGCCGGAGAGCGGCGCCGACGTCGAGCGCGACGAGCGGCGAGCGCCGAGGCACCATCAGGTGCACCTTGGTCGTGATCTCCTGCATTCCAAAGCGAAATTCGTGGACCGGCCGGGAGCTCGGGCGCAGCTTTTCGATCTGCTCGCGCGTTCCGTAGAAGAGAGCCTGGCTCGGGCAGACCGAGGCGCACATCGGCTTCTTGCCGACGGACGTGCGGTCGTAGCACATGTCGCACTTCATCATCAGGTGCATGCCCGTGTTCATCTTGGGCACGCCGAACGGGCAGGCCAGCACGCAGTTGTTGCAGGCGATGCAGCGAGGTTTTCGGGCGCTCTGCACGACGCCGTCGGCCGTTCGCTTGATCGCGTCGGCGGGGCAGACCTCGGCGCAGGTCGGCGAGTCGCAGTGCATGCAGACCACCGGAATCGTCTGGGGGGAGCTGGACCGGTCCAGGATGTCGAGCTGGATCATCGAATACCCCTTGTGGGTGTCGCACTCGCTGCACGCCTGCACGCACGCGTTGCATCCGATGCAGCGGCCGGGATCGACGAAGAACTCGTTCGACTCGGGGACGGCCACGCTACGCGCTCCTCGTCGGTAGAGCCACGCTACGCGCTCCTCGCGGAGCGGCCGCCGCCTCGGCCTTCCGGAGACGGACGGCGCACGCCTTGTACTCGGGGATCTTCGAGACCGGATCCTGCGCCGAGATCGTCAATTGGTTGGCGCTGCGGGCCCCGGGCCAGTGGTACGGAATGAAGATCGTGTCGGGGCGGATGGTGCGAACGACCCGAACGGAAAGCGTGCAGGAGCCGCGCCGCGTTTCGGCGGTGGCCAGATCTCCCTCAGACAGACCGAGATCCTGCGCGGTCAGCGGGTGGACCTCGATGAACGGCTCGGGGCACTGGTCCAGAAGGGGACCGATGCGGCGAGTCTGCTCCCCGGAGAGAAAATGGCTCACGACGCGTCCGGTCGTGAGGATGAGCGGATACTCCGCGTCGGGCACCTCGGTCGGGGGCGAGTACGGGGCGACGACGAAGCGCGCGCGTCCATCCGGGAAGTAATAGGGGCCGTTGCCCCGGGCGATCGGATTCCAGGAGCCCTCCTCGAAGAGCCTCGGAGTCCCCGGGTGATCCTCGGAGGGACACGGCCAGAAGACCCCGTGCTCGGCCTCGAGGCGCTCGTAGGTGATGCCGGCGTAGTCCGCGATGCCGCCCTTCGATGCGATGCGCAGCTCCTCGAGGATCGCGCGCGGGGAGGCGAACGTGAATCCGCGGGGCCGGCCGAGGGCCTGCGCGATGTCCTGGATGATCCGCCAGTCTTCTCGCGCCTCGCCGGGGCACGCGACCGCCTTGTTGATCTTGATGACCCGGCCTTCCGTGGTCGTGACGATCCCTTCGTCCTCTTCGTGCAGCGAGCCCGGCAGAACGACGTCGGCGTAGCGCGCGCTCTCGCTGAGGAAGAAGTCGATTGCGACGTAGAACTCGAGCTTTTCGAGCGCCCTGCGGACGAACGCGTTGTCCGGCAACGAGACCAGGGGATTGAAGCAGATCGAGAGCAGGCCCCGGATCTCGCCCCGGTCGATCTTGCGCATGATTTCGTAGGCATCGACGCCGGGCTGCGGCAGCTCGTCGGCCGAAACACCCCAGACCCCCGCGACGTAGGCCCGGTGGTCCGGATTGCCGATGTCCCGCGCTCCCGGCAGCTGGTCGCACTTCTGCCCGTGCTCGCGGCCGCCCTGCCCGTTGCCCTGGCCCGTGATCGTCGCGTAGCCGCAACCGCTTCGGCCGATCCGGCCCGACGCGAGGACGATGTTGATCGCGCCCAGGCAATTGGCCACACCGTGGCTCGAGTGCTCGATGCCGCGCGCGTGCATGAGGAAGCTCGTCTTCGCCTGCCCCCACCATTCGGCAGCCTGGCGGATGGCGCGTTCGGCGATGCCCGTCACCTCGGCCGCCCGGCGCGGCGTCCAGTCCGCGACGCTCGCGGCGACGGCCTCGAACCCTGTCGTGTGATCGCGGATGAAGGCGTGATCGAGCCAGTCGTTCTCGATCATGAGATGCAGAACCGCGGCGAAGAGCGCGGCGTCCGCACCCGGCCGGATCGGGAGAAAGAGATCGCAGGTGCGCGCGATGGGAGTCAGCCTGGGGTCCACGACGATGACCTTCGCGCCGCTCTCGCGGGCCTGCCAGATGTAGTCCGTCGTGATGGGGGCGCACTCGGCAATGTTGGCCCCGCTGACCCAGACGAGCTCCGCGTCGAGGACGTCGCCGGTCGGATTGGCCGCGCGATCGATCCCGAACGCCTTCTTGTTGGCCGCCCCCGCGGAGACCATGCAGAGCCGGCCGTTGTAGTCGATGTTCGCCGTCTTCAGACAGACGCGGGCGAACTTTCCCATCAGGTACGCCTTCTCGATGGTGAGGCTCGCTCCGGAGAGGCAGGCGAACGCGTCGGCGCCATGGGCCTTCTGGACGCGATCGATGCCCGCGCCCACTTGCGCGATGGCGTCCTGGTAGCCCACCGCCCGGAATCCGCCCGGAGCCTCGGGATCGGCGGCGAACGCGGTCGTCAAACGATCGGGATGCGCTCCCTGCAGGTAGCGCTTGACGCCTTTCGGACAGAGCTTGCCCTGGTTGAACGGAAAGTCCATCCAGGGCTCGAAGCCGATGACCTCCTCATCCTTGACGAGGAGCGTGATCCCGCATTGCTGGCCGCAGAAGCAGCAATGCGTATTCACGGCGCGATCCGGGACGGCGCCCGAGTCGAGCCTCGGCCCGATCGAGCGCGACGGATGGGGGCCGAAACGTTCGGTGAAAGAGTCCGCGGACATCGGGAGCTTCATGGCGCCTCGTTTTCAGGGATGGAAGTTGTCCTGGTCCTCGGTTCCCAGGGGTCCGAGGCCGAGCCCCTCGTTCGCGTAAATGGGAGTGGGCCGCGGCAGGGGAGCCGGAGGGCCCGAGGCCCGCACGGCGCCGGAGGCCATCCCCTGCGCCAGGGCGAGCATCGCGCGACGGCACGGAGGACATACGCGCTGATAGTGATCGGCCGAGCCACTCTCGCCCGCCATCTCGTAGCGATAGCCGAGCTGCCGTTCGACGCCGATCAGGTCTTCCACGTGCATCTTCGAAGCGAATCCGTGGCCGCACCGCGCGCACGGCTCGGCCGGGCCGCGCGCCGCCGCGTCCTTGTAGAACTCGACGCCGAGCTGCGCCGGCCGCTGAAAGATGTGGAAGAACTTGCCGAAGGGCAGCCAGAGCAGCGTGAGGATCACCGTCACCGCGTGCGTGAGCGCGAGGAAGTCGTAGCCGTAACCCCGCAGCCACGTGTAACTCACCGTGAGCAGCAGACCGGTCACGGCGACGGAGAAGAGCAGGATCAGGGGGAGAAAATCCTCCGCGAAAAGCTGCAGCGCCGCCGCACCTTCGTCGCGCATCCTGCGGAGCATGGCGAGCATGACGCCCGGCACGACGAGAAGCGATGCCCAGACGAGCCCGTGAAAGACGAGAAACGCCGCGAAGGACTCGTGCGGAAACGTCACGGTCGGAAAGCCGAAGACGAAGACGCGATACCAGTCCATCCGGCCCGGAACGGATTCGAAGGAGAGCCAGCCGAAGACGAGCGGGAACGTGATCGCGGCCGCGACGATGCAGCCCCACATGAGCAGCATGTGAGTCAGGCCGCGGAGGCGCCCGCGACGCCAGATGAAGTCGTTGGCGGCGAATTCGCCGGCCACGCGCCGCAACCAGATCCGCCAGTTTCGAAGCAGGTGACCCCGTCGAAAGAAGAGCTGCCACCCGCGCTTCCAGTAGATGGCGGTGGAGGGCCGCTGCAGCCAGACGGCGTACCGGAACGTCAGACCGAAGACGGCGAAGAGGGTGGCGAAGGTGTATGCGACGAGCGCCGCATCGAAGCGCTCCAGGTTCCGCGAGCCCACGACGACGAGCACCGTGAGGACGCCGGTCGTGAGCGAGGACCAGGTCAGGGCGCGGAGGACTTCCCGTCTCATCTACTCTGACGAACCTTACACCCCGGGATGGCCCGGTCTATGACGAGGATCATATGCAGGGCGTCGGACACGCGGCTTCACGCCCGTTCTCGCCGGGCATGGTAGGTTCTCGCCCCAAAAGGGGGATATCTGCATGCGCAACTCAGCCTGGAGAGCTTCGATCCTGATCCTCGTCCTGGCCGCGGCCTCGTTCCCCGTTCAGGCGGACACGTCGTTCGCGGACGCCGAGAAAGAAGTCGTCGCCGCCGGCAAGACGCTCGACACCTTCGTCGCCGATCCGGACATGGAATGGTTTCGCAAGCACGCGAAGGATGCCAAGGGTCTGTTCATCTGCTCCAAGGTGGTGAAGGCGGGGTTCATCATCGGCGGCTCCGGTGGACGCTGCGTTTTCGTGGCGAAGCAGGGGGGGATGTGGAACGGGCCCGCGTTCTACACGATCGGGACGGCGAGCGCCGGGTTCCAGGCCGGCGTTCAGAGTTCCGAGATCATCGGCCTCGTCATGAGCCAGAAGGCGATCGACGCCCTGTTGTCGGATCAGTTCAAGATGGGCGGCGAGGCGAGCGTTGCGGCCGGGCCGGTCGGCGTCGGGACGAAGACATCCCCCGGTTCCGACATCATCTACTACAGCCGTGCGAAGGGCCTCTACGGAGGCGTCGACGTGTCGGGCGCTTCGATCAAGCCGAGCGAGGATTACAACAAGGCGTTCTACGGCAAGGCCGTCTCCCCGATGGACATCATCGTGCATGGCGTGGCGCACATTCCGTCGGCCACTCCGGCGCTGTTGACGAAGGTCGAAAAGCTCTACGCAGGGAAGTGAACCGGCGCGGCGGATTCTCGAGCGATCAGGAAGGCGGAAGCGGCGACAGCACGTAGATCTGATCGAGCACTTTTGCCCAGAGGGTATTGGCGGTCTGCTGTTCGTCGAGCGATACGGCCAGATTGGTCCACACGATGAGTGTCATGCGGTTGGCAGGGTCGTAGCTGATTTTCGAGTTGTAGCCGGGCGTCTCGCCGCCGTGAAAATAGATCGAGTTCGGCCCCCAGCTGAGTTGGCTGATGCCGTACCCGTACTTTTGGCCTTCGGGCTTGCTCGGGTCCTCGGGTTTCAAGCTGTCGAGCCAGCGGCGCTGATACTCGGCGTTGAGCACGCGGCCGCCGACCAGCGCCTCGATCCAGACGGCGAGATCGTCGGCGGTGGAGATGGCGCCGCCCGCCGCAGTGGCGATGGAGGGGTTCACTCCCGTGTAGTCGTTGGGCAGGAGAGTCCCGGCCCGGGCCGCGGCAATGATCGCGGGCGTGTACGGCGGCGTCCCCACCAGGGCGACCGATGAGCTGCCGTAGAGATAGCCGTGCGAGTACGGTTCGGGGATCGTGTTCACGGTACTGGCGGGAAGTTCCGTGTTCTTCAGGCCGAGCGGGCCGAAGAGCCGGTCCTGCATCGACCGCGCCAGTGGCTTGCCATCGACCCTCTCGATGATGAGTCCGAGGAGCGCGTAGTTGGTATTGCAATACTCGAATTCCGTACCCGGAGCGAAGTTGGGCGGACGTGCGAACGCGATGGCCAGCAATTCCTGCGGGGTCCAGACCCGGGTCGGATCACGGTCGACGCTCTCCGAGATTTCGGGGGCATTCGAATAGTTGTAAAGGCCGCTGCGCATGTCCAACAATTCGGCGACGGTGATGTGGTCGCCGTTCGGCACGCCCGGCACGTACTTCGAGACGGGATCGCCCGGACTGAGCTTGCCCTCCTGGGCCAGTTGCAGGATCACCGCAGCCGTCATCGTCTTGGTATTCGACGCGATCCGGAAGTGGGTGTCGGCGCGGGGCGGGATCGTGCTGCCCAGCAGCGTGGTGCCGTAGGCGACCGTGAACTCGCCCTGGGGTGTGCGCAGGAGAACCACGGCGCCGGGGACCAGCATTTCCCGGGCCGTCGTGTCCACCATTTTCTGCAGCGCGGCCTGACTGATCGGCTTGAGCGCCGACGGGGTCGGCGGTGCTTCCGCAGCCTTCGTGGACGGCGTCGGTGCCGTCGAGCACCCCGCGAGCAGAAGAGCGCAACCGGAGAGGACGCCCCACGCAAGCACGACCGCAAGCTGCTCCGCCCTCATCGTCCGCGTACGCATCACTCCTCCTTTTCGAGCCCGAGCTTCTTCAGCAGCGCGACGAAGCGCGGCTCCGAGCGGAGGGGATCGAAGGCCTTGTCGAGCCCGAGCCACCCCAGCCACTGCGAATCGGCGGCGTAGGCCTGCTCGAGGTAATCCAAGCGTCCGTCGCGGTCACCCAGACCCAGAGACGACGAGCGCCAGGTTGAATGGCGCTCACGGAGCCGTGCAACGACTTCTTCTTCAGATCTTCGGCCTCCGCCAGCGCGGCGGCCCGGTCGCCGGAGGCCCCGTACGCGTACGCGAGCCAGGCCGACACGAACCCCGGAGATTCCATCGCCTTCGCCTTTCGGAGCTTCGGGATGGCGTCCTGGAAGCCTTCCCGCCTGGATCTCGATCCAGCCCTCTTCGAATGGAGCGAAAAAGTAGGTCGGATCGAGATCGGCCGCCCTCCGGGCCAGCTCGTCGGCCGGTCTCGTAGTCGCCCTTGAAATCCGAACGCCATGGTCGCGTCGAGCGGGATCTGCGGGGAGAGCGGGTCGAGCGCGGCCGCACGCTTGCCCTCGGCGATCGCTTCGTCGAATCTTCCCTGGAACGAGAGTCCGATCCCGAACTGGTCGTGCGCGAACGCGTAGTTCGGGTTGAGCGCGAAGGCGCGGCGGAATTCGACCTCGGAGCCGGCCCAGTCGTATTCGTACCAGAGCTTGAAATTGGCCAGCGAGGTGTGCGCCTCGGCGGAGTTGTCGTCCAGCGCGATCGCCTTTTCGGCGGCGGCCTTGGCCTTGGGCCTCGCTTCCGAGCCGGTCAGAGACGCCCTCGTTGTAGCCGGCCCAGAGGAGCGCGTCGGAGAGACCCGAGAACGCGGGTGCGTACGTCGGATCCTGCCGGGTCGCCTCCTCGAAGAGCGCGATCGCCTTCGACAGGTTCTCGTCGCTCGGACGATTGAAGAAGTACCGACCCTTCAGATAGGCGTCGTAGGCTTCCGGATTCACGCTGGGCGCGCGCGTCAGCCGCGACTCCTCGCGCCGGAGTCAGCTGGACGTGGATCTCGCGCGCGATCGCCGACGCCAGCTCGTCCTGCAGCGCCAGCACGTCGCGGGAGCTCCGCTCGAAGCTCTTGGCCCAGAGATGCCGGTCCGATCGCGCGTCGATCAGCTGGGCCGTGATGCGCACCCGGTCGCCGGAGCGAATCACCGAGCCTTCCACGATCGCGTCCACGTCGAGCGTCCTGGCGATCTCGGGGGTCGGCGGCCGGTCCTTGCCCTTGAACTGCATCGCCGAGCCGCGTGAGATCACGCGAAGCTGGCTGATGTTCGCGAGCTGCGACGTCAGCTCGTCGGTCATTCCTTCGGCGAAGTAGTCCTGGCTCGGATCGCCCGAGTAGTTGTCGAGGGGAAGCACGGCGATCGACTGGATGGCGTGCGGCCCGCTCCCGGTCCGCGACATCCAGCGCCTGGCCGCGTACAGACGCGAGGCCGACCAGGACCGCCGCGAGGGCCGCCGCCCAGACGCGCCGTTTTCCGGCCGCCGATTTCGGGGATGAGGCGGTCACCGCGGCGATGGGCTCCGGCCGCTGCGGGGAGACCGACCCGGAGAGTCTCGGCCCGCAGGTCCTGGAGCTCGTTGTGGACGTCGCGCGAGGTCTGGTAGCGATCGCGCGGGTCCTTCTCGAGGCAGCGGCGAAGGATCCTCGCCAGATGCGGCGGAAGGTCCGCGCGCCGGTCGGTGACGGACGGGGGAGTGTCGCGCAGGATCGAGGAGATCAGGTCCACCGCGCTCTCGCCCTGGAACGGCCGCTCGCCCGTCACCATCTGATAGAGAACGACGCCGAGGGAGAAGACGTCCGACCTCGCATCGATCTTGCCGCCCCGCGCCTGCTCCGGAGACATGTAGGCGACCGTGCCGAAGACCTGACCCTCGCTCGTCAGCTCGGCGCGGCTCTCCGTCGGAGTGCTCGTGAGGTTCGGGTTGGAGTCCGCGGCTTCGAGCTTGGCGAGCCCGAAATCCAGCACCTTGACGCGTCCCTCGCGCGTCACCATGACGTTGGCGGGCTTGAGGTCCCGGTGCACGATGCCGCGCTCGTGCGCGGCCGACAGGGCGTCGGCGAGCGGCACGGCGATCTCGAAGAACCGGGAGAGCGGAAGGCCGCCCGGCGCGAGGAGGGTGTCGAGGCTCTCGCCCTCGACCAGCTCCATCGCGAGAAACCGGCTGCCGTCGGCCTCCTCGACCGAGAAGATCGTGACGATGTTGGGGTGGTTGAGTGAGGCGAGCGAGCGGGCCTCACGCTCGAAGCGGGCGAGACGCTCCGGGTCCTGCGCCACCGCCGCCGGGAGCATCTTGATGGCCACGTCGCGCCCGAGCTTCGAGTCGGTGGCCCGGTACACCTCGCCCATCCCGCCGGCGCCGATGGCCGCGGTAATACGGTAGTGGCCGAGAGTGCGGCCGATCATCTCGGCCCGCCTCGGTCCGAGGCACGTGGGGCTTCGGTTTCGTTTCGGGGAATGGCGGGAGCGATTCTAGTCCTTCGAGGGCGGGGGACCCGGCCGGCGGCCTGAGCTGGCGACCGCAGTGACCGCCGGCCCCGAAGGGCCGGCGGCACGGAGGTCAATGGAGTTCGTCGTCAGGCCTTCTTGCGGCGCATCAGCCAGAAAATGAGGAAGATGACAATCAGGATGATGATCAGCCAGAACAACATTCCAAACTTGCCCTTCGTCGGGCCCGGTTCCACGGGCGGGGCTGTGGCTTCCGCGGGGGTCGCGGCGGGTGGCTTCCGCCGGGGCCATGGCGGGGGCTTCCGCGGGGGCCGCGGCGGGGGCTTCCGCGGGAGCGCCATCGGGACATCCGTGGGAGCAGGCGCGGGGGCGGCGGCAGCGGGAGGAGCCTGGGCCGGGGCCGGGGCCGGAGCCGCTTGAGGCGCCGCGCTGACCATGGCCTGGACTTCGCGATCGGTGACGACCCTGGGCTCCATGTCGGTGACGATCACAGCCGTAAAGATGTCGTTCGGGCGCAGGTCGCTGATGAAGACCTCCTGCCCGTTGCGCATGATCTTGGCATTCCGCTTCACCGCGTCCTGGTTCGAGAACACGCGATTCCCTTGCGGCCCACGGACGATGATGTTGGTGCCGGAGACCGCGAGGACCTTGCCCGACTTGATTTCCGTCACGTACACGGGCGTCGTCGTGGTCGTCGTCGTGATCGTGGCCGAAACGTGCATTCCGGGCTTCAGCTCCGCGACGCCGATGTCTCTTCCTTCGAACTGGAACTTGAAGCCATCGGGGATGGTGTACTCCGTGGCCTTTCCCGCTGGCGTCCTCGGCGACGACCTTGTTGCCGTTCACGCTGACGACGGTGGCGTTCACGGTGCGTGAGCTCGTCGACGTCTGGGGCTGACCCGTCTGCGTGGTCGTCGTGGTGCCCGGCTGCTGCGCCGTCGCCACGGCGGCGGACACCGCGAGCAGACCAAGCCCCAAGAATGACCGAAACTCGTCCGGTTCTTAACTTCATTGAATTCTCCTTCCTTTCGCTGCGCAGATTCTCTATCAGACCGGTGTTCTCTGCCAGCCCGTGGAGAAACAGAGCCTCATCGGGGAGGCCGGGGACGAGAAACGTCAATACTGGCAGGCCTTTTCTCGAATCGCGGTGGCCGGTGGCGCCCCGCACGGCTGACCACCCGGGATTCCAGGAGGTCGCTGCGGCAGGCCTGTCCCGGCCGCGGCTCGGGTAAGCTCCGGCCGACTGCCGTGAAGCTCAAGGACCGCATCGCGATCATCACCGGCGCCACGTCCGGCCTCGGCGAGGCGGCGGCGCGCCTCTTCGCCGAGGAAGGGCGCAAAGGTGGTCGTGTCGGGCCGCGACGAGGCGCGCGGCCGGAAGGTCGTCGGACGCCGTCGCGAAAGCCGGCGGTACGGCGATCTTCGTCCGAGCGGACGTGACACGGGTCCGCCGACTGCGAGCGCCTCGTCGCCGAGACGCTGCGGGCCTTCGGCGGGCGGCTCGACATCCTGTTCAACAACGCCGGCGTCTACCACGCGCACAACGCCGTCGACTGCACGGAAGAGGAGTGGGACGCGACGGTGGACTCGAGCCTCAAGGGCGCGTGGCTGATGACCAAGTACGCCCTGCCGACGATGATCGCGCAGGGCCGCGGCGTGATCATCCACCAGGCCTCGGGCTGGGGCATCCAGGGCGGCGACCTGGCCGTCGCCTACTGCGCGGCCAAGGGCGGAGTCGTCGTGATGACGAAGGCGATGGCGATCGACCACGGGAAGCAGGGCATCCGCGTGAACTGTCTCTGTCCCGGCGACGTCGATACGCCGATGCTGGACGTCGATGCGAAGACCCGCGGGCTCTGAGCTACGCGGACTACATGAAGGGCGCCGCCAATCGTCCGCTCGGCCGGGTCGGGCACGGCGGAGGAGCTGGCGCGCGCGGCGCTGTTCCTGGCCTCCGACGACTCGTCGTTCATGACCGGCGCGGCGCTCGTGGTGGACGGCGGCGGCATCGCGGACTGAGCCGAGATGAAAGGCCTGACCAACAAGCGCGTCGTCATCACGGGCGGCGCGAGCGGCATCGGCGCGGCGACCGTGGAGCGGTTCCTGGAGGAGGGGGCGCGCGTCGCGGTGATCGACCGGGACGAGGCGGGCGGGCGAGCCCTTCGCCAGAAGCATCCGAATCTCGCCGGCGTCATCCCGGCCGACGTGGCCGACCCGGCCGCGGTGGACGGCGCGTTTCGGGAGCTGGACCGGCTGCTCGGCGGCGTGGACGTCGCGATCAACAACGCCGGCATCAGCATTCGCCACGACTTCATGGACATCACGCCCGAGGAGTGGCGCAAGGTGATGGGCGTCGATCTCGACGGCGTCTTCTACGTGGCCCAGCAGTCGGCCCGGCGCATGCTCGCCGGCGCCGGCGGCGTCATCATCAACATGGGCTCGACGTCGGGCATGAACGGCTACCCGCGGTACGCCGACTACAACGCCGCGAAGGCGGGCGTGATCGAGCTGACCCGCACGATGGCGCTCGAGCTCGCGCCGACCATCCGCGTGATCGCCGTGTGTCCCGGTTACGTCTGGACGGCCATGCAGGAAGCCGAGTACACGCCGGAGATGAAGGCGGCGGTGGACGCGAAGATTCCGCTCCGCCGCCACGCGACGACCGGCGAGATCGCGGCGCTCTTCGCCTTCCTGGCCTCCGACGAGGCGCCGTACATCACGGGGCATCCCGTGATCATCGACGGCGGCGAGATCGCCGGCGGCCTGGCGAGCCGCTAGCGTCAGTCGCCAACGAGATCGAGCCGCATCTGCCGCTCCACCGCGTCGGCGCCTTGCCGGATCGTCTTCAGCGACTCCGGTGAAATGGAAGGCTCCGCGATGGCGCGGACCGAGGCTTGCCACATGTTTTCCGAAGCGATGATCAGCGGCTGCGTGAGGAATATGGTGTTCCCGGAGTAGCTCCGGTTGAACGCCTCCACCGTGTCGTCCAGGCCAGCCGAGGTGATCGGTTCATTCAGCGCTCGCTGGGCCCGTTCCCGAACGCTCACGAGATTGTCGTAGAGCTTCCCGTAGACTTCCAGGCGCTTCCGATAGTAGTCCTGAGTCAGGGTCAGACGACTGTTGATGCTGCTCTGCATCTTGAAGACGATGATCCCCAGGATGCTGGTGAGGATGATGGGGAGGATGAGCGTCAGGAGCTTCCATCCCAGGGGCTCCGGCCTGGGCATCTTGGCGAGGATTTCGGTTTTGGCCGCCTCGACGATGGCCCTGGAACGCTTCGAGGTCCGGCGACCGGCGATCCGTATCCGTGTTCATGCGTTCCTCCGCGCGTCCGCAATAGCGACGCGAAATCAGCTCGGATTGGAAAGCGCTCGAAGCTTCTTCTTCACGACTTCATCGGTCGTGCAGACGACCTTGCGGTTCGGACCATCGGGGTTGCAGACGAAGCACGCGCAACCCGAGCTGTCCTCGCCGAGGGATTTCGTCTTGACGCAGTCCTGAGGCGGAGTGTCGTTGCACGCCTTGGCCTGCCCTTCGGCGCGGGGAAGGGGAGCCCCCGACGCCAGAAGGACGATCGACAGGATCACGGGTGAGAGTCGGCGCCTGGTCAGTCACGGCGATTCCTCCTTGTGGCCGAGTATCCCTCCGAAATCCCGTCGCGGATCGCTTCTCGCGGGACCGGCACCACGGGCGCCGCCGACGGCTGCGGCTCCGTCGTCGTCGCCGGATGTAGGATTCGACCCCTGGTGTCACTGCCATGACTGCGACCGAGCTCGCCGACCTCGTCGATCGGCTGGCGAATCACAGGACGCTCGGCGCCGCGCCCTCGCGAGGAGCTCGCGTGGCTGGCCGCGCACGGGCACGGTCCGGCGTCTGGACGTCGGACGACGTTGCTCTCGTCGAAGGGCGCGCCGGTCGAAGGTCTGTTCGTCCTGCTCTCGGGCCGCGTCGCGCTCTTCGTCGACCGCGGCGCCGGTCCGCAGAAGCTCGTGGAGTGGCGCGAGGGCGACGTGACGGGCCTCCTTCCGTATTCCCGGCTCGGTCGCGCCGCCGGGCCAGTCGGTCGCCCAGGAGCCCTCCGAGGTCCTCGTCGTGCCTCGGCGAGCAGCATGCCGCGATCTCGCGCGGGAGTGCCCCGGGCTGACGACGATCCTCGTCCACCGGATGCTCGACCGGGCCCGGGAGTTCACGTCGAACGAGCTGCACGACGAGAAGATGATCTCGCTCGGGCGTCTCTCGGCGGGCCTCGCCCACGAGCTCAACAACCCGGCGTCCGCGATCGAGCGCAGCGCGGCGCTGCTCGGCAGCCGGCTCGACGACGTCGAGCAGGCGACGCGCGCGCTCTGCGCGGCCGGGCTTGACGGAGGCGCAGTTCGACGCGATCGACGCGGTGCGCAACGCGTGCGCGGCGGCGCCCGAGCAGGGCGTGCGGTCGCCGATCGAGCGCGCCGAACGCGAAGAAGCCATCACCGACTGGCTCGACGAGCGCGGGCTCGACACGGCCGCCGCCGAGGCGCTCGCCGAGACCGCGGTGACGATCGAGACGCCTCGATCGGCTCGCCGGCGCCGTCGAGGGCCCCGCGCTCAACGCCGCGCTGCGCTGGGCGGCCGCCGGATGCTCGGTGCGCCGCCTCGCCTCGGAGATCCAGGACGCCGCGACGCGGATCGCCGGCCTGGTGCTGGCGGTCAAGGGCTTCACGCACATGGACCAGGCGACGGCCGCGGGACCGGTGGATCTCGTCGCAGGGTCTCGGGAACACCGTCGCCGTTCTGAAATCGAAGGCGCGCGGGAAGTCGGTCGCCGTGTCCGTCCAGGTCGAGCCCGAATCTTCCGCGCGTCCGCGGGTTCGCCGGCGAGCTGAACCAGATCTGGGGGAACCTGATCGACAACGCGCTCGACGCCGTCCCGGAGTCGGGCCGTGTCGAGGTCGTGGCCGGCCGCGAGGCCGGGCGGGTCGTCGTCCGGATCGCCGACAACGGGCCCGGCATTCCCGCCGAGATCCGCGACCGGATCTTCGATCCCTTCTTCACGACGAAGCCGGCGGGCCTGGGAACGGGGCTCGGTCTCGACATCGTCCGCCGTCTCGTCCAGCACAACGAGGGCGAGATCTCGGTCGAGTCGCAGCCGGGCCGGACGGAGTTTCGGGTCGCGCTGCCGATCGCCGAGACCGAGGGCTCCGGAGGCCGGGCGTGAACAAGCCCGTTCTCCTCGTCGTGGACGACGATCCGCAGGTCCTCGCGGCGGTGCGGCGCGACCTGCGCTCCCGGTACCGCGAGCAGTACACGGTCATGAGCGCGGCGTCGGGGCCGGAGGCGCTCACGACGGCGCGCGAGCTGAAGAGCCGCGGCGATTCGCTGGCGATGGTGATCAGCGACCAGCGCATGCCCGGCATGCTCGGCGGCGAGCTGCTCGCCCAGTCGCGCGAGGTGTACCCGCTGGCGCGGCGCGTCCTGCTGACGGCGTACTCCGACATCGAGGCGGCGATCCGGGCCATCAACGAGGCGCACGTCGATCACTACCTGTCGAAGCCCTGGGATCCGCCGGAGGACCACCTCTTCCCGGTGGTCGACGACCTGCTCGACGCGTGGCAGGCCGAGTCGCTGCCCGAGGCGACGGGCCTGCGCCTGGTCGGACACCAGTGGGCGACGCGCTCGCACGCGATCAAGGACTTCCTGGCGAGCAATCTCATCCCGTATCGCTGGCTCGACGTCGAGCGGGACGCCGAGGCGCGGACGCTGCTCGAGGCGGCGGGCGTCGGCGACCGACGCGCTGCCGGCCCTGTTCTTCGAGGACGGGAGCGTCCTGACCAACCCGGAGCCGCGCCAGGTGGCCGAGCGTCTCGGCCGGCCGCTCTCGGCGGCCTTCGACGTCTACGACCTCGTGATCGTCGGCGCGGGGCCCGCCGGCCTCGCGGCCGCGGTGTACGGCGCGTCCGAAGGGCCTGCGGACGCTCCTGCTCGATCGGCCACGCGCCCGGCGGACAGGCCGGGACGAGCTCGCGCATCGAGAACTACCTCGGGTTTCCCGACCGGCGTCAGCGGCAGCGATCTGACGCGCCGCGCCATCACGCAGGCGCAGCGGCTCGGCGCCGAGTTCCTCGCGCCTCTCGAGGTGACCGGGCGTCTCGGTCGACGGCGGGTACAAGCGGCTCGCGCTCGTCCGACGGACGCGAGCTGGTCACGCGGACCATGCTCGCCGCGACGGGGATGTTCTATCGCGAGCATCCCGCTCCGGGCATCGCCGAGCACACCGGGCGCGGGCGTCTACTACGGCGCCGCCACCACGGAGGCGCCGGCGTTCCGCGGCCGGCGCGTCCTCGTCGTCGGCGGCGGAAACTCGGCCGGCCAGGGCGCCATGCACCTGGCGCGGTACGCGCGAGGACGTGCAGATCGTCGTGCGCCGCGAGGGCCTGCAGGCGAGACGATGTCGCAGTACCTGATCGATCAGATCGGGAAGACGCCGAACATCCGCGCTGCGCCCTCGGACGGAGATCGCGGGCGTCGAGGGCGAAGGCCACGTGCAGCGGGTGACGCTCCGGTTCGCTGGACGACGGATCGTGCCGGACCGAAGACGCCGACGCGGTCTTCGTCTTCATCGGGACGCGCCCGCGAAGCGACTGGCTCCCGGCCGGCGTGCTGCGCGACGCCAAGGGATTCGTCCTCACGGGACGCGACCTGATGGCCGCCGAGGCCTACGCGCGGACCTGGAAGCAGCAGCGGGAGCCGCTTCCCCTCGAGACGAGCGTGCCGGGCGTCTTCGCCGCGGGCGACGTTCGCGCCGGAGCGATGAACCGCGTCGCGTCGGCCGTCGGCGAGGGATCGATGGTCGTGCGACTCGCGCACGAATACCTGGCGCTGACCTGAGCTCGCGCGACGAGACGGCGCCGCACGGCGCGACGAAGCGTCTATTTCGCGAGCAGCTTGTCGAGCTCCCGGCGCACGTCCTCGACCTTCACTTCGTGGTCGGGCTGCTTCCAGAGGACTTTGCCGTCGGCGGAACGGATGACGAGGCCGTGGTTCTCGAAGCCGAGTGACTGGACGATCTTCTTGTTTTCGGGAGTGGTCGCATCGAGGTTCTGGCCCCGGACGCGGCCCTTGTACTCGCTCTCCAACCCGCTCACGGCGGGCTTGATCCTGGCGCAGACCGGTCAGCCGGGCAGATAGAAGTAGGTGACCTCCAGCACGTCGGCCTTCCCGGCCGCCGAAGCGAACGCGGTGGAGAGGGCGACCAGGGCGGCGAGGAGCATTGCGCGACGCGTCGTCATGAGACCTCCGTTCTCTCCACGACACTAGCGCATGACTTCGCGCGCGATCGGCTAAAATCGAAGGCAATTCACCCCATGTCTCGGGCCACCGCGCGTGACGCCGCGTCCACGAGTCGACGCCCGGCCGAAGGCTCATGACGCGACGGGTGGTTCTCGGCAGCCTGGTCCTCGCCGCGCTCCTGGTCTGGGTTGGCGTGCGCGCCATCGCCAGGCGTGAGACTTCGGGGCCCCGAGGATCGTCGCCCGCCGGCGAGTACGCCGCGGCGATGCAGGCCAGGGATGAGCGCGCCGTCGAGGCATCCCGCCGCCAGTACCGGCGGGAGCTCCGGTTTTGCGATGCGATGCGTTTCGTCGAGGGGGCCGACGTCGCCTGCCTGGCCGACTTTGCCGCCGAGCACCAGGACGTCTTCTTTTGCGGCGAGGTGCCCGCCGCCTCCCGCGAGAGCTGTTTTTATCGGGTCGCCCGCGCCACGGGGCAAGGCCGGCTTTGCGACGGGATCCGACAGCCGGAGATGCAACGGGATTGCTACCTGGACGCGGCGATGCGCGGAGGGGATTCGGACGCCTGCCAGACGATTGCCGATGTCCCGACGCGGAAGGCCTGCGAGGCGATCGCCCGAAACGACCCCGCCACCTGCGAGGCCGTGACGGAGGGCCCGGCCCGCTTCGCCTGCTTCCATCGGCTGGCGATTCGCATGCGCAAACCCGATCTCTGCGAACACCTCAAGGATCGGCTGGAGGGAGGGTCGGATCGTCCGCGCCTCTACGAATGCTGGAACGACGCCGCCGTGGCCACCGGGCAGGACGAGGATTGCGACCGGATTCCCCACGAGGGCATCCACGTCGACACCCTGGGCTGGAACTGGTGGAGCACGTGCCGGCAGCGGATCGCGACACGCGCGGCCGGCGCCGACTGCCGGGACGAGAGGAAGGACCTGACCTGCCGCGGAAAGGTCGCCGCCGCGAGCGGCGATTTTTCGAAGTGTCAGAACCTCCGGAGCTACACCGAGATGGACATCTGCGCCCTGACGTACGCGTTTCGAAAAATCGACGTCTCCGCCTGTGCCTCCATCCGCGAGGACCGGCTGCGCGCGGCCTGTCTCGAGATCGCGGTTCCCGGTCCGTGAAGAGCCCGGCGCGGCGAGATCGCTGGCGGCGCTGTCGCTTCTTCTGGCGCTATCGGGCTGCGCGCGCTCGCCGGAGGCGGCCCGACGGAAGCTCGAAGGCGACGGCATCGCCTTCACTCCTACGGAGTTCGTCCGGCGCGCCGGAACGGATCCGTGGCGAACCCTCGAGCTGTTCCTGAGAGCCGGAATGAATCCGGACATCAAGGCCGACGTCGAGCGGATGGAAGGGGTCACCGCCCTCATGGTTGCGGCGCGGTCCGGCCGCGAGGACGTCGCGCGGAACCTGCGTGACTGGGGCGCTCGCGTCGACGTCCAGACGCGGCAGGGAGACACGGCCCTGATCTACGCGGCCTCGGGAAGCTGGCCGGCCATCGTCCAGTTCCTCGTGCGATCGGGGGCCGACCCCAACCATGCGAATCGCCTCGGGGAGACGGCGCTGTTGCGAGCCATCCCGGCGCCCTGGCCGCAGCAGGACGAACAGCGCGCGGTCGATGGCATCAACGCGCTTCTCGCCGGCGGAGCGCAGATCGACGCACGCGCTCCCGACGGCGCGACGGCTCTGCACGCCGCGATCGCGCGCGCGCAGCTGCGCGTCGTGAAGCTCCTTCTTCTTCGGGGCGCCAACCCGAACCTCCCGGGCGGCCGGCAGAACGCCTCGCCGCTGATGCACGCGGTGCAGGCCGATCTTCCGGAAGTGGCGGCGGCGCTGTTGCGCTCCGGCGCCGACCCGGCGGAGCCGGGATTGCTGGAAGCGGTGCAGGGCGGGCTGCGAAGCCACGGGCCCGCGATGCGGGAAACGCTCCGAAACGGCGGCGTTCCGGAACCGCCGACGAGCGCGGGCGTCCGCGTCAGCCCCTAGCGCGGCGCGGCGGCGGCCGGATTCCGGGATTTTGCCAGCAGCGCGTCCAGCACCTCCGGCCGAAGTTCGTACTTCCCGTCCCGCTTGATGCCGAGCCGCTCGAGACCCGAAGCGACGGCGATCCGGTTGAGCGCGTCGTAGGCCGAATCCGCGAGGGCGCCGTCGGAACCGTCCAGAGCGGCGCGGAGCGCGGGCGCGGCGCTCGTCGCCGGCGGCGTCACCTGCCCGAGGGCCCATGCCGCTGCGGCGCGGCGGTCCGAGGCTTCGTCTTCGAGCGTCGCGAGGAAGAACGCCGGTTCGGCGACGAGCCCGCCCTCGAGGGAAGAGTCGCCGGTCTGCCGGAGCGCCTCCGCCGCATCGAGAACGAGGGGAGGGATGCCCGAGCGCAAGGCCTCGTGCAGCGCTTCGACGGTGCTGTGTCCGACGCGCGCGTGTCCGTGGAGCGTGCCGGCGATCAGGGCGACGGACAGGGCGGCACGACGACGCGTGCGGATCTCGGGCGCGCGCAGAGCCTGGTCGAAGAACGGCATCGGATGCGCAATCGCGGCCGGGTTCCCCGCGATCTCGAGCACGAGAGCCGCCGGACACACCTCGGACAACGGCAGGTCCGAATCCGGAGCTTGGGTTCGGTCATGTCGGGCGATCGCACCCAGCGACTCGTCGCACATCGGGTCGGGCGGACGAAAGAGCGAGTAGCAGCAGCCTGCGACCGGATCGAGGCGGCCGATGTCCTCGAGCAGCGCCTCGCGGAGGCCGGGGACGGGCTCGCGGTGCGCCCGGCGCGTCATCGCGGGCAGGGCGCCGATCGCCGGCAAGCCCATGCCGGCGAGCGTGGCCGATGCGGATCGCCGCACGGCCGGCGAACGGCTGTCCAGAGCGCGCGTGAGCGCCGGGACGGCCGCCGAGGCGTCGCCGCCCAGCGCCGCGAGCAGCGCCCCGGCTCGCTCGCGCGGCTCCTCGGGCTCCTTCTCGTCGAGGAGAAGCGCGGCGAGCGTGGCGACGAGATCCGGCGCGCCCGGGCATCGCGGTTCGGTCGCCGGCGCGTTCCGGGGCTCGCCACAGAACGGCCCCGTTCCGCTCATCACGTCGCGAGCGACCTCGCGCGAAAGAGCGCTGTCGGAGAGCAGCAGCCGCGCAGCTCTCTGCGCCGCCGCGGCATCGCGGCTCCGAATCTTCGAAGCGAGAAACGCGATCGGCTCGCGGACGACGGCGGGATCGCCCGCAAAATCGATCAGCTCGGCCGAGGCGCAGCGCGCCAGGGCATTTCCCGCCGGGACCGTGAACTCGGAACGCGGTCCGCCGCGTGCCATCCCGGCGACGTCCCGGAGAACGCCCTCGCACCGCGGCTGGCTTCGAGCCACGCTCAGGTCGCAGCAGGTGTAGTCCTCCTCCATGAATTTCGTCATCCGGTCGCGCCCCTGGGACGCCACTTGCGACTTCCGAGGGATCACCACGAGGAGGAGGGCGCCGAAGCTCAGGAGCAGGAGGAGGGCCAGAATGGCCCCCAGCCCCATGCGTCCGGCTTCCGTGCCGGGCGATCGGGAATGCCCCGAGCGCGGGATCACTGGAAAGAGTGTACTCGCCTCGCGCCGGCGATCTGCGTGACTCGACCTAGCCGGGCAGCTCCCGGCTCGCGATCTGGTAGCGGAACGCGTCGGCGTCGAACGGATCGATCCGGCCCTCCGCCGTTTCGCCCTGCGGGTACATGAAGTAGCCGATCGGCGCGCCCTGGGATCCGGGCAGCGCGATGTCGGCCCCGTAGTTGAAGGCCATCCAGTTCATCTCCCAGGATCCGAAGAGCAGAGTGCGCGCCTTCTTCACCATCTCGTGGTCCACGGGCAGATTGCCGGGGGGCTCCTCGAGGACGACCTTGCGCACGTCGGCGGGGTCGACCGGGACCCAGCCGTAGTCCCGCAGCCACACCTCGACGCGGCAGTGCTGGCCCTTCGTGCAGACCTCCGTCGATGGGCCCAGGCTCTGGAACCCGTTGTCCGACTTCGCGACGCGCAGGCCGTAGATGTGGCGCGCGGGCAGACCCGACGCGCGGGCGAGGCCGACGTACAGGGCGTTCAGGTCGGCGCACTTGCCGCCCAGATCCTGGGATTCGAGCATGAACTTGATGTCGCCGACGCCGCACCCCCGGGTCTTCGGATTGCGGTAGGTGTTGTCGACGATCCACTCGTAGATCGCCTTCGCCTTCTCGAGGTCGGTCTTCGCGTCCTTCGTGATGAGAAAGGCCTCCGACTTCACGATTCCGTCCGTCGTCACGAGCTTCGTGGGCTGCAACCAGTAGTCGAGCTCCGGGTCGGGCTTCGGAGGCCTTCCGGGCTTCGAGAGATCGACCGCATGGTTCCGGGTCTGGACGCGGCTCGTGAGCGTCAGGACGGGCTGGACGCCCTCCGGAAAGCTCGCGGAGACGACGCCCATCGCATCGCTCTCCTTCTTCACGAGCTGGGCTGTCCCGCCGTCGGCTCGGAATTCGTTCGAGAGCGTCTTCTGGAAAGGCGTGTCGCGCAGCAGCGCCGCGGGGAGCCACACGCGCGTGACGCCGGAGGGCTTTCGGACCTCGACGAGCGTCGTCACCTCGAACGTGCGCCAGGCCCCGCCCGATCCGGCGAGCGCCCAGGCGCGCGCGCGTTTCGGGATCGCGAGACTCGCGGAGACGACACCGGTCGACTGCAGGAACTTGCGGCGATTCATGTCTCACCTCACGTTCGTGACGGTCGCGCGTAATTTACTATCGGGGCGCGGGCACGATCCAAGCGAAATGGGCGGCGGACGGCCGAAGGCCAGTCGTTGACTCGGCAGTAACTCTAATGTTGCTCGCGGGCCATTACGGTCCGTACAGGGTGAGCCCGAACGTCTTCGCGAGGAACACCGCCATCTGGCCGCGGGTATTCGCGTTGCCCGGGCAGTAAGCGCCGCCCCCGCAGCCTCCCGTGATGCCGCGGCCGGCGAGCTCTTCGATCCACGCGTCGAAAACGCCGCCCGAGCAAGGCACGTCGCTGAAGACGGCGCCCGTGCACGCCGGGGGAGCGTACGAAGCTCCGAGGCTCGCCTTCAGGAGGAACACCGCCATCTGAGCGCGGGTGACCGGAACGTCCGGGCAGTAGAGCGATGGCCCGCATCCTCCCGTGATGCCTTGCTGGAACAGCTGCTGGATCCAGTCGGCGAACGGGCTGGGACAGGGCACGTCGAGAAAGAGACCCGGAAAACAGGCGCTCGGCGTGTAGTCGCGGCCGTGCTTCGCCTTGAGGAGGAACACGGCCATCTGCGCTCGCGTGACCGGCGCGCCGAGGCAGTAGTCGTCACCGCCGCAGCCGCCCGTAATGCCGTTGTGGAAGAGCTTCTCGATGAACGGATAGAAGGGCTCCGTCGCCGGGACGTCGGCGAAGCTCGCGCCGACGTGGAGCGTCCAGGTCCTGGCTGCGGAGGCTTCCCCGCCGGACGCAAGCGTCTCGACGAACGTGGCGTCCCAGTGGAGAGCCGGACGCGGCCCGGAGATCGTCATCTGGTAGCAGTCGTGGCCCGGGGTCGCGTCGTGGCAGCCGCTCGAGGCGCCCGCGGCCGCGGTGCCGTAATCCGCCGAGGCATCGTCGATGACGTAGGTCGCTCCCGGGGGGCCCGCGAGGGCGGACGCCGCGCCGGTGAACGCCAGAGGAGCGGACAGGACATTGTGCCAGCCCGGCTCGACGATCACGCTCTCGCCCGGCTCGAGGACGCCGTTGACGTTCGACAGACCCGCGCCGTGGACGTCGACCGCCAGCGAAACGGGCTCGAGAGCCCGGGGGAGCGGGCCCCACACCGGATTGCTGGCGTTGGCGGGCGTGGGGAGCGGCACGATCTCGTCGGGCCGGTTCGCGAGGTCGACGGTCGGCGCGGGCATCGTGTAGAACGCGAGCTCTCCGTCGCGGCTCGACACGAAGACCAGAAGCGTGCCGTCGGGCGAAAACGACGGAGACAAATCGTGCCACTCCGGGTTGTCCGAGAGCAGCCGGATGTCGGTGCCGTCGCGATCCACCTTCTCGAGCTGCCACGGCGGGCAGCAGGGATCCACGCTCTGCGTCTGGTAGACGAGGAGGGCGCTGTCGGGCGACCAGGCGGGCGCGCGGTCTTCTTCGAGCATGGTGGCGCGCGGCGAGCCGGGCTCTCCGGCCGTCAGGATCTGTTCGCCGCTGCCGTCGGGGTTCACGAGGACGATCTCCCACTGCGCGCCCTCGCCGCCGCTCCAGTTCTCGAAGCGCACGCCGGCGAACGCGATCTTCGCGCCGTCCGGCGACCAGGCCGCGTCCAGCTCGTCGAAGTCGGAATTGGTGATGTTGGTCTCGCCGGACCCGTCGACGTTCGCGACGAGGATGTCGAACTGGTCGGTGATGACCTGCCCGGGACCATCCGGGTGAACGCGATCTGGGTGCCGTCGGCCGACCAGGTCGGCCCGAACTGGTAGGAGGGCTCGGCCACGATCGGCGCCTGGCCGCTGCCGTCGGCGTTCATCACCTGGATCGTGTAGACAAAGTTGGAGCCCGCGACGTAGGCGATCCGCGTCCCGTCCGGCGACCAGGCGGGCCACATCTCGTTGAGCAGGGGAGTGCTGGTCAGGTTCGTCGGCTCGGAGCCGTCGGGGTTCATCACCCAGATGTCGCAGGTCAC
The DNA here is from genome assembly GCA_963804915.1 of uncultured Acidobacteriota bacterium. Lineage (GTDB taxonomy): Bacteria > Acidobacteriota > Thermoanaerobaculia > UBA5066 > Gp7-AA6 > DAHUXD01. Next base: position 92,676 of record CAWDSI010000021.1, read on the forward strand.
CTCACCGGGCGGCGAGTTGTACTCGCAGACCTCGAAGGCGATCTGGCCGTTGACAGAGCTGACCTGGGCGACGACGGCGGAAGCCGAGAGAAGGACGGCCGCGGCCACCGCCGCGAGAGTGGGGTTCGATGTGCGCATCTGAACCTCCTGAGCGATGGGCCAGAGCCCATCCCGGCCATGTTTCATCGCATTGCACGCCGCGCGACGAGTCCAATGAATCATTTAAGGAGATCAAATGAATCACTCGGGGACAAAACCCGGGTCGTCCCCCTGAAAGAACGGTCCGCGCCGGGGCCCTTCAGGGAGCCGGAGAGGGCGCCGGCGATTCCTGGGTCATCGGACAGTGATGGTTGTTCGCGGCATGCACGCCTCCGCCGCAGCAGTCCATCATTGTCGCCGGCGCAGCAATCGTTCATTCCGCCGCCGGCCGCCGATTTCGTGTGCTCGGCGCAGCAGCCGGACGTCATGGCGTGGCCGCCCATCATCGGGCAATCGGCCATGGCGCCCGACGCCGAGGCGTTGTACGCCACGAGCTTCTGGACCGCGGATTCGAGGGCCGCGACCTTCTTGTCGCCGCGCGACGTGCGCGCGAGCTGCAGCTGGGCCTCGATTTCCTTCCACGCGGCGTCTCGCTGCTGCGCGCGGGCTTTGCACGCTTCGACGTTCTTCGAGCGGGCGGCCGCCATCTCCCGGCAGTGCTTCGCGCAGGCGTCCGCGTCGAAGGCGGGCGGCTCCTGCGACGACGCGATGCTCGCGGCGCAGAAAATGAACAGGGTGAGTAACGCAACGAACCGGTATCTCGGCATTTCCGACCTCCGCCCGCAGGTTAGCGGCGGGGAGCGATTTGTCTTTGATGCGATTGAATCAGGCGCGGCCCTCGCCGCGGGCCTAGCCTTGGTCCATGGACATCACCTTTCCCGGTGGCCTGCGCGTCGAGGCGATCCACGAGGGATACCGGATCCGCACGGACCAGCCCGCGCTCGCGGGAGGAGAGGGAACGGCCCCGTCGCCCTTCGACCTCTTCCTCGCTTCGATCGGCACGTGCGCCGGGTACTACGCGCTCCGATTCCTGCAGCAGCGCAACCTCGACACGGTCGGCCTCGCCGTCACGATGACGGCCGACACCGGAGGCGCGGGACAACACGTGGGTCGGATCCGGATCGACGTCACATTGCCCCCGGCATTTCCGCAGAAATACCGCGACGCCCTGTTACGGGCGATCGATCAATGCAAGGTCAAGCGCCACCTCGAGGAGCCGCCCGTGGTCGAGGTCGTCGCCCGGCCGCGCGCTCGGGCTTCCGGGCGGCACTCTTCCGCCCGGCCCCACGCCGCGGCCCCGCCGCACGCGGCGGACCCGTCGATGCCACGGCACCGGCCTTCGCCTCCCACCGCGCCACTGTCTTTTTCGGGGCGATGAGGCGGTAGCTCTCCCGGACGAGCGCCTCGACTTCGCCCCAGTCCTTCACGGTCTCGACGTCGAGCGAGACCCAGCCCTTGTGCCCGACGTAGGGCGCCCGCGAGAAGCCCGGCCGGCGCACCATCGCGTCGGCGTGGTCCATCTCGAGCTTGAAGCCGACGGTGAGCACGCCCTTCTCCTCGCCGAGCCCGGCGAAGATCTTCTCGCCGACGCGGAAGTGGGGCTGGCCCCACGTCGGCGTCTCCTTGGTGTCGGGCAGCGCGAGGCAGATCGCGCTCATCTTCTTGAGGGCGGCGTCGAAGGGCTTCACGGGAGCTACTGCGCCTGGGCCTGCGCCTTGTCGATCTCCGCCTTGTTCTCCAGGAGCTTGGTGACGATCTCCTTGGCGAGCTTCTTGATGTCCGCCGCCGATTCCACCTTGCCCACCACGAACTTGGCGGCGACGACGTAGGGATTCCAGCCCGACCGGGCGGGCCCTGGCCGCGGAGCGCGTCGGCCGTGCCGAAGACGATGAAGGGCGCATGCGGATTCTTGGCGAGGTCCGCGACGCTCACGGTGACCTGAGTGTTGACGGGGTCGGGCTGTCCGGTCAGGAAGGACGGCATCTGGATCATGCCGGTCTTGGTGTCGAGCGCGTAGAAGATCCCGGTGACGAGCCAGCCGCTCGTCGGCAGCGCCGCCTCGCGCGAGATGCGCTGGGAGTTCATGCCCTGGGCCTTGAGCTCGTCGGAGATCGCTCCGGAGAGCGAGCCGGCGCTCATCGTCGCCTGCTCGCTCGAACGGGCGCTCTTGAGGATCGACAGGGGACCGCGGCGCGAGGAGCCCGAGCTCGTTCCGTTCGGATCTCCCCAGTGCGCTTCGAAATCCTGGACGTAGATCGTTCGCTGCCTGGGGGCGCGCGGAGGACGTGGACTGTCCTGCGGCGAGGGCGATGAAGGCGAAGAGAGCGGCGGTCGTGGTTCCGAAAACACGGCGCGCGACGTGTCACGGCCTGACCTCCGGTGTGAGTGACAGGAAATGCGCCCGGGAATCAGATCACACTCCGTGGGCCGCGGAGGCGCGCAGCCACGAGGGTTCGTTATAGCCTTTGCGCCAGCCTTGAGGCCGTCACGGGCGTCGCTCGGTTCGAGCGAGATCCCTCCGCGCCCGACGGCGCGGCAGGGGGCCACGGTCTCGTCCGGCTCGCGCCTCTCGTCATTCTCCTCGCTTCGACGGCGTGCATGGTCGGTCCGAACTACTCGACGCCGAAGAGCGACGTCGCGCCGAGCTAGCTGCCGAGCCCCGGAGTCGAGGAGAACCCGCTCAACGCGGCCGACGCCTACTGGTGGAAGATCTTCCAGGACCCGGTCCTGGACTCGCCTCGTCGAGCGCGCCTACCGCAACAACCTGACGCTTCAGATCGCCGGCGCGCGCGTGCTCCAGGCCCGCGCCCAGCTGAACCAGTCGATCGGCAATCTCTTTCCGCAGCAGCAGGGGGCTCTCGGGCGCCATCGACGTACGACCGGACGGGCGACGCCGATCACCGTCAACCGCTGGGACGACAACCTGCTCTTCTCGGCCACCTGGGAGATCGACGTCTGGGGCAAGATCCGCCGGGGCATCGAGGCGGACCGGGCCGCGTACCTCGAGCAGCGTGGCGACCTACGACGACGCGCTCGTCACGGTCATCGCGGACGTGGCCTCGAGCTACGTCAACGTGCGCACGGCGGAGGAGCGGCTGCGCGTCGCGGCGCGCAACGTCGACGACGCAGAAGGAGAGCCTCCGCGTCGCCTCGGTCCAGTTCAAGTACGGCGAGACGAGCGAGCTCGACGTGCGCCAGGCCGCGACGCTGCTCGCCCAGACGAGCGCCCAGATCCCGAACCTCGAGAACACCGCAGCGTCAGGCGAAGAACGCGCTCGCGGTCTCTGCTCGGCATCACGCCGTACGCGGTCGATGCCGTGCTCGGCGGGGAGAGGGCGATCCCCGTCCGCGCCGGGCGACGTGGCGGTCGGCATTCCGAAGGATCTGCTGCGCCGGCGTCCCGACGTGCGCGCGGCGGGTCTGGCCGCCGCGTCCCAGTCCGCGCTGATCGGCGTCGCCGTCGCCCAACATGTATCCGTCGTTCTCGCTCGCCGGGGCCTTCGGCGTGTCTCGTCGACGCACCCTCGGCGCGAGCTCGCTCGCCGACATGTTCACGTGGCAGAGCCGCGTGGCCCAGGCCGGCGCCTCCTTCTTCTTCCCGATCTTCAACTACGGCCGGCTCGTCAACCAGGTCCGCGTGCAGGACGCGGTCTTCGAGCAGGCCGTCCTGAACTACCAGAACACGGTGCTGACGGCGCAGCAGGAGGTCGAAGACGGGCTGTCGGCCTTCGCGACCGTCGCGCGAGGCGCTCGCCGAGCTCGAGTCGGCCGCCGAGGCCGCGCGCGAGTCCACGAAGCTCTCGATGCTGCAGTACAAGGCGGGCGAGGTGGGCTACACGACGGTCGTCACCTCCGAGCAGTCGCAGCTGTCGATCGAGGACTCCGTCGCGTCGACGCGGGGCGAACGTGGCCCTCGGTCTGATCGCGATCTACCGGGCGCTCGGCGGCGGCTGGGAGATCCGCGAGGGCGGCGACGTCATCTCCGACGAGGTCAAGGCGGAGATGGACCGCCGCACGAACTGGGGCAAGCTGCTCGAGACGGCCCAGCACATCCCGAAGGATTCGCCCGAGGAGGAACCGTGAACCGGGAAAGCGTCGTTTCGCGGCGTCGCGCTGGCGCTCGCGCTTCGCTCGCCGCGGGCTCGCCGTCGGCCTGTCGCCGGAACGCGGCGGCCTCCGACCACCGGCGGCGCCGGCCGTCACCGTGCGGCGCCCCGCGGTCGGAGCCGGTCACGAGTACCTGCGAGCTGACCGGCACGGTCGCGGCGTCGAAGACGGTCAACCTCGTCGCGCGCGTGCCCGGCTACCTCGAGTCCGTGAACTTCAAGGACGGCGCGGTGGTGCCGGAAGGGGAGCTGCTCTTCGTCATCGAGCAGCCGCCGTACGAGGCGCAGGTCGAGCTCAACAAGGCCGCGCTCGTCGCGCGCGCAGGCCGAGCTCGACCGGCAGCAGGCCATGATGAAGGAGAACGCGACGGCCGAGACGACCGTCGAGAACTGGGTCAGCCAGCGCGACCAGGCGAAGGCGCAGCTCGAGCTGTCGCAGATCAATCTCGGCTACACGCGAGGTCACGGCGCCGTTCGAGGGCCGGCTGGGCGCCCGCCAGGTCGATCCGGGGAACCTCGTGGGCTCGAGCGGCCCGACCGTCCTCGCCACGATCGAGCAGCTCCACCCCATCTACGTCAACTTCAATCTCAACGAGCGCGACGCGCTGCACATGCGCGACATGATGCGCGCAGCAAGCATCGAGCTCGGCTCGAACATCGGCAAGGCGCCGGTCGAAGTCGGTCTCCAGAACGAGCAGGGCTATCCCCACGCGGGCGTGCTCGATTTCGCCGACAACTCGCTCTCGACCTCGACGGGGACGATCGCTCTGCGCGGCGTCTTCAAGAACGAGGACACGACCCTCTTCCCGGGCCTCTTCGCCCGCGTGCGGATTCCCCTCGGCGATCCGCGGCCGATGCTCGTGATCCCCGCCGATCGCGGTCGGCAACGACCAGCAGGGCGATTTCGTCTACGTCGTGGCAACGCGACGACGTGGTCGAGCGCCGGACGATCGTCAAGGGCCCGCTCACGGCGAACGGGCCTGGCGATCCGAAGCGGCGTCGCGGCGGGCGACCGCGTCATCGTCAACGGGCTGCTCAACGCGCGCGTCGGCGAGAAGGTCGCTCCGACGACGGCCCGCCGCCGACGCCACGCCGGCCGCCGGCCTCCGGCAACGCGCCTAGCGGAGCGCCGTCTCGCCGTGCTCGCCAAGTTCTTCATCGAGCGTCCGGTTCTCGCGAACGTCATCGCGTTCGTGACGATCCTGCTCGGGCCGTGGCGCTCGGCGTGCTCCCGGTCTCGCAGTACCCGCCGATCACGCCGCCCGACGGTGCAGGTCACGACGACCTATCCGGGCGCGAGCGCGAAGACGCTCGTCGAGACGGTCGCGCTGCCGATCGAGCAGCAGGTCAACGGCGTCGAGAAGATGCTCTACATGCAGTCCAACTGCACCGGCGGACGGCCGCTACACGCTGACGGTGACCTTCGAGGTCGGCACCGACCTCGACTTCGCGCAGGTGCTCGTGCAGAACCGCGTGTCGGCGGCGATGGCGCAGCTGCCGGGCCCCGTGCAGCAGCAGGGCGTCGTGACCAAGAAGAAGGAGACCTCGCCGCTCCAGATCATCACGCTCTCGTCGAAGGGCGACAGGTTCGACGCGCTGTTCCTTTCGAACTTCGCGACGCTGCAGCTCTCCGACAAGCTCGCGCGCCTGCCGGGCGTCGGCGACGTCGACGGTCTTCGGCGTCGGCGAGTACAGCATGCGCGTGTGGCTCGACCCGGAGCAGATGATCCAGCGGTCGCTCATGCCGTCGCGACGTCGTCAGCGCGCTGCAGGCGCAGAACGCGTACGTCGCCGCGGGCCAGGTCGGCATGCCGCCGACGCCCTCGGGCCAGGACTTCCAGCTCACCGCCAACGTGCCCGGCCTCGCTGTCCGACGCCTCGGAGTTCGGCGAGATCATCCTGAAGACGTGCGGGCACGCAGATCACGCGCGTTGAAGGACGTCGGCCGCGTCGAGCTCGGCGCGCGCGAGCTACAGCCAGGTCTTCCGCATGGACAGCCGCCCCGCCGGCGGGATCGCGATCTACCAGCTGCCGGGTGCCAACGCGCTCGACACCGCGAAAGGGGTCCGCGAAGCTGCTCGCGACGCTCGCGCCGGGCTTTCCCGCAGGGCTTGGAGTACGCGATTCCGTTCGACACGACGACGTTCGTGAAGGAGTCGGTGAACGAGGTGTACCACACGCTGTTCGAGGCGGGGCTGTTGGTGCTGGTGGTGATCGTGGTGTTTCTGCAGGACTGGCGGGCGACGCTGGTGCCGGCGACGACGGTGCCGGTGACGATCATCGGGGCGTTCGCGGCGATGGCGGCGATGGGGTTCTCGATCAACCTGCTGACGCTGTTCGCGGTGGTGCTGGCGATCGGGATCGTGGTGGACGACGCGATCGTGGTGGTGGAGGGGGTGGCGCAGCACGTGGAGCGCGGTCAGACGCCGAAGCAGGGGTCGATCGACGCGATGCGGGAGCTGATGGGACCGATCATCGGGATCACGCTGGTGTTGATGTCGGTGTTTCTGCCGCCGGCGTTCATGCCGGGGATCACGGGTCAGATGTACCGGCAGTTTGCGCTGGTGATTGCGGCGACGGCGTTGATCTCGGCGGTGAACGCGTTGACGTTGAAGCCGACGCAGTGCGCGTTGTGGCTGCGGGCGCAGCGATCCGAAGGCGGAAGAAGGCACTGGTTTTTCCGGTGGTTCAACGCGGTGTACGAGCCGGTGGAGCGGTGCGTACGTGCGTCTGATCCGGTTCATGGTGGAGCGGAGCGGGCGGATGGCGGCGATCGCGGTGGTGCTGATCGGACTGGCGGGGTGGGGACTGACGCGGGTGCCGACCGGCTTCATCCCGACCGAGGACCAGGGCTACGTCGATGATCGCGGTCCAGATGCCCGACGGCGCGTCGCTCGAGCGCACGCAGAAGGTCATGGACCGGATCTCGAAGATCGGCCTCGACACTCCCGGGCGCCGCGCACGCCATCGCCATCGGCACGGGCGGCCCGTCGCCGCTCGACGGCGACGTCTCGCTCGCCAACGCCGGGATCGTCTACCTCATGCTGAAGGACTGGAGCGAGCGCGGGAAGAGCGAGGACCTCGACGCCGTGACCGCGCACCTCCGGCGCGAGCTCGCGAAGGTGCAGGAGGCGCATACCCGTGTCCTCGTCCCCGCGCCGATCCAGGGGCTCGGCGCCTCGAACGGCTTCCAGATGCAGGTCGAGCTGACCGACGGCAGCTACGACTTCGAGCGCCTCCAGCGGGTGACCGACGAGATCGTCCGCGAGGCCAACGCCTCGACGGAGGTCGTCGGCGCGTTCACGGCGTTCCGGGCCTCGGTCCCGCAGGTCACGGTCAAGGTCGACAAGACGCAGGCCGCGACACGCAACGTGAACGTCGGGGACGTCTACAACACGGTGCAGATCTACCTCGGCTCGAGCTTCGTCAACCTCTTCACGCGCTTCGGCCACAACTACATGGTCTACCTTCAGGCGGACCCGCTGCGGCGCCTCAACGCCGACGACGTGAAGAACCTCTACGTCCGCAACTCCGCGGGCGCGATGGTGCCGGTCGGCGCGCTCGCCGAGATCCAGGCCGCGCTCGGCACGACCGTCGATCTCGCTCTACAACCTCTTCCCGGCGGCGACGATCAACGGCATGCCGGCGCTCCGGCTACAGCTCGGGCCAGGCGCTCGACGGCGATGGACGCGATCGCGGGAGGGTGCTGCCCCGCGGCATGAGCTTCGAGTGGACGGCGATGTCGTACCAGGAGAAGCTCGTCGGCAACTCCGCCTACTTCATCTTCGCGCTGTCGATCCTGCTCGTGTATTTCGCGCTCGCCGGGCAGTACGAGAGCTGGATCACGCCGGCGGCCGTGATTCTCGCCGTGCCGATGGCGCTGCTGGGGACGGCGGCGGCGCTGCTCGCCCTCGGCATCGCCAACAACATCTACGTCCAGATCGGCCTCGTGCTCCTGATCGCGCTCTCGGCCAAGAACGCCATCCTCATCGTCGAGATGGCCCGCGAGGGGCGCGAGCGCGGGCAAGAGCATTCCGGAGGCGACCGTCGACGCGTCCCGCGTGCGATTCCGGCCGATCCTGATGACGTCGTTCACGTTCATCCTCGGAGTGCTGCCGCTCGTGCTCGCGAGCGGCGCCGGCTCCGCGGCCCGGCGCTCGCTCGGGATCGCGGTCGCCACGGGCATGCTCGCCTCGACGTGCCTCGCCGTCCTCTTCGTGCCGGCGCTCTTCGTGATCCTGCAGCGGTGGATCGAGCGGAAGGGCCCGGCGACCGCATCCGGCCGCCCGTCGCGCGGCGGTCACCGACCGGAGCGCGGCGAGTCGAGCCTCAGACCCCCTCGCCCGCCGGGAGAGGGCCGGCGCGAGGGCGGCTAGCCCGCGTGCTCGCGAAGTTCTTCATCGAGCGTCCGGTCCTCGCGAACGTCATCGCGTTCGTGACGATCCTGCTCGGGCGCGTGGCGCTCTTCGTGCTGCCGGTCGTCGCAGTACCCGCCGATCACGCCGCCGACCGTCCAGGTCATCGGCCAACTACCCCGGGGCGAACGCGCAGCACGCTGGTCGAGACGGTGGCGCTGCCGATCGAGCAGCAGGTCAACGGCGTCGAGGGCATGCAATACATGCAGTCGACCGTCGACGAACGACGGCCGTTACACGCTGATCGTGACGTTCGCGGTCGGCACGGACCTGGACCTGGCCCAGGTGCTGGTGCAGAACCGCGTCTCGGCCGCGCTCGCGCAGCTGCCCGGAGGCCGTGCAGCAGCAGGGCGTCGTGACGAAGAAGAAGTCGACGGCGATCCTCCAGATCGTGACGCTGACCTCGGAAGGCAACAAGTACGACGCGCTCTATCTCTCGCAACTTCGCGACGCTGCAGCTCCACGACAAGCTGGCGCGCCTGCCGGGCGTGGGCGACGTGACGGTCTTCGGCATCGGCCAGTACAGCATGCGGATCTGGCTCGACCCGCGAGCAGATGCTCCAGCGCTCGCTCATGCCGTCGCGACGTCGATCGCGGCGGTGCAGGCCCAGAACGCCTACGTCGCGGCGGGGCAGATCAGCGCGCCGCCGACGCGCTCGGGCGAGCCGTTCCAGCTGACGATCGATCTCGGCAGCAATCTGTCGCGCGCGGAGGAGTTCGCCGACGTCATCGTGAAGAGCTCGGGAGGCCAGATCACGCGGGTCAAGGACGTCGGCCGCGTCGAGCTCGGCGCCCAGACCTACGGCCAGTTCTTCAAGATGAACGAGCGCGTCGCCGGCGGGATCGCGATCTATCAGCTCCCCGAAGCGAACGCTCTGGACACGGCCGCGCGCGTGCGGACGAAGATGGCCGAGATCGCCCGGGACTTTCCGCAGGGGTTGGAGTGGTCGATTCCGTTCGACACGACGACGTTCGTGAAGGAGTCGGTCAACGAGGTGTACCACACGCTGTTCGAGGCGGGGCTTTTGGTGCTGGTGGTGATCGTGGTGTTTCTGCAGGACTGGCGGATGACGCTGGTGCCGGCGACGACGGTGCCGGTGACGATCATCGGGGCGTTCGCGGCGATGGCGGCGATGGGGTTCACGATGAACCTGCTGACGCTGTTCGCGGTGGTGCTGGCGATCGGGATCGTGGTGGACGACGCGATCGTGGTGGTGGAGGGGGTGGCGCAGCACGTGGAGCGCGGCCAGACGCCGAAGCAGGGGTCGATCGACGCGATGCGGGAGCTGATGGGCCCGATCATCGGGATCACGCTGGTGTTGATGTCGGTGTTTCTGCCGCCGGCGTTCATGCCGGGGATCACGGGTCAGATGTACCGGCAGTTCGCGCTGGTGATTGCGGCGACGGCGTTGATCTCGGCGGTGAACGCGTTGACGTTGAAGCCGACGCAGTGCGCGTTGTGGCTGCGGGCGCACGATCCGAAGCCGGAAGAAGAACTGGTTTTTCCGGGGGTTCAACGCGGTGTACGAGCCGGTGGAGCGGTGCGTACGTGCGTCTGATCCGGTTCATGGTGGAGCGGAGCGGGCGGATGGCGGCGATCGCGCTGGTGCTGATCGGACTGGCGGGGTGGGGACTGACGCGGGTGCCGACCGGCTTCATCCCGACCGAGGACCAGGGCTACGCGATGGTCATCGTCCAGCTTCCGGACGGCGCGTCGCTCGAGCGCACGCAGCGGGTCATCGACGAGCTCGCGCGCGATCTGCCGGCAGAACCCCGCGCTCGAGCGCACGATCTCGATCGGCGGGCTGTCGCCGCTGGACAACAACGCCTCGCTCGCGAACGCCGGCATCATCTATCTGATGTTCAAGGACTGGAGCGTGCGCAACGAGGCGAAGGGCCAGGACCTGATCTCCATCTACGACGACCTGTCCGACGCGGCTGGCCGCGTACCAGGGCGCGCGCACGATGGTGCTCGTCCCTCCTCCGATCCAGGGCCTCGGGCTCTCCGGCGGCTTCCAGATGCAGCTCGAGCTGACCGACGGCAGCGAGGATTACGTGCGCCTGCAGGATGCCGCCGACCGGATCGTCGCGCGCGCGCGGCCGGATCCCGGCGATCCGGATGGCGCTGACGCCGCTTCGGGCCTCGGTGCCGCAGCTCACGATCCACGTCGACAAGACGCAGGCCGGCAACCTCGGCGTGAACGTCGGGGACGTCTACAGCACCGTCCAGGCGTACCTCGGGTCCAGCTTCGTCGACCAGTTCATGCGCTTCGGCCACCAGTACATGGTTTACGCGCAGGCGGACGCGCCGTTCCGACGCGAGACCGGCAGCCTCGCCGGCTACTACATGCGCGCCGGCTCCGGCGCAGATGGTGCCGCTCGGGACGGTCGCGAGCCTCGAGAAGACCCAGGGGCCCGCGGTCGTCACGCTCTACAACCTCTATCCCTCGGCGACGATCAACGGGGCCGCCAACCCGGCGTTCAGCTCGGGGCAGGCCATGGAGACGATGGAGAAGATCGCCCGGGAGACGCTGCCGGCGGGGATGACCTACGAGTGGACGGCGATGTCGTACCAGGAGCAGCTCGTCGGCAGCTCGACGTACTTCATCTTCGCCCTCGCGATCCTCCTCGTCTATTTCGTGCTGGCCGGGCAGTACGAGAGCTGGATCACGCCGGCCGCCGTCATCCTCGCCGTGCCTCTCGCGCTCCTCGGCACCGTCAGCGCGCTCCTCGGCCTCCACGTCGCCAACAATCTCTACGTCCAGATCGGCCTGGTGCTGCTGATCGCTCTGTCGGCCAAGAACGCCATCCTCATCGTCGAGATGGCCCTCGAAGGACGGGCCTCGGGAATGAGCCTCGTCGACGCCACGGTCCAGGCCTCGGAGAAGCGCTTCCGGCCGATCGTGATGACCTCGTTCACGTTCATCCTCGGAGTGCTGCCGCTCCTGCTGGCGAAGGGAGCGGGGGCGTCCGCCCGGCGCTCGCTCGGGCTCGCGGTCTCGACCGGGATGCTCGCCTCGACGTGCCTCGCCGTCCTCTTCGTGCCGGCCTTCTTCGTCGTCCTGCGCGGATGGGCGGAGCGCCGCCGCCCGGCCGCCGCGCCGAGCCCCGAGCCGGCGAGGAACGCTCCCGCGTAAACTGTCGCCACGAGGTGTCGAAGATGCGACATGTGTGGGTCCGGGCCGCGGCGGCCCTCGCCATCGGGAGTGCGGCCGCCGGAGCGCAGCGAGGCGACACGAGGCAGGACTTCATCCAGAAGAAGCTCGCCGCGATCGAACAGTTCGCCGCCGCGAACCAGGCGGCTCTGCGCAAGTACACGTGGACGGAGACCGTCCGCTTCCTGCTGAAGGACGAGCTGCGCTCGACCTGGCAGTTCTCCTGCCGCTACGGAGCCGACGGGAAAATCGTCCGCACGGCGATGGGGCCGCCCCCTCCGGGGACGACGGCCGGCCCGTTCGCGCCCAAGCCGGGCAAGGAGTCCAAGGAAGAGCTCGAGGCGACCGTGGCGAAGGTGCGCGCCGTCGTGGCGATGTACGTCCCGCCGGAGACGCAGAAGCTCCAGAAGGCTTTCGAGGCCGGACGCGTCCGCACCGAGAAGCCGATCCAGGGTGAAGCGCTGCTCCGCATCACCGACTACGCCCGGCCCGGCGACTCCGTGCTCCTCGATTTCCGCACGGACCTGCGGAAGCTCGTTCGCCTGCAGGTCGCGTCCTACCTCGACGATCCGTCTCAGGCGGTCGCGATGGACGTCCGCTATGCGACCCTTCCGGACGGCACGAACCACCCGGAGAACGTCGAGGTCAGCGAGACGCGGGATGCGATCCGAGTGATGATCGAGAGCTACGACTACCGCGCTGCGCCCTGATTCTCCGAAAGCGCGACGCGCCCGCGGATAGAATCGCGTCCTCCCAACGACGTTTGCCGATCTTCAAACAAGGAGTTCTGACGATGCGAGCTCACCGGTTCGGGGTCCGATGGCGCGCGGCGGCGGCCGCCGTCGCGGTTTGCGGAGGCGTCGCCGTCGCCGTTGCCCAGCAGGGCGGAATGATGCGCGAGGTGATCCAGAGCAAGCTCGCCGCGATCAAGGAGGCGCAGGCCGCCAACCGGGCCGCGCTCCAGAAGTACTCCTGGACGGAAACGATGCAGGTCGCGATGAAAGGGGAGGTCCGCTCCACGAAGCAGTTCGCCTGCCGCTACGGACCCGACGGAAAGGTCGCGCGCGCGCCCCTCGGGCAACCGCAGGAGCAGCCCCGCGAAGGCCCGCTCCGCCGGCGGATGCAGGAGAAAGCCAAGGACGACGTCGAGGAGTTCATGGGGCAGGCGCGGACGGTCATCGGCCTCTACGTGCCTCCGGACGGCCAGAAGATGGAACAGGCATTCCAGGCCGGCAACGCGTCCGTGGATCGTCCGGGCCAGGGCGAGGCCGGCCTCGTCTTCCGGAACTACGCCAAGCCCAACGATTCGATGACGCTGGACTTCCGGATGGAGACCAAAAAGCTCGCGGCGCTCAAGGTCGCGTCCTATCTGGAGGACCCGTCCCAGCCGATCGCCCTCGACGTCCAGTTCGCGACGCTGCCCGACGGGACGAACTATCCGGCGACGGTCGTTCTGGACGCGCCGTCCAAGTCGCTTCGGGTCACGACGACGAACTCGAACTACCAGAAGCTCGCGCCGTAACGGCGGCGGGCGAGGCAGTCACGGCGATGGAAGAGGCCGCGGCGGCGGCCTGCCGTTCCCGGCGCGAGAGGATCGTCGCGGCGCTCATGTCGGCCGTGACGTTCGTCAGCGTCTTGAAGACGTCGGGGATCGTGTCGACGGCGTTCAGCAGGAGGACCGCCTCCACCGGGATTCCCGCGGCGAGGTAGGCCGGGATGCTGCGGACGCTGCCCATGCTCGGGATTCCGGCCGTGCTGAAGCTCAGGATGATCTCCGTGGCGAGAAACGCGGCGAGCTGCGGAAGGCCCAGCGGGAGCTGGAAGACGTGCGCGAGGAAGAGCAGCTTCACGGGTCCGGAGACGACCCGGTTGAGCTTGAACGACGCGACGGCGAGGGGGAGGACGAATCCCGTGGCCGAGGCCGGAAGCCCGAGGTGCTGCTGGCCGCCGGCCACGAGCGCGGGAAGGGAGGCGAGCGAGGAGCGCGAGCCGACGGCCACGACCTGGGCGGGCGCCACGGCCTTCGCGAAGCGGGGAATCGACACGCGCCCGGCCACGGCCGTGAACGGATAGAGCAGGATCGTCACGAGGATCAGGACCGACGAGATCAGCACGATCCATACGGCGATGACGCCCGTGACGCGCACGCCGATGCGATAGGCGAAGGCCGCGCAGAGGCCGAAGACCCCGATGGGCAGGAGCTTCAGCACGAAGCCCACGAGCGCCATCATCGCTTCCGCGAGGGCGCGGAAGACACGCGAGAGCAGCTCCTGCGGTCCGGCCTCGAGGCGCCGAACGCCGAAGCCGAAGAGGATCGTGAAGAGCAGAAGCGGCAGGACCTCTCCCTGGGCCGCGGCCTGGAACACGTTGATCGGGATCAGGCCGACGAGCCACGCGCCGAACGAGGACGGCGCGTCGCGCGGGGGCGCCGCGGCGGGATCACCGGCTGGCGCCGGCTCGAGGAACGCGCCCGCGGTTTGGACGTCGACCGGATAGAGCGAGAGGATGGGAGCCGTCACGGCGAAGGCGAAGAGGCCCGTCGCCAGGAGCATCCCGCCGAACAGGAGCACTGTCTTCAGCCCGAGGATTCCGATCGCGCCCTCGCGGCGGGCTCCCACGATGGCCGCGAGCGTCAGCACGATGACGAGCGGCAGCGCGGCCATCCGCAGGGCGGCGACCCAGAGCTGGCCCATCGCGGCGACGACCGCCATGACGCGCTCGACCCAGGGATCGGTCGAACCGTGCAGGACGATGCCGAGACCGAACCCGGCCGCGAGGCCTCCGAGCGCCGCCAGCGTGGGCACCATGGTCCGGGCCCGCGCGTTCATCGCACCGTGCCCTCCAGAAACGCGGGCCGGAGCCGGCGCGCCACGCGCCAGAGGCCCCTCCGCGCGGCGAGCCAGTCGATCACCGTCATGGCCGGTTTCGTGTAGAGGTACCGGAGACGGCACGCGGCGATCGCCTTCGCGATGTCCTTGCGGCCGGCCTTTCGCGCGCGTACGAGGATGTCGGTGTACAGGCGCCAGTACGACGGCGACCGGAGGTAGATGCGCCGCACGCGCTCGAGGTCGAGGGGGCGCGGGAACACGGAGCAGCGGGACATCACCCCGAAGACTTCCATGGTCAGCATCGCGAGCAGGCACTTGCGGCAATCGCAGCAGTTGTCCGCGGTGCCGGAGCGGAAACAGACGTGGAGGCTTCGCATCGCGACGTCCGACCGGCAGATGCGCTCGGTCTTGGCGCTCCGCCGCGGCCCCATGCTGTCGTGGACGAAGCGGGTGGAGCGCGTCGAGAAGAGGGGATCCGTGTCGGGGTGGGAGCCCCAGGGCCGGAGCTCGCCGCTCTCATACGTCGCCGCGATGTAGAACGTCTCGAACCGTTGCTCGAGCGCGAGGCCCACTCCCGCGAGCGCAGGACCGTGGGACAGGTTCCCCCAGCGCGCTTCGCGGAACCGGGTCTGCCGGAGGTTCGTCCGGACGTCGAAGAACCCCAGGCCGAGGTCCCGGGCCGCCTCCGAGAGGCGCGTACGCAGGCGCACGAACTCTTCCTCGGGAGACTCGATCGGAAGGTCGAATCCGCCGACCCACAGGAGCCGGTCGATCTTCGGGAACCGCTCCCGGTCCTCGCGTTCCAGGTTGCCAAGGACCGTGTAGAAGGAATCGATGCCACCGGAGAAGAACGCTCCCGTCTCGCGCGCCACCGGCGCGGGCGGGGCGGTGGCGACCTCGGCCTCGATCGGCACGGCGCGCAGGTTGGGGAACCGCTTCCGATACCAGGTCGTCCACGTCTTCAGGATCCGCGGAGCGTTTTCAGCGAGAAGCGGATCGACCGGCGCGCCGATGCGCAGTTTCTGGCCGAGGGTCGCTGCGAGCGGAAGCAGCCAGGCGAGCCACGGAGAGCCGGAGAGACTCAGCGACCCGGCATACTCCTCGTCCACCTCGAGCCAGTAGGCCTCGGTTCCGGGACGGTCGTCGTAGGCGACGTCCCCGACGAGACGCACTCGTCCCGCGGCGTGAGGAGACTCCTCGATCCGTATGGAGACGAGTTCCATTGGTTTTGGTCTTGGCTCAGGATAAAGCCGACGGGGGCTCTTCGGACAGACCTCTCGTCGGAAATCCACCGGATCGCCGAGCCGTCGGTGGCCCGAAAGGGCCGAGGGACCCTAGGCGGTGAGGCGGATCGGCTCGGGCTCGGCTTGCGCCGCGGCGCAGGTGGCGTGGAGGTTGATCATCTCGACCATGAGAGCCAGCCTCTCCAGGAAGCTCTCGACGACGCCCGGGCCGTCGCTCGCCCGGCAGGTGAACGAGACCAGGCCCTTCTGCGGATCGAGGCGGTAACGCTGGAACTGGTCCGAGTCGTTCTGGACGGACTCGAATGACTCCAGCCAACGCTGATCGACGGTGCCCGAGAGGCTCACGACGTGGCGCTGAAAGAGCGGCCCGAGGATCTCTTCTCGCATGGCGGCGCGGTCGACGGCGACGTTGTACATCTCTTCAGCCTCGCCCTGCTTCCAGGGCGCCTCACGCCCATGGCAACAGCAAGGTTGGAGCCAGGAGTGCTAATTCCTTGTATGCGCGCGACTTCGCCTTTCCGCCGTTTGCGGGAGTGACGAGAAACGTCTCACCAATCGTCGAGGATTGTCATCCGAACGTGAGTCAGAGCACGGAACAGCTACGGCTTGATGACGATCCAGGCGTCGACCTCTTTCTTATCCGATCCGTCCTTGTTCTCGAGGACCTGCCAGTACTTGTATTTCTTCCCGTGTCCCTCTGCCTTCGGTTGGATGTCTCCGGAGAAACAAGTCCAGTCTTCACAGTGAACGCGCCAGCGCTTGCCGTCCGGCGTTTGGGTCATCCCTTCGAAGGGCTCGTTTTTCTCGAACTCGATGAATAGATTCTTGGTCCGCTCGTCGGCGACCCAGAAGGCGACCTCCTTCTCATCCTTGTTCAACTCCGCTTTCTCTTTGTTGACCTTGCCCTCCTTGTCGACCTTGATGAGGTCGCCCCCGAACAGTTGTTTCTCCGGCTTCGGCGCGGGTTTGGCGAGCCAGCCGATCAGGGCGCCGACGATCAGGCCACCAGGGCGACGAGGAGAAGGGATCCCTTGGCCATGGTCCTCCCCCTTCTAAGAACCGGCCGCCTGATGCGGCGCGGCGACGATGGAACGAAACTCGGCATTGTCTCGGAAGCGGGCGAACTCGGGCTGCCGCTCGATGATCTCGCGGCAGTAGCCGGCGCTCGACCGCCCGGCGCAGCCACGCGAGAGCCTCGCCGTCGACGCCCGCGAGCGCTGCGACGATGGCCGCGTCGACGAAGACTTCGGGCATCGTTCGGGTCGAGCGCGATGACCCGTCCCATCTCTTCGCGCGCCTCGGCGGTGTGGCCCGTCTTCGCGAGTCCCGTGGCCAGGTAGCAACGGGCCGCGACGTCGTCGGGATTGAGTCCGAGCTGGGCGCGGGCCAGGACGATCGAACGTTCGTAGGCATGCTCTCGACTTCGCCGCCTCGCCTCTCGGCCCGGTAGGCGTCGCCGAGGTTCCCCTGGATCATGAAGTCGCTGGGGGCCTGGCGCGCGCTCGTTCGAACGAAGCGACGGCGTCGGCCGTGTGCCCGGTCCAGAGTTGCGTCGTGCCGAGGTTCGTGGATGCGATCGGTTCCTTGGGCTTCAGCTCGAGCGCGTCACGGATACGCCTGCGAGCGCGGCCGGGAAGTTGCAGCGCATCGTCTCCGCACCGCCGAGGTTGCTCGAGGGCCCAGTAGCTGTCGGGAGCCGCTTCGGCTGGCGCGGCGGAACATGTCCGCGGCTTCCGCATAGCGGCCGTCGGCGTAGTACCACGCGCCCAGCTGATTGAAGACGGCGAAGGAAGGCTGCAGCTCGATCGCCCGGCGGAATGCGGTCTCGGCCGCGGCCGTGGTCCCCGGCGGCTCGTGCCGCGCGCCCGAGGCCGAGAAGGGCTTCGACGTCGCCCGGCCGCGCCGCGAGGGCCCGGCGGAACGCCTCGACCGCCTCCGCCGCCTTGCCCCGTCGCGAGCAGCGTCTCGCCGACGGTCACGTCCACTTCGGGCAGCGCCGGGATCGAGCGCCTGCGCCCGGTTCGCCGGCGGCGATGGCCCGGTCGGCCCACGCGCGGCTCCTTCGTGAAGTCGAACATCGCGAGGTAGGCGCGCGCGAGCGCCGCCTGGACGAGGGCGGAGTTGGGGTTCTCGTCGGCGAGCGTCTGGAGGATCCCGAGCGCCTTCTCGACGCCCTCGCGCCGGTCGTACCGCTGCAGCAGGCCGATCGCCTGGAGATACCGCTCCTGCTCGGACGTCGTGTCGAGGCCCGATGGCGTCGGGCGTGCGCCGCTTCCCGCGGGAAGGCTGAAGGTCTCGCGCGACGCCGTCGGCCACGCGGTCCTGCAGAGCGAAGAGCTCCGAGCCGTCGATCGCGTCGGCGGCGATCTGATGTCCCGTTCGCGTCGACGATGCGATACGTGATGCGGAAACTGATCGTTCTCGCGCTGCAGGGTCCCGACGAGAAGCGTGGTCGCGCCGAGCCGCCGCGCCACGACGAGCGAAGCTGGGATTGTCCTCGGCGGCCTCGACCGCGGCCCGGGGCGTGACGACCTGCAGGCCCGGGACGTCCGCGAGACGGACGCTGACCGTCTCCACCATGCCGAGTCCCCAGAGCTCGCCGTCGGGCGAGCCGGTCAGGTTGCGAAAGGGGAGGACCGCGAGCTGACGGCTCGCAGCCGGGCGACCGTTCGGCGCTTAGCCCGGACGAAGACAGAGGAACGCCGCGACGGCCATGACGGCGACCGCCGCGGCGGCGAGCGAGGACGCCACGGCCGCCTCCGGCCCGATGACGGGCGCTCGGACGCCGCGACACCGACAGTCTCGGCCGAGGGCGACGTCGAGCTCGATCCGCGCGTCGCCGGCGTCGCGCAGGCGGCGGGTCGGGTCCTTCTGGAGGCAACGCGCAGGAGCTCGCGTACCCGCGGCGGCATGCGCACCGGAAGCGCGCCCCAGTCGGGTTCGCGGTCGAGGATCGCGAGCGAGAACGTCCGGGATGGTCTCGCCGGTGAACGCGCGTTTGCCGGAGAGCATCTCGAAGAGGATGCAGCCGAAGGCCCAGATGTCGGTGCGGTTGTCGATCTCGTTGCCGCGCGCCTGCTCCGGGCTCATGAACTCCGGCGTGCCGACGATGTCACCCGGGCGCGAATCGTCCATGACGAGGGTCGGCGTTCGCGACACGTCGCCGGCGAAGGGGAGGTCCATCGCCGGCGAGGCCGAAGTCGAGGACCTTGACGTTGCCGTCGCGGGTCAGCGTGATGTTGGCGGGCTTCAGGTCGCAGTGGATGACGCCCTTCTCGTGCGCCACCTCGAGGGCTTCGACGATCTGGCGCCGATGCGCAGCGCGTCCGCGACCGGAAGCGCGCCGCCGGACAGGCGCTCGGCGAGCGTGTCGCCCTCGACGAGCTCCATCACGATGTACCGCGTCGAGCCGTCCTGCTCCGCGCCGTGGATCGTCGCGATCGTCGGATGATTGACCGCCGCGAGCATGCGGGCCTCGCGCTCGAAACGGGTGACCCGCGACGGGTCGCGGGCGAACTCCTCGGGAAGCACCTTGATCGCGACTTCGCGCCCGAGCTTGGGGTCGCGCGCGCGGTAGACCTCGCCCATGCCTCCGGCGCCGAGCGTGCCGAGGATCTCGTAGCAGCGCCGAGACGCGTCCGACCGCGGAGCGTGCAGGCTCATTCGAGAGCGTCCGCGCGCGATTCTCATTCCGCGAGTCGAGCCGGAACGTCGCCGCGGCCATTCCGAGACTGCGCGAATGCCACATGAATACGCCTCGCGCGGTCCTCCGGGCAGCGGTCATGCTCGCTTGTCGGCCACTGGCGCCCGGGCGGACACTCCCGCCGGCCTCCTCGCCACCGTCGAGCAATTCGATCATCTGACGCTCGGAAACGCGGTGCTCGTCGGCTCCATGACCGTGCGCACCGGCCACCTCGAGTGCAAGATCTCCGGCGGGCACGCGGCGCCGGTGCTCGCGGGAGATGAGATCGTCGGCTTCTTCTTCGAGGGCCGCGGGGAAATGTAATACGTCTCGGCCGATCCCGTCGAGGCCCCCGTCGTGATCTTCAACGCGAAGAAGGCGAGCAGCCTCAAGCCCGAGAAGACCGACAAGGGCGTGCGCCTGACCGACAAGTTCACGCGGCTGCTCTGGATCGCCCAGGGCGAGCCTCTTCCCGCGCTCACCGGCACCGCCTCGACGCCGCTGACCGCCTCGTTCACCGCGCAGCGGGAGATGTTCCGCCGGATCACGGCGCCGCTCCGCTCTCCTACGACTTCGCGATCCAGAGGCTCGACGCTCCGTCGAGAGCCGCTCGTCCGCGCGGAGATCGACGGCGGCAGCGAGGACGTCGTCTACGCCGCTCCGAGCTCGACGACGGCTCGGAAAGCCTCGCGATCCTCAGGACGAGCGAATCGCAACGATCCGGAGCTGCGCAAGTACCTCTACCAGACTCACGCTCTCCGATCAGCCCGTTCGGCGGGATCGACGCGATCCTCCCAGTGCCTCGCGTCGTCCTGACGGACGTCGATGTGGACCTGCGCGCTTCGGCGGGCAAGGATGCGTCGATGACGGTCGTCGAGACGCTGATCCCGATCGGTCGGCCGCTCTCGGTGCTCCGTCTCGACCTCGATTCCACGGTCTATACGACCGTTCGGCAGCAACCTCGACCAACGCGCTCGGAGCGACTCCGCAAGGTGACCGACGAGGCCGGCCGCGCGCTCGCGTTCGTCCACGACCACGACGAGGCCGTCGTCCAGCTCGCCGAGCCGGCCGCCGCCGAGCGGCCGATCAAGCTGAAGTTCGAGATCGACGGCGACTTCCTGGTCTCGCCGGCCGGGGACAGCTACTGGGAGCTCGGGATCCACGACTGGTTTCCTCAGCCGTCGCTCGCCGGCCAGCTCTACACGTTCCACGCCGTCGGTCCGCGTCAAGAAGCCGTTCGTTCCGTTCGCCCCAGGCAAGACGATCCGGCGCACGACCGAGGGAGACGAGAACGTGCTCGAGACGCGCGTCGACAAGCCGATCTGCTTCGCCGTCGATCCTCGCCGGGCGGTACACGATTGAGGAGGAGGTCAAGCAACGGCGTCACGATCCGCGTCGCGACGTACGCGCTCGACAACCCGCGCGCCGTCAAGCAGCTGACCAATCTCGCCGGCAACATCATCCAGTACTACGAGGAGTTCCTCGGGCCGTTTCCGATGCCGGAGTTCAACATCATCGAGATCAACGACATCGGCTGGGGACAGGCGCCGCCCGGCACGATGTTCATCACGAAGGAGGCCTTCAACCCCGATCATGACGGCGCACACCGGCAGGGCGTCTACTCGCGGGCGTCAACGAGCGATTCGCCCACGAGATCGCGCATCAGTACTGGGGCACCGCCGTCAAGATGCCCAGCTTCGAGGAGCAGTGGCTCACGGAGTCCTTCGCCGAGTACTGCGCGGCGCTCTTCCTGAAGGCGTACAAGAACGAAGCCGACGTACAAGGCCATGGTCACGCACTGGCGCGGGTCCCAGGCGACGTTCGACGCCGACGAGATCCCGATTCCGCTCGCCAACGACGCTACTCGCGGGACCTGACACGCGCTACTTCGATCCGCAACGGGCTGCTCTACAACAAGGGCCCGGCGCTCCTCTACGCGCTCCACAAGGAGCTCGGCGACGAGGCGTTCTTCACGTTCCTGAAGTCGTACCAGAAGTCGTTCGCCTGGAAGTTCGGCACCACGAAGATGGTGGCGGCGCCTGCTCCAGTACATGACCAAGAAGGACTACATGCCCTTCTTCGAAAAGTACTACTGGGGCACGGAGATGCCGAAGAACTGAAGTCCGGTCGGAATCGCGCACTAGAATCGCGCGATGGCCGTCCGGTGGCGCCTCGGGATCTCCGGGATCGTCTTCGGCCGCGTCTTCTCTTCGCGGCGCGGACGCCCCCGGATCTTCTCGCGACCCTCGAGGCCTTCGATCATCCGACGCTCGGCGAGGCGGTGAACGTGTCGGGCCTGCGCCTCCAGGGTCCGCACGCGTCGTTCGTCCTGGAGTCGGGACGCGCCGCGCCCGTCTCGGCCGGAGACCGGATCGTCGGGCTCTTCTTCGAAGGACGCGGGGCTTTCGAGTATCTCTCCGCGGACCCGATCGAGGCGCCGGTCGTCGTGTTCAACGCGAAGAAGGGCTCGAGCCTCAAGCCCGAAAAGACCGCCGACGGCGTGCGTCTCCAGGACTCGTTCAAGCGCTTGCTGTGGCTGGCCGCGGGGAAGCCGCTGCCCGAGCTCTCCGGATCGCCCGGCGCCGCCGCTCGCCGACGCGTTTCGCAAGCACCGCGACAAGTTCGGACGCATCCACGCGCCGCCGCTCTCGCACGATTTCGCGATCCAGCGCATCGATGCTCCCGGACGCGCCCCTCATCTGGGCGGAGCTCGACGGAGGCCGCGAAGATCTCCTCTACGTGTTCGACGGGACCGATGACCCGGCGGAAGGGCTCGCGACGCTCAACTCGAGCGAGTCGAACGAGACGCTGCTCCGCCGCTATCTGTGGCTCGCCCCGCTGTCGGTGCAGCCGATCGGGCGCGATCCGCGGGACCCGCCCAAACCGCGCTTCCTCCTGACGGACGTCGACGTGCGCCTCCAGGCCTCCGCCGGAAACGACGCGAAGCTCACGGTCGTCGAGACGCTCGTGCCGCAGGACCGGCCGGCCCGCGCCCTGCGTTTCGACGCCGACTCGATCGTCTACGCGCAGGCCGGCTCCAACCTCGAGGAGCGCTTCGAGAAGGTTCGCCGCGTGACCGACGAGAGCGGCCGCGTCCTGCCGTTCGACCACCGGCTCGATGAGCTCGTCGTCGCGCTGGCCGAGCCGGCGCCCGTGGGACAGCCGCTGAAGCTTCGCTTCGAGATCGACGGCGATTTTCTGGTGCGGCCCCGCGGCGACAGCTACTGGGAGCTCGGCATCTGGTCATGGTTCCCGGTGCCGCCGCTCTCCGGGCAGGCCTACACCTTCCGCAGCGAGGTCCGTGTCCCGGAGCCCTTCGTGCCGTTCGCACCGGGCAAGACCCTGCGGCGCGCCAAGGAGGGGACCGAGAACGTTCTCGAGACGAAGATCGACACGCCCATCCAGTTCGCCGTCATCCTCGCCGGCCGTTACGACATGGAGGAGATCGAGCGGGACGGCGTGACCATCCGGGTCGCGACCTACGCGCTCGACAACCCGCGCGGCCGCAAGAACCTCATGCAGATCGCGTCCGAGGTCATCTCCTACTACGCGGGCTTCCTCGGGCCCTTCCCGTTTTCGGAGTTCAACATCCTCGAGATCAACGACTACGGATACGGCCAGGCCCCGCCGGCCACGATGTTCATCACGAAGGAGGCCTTCGATCCGCTCGCCGGCGACATGAGCCGGTACGAGGCTCAGGAGATCGCCAAGATCTTCGCGCACGAGATCGCGCACCAGTACTGGGGCATCGTCGTGCGGATCCCGAGCCAGGAAGAGCAGTGGCTGGCGGAGTCGTTCGCCGAGTACTGCTCCTCGCTCTTCATCCGGGACCGGCGCAGCGCCGCCATGGCGACCAAGATCGCAAAGCAGTGGCGCCACGGCGCCGGCATCGCGGACGACGCCGCGCCGATCCCGCTCGCCAACCGCGTCTGGATCACCGACGACGCGCGCAAGCGGGCGGCGATCCGCAACGGGCTTCTCTACGACAAGGGGCCGATCCTCCTCGCCGATCTCCACAAAGAGGTCGGCGACGAGGCGTTCCTGGCGTTCCTCCGCTCCTGCCAGACGACGCTCGGCTGGAAGTTCGGCACGACGAAGGAGATCGCGCGGCTCCTCCAGGCCGCCTCCGGCCGGGATTTCATGCCCTTCTTCGAGAAGTATTACTGGGGCGTCGAAATGCCGCAAGGAGTGAGGGGGCGTCGACCACCTGGGGCTCGCCGCCGGCCGGCTCGGGAGAGCCGGCCGGGGCGACGGTCTCAAGGCAACACCGTGAAATTCGTGGCGCTGGTGGCGGTGCCGCTGGGCGTGGTGACGGCGATCTTGCCGCTGGTGGCGCCGGCGGGAACGCCCGCGGTGATCTTGACGGAGCTGTTGATGGTGAAGTTCGCCGCGACGCCGTTGAACGTGACGGACTTTGTGTTGAGGAAGGTGTTTCCGTTGATGATCACGCGGGTTCCGGCGCGCCCGGAAGTGGGCGAAAAGCTGGTGATCGTCGGCAACACCTTGAAATTCGTGGCGCTGGTGGCGGTCCCGCCGGGCGTGGTGACGGCGATCTTGCCGCTGGTGGCGCCGGAGGGAACGGTCGCGGTGATCTTGGTGGGGCTCTTGATGGTGAAGGTCGCGGCGAGGCCGTTGATCGTGACGGACATTGCGTTGATGAAGGTCGCTTCCGCACGATGATCACAATGCTACCGACGCGTCCGGAAGCGGGCGAAAAGCTGGTGATGGTCGGCGGACCAGGAAGGTGCCCACGCTCCAGCCGGCGCCGGCGGGATTGGTGACCTTGATCTTGCCGGTTTTCGCCGCGGAGGGCACGTTGACGGTGATCTGCGTGGGCGAGTTGATCGTGAACGCGGTCGTCGAGGCTGTGTCGAAGGCGACGGCGGTCGCGGTGTCGAAGTTGGTGCCGGTGATGACCACGGGGGTTCCCGGCACGCCGCTCCCCGGCGTGAACCCGGTCACCGTCGGCTTGAAGATGACGATGAAGTTGGCGGCGCTGGTGGCCGTGCCGCCCGAGGTCGTGACCGTGATCTTGCCCGTCGTGGTGCCGGCGGAGACCTTGGCTGTCAGCTGAGTCGAGGAGAGCACGTTGAAGCCGGCGGCCTTGCCGTTGAACTTCACCGAGGAGACCCCGGTGAAGCCGGTCCCGGTGATGGTGACCCACGTGCTGATGGGACCGGCCGTGGGAGTGAAGCTGGTGATCGTCGGACCGACCCGACGATGAAGGCGGCTGGGAGCGTCGCGCTCGCACCCCCCGGCGCTGTCACCGTGACGTCGTAGGTGCCGGGAGAAAGCGCCGGCATGAGGAGATGGAGAAACGTGGGATCGACGACGGTGACGTTGGTCGCGTCCACCCCGCCGATGGTCACCGTCACGCCTGGCGCGAACCCGCCGCCGAGAATGGTCAGGGCGGCGCCGGCCTCGCCGGGGCCGGAGCTCGGCGAAACCTCGTTGACCGCGATCTGCGCGTTGCTCAGCCGATAGATCACGCCGAGGCCTGCCGAAGGGTCCGCCCCCGGCCGTGCCGTACAGACGACCGTCGGCAGCCTGGATGAGCCCAGCCGATCGCATTCGCTCCGCTGAAACCATGAACGAGTGGTCGAAGTCGCACCGTCGTAGTCGATCCGGAACACGGTCCCAAGGCCGTGTGCGCCGCCCTGACCGGTCGTGCCGTACAACCACGATCCGGCGAAGCTAGCAAGGGCCGCGTGGGCTGTCCCCGTCAGTGCCGTGGAACGTGTGGATCGTTTCGAGGTCGTCGGTGTCCGGCGAGGTTTTGAAGAGCGGTTCCCGGACCGAATTCCGCCACCGAGGATGCGTCCCGAAGAGGTGGTCGTCGGCAGCGACCAGCGGCGTCAACGGAAGCTCCGGCTTCCATCCTCGAGAAGCAATGAATTGGCGCGAATGGCACCGTCGGTGACAGTCCATCGAACAATGACGATTATTGCCACTCGATGGCCGGGCGACAGCCGTAGAACGATCCGCTGCCTGAACTGAGGGGGCCGTGGGGTAGGCGAGGCCGCTATCGGGGAAGTCGCAGAGATGAGCGAGATTACCAGCGGCATCGAATCGGAAGACGGTGCCACCGACGCCGCTAGACGCAGCTGCCGGCGCTCGTCGTGCCGTAGAACAGCCCGTCCGTCGCCTCGGTGAGTTCGTCGGTAGGCTCCGACCGCCATCGGCCCCCGAAAACCCATACAGAGTGTCGTCACTCGCCCGCGACGATCCAGACGAAAGATGTCCCACCCCCGTTGACGATCGCGCCGGCTGCTCCGGTCTTACCATAGAAGTGTGCCGTCGGTTGCCTGAATGACCCGACCCGGGTGGGCGCCGTTAGCCCCGTCGAACGTGTGCAGGGTGTTCATCTCCCCGGATGAGGAATCGAATCGGAAGATCGTCCCGAGTCGTTTGCGCCACCCCTCCGGTGCTGCCATAGAAGCTTCCGTCGACCGCCTGAGTGAGAGCGACCGATCGGGATCAGCTACCGTCGAGGCAGCTGAAGGTGTGTACCGTGGCAAAGGCGCCGGTGAGTCCAGCCGGAAAACGATGCCAGGGTGTACGGGTGGGTTCGAATACCACTGCCAGGCGTTGGTCGTGCCGTAGAAGCTGCCATCGGCAGCCTGAACGAGAGCCGTCAAGATCTTTCCCGACGGAGTCGCTGCGTCGCCGTCAGGGCTGTGTAGTACGGTCAAGGTGCCCGGAACGGGTCCAGCTGGTAAACCGTTCCAGCTGGATGTAGTGCCGTAGAAGAGGAGGTCTGTCGCCTGGATGAGCTCGGCGTAAAGCGGGTAGCCGTCGGGCCCGGCGTGAACCGTAGTCAGGACGCCCGACGCGTCGAGCTTGTAGACGGTGCCGCTCGTGCGGTTGCCGTTCCATAGAGATTCCCGTCGGTGGCCTGTATCAGTCCGGCGCGCGGCCTTCGCGCCATCCGATCCGTCGAATACGTGGATCGTGACGAGGCTATTCGTCGCCACGTCGACTCGGAAGACGGTGCCCAGATTGTTCGCACCTCCCTCGACCGTCGTGCCGTAGAGATACCCGTCTGCCGTCTGAAGGAGTCGGCCGACCGGGAGCGCGCCGTCGCTATCTCGGTGGAAGTATGTAGCTTGGTGAAGGTTCCATCCAGATCGATCTTGAAAAGGGTCCCTGGTCCCGTCCCTCCTGGCGCGCCTCCTGCCTTCGTAACGCCATAGAGACTCCCGTCATAGGCCTGGATAAGTGCGGCGCGCGGGTCCGCGCCTTCCAAGGCGAGGAAGCTGTGAAGTCTCTGAACCGCACCCGAGCTATCCATCCGGAAAACCGTGCCGAAGCCCTTTGTACCTCCACGAGTTGTCGTTCCGTAGAGATTCCCGTCGTCGGCCTGAACGAGGGCGGCCGCCGGGTTGGCTCCATCGGCGTAGGCGAAGCTGTGAACGGTCGTCAAGCCGCCCGAGGGATCGATCCGGAAGATGGTCCCGACGCCGCTCGAGCCTCCCCAGTACGTCGTGCCATACAGATAACCGTCGTTTGCCAGGATCAAGCCACTCTGACTCGCCAGATCAGGCGCCTCTGGCCGGGATGCGCCGGCAGGCTCGCAGGAATTTCGAAACGCGTGGACGAGCTCATAAGTCGTCTGCGCCACAGCCACGGCGGCTGCAAGACATTCCGATCCCGATCGCGAGCCACACATGTCGACCGAACGTGTGGGTTGAATTTCCGGCTGTCATGACGCCCCACCTTCCTGTCTCCGACAGGCTGACGGCCTGGGGAGGGCGCCTTCATCGTTTCTCAGCTACCGCGGCCCGTCTTGATGCAAATGCATCCATCCGGCGGGGGATGCGAGAATCGTTGGCGTCGGGTTAAGCGAGAGTGGCGGAACTGGCAGACGCGCTGGATGGCTCTGGTCGATTGTCCTGGCAGTGAAGCGGCGAGGCGCGGCGATCCGCAACGGTCTTCTCTACGACAAGGGGCCGATCCTGCTCGCCGATCTCCACAAACAAATCGGCAACGAGGCGTTTCTCTCGTTCCTCCGCTCCTGCCAGACGACGCTCGGCTGGAAGTTCGGCACGACGAAAGAGATCGCGCGGCTCCTCCAGGCCGCCTCCGGCCGGGATCTCATGCCCTTCTTCGAGAAGTACTACTGGGGCGTCGAAATGCCTAGCCGCCCACCGTAGGCAGACCCCCGGCAGTAGGTGACGCCGAGCTGGACGCGGGCGAACCCGCGTCTGCTCGGCGGCAACACTCGAAGGGTGCGTCGACCACCTGGCTTCATTTGCAGCCTACGGTTCGGATGTCATCTGATGCCGCGACGGCTCGCGCGCTCCCTCAAGGCAACACCGTGAAATTCGTGGCGCTGGTGGCGGTGCCGCTGGGCGTGGTGACGGCGATCTTGCCGCTGGTGGCGCCGGCGGGAACGCCCGCGGTGATCTTGGTGGAGCTGTTGATGGTGAAGTTCGCGGCGACGCCGTTGAACGTGACAGACCTTGTGTGGAGGAAGGTGTTTCCGTTGATGATCACGCGGGTTCGGGCGCGCCCGGAAGTGGGCGAAAAGCTGGTGATCGTCGGCAACACCTTGAAATTCGTGGCGCTGGTGGCGGTGCCGCTGGGCGTGGTGACGGCGATCTTGCCGCTGGTGGCGCCGGAAGGAACAGTCGCAGTGATCTTGGTGTCGCTCGTTGATGGTGTAGTTCGCCGCGACGCCGTTGAACGTGACGGACGTTGCGTTGAGGAACTTGCTTCCGTAGATGGTCACCTGTGTCCCGACGCGTCCGGAAGCGGGCGAAAAGCTGGTGATGGTCGGCAGGACCAGGAAGGTGCCCACGCTCCAGCCGGCGCCGGCGGGATTGGTGACCTTGATCTTGCCGGTTTTCGCCGTGGAGGGCACGTTGACGGTGATCTGCGTGGGCGAGTTGATCGTGAACGCGGTCGTCGAGGCTGTGTCGAAGGCGACGGCGGTCGCGGTGTCGAAGTTGGTGCCGGTGATGACCACGGGGGTTCCCGGCACGCCGCTACCCGGCGTGAACCCGGTCACCGTCGGCTTGAAGATGACGATGAAGTCGGCGGCGCTGGTGGCCGTGCCGGCCGAAGTCGTGACCGTGATCTTGCCCGTCGTGGTGCCGGCGTTGACCTTGGCTGTCAGCTGAGTCGAGGAGAGCACGTTGAAGCCGGCGGCCTTGCCGTTGAACTTCACCGAGGAGACCCCCGTGAAGCCGGTCCCGGTGATGGTGACCCACGTGCTGATGGGACCGGCCGTGGGAGTGAAGCTGGTGATCGTCGGGCCCGACGGCTCAGGGACGTTGACGGTGAAGGCGGCTGGGTGCGTCGCGCTCGCACCCCCCGGCGCGGTCACCGTGACGTCGTAGGTGCCGGGAGAAAGCGCCGGCATGAGGAGATAGAGAAACGTGGGATCGACGACGGTGACGTTGGTCGCGTCCACCCCGCCGA
Source organism: uncultured Acidobacteriota bacterium (assembly GCA_963804915.1). Classification (GTDB taxonomy): domain Bacteria; phylum Acidobacteriota; class Thermoanaerobaculia; order UBA5066; family Gp7-AA6; genus DAHUXD01. The sequence continues at coordinate 121,568 of CAWDSI010000021.1, forward strand.
TGGTCACCGTCACGCCTGGTGCGAACCCGCCGCCGAGAACGGTCAGGGCGGCGCCGGCCTCGCCGTCGCCGGAGCTCGGCGAAACCTCGTTGACCGCGATCTGCGCGTTGCTCAGTCGAAAGATGACGCCGTTCCCGGTGAACGGGCCGACAGCGCCGTTCCCGCCGAACGGACCGCCTGCGATGGTCGTCCCGTACAGCCGGCCGTCCACGGCCCGGCTCAGACCCGATCCGGAGGACGACCCGTCCGTGATGTTGAAGCTGTGAACCACGTTGAAATTGCCGGAGGTGTCGATGCGGAAGATCGTTCCGCAGCCGGACGCCCACCCACAGCCGGCCTACACCGCCCCGCACGTCGTGGTCGTGCCGTACAGGTATCCGTCGGCTGCCTGCACGAGAGCGCCCTGCGGAAACGATCCATCCCCGCCCCCGAAACTGTGGATCGGAGTCACGTTTCCGAGCGCGTCCGTGGTGTACACGACTCCCTTGTGCGACGCGCCGCCGCTCGCGGAGACACCGTAGAAGTGGCCATCCGCGAGTTGAATCAGGGACGACTTGGTTCCCGTCCCGTAGTCTTCGGAGAAGTCGAAGAGCTTCGTAAAGCTCCCATCGGAGGTCAGCTTGAAGAGCGTGTTCGGCGTCGTGCCGTAGTAGTCGCCGTCAGCCGCCTGCAGCAGACCCGCATTGGGGTTCATGCCGTCGGGACCCTGGAAGTCATGCAAAACGGTGACGTCGCCCAACGAGCTCATGCGAAAGGCGGTTCCGAACTCCCCGGAGCCGCCGCCGCCGACCGCCGTCCCGTAGAACTTGCCGTCACTGCCCTGGATGAGCTCTGAAGGACCCGTGCCCTCGGAGGAGTCGAAGTTGTGGAGTGTCGCGAATTCGCCCGACAGCTGCAGCTGGAATGCCGTACCGACGCCGTTCGAGCCACCGCGACCGGTTGTCCCGTAAAGAAAGTCGTCGGAGGTGCGGCAGAGAGCTGGCGACGGATTGACCCCGTCCGGCCCGGCGAAGGAATGCTCCACGGAGAGGCTTCCAAATTGATCGATCCTGTAGACCAGCCCGGATCCGAACGAGCCTCCGAGGGCCGTGCCGTACAGCTTGTCGCCGCCCGCCTCGACCAGCCGCCCCTGCGGCGCAATGGGCTCGGTCGACGCGAAGGCGTAGAGGGGCGTGAAGTTCCCAGCGAGATCCATCTTGAACACCGAGCCGATTCCGCGAACACCATTGCCCCCGGCGGAGGCCGTTCCGTAGAGGTCGCCGTTGCTCGCCTGGATCAGGCCTCCGTACAAGTTGGCGTCGGTGTAGTCGAATCGATAGAGCTGGGTGAACGTCCCGGACAGCCCCAATCGGAAGATCGATGAAGCGATCGTTCCGATGCCGGTGACGCCGTAGAGGTTGCCATCGCTGGCCTGGACGAGTGGAGCGTAGGGATCCAGCCCGTCGTTGAGCTGGAAGCTATAGAGCACCGTGACGATACCCTGCGGAGTCATGCGGTAAATGGTGCCTTCCTGCCCGCCCCCCCGGGTCGTGCCGTAGAAATTGCCGTCGTTCGCCTGGATCAGCGCGGCGTAAGGATCGGCGCCGTCGCTGATGCCGGCGAAGTCGTGCAGCGTCACGAGGGTTCCCGCGTTGTCGATCTTGAAAACGGTTCCGTGATCGTGGGCTCCGCCGCCCGCCGTCGTGCCGTAGAAGTCACCGTCGGTCGCCTGGACCAGAGAGGCGTAGGGGAAGAATCCGTCCGTGGTGCTGAAGCGATGCAAGACGCTGAATTGTCCCGAGGCGTTCATCCGGAAGACGATGCCGATGTGACCTGTACCGCCTCCCGCCGAGGTCGTTCCGTAGAAATCGCCGTCGCTGGCCTGAATCAGCGCGGCATTCGGTGTCTCGCCGTCGACACCGTCGAAGCTGTGAAGAGTCGTTACGTGGCCCGAGGCGTCCAGGCGAAAGACTACCCCCTTGTTGCTCGTCCCACCGGCGGTGGTTGTTCCGTAGAAGTTGCCATCGTCCGCCTGGATGAGCCCCGCAGTTGGGTACGCTCCGTCGGCGTAGCCGAAGCTGTGGACGGTTGTGACGTTACCGTCCGGATCGATCTTAAAAACCGTGCCGACGCCGCTCGTCCCGCCGTAGAACGTCGTCCCGTAGAAAGCGCCGTCGACCTCAATCAGGCTGCTCATGGGTTTGCCCGAGCTGCGGAAGCCGTGCACGACCTCGTACGTCTGCGCCGCAGCGGTCGAACACGCGAGGCAGAAAACGAAACCGATCCATGCGAGACGCTGGCGAGAGACCCTCGCCGCCTTGCGAGTGTGGAAGCTTGAAAGAGCCATGACCTTTCGCCTTTCCGTCCCCGGCAGGCGCTTGCGACCTGTGAGGGGGGCGCTTCGATCCTTTCGCGTAACGTTTGGCATCGCCTTGATGCAGACTCATCATTTGCGGCCCAATGCCCGAGGTCTTACTCGAAAAACCGTAAACGACTCGCGCCAGGGGTCGCGCGAGACGGCTCGTCTCGAAGCCAAGAAGTCGGAGTGCTGTAGCTAACATGTCCCGGGGGCTACATCCCGAACGTCTTGACGAGAAACGCGGACATCTGCGCGCGCGTGTTGGGGTTGTCGGGACAGTAGTTCCCGCCGCCGCACCCTCCGGTGATCTGCTCGGCCGCGAGCTGTTCGATCCAGTCGGCGAAGAGGCTCGGGCAGGGCACGTCGCCGAAGATGCCCGGCGCAGGGAGGAGGCACGAACGCCGAACCGTGCTTCGTCTTCAGGAGGAACACCGCCATCTGCGCGCGCGTGACCGGAAGCGACGGGCAGTAGTTGTCTCCGCCGCATCCCGCGGTGATCCCTTCGGCGGCGAGCTGCTCGATCCAGTCGGCGTAAAGGCTCGGGCAGGGAACGTCGCCGAACACACCGGCGCAGGCCGGCGGCGCGTAGGTCGATCCATGCTCGGCCTTCAGCAGAAACACCGCCATCTGTGCGCGCGTGACCGCATCCTGCGAACAGTAGTTGCCGCCCCCGCAACCAGCCGTAATTCCCCTGCGGAAGATCTTCTCGACGAAATCGTGGAAGGGGTCGAGCTGAGGCACGTCGGCGAAGTCTGCGAGGAACGCCTTCGGGCGCGCGGCCGTTGCGGTGACGAGTCCGGGATCGGGTACCGTCACCGAGAGATCGTTGAGGGTTCCCGGTGAGAGCGGAGGTGTGGACAGGTACAGGAACGAGGTTCCGAGGATCGTGAGGTCGCTGCCCGGCGCGCCGCCGACCATGACTGTGGCGCTGTCCGCAAATCCGCCGCCCAGCACGTCCAGCGCGGTTCCGCCCGCGGCTGGGCCGGACGTCGGCGACACCTCGTTCACGGTGACCGCGTTCGTGCTCAGACGGTAGATCGCGCCGCCTCCGAAAGGGCCGACGCGGGCCGTGCCATAGAGGAAGCCGTCGGAGGCCTGGATCAGCGAGGTCGTCGGGGCCGCCCCATCCCATCCGTGGAAAACGTGGAGGGTGGTGAAGCCGCCGCTTTGATCCGTCCGGAATACCGTCCCTCCGCCGCCCGCCCCTCCCTCGCTCGTCGTGCCGTAGAGGTTGCCGTCGGCGGCCAGCATGAGCCCGGAATAGGGCCACACGCCGTCGCTGCCGTCGAAGCAGTGGAGCACGTCGAGATCGAGTGAGTCGGGAGGAATGAGAAAGATGTTCCCGAGCTGGGCCTCGCAGCCGTAGACCGTAGTACCGAACAGCAATCCGTCAGAAAAGATGAGGCCAGCCCTCGGGGTCGTCGCCATCGCTGTTCTCGAACGAAAACCGGAAAAAGGTCGTGAAGAAAAAGGCCGTACCCGAGTCGTTAGTGTTCATCAGGAAGATCGTTCCGGGTCCGCTGGTCACCTCCGGCAGGTCGTGCCGCAAAAGATCCCGGGCGACGTCTCCACGAGCGGACCGCTGGGGTAGTTCCCATCCGGATCTCCGAAGCTCCACAGCGAAGTGAAGTTTCCGGAGGTGTCCAGCTTGAAAGCCGAGCCCTTTCCGAGGACACTGCCGCCATAGCGAGTCGTCCCGTAAAAGTTTCCGTCGGTCGATTGGATGAGGTCGGACGGATCCACCTCGCGTCGCCGGCGAAATCGTGAATAGGGTGGTGAAACCGCCGGCCGCGTCCATCCGGAAGAAGTCCCGAGCGCCGTTGGCGCCGCCGAATGCCGTCCCATAGAAGTCCGCCATTCGTCGGCCTGAATGAGACGACGCGGGAAAGTCGCCATCGAAGCCGCTGAATGTGTGGAGACGGGGCACGACTCCCCGAAGAGTCCAACCTGAAGATCGTGCCCCGGTTGTTTTCGCCGCCCCGCTCCGTCGTGCCGTAAAAGTTGCCGTCAGCCGCCTGCGTGAGCGCGGCACGCGGGTTCGGCGCCGTCGCTCCAGCCAAAACGTTGCAGCGTGGCGAGAGCACCAGCCGCACTCAATCTGAAAGAGCGTCCCCGCGATTCCCTCGGAAGAGGGCGGGAGATTGGTGCTGCTCGTCGCGCCGTAGAAGTTCTCGTCGGAAGCCTGTACGAGCGCGACGTAGGGGCGAGCGCCGTCCGTACCATCGAAGGCGTGGAGCACAGTGAAATCTCCGGAAACGTCGACTCGGAACACGGTTCCCGCCTCGAGAGCGCTCGAGCCGCCGGCCGCCGTGCCGTAGTAAGCGCCATCGGAACCCTCGATGAGAGGAGCCGCCGGGTACGCGCCGTCCGTCTGCGGATTGAGGCTGTGAACGGTTGTCAATTCCTCCGACGCAGTCGAGCCGAAAGACCGTGCCCGAGCCGGTCCCGCCGCGATTGGTTGTCCCGTACAGATTGCCGGAGGCCGCCTGGATGAGGGCGGCGAGCGGAACTCGACCATCCATGTCCTGGAAGACGTGAATGGTCTCGAGGGCCCCGGCAAAGTCTATGTGGAACAACGTTCCCTCGTCGTTCGCCCCTCCCTCGCTGGTCGAACCGTAGAGCTTTCCATTGGCCTCGAGCAGCTCGGCAGCGGGGACTGCGCCGTCGACGAATCGATCGAAGCTGTGAAGCACCGCGAAGTCCCCGGAGCTATCGATTCGGAAGACGGTGCCCGCGAGATGGGCCCCACCGCCGCTCGTGGTTCCGTAGAACTTACCGTCGGAAGCCTGGATGAGCGCCGCGCAACGGGTACCGTCCGTCCGTCCCGTCGAAGCTGTGCAGCCGGGACACCGAGCCGGACGAGTCCATCCGAAAGACGGTTCCGAGGTTGTGCGCACCGCCGAGGCTCGTCGTGCCGTAGAAGCTGCCATCGAATGCGCGAACCAGCCCCGCCACGGGATTCGCGCCGTCGGCGTAGGCGAAGCTGTGCAGCGTCGTCACGCCGCCCAGGGAGTCCATTCGGAAAATCGTGCCGACGCCGCTCGAGCCTCCCCAATAGGTCGTCCCGTAGAAGGAGCCGTCCGGCGCCGGAGTCAGGCTGCTCTGGCTCGCCTTTCCCAACGGCGCCGGCTGTCCCGAATTCCGGAAGCCGTGGACGAGCTCGTACGTCTGCGCCGCGGCGGCGGAGGCGGTGAAGAAACCGACGACCAGAGCGATACCGATGTCCAGACGATTCGGGCGCGATCCGGAACCTCGCGGTTCGGTAAGCATCGACGCCTCGGCTTCCTGTCCCGGCAGGGGGGACCTGGGGGGGCTCGGTGATTCTCCCACTTTCGCGATGCGAAGTCCTGATTCGAAGGGATCGGCCAAAGATGGGAAAATCGCGCCATCGGACGCTTGCCTTTCGCGAGAGTGGCGGAACTGGCAGACGCGCGGGACTTAGGATCCCGTGGGCGAAAGCTCTTGAGGGTTCAAATCCCTCCTCTCGCACCATAAATCCATTAATAGATGACAACTGTTCTCGTCCTGTTCGCCGCGGCCACCCTCGCGGCCGCGTCTCCCGCCCCGGTCGATCCCGGGATCTTTCGGGATCGGGCGGCGGGGGAGCACGCCTCGTTCCTGGTTCTCTTCCGCGAACAGGCCGACCTGTCGGGCGCCTCGAGAATCCCGGATCGCACGGAGCGGCGGCGCTTCGTCTTCGAAGCGCTCCGGGCCCGCGCCGACAAGTCGCAGGCGCCGGTCGCCGCGAGGCTCGCGCGGGATGGCGTGAGCGTCCGAAGCCACTACCTGGTCAACATGCTCGAAGTCGAGTCCGACGAGAGAACGGCGAGGGCGCTCGCCCGCGAGCCCGGTGTCCTCGCCGTGGCGGCCAATCGTCCGGCCGTGCTCGCCCGCGAGGCGTCGCCGGTTGCTGGACTCGCGCGCCGCCGCCGCGATCGAGCCGAATCTCACGCTCATTGGCGCGCCCGACATCTGGGCTCTCGGTTTCACCGGACAGGGCGTCGTGGTCGGCATCGCCGACACCGGCGTGGAGTGGAGTCATCCGGCGCTCCGCTCTCAGTACCGCGGCTGGGACGGCGCCGCGGCGTCGCATGCCTACAACTGGCACGACGCGGTCCATGAAGCGGACCCCTTGAACGCCTGCGGCTCGGACTCGCCCGAGCCCTGCGACGACCAGGGGCACGGCACGTCGGTCGCCGGCCTCGCCGTGGGGGACGACGGGGGAGAGAACCAGATCGGCGTCGCGCCGGGAGCGCGGTGGATCGGCTGCCGGAACATGCACATCGGCGCCGGGACGCCGGCGCGCTACGTCGAGTGCTTCGAATTCTTCCTGGCGCCGACCGACGCCGACGGCGCGAATCCGCGGCCCGAGCTCGGCGCCGACGTCGTCAACAACTCGTGGACGTGCCCGGAGGAGGAAGGCTGCACGGACCCCGAGATCCTGCACACCGCGGTCGAGTCGCTCCGCGCCGCCGGGCATCGCCCAGAGCTTCGCGGCCGGCAACTCGGGACCGGCCTGCTCGTCGCTGTCCAACGTTCCTCCGATCTACGCGCAGGCCTTCGCCGTGGGCGCCACCGACCTCGGCGACGGGGTCGCGATTTTTTCGGCGCGCGGTCCCGTGCTGCGGGACGGCTCGAACCGCATCAAGCCGGACATCATGGCGCCGGGTGTGGGCGTCCGCTCGAGCTCCCCGTCGCTTTCGGCGAATCTCTACACGGTCTTCGGAGGCACGTCCGCCGCTTCGCCTCACGTCGCCGGAGCGATCGCGCTCCTCTGGTCCGCCCTCCCGTACCTCGCGGGGCGCGTCGAGGACACCGAGGAGCTTCTCGAAGCGAGTGCCGTGCCGCTGACCTCGGGCATCGCGTGCGGCGGGCTCTCCGGAGGCGACGTGCCCAACCCGATCTTCGGCTGGGGCCGTCTCGATGTCGCCGCGGCGCATGCCTTCGCGACCCTGCGCGTTTCGCCCGAGCCGGCACCCGGCGAGCGCCCGGAGACCCGCGAGGTCCCTCCGCGTTCCGGGTCTCCGCGATAGACTCCCGCCCTTATGGCGATTCTCTCCACCAAGGAAGACACCCCGACCCGCACGGTCCTCGAGATCGAAATCCCGGCCGAGGAGGTCGAGAAGGCGTTCGCCCAGGTCCGACGCGCTTACGCGCGCAAGGCCGCCCTGCCCGGGTTCCGGAAGGGCAAGGCGCCGGAGTCGGTCGTGGCGAAGCGGTTCGCCGAGGAGATCAAGGGCGACGTGCTCGAGAACCTCCTGCCCGACGCCGTGTCCTCGGCGATCGAGGAGCGCAAGCTCGCGATTCTCGGAAGGCCCCACGTCGAGGACCTCACCTGGGAGCCGCCGGGTCCGATTCGTTTCCTCGCCCGTCTCGACCTCAAGCCCGCGGTCGATCCCGGGGACTATCTCGGCGTCCCGGTCGAGGACATGCCTGTCGACCCGAGCGACGAGGAAGTCGTGAAGGTCATCGACCGGATCCGCGAAGCGAATGCCGAGTTCCATCCGGTCGACGGCCGGGCCGCGGCGCCCGGCGACTTCGCCGTGGCGGACATTTCCGGGTCCTTCGTCGAGATCCTCGCGCCGGGACAGAGCCCCCGAACCTTCCGCGACGAGAAGATCACGCTCGAGGTCGGGCACGCGGATTCCATGCCGGAGATCAACGAGGCGCTCCGTGGAGCGCTGCCCGGAGAGACCCGCTCCTTCCGCAAGACCTTCCCGGAGGACTTTCCCAACGACGAGTTCCGGGGCAAGACCGTCGACTACGAGGTCACCCTCGCGGCCCTGAAGGAGAAACGCCTGCCGGCGCTCGACGACGAGCTCGCCCGGGCCGTTTCGGAGGGGGACACGGTGGAGACTCTGCGGGAGAAGGTCCGGGGGCGGCTGCGCCGCGAGAAGGAATCCGAGCGCCGGCGCCGTTTCCGCAAGGCGATCCTCGAAGCGCTGCTCTCGCGCCGCGACGTTCCGGCGCCCGAGGTCCTCGTCGAGTCGGAAACGACTTCGGCCCTGCGGGACTACGCCCGCTACCTCGCGGCGAGCGGCGTCGATCCCGAGAAGGAGGACTGGGCCACGCTCCGCGACGAGGCGCGCCCCGGCGCCGAGCGCCGGGTGAAGGAGTACCTGTTGCTCGATGCGATCGCCGAGCGCGAGAAGATCGAGGTTTCCGACACCGAGCTCGAAGCCGAGTTCAAGCGCGCGGCGGCCGAGCGCGGCGTGGAGCCCTCGGCCCTGCGCGAGCAGATGACCAAGGCCGGCGGGCTGGACGCTCTTCGCGACGAGATGCGCCTCTCGCGGGCCGTGGACCTCTTGATTGCCGGCGCCAAGGTGCTACCCTCGGGAATGCCGGTGGAAGTCAAATAGGTTGAACCGGCTCTCTATGGAAGACGACGACTACGAAGGGGGCGGCATGGTCCTGGTTCCCATGGTGATCGAGCAGACGAGCCGAGGCGAGCGGGCGTACGACATCTATTCCCGCCTGCTCAAGGACAACATCATCTTTCTCGGCCAGCCGGTCGACGACACGATCGCCAACCTGATCATCGCCCAGATGCTCTTCCTCGAGTCCGAGAACGCCGAGAAGGACATCGCGTTCTACATCAATTCGCCGGGCGGCGTGATCTCGGCGGGAATGGCCATCTACGACACCATGCAGTACGTCAAGAACGACGTCTCGACGATCTGCGTCGGTCAGGCGGCGTCGATGGCCGCCGTCCTCATGGCGGCGGGCACGGCGGGCAAGCGCTACTCGCTTCCCAACTCCCGGTTTCTCATCCACCAGCCACTCGGGTACGGGCTCCAGGGGCAGGCCACGGACATCGAGATCCACGCGAAGGACCTCCTGAAGATGCGCGAGCGCATCAACCAGATCCTCGCGCAGCACACGGGTCAGCCGATCGAGAAGATCGGGAAGGACACCGACCGGGACTACATCCTCGAGGCCGAGGACGCCAAGAAGTACGGCCTCGTCGACGCCATCTACCACCGCCGCGACGACCTCGCGCTGAAAGCGGCCGGCTAGGCTCGCCGGAAGGGCGCTGGAATCCCGTTCCCTTTCGGCCGCGTACATCCGGTGGAATGGATCGACGTCGCTTCGGCGGCGTCGGCTCATTCCCGGCTCTGGAATTCCCTGACTCCACGGCCGTTACCCTGATCGGGGTATGTTAGATTTCGAGGTGCGGATCGGTTGACGGGGAGGGAACGACGACCCTAAAATGGTCCCATCCCTCCGGAGGCTGAATGTCGAAAAAAACCGGGAACGGCGATGTGCTGCGCTGCTCCTTCTGCAACAAGAGCCAGAGGGACGTCAAGAAGCTCATTGCTGGCCCCACGGTCTACATCTGCGATGAGTGCGTCGACATCTGCCTCGACATCATCGCGGAGGACCGGGTCCTCGAGACCCAGGCTCCCGAGACCAAGCTCCCCAAGCCGAAAGAGATCAAGGAGTTCCTCGACAGCTACGTGATCGGACAGGACCAGGCGAAGAAGAAGCTCGCCGTCGCTGTCTACAACCACTACAAGCGGATCGACTACCTCGAGAAGAACCGCAAGCTCGACGTCGAGCTCCAGAAGTCGAACATCCTCCTGATCGGCCCGACCGGCACCGGCAAGACGCTCCTGGCCCAGACCCTGGCCAAGCTGCTCTCGGTGCCCTTCACGATCGTCGACGCGACGACCCTGACCGAGGCGGGCTACGTCGGCGAGGACGTCGAGAACATCATCCTCAAGCTCTACCAGGCGGCGGGCAACGACAAGGAGAAGACCGAGCGCGGCATCGTCTACATCGACGAGGTCGACAAGATCGCGCGCAAGGGCGAGAACCCCTCGATCACCCGCGACGTCTCGGGCGAGGGCGTCCAGCAGGCGCTCCTGAAGATCCTCGAGGGCACGGTCGCCAACGTTCCGCCGCAGGGCGGCCGCAAGCACCCCCACCAGGAGTTCATCCAGATCGACACGACGAACATCCTCTTCCTCTGCGGCGGCGCTTTCGTCGGCCTCGAGGACATCATCAGCCGGCGCATGACCGAGAAGACGATGGGCTTCGGCGCCCAGATCGCCACCAAGAAGGAGAAGCGGTCGAGCGCTCTGCTCGAGAAGGTCCACCCCGAGGACCTCATCAAGTACGGCATGATCCCCGAGTTCGTCGGCCGGCTGCCGGTCGTGGCCACGCTCTCGGAGCTCGATCAGGCCGCGCTGGTCGAGATCCTCAGGGAGCCCAAGAACTCGCTCGTCAAGCAGTACCAGACGATGCTCGAGTTCGAGAACGTCCAGCTCCGGTTCACCGACGACGCGATCGAGGCGATCGCCGAGGAGGCCCTGGCCCGCAACGTCGGCGCCCGCGGCCTCAAGATCATCATCGAAGACCTGATGCTCGACGTGATGTACCAGATTCCTTCGGACGACGACATCGAGGAGTGCGTCATCACCCGGGACGTCGTCAAGCACCACACCAACCCGATCACCATCCTGCGCAAGGCCGGATAAAAGGGCGCCATTCGGAGCCATTCCTCCGGATAGATTGGAACCCAGATGAAAACCGATAGCAGCGGCCGCGGCCTGGAAAGCCTGCCGCTCGTCCCGCTGCGGGACATGGTCGTGTTCCCGCACATGATGCAGCCCTTCGTCGTGGGCCGCGAGTCCTCGATTCGCGCCCTCGAAGCGGCGCTCACGACGCCGGTCAAGCGGCTCTTCCTGGCCGCGCAGCGCGACCCGCAGCTCGACGATCCGACGCCCGAGGACATCTACGAGGTCGGCGTCATCGCCACCGTCGCCCAGTCCCTCAAGCTGCCCAACGGCCACATCAAGGTGATGGTCGAGGGCGTGCGCCGCGGCCGGATCATGGCCTTCGAGCGCCGCGGCGACGTACCTCTCCGTCGCGGTCGAGGTCCTCCCCGTGCGGCCGGTCGACCCCGAGAGCCTCAAGGACTACATGGGCAAGGTGCTGGCGCTCTTCGAGCAGTACGCCAAGCTGTCGCATCACCTCGCCTTCGAAGGTCTCGCGGCGTCGCTCAAGATCGACGACCCCGAACGCTTCGCCGACACGCTGTCGGCGCATCTCGCCGTCGCCACCGCCGAGAAGCAGTCGCTTCTCGAGGCCGAGTCTCCGTACGAGCGTCTCCAGAGGCTCCAGGACCTGCTGGAGGTCGAGATCGACAAGGTCAACATCGACCGCCGGATCAACAACAAGGTCAAGAAGCAGATGGAGAAGGCCCAGAAGGAGTACTACCTCAACGAGAAGATCAAGGCCATCCACCAGGAGCTCGGGCGCAAGGACGACCGGACGGACGAGGTCGAGGAGCTCAAGAAGAAGATCGAAACCTCGGGCATGCCCAAGGAAGTCCGCGAGAAGGCCGAGCAGGAGCTGCGCCGCCTGGAGGCGATGCCCCCGGTCTCCGCCGAGGCCACGGTTTCGCGCAACTACATCGAGTGGCTCGTGGGCGTGCCCTGGAAGAAGGCCTCCCGCGAGTCGAAGGACCTGACCCGCGCCGAGAAGATCCTCAACGACGACCACTACGGCCTCGAGAAGGTCAAGGAGCGGATCCTCGAGTTTCTGGCGGTCCGCCAGCTCGTCCAGAAGACGAAGGGCTCGATCATCTGTTTCGTCGGGCCTCCGGGCGTCGGCAAGACCTCGCTCGCCAAGTCGATCGCCCGCTCGCTGAACCGCCAGTTCGTGCGGCTCTCGCTCGGCGGCGTGCGCGACGAGGCGGAGATCCGCGGGCACCGGCGGACCTACATCGGCGCGTTCCCGGGCCAGATCATCCAGATGATGAAGAAGGCCGGCACCGTCAACCCGGTCTTCCTGCTCGACGAGGTCGACAAGATGTCCTCGGACTTCCGCGGCGATCCGGCCTCGGCGCTGCTCGAGGTCCTCGACCCGGAGCAGAACCACTCCTTCGTCGATCACTACCTGGACGTCGAGTACGACCTCTCGAAGGTCATGTTCATCGCCACGGCCAACATCGCGGACCCGATCCCGCCGGCTCTCAAGGACCGGATGGAGCTGATCCCGCTCTCGGGCTACACGCCCAACGAGAAGGTCGCGATCGCCCGGCAGTTCCTGGTGCCCAAGCAGCGCGAGGCCAACGGTCTCAAGGCCGAGCAGATCGAGCTTCCCGACGAGACGATCATGGGCGTCATCGAGAGCTACACGCGCGAGGCCGGGGTTCGGAACCTGGAGCGCGAAATCGGCGGCGTCTGCCGCAAGGTCGCCCGCAAGATCGTCCAGAAGAAGGTCGAGACTCCGGTGAAAATCACGGCCGAGACCCTCAAGGACTTCCTCGGCAAGCCCCGCTTCCGCAACCGCCGCAAGGGCGAGGTCTCGGAAGTCGGCATCGCCACCGGGCTGGCCTGGACCGAGGCCGGCGGCGAGATCCTCATGACGGAGACGAGCCTCCTCAAGGGCAAGGGCAACCTCACGCTGACGGGCTCGCTCGGCGACGTCATGCAGGAGTCGGCCCGGGCCGCCGTGTCGTACGTCCGCAGCCGCGCCGAGATGTACGACGCCGACCCCAACTTCCACGAGAAGTTCGACATCCACATCCACGTGCCGGAGGGCGCCATCCCCAAGGATGGGCCGTCCGCGGGCATCACCATGGCCGTGTCGCTCTTTTCGGCGGTCACGAAGATCCCCGTCATCAAGGACGTGGCGATGACGGGGGAGATCACGCTCCGCGGCAAGGTCCTGCCGGTCGGCGGGATCAAGGACAAGCTGCTGGCCGCGTTCCGCGCCGGCATCCGCACGATCGTCCTGTCGGCCGAGAACGACAAGGACCTCGACGACCTGCCGGAGGAGATCCGCAGTCAGATGGAATTCCACCTCGTCAACACGATGGACGAGGTGATCAAGGTCGCGATGGAGGGCCCCCGCCTTCCAGCGACGTCGATCGAGCCCGAGGGCAAGCCGGCCGAGGGCGGCATCGTCGCAAACTGAGCCGCGAACGGAGGCTTGACCTTCCGGACCGCTTTTTGCATAGAATGCAGGTCTCGGGGAGCTGATCGGCTCGCCCGCACTCCCCAGACTCCCCGAAGCCGAACCGCCCTCGCTTAGGACTGTTTCCACGGCGTTCCCGCCGCACCACACAGCAAGAGGACATACACAGATGGCCAGACGAAAAGGCACCAACGACTCCGACGTCGAGACGCTCGAAGCGCCTCCGGAGGGGCTGCCCGACACGACGGGCGAAGAGGAGGTCGTCGTCGAGCCGGGAGACACCCTCGACATCCGGGCCCTCCACGAGATCAAGATTCCGCAGCTCCTGAAGATCGCCAAAGACCTGGAGGTCGAAAACGCCACCGGCATGCGCAAGCAGGATCTGATCTTCAAGATCCTGCAGGCGCAGACCGAAAAGAAGGGCTTGATCTTCTCGGAGGGCGTGCTCGAGTGCCTGCCCGACGGGTTCGGCTTCCTCCGCGCCCCCGAGTACAACTACCTGCCCGGGCCCGACGACATCTACGTCTCGCCCTCGCAGATCCGGAAGTTCGACCTGCGGACCGGCGACACGGTTTCCGGTCAGATCCGCCCGCCGAAGGAAGGGGAGCGCTACTTCGCCCTCATCAAGGTCGAGGCGGTCAACTTCGAGCACCCCGACGTCGCCCGCGAGAAGATCTTCTTCGACAACCTGACGCCCCTCTATCCTCAGGACCGGATCCGACTCGAGACGCCCAACATGACCTCGCGGGTGCTCGACCTCGTCGCTCCCGTCGGCAAGGGCCAGCGCGGGCTGATCGTCGCGGCGCCGCGCACGGGCAAGACGATGGTCCTGCAGTCGCTCGCGAACTCGATCTCGACGAACCACCCCGAGGTCACGCTCATCGTTCTCCTGATCGACGAGCGGCCCGAAGAGGTCACCGACATGCAGCGCTCGGTCAAGGGCGAGGTCATCTCCTCGACCTTCGACGAGCCCGCGGCCCGGCACGTCCAGGTCGCCGAGATGGTCATCGAGAAGGCGAAGCGGCTGGTCGAGCACAAGCGCGACGTCGTGATCCTGCTCGACTCGATCACGCGTCTCGCGCGCGCCTACAACGCCATCGTGCCGCCGTCGGGCAAGGTCCTCTCGGGCGGCGTGGACTCGAACGCCCTCCAGCGCCCCAAGCGCTTCTTCGGCGCGGCGCGCAACGTCGAGGAAGGCGGCTCGCTCACGATCATGGCGACCGCGCTCATCGACACGGGCTCCCGCATGGACGACGTCATCTTCGAAGAGTTCAAGGGCACGGGCAACATGGAAGTCCACCTCGACCGCAAGCTCGTCGACAAGCGCGTCTTCCCGGCCATCGACATCAACAAGTCGGGCACGCGCAAGGAAGAGCTCCTCATGGACAAGCAGGAGCTCAACCGCGTCTGGGTGCTCCGCAAGGTTCTCAACCCTCTCTCCACCGTCGAGGCCATGGAGCTTCTGACCGAGAAGCTCGACAAGACCAAGAACAACGGAGAGTTCCTGAACATGATGCAGCAGGGGTGACCGTGTCGCGATCGCTCGCGATCGCGGAAACGGTCATCCCGAGGCGCGCAGCGCCGAGGGATCCCGGACTCGAAGCGCCGAACGATGCTCCGCATTTCCGTCGTCGACTTCCTCAACGCCCGGCCGCTGACCTGGGGCCTGCTCCAGGATCCGCCGCCGGGCGTCGCCGTCTCGCGCGACCTCCCTTCGGTCTGCGCGGCCAGGCTGGCGTCCGGGGAAGCGGACGTCGGCCTGATCCCCTCGATCGAGTACCAGCGGATTCCGGGGCTGAAAGTCGTGCCCGGCCTCGGGATCGCGGCCTCCTCCGAGGTCCGCTCGGTGCTGCTGGTCTCCGACGTCTCGCGCGAGAAGATCCGCTCGGTCGAGCTCGATCCGGCCTCGCGCACCTCGGCGGCGCTGACCCGGATCCTGCTTGAGGCGCGTCTACGGCGTGAACCCGGAGTATCGGGAGACGGGGAGCGGGAGTCATGCGGATGCCCGGCTGATCATCGGCGATCCCGCGCTGAAGACCCGGCTGAACGGCCACGTCGTTCTCGATCTCGCCTCGGAGTGGCGGGCGTTCTCCGGGCACCCGTTCGTCTTCGCCTTCTGGGCGGTCCGCGAAAGCGCCGCGACGGCCGAGGTGACCGCCCTGCTGCGGCGCTCCTACGCGATCGGCATCCACCAGTTCGATCGGCTGGTGCGCGACGAGTCGGCCGCCTCGGGACTCTCCGTGCCGGTCGTCGAGGACTATCTGCGCCACGCCCTGCACTTCGAGCTGGACGCCGGCGATCTCGAGGGCCTTTCCCTCTTCTACCGGCTGGCGGCCGAGGACGGCCTCATCCCGGAGGCTCGGCCGCTTCGGTTCGTCTGAGCCGGCCGCGCCGGCGCTGCTCAGAGGCGCGCAAAGGCGCGCTAATATCCGTCTCATGAGCGCGCGCGCCACCGATGGAATCCTCGATCGGACGCTTTCGGGCGAACGGCTCTCGGCCGCGGACGCCGTCACGCTGCTCGAGGAGGGCAACCTGCTCGCCCTCGGAGCCGCGGCCAACCAGATCCGCAACCGCCAGAACGACCCCTCCGTCGCGACGTACATCGTCGACCGCAACATCAACTACACGAACGTCTGCGTCTACCGCTGCCAGTTCTGCGCCTTCTACCGTCCGTCCTCCGCGCACCCCGAGGCGTACGTCCTCTCCCAGGAGCAGATCGGCGAGAAGATCCAGGAGACGATCGACCTCGGCGGCACCGGCGTGCTCCTGCAGGGCGGGGTCCACGCCGAGCTCCCGTTCTCGTTCTACGAGGAGATGTTCCGGTACATCCGGACGACGTTTCCGACGATCCATCTCCACGCCCTGTCGGCGCCCGAGGTCTACTTCCTGCAGAAGATCACGAAGAAGCCGATGCGGGACGTCATCCGCGCCTGAAGGACGCCGGCCTGCAGTCCATCCCGGGCGGCGGCGCCGAGATCCTCGAGGACTCCGTGCGCAAGCGCATCTGGTCGCTGACGAAGGCGCCGACGGAAAAGTGGGTCGACGTGCACGAGTCCGCCCACGGCCTCGGCATGCGGACGACGGCCACGATGATGTTCGGCGTGGGGGAGACCCTCGCGCAGAGGGTCGAACACCTCGCAGGTCGTCCGGGAGCTCCAGGACCGGACGGGCGGCTTCACCGCCTGGATCCCGTGGACCTTCCAGAAGGAGAACACCGAGCTCGACGGCAAGGTCGACGAGGCCGGCGGATTCGAGTACCTGAAGACGCTCGCGGTCTCGCGCCTCTTCCTCGACAACATCCGCCACGTCCAGGGCTCGTGGGTCACCCAGGGCCCGAAGATCGGCCAGGTCTCCCTCTCGTTCGGCGGCGACGATCTCGGCTCGATCATGATCGAGGAGAACGTCGTCTACGCCGCCGGCGCCCGCAACCGGATGACGCAGGACGAGATGCGGCGGATCATCTCGGACGCCGGCTACACGCCCGTGCAGCGCCGCACGCTCTACGACGCCTGCCAGGAGTCCTGCTGCCGCGCCCCGATCCCGAAGCCCAAGGCTCAGGGAGTCGGGCTACCGGTTCTCGGCTCCGACCTCGACTCCAGCCTGGCTTCCGCTAGTTTCGCCTACTGCCTCATCGTTCGCGGCGCGAATAGTCTCCCGAGCGAAGCGAGGGAGGAGGTTCGCGCCGCGGGAGCGAAGCGCGAAGCGAGGTCAGGCCGGCGGTCGAGCGCGCATCCGCGCGAGCCGCCGGCCGGTGCGCCGCAGGCGCAGGCCCGTAGCGGAGCGCGAAGCGACGGTCTAGTAGTACGGCTCGAACGCCCAGAACACCGTTTCGGAGAGACGCTTCGTCAGCCCGCGGTGTTTCCACTCGGCGAGCGAGATCTCCTTGCAACGCTCACGGTCGGACTGGAACATCGCCTCCATCTTGCGGGCGACGCCCTTGTCGTAGAAAGCCAGGCTCTCCTCGGCGTTCTTGCTCATCGAACGGGCGCTGAAGTTGATGGAGCCGACCGTCGAGTAGATGCCGTCCACGACCATCGTCTTGTTGTGCATCATCGTCGGCTCGTACTCCCAGATGCGCACGCCCGCTTCGAGGAGCTCGCCGTAATGCCGCCAGGACGCCTGGCGGACCATGGGCAGGTCGATGTTCCGGCCGGGGACCATGATCTGGACGTCGACGCCCCGTTTCGAGGCGGCGGTGAGGGCCTCGCGGACCTGCGTGTCCGGGAGGAAGTAGGCGTTCTGGATGAGGATGCTTCGCGTGGCGCTCTCGATCGCGACGAAGTACAGCATCTTCGAAAGGGACGTCGCGTCTCCGAGCGAGGCCTTGACCGCCTGGGCGAGGACGTCGCCGGCGGGCTTGACCGCGGGGTAGAACGTCTCTCCCGCGAGGATCTCGCCGGTCGTAAAGGTCCAGTCTTCGCTGAAAATGGATTGCATCTGAGCCGCGACCGGGCCCTCGACGCGGACCTGCGTGTCGCGCCACTCGTCCGGATTTCGGGCGTCTCCGAGCCAGCGCTCGTCGATGCCGAGGCCGCCGGTGTACGCGATGCGGCCGTCCACGACCAGGATCTTTCGATGCGTCCGGCGCCCGATCTTGTGGATCGCGAACGGCTGGATGGGTCGGAACTTGCGAGCATCCATTCCCGCCGCGTCGAACTCCTTCTTGAGATCCTTGAAGCTGCTGCCCCACGCGTCCACGAGGAGCCGCACCTCGACGCCCTTCTGCGCCGCGGCGATCAGCGCGTCCGCCACCATGCGGCCGGCGCGGTCGGGCTGGAAAATGTACGTTTCGAGGTTGACGCTCTTCTTCGCCTGCAGGATGTCGCGCACCATCGCGGGGAAGATGTCGTCGCCGTTTTCGAGGATCGTGACGGAGTTTCCGGCCACCATCGGGCTCCCGAGGGCCTCCGCGGATCTCCGGAACGCCGGGTCCGAGACCTTCAGGCCGCCGTCGAGCTCGTAGGATTCGCGCTTTTCGGAGCCCGTGAGGGCAGTTGTGACCGTACAGGCCGAGCCGCCGCCCACAACCAGCGCAAGGCAGAACGCTCCGGCGGCGCGATGAACTGAGTCTCGTCGCATTCGAGACTCGCTAATTCAAGAAGCTTGCCGGTTTTGGCCTCTCCGGCGAACAAAACTTACGGGCGGGCGGACGAGAGAGGATTTCCGGCAGTTTCGGGGTGCGTTCCCCGGCTTCGCTCCCAGCACGACCCCGCCCAGAGGCCCAGGACGAAGAGGACAACCCCTCCCACGGTGCGGAGGAGGACTCGCGTCCGCCGGTGCTTCCAGGGCGGCTCCGAGCGGAACTGAACGCGTTCGGCGGCCTTGGAGATCCGTTCCGCCTGCCAGGCCCGCAGATCGAGCAGAAGATCGCGGGCGGACTGGTAGCGATCGGCGGCATCCTTTTCGAGCGCCCGGAACACGAAGGGCTGGAGCGCTTCCGGGATCTTTTTCGCTTCGACGTGGTCCCTGGGATCGTCCCGGAGAACGGCCCCGAGCGTCTCGACGGGCGTGTCGCGGGCGAAGGCCCGGCGGCCGGTCAACATCTCGTAGAAGGTGGCGCCGAGCGCGAAGATGTCCGTGCGCGCGTCGATGGACTTGCCCCGGACCTGCTCGGGAGACATGTAACCCGCCGTGCCCACGAGAAACTGGGAGCTCGTGCTCTGCCGCCCGGCCCCGGAGATGCCGGGCGTGCGCGCGGGCTGCTCGATGCGCGCGATCCCGAAGTCGAGGATCTTGGCGCGGCCGTCGTTCGTCAGGAAAATGTTGTCGGGCTTGATGTCGCGGTGGATGATTCCGCGCACGTGCGCCGCCGCGAGGCCGTCGGCGATCTGGGCGGCGACCTCGACGGCCTTCTCGGGCGCAAGGGGACCGCCGCGCAGCCGCTCGGCGAGCGACTCGCCCTGGAGCAGCTCCGTGACGGCCCAGGGGACCGCGCGGAAGGTCCCGGTGTCGTGGATCGCGAGGATGCTCGGGTGGTTGAGCGCGGCGACGGCGCGCGTCTCCCGGTCGAAGCGCGCGAGGCTGTCGGCGTCGTGGGCCGAAGCGTCCGGCAGCATCTTGAGGGCGACCTCGCGACGCAGCCGATTGTCCCGCGCGCGGTAGACCTCGCCCATGCCTCCCCGCGCCAGAGGCGCGAGGATCTCGTAGGGCCCGATCTGTTCTCCGGTTTCGAGGGACATCGCTGCCCTTAGGATAACCGCCTCTCGGCTACACTTGCAGCGAATGGAGATCTGGCTGCTCCGGCACGCCGTCGCGGAGGACCGCGCGGAGTCCGGGCGCGACGCGGACCGGGCGCTCACCGAGGACGGGCAGAAGCGGGCGCGCGAGGTGGCCCGGGGCCTGGCGGAGCTCGAGACCGGCATCGATCTGGTGCTCACGTCGCCGTACGTTCGCGCGCGGCAGACGGCGGAACCGGTGGTGAAGGCCCTGCGCCTGTCGGGCAAGCTCCGGGAGACCCAGGCGCTCGAGCCGTCTTCCGATCCGCAGGAGATCCTCGACGAAGTGCGCGGAGAGAAGGCCAAGGCGATCCTGCTCGTCGGCCACGAGCCGCACCTCGGGGCTCTGCTGGGACGCCTGGTGTCCGGCGGTCCGGGCCTGGAGATCCCGATGCGCAAGGCCGCGGTCGCTCGTCTGGTCTGGGACGGCTCCGGCGCCGCGACGCTCAAGGCCCTTCTGCCCGCCAAGGTCCTGGGTCGCGTCGGCGCGTCCCGGCGACTGAGCCTTCGCCCTCCCGGAACGCTCCGAGCGCCCCGGTATCCGTTATGATCCGCATCCGTTTCGCGTCGTCCGAACGTTTCGGCTAACGCTAAGGGCTAAGGAGGAGTAGATGGGCAAGCTCGGGCTCGGGTGCATCGGTATCCTCGTCGTACTTCTCGTCATCCTCGGCATCTCGTTCGCCGGGACCTACAACCGGCTCGTCACCCTGAACCAGGACGTCGACCGCTCGTGGTCGGAAGTCGAGAATCAGTACCAGCGCCGCGCCGACCTCGTGCCGAACCTGGTCTCGACCGTCCAGGGAGCGGCCAACTTCGAGAAGGACACGCTGACGGCGGTCACGGAGGCCCGCGCCTCCGTGGGTCGCGCCACGATCACGCCGGGCCAGGCGCCGACCGATCCGGAATCGCTGGCCCGCTTCCAGCAGGCGCAGGACCAGCTGGGCTCCGCGCTCCAGAGGCTCCTCGTCGTGTCCGAGCGCTATCCGGAGCTGCGCGCGAACCAGAACTTCCGCGACCTGCAGGCCCAGCTCGAAGGCACCGAGAATCGCATCACCGTGGCGCGCCAGCGCTTCAACGAATCGGCCCAGACCTACAACACCGTGCTGAAGAAGTTCCCGACCAACATGCTGGCCGGGCTCTTCGGCTTCAAGGAGAAGCCGTACTT
The DNA here is from genome assembly GCA_963804915.1 of uncultured Acidobacteriota bacterium. Classification (GTDB taxonomy): domain Bacteria; phylum Acidobacteriota; class Thermoanaerobaculia; order UBA5066; family Gp7-AA6; genus DAHUXD01. The sequence continues at coordinate 142,212 of CAWDSI010000021.1, forward strand.
CAAGGCGATTACGCCCGGAGCCGAGCAGGCGCCGAAGGTCCAGTTCGACTTCGGCAAGCCCGCGCCGACGGCGGCGCCGGCGAACTAGTCGGACGGCCGGAGACGGTCGGCAGGAGGCAGGCGCGGATGCGCCGGCGCATCGTCCTTTCGTGTTTGGTGATCGCGGGGCTCGCGTGGGGCGGAGCCCTGCGCGCCGACCGCTACGACGATCTCATCCCGGCGAAGCCTCAGCGTCCGGTGACCGACCGGGCCGGCGTGCTCGCGGCCGGCCAGCCCGAAGCCCTGAGCGAGAAGATCGACCAGTTCGAGCGCGAGACGTCCGACCAGATCCTCGTCTGGATCGATCGCAAGCTGCCCGAAGGTTTCACGCTCGAGGACTTCACCGTCCGCGCGGGTCAGAAGTGGGGCGCCGGGCAGAAGCAGGAGGACAACGGCGCGATCCTCTTCGTCTTCGTCGACGACCGGAAGATGCGCATCGAGGTGGGCTACGGCCTGGAAGGCGCTCTCCCCGACGTCACGGCGAAACGGATCTCGATGGACGAGGTTCGCCCGAGGTTCCGCGCCGACGATTATCCCGGCGGCGTCGAGGCCGGCGTGAACGCCATGATGGCCGCGATCAAGGGGGAGTATCGGGGGACCGGGAAGACCGTCGACGAGCAGCGACGAGGCGGCGGATCCGCGCAGATGTCGAGCTGTCTTCTCGCGGCGCTGTTCTTCGGCGTCTTCATCCTGCTTCCCATCCTGATGCGCAAGAGACGCGCCTTCCGCTCTCACGGCGGCCGCGGCTGGTGGACGGGCGGAGGCTGGGGCGGCTGGGGCGGTGGAGGCTGGTCCGGAGGCGGCTTCGGAGGAGGCGGCGGCGGCTTTGGGGGCGGGGGCGGCGGCGGATGGTCGGGCGGAGGCGGCTCGTTCGGCGGCGGCGGCGCCTCGGGGAGCTGGTAGAAGGTAGAAGTCGACGATGGCGAACTTCTTTTCAGAATTCGATTCGGACCGCATCGTCCAGGCCATCGCGGCCGCCGAGGCCAAGACTTCCGCCGAGATCCGCGTCCACGTGACCCGCCGCGTACCGGAGGACCTGGAGGAGCGAGCCCTCCGCCGTTTTCACCTGCTCGGGATGACGAAGACCGCCGAGCGCAACGGGGTGCTCGTCTACATCGCGCCTCGTGCCCACAAGTTTCGCGTCCTCGGCGACATCGCGATCCACGAGAAGGCGGGCGCGGATTTCTGGACCGCCGTGGCCGCGGCGATGGAAGACCACTTCCGCAAGGGCGAGTTCACCGAGGGCGTCGTCCAGGCCGTGCGGACCGTGGGAGACCAGCTGGCGGCGCATTTCCCCCGGCGCGCCGATGACGTCGACGAGCTGCCGAACACCATCGACCAGGACTGACTCGGACGTTGCAGCGCGCCGGCGTCGGCGCCCCGGCGTGAGCACCACGAACGCGTTGCGAAAGATGTTTCCGCCCGGCCGCGTCAGCGAATGGTGCATGTCGGGATAGCTGCCCGGAGCGCCGCCCTCCAGGTGGCCGACGGAGTTGGCGATGGGGTTCGCGGCCGGGGTCATCGGGAAGTCGACGTTCGGCGAGGCCGCCGCATAGGTTCCCGTGCCCACGGGCGCACCCATGTAGTTGTAGATCGACCGGATCTCGAAGCGCGCGCCGTCGGCGAGGCCGCATGTCGAGAGGTCGACCGGCACGGCGGCGGCGTCCAGGAAGTTCGCCACGTAGACGTTGCACGAGCCGGGGCGGTAGGCGTTCTTGCGGACGGCCGTGTAGTTCCGGTCGGGCGGCTTCGTCGTTCGGCAGGTAGACGTTGCCCTTTCGCCGGCGTACCACTCGGCCCGAATCCGTTGATGGTGTCGGGCTCGCTCGCTCGCGGCCTTCTTCCCCTCGACGGGTCGCGGATTGCCCCAGTAGGTGTTGTTCGTGAACGTCACGCCCGGGCGGCACGGGTTCGTGTCCTTCCCGCGGCGCTGGGCGAAGTAGATCGGCGGAGCGGTTCGCGAAGTACTTGTCGCGTCCGAGTGCATGGGCCGGAACATGAAGTTGCCGTCGATCGTGACGCTGTCGCAGCCCGCCGCGTGGTATCCCGCCGTGTACGACGACCACCAGTTGTTCTTGAGCGTCTGGTCCCTCGTTCCCAGCGTCGCATCGTTGGTCGCCGGGCAGCCTCCCGACAGCGTGTGTCCGAGGAAGAAGTTGCCCTCGAAGAGCTCGTTGCGATGCATCACGCACGTCGCAGGTTCCGTAGTCCTGATACGACAGGGACGCCGCGCCGTAACCCTTGACGGAGATCGCCCCGGAGACGATGTTGTCGATCAGCGAGACCCTCGCCGGCTCGCTGTCGTCCACTCCGGAACGCGAAGTGCAGTTCTTGAGGCGGCCGTTCGCCTCGATCCCGTTGCGGAGGTAGAAGCCGTGGCCCCCGATGCGCCGTACCTTCTCGAGGCTGTAGAGAAACCCGTAGTTGTAGACGACCATGCCGTAGAAGTCGGTCGGATTGGCCCGATCCGACTTGAAGACGCCGCCCGCGGTGTCGTGCACGACCCAGTTGATGAGGCGATTTCCGACGCCGTGGTTCTTTTTGGCGTCGGCGAAAACCCGCACGCCGGTCCCGAAGCCGGCCGAGTCGAACTGGCCGGTGGTCCGTTGGCGCTGCGGATCGCCGAAGTTGGCGACCTCGAAGTCGTAGTAGTCCACCCAGCTCGACTCGATGGACATGCATTCGACGCCCTTGTCCTCGCTCGGGCTGGTCGCAGGCGACCCGGATCAGAGTCGTCGGAGTGGTCTGGTCCGGAGCGTAGGGCTTCACCGTGATGCGCCGGTCGGGCGAGCCCGTGAGCGTCGCTGTGATCGGCACGAAGCTGCCGGCCATCTCCCGCAGCTTGTACGTGCCGCCGAGCCGGGCCTCGATCGTGTCTCCGGGCTTCACTCTGCGGCTCTCGAGCGCATCCTGGATGCACCAGGGTTTCTCGAGCGTCCCGTTTCCGCTTCCGCAGGAGGCGTCGGGGGCCATGAACCAGGTTCTCGCGCCCGTCGAGGTCTCCACAGGAGCCGCAGAACGCTCTGTCGCCGTCGCCGCCGCGGGCGGCGCAGGCGTCGGCGGCACCGGGCTGCCCGGAGCCGGAGCCGCGTTGGAGGAAGGAGTGCAGGAGAGGGCCACGGCCAGGGCCCCGAGGATCAGGCCGAGACGGGCGAGCGGCGGAGGAATTCGATGGCGCAGACTCACAACGATACCCCCCGCAGCGGGCGCCGGAAGCCTCCAAGTCATTGATTCCTCAACGGCTTGACTTTGGCTCGAAAACCTTTATCATGCGCGCTCCTTATGTACGCCATCGTCCGCACCGGCGGGAAACAGCTGAAGGTCGCCGCTGGCGACGTCGTCCGGATCGAAAAGCCGGCCGGCGAGAAGATCGCCAAGGGTGAAAAGCTCGCGCTCTCGGGCTCGAGCGTCATCCTCGTCTCGGGCGACTCCGGAGTCCGCATCGGCACCGCCGCGCTCAAGGGCGTCACGGTCCAGGCCAAGGTGCTCGGAACGGTGCGCACGCGCAAAGTCCTCGTCTTCAAGAAGAAGCGGACCAAGCAGTACCGGCGCACGAAGGGTCATCGCCAGACGATGATCGAAGTCCGCATCGAGGCGATCGAAGGATAAGTCATGGCACATAAAAAGGGACAGGGCTCTTCCCGCAACGGCCGCGACTCGAACTCCCAGCGGCTCGGCGTCAAGGCCTTCGGCGGGCAGAACGTACCGGGCGGCACGATCCTCGTCCGGCAGCGCGGGACGAAGTTCTTCCCGGGCGTCAACGTCGGCCGCGGCAAGGACGACACCCTCTTCGCCAAGATCGCCGGCATCGTGCGCTTCCATGACAAGGGCCGCCTCGGGCGCCGAATCTCGATCGAGCCGCTCGCTCCCTCCGCTTCCTAACGCGCTTTTCGCGGGGTTGAACCCCGCCCCTCATCCCGGCAGCGCATGTTCATCGATACCGCCGAGATCTACGTGAAGGCCGGCGACGGCGGCAATGGCTGCATCGCCTTCCGGCGGGAGAAGTTCGTCGCGAAGGGGGGGCCCTCCGGAGGCGACGGCGGACACGGCGGCTCGGTCTGGGCCGTCGCCGATCCGGCGCACAACACGCTCTACCACCTCCGCCACCAGAACTCGTATCGGGCGGGCCGGGGCGAGCACGGCATGGGCTCCAACTGCCACGGCAAGGCCGGCGCGGACATCGAGGTGCGTCTCCCGCTCGGGTCGGTCCTCACCGACGCCGAGAGCGGCGAGCTCGTCGCGGACCTCGTGAGGGCCGGCGAGCGTGTGCTCCTCGTCAAGGGCGGCAACGGCGGCTGGGGCAACCAGCACTTTGCGACGCCCACGCGCCAGGCGCCGCGCTTCGCGAAGCCCGGCTTGCCGGGGGCGGAGCGCCGTCTCTCGATCGAGCTCAAGCTCCTCGCCGACGTCGCGATCATCGGGTTGCCGAACGCCGGCAAATCCACGCTGATCTCGGCGATCTCCGCGGCCAAGCCCAAGATCGCCGAGTATCCGTTCACGACGCTCGTGCCGCACCTCGGGGTCGTCACGTCGCACGACGCCCGCACGCTCGTCGTGGCGGACATTCCCGGACTGATCGAAGGCGCGCACCGGGGCGCCGGGCTCGGGATCCGCTTCCTCAAGCACGTCGAGCGCTGCCGCCTGCTCTGCCATCTCGTCGACGCCTCGGCGGCCGGCGACGCCGAGTCGGACGTCGCCACGATCGAGAGAGAGCTCGTGGAGTTCTCGCCCGACGTCGCGCGGCGGCCCCGCGTTCTCGTCGCGTCGAAGTGCGACGCCGTTTCGGATCCCGACCGCGTTCCCTCGATCCGGGAGGCCGCACGGCGGCGCGGCCTGCCGTTCTTCGAAATCTCGGCCGCGACCCATGCGGGCTTGCCGGAGCTCGTCCAGCACCTGTTCCACGAGGTGGCGACGGCTCCGGAACCATCTCTCGCCGAAGCCGAAGCCGAAGCCGAAGCCAGTACCGAGTCCGAGGGCTGAGCGGGCGTCCCATGCGCATCGGTGTCTTCGGCGGGACCTTCGATCCGGTGCACAACGGCCACGTGCTTCCCGTCGAGGCCGCGGCGATGAAGTACCAGCTGCGTCGCGTCTACTACGTCCCGGCGCGGCTCTCTCCGCACAAGGACAGGCCTCCGACCGATGCGCGCCACCGCGTCGCCATGCTGGCGCTCGCGATCCAGGGCCGGCCGGACTGGTCGATCGACCTCGAGGAGCTCGACCGCGAGCCGCCCTCCTACACGGTCGACACGCTCGCCGCGATCCAGGCCCGCCATCCCGGGGACGAGCTGTGGCTGCTGATGGGCACCGACATCCTCGCCGGGTTCGCGCGATGGAGACGGCCCGAAGAAATCCTGAAGATCGCGCGGATCGCGGCCTTCCACCGGGAGCCTTTCGTCGGAGAGCGGCTCACGGTGCCGGAGATCGCAACCGCCAGCGATCGCCTGTCCATTTTCGACGCGGGATCGGTTAAAATCTCTGCGACGGACTTGCGGAACGACCTCGCGGCCGGAAAGGGCCTCGGGGGCCGGGTTCCGGGGCCGGTCGCGGAGTACATTACGAAGCACGGTCTCTACAAGCCGGGGATGCCTCAAAGTTGAAACCCGGCTTTTCCGCCCAGGACAAGGTCCGGGAAGGTCTCACCGCGGCTCTCGACCGCAAAGCCTCGGCCGTCCTCGTGTTCAACCTGACTGAGCTCACGACGATGGCGGACTACTTCGTCCTCTCCACCGCCAGGAACGACCGCCAGGCCCGCGCCATCGCCGACGGCATCGCCGAGAAGCTCGGCCCGGCCTACTCGGTCGAGGGCATGACGAGCGCCCACTGGATCCTCCTCGACTACGGCGACGTGGTCTTTCACGTCTTCCAGGAGGAAGCGCGGAGGTTCTACGCCCTCGAGCGCCTCTGGGGCGACGCGGCCAACGAGACCGGTGTTTTCGCCGAGAGACCCAGCGCGGGTCTGTTGTAGCGGCGCCTCGACGGCGCCGTACGGGAGCAAGCGGCCGCGAAGGGGGCATCCCATGGCGAAAAGCAGACAGGGGTAGCCTGAGGTCGCTTTTCAAGACGCGAAATCGCGAGCTCGCGCGGGAGATCGCGTCGATCGAGCGGGCGGCGGATCTTCCGTCGACGATCCTGATCCTCGGCGAGAGCGGCACCGGAAAGGACCGCCTCGCCCGCGCCATCCACGACGTCTCCGTGCGCGCCGCCAGCCCCTTCGTCCGGGTGGACGCGGCGAACCTCTCCGACGAGCTCTTCGAGAGCGAGCTCTTCGGCCACGAGCGCGGCGCCTTCACCGGCGCGATCGCCACCAAAAAGGGGCTGCTCGAGGTCGCCGAGGATGGAACTGTCTATCTCGACGAGGTCTCTTCGCTGTCGCCGGCGGCCCAGGCCAAATTCCTGCGCGTGCTCCAGGAAAAAAACTTCCGCCGCCTCTCCGGCGTGACGACGCACCCGTTTCGCGCGCGCCTGATCGTGTCCTCGCGCCGCGACCTCGCGGGTCTCGTCGAGCGGGGCGCGTTTCGCGACGATTTCTTCTACCGGATCGACGTGGTGTCCATCCGCCTTCCGCCTCTCTCCGAACGTCCGGAGGACATCCTCCCGCTCGCCCGCGGCTTCGCCGCGCGCGCCGCGCGCGCTTACGATCGTCCGGCGCGCCGCTTCACGAAGGACGCCGAGCGCACGCTCATCAACCATCCCTGGCCCGGCAACGTGCGCGAGCTGCAGCACGTCGTCGAGAAGGCTGTGCTCACCGCGGAGGCAGCCGAGATCCGGCCGGCGGATCTTCCGGCGGGCAGTCTCGGGGCGCCCGAATCGCTGCTTTCGTCCGCCGTCGAGAGGCGCTGGACACTGCGGGAGCTCACGGACGCGTACATCGACGAAACACTCCGGCGGGCCGGCGGAAACCGGTCGCTGGCCGCGAAGCGGCTGGGCGTGTCGCGCAAGTTCCTGTGGGAAAGGGAGAAGAAACAGGCCGGTTCTCGCGGCTAAAGCCCGCCTTAAGTGACGGATTTCGCTGGACTTCCCGACCGGATCGGTTATCATCGCGGATCCAAATTTCGCCCCTGAGTGTTGGTAGAGGGGCGCGAGAAAAAAGGAGAGATACCGAATGCCCTCGACAGCGGCCAAGGCCGTCCGGATGAACAAGAAGGACATGGAAAAGTACCGGCGGCTGCTCGAAGAGAAGAAAACGAGCCTCTCGTCGGATCTCGCCAAGACCCGCAGCGCCGAGGAGGAGACGACGGAAGAGTCGACGCAGGACATCGCCGACAAGGCCGTCTCGTCGTACACCCGCGAGTTCCTCTATTCGCTGACCGACGGAGAACGCTCGACGTTGCTTCAGATCGACGACGCCATCAACCGGATCGACGACGTGACCTACGGCATGTGCATCAACTGCGGCCAGACGATCGCCGAGAAGCGCCTCACGGCAGTGCCCTGGACGCCGTACTGCGTCGACTGCCAGGAGCTCTCCGAGAAGGGGATGCTCCCCAACTAACCCGCCTTCAAGTTCCTTTGCTCGATGGCCCCCGTCGGTCTCGCCGACGGGGGCCTTGTTTCGTCCGTATACTTCTTCGCATGGTCGACGCAGTCTCCTGGCTCCTGGCCGCCGGGATTGCTGTGCTCGGTTCCGCTCAGACTTCGTCCATCGTCACGCCGCAGGATCCGGCCAGCCGCCCGCTGGTCGAGCCGCGGGCCGTTCGGCGGCGAGGTTTTCGGGATCGCAGTGGATCCGACCGACGGTCGGGTCGCGTACGCGGCGTTGGGCAGCATCTATACCAACGACGAGCACCGGATCGGCGGCGTCTTCAAGACGTTTGACGGCGGATCGACCTGGAAGGAAATCGGCCCACCGGATACGTCGTTCTTCAGCGTGGCGGTGGCGCCTTCCGACCACCGAGTCGTTTTCGCGTCGTCGTACGACGGGCTCTGGAAGTCGGCCGACGGCGGCGTGGAGTGGAACATGGTCCTGCCGGGCGTTTCGTGGCCGGCGCCGCCCGCCATCGATCCGGCTGATCCACTGCATGTGTGGGTGGTTTCCAACGAAGCCGCATGGCGGACGCTGGACGGAGGATCGACGTGGACAGAGATGTTTCGCGGGACCGTGGGGTTCGATTCCGGCCGTCCGTCCCGTCTGCACCGCGCCCGCCTTGAAGAAGTCGCAATCGACCGCTTCGGGCTCCGGTTCGCGTACAGCGATGACCGAGGCGAGACGTGGACGACGTCGACGACCTTCGGAGTGGATGGAGTTCGGAGGTTCGTCAGCGACGCTTCCGATCCCGACAGGATCTACTCGAGCGACGGACGTTTCCGGAGCACGGATCGGGGAGTCTCCTGGATGCGTTGTGTCGAACGAACAGGACATCGACGATTTCGTGATCGATCCGCTATCTCCCACCACGTTCTATGCGACGTCCCCGGACGGACTGGTCGTCAGTCGCGATTCCGGCCTGACCTGGACAAAGACTCTCGAGGTGTTCACGCGATCCGTAGCCGCCGCGGCGTCCGGGAGCCACGACTCGGGTTTTCGCAGGGGCCTTTCAAGGTCTTTACGACTCGGATGATGGCGAGACGTGGATCGCGTCGAACGATGGGCTGCGGGGAGCGTCCTGGTACGCGCTCGCTCTCGATCCGATGAATTCCTCGGCGCTTTACACCGTCGGGAGAACAGGCTTCGCCACTTCCACAGACGGCGGCGCAACGTGGGCCGAAGATCTGACTTCCCCGGCCTCCGGCGGGGCGATCGCCGTCAGCCCCTCCGATCCGTCTGTGATTCTCGCGTCCGGCTGGTCCTCAGGGATAGTGCGCAGCCGGGATGGGGGGGCGACTTGGGAGACGGCCTTCGGGCCGGGATTCAACACGTCCGCCATCGTTTTCGACCGCGCCGACCCCTCGATCGTCTACGCGGCCGACTTCTATCCGCTCAAGAGCACGGATGGCGGCGAGTCGTGGCGTGTGATCAACCATGGCGTCGAGTCGATCGGAGTGGGCACGGTTGCGATCGATTCGGGCGACTCCGCGATTCTTTACGCTAGCTACAACGGCTACACGTTGACCGCTCTCTACCGCAGCCTCGACAGGGGCGAGAGCTGGGTCCGCGACCCCGGGCTCGATACCGGTGGCGTGATCTACGCCGTCCTCCCAGATCCCGGCCGCCCCGGCGTCGTATGGCTGGGGACGGGCGGAAGGGGCCTTCTTCGCGGCGGCTCCTCCGGCACAGAATGGAGCGCGACCGGCTTCACCGACCCGGTGTCCGCCATCGCGGTGGACGGATCCTCAAACGGAGCCATATATGTTGCGTCCGTGTTCGGAGGTGTCTTCCGGAGCTTGGACGAAGGAGCCACCTGGGAGCCATTGGGGACGGGCTTCCCGGATGTCAACGCTTATGCCAACGTCTATGCGTTGCTCGCCGACACGGCGAGCGGCGTGCTGTACGCAGCCACCAACGACGGTGTCTACTCTCTCGACCTGAGGCGCCGGCCTCGGGTCGTGCCGCCTCGCTGACGGCCTACGGCTCCGTTAGACTCCGCCTCGTGCCCAAGGCGGCGTTTTCCGACAAGGTGGTCCCGAAGTTCCCGGACGCCCCGGCGGCGATCCTGGTGACGGGCGACGTGGAGTTCTTCGTCGAGGAGGCGGCGGCGCGGACGCGGGAAATCCTCTCGATGGGCAAGGAGGCGGAGATCCTGCGGTTCGAGGACGACGCCCCTGTCGAGTCGGTGTCCGACGCGCTGCTCAACCGCTCGCTCTTTTCGCCGCAGCGGATCGTCGAGCTCGACATCTCGCGCCTGCTCGGCACCGAGGCGCCGGGGCGGCTGTTCACCAAGGCCGTCGAGGCCTGGGAGGCGGGGAAGCGCCGGGAGGCTTTCAAGCAGGCGCGGTTGCTCCTCGCGGCGCTCGACTTGCCGCTCGGGGCGCCCGAGGAGACGGCGGAGACCGCGGCGCGGAAGGTCCGACGCAAGGACGAGGCGGAGCTGCTGGCCGAGATCTTCAAGGAGATGCCCGAAGAAAAGAGCGGCGGCGCCGCGATCCTGCGCTCCGCTCTGCGGGCGTTGATCGAGCGGGGCGAGAACGACGGCACGGTGGCGCTCATGACGGCGGTCTCGCCGCCGGCGGGCGTGGACCTGGTGCGGGAGATCGCGGACCGCGGCCTCGTCCTCGAAACGACGGTCGGCGACGACGCGGAGCCGGCGCTCCGGCGGCTCGCGGAGGCCCGGGCGAAGGAGCGGGAGGTCGGTCTGGAGCCCGCGGCGGTGCAGCGTCTTCTGGTCCGGACGGACTACCGGGCGGCGCCGTTCGCGATGGAGCTCGAGAAGCTCCTCGAGTGGGCAGGCAAGGGCGGCCGGATCCGGGCCACCGACATCGAGGCGAACGTCGAGGACGAGTCCTCCGAGGACGTCTACGCCTTCTTCGACGCGATCGGCCGCCGCGACGCCGGGGATGCGCTCGCGCGTCTCGAGCGCCTTCTCGATGGCCGGGACATCCGTGCGGGCGACCGCGACTTCAAGAAGATCGAGGACATCTGGCCCATCCAGCTCCTGGGAATGCTCGCGGGCGAGGTTCGCCGGATGCTCCTGATCCGCGCGCGGCTGGACGAAGCAGGCGGAGGCGGAGGCGCGTCCAACTTCGACGCGTCCATGTCGTACCAGACGTTCCAGGCGCGCGTCCTGCCCCGCCTGATGGCGCCCGCGGCGCCGTTCGGGCGCTCGCCCTTCGAGACGGCGCAGGGCGGCGCGCACCCGTACGGTCTCTACCAATCGGCGAAGCGCTCCTCGAAGTTCACGACGCGCCAGCTCGCACGCGCGCTCGCGCGGGCCGCCGACGTGGACGTCGCGCTGAAGAACTCCGGGCCGCCGGTGGAAACCCTCACGGTGTACGTCGGGGACCTGATTGCAGGTCGCTAAAAACGCGGGGGGCGGCCGCCTCATGGCGCCGCCCTGTCTTGATGGAAGGTGTCTCTCTTTTCTAATCTGATATACGGAGCAAAATGGCTGGGAGTTTCACAATTGATCTCGCGCCCCGAACTGCCCTGATTACAGGGGGTTCGCGGGGCATCGGCCGGGCGACGGCGGACCTGCTCGCGCGCGCGGGCGCCCGCGTGGCCCTCAACTACGTGCGCGACGAGGCCGCCGTGAACGCGGCGGTGCGCGACATCCGCGCGGCGGGCGGCGAAGCGATGGCGCTCGCCGGCGACGTCGGCGACGCCGCGGCCGCGCGGCAGCTCGTGCGCGACGTCGTGACGGCGTGGGGACGGCTCGACATCCTCGTGCTCAACGCGGGCATCTGGGAGGAGGACGTCACGGGCAGGGGAGACGTCGCGGTGTGGGACCGCACCTATGCCGTGAACGTGCGCGGAGCGTTCCTCGTCACCGACGCCGCGGCGCCCCACCTCGAGAAACACGGCGGCGCGATCGTCTTCGTCTCGTCCACCGCGGGGCAGCGCGGGGAGGCCCGGCACTCCGCCTACGCGGCGTCGAAGGGCGCGCTCATCTCGTACACGAAGTCGCTGGCCGCGGAGCTCGGCCCGCGCGGGATCCGAGTCAACGCGATCGCGCCCGGCTGGGTGGATACCGACATGTCCCGCTCCTCGCTCGACAACCCGATCGCGCGGGCGGAGATCGAGAAGTCGATTCCGATCGGCCGCGTGGCCTCGGCCGCCGACGTGGCCGGGCCCATCCTGTTTCTCGTCTCCGACCTGGCGAGGCATCTCCAGGGCGAGATCGTCAACGTCAACGGCGGGAGCGTCCTGGTCGGGTAGCCCGGCCGGGCGCAGGCGATGGAGAAGCTCGACCGCCGCGACGTCCGTTTCGTCATCGTCTGTCTCCTCGTGATCGCGGCGGGCGCGGCCACGACCGCCGCCCTCTTCCGCCGGGCTTTTCCCGAGGCCTCGATCGAGTTCAAGGTCAATCGCCGCGAGGCGAGGACGCTGGCGGAAAGCTTCCTGAAGAGCCGCGGCGCCGATCTCGCCGGCACGCGTTTCGCGGGGCAGTTCGACGTCGACGAGACCGCCAAGATCTACCTCGAGCGCGAGCTGGGCCTGGAGCGCGCCGGAAAGCTCTATGGCCGCGACGCCAAGATCTGGATCTGGCGCATGCGGTGGTTCCGTTCGGGCGTCCAGGAGGAAGAGCGGGCGGGCTTCACTCCCCTCGGGGATCTCGTCGGCTTCCGGTCGGTCCTGAAGGAGGACGCTCCCGGGGCGCGCCTGACGCAGGCGGAGGCGCGGGCGATCGCCCTGGCGTTCCTGGCTTCGCGCGGCCTGCCCGAGGCCAGTCTCAAGGCGATCGAGGCGACGCCGGTTTCGCGGCCCAAGCGCACGGACTGGGACTTCGTCGACGAGAAGGTCGGCGTCCGGTTCGGCGACGCCACGATCCGTTTCGCCACGACGGTCTCCGGCGACCGCCTGACGCAGTACCGCGAATTCGTGCACGTTCCGGAGAGCTGGATCCGGGACTACGAAAAGCTCCGCTCGAAGAACGAGGCCGCGGGCCAGGTCGCGACGGCGGGTCTCATCGCGACGTTTCTGGCGATGCTCGCCGTGCTCGTCACGAAGATCGTGCGCAAGGACGTGCCGTGGCGGCTCGTCGCCGGCTTCGGCGGCATCGCGTTCGTCCTCGCACTGCTCTCGGTCCTGAACGACCTGCCGCTGACGCTCTTCGGCTACGACACGGCGAGCCCGCTCTCCGCCTATCTCACCAAGGAGATCGTCCTCGGGATTCTCGGAGCCATCGGCACCGGCGCGGGCATCGCCTTCATCGTGGCCGCGGCCGAGCCGATCTACCGCGAGCGGTTTCCGCGCAAGATCTCCCTCGGCGGCGCGTTCTCGTGGCGCGGGCTGCAGACGAAGTCGTTTTTCCGGAGCGTCGTGCTCGGATACGCGCTCGCCGCCTTCTTCTTCGGGTACCAGGCGGCCTTCTACGTGATCGCGGCGCACTTCGGCGCGTGGTCGCCGGCCGACGTGCCCTACAGCGACATGCTCAACACGGCGTTCCCGTGGGCGACGGTGCTCTTCATCGGGTTCCTGCCGGCCGTCTCCGAGGAGGGGATCAGCCGGATGTTCTCGATCTCCTTCCTCGACCGCCTCGGGGCCGGACGCGTCCTCGCCGTCGTGATCCCGGCCTTCATCTGGGGCTTCGGGCATTCGACGTACCCCAACCAGCCCTTCTACATCCGAGGCCTGGAGGTGGGTCTCGCCGGGGTGCTGATCGGGGCGTTGATGCTCCGCTACGGCGTCGTGCCCCTGCTCGTGTGGCACTTCACCGTGGATGCGATCTACACGGCGCTCCTGCTCCTGCGTTCGGGAAATGCTTATTACGTCGTCTCCGGCGCGATTGCCTCTCTGATCCTGCTCCTCCCGATGGCCGTCTCGCTCGTGCTGTACCTGCGGCGAGGCGGATTCCTTCCGGAGGCCGGCCTCTCCAACGGCGACATCGGTTTCGTGCCTCCTCCGCCGCGCGTCGAAGCGGCGCCCGCCGCCATTCCGCCGGTGCGCCCCCTCTCGCCGAGGGCCCTCGCCGGAATGGGAGTGCTCGCTCTCATCCTGGCCTCTTCGCTCTTCCTGCCCGGCGAGCACGTCACGCCCGACGTCGAAGACGAGACGGGCAAATCCCGCGCCGAGGAGATCGCGAACCGCTTCCTGCGGGTGAACGGAGTCGATGCGTCGGGCTGGCTCTCCGTGACCTACCAGGGAACCGGGTTCGCCGACGACGAGGCCGTGCGCGCGGCGCATCCGCAGGACGAAGGCGGCATTCCGCAGTTTTCGGACGAGGCCGCGCGGTACGTCATCGAGAAAGGGGGCCCGGAGGCGTTCCGGCGCCTCTCCGAACGACAGCTGCCTCTGGCGTACTGGGTCGTCCGGTTCTTCCGGCCCGAGCAGAAAGAGGAATGGAAAGTCCTGGTCGACGCGAAGCGCTCCCGCGTCGTGGCCTTCCTGAACACTCTCCCGGAGGACGCGCCTGCCGCACCGGCGCCCCCGGGGGAAGCGGCCCGCGCGAGGGCGCTCGCGGCCGCGGAGAAGCTCGGGTATCCGGCGGCGGAGTACGCCGTCGTCGACGTGGGAACGGAGGCCCGCCCGAAACGCGTGGACACGACCGTCGTGCTCGAGGCGAAGCCGCCCGGCATCGGCGAGGCCCGGCCGCGCCTCACGGCGGTCTTCCACGGGCCGCGGCTCGCGTTCTTCCTTCCCACGATCCGTGTTCCCGAGGAATTCGTCCGCGCCGAACGGCGGAGGACGTCGGTGGACTGGATCCTTCTCGGCGCGCGCGTGGTCGCGGCCGGGGCGCTCGTCGGTCTCGGCATCATCCTGTTTCTCCGGAGCGTGCGGCGCCCCGGATTCGAGTGGCGCGAGGTCCGGACGCCGCTCCTCTGGACCGCCGCCCTCGCGATCGTCGGCCTCGCGAACACCGCGCCCGCCGCGCTGCGGCACTACCAGACCGAGACGCCCTTCGGCCTCTTCCGGCTGGGCCTCGGGGTCTCGCTGGCGGTGGGTCTCGCGGTCATGCTCCTCGTGGCACTGATCGGCTTCGTGCTGCTTTCGGCCGCGCGCCCCGGCTGGGCGGCGTCGTTGCGGCGGCGCGGCTCGCTCGGGCGACGCCTTCCTGAGGGCGTCGATCGCGGCGGCCGGACTTCTGGGCCTCGCCCGCTGGGTGCACCTGCTCAGCAACCGCTCCGCGGCCGTCTACGAGCCCGACCCGAACCTGCCCTCGAGCCTGCCGTTTCCGGTGCCCGCCGTGGATGTCCTCTGGACGGCGGCCCGGGGCACCTTCGTCCTCGCCGTGCTGGGCGCCGTGGCGGCCATGGCGCTGCGCTCCGATTTTTTTCGCGCGCCGCTCGGGCGGGCGCTGGGCGCTCTCGCGATCCTGGTCGCTCTCGCCCCGGCGAGCCTGCGCTCGCCCGGACTCGCCGCCGCCGATTTCATGGCCACCGTCCTGATCATCGGCTGGATCGCGGCGTCGGCCGCGCTCCTCCTCCGCGGGCACGGAGCGGCGTGGGTCCTCTTCGGGATCTTCACCGTCGGAGGGCGGGAGGTCATCGCCTTGCTCGCCCAGCCGGCGTCGGAAGACCAGGCGGCGGGATGGCTGGGCGCGTTGCTCCTGGGGCTGGGCGCCGCGGCGCTGCTCGCCGGACGCCGGATCGAGGAGAGGCCGGTCGCGTTCCCGCCCGCGGAAGCCCTGCCGCCTCCGGAGCTGTCGGAGCCGCCCGCGGCTCCTCCGGCCCCGCCTACGTCCCCGTGGAGTGGTAGCGCTTGACGCCCTCGCTCCAGGCCACGAGCGCGATCGTCACGGTCGCCGCGGCCACGAGCGGGACGGCCCAGAACTCGCGGAGGAACTCGGGCCGCTTCAGGAAGCGGATCGTCGGAAAAAAAGTCGCGAAGGCGAACGGAATCACGAAGGACAGGACGAACCGGATCCATGCGTCGTAGATCGAGAGCGGGTATCGCCCGAACTGCATGAGGTTGAAGATCGGCGGCACGATGCCGATCCGGTCCTCGATCCAGAACGACGTCGCCGACAGGCCCACGAAGGTGGCGAGATAGATCGCCGCGCCGAGGAAGGCCCAGACGACGAACAGCAGAACGTCGATCGGCCCGAACGCGAGGTGCAGCCGCCGCGCCGCCCAGACGACCGCGGCCACTCCCGTCAGCGTCTCCTGGAACGACTCGAGGCGGAAGGCCTCGAAAAGCACCTGGAAGACCGACGAGACCGGCCGCAGAAGCACGCGATCGAACCGACCCTCGATCAGGTAGCGGTCCGGGAACATGTACAGGTTCCAGGACAGCACGTTGAAGATGCCGAGCGGGATGAGCGAGAAGCCGTACAGGAACACCATCTCCTCGAAGGACCAGCCCTTCACCGCCGGAACCCGCGAGAAGACGATCAGGAGAAACCCGAAAGACGCGAGCGTTCCCAGAAACGACGCGAAGACGCTCGAGAAGAAATCCAGCCGGTACTCGAGCCTCGCCTTCGCGTACTGGGCGAAGTAGAGGGCGAAGAGACGCCCGTGCCTGGCGAGGCTCGTCGCGACGCTCATCCGCCCTGGATCGTGATGCGCTGGCGCGAGCGGCGCCACGCCCACTGGCCGACGGCGAGAAGAACGACCGTCCAGCCGGCCTGCAGACCGAGCAGCTTCGCGGCTTCCAGACCGGTGGCTTTGCCGAGGTAGAGGGTCGCCGGGGTGAAGTTGATGTGCGGGAAGGGCGAGTAGATCAGGATCGTCCGCAGGGGCTCGGGGAAGAGAGTCGTCGGGATGAGAAGCCCGGAAAGGAGCTCGAAGACGAGGTACTTGGCGCGCAGGATCCCGAGAATGGACTTGGAGCGGATGGCGAGAAGACCGACCAGGAAGTTCAGGCCCGCGACGAGAAAGAAGGAAAGCACCGCCGAGACCAGGAAGAGCATGCCGGCGGAGAGCGAGGGCGGCGGCCGCAGCGGGAAGAGGAGCGCGAGCACGACCGAGATCGGCACCGTGAAGAGGACCGCGCGGAACGCCGACTGTCCCGCCGCGTCCGCGATCATCGCCACCTGGAAGTCGACGGGCCGGATGAGGTTCATCGCGAGCCGTCCCTCGGTGACCTGCGTTCCGAGGTCGCGGTCGATCTCGTTGAAGTAGAAGGATCGGATGGCCCAGCCGACGGCCACGTACGTGATCATCTCGGGCAGCGTCAGCCCCACGACACGGTCGGCGTGCTGGTAGACCGCGCGCCAGATGAAGTAGTAGACCGAGACGTTGAAGAGGTACGTCAGGACGCCCACGTAGTAGCGCGCCCGGTAGGCGAGCATGTTCAGGAACCCGATCCGGACGAACGAGACCGCCGATCGCCAGGGCGATGCCCGCAGATCCGCGCTCCACGTGGTCGCGTTGGCGCTCATGCGACGCCATCTCGCGCGGCGCTCATGCGACGCCGTCACGGTAGATGCGCTTGACGACGTCTTCGATCTGCGGCTCCTCGATCGCCAGATCGGAGACCTCGAAGCGGTTGACGATGTCCTTGACGGCGGTGGCCGGCGCCACGACGCGCCGGTCGACGTCGAGACGATAGCGGTGGAGCCCGACTTCGCGGATGGGCACGCCATCGAAGACGAGCTCGGACGGATCCGGCGCGCGTTTGACGTCGAAGACGATGGAGGTCACCGGAAGGATGCGGTCGCGCAGCTCGTCGAGCGCCCCGTCGAAGAGCAGCCGGCCGTGATCGATGACGATCACCCGATTGCAGAGCGTCTCGATGTCCGAGAGGTCGTGCGTCGTCAGCAGCACGGTCGTGCCGTCGTGCCGGTTGATCTCCTGGAGGAACTCGCGGACGTTGGCCTTGGCGACGACGTCGAGGCCGATCGTCGGCTCGTCGAGAAAGAGCAGCGGAGGGCGGTGGAGGAGCGAGGCCGCGAGGTCGCACCGCATCCGTTCGCCCAGCGAGAGCTTGCGGACGGGCTGGTGCAGGTAGGCCTTCAGGCCGAGGACCCGGTCGAAGAGGTCCATGCGCTCGCGGTACTGGGCGTCGCTCAGGCCGTAGATCTCCTTGAGCAGGCGGAACGACTCGACCACGGCGATGTCCCACCAGAGTTGCGTGCGCTGGCCGAAGACCACCCCGATCGTGGCGACGTAGCGCGTGCGCTCGCGGTGAGGCACGAAGCCGTTGCAGAACACCTCGCCCGACGTCGGGGTCAGGATGCCGGTCAGCATCTTGATCGTGGTGGACTTGCCAGCGCCGTTGGCGCCGATGTAGCCGACCATCTCCCCGGGCGCGATCGTGAAGCTGACGTCCGCCACCGCCGCCGTTTCCGTCGCGGTCCGCTTGACCAGAGACTTCAGGGCCGCCGCGAGGCCTTCCTCGCGCCGGAACGTCTTGAAGACTTTCGTCAGGCGGGAGACGCGGACGATCGAGTCGCTCATTCGGGATCGGGCTTGGGCTTCGGCCCGGAATGCCGGGAGAGCTGCAGCGCGCGCGAGTAGATCTCCCGCGCCGGCCGGCCGGCCCGCCGCGCGATCTCCTTGGACAGGCGCTTCAAGGCCTCGCCCGCGGCCAGGGCCTCGCGAATCTTCTCGTCGACGCTTTCCGTCGTAGGGAATTCGGAGGCGGAAGCGACGGCGGATTCGGAGGCGCCCTCCACGACGACGGTGACTTCGCCGCGGCCCGCCCCGCGGGCGCGGAAGATCTCGGCGACCTCCGGCAGCGTCCCGCGGACCACTTCCTCGTGCAGCTTCGTGAGCTCCCGCGCCACGCTGGCGCGGCGGGGGCCCAGGGCCACCGCGGCGTCCTCCAGGGACTCCCGGAGGCGGTGAGGGGCCTCGAACCACACGAGGGTCTCCGTGCGGCTCCGGAGGGCCTCCAGGGCGCGCCTCCGCTCACCCTGGCGGGACGGCAGGAAGCCCAGAAAGACGTGCGGAACGGCCGGCAGGCCCGAAATCGCGAGGGCCGCCGCCGGAGCGGACGGGCCCGGCACGACTTCGACGACATGCCCGGCCTCGGCCGCCGCGGCGACCAGGCGTTCGCCCGGGTCGGACATCCCGGGCATCCCGGCGTCGCTCACGAGCGCCACCGTTTCGCCGCGCGAAAGCCTCTCGAGCAGCTCTTCGACGCGCGCGCCCTCGCGCGGAGCCGGGCACGATATGCGCGGCGCGGGTATCGAGAAGCGCGCCGTGAGCTTGGCGGTCACGCGCGTGTCCTCGCAGAAGATCACGTCCGCTTCCGAGAGGGCACGCCGGGCGCGCGGGGAAAGATCCTCCAGGTTCCCAATGGGCGTTCCTACGACGAGAAGACGCCCGCGTCTCTCGATGTGACTCACGGACTCGCGAAAATAACATGGGCGTCGCCTCCGCTTGCTCGGAGATCTGCCCTGCGGGCACCGGCCGCGGCTCGTCCGGGTGCGGACTCGACCGCGCCCTGATCTCCGCGCTGCGCTCCGGCTCCCGCGGCGCGAACCTCCTCCCTCGCTCCGCTCGGGAGACTATCCGCG
Source organism: uncultured Acidobacteriota bacterium (assembly GCA_963804915.1). Taxonomy (GTDB): domain Bacteria; phylum Acidobacteriota; class Thermoanaerobaculia; order UBA5066; family Gp7-AA6; genus DAHUXD01. The sequence goes on from CAWDSI010000021.1 coordinate 161,186, forward strand.
CCGCGAACGGATGAGTCGTCGTCGGCTCGGCGCGGCCCGTATCATGGGCGCCGTGCCTCCGCTCGCGCGCCCCGCGTCCGTCATCGCGATCGCGATTCTCGCAGCGGCGGTCCTCTCCGGCGAGATCGTCGACCGCATCGCCGCGACCGTCAATGACACCGCGATCCCGGAGAGCGAGGTCCGAAAGGCGATCCTCGTGTCGGCGCTGACTCTGGAGCCCGGCGAGAGCCCCGAGGCGTTTCGCCTGCGGGTCCTCGATGCCCTCATCGATCAGCATCTCGAATATCAGGACGCCTCGCGGTTCGGGCCGTCCCCGCCGGATGCGGCGGAGATCGCGGATGCGATGAAGAAGCTCCGGGAACGGCTGAAGAGCGAGGGAAAGAACCCGGACGCCGAATTTGCCGCGGCCGGCATGGACGAAGACGACGTGGCGGCCTCTCTCGAGCGGCAGCTCGTGATCCAGCGCTACCTCAAGGAGCGCTTCGCGCCGATCGCCTATGCCGACGAGGAGCAGGCGCACGCGGAGTACGACGAGCGCTACGTCCCCTCGCAGAAGGCGGCGGGTCTGCCGGTGGAGCCGCTCGAGAACGTCGCCGACGAGATGCGCCGGCGCGCGTCGGAGCGGGCGTTCGAGGAGCAGGTCGCCCGCTGGCTGAAGGAGCTGCGCCAGAAGGCGCGCATCGGCATCTATCGCATCCCGCCCGCTCTGGACACGGCGGGACCTCCCGTCGTCCTCTCGACCGCTCCGGACGCCGCCCGGACGCCCGCCCCTTGAGCCTTCTCGCCGTCTTCCTGTCGTCCGCCCTCGCGCTTCGGGCCGTCTGCGGGCGGGCCGGCGAACCTCGAAAGCGTCGCCGTCCCGATGCGCGACGGCGTGGTCCTTCGGGCCGACGTCTTCCGCCCGTCGGCCGAGGGGCGCTTTCCGACGCTCGTCTACCGCACTCCCTACGACCGCAAGCGCGCGTCCGAGGACGAGGTCGCGAAGGCGGCGCTGGCCGCGGGGTACGCGGTGGTCCGTGTCGATGTCCGCGGCCGCTACGAGTCCGAAGGCGACTTCACGCCCTACCGGAACGAGGGCCGCGACGGCTACGACACGATCGAGTGGGCGGCGGCGCAGCCCTGGTCGACCGGGGAGATCGGCACGTACGGCCTCTCCTATCCGGGCGCGGTGCAGTGGCTCGCGGCCGTCGAATCTCCTCCGCACCTGAAGGCCATGGTCCCCGCGATGACCTTCTCGACGCCGCGAAACTTTTTCTACGCCGGCGGCGCCTGGGACCTCTCGTGGCTCTCCTGGATCTGGAACAACATCGCTCCGGACACGCGCGTGAAGAAGAATCTTCCCGGGCCGCGCACGGGGCGTGAGGCCCGCGCCGCGTGGAAGGAGCTCGAGAAGACGCTGCCGTATCGGCTTCCGCTGACCGAGGTGCCGGAGTTGCGGGGACCCGCGCCCTACTACTTCGAGTGGCTGGCGCATCGGCCGGCGGATGCCTGGTGGGCCTGGGCGGACCTGCGCGGGCGGTACGCGAAGGTGGGCGCCGCAGTCCTCAACCTCTCGGGCTGGTACGACGAGGCCTATGGGCCCGAGGGCGCGATGACGAACTTTCTCGGCCTGATGGAGGCGCGAGGCGGCGAGAAGGATCCGCGCGCGCGGATCATCCTGGGGCCGTGGGTCCACGGGGGCGAGTCCGAAGATCGCGCGGGAGAGCGGGTATTCGGGCCGCAGGCCCGGCTCGATTACGCGGCCGAGATCGTCCGCTTCATGGACCGTTACGTGCGCGGCCGCGAGAACGGCCTCGGCGCTGAGCCGCGCGTCCGCGCGTTCGTCATGGGGGAAAACGTCTGGCGCACGGGCGACACGCTGCCGCTGCCGGGCACGAAGCCCCTCTCGCTGTACCTGGCGCCGCAGGGCGGGCTCTCGCGGGAGAAACCGGCCGGTGGCGTGGCCGAGAGTGCGTTCGTCTCGGATCCCCAGCACCCGGTCGTCGACGCCTATGGCTCCTACGGCGCGCACGATTATCGCGACCTCGCGAAACGCTCCGACGTGCTGGTTTTCGAGACCGAGCCCCTCTCCGAGCCCCTGCGCGTGGTCGGCGCGATCGAAACGGAGATCTATCTGTCGACCGACGCTTCCGGACGCCGACCTCTGGGTCAAGCTCGAGGACGTGGCTCCCGACGGGACGGCCTGGAACCTCTCGAGCCCGGGAACGGACGTGCTGCGGGTGAGCGAGCGGGACGGCGGACCGTCTCCGCGCCTGCTCTCCGCCGGCGAGGTCGCGATCCTGCGCCTTCCCAATCTCCGCACCGGAAACCTCTTCGCGAAGGGTCATCGCGTGCGCGTCGTTCTCTGCGGCAGCTTCATGCCGGCCTTCTCGCGCAACCTCCAGACGGGAGAATCGGAAGCGCTCTCGGCCACCATGCGCAAGGGCACGATTCGCATCCAGCACTCCGCGGCGCAGGCCTCCCGCATCGTGCTCCCCGTGGTTCCGGACCTCCCGCGATGAGAATCGGCATCTACGGCACGGGCGGCGCCGGCGCGCACTTCGGCGCGAGGCTGGCGAAGGCCGGCGAGGACGTCGTCTTCATCGCGCGGGGCGAGCACCTCGAGGCCATCCGGCGCGAGGGGCTCGTCGTCGAGACCGACGCCGAAGAGATCCGGATCGACCCGGCTTCCGTGAAGGCGACCGACGATCCGGCGGAGGCGGGGCCGGTCGACGTGATCCTCCTGGGGGTCAAGACCTGGCAGGTCGAGGAGTCCGCCCGTCGACTCGGGCCCATGCTGGGTCCGGAAACCTTCGTCGTTCCGCTCCAGAACGGCGTCGACGCGGCCAGGCAGCTCGTCGGCGTCCTCGGGCCCGAACGCGTCGTGGGAGGCCTCTGCGCCACGTTCAGCTGGATTGTGGCGCCGGGCCGCATCCGCAGCCTCGGGCAGGTGCACTCGATCCGTTTCGGAGAGCTCGATCGGCGCCCCAGCGCGCGCACGGAGAAGCTGCGCGAGACCTTCGAGCGCGCCGGGATCCGGGCCACGGTCCCGCCCGACATTCACGTCTCACTGTGGGAGAAGCTCCTCTTCGTCGTCTCCTTCGGCGGCGTCGGCGCGGTGACCCGGGTGCCGATCGGCGTCATCCGGGCGGTGCCCGAAACGCGCCGGATGCTTCTTGCCGCGATGGAGGAGATCCGTTCGGTCAGCCGGGCTCAGGGAGTGGTCCTGTCCGAGGACGCGGTGGACCGTGGCATGGCGTTCCTCGACGGGCTCGACCCGACCGGGACGACCTCGCTCCAGCGGGACATCACCGAGGGGCGGCCCTCGGAGCTCGAGGCCTGGAACGGCGCCGTGGTGCGCCTGGGGAAAGAGGCCGGCGTGCCGACGCCGACCCACGAGTTTCTGTACGCGAGCCTGCTTCCGCTCGAAAGGCGGGCGCGCGGGCTCGCATGAAGGAGGAGGGATTCATGACGCGTCGCATCCTGGGTGTCCTGGCAGTCTTTCTCGCATCGGTGGCAGCGCTTCCGGCGCAGACGGCGAAGCCGGCGGCGGCTTCGAACAAGCAAGTGGCGGACGAGGTCATCGCGCTGACCCGAGCGCACTGGGCCGCCGAGATGAAGAAGGACGCTGCGGCCTGGGGGAAGAACGTCGCCGACGACTACACGGTGTTCGAGGGAGCCTTCCCGACGCGCATCGACGGCAAGGCCACGATGCAGCACGTCGTCGACGGCAATTTCTCGGGCAGCGACACCTTGATCACGGCCGAGATGGCGAACGAGAAGGTGCAGGTCTACGGAGACGTGGCGATCCTCTCGTACAACTACATCGCCTCGGTGAAGAACAAGGACGGCAAGGTCACGCCGGCGATGGCCAAGTCCACGCGCGTGTACGTGAAGCAGGGCGGCCAGTGGATGCTGGTCCACGCCAACTTCGCCCCCGTGACGGCGCCGAACTAGGACGCCGCCCGCCGCGTTCGACGGAAATCGAAGTGAGACGGAGGCTTCCGGGGCCGCTTCGGGCGTTCCTCGGGGGCTTCCGCCGCGCGCGTCGAGCCTCCGCCGAGGATCGACTGCAGCTCCATCGCATCGCGCACCGCCTGCGCGTCGCGGTCGTTGTCGAAGTAGACGAAGACCTCCGCGCCCTCGCGCGCCCAGTTTCGGCATTGCCCGGCCCAGAAGCGGAGCTCTCCGGCCGTATAGGCCCCCTCGTAGAGCCGCCGCGCCCCGTGCAGGCGGACGTAGGCGAGCCGGCGGGAGGTCCGTCGGAGCGACCGGGGATGACGTCCGGCCGTGTCGGCGGCCACGAGGGCCACGTCCCGCCGCGACAGGACGTCGAGCGCCTCCTCCGAGAGCCAGCTCTCGTGGCGCACTTCGAGGGCGTAGCGGAGGGGCCGATCGCGCCCGTCCGGCGCCCGCAGGGCCGAACGGCCGGTCGTGCGCGCGTCGTGCCGGCGCGCGAGACGCTCCGCGGCGGGAACGTCCTCCGGGAGGGCGGAGAGGAACTCGTCTGCCCGAGCGCGATCGAACGGGAGTTGCGGGGGAAGCTGCCAGAGGATCGGGCCGAGCGAGGAGCCCAGCCGCAGAATTCCGGACGCGAAGAAGTTCGCGAGCGGCGTGCGGAAGCCGCGGAGCTTCAGCATGTGCGTGATGTAGCGGCTGCCCTTCACCGCGAACACGAACCCTTCCGGCACGGCGGCGCGCCAGGCCTCGCAGGCGGCCGGACGCGTCAGAGAGTAGAAGGTGCCGTTGACCTCGACCGTCGACAATCTCTCCGCGAGGTAGGACAGCCAGCGCTTCGTGGCGAGGCCGCGGGGATAGAAACGGCCGCGCCAGTGCGCGTACATCCAGCCGCTCGTCCCCACACGGATCGGAAGCGCCACGGCCCCTCCCGCAGCAAGGGGGGTGCCGGAGGCGACCTCGGTGCATTGCCGACCAATCTTCAGTAAGCCTGCTTCGTCATTGCACCGGAAAGTCGTCGGTTTGGCTCGCGGCGCGAGGAGTCTCCGCGAGCGGAGCGGAGGAGCCTCGCGCCGCGGGAGCGAGCGCGGAGCGTAGGGATCAGGCTCGCGGTCGAGCCCACAGGCGAGCCGCGAGCCGGTGCGCCGAAGGCGCAGATCCCGCAGCGCAGCGATCGCGACGGTTATCCGGGCGGCCAGGCGAGCGGGCGGCCGCCGAGGAGGTGGAAGTGGAGATGGAAGACGCTCTGCCCGGCGCCTTCGCCGTTGTTCGCGACCAGCCGGTAGTGCTCGAGGCCGAGCTCGCGCGCGATGGCGGCCGCGCGCGTCACGACCTCGCCGATCCCGGCCGCGTCGCCTTCGCGGGCGTCGGCGAGCTTGCCGATGTGCTTGCGGGGAATGATGAGGACGTGCGTCGGCGCCTTCGGGGCGATGTCGTGGAACGCGTAGACCTTGTCGTCCGAGTAGACCTTCTTGGACGGGATCTCGCCCGCCGCGATCTTGCAGAAGAGGCAGTCCGTCATTGGGCTCTCCCGACTCATTGGTCCTCTGGACTCATTTGATCCTCTGGACACGCGCTCCGAGTCCGACGAGCTTCTCTTCCATTTTCGCGTAGCCCCGGTCGAGGTGATAGACGCGGTCGATCGTGGTTTCGCCCTCCGCGGTCAGGGCGGCGATCGCCAGGGCCGCCGAGGCGCGCAGATCGCTCGCCATGACCTTGGCGCCGCTCAGTCGCGAAGGGCCCTCGACGACCGCCCAGCGGCCCTCGAGGCGGATCTTCGCGCCCATGCGGACGAGCTCGGCCACGTGCTGAAAGCGGTTCTCGAAGATCGTCTCCGTGATCGTGGCGACGCCCTCCATCCCCGCGGCGAGCGCCATCCACTGGGCCTGGAGGTCCGTCGGGAACCCCGGGTAGGGCGCCGTCGCGACGTCGTTCGAGAGCAGCGGCCCCTCGGCGCGCACGCGCAGCGTGTCGCCGATCGTGTCGATCCGGACACCCGCGGAGGACATCCGCGCCGTCAGCGCCGAGAGGTGCTCCGGAGCGCACGAGCGCACGACGACGTCGCCGCGCGTCGCCGCGGCCGCGAGGGCGTACGTCCCGGCCTCGATCCGGTCGGGAATGATCGGATGCGTCGCCCCGTGCAGCGCGTCCACGCCCTCGACCACGATCGTCTCCGTGCCCGCGCCCGAGATCTTCGCCCCCATGGCGACGAGGAGCATGGCCAGGGCGGTCACCTCGGGCTCCCGCGCGGCGTTGACGATGCGCGTCGTCCCGCTCGCCAGCGTCGCCGCGAGCATCACGTTCTCCGTGCCGGTCACGGTGATGGTCTCGAACGCGATGTCCGCGCCGGTCAGCCGCTCCGCTTTCGCCTCGACGTAGCCGTGCTCCAGCCGGACCTGGGCGCCCAGCTTCTCGAACGCCAGCAGGTGCAGGTCGATCGGGCGCACGCCGATCGCGCAGCCGCCGGGCAGCGACACGCGCACCGATCCGGCGCGCGCGAGGAGAGGTCCCAGGACGAGGACCGACGCGCGCATCGTCTTGACCAGCTCGTACGGAGCATCCGCGGACCCGATGGACGGCACCTCGATCGTGGCCTCCTCGGGGCCGGCCTCGATCCGGGCGCCGATGTGCTCGAGCAGGCGCCGCATCGTCCGGATGTCGGCGACGTCGGGAAGATTCGTCAGCGTCACCGGCTCCGCCGTCAGCAGAGCCGCCGCCAGGCAGGGGAGCGCGGCGTTCTTCGCGCCGGCGACGGTGACCTCGCCGGCGAGCCGCGTGGGGCCTTCGATTACGAACTTGTCCACGGCTTGCGGATTCTACTGACCCTTTCGGACGCCAACTCGAGCCTCGCGACGCAGATGCGCGGAATGCCTTCCAGGTCGGGCTCGACGCGGACGAGACGCCAGACCGGGCGGGCCAGGATCTCCGAGCGCACGGCCTCGGACTGGCCGAACCCGATCTCGAAGACCAGGACCCCGCCCGGCTCGAGGATGGCCGGCACGGTCGCGAGCAGGTGGCGGATCGCCACCATCCCGTCGTCCCCCGCGAACAGGGCTCTCCGGGGGTCGTGATCGCGCACCGTCGGAGGCAGGTTCGGCGATTCGCCGACCGCCAGGTAAGGCGGGTTGGAGAGGACGAGATCGAAACGCACGGAGCCCAGCGCCGTCAGCCAGTCCGAGGCCAGGAGGCTGAGCCGAGGCCGCACTCCGTGGCGTTGGGCGTTCTCATGGGCGAGGGCGAGCGCGTCGATCGAGATGTCGAGGGCCACGGCGGTGGCCTCGGGCCGCTCGAGGAGGTACGTGATCGCGATGATGCCGCTGCCGGTGCCCGCGTCGAGGACGCGGCGCGCGCCTGCGGCCTCCTTGAGCGCCTGCTCGACCAGGATCTCCGTCTCGGGCCGGGGTACGAGGGCGCGCCCGTCCACGAGGAAGGGCCGCCCGTAGAAGTCCCATTCGCCGATGAGGTGCTGGACCGGGACGCCCGTGAGCCGTTTTTCCCAGAGAGCCTCGAAGCGCGCCGCGACGACGGGATCGAGGGCGATCCGCGGGTCCAGTCCGAGCGGCGGAGCGCCGCCCATCGCGTGGGCGAGCAGGAGCCGCGCGTCCCAGACGGTGGCGTCCGCGCCGGCTTTCGCGGCGCGATCGGCGGCGGCCTCCAGAGCCTCGCGGATGGTCACGCGCGCCGAGCGCTCGTCATGCCGTCATCCCGAGCGCAGCGAGGGATCCCGGACTCGACCCGCCCTCACGCCTTCGCCAGCTCTTCCTTGAGCCGCTCCGCCTGGAAGTGGGAGCTCAGCGGTTCGACGAGCTCGTCGAGGTTGCCGTCGAGGACGTCCTGGAGGCGGTGGGTCGTGAAGCCGATGCGGTGATCGGTGATGCGCGACTGGGGGAAGTTGTAGGTGCGGATCTTCTCGGACCGGTCGCCCGAGCCCACCATCTTCTTGCGCTCGGCGGCGATCGCCCCTTCCTGCTTGTCCTGCTCGATCTCGAGCAGGCGCGCCTTGAGCACGCGCATCGCCTTGGCCTTGTTCTTGATCTGGCTGCGCTCGTCCTGGCATTGCACGACGAGCCCCGTCGGCAGATGGGTCAGCCGGACCGCGGAATAGGTGGTGTTGACGCCCTGGCCGCCCGGCCCCGAGGCGCAGAAGCGGTCCACCCGGATGTCCTTGTCGTCGACTCGGATCTCGACGTCCTCGGCCTCGGGGAGGACCGCGACCGTGGCCGCCGAGGTGTGGATCCGCCCGGAGCTCTCGGTCGCCGGGACGCGCTGGACGCGGTGCGCGCCGCCCTCGTACTTGAGGCGGGAGAAGGCGCCGTCCCCCTCGATGATCGCGGTGACGGTCTTGACCCCTCCGATGCCGGTGTCGTCCCGGTCCACGATCTCGACCTTCCAGCGGCGCCTCTCGGCGTAGCGCTGGTACATCCGGAAGAGCTCGGAGGCGAAGAGCGCGGCTTCGTCGCCGCCGGTGCCGGCCCGGATCTCCAGGAAGACGTTGCGGGAGTCGTTCGGGTCCCTGGGGAGCAGGAGGACCTTGAGCTCCTGCTCGATCGCCTGGAGGCGTTCGGAGAGCGAGGCGCGCTCGGCGGCGGCCATCTGGTAGAGCTCGTCGCCGGGCGAGAGCGACTCCGTCAACTCGCGCGCGCCGTCGAGCTCCCGCGCGACCTGGCGGTGCTCCTCGGTCTTCCGGATGATCGGCTCGAACTCCGACAGCGTCTTCTGGGCCTGGCGGACGGCGCGGTGATCCTGGACGAACGCCGGATCCGCGAGGCGGGATTTGACCTCGTCGTACTTGCGCCGGATGTCTTCCAGTTTTTCGAACATGGCAGCTTTCCGCCGTCAGCTTTCGCTGTCAGCCAGACGGACGTTGAGTATGACCGCTAGAGGGCGGACGAAGGGAAGGGACGAGATCGCGGCGGGGCGCATCCCCGCGTTCGGGACACGGCGTCTAGGCCGAAGCGGCGCCGGCGCCTTCTTCTCGTAGCGCTTGCGGAAGCGCTCCAGGCGGCCGGCCGAGTCCACGAGCTTCTGCTTGCCCGTAAAGAACGGATGGCACTTGCTGCAGATCTCGATCCGCAGCTCTTTCTTGGTGGAACGCGTCGTCCAGGTCTCGCCGCAGGCGCAGTGGACCAGGACCTCGTGCAGCTCGGGGTGCAGGTTCGGTTTCATGGGACGGCGCATTCTACGGATCGGAGCCCCCCGGCGCAAGTCCGGCCCGGGGGGCCCGGGGGTGGCTCGGAAAGCGGTCCCGGGACGCCGGCAGGGTAGAATCCCCAAACCTAAGGGAAGAAGTGTTTTACCTCTACGTCACCGCTCCTGGGATGGCCGCGCGGAAGGTGTCGCTGGACCGGCCGGTGACGACCATTGGCCGCTCGTCCATGAACGACCTTCCGATCTCCGACAAGATGCTCTCGCGCCAGCACTCCCGGATCGTGCGCGATACGGACGGAGGACTGACGGTCGAAGACCTCGGGTCGCGCAACGGGACCTTCCTCAACGGCGAGCGGCTCGCGACGATCCAGCCTCTGAAGCCCGGCGATCGGATCACGGTGGGCGGCGTGACTCTCAAAGTGGAGTCCGAGTCCACGACGCGCGTGCGGATCGAAGGCGGCGGCGAGGACCCTCTCGACAACACGATCCTGAAGGCCTCCGCCGAGCTCCTGCGGGCGCACGCCACGGAGACGGACCCGCGGCTCCCGGCGGAGCAGCTCGGCAAGCTCATCGAGTCGCTGCGGGTCGTCAACGAGCTCACGGTCGAGCTGCTGCGGGACATCTCGGTCGACGAGCTCCTCGGCTTCCTCATGGACAAGGTCTTCGAGACGCTGAAGCCGGATCGCGGCCTCGTGCTCCTGAAGCTCGCGGGCCGACGGGAGAGCTGGCGCCGGCGGTCGTGCGCGTGGCCGAGGGCATCTCGGCCGAGGACATCCGGCTCTCCAAGACGCTCGTCGCCGCGGTCGTCGAGAAGCGCAACGGACTCCTCCTCATGGACACGACGACCGGCTCGGGCGTCTCGCTGGCGGACTCGATCCGTCTCTCGGGCATCAAGTCCGTGCTGGCCGCGCCTCTCGAGAACGAGGGCGAGGTCGTGGGCCTCATCTACGTCGACTGCCGCGTCGGCCACCGCTCCTTCGAGGAAGCGGACCTGCGCCTGCTGACGTCGCTCGCGAACGTCGCGGCGGCCAAGATCCAGAACGCGCGCCTCATGGCCGAGAACGCCGAGAAGCGGCAGATGGACCGGGAGTTCGCGCTGGCCCGCGAGATCCAGCAGCGCCTCCTGCCCGAGGAGCCGCCGCCGCTGCCGGGCTACGAGCTCCACGGCTCGAACGTCGCCTCGAGACAGGTCTCCGGCGACTACTTCGATTTCCGGCCGCGCCCCGACGGCAAGATCTACGCGACGATCGCCGACGTCTGCGGCAAGGGCGTCGGGCCGGCGCTGCTCATGGCTTCGCTGCAGGCCTCCTTCCACGCCTGGGCGGACGAGGGCGTGCCCGTTGCGGAGATGACGGCGCGCCTCTCGGACGCGATCTCGCGCCGCACCGGGCCCGACCGGTTCATCACGTTCTTCCTGCTGATCCTGGAGCCCTCGACGGGGGAGGTCGAATACACGAACGCGGGCCACAACCCCGGGCTCCTCCTGCACGCGGACGGCTCGATCGATGAGCTCGGATCGCACGGACTGCCCCTGGCGCTCTTTCCCGGCAAGCCCTACGGCTCCTCGAAGCTCACGCTCCAGCCGGGAGACCTGCTCTGCCTCTACACCGACGGCGTGACCGAGGCGAACAACCCGGCCGGCGAGGAGTTCGGGATGCCCAGGCTCAAGGAGTGTCTGGCGTCGCAGGTCGGCCGGACGCCCACGGAGATCGAGGCCGAGCTCGCCAGAGTCCTCGAGGAGCACGCCCAGGGCGAGCCCTTCGCGGACGATCGGACGCTGGTGATGGTGAAGCGGCTGTCGAAGTAACCGGCGCGGCGCCTCTACTCCCGGATCTCCAGCCTCTTGATGATCTCGTGCAGCGTGGTCGGCTTGATCTTCAGCATCTCCGCGGCCCGCTTCTGAACGCCGCCCGTCCGGCGCAAGGCCGTGCGGATCAGACGCCTCTCGTACTCCTCGACCATCTGCTTGTAGGTCGCGCCGTTCTCGGGCAGGCGGATCGGGAGCTCGCCGCGGTCGGGAGATAGGACCGTCTCGGGCAGCAGGCCCAGGCCGATCTTCCCGCCCGGCGGGCAGAGCACCACGGCCCTCTCGATCGCGTTCTCGAGCTCGCGCACGTTGCCCGGCCAGTCGTGGTCGAGCAGCGCGCGGTACGCCTCGGGGTCGAGCCCGGCGATGGGCTTCTGGTTCTCGGACGCGTAGACCCGCATGAAGTGCTCGGCGAGAAGCGGGATGTCCTCCCGCCGGTCGCGCAGGGGCGGGATCTGGATCGTGATGACGTTGAGGCGGTAGTAGAGGTCGTCGCGGAACCGGCCCTCGCGCGACCCATTTCTTGAGGTCCACGTTGGTCGCGGCGATGACGCGCGTGTCGACCTTCTGCGTATCGACCGAACCGACCCGCATGAACTCCTTCTCCTGGAGAACCCGCAGAAGCTTCGCCTGCGTCTCCATCGAGATCGTCCCGATCTCGTCGAAGAAGATCGAGCCGCTGTCGGCGACCTCGAAGAGGCCCTTCTTGTTGGCGATCGCTCCGGTGAAGGCGCCCTTGACGTGCCCGAAGAGGTTGGACTCGAGCAGGTCGGTGGGCATCGAGCCGGAGTTCACGGTCACGAACGGCGCGCCGGCGCGCGGCGAGTGCGTGTGGATCGCCCGCGCCACGAGCTCCTTGCCGGTGCCGCTCTCGCCCTCGACGAGGATGGTGGAGCGCGAGGGCCCGGCCAGGCGGACGAGCTCGAAGACCTTCCGCATGCTCTCCGACTTGCCGATGATGCGGCCGAGGCCGTAGCGCAGGGACAGCTCCTCGCGCAGCCGCCGGTTCTCCTCGGTGAGGCGGCGCGCCTCGGCGCCCTTGCGGAGCGTGAGGAGGACTTCCTCGTTCTGGAAAGGCTTGGGGATGTAGTGGAACGCGCCCTGCGCGCATCGCCTCGATGGCGCCCTCGATCGAGGAGTAGGCCGTGACGATCACGACGACGGCATCGGCGTCCCGCCGGCGGATGTCCTGGAGGACCTCGAGCCCGGACCGGTCGGGGAGCATGAGGTCGAGGAGGACCACGTCGTGCGGATCGGCCTCGAAGAGAGACACGGCCTCGCCGGCGGTCGCCGCGGCCGTCACCTCGTAGCCCTCGCGCGTCAGGAGCGTGCCGAGAACGTCGCGGATGACCTCCTCGTCGTCGACGACGAGGACTCTCATGAAGGCGATCCCTCGGGCACGCGCGGAAGGTCGACGCGGGCCTCGGTGCCCCCGCCGTCCCGCGGCACGAGCGCGATCTCGCCCCCGTGGCGGCGGACGATGTCGCGCGAGATGGCGAGCCCGAGGCCGGTGCCCCCGGACTTCTTGGTCGTGTAGAACGGCTGGAAGATCTTCTCCGCGCCGGCGGTGACGCCCGCGCCGCGGTCGGCGACGGTGACCCGCACCGACTCGCCGGCCGTCTCCAGCCGGCAGACGACCTCGCCGCCTTCGGGCGACGCGTCGCGGGCGTTCGTCAGCAGATTCACGAAGATCTGCTCGAGCTCGCGGGGGTCGCCGATGACGAGGGCCGGCGCTCCGCCTCCATCGCCGTCGATCTCGAGGGTCAGAGTCCGTCCGGCGAAGGTCGTCTCGACGGATTCCGCGGCGTTCGCGAGCACCGCTTTCAAGTCCGTCTTCAGGGGAGTGCGGGGACGCGGGCGCGCGAACTCCAGCAGGTTGTTGACGAGGTGGGCGGCGCGGAAGGTCTGCCGCTCCATCTTCTTGAGGATCGTGTAGCGGGGATCGCCGGGGGACGTCTCCGAGAGGAGCATCTGGGCGTAGGAGGAGAGGCCGGCGATCGGCGTGTTGACCTCGTGCGCGACGCCCGCCGCGAGGACGCCGAGGGAGGCCAGCCGCTCGCGCTCCGCGAGGGCCCGTTCGGCGCGGATGCGGTCGGTCATGTCCTCGACGACGAGAACCCGCCGGTCGGGCGAGCCGCGGAACGCGGACACCGAGAGCTGCAGGTCCCGCTCGTCGCCGTCGGGCGTGGTGAGCCGCGTCTCGAAGCGCCACTCGTCCCCGTTCTCGGGAGCCGGGCCGACCGACACGCCGTGAAGAACGTCGGCGAGGGGCAGCCCGCGCAGCTCGTCCTCGCTCCGGCCGGTCAGCAGCGCGAACGCCGGGTTCGCCGTGTGGATCCGATCGTCGGGATCGAGCACGACGATGCCCGAGGAGGAGGACCGGATGACGCTCTCCTGGTACTCCTGGAGCGTCCGGATCTCCTCGAGCCGCTCGGCGAGCGCGCCGTACAGACGGGCGTTTTCGTAAGCCAGGCTCGCCTGCGCGAGCACGGCCGTCATGAGGGCCTCGTCCTCGGAGGAGAGGGGGATCCGCCCGTCCTTGTAACCCACGCCCAGGGCGCCGACGAGCTCACCGCCGCAACGCATCGCGAAGAAGGCGCGATAGCCGAGCGCGTGGAGGCGCAGAAGCGCCGCCGGAGGCGACTGACCGAACGCGGTTCCGAGGCTCGCGCCGCGCAGGCGGAGCCGGTCCTCGCCCGAGAGCGCGTCGGCGAGAGCCGCGGCGTCGGGGTCCCGGCCCGGCCCCTCGAACAGGAAGAGCGAGCACGGCACGACGCGGAGGGCCTCTTCGACCCGCTGGATGATCGCGCGAACGACCTCCTCGCGGGGCCGCGGCACGCCGAAGTCCCGCGCGATGTCGAGGAGCGCCCGGCGCGCGCGGTAGGTGTCGTGGTACTGGATCCGCTCGAGGACGTCGGTGATCCGCTTCTTCACGGGCACGAGCAACGAGGCGAGGACCAGACCCGAGGCGAACGCGATGACGTTCTTCCCGGCGGATGCCATCTCGCCGAGGGTCCGGTCGAGAAGCGAGTTCAGGAGCACGAACGTCATGCCCCCGAGGAGCACGGCGCCGGTGGTTCCGATGGCCTCGCGGACGAAGATCTCGACGTCCCAGAGGCGCCACTTGAGGATGGCGTACGCGAACGCCAGCGGGATCAACACGAGCGGCACGACGGCCACGGTCGAGAGCAGCGGCGACTCGAGGCCGAAGGCCCGCGGCAGGGCGGAGAGGATCAGGAAGGGCGCGAGGCCGACGATGACGCCGAGGCCGATCCAGCGCACCTGCTTCTCGGCCTCGGCATCCTGGCGATGCCGGCGCAGGACGTCGACGAGCCGCGTGATCACGGCCGCGGCGTAGGCCGCGAAGTAGACGTACCAGAACCGCGTGGCGCCTTCGAGGAACCGCGCCGCGGCGGGGGAGGGCGTCATCGAGAGGAGCGTGATCTCGGCGGCGGTGTACGCGAGAGCCGGCAGGTAGAGGAGCGGCAGGACGCGGCGGTCGCGGATCGAGCGCGGAAAGATCAGGAAGAAGTGGAGCAGGAGCGCCGGCAGGAATGCCCGGTAGACGTCCTCGGCCACCCAGGCGAGCTTCCAGAGCGTGTCGCGCGGCCCCGCCGGCGTCATGACGTAGACGGCGAAGGAGGCGAGGCACAGGCCCCAGAACACGGCCGCCGGGGTCGAGCGCTCCCGGGCGATCGTGAACAAGCCGATGATCAGGTACAGGAAACCGACGAAGGCCAGGAACAGGTAGCTGACGTCGAGACGGACCGACGGCTCACCGATCGATACGCCCCGGACCTCACCCGCGGTGATGACGACGAGGCGATGCGGGAAGGGCTTGCGCGCGAGCGTCTTCTCGGGATTCGGAAGCGAGGCCGCCGTCTGGCCGTCCGCCAGGACGATGCGGTCGCCGGGCTTCAGGCCCGCCTTCGCGGCCGCGCTGCCGGCCTCCACGGAGCGGAGGAGGAGCGCTCCGGCCTCGCGGTCGAACGCGAAGCCCGCGTTCGAGAAGCTGTCGACCTTCCGGGCGAAAGAAACGAAGGCGATCCCGACGGTGGCCAGCGTCAGCGCGGCCATCGTGGCGAGAACGATCCGCTTCGCCAGACGATTCACGACGTGCGATTCAGCAATCCGAATGCCACGCAACGGACATTTGGAAGGCCTCGTAAGTCATTGATCCGTAAGGCTTCCATGAGAGCCCACGGATTCGCCCGTGATTCCGCACCAAGATTTTGAATATAGTCCAAAAAAATTTGGACGTGTCGATCCCCGTCGCCAAACCTAAGCAGCGGAGCCTCTTCGCGGTAGTCCTGAGGAGCGCAGCGTAGCGAGGATCGGCAGCTGCCTTCGGGGGTAAGGTCGGGATCCCTCGGCGCTTCGCGCCTCGGGATGACGCCTACGGCGCTGCGGACGCCTGCGGCGTCAGAACGCGACGGCGACGCCGCCGAGCAGCCGGTTCGCGGTCGCGGTCTCATCCGTCGGCTCCGACACCGCCGTGCCGTGGGCCCGCTCGAACGCGACGAGCAGCTTCCAGTCGGCGCCGAAGGGCGTGAGGCCAACGATCGAGAGATCCTGCGCGACGGAGAGGGCGAGCTTGTCGGAGTCATTGGCGAGGACGGACGCCGGAGTCTGGAGTTCCTGGCGGAGGCTCCGCACGAGAACCGCGAAGCCCGTCCGCGTCGGGAGGACTTCCACCGAGGCGCGGGCCGAGTAGAAGTAGCCCGAGTTCCCCGTGATCCCGTAGTAGACGCTGGACGGGGCGGAGACCTCGCCGTCGATCGAGCCGTAACGGACCGTGACGCTTCCGGCGAGTGTGTCGGTGATCCGCTTCTGGACCGTCGCCTTGTACTGGCGGATCGTGTTGCCGTCCAGGAGGTACAGACTGTCGAAGTCCGTCAGGAAGTCGCCTTCGAAGAACGCGCGCACCAGCTCGCCCATGCGCTGCTCGGAGACCTCGAGCTGCAGCACCGAGTCGGGCCCCGTGCGCTGCGAGAGGCCGATCGCGTACGACTGCGTGGCCGCGGGCTCGAGGCTGTCTTCGATCGAGCCGACGCGCGGCATGACCGTCGGGTTGGCGGTGGATCCGACCACGCGATAGAGACCACGCACCCAGAGCGTCGCCGGGCCGAAGTCGTAGCTCGCGGTTGCGGCGGGAGCGATGCCGTACGCGGACGTGCCGGTGCCCATGTAGCGGGCCACGACGCCGCCCTGGAGCTGCATCCGGTCGGTGACCTTCACGGAGCTGGATGCCGCGAGATCCGCGTCCGGAGCCGCCTGGAAGAAGGTTCCGTCGACGCCGACGCCCGAGGGGCCGACGCTCGCTTCACGGTGCCGGTACGTCATGGACACCGCGACGCCGGGGTTATCGCTCGCGGCCTTGCCGTACTGGGCATTGACTTCCCAGGTCTTCGAGGCCAGAGGGAAGAGCGTCGTGCCGAGCGCCGTCGCCCGGTAGAGGTTCGCTTCTTCGATGTAGCGCGCACCCACCGACTCGACGCGGCCCTCTTCGTTCCCGCCCCGGCTCCAGGTGACGGCGTGCGACTGCAGAGTCGCCGGCGCGTCGCCGAAGGACAGCGTGTTGCGCCGTGTCGAGAGGCGCAGCTTCTCGGCCGCCGACGGCGCGACGTCGAGGGCCAGGCCCGCCGCGTTGCCGGTGGTTTCGCCGGCGTCGGTCGTGTTGCCGAGATCGGCGCCGAGCGCCGCGTAGTCGCCGCTGATGCCGTACTGCCAGCCGTTGGGCAAGCCGCCGTGCAGGCCGACCGCGGCGCGCGAGAGCGCCTGCGAGCCGGTCGTCGCGGACGCCACGTCGGTCATCGTGCTGACTTCACCCGCGACGTAGCGGCTGATCGGAACCGCGGCGGCCACCGCGGGGGCCGCGGCTGCGACGGGAGTGACGCCGTCGAGCGGCGACTCGGGATTCGAGGCCGTCGGAGTGTCGGGGTTCGGATCGATTCCGAGCTCGCGGAGCACGTCGCTCGGCAGCCGGTCGCGCAGCTCCCACATGGTTACGGGAGTCTCCGGAGCCGGCGCGTCGCCGCCCTTGCGGGTCAGCGTCAGGGAGACGGCGGACACCTGGTCCGATGCGGACTGGTGCCAGAGCCGCTGCATCGCCGGCTCGAATCCGCTCTTGTAGGCGATGAGCTCGTAGACGCCGGCGGGGGCCGACGCGAGGACGAACGTGCCGTCGGTCGCCGTCTTCATCCGGGTCAGCGAAGAATCGCCGAGGTTGTACGCGATGACCAGAGCGCCGGCGACGGGAGCCTGCTTGGCGCCGTGACGCACGACACCGGAAATCGGAGGCGCGACGGGCGCGGCGAGCGCAATGCCCGCGGCCGCGGTGAGCAGCAGTACGAGAAACGCGGTCGAGGTACGGCGTGGCGTCATGAGCCGGGCCCGAAGGTCCAATTGCGGAGTATAGATTTCCTCGCCGTCAATTGCCACCGCCTTGGCGAGTCATGGAGATCTCAACTCGACTCCCCAAGCCTCTATTCCTCAAAGGCTTCCGCAGGCCGGGCCCTCGTCCCGCAAAACGGGGGCCTCGTCCTCCCGAGGGGTCATTACGGGCGCGGTTCGCGGTGAAAAAGCCCCGCCAGGACGTGCCCGGCGATCGAGGGGTTTTCCTTGAGCCGCCGGACCGAGTACGCGTACCACGCTTCGCCGTACGGCACGTAGACGCGGAGGCGGTGGCCCTCGGCGACCAGGCGCCGCCGCAGGGCCCCGGCCACGCCAAGAAGCATCTGGAACTCATAAGCCTCCCGGGGGAGCTTCCGTCGCGCCACCGAGGCCCGCGCTCGATCGACGAGAACGGGATCGTGCGTCGCGATCCCGACGTAGACGTTCGCGTCGAGCAGCAGATCGACGAGCTCCATGTACGCCTCGCGGATCCGCTCGCGGTCCTGATGCGCGATCTCCGGCGGCTCGACGTAGATGCCCTTGCAGACGCGCACGTTCCCGTGGACCTTCGCGATCCGGCGCGCGTCGTCGGGGCTCCGATGCAGGTACGCCTGGAGCACGATGCCGACGCGCGGGTACTTCTCGAGAAACTCCAGATAGATGCGGATCGTCTCCTCGGTGACGGAGGAATCCTCCATGTCGATCCGGACGAAGTTGTTCGTGGCCCGCGCCGCCGCGACGATGCGCGCGAACTGCGCGCGGCAGCGCTTCGGATCGAGCTTCAACCCGAGCGCGGTCAGCTTGACCGAGATGTTCGAGTCGAGGCCGCGGACGGCGATCTGCTCGAGGGCCTTCGCGTAGGCCTGCACGGTCTCCTCGCTCTCGTCGTGTCCCGGTGACGTCTTCTCCGAGGACGTCGAGCGTGGCCATGCAGCCCTCGGCGTTGAGCGCGGCCACGACGGCCAGCGCTTCCTCGAGCGTCTCGCCCGCGACGTAGCGCGAGGCGATCCGGCGCACGATCGCCTTCGGGACGAACGGCAGCGTGCGGACGATCACCGCGTTGAGGGCTTTCATGCGGACTCCGGCTCCGGTTCCGGTCGTTCCGGGAGGTCGGCGCGGGAGGCGCGCGCGAAGCACCACACGCGTGACGGCCCGGGCTCCGGCGCCGAGCAGGCGGCGAGAGCACTCCCGCGCGGTCGCACCGGAGGTCGCGACGTCGTCGATCAGGAGCACTCGCTCGGCCGGCCGGCCCGCGGCCCGAAAAGCGCCGCGCACGTTGACGGCCCGGCGCGC
The DNA here is from genome assembly GCA_963804915.1 of uncultured Acidobacteriota bacterium. Taxonomy (GTDB): domain Bacteria; phylum Acidobacteriota; class Thermoanaerobaculia; order UBA5066; family Gp7-AA6; genus DAHUXD01. The sequence goes on from CAWDSI010000021.1 coordinate 179,763, forward strand.
GAGCGGCAGGCCGCTCTGAACCTCGGTCTCGCGGCGCTTGACGAGGCGGCGGCGGACGAACGGGATCTCGAGGCGGGCCGCGAGGGCCGCGGCCAGCGCCTCGGCCGGGTGATAGCCCCGGATGCGCCTCGCACGAAACGTCGCGGGCACGCAGGCGATCTCGTCGGCGGAGGGAGGGGCCAGTCTCCGGGCCATCGCCGCGGCGAGATGCGTCGCGAGATAGTCCGCGCCGCGAAACTTGAACGCCCGCAGGATCGCGCGGGCCGAGCCCGCGTAGGGAGCGGCGGCGCGCAGCGATTCGAACTCGGGCGGGTCGAGCAGGCAACGCCCGCAGATCGCGGACGCCTCCGGCGCTCCCGGCAGCGTCTCGTCGCAGCGCGCGCAGCGCGACTCGCCGCGCGGCGGCAGGCTGGCCCAGCAGGCGCCGCAGACTCCGCCCTCGAGGAAGCGATCGACGCGCCGCATGCGGCACGCGAGGCAATCCGTCGGCAGGACGAAGTGGGCCGCGGCCCGTGCGAGCTCGAGCAACTGTCTGCCCTCAGCGATTCCGCAACGACATCCGTAGAATCGAAGCGGCGGGATTGTAGCCTTTCTCGCGGCGGATCCGTCGGATCCGATAGAGTCGAAAGCCAGGGGGAGGACCTATTGAAGATCGTGCGGAGAACGCTATTGCTGTGCGCGGTCGCCGCGGGCCTCGCGGGGACGGCGCCGATGCCCATGTTCGCCCAGAGCTTCGGGTTCGGCGGCGCGGCCGGAATCGTGAACGACGTTTCGGGAGACGTCGAGTTCTCGGGCTTCAAGTGGGGCGACGCCAACGGTTTCTTCGAATACCGAATCGAGAAGTCGACCATGTTCCGTGCGACGTACGGCAATATGTGGACCCAGCAGTCGAAGTCGGAATCGGTCGTCACCACGCCCGACGGACCGGTGCCGGTTCCCAAGATGGACGAAAGCGTGCGCTACGGGATCGTCAGCGTCTCGTACCTCTTCTGGGCAGGACTACTTCACCTCCGGACTCTTCGCCGGGATCGGCGGCTACGGCATCCGGCCCTCCACGGTGCCCGTCGATCTCGAGCCGTTCGCCGATCCGGAAGAGACCGTCTTCGGGTGGCACGCGGGCGTCGACGGCGAATTCCAGGTGACCCGACAGGTCGGCGTCGTGCTGCGGTTCACGTACCACAACGTCTCGGCGCACCCGCACCGTCAGTTCGTGACGGCGGACGGGGGAGCCGTGTTTCGGTTTTAGTGAGCGGGCGCACGTCCCGCCCGGCCGGCCGCAGGGGTCGCGGTCGCCTCTTAGGACTTTTCGGGTTTCTCGAGCTTGTCCGGAATCAACGGCAGCAGCGTCGATTCCTTCTTGGAGGACAGCGAGATCTGGGCCTGGATGCGCGCGACGCCTTTGATCGAAAGGATCCGGCGCTGGAGGAAGTCGGCGAGCCCCGCCGGATCCGCGGCCTTGACCTTCAGCCGATAGGCGTAGTCGCCCGCGAGGTAGTGGCACTCCTGGACGCCGAGGAGCTTCTCGAGCTCGTCGACGAATCCTTTTTCGAATCGGGGATGCTCGAGCGCCACGTCCACGTAGGCCGTCAGCGGCAGCCCCATCTTTTCGTGATCGAGCAGCGCGACGAAGCCCCGGATCATTCCGTGGCGCTCCATCTTCTTGATGCGCTCGTTGACCGAAGGCGTGGTGAGACCGACGGCTCCAGCGATCCGCGCCTGGGAGAGTTTCCCGTTGCGCTGGAGCATGTCCAGGATTCGCAGGTCGATTTCGTCGATGCTCATCTGCGAAATTGCTCTAAAATTCGCCTTATAAGATTAGATACTTAGAAGAATAAGTCTAATAATATTAGTCTGTCCGCGGGTGTCAATGGCCTAATTTCGGCGTAGCTATAATGGCCACAAGGGCATGGCCAAACGCGACTACTACGAGGTTTTGGGCCTGTCCCGGGGTGCTTCTGAGGCCGAAATCAAAAAGGCGTATCGCCGCCTGGCCCGAAAACTCCATCCGGACGTCAATCCCGGCGACAAAGCCGCCCAGAAGCGCTTCCAGGAGGTCCAGGAGGCCTACGACGTCCTCAAGGACGAGGAGAAGCGCCGGGCCTACGACCGGTTCGGCCACGCCGGCCCGGGGGGCGGTTTCGACCCCCGGACGGCGGGCGGGGCCGGTTTTCCGCCCGGAGGGTTCCCGGGGGCCGGGGGCCGGGGATCGCCCTTCGAGGGGATCCACTTCGAGTCCGGCGACTTCGGCGACCTCTTCGGCAACATCTTCGGCGGGCGTCGATCCACGGGGCCCGAGCCCGGCGAAGACATGCACGGGCAGATCGAGGTGCCGTTTCGCGATGCCGTTCTGGGCGGCACGGCGACTCTGACGCTGCGCCGCGAGAAGCCGTGTCCGACCTGCGGCGGCACGGGACGCACCGGCAAGACGGTGTGCTCGACCTGCCGCGGCGAGGGCGTCGTCGCCGAGTCGGAGCGCGTGCGCATCAAGATCCCCGAGGGCACCGAAGACGGCGGGACGATTCGCATTCCGGGTAAAGGCAGCACCGGCGGCCGCGGCGGCGGCCCGCCCGGGGATCTCTACGTCGCCGTTCGTGTCCTGCCGCACCCGTACTTCGAGCGCCACGGCAACGACATCCAGGGCATCGTTCCGATCACCGTGAAGGAGGCGTACGCCGGCGCCGAAATCGAAGTGCCGACGATCCACGGCGTCGTGACCGCGAAGATTCCGCCCGGCACGCAGGGCCGTCAGCGGTTCCGGCTGCGCGGCAAGGGCGTGAAGGATCCGCGCACGGGATCGGCCGGCGACCACATCTACGTCTCGCGCATCATGATCCCGAAGACGCAGAGCCCCGCGGGCCTCGACGCGGCGACGCTCCTGGATTCGCTCTACGAGGGCAATGTGCGCGCGGAGTTGCCGAAGGGGCTGTAGAAAGTTGAGGTGAAGTCGAGGTGAGCGTTCGCGCTTAACCTCGACCTTCACTCGTCCCTTCGCCATCTCTCCGGCCAGCGTCATGCACGTGCTCGACGCCCTCGCCACCAGGCTTCCCTTCTCGTCGACGACGTCGCACTCCGTCATGCCCACGGTCTTGCCGCGCTTGACGATCCGGGCCTCGGCGCGGAGCCGGGCGTTCCAGACGGGCTTGAAGAAGTTGATCTTCAGCTCGAGCGTCGTGAAGCTCTCGCCCTCGCCCAGCGCCGACGCATAGGCGATTCCCATCGCGGCGTCGGCGAGGTCGCAGAGGATGCCGCCGTGGAGCGTGCCCATGGGGTTCGCGTGCTGCGGTCCCGTCTCCATCTCGAAGACGGCGCGCCCGGGCTCGACCTCGAGGATGCGGAAACCGACGAGGCCGGCGACCGGAGCGGGAGCCACCTCGCCGCGGATCATTCCGCGGACGCGCTCGAGGAGCGTCACGCGGGTTTCGCGTCGACCGCGGCCAGGATCTCCTCGGCATGGCCCTCGGGCTTGACCTTGGGCCAGACGGCCGCGATCTTGCCCTTCTCGTCGATCAGGTACGTCACGCGGTTCGTGCCCATGTACTTGCGGCCGTACATGCTCTTCTCGCCCCAGGTGCCGTAGGACTTCACGATCGACTTGTCCGTGTCGGCGAGGAGCGTGAAAGGCAGCGAGAACTTGTCGGCGAACTTGCGGTGCGATTTCTCGTCGTCGACCGAGGCGCCGAGGACCGCGACCTTGCGGCGTTTCAGCTGCGCCCACGCGTCGCGGAAGGAGCAGGCCTCCTTGGTGCACCCGGGAGTGTCGTCCTTCGGATAAAAGTACAGGACGACCTTCCGGCCCTTGAAGTCCGAGAGCTTGACGGTCTTCCCGTCCTGGTCCTTCGTCGCGAATGCGGGGGCTTTGTCCCCCACCGAAAGCAGCGCCATGAGCCACCTCCTCGGGGGGCGGATTCTATCGCGGGAACGAGGATCATGTTCGCGGCGCGGATAGTCCCCGACCGAAGGTCGGGATGAGGTCTGCGCGCGGAGTCGGAGCGATCGCCGGGTCGGCCTGGTCGAGCCTCGGGATGACCCGCGGCCGGTGCGCAGCAGATCCCGCGGGCTTCGCGGAGCGACGGTCAGTTGCGCGAGCCCATGCCGACGACGAGGGCGAGAGCCTTCTCGTAGGTCATGGACTCGTTGACCGGGACGCTCCGGACGGGCTCCCACCCGGTGGCGCCGAGGCGCGTGTACTTGAGCGTCCCCTCTTCGAGCCAGTACATGGTGGGCCTGTAGCCGGCGCCGATCGAGGTGCCGACGGCGTCCTTCGGTTTGGCTTGCGGAGGGAGCCTCGGCGTCATGTCGGCCAGGGGGCCGTCCGACGCGATGCCCACGATCGGCGTGTGGCGGCGCTTCCAGTCCATGCTCGTGTCGTCCGAGGGCTTGCCCTGGAAGTCCGGGAAGCGGATCTGCACCACGCGGTGGCGAAGGTCGTGCAGGTCGGCGTAGCTCGCGAGGACGGCGCCCGAGAGGCCGTCGGCCTGGAGCGTGGGATAGAGGTATGCGCCGGAGGGCACGTCGTCGTAAGCGGACGCCCCCACCCCGCCCGTCAGCGCGGGAAGGTCGTAGACCGAGAGGTTGGCCGCAACGAACGGCGCCTCGTCGAGGAAGAGGGCCGCGAAGCGGGCCTGGAGCAACGAGGCTTCTTCCCACCACACGACCGAGACGATCGAGTTGGTCTTCGCGACGATCGCGTCGTTCTCGTCCAGATAGGTGACTCGCTGGTGGGTGACGCGCATCTGCGGGTTGTAGGCGCGCGAGATGCCCTGCGACGGAAGCAGCGCGGAGTTGGTCCACACGCCGTCGTGGAACACGCCGACCCGGATGTGCGAGTAGGCCGAGATGTCCTCGGTCCAGAGCAGGAGCAGCGTGTGCGTCTCTTCGTCATAGCCGAGCTGGAGGCCGCGCTTGTCCTGGTAGGACTCGGATCCGGGCAGGATGGCGACCGTCTCGGTGCCGTCCTGCGCGCGAATCGAGTGCTCGATGACGATGCTTTCGGGATGGGCTTCCGCGAGCCCGAGATCGATCGCCTTGCCCGCGCGCAGCACGTGGAGCGTGCCGTCGGGCGTCAGCAGCGACTGCTCCTCGAGCGCGAACGCCAGGGCCGGAACGATCGCCAGGGCCGCGGCGGCGATCAAGGCGCGGAGGAAGCCGGCGCGCCGCATCAGGCCCTCAGGTTGATCATGCCGACGAGGCTGATCTGGTGGAGGTAGTTCTTGAGCGCGGGGAAGTTCGGGTAGTAGTTCGCGAGCGCTTCGTAGTGATCGTCCGCTTCCTGCTCGCGTCCGGTCTCGACCGCGATCTCGGCGAGGAGGTAGTGCGAGTTCTTGATCACGTCCTCGCGACGGAATTCGTTTCCGAGCTCGAGGGCCTGGAAGCCCCAGCGCTCGGCCGCGTCGAGCTCGCCGTTGCGGAGGTGCGCGAAGCAGAGATCGAGAGAGGGATAGTCCAGCGCCTGGCGCGCGCCCTCCTGCTCGAAGATCTCGACGGAGCGCTTCACGAGCGGCATGCCGACGGGGATGCGATCGAGCGCGATGTGGCAGTAGCCGAGGTTGTCCATGTACTGCGCGGCGAGCACCGAGTCCGTCTCGCCGCGGCGCTCGAGGTGCTGGAGCGCATCCTGGAAGAGCTCCTGGGCCGCGTCGAACTGGCTCTCGTGGAGCTCGAGGTTGCCGAGGATGTTGTACGAGCTGGCGGTGAGCTCGTGGAACCCGAGCTCCCGGCTCTTCTGCAGCGCGCTCTTCGCGTAGAACAGGGCCCGGCCGTACTCCTTGCGCACTTCGTGCGCGTGCGCGCAGGTATGCGCGGCGAGCACGCCGTTGTAGCTCGACGGGTTGCGCAGGACGATCTCCTTCAGGCGCGAGAGATCGAAGTCCTGGCGGTCCATCTCGAGGAGCGTCGTCGCCCGGTTGCAGGTGAAGAGATCCTCGAGCTCGCGGTCCTTCCAGGAACGCGAGAGGGCGAGCCCATCCTCGTAGAGGGTCAGGGCACGCTCATAGTCTCCGCTCCAGATCGCGTCTTTCGCGGTCTTGCGCAGAAACTCCAGGTGCTTGCGGCGATCGCCCATATCTACAGGCACGGAGGCCTGCCTCCGGATTCTAGGCCACACGCCGGGGTTCTCAAGGCTTTTCTTCTTTTCCTGTGTCGGCCGACACGCCGTCGGACTCGGCATCGGCGTTCGCGTCGGCGTTCTCGAGTTGCTTCTTGAATCGGACGAACTCGCGCACTTCCTGGCGCGCGTGGTCCGAGAGATCCTTGATCTCGACCGCGAGGTCGCGCGCTTCCTTCTCCGCGGGCGAATCGGTCTCGCCGAAAAACTCGCCCATCTTCAGATCGAAGACCTGGAGAATTTTGAAGAGTGTGTCGAGGCCCACCTTGTACTCGCCCTGCTCCATGCGCGAGAGATCGGACTGCGCGATGCCGATCTTGTCGGAGAGCTCCGTCTGCGTGAGATGGCGGCCCTTGCGCAGCTCGCGAATTCGCGAGCCGACCAGAGCGACCTTTCGTGGCGCGTGGGATGACATGGCTTGTTCCGGAAATGCTATTAAAACATAGGTCGGAAGTCTATAATCCGCAGCTTCCTCGAGCGATGACGACCAGAAGCGGGACGATCGCATCCAAAGCCTTCCTGCTCAAGGAGATGGTGGTCCGGGACGTCCGGTCCCGCTATGCCGGGTCGAGCCTGGGCATTCTCTGGGCCTTCGCCCTCCCGGTGCTCTGGATGCTGCTTTACACCGGGGTGTTCTCTCTGGTTCTGCGCGTTCCCGTCGATCCGAATTACGCGAGCTTTCCCGAGTTCCTCATGGCCGGACTGCTCCCGTGGATGGCGATCCAGGAAGGCCTCGCGCGCTCCGCCTCGGTGCTCGTCGACAACGCCGCGATGGTCAAGAAGACCGTCTTCCCGGTCGAGACGCTGGTGCTTTCGGTCGTGCTGGCCGCCGTCGTCAACGAGCTCATCGCTCTCGCCATCTTCGCGGTCTACGTCGCGCTCGTCGGTCATCTGTCGCTGGCCTGGCTGCCTCTCGTCATCCCGGCGCTGCTGCTGCAGATCGCGATGACCTTCGGTCTGGGCTGCATCGCGGCGACGCTGACCGCGTTCGTGCGTGACACGGCGCACGCCGTGGGAATCGCTCTGACGGTCGTCTTCTACGCCACCCCCATCGTGTACCCGGCCTCGCTCGTGCCCGAGCGCCTGCGGCCGATCCTCGAGGCCAATCCGGTCGCGCATCTCGTGGATCTCTATCGCCGGGCGTTCACGCTGCACGCGCCGCCCTCGGCCGGCTCGATCCTGTATCTGACGCTGTTCAGCGGCCTCGTCGCGCTGCTCGGGGCGGCCCTCTTCGCGCGGGCCCGGCCCCATTTCGCGGACCTCATTTAGCGTGAATAAAAGGCCGCTGGACAGGGTTTTCCGCTCGGTTCCCCTTCTCGACCCTTCTAACGCGGAGGTTTCTTGAAACGCACTCCCCTCGCAATCCTCCTTCTGTGTCTGGCCGCGGCCTCCGCCGCCCAGACGCCCACGAAACCGCCCAAGAAGCCGGTCGCCCCGCCCCCGAAAGCGACGCCCACGCCGGGCATCCTCTCGCGCATCGATCCCGACGTGGTCGAGGAGACGGATACGTACGTCATCCGACGCTACCCGAAGGACAAGTACGTCAAGACCGACGACCGCCACATCAAGCATCCCAACCTGGCGCAGCCGGAAGAGTTCTTCAAGGAAGACGACAAGTACTACTACATCAGCCAGCCCAAGGTGATCCCGGAGGAGGTGCAGCTCAAGGAGTCGATGAGCACGACCCCCGGGGCGAAGACGACTCCGGGAGCGAGGACGGCCGACGACCCGTCCCGGCCGCTCTCGGTGGGCGTGACGGCGGCGGACTTCGAAGATCTCCTTCCCGCGCGCGAGGCCGGGCGGCTCAAGCTCGAGCGCGTCGCGGCGTCGGGCCTGCCGAACTCGGGTCAGTGGCGCGCGTCTTTCGTGACCGCCGACATGAACGGCGACAAGAAGCTCGACATCGTCGCCCCCCCGGCGCGCATCGGCGACGGCCAGCTCCACGTCTGGCTGGGCGACGGCAAGGGGGCCTTCTCGGCGTGGCCGCTCTCGTTCACCGTCGGGGGCAAGTCGGAAAAGGTTTCGATCGACTACGGCGGCGTGGCGGCGGGCGACATCGACGGGGACGGCCGGATGGACGTCGTCTCCGCCTCCCACGGCAACGGCCTTTTCGCCGCGTTCGGCGACGGCAAGGGAGGCTTCTCGGTGGTCCGGACCGGGCTTCCCACAAAGGATTTCTCGGCGCAGGCGATCGTGCTGCTCGATGCCAACGGGGACGGGAAGCTCGACATCGTGGCCTCGCGCGACTCGACGGACGTCAAGAAGGGCGAGGGCGTCGACCGGACGCAGGTGCGCGTGTACCTGTTCCAGGGCCGGGACAAGGGCTGGGAGTGGAAAAAGGACGGCATCGTCGGAGGCTTCTACTCGAACAGCCTGAACGCCTGGGACTACGACGGCGACGGCAAGAAGGACGTGCTCACCGGCAGCCACTACACGGGCGCTCTGACGCTTCTCTGGAAAAACGCCGGCGACGGCACCTTCGCACCCGTCCAGTTCGACGGGATCGAGCCGTACTCGTACCACTTCGCGACGGCTCCGGGCACGACGGGCAAGGCGCGCACGCCGGCCTTCGCCGATGCCTACTCGATGCAGGCCAACGTTCCGGAGACCCTGAGGGCCAGCGGGCTGTCGATCTACACCTTCGAGAACGGGAAGTGGGCCAAGCGGCGCGTCTGGCGGCAGAAGGAGTGGAAGTCCTATCTCTTCGGGCTGGCGTTCGGGGACCTCGACAAGGACGGCCTCGACGACCTGCTCTTCGTGGACAACACCGTCTTGAAGGTGCGGGTCCTGTTCCAGAAGCCGGACGGGACATTCGTCGAGGCGGCCGAGGCCGAGGAGCCGGCCCTCGATTCTCCGGGCCAGGCCCTCCGGCTGGCCGATGTGAATGGCGACGGGAAACTGGACCTTCTCGTATCGAAAACGGTGGCGACTTCGGATCCCACGAAGCACGGCGGGTGGGATGTGTACCTGAATCGCAGGTAACCATCTGAGGGCGGACCGGTTACCTCTTTTTTTATGACCCCTGAGCATAAAAACCTTGTTTTTCCCTTGACAGGGGGTTCCGCGGAGCCGATCATCGTTTTCATACGTGGGGCACGCGGTGCTCCAACTAGTACGAAACTCAGGTTTTTGCGGGTGTAATAAGTCGAAGTGCGGGGAGGTGATGGGATCGTTCGAGGGAAGGAAATCTCGATCGTGTGTTTTCGAATCGTTAACCGTTACGAGGAGATCTCAATAATGAAGAAGACCCTGTTTACGTGCCTGGCGGTCCTCGCCGTGTTCGCGATTGCGAGCTCGGCTACCGCTGTCACGTGCACAATCGATCAGCGTCCTGCTGCGACGCTGCTCGTCCCGTACTTCCAGGTGAGCTACGGCTTCGACGGCCGCCCCATCGAGACCGGCATTGGCGCCCGCGACACGATCGTGACGATCATGAACGCCTCCTCGGCGCCCATGATCGCCCACGTCGACGTGTACGACCGCCAGTCGATCATCCGGCTCGACTTCGACATCGCGCTGAGCGGTTTCGACGTTCAGCCGATGCGCGTGTCGGACATCCTCCGGGGCTTCCTGCCCATCACGTCCAACCTCGAAGGCGATGACGCGTGTCAGCGCAATCAGAACTCGTCGGTCTACCCGGATGCGGACGGCTTCCTCCGCGTGAAGCCCCTGAGCCCGGCGACCGGCCTGGACAACTCGCAGGCGACGACCCAGTACTCGATCCCCGCGTTCAACTTCGACCTCGCCGGTCAGCTCCGTGAGGACTGCAACGGCGATCTCGGCGGGCTCGCGATCGGATACATCGTCATCGACCACGCGAACTACTGCAACCTGTCGAACCCCTCGGACCCCGTGTACTACGAGAACGATGCGATCGGCATGGAGAACAACCTGTGGGGCGAGATCATCTTCACCTCGGGTGAAGGCATCCCGACCTACGCGATGTCGACGGTGAACCTCGAGGCCGACGTGGCCTTCGGCGACGCCGCCGAGTTCGATCCGGGTACCCCGGTCCGGACGTTCTACGCCCGTTACTGGGATCCGTTCACGGAAGTCTTCTGCACGAACTGCGGCTCGGGCGACCCCGAGACCGACCTCTCGATCAGCGCTCCCTGGGATGCCGGCTTCGGCGACCAGCGTGAGCCCCTGGGTCTCAAGTGGGCCGCGCGTTGGTTCGATGCGGGTCTCTCTCTGGTCACGACGTTCCGCGTGTGGCGTTCGTCGCCGGCTGGTGGAGACTGCGATGTCGAGGCGCCGACCGTGACTCTCAACTTCTTCGACGAAGAAGAGAACACGACGACGCAGGGTACCTGCCCCTCGCCGTGCACCAACCCGACGTTCAACTTCCCCCTCGAGACGCAGCAGCGCGTCATCTCCGAGTTCGCGCGTCCCATCGGGGCGGCCGCGGGCTGGGTTGACATGAGCTTCGTCAACAACTCGTCGGGCACGGATCTCGATCAGGCCTGGGTCGACTACGCGTTCGAGGGCGCTCTCGCTTTCGAGACGATCCTCGTTCCGGGTACGCAGCTGGATCCGTCCTCCTGCAACCCGCTGGGCATCACTGGATTCGTCCAGACGATCACCCCGGCGATCTCGATCATCCCGACCGGTACCGGTATCTAAGTGGTTTCTCGAGAGTGGGCGGGGCAACCCGCCCACTCTTTTTTTTGTCCCAGGTTTAATGGGTGGTCCCGAAGGTCTGATTTCAGTTTCTCCTAGGGTGCTTCGGGGAGTAATCGGGGGGAAGATGAAATCGGATCTGAGGCGTAAAACGAATCGGCATTTGGCCGAACCCTTTCCGGAGGATCCCGTGCTCATGAGCCGTTCCACGTGTCGATCGCTCGCCCTCGGCCTGGCCCTTCTGTGCTTTTTCGGAGCGGCCGCCTTCGCCCAGTCACCCGACTGCGGCATCCTGCAGGGCAACGCGTCGACGATGCTGTCCAACTTCGCCGGTTCGCTGCCGCCCTCCGGCGACATGACGAGCGGCCTCGGCACGAGCCACCTCTACGTCCTGACGCAGTGGGGTTTCGCGCGGGCGCCGATCGCTTCGCCTGCGAACCCGACTCCGTACAGTGGAATCGTCATCGGCAACGAGGGCGGCTCCGGCAGCGGCGGAATCATCCCCATCATGTGCGACTGCCACCAGGGCGCGAACACGATGGCGGCGGCGCAGGGGCCCAACGGCGCCGCGCGCTTCATCTCGGACTGGCAGCCCGCCGACCAGGGCGGCGAACCGGGCGACAACAACTTCTCGGGGCTGCCGGCGATGGTCGCGATGACCAACGACAACGGCTCGATCGCTTTCGGCCAGCAGGTCGAATTGCCCGACACCGTGGCGCCGAGCGGACGGATCGCGGCGATTTACACCGGCAGCAAGTACTTCGCGTATCTCCCGGTCAAGGGCAACAGCGTCTACATGGCCGACATGACGAGCCCCACGGGAAGCCCGTCTGCGGCCAATCCCATGCAGACGTCCTTCGCGATCGGCTGGCAGTCGGGAACGACGCCCGGGAAGGGCGCGCGGCTGTCCGCGGCCCAGATCACGATCCCGGGTTACAGCAAGCACCTCCTCATCGGCGCGACCGCCCTCGACCAGGTCCTCCACATCGCCGAGATCAACACGGCCAACGGCAACGTGTCCGAAGTCGCCTCGGTCCCGACGCAGGCCGTCGCCTTGCAGGTCGAGGCTTCGGTCGTGAACAACCGCATTTTCGTCTTCACGGCGGAAGGCTCGGCGGGCCTGAACGTCTACGAGTTCGTTCCGCCCTCGACGCTCGCTCACGTCGCGACGATCGCTCTCGACGCGCGCCGGCTCGCCGTGCGCGGCCCGCAACCGTTCCCGGCGCTGTTCGTCCACAAGTACCAGGGCTCGAGCCCGTCGTGGATCAACATCTACGACACCAAGTGGCTGACGCAGGGCGGCTCGCCGCTGCTCGCGAAGTCGCTGCCGCACTTCGGCGGCGGCAACTCGATCCAGGGAGCCGGGTTCGAGGCCTCTGTCCAGGCCTCCGGCGCGACCCTCACCGCGTACGTCTACCGAGAGCTCCTGCCGACGACCGACGAGCCGTTCGTCCGGACCGACAAGGTCGACATCTCCTGCATCGCGGCCGACCCGGACGCTCCGCCGGTTGCGGTCGCCACGATGACGAACCTCTCGGCGCAGACGCGTCCGAGCCCGGAGAACGCGAAGAATTATCACGGCGACAAGTGGGAGCTGAAGGACTCCTCGGTCTCCTACCAGCCGATCACGAACGTCCAGTGGGACATCGAGACCGGGCCGAGCGGCCCCTTCGCGGCCGATGCAGGCTGGAGCGGCAACCCGGGCTCGAACCCGGAGCTCTCCGACATCAACCCGGCCTACTGGCCGTGCGATCCGGCCGCCGGCGGCAACCTCTCGGCCGGCACGGCCTGCTGGGCGAGCCTCGGCGCGCCGCAGGGCGGGAACTTCAACCTGGGGCTGCGGACGACGAACGCGAACGGGGCCAGCCCGGCGTATTTCTCGCCCAACATCGCGGTTCTGGCGCCCAACGTCTCGATCGTGGGATTCACCGGCAACGTCCTCCAGGTTCTCGCCGGCAATCCGAACAACGGCGACGCGAGCGCCTCGCAGGGCAACACCGCCGAGGCCAACTTCGCGTGGGCGTTCACGTGCGCGCCGGCCTGCGGCTCGCTCACGGGCACGGTCGTGACGGTCCCGACCAGCGCCACGGCGTTCTCCCTCGTCGCGACCTACAAGGACGGCTACCAGGTCACGAAGACCGGAGCGATCCAGCAGGTCGACCTCGTGCCGAACGCGTCGGTGTCGCCGAACCCGGTCCTGAAGTCGACGACGCTGACGGCCAAGAACCTCATGCAGAAGGCCGCGGCGGCCACGCTCAACTCGGTCGCCTGGCAGATCACGCCGGGCGGCGGGAGCGGCACGCTCGGGGCGAGCTTCCTGCCGGTGAACGGCACGGCCGGCGTCACGGCTCCGGCCACGACCGGCAACTACAACCTGAACCTGACCTACAACTACACCGATCACAACGGCGCGCCGCAGTCCGCGCAGGTGCAGAAGCCCTTCCAGGTGACCGACTTCGTGCCCGTGCCGGTGCTCGGCGTCTACAAGGGCGCGAACCGCACGCAGCCCGTGATTCCGTTCGGCGGCGTGTACAGCCTGGCGACGAACACCGCGTACTTCCTCTGGGATGAAGAGAGCGTTCCGGGCGGCTCCCACCCGGGTGCCAAGTTCTACCGGAGCAGCGACTCGAACCCGTCGATCGGCCCCTCGGACTCGTTGATCGGGCAGGTGACCGGGGCGCCCGGGCCGGTGAACTACAACTCCGGCGCGGCGGAGTGCAGCACCAATTGCTACATCAAGATCGAAGTGTCGGGCAGCGTCAAAGCTTTCACGATCGCGATCGCCGCTCCCGGCGGAGGCGGTTGCGAACCGAATTGCCCTCCGAATCCGGCGCTGGGCATGTCCGGTCCCACCACGGGCGCCGTTGGCAGCCCGGTCACGTTTTCCGCCTCGGCGACGGGCTTCCCCGGCGCCGTCACCTTCAGCTGGACCTGGGGTGACGAAGGCGGCGGCGGCGGTGGCGGCGGCGGCGGCGGCGGTGGTGGCGGATGCCCGCCGATCCTCCCCAACTGCGTCATGACGACTCTGAAGGCCACGGAGATCGACGGCGCATCTTCGCAGTCGCACACCTATGCCGCGGCCAGCACCTACACGGTGAAGGTGACGGCCGCGAGCGGCAGCACGACGCGGACCGCGACGCGGAGCATCACGATCGGCAACGGGGGTCCGCCTCCGCCGTCGAACGATTTCGCGGTCACGGGCGCGACCTTCAACGGCTTCAGCAGCACGTGGGAAGCGGCGGCCGGGACCCCGATCGGCTTCACCGCGACCGAGGCCGATCCCGACGCGACCTTCGCGTGGGACTTCGGCGACGGCACCGCGACCGGCAAGAGCGTGACGCACGTCTTCTCGGTCCAGGGCAACCGGCAGGTCAAGCTGACGGCCACCGGCGGCGGAACACTCACCGTGGGCACCAACGTGGGCCAGAAGAATTTCCTGCTCAGCGCGCCGTCGTTCCAGGCCCTCATGATCCCCGGCGCGGGCTCGATCCTCTCGGAGGCCGGCGACTGGGCCACGGACTTCTCCATCACGAACCCGGGCACGCAGGCCATGACCGTGACGCTGTACTTCGCGTCGTTCGCGGACGATCATCCCGGACAATCTGGCGACACTGCCCTTCGACTCGCTCAAGAGCTTCCGTCTCGACGGCGGACAGTCCTGGTCGGGCGTGGACGTCGTCGGCGATCCGGAGATCCTGAATCGGCGCGGCGCCGGCAAGGGCATCCTCCTCGCCCGTTTCGAGGGAGGCAACCAGATCCCGATCGCCACGGCGCGCGTGTACTTCACGGCCCAGGGCTCTTCCTTCGGCACGGCGCTTCCGTCGTTCGTCACCGGCCCGTTCGGCCAGACGAGCGCCCAGTCGATCGCGCTGGCCACGGGCCAGACGCTCGTGGGCCTGCGCAACGACTCGCTTTACCGGTTCAACGTTTCGCTCTTCAACGCCTCGAGCGAGGGCGGCAGCTTCCACCTCGACGTCGTCGACCAGGACGGCACGGCGGTCGCGAGCCGCGACTTCGCGGTTCCGCCTTACAGCCAGGCGGGCGTCAACGACACGAACCTCTTCACGCCCGATCCGGGCAAGCGCTATGTCCTGAAGGCGACGAGCACCTCCGGGAAGCTGCAGGCCTACGCCTCGGTGCTCGACCGCCGCAACAACGATCTCGTGCAGGTCGCCGACGACACGCCGCGGATCGCCGCGGCCGCGGGCACCCCGGTCAGCTACTACATCTCGGGCGTCGGCCGGATCGAGATCCCCGAGTCGAACACCCACTGGCGGACGGACCTGAGCTTCTACAACTCGAGCTCCTCGGCGCGGCCCCTGATCCTCGAGTATCACTACACGCCGGCGGGCTCGACGGAGGAGAAGGTCGTTCTCACGCGGATCACGGTCGAACCGGGCCAGGTCGTCACGGCCGACGACATCGTCGGCAACGACAATTTCCTCTCGCGGAGCCACCGCGGACGACCTGAAGACCGGAACGGTCCTGGGTCTTCTGAAGGTCTCCTACAACGTCCCGCTGGACGGGGCGCCGCTCATCATCGGCGGCCGCATCTATGCGGATCTCTCCACGGGCACCGCGGGCATGCAGCTGTCCACGTACACGTCGGACGAGAGCGTCGCTCCGGGCGGCAACGCCGTGCTCGTGATGCCGGGCGCGCAGACGAACCTGCGCTTCCGCACCAACATCGGCATCTTCGCGCAGGGCGACGAGCCGACCCCGGTCGAGATCAAGGCGATCAAGCAGGACGGCACGGAGGCGGCGACCTTCACGTACACGCTCAACGATCCGGGCCACTCCGGTGCCTTCACCCAGATCCCGATCACCGAGGATACGTTCCCGGGCATCGACGGCAACGCGATGACGATCAAGGTCAAGGCTCTCTCGGGGAGCCCGGTCGGCGCCTACATCGTCACCGTCGACCAGATCTCGACGGACACGGTCTTCATCCAGGGCAAGCGGGTCAACTGAGACCGTTCGAGTTTTTTCATGCGCTCAAAAGGGGCGGCCTTCGGGCCGCCCCTGTGTTTTTGGGCGGAGCTAGAATGGCGTCGACTGCATGACTGAGACCGCGCCGCCGGCCGCGGCCGTCCGCGCCGACCGGCTTTCCAAGAGCTACCGCATCTACGACTCGGCGGGCGCGAGGCTCCGGGAGCTGTTGTTCCGGCGGCCCCGCCACCGCGAGTTCCACGCCCTTTCGGACGTCTCCTTCACGCTGCCGCGCGGGCGCGCCCTGGGGCTCATCGGCGAGAACGGGGCGGGGAAGTCGACGCTCCTGAAGATCGTGGCGGGCACGACCCGGGCGACCTCGGGGAGCGTCGAGCGCTCGGGCACGGTCGCCTCGATCCTCGAGCTCGGCATGGGCTTCCATCCCGAGTTCACGGGCCGCGAGAACGCGCGGATGAACGCGGCGCTCCTCGGGCTCTCCGGCGCCGAGATCCGCCGCCGGTTACCGGAGGTGCGGGACTTCGCCGAGCTCGGCGACTTCTTCGACCGGCCGGTCCGGACGTACTCCTCGGGCATGTCGCTGCGCCTCGCGTTCGCGGTGGCCACGCACGCCGATGCCGAAGTCCTCATCGTGGACGAGGCCCTGGCCGTCGGCGACGGCTACTTCCAGAAGAAGTCCATCGACCGGATCACCGAGTTCCACCGCCGCGGCGGGACGCTCCTCTTCTGCTCGCACGCGCTCTACTACGTGGCGCTCCTCTGCGACGAGGCGATCTGGCTGCGGAACGGGCGGGTCGCCGCCTCGGGGGCCGCGCTCCCGGTCGTGCGCCAGTACGAGGCCTTCCTCCAGGAGAAGGAGCGCGCCCTCGCGGGCGACGCCGCCGGCGTGGTCGAGGCCCCGGCGGCCTCGGCTTCCTGCCGCGGCCGACGGGCGGCGCCCGGCCCGCATCGCCGAGGTCGTGGTCCACGACGGATCGGGCTATCCGCGCGCCGAGTTCGCGACGGGGGAGTCGCTCGCCGTCGACGTGGAGTTCGAGACCCTGGATCCCTCGCTGGCCTTTCACGTCCGCGTCGGCATCGACCGCGAGGACGGCGTCCAGGCCTTCGCGATGGACACGCGCCACGAGCCCTGGGCGCCGCTGACGGGGCGGGACCGGTACCGGCTGCGGCTGCTGGTGCCCGATCTGCCCGTGGCCCAGGGCGAGTTCCGCGTCTACGTGTACCTGGGCGACGAGAAGGCGCTCCACGTCCACGACCTGCGCATCCTCAAGCCCGGCTTCTCGGTGGCCTCGCCGGACTACGTCGTGGGGATGCTGCGTCCGCGCCACGTCTGGTCGCGGGAAGAGCCGCGCGACAAAGACCGCGAGAAGGAGCCGTCCGCGGACTCGTCGCGGGACTCTTCGCGGGGCCGGGCCGCGGCTTCGTCTTGACGCGAGGGCTCGCCTTCCTCTCGGAGGCGCGGCCGCCTGGCGACGCCTACGGCTGGCGGCTCGCGAGGCTCCGTTGGACGCGCGGCCGCGAAAGCGGACCGCGTCGAGGACTGGAGTCCCGGGGACACGGCGGCCGGGGCGCTCGGCGGGGCCGAGAGCTGGGTCTTCGTGCCGGACTCCTCGGCGTTGCCCCTCGGGATGCCGGGAGCCGGTCGCCTGCCACACGCTCCGGGAGCTCGAGGTGGGTACGTCCGGTTCGGCGGCCGTCGAAGGGAGTCCGGCGGCGGCGGTGGAGTTCCGGCCGGCGGACCTGCCCGCGAGCGGAAAAGAAACCATCAAAGACTACGTTTCACGGTTACTAGCCACGATCCCGCCCGGTTTTTCGGGTTGTGCCGTCGTTTCTGGTGAGCGACCCGTCGCGAGAGGCCCGTCCCGAGGTCGTGAACCGGCTTCCCAACGGCCGGGCGCGCATCCTGGACCTCGGCTGCGGCGCGGGGGGGCTGGGCCTCGCCCGGGCCGGCCGGACCGCCTGGACGCTCACCGGGATCGAAAGGGACCCGTCTCAGGCTGCGCGGGCCCGGGACTCGGCCGCCTACGAGAGGGTCCTCGAGGGGGATCTGGCCGGGGTCCTGCCGCGGCTGACGGCAGAGGGGGCCCGGTTCGACGCCTTCGTCTTCGCGGACGTCCTCGAGCACCTGGAGGATCCCGTCGCGGCCCTGACGGCGGCCCGGCAACTCGCCGCGGCGAACGCGACCCTCCTCGCCGTGGTGCCCAACGTCGGCCATCTCTCCGTGGCGCGCGACCTGCTTCTCGGCCGGCACGACCCGGTTCCGGCGGGCCTCTGCGACGCCGGGCACCTGCGGTGGTTCACACGCTCGTCGCTCGCCGAGGCCCTCGAGGAGTCCGGCTGGACGGTCACCGCGATCGAGAGCGCTCCCGGCGCCCCCGCGCCGGATCCGGAACCGTTCCTGGCTCTCGCCTCGGCCTGGCCGGACGCGGATCTCGAGAGCCTGCGCACGTATCAGTGGATCGGGACGGCGCGCGCGGAATGAACATCGCTTACCTGCTCGAATCGACCGGCCTCTTCGGGGGCGTGAAGGTCGTGCTCCAGCAGGCCGACGCGCTCGCGCGGCGCGGCCACCGCGTGACCGTCGTCTCGCCGGAGCCGGCGCCCGAGTGGTTCCGGATCGCGCGGGCCCGATTCGAGCGCTCGTCGTATGCCCAGTCCGCGGCGCTCGGCGAGGCCGACGTTCGCGTGGCGACGTTCTACCGCACGGTGCCCGTCGCGCTCGAGAACGCGAGCGGCCCGGTCTTCCACCTCTCTCAGGGCTACGAAGGGGAGATCGCGTACTACAGGGATGCCGGCCTGGTCGACGAGATCGCCCGCGTCTACCGGCTTCCGGCGCGCAAGCTCGCCGTCTCGGAGACACTCGCGCGGCGGCTCGAGGGGATGGGCTTCGGTCCCGTCGTCGACGTCGGCCAGACGTTCGATCGGACGGAGTTCGCTCCGGGGCCCGAGCGCGCCGCGGGCGATCCGCCCGTCATTCTCGTCGTCGGCGCTCTCGAGATCGAGTTCAAGGGCGTCGACGTCGCGCTGCCGGGGCCTCGCCGAGTGGCGGAGGCAGGGCGGCCGGTTCCGCGTGCGGCGGATCTCCTACGCGCCGCCGGGACCGCTCGAGCGCGAGCTGGGCATGGCCGACGAGTACCACACGAAACTGCCGCCCGAGCGCATGCCGTTCGCATATCGCGCGAGCGATCTCTTCGTCGGGGGTTCCCGCGTCGAGGAAGGCTTCGGCCTGCCGACGCTCGAGGCGCTCGCGTGCGGCGTCCCGTGCCTGCTCTCCGACGTCCCGGGCCAGCGCGAGATCGGCGGCGCCGCCGCGAGCTACTACGAGGACGGCAACCCGCGCAGCCTCGCCGCCGCGCTCCCGGCCATGCTCACGGCGGACGCGAGGGCCCGCGCGCGCGTGGCCGGGCCGGCCGAGGCCGCGCGCTACGACTCCGCCTTCGTCGCCGAGAGGCTGGAGCGCGCCTTCCGCGAGGCGCTCGGACGGGCGGCGTGACGGGATCGTCGCTCCCCGCGGTGTCCGCGATCGTCGTGAACCACCGCAGCGCCGCGGAGGCCGCGGCCTGCGTCGCCTCGCTGCGCGAGGCGTTCCGGCGCGAGGCCGTCGAGGGCGAGATCGTCCTGGTGGACTGCGCTTCGGGGCCGGACGAAGTCCGCGCGCTCGAAGCCGCGCCCGTCGACGCGCGCGTCTACCTGGAAGAGAACCGCGGCTACTCCGGAGGCGTGAACGCGGGTCTCGCAAAAGCCCGCGGCCCGAGGCTGATTCTCGCGAACGCCGACGTGGTCTTTCTCGAGGGAGCCGTCCGCGCCCTTCTCGACGCGCTCGACGACTCCCGCGTCGGGGCCGCGGCGCCCCTGTGTTTCTGGGACTCGGCCGGCACGCTGCGCCTGCCCGCCGAGGCGGCGCCGGACTTTCTGGGCGAGCTCGGCCTTGGACCCGCCCGCTTTCCGGCCTTCGCCCGCCGGACCCTCGCGCTGTGGGAGCGGGGCGGCGACACCCGTCACCTCGTCGGCGCCGTCCTCGCGGCGCGCCGCGACGTCTTCGACCGCGTCGGCCGCTTCGACGAGCGCTATCCGTTCGAGTACGAGGAGACGGAGTGGGAGGAGCGGGTCCGCCGCGCGGGGCTCGCCCTGCGCTTCGAGCCGAAGGCCCGGGTGCGGCACCTTTTCGCGCGCAGCGCGCAAAGAAACCCCGAAACCGAAACGCGGCGCGCGGTCTCCCGGCGCCGGTATCGCGAGAAGCGGTGGGGGAAGCTGGGCCGGCTTCTGCTCGACCGCGCGAGCGCGCGGCAGACGTTCGCGCGGCCGAACGGCGCCCGGCCGCTCTCCGCTCCGGAGCTTCCGGCGCGCGACGGCGGCCTGGGTGGCCGTCTCCACCAACCCGACGCTGGTTCCCTTTGCCGGCGCGCCGCTCGCGCGCGGGTTCCGGATGCCCGAGGACGTGCTCGCCTCCCTGAATCCGGGTCCCGTCTACCTGCGCGCCTTCGATCCCCGCGACGGCCGGCCGCTCGACACGGGCGTCTGGGAAAAACCGTGAGCTTCGAGATTCGCGACGCGGCGGCTTCGGATGCGCCCGGAATCCGCCGGCTCTTCGAGAGAGTCTTCGGGACCGCGCTCTCGCCGGAGGAGTGGTCCTGGAAGTTTGCGCAGGATCCCGACGGCTGGTACGGCGTCGTGGGCGTCGTCGACGGAGAGATCGTCGGCCACTACGCCGGCTGGGGCGCGCGATTCCAGCTCGACGGGGAGACCCGCCTGCTCTACTCCGTCGGTGACGTCGCCACGGATCCGTCGGTGCGCGGCCTCGGTGGCCGACGCGGCGTCTATCGCGCGATGACCGATGCGTTCTACGCGCGCGTCGGAAGCGACGGCGTCCCGTTCTGCTACGGCTTCCCGAACGCCCGCGCGCTCAGAGTCTCGGAGAAGATCGTCGGCTCGCGCACGCTTCTCCCGATACGGCTGGTCAAGGCGCCGGTCGAGTCCTTCCGGCCGCCGCCTTCCGACGCGGAGGCCGGCGAGCTCGCCGACGAGTCGTTCGATCCGCTGTGGGAATCCGCGCGGCGCGGAATCTCGCACGGCGCGGTCCGAGACCGCGGCCGCGTGAACTGGCGATTCCACGCGCGGCCCAGCCGCTACTACCGGATGGTGTGGCGGCGCGGCCACGACGGGATGACCGCGTGGGCCGCGCTCTCGGTCGGCGACGGCGTCGCGACGGTCGTGGACTACCTGGGGCGTGACGAGAAGGGCAGAGACCTTCCCGAGCTCTTCGCCACCGCGGCGGACGAAGCCCGCCGCCTCGGCGCCGCGCATCTCGCCTTCTGGATCCCGCCGGGAGGCCCGGGTCGCGAGACGATCGCGTCCCTGCCCGGCGAGAGGCTCGACGCGGGTTTTCCGATGATCGTGCGGGTGTTCGACGAGGACGCCGTCGGCCGTTTCGGGGCGGCGGTGCACCTCGTTCCTTCCCTCTACGACCTGGTCTGAGGCTGCGGAAGGCCCGCAAACTACAGGCTAGAATAGGCATGGAGGCTGCAGCCTCCGTAGACCGCCCATGCGCCTGCCACAGCACGAAACCACCGGGAGAGCCTCCGCCGTCGTCGAGCCGGAGACGGTCTCGCCCTACCTCCACGACCGCGGGGCGTCCGTGTACAACCCCTTGACGGGCGCGGAGTTGGCGAAGGACTCCGAGGCCTGGCGGGCTCTCGGGCGGATCGAGGCCGGACAGGCCCCGGCGGTGGATCCTGCGGTCCTGGCGCACCTGCGGGCCGAGCGATTCCTGATCGAGGACGCCTTCGCCGAGTCGCGGCGCACGCACCTGCTCTACGTCTCGCTCGAGACCTGCACGTCCTGCAACCACCGCTGTCCTTTCTGCCCGGTCTCCGTCGCGCCGCGGGACAAAGAGGTCATGTCGCAGGAGCTCTTCGAGCGGATCGTCGACGAGGTCCATGCGTTCGGCGGAGACCGGATGGTCGTCTCGCTCTCGAACTACAACGAGCCGACGTTCGATCCGCTCTTCGAGGAGCGGGTGCGCTACCTCTTCGCGAAGGGCATTCCGCTGAGCGTGCTGACGAACGCGTCCGGATTCACGCCCGAGCGCGCCGAGATGTTCGAGAAGCTCGGCCGCTTCCGCTACATCGGCGTGAACCTGCCGACGCTCCGGGCCGACCGCTACGAGAAGCTCCATGGCACGCGGGATCTCCCGCGCGTGCTCGCGAACATGGATGCGATGCATGCCCGCGAGCTCTCCGAGGAGACGGCGATCGTCTGCCTCGGCGAGGAGGACGAAGAGCACCTGCGCGACGTCGCCGAGATCCGTGAGCACTTCGAGCCGAAGGGCTGGGTCGTGAAGCAGTTCAAGATCCGCAGCCGCCCGGACAGCGGCACGTACGTCATCGAGCCGCCGCCCCTGAAGAAGCTCAAGGGCTGCGAGCTCGTCGGATCGAGGCCGTTCGAGCATCTGCACGTCACCGGCACGGGCACGGCGGTGCTGTGCTGCCAGGACTACTACGAGAAGCTCACGGTCGGCGACCTGAAGACGCAGAGCGTCTCGGAGATCCTGGGCGGCGACACGATGGCGCGGCTGCGGCGCTGGACGTACGGCGTCGAGGAAGCTCCCGAGGACTTCCTCTGCCGGCGCTGCGAGTTCGCGATCCCGGGCTGAGTGTCCGCCGCCGTCGCGTCCTCGGAGTTGTCGGACCTCGAGCGGCGCCTTCGCGAGCTCCAGCGCGCGTACTACGAGCCTTCGGGCTCGTAAGGACGAGACGGTCATCCTGGATTACCTCGCGACGCTCGCGCGCGCGCGAAGCGTCTGGGCCGCCGAGCTCGGCCGTCCGCTGCGAGGACCGAGGCTGCACCTGGGCTGCGGCGACCATCGCCTGGAGGGCTGGGTCAACGCCGACCTCTCGAGGACGTTCGCTTCCGGGCTGCTCGCCGACGGCGCGAAGGGCCTGCCTTTCGCGGACCGCGAGTTCGCCTTCATCCACTGCGAGGATCTGCTCGAGCACCTCGACTTCGAAAGCGGCATCGCGATGCTGCGCGATGGCCACCGGGTGCTGCAGGAGGGCGGCGTCCTCCGCATCCTCACGCCCGACCTGCGGGCGCTGGTCGAGAAGGTCTATCGCGACGCCGACCCGCGGGAGCTGGCCTGGTGCGAGCGCGAGCTCGCGGCCTCGGGCCCCTGCCAGGCGTTCAACGCGCACCTGCGCATGAAGGGCGAGCACCGTTTCGTCTACGACGAGGCCGAGCTGACGCGCGTGCTCCGCGGGATCGGCTTCGACGTCGCCGCGGTGCGCTGGAACGAGTCCGCGCATCCCGAGCTCCGTTACCTGGATCTGCGCGACTTCGGCCTGAACCTTTTTCTGGAAGCGACGAAGAGCTCTCGAAGCTCACCGCTTTGAAGCTAAACTTCGGAGAGCTTTCATGCCGCGCGAAGAGACGCTGATCCCGTACCAGTCGAGCGAGCTGACCGGGGCGAGGATCCTCGTGCTCGCCGCGCACCCGGACGACGAATCCTTCGGCGCCGGCGGCACGCTCGCGCTTTCGGCCGGGAAGGCCGAGGCCATCCGGGTCTGGATCGCGACCGACGGCACGGGGCAGGAAGGCGTTCCTCCGGAGGGCGCGCGGGAATATGCCGCCCGCCGGCGCGAGGAAGCGATCGCCGCCGTCGCGGCTCTCGGGCTCGAAGAGCCGCGCTTCGCCGGCCTCGCCGACCGGAGTCTCTCGGGCCTCGATTCCTCGCGCGTCCTCGAGACGGCGATCCGCGAGGAGCTGGCGGAATTTCGCCCGGACCTGGTGTTCTGTCCTTCGCCCGCGGAGATCCACCCGGATCATCGCGCCCTCGCGCGCGCTCTTTTCGAAGAGGTCGCATCCTCGCGTCCGGGCGATCCGGACCACGACCGCTTCCGCATGATGCGGATCGCCTTCTACGAGCTCTCGCACCCGATCCTGCCGAACGTCCTGGTCGACGTCGCTCCGGTCGCGGAGAAGAAGGACGAAGCCCTCGCCTGCTACGTCTCGCAACAGGCCGTGCGCGACTACGCCGGAGCGATCCGCGGCCTCAACGCGTATCGGCGGCTGACGCTCTCGGGCCGCGGTCCGGTCGAAGCGTTTCGTGTCCTGACCTACGCCGAAGCCTCGACGACGTCTCTCGAGGAGCTCCGTCGCGCCATCGGGCCCTCGCTCGTCACCGACGGCGACCGCGGGCCGGCGCCGGTGTCCGTCGTCATCCGCACCCGCAACCGCCCCGCGCTCCTGCGGGAGGCGCTCGAGAGCCTGCGCGCGCAAACGGCCCGGCCGAAGCAGGTCGTCGTCGTGAACGACGGGGGAGCTTCGCCGAAGGAGGTCGTCGACGGATTCCGCGACGCGTTCCCGGTGCTCCTCGACGAGCCGCGCCAGAGACGCGGCCGCTCGGCGGCCGCCAACCGCGGCGTCGCGCTCGCGAAGGAGGAGCTGGTCGCGTTTCTCGACGACGACGACCGCTGCTTTCCGGACCACATCGAGCGCCTGGCCGCCGGCCACCGGCAGGGGCCGGAGCCCGTCGTGTACTCCGACGCCGTCACCGTGGTCTACGGCCAGGGCGAGGCGGGCTGGGAGCCGCGCATCCGGACGCTGCAGTACTCGCTCGACTTCGACCCGGACTATCTCCTGCTCGCGAACTACATTCCGATCCACACGCTGCTGCTTCCCCGCGAGCTCTTCACCAAGGTCGGCGGCTTCGACGAGGGGATCGAATACTCGGAGGACTGGGACTTCCTGATCCGGCTCTCGTCCGAGACGTCGTTCCGGCACCTGCGCGCGGTGACGTGCGAGTACCGGGTCTTCGAAGCGCCGTCGAGCGATCCGAACCCCACGCACGTCGCGGCGGGAGCGGGCGCGTTCCAGGACGCGCGCCGGAAGATCTTCGAGCGCTACGCGGCTCGGCGCACCGACGCCGGTCTCGCGCGCGTGCTCGACCGCATGCGGTCCCAGGTCGCCTTCTGGTACGACCGCGACGGCATCTCGCAGGGAGAGCTCCGCTTCCTGCGCGAGAGCCACCGCCGGCTGACCGAGAGCCTGGGCCGCTCCGAGCGCGAGCGCCAGAGCGAGCGTGCCCGGCTCACCGCGGAGAACGAGCTCCTGCACGGCCGCCTGGGCGAGGTCTTCGCCAAGAACGAGGAGTACGACAATCTCGTGCGCGAGGCCCACGTCGAGATCGAACGCCTCAACAGCCTCTTGAACACCATCTACGGATCGAACACGTGGAAGCTGCATCTGTTCCTGGACAAGCTCCGGGGACGTCGATGAAGTGATCGCCGTTCTCGCTCCCGAGCCCATCCGTCCCCGCATGGCCGGCATGGGCATCCGCGCCCTGGAGCTCGCCCGCGTGCTGGCGAGCGAATTCGAGACGCGCCTGCTCGTGCCGAACGACGTGGAGGAGGCGCGCGAAGCCGCCGGAGACGTCGAGGTCGTGGCCGCCGCACCCGGGCGGCTTTCGCAGGCGGCGCGGGGCGCGAAGGCGGCCCTCGTCTCGGGACATGCGGCGAACGCCTGGTTTGCACGAGGTCCCGGAAATCCCCGTCGCCGTCGACCTCTACGATCCCTTTCCGATCGAGAACCTCCACTACGCGCGGACGCTCGGAGAGGGCACGGCCAGTCACGATCGGGCCACGCTCGATCTCGCGCTCGGCCGCGGGGATTTCTTTCTGTGCGCGTCCTCCGAGCAGCGGCTCTTCTACGCCGGAGCGCTCTTCGCCCGAGGCCGGATCGGCCCATCCAACTTTCCCGAGGACCCGGCTCTCCGCGGCCTTCTCGCGACGGTCCCTTTCGGAGTTCCCGAGTCGCCGGCGTCGGGAGATCGCGCCGCCGGCCGGCGGGCCGCGGGAGTGCCCGAGGCGGGCCCGCTCGTCCTCTTCGGCGGGATCTACGACTGGTACGACCCCGGTCTGCTGTTGTCCGCGTGGCCGGAGGTCCGGAAACGCGTTCCCGACGCGCGGCTTCTCTTCTTCGAGAGCCCGAACCCGGACACGACGCCCCAGGGCGTCTTCGAGGCCGCGCGCGCCGCCGCGAAGGCGATCGATCCCGAGGGCCGGTCGATCGTGTTCTCGCCCTGGCTGCCTTACGCCTCGCGCGCCGATCTGTACGCCGCCTCGGATCTCGCCATTTCGATCGCCTCGGAAGGCCTGGAGACCGAGCTCGCGTACCGCACGCGGCTGCTCGACGCGGCCTGGGGCGGCGTGCCCTGCGTGGCCGTCGCGGGCGGCACGCTCGCGCGCGAGCTCGCCTCGGCCGGCGCGGCGATCGAGTGCGGTCGCGACGCGCACGGTCTGGCCGTATCGGTATCGGGCCTGCTTCTCGACGCCCCGAGGCGGAAAGCCATGGGGAGGGCGGCGCGGACGTTCGCCGCGGAGCGCGCGTGGGGGAACGTCGCGGCGCCGCTGCGCGCGTGGGCGCGGAACGCCCGCGTGGATCCGGGCCGGCTTCCGCTGACGGCGGCGGGCGCGGCGGATGGAGGAGGCGGCTCCCTCCTCGCGCGAATCTTTAGATAGTCTTCGCCGCAGTGCAGGTCACCCAGACACCCGAGGCGTCCGCCGTCGTCGTCCATCACCGCGGGCTCGAACATCTGCTCGAGGCGCTCGCGGCTCTCGAGGCCTCGGCCCGCGAGGGCCTGACGCTCGAGATCCTGCTCGTCGACAACGCGTCCGGCGCTCCCCAGGACGAGATCCTCCGCAGGCATCCCACGGTGCGCCGGATCCCCTCGGCGAGAAACGTCGGCTTCGCGTCCGGCTGTCGTCTCGGTCTCGAAGCGGCGCGCGCCCCGATCGTGCTCTTCGTCAACGACGACGCGACGGTGCTGCCGGACGCTCCCAGGCTCCTGGTCTCGGCCCTCTCCGGGGCCGCCGAAGACGTCGCGGCCGTCGGGGGGCGGCTCACCGACCGGACCGGCCGGCGCAACGATTTCTCGGACGGTTTCCTGACCTTCGACGGCCACGCGTTCGCGGCCCACGTCGGGCGGCCGGTCGAAGCGCTTCCCGAGGCGGCTCCCGGCGAGGAGCGCCTCTTCGCCTCCGGAGGCCTGATGGCCGTCCGGCGGAGCGAGTTCCTGGAGTCCGGCGGCTTCGACGACGACTACTTCGCCTACCTCGAAGACGTGGACTTCGGATGGCGCCAGTGGATTTTCGGGCGCCGGATCCTCGCCGAGCCGCGAGCCGTCGCGCGGCACCGGGGCGGCGCGACCGGCGAAGCCCTCGGCGTGTTCTCGCGCGGATTCCTCTACGAGAAAAACGCCTTTGCGACGGCGTACAAGAACTTCGACGCGGAGCATTTCCGGAACCTGATGCCTGCGGTCCTGATGGCCTTCGTGAACCGCGTCGCGCAGATGCTCGCGGCGCGCAACCCGGGAGCCGCGGAGCTCAAACGCGATCCGTACGCCGAGGAGGCCGCGCCGTCCTTCGCCCGAAAGCTCTTCGGCGTCTCCGAGGAATTCGCGGGGAAGGTCTCGGTCGACGATCCCCTGACCGTGGCCCACCTCCGCGCGCTCTCCTGGATCCATCGCCACCACGCGGGGCTCGCCGAGAAGCGGCGCATCGTCCAGGCCCGGCGCCGCCGCGCGGATTCCGAGATCTTCGCGAAGTTCCCGCTCCGCCTCGTGCCGACGTATCCCGGCGACGAGCGGTTCGGCTCCGATTTCTTCGCGCCGTTTCTTCAGAGCGCGCCCGAGCTCTCGCGGACGACTCTCGAAGAGATCTTCGAAGCGCGGGGCTGAAACGTGGGCGTGAGCTTTTCCGTCGTCATCCCGACTTTTCGGCGTCCCGAGACGCTCTTTCCGGTCCTCGACGCCCTCGGGCGCCAGGCCGCGCCTCCGGAATTCGAAGTCGTCGTCGTGGACGACGGCTCGGGAGACGACACTCCGGCGCGGCTGTCGGCGTATCGTCCGGCCTATCCGTTCCGGTTCTTTTCCCAGGAGAACGGCGGCCCGGCGTCGGCCCGAAATCGCGGGGTGCGCGAGGCGCGCGGCCGCATCGTGCTCTTCCTGGGCGACGACACCGTGCCCGAGCCGCCGCTGCTCGCGGTGCACGGAAAGGCCCACGGCGAGCCGCGGACGCATCCGATCGCCGTGCTCGGCTACACGACCTGGCCGCGGGACCTCCGCGTGTCGCCGTTTCTCCACCAGATCAACGAGTACGGCCTGCAGTTCGGCTACGGTCTGATCCGCGATCCCGAGCAGGTGCCCTTCAACTTTTTCTACACCTCCAACGTCTCGCTGCCGCGCGAGCTCCTGCTCGAGGCCGGGCTCTTCGACACGAGCTTCCCCCACGCGGCGTGGGAGGACATCGAGGTCGCGTACCGTCTCATGCAGCGCGGGATGCGGATGCTGTACCGGCCCGAGGCGGTCGCCCGCCACCATCACGACATCACGTTCGCGTCGTTCCGGCGAAGACAGGAGAAGGCCGGCGAAGCCGCCGCCATCTTCTACCGCAAGCATCCGGAGCTCGGGGATTTCCTGGCCGTGCCCCAGGCCAAGCTCCTGCCCGAGCGGAGGACACTGGCCGAGCGCTTCCTTCCCGTGTGGGCGGCGCGCGCGGAGCGCGGAGCGCTGCCCGGGGCGCGCCGGGCCCTCGAGCGCGTGCTCCGCGACGACTACCTCCGAGGTCTCAAGCGCGGTCTCGCGGCGGCGGGAGTCGCCGGGACTTTCTCCGCCGGATGACGCCCTGACCTGCGCGGAGGTCAATCGCGCCTCCGTCCTCTCGCGGTAACGCTTCCAAAACGCAAGAAGGGACGGGGTTTAGTCAGGGTCGCTTCGTAAACCTCGTGGCCCTTTTTTTGCTCTAATGGTACGTGGAGGATTCCCGATGAAGCTCTTCTCGCGGGTCGCGTTGACGGTCGCGGCCGTTCTGATATCTACGGCGGTGCTCGCGCAACGTGGTCCGGCTGGAGGATCTCGGGGCGGCGGCGGTGGTCCGCGCATGGGCGGCGGCGCGCCTCGGGGAGGACAGATGGTCGCGCCTCGGGGCGGCGGCTACGGCGGCGGCTACTACGGCGGCCGCGGCGGCTACTACGGCGGAAGGAACTACTACGGCGGCGGTGGCTACGGCCGCTATCCGTATCGGCCTTACTACCCCTATCGCCCTTACTACCCGTACTACCGTCCCTACTACCCGATCGGCTGGTACGGCTGGGGATCGGGCTGGGGCTGGGGTTGGGGCGGCTGGTGGGGTTACTCGCCCTGGTGGGGCTACGGATACGGCGGATACGGCGGATACGGCGGCTACGGCGGCTACGGCTATGGCTACGCTCCCGGCGGCTACGTCGGCGTGTCCACGGCGCCCGGTCGCTGGGCAGGCGTGAAGACCGACGTCTCGCCGGAGGAAGCGCGCGTGTTTCTGGACGGCCGCTACATCGGCACGGCGGACGACTTCGACGGCTATCCGGATCTGCTCTACCTCCAGGCGAAGGGGCACTACAAGCTCGAGTTTCAGCTCGAAGGGTTCGAGCCGCAGACCGTGGATGTCGACGCCCTGCCGGGCGCGCTCGTCAAGATCGAGAACAAACTGGCAAAGATCCCGGGCGCGAAGCAGTACGGCTCTTACGACAACCCCGAGCCGCCAGGCGGCGTTCAGCGTTATTTCGGAAAGCAGAAGGACGGCACGACCGGACCGGACGTTCTCGAAGCGCCGGTCGACGAGTATCAGGACAACTGGAGGCCGCAGGGAAGTTCGAGCGGGTCGTATTCGAACGATCCGCGGCCGATCTCGGCGGATCCCTCGTCTCCGTCGTCGCCCGAGCCGGGCATCGTGGGACAGTCGCCCGCGCCCGCGCCATCGTCAGCCCGGGGCCGCATCGTGTTCCGCGTCCAGCCCGACGACGCCGCCGTCTATCTGGACGACCGCTTCGCCGGGACCGGGGAAGAGCTCTCGACGCTGGGACGAGGTCTCCAGGTGAGCTCCGGTCCGCACCGGGTCTTCGTGTCCCGGCCGGGCTTCGAGAGCGACGCGGTCATGGTGGACGTCGCGCCCGGGACCAGCGAGACGGTCGAGGTCAACCTACGGAAACCTTGAACAGGCCTACAGAAACCTTGAACAGGATGTAAAGACGGCTTGTGCCCCACGAGGCAATTAGTCATATACTGAGAGCACTCGAAGGAATCGACAAGGGGAGCGGAGGGCTTGGCGGCGTCTGCCATCCTAGTTTGCCACACCTTCCGTCAGTCTGATAGCTCCCAGGTCCGCACTCTTCCCGATCCTTCCGAGCCCGCTGGGCCGGAGGCTCCCCGTCGTTCCTTCGAGTTTTTATTTTTAGAAATCGAGGGTCGAGCGTCGAGCCGCGAGCCGTCGAGGTTCTGAACTCCCGCTCGCCTAGCCGACCTCTTCTCCCACAGACCCAGCAGCACCTTCTCGAAGTGCAGCCGGCGATTCCCGCGCCGCGTGTCCGGCGGAGGATCGGCCGCGGTGATCGCGGCGTCCCGGAAGGCGGCCGGGCCCGTGCGGCGGGCGATTTCCGCCAGCTTCCCGGCCACCGCGCGGTGACGGATGGCGCCGGCGTTCGCGGCTTCGGCGGCCAGGGCGGCGTCGGCCAGGATTTCGGCGAGGAGCCGCGCATCCCCGCGCTCGGGTGAGGCGGCGGCTTCGGCAAGCAGGAGCAGCGCCGCCGAGCGCTCGCCGACCAGGCCTTCTTCGAGAGCCGCCACGACGGCCTGACGGTTCGCTCGCGCCTCGGCGAGCACCGCCGCGGGATCGGCCTCGGCCTCGGCGCCCTCTTCCGGCAGGAACTGGACCAGGTCCCGGGCGTCGTCCTCCGAGAAGCCGCGCTCGATCCAGGCGTTCTCGCGCTCGGCGCGGCTGGGGGACGGAAGAGCGACCGCCGCGGTCCTCGAACGGATCGTCGGCAGCAGCGACTCCGGCCGCGTCGTCGTCAGGATCCAGCGGAACCGCGCTCCGGGCTCTTCCAGCGACTTGAGCAGCGCGTTCGCGCCCTCCACTCCGAGAAGGTCGGCGCGCAGGATCCGCGCGATGCGCCGGGCGCTCTCGTAGGGCCGTCCGGCGCCGAACGCGATCGCCTCGCGGACGCGATCGACGGCGGATCTGGACCCGCTCCGGTTCGACCGAGAGGAAGTCCGGATGGATCCCCTCCTGAACGCGGCGACAGCTACCGCATTTTTCGTCGGGGTCGTTTCCGGGACAGAGAAGGCGGGCGGCGAGGCTTTGCGACTCCGCCTCGAGCTGCGCCGCGGAGGCGCCCGTGAGGAGGAGCGCTCCCGGGAATCGGTCGGGATCCGCGGCGAGCTTCGCGAGCACCGTCATGCGAGGCCGAACCTCGCGGCGACTTTCACCCAGGTCTTCTCGAATACGGCGGCGGCGTCTCCGTCGACGCGCACCACGGCGACGCGCTCGGGCTCGCGCCGGGCGATCGCCAGAAACGCCTCGCGGACGCGCTCGTGGAGAGAGATCTCCTCCGCCTCGAAGCGACCCGAAGCCGAAGCGCCGGCGCCCGACTGCGCGTTGCGCGCCCTGGCGCGCGCGAGCCCCTCGCGCGGGTCGCAGTCGTAGACCAGCGTCAGATCCGGCGTCGCGCCGTCGCGCACGCGCGCGTCGACCTCGGCGATCCAGCGCGGGTCGAGGCCGCGGCCGGCGGACTGGTAGGCCTCGGTCGAGTCCGAGAAGCGGTCGCACAGGAGGAAGTCGCCGGAGGCGAGCGCCGGCCGGATCACCTCGCGGACGTGCTCGCGCCGGGCGGCTTCGATCAGGAGCCACTCGGCGATCGGATCGAGCCCGGCGTGCGCGGAGTCGAGCAGAATGCCCCGGATCTTCTCGGCGATGGGCGTGCCTCCGGGCTCGCGCGTCGTCGTCACGGACCGTCCCGCGCGGCGGAGGCGCTCGGCCAGCATGGAGAGCTGCGTCGACTTCCCGCAGCCCTCCACGCCCTCGAAAGTCACGAACGGCACGGGCCGGAGGATAGCCCGGGCGGGCATTTTCGGTTCGGGAAAGCCATTAACATGGTGACCTTTTGAGGTTTCTTTCGTTGGCGGGGGAGAGGGGAATTTGTCGTTGACCGCGGACGGGCGTCCGGCCGGATCGCGGCCGGGCTGGTTTCTGGCCGTCGGCTTCGCCGGTCTGGCGATTGCCCTCGCCTCGATCGCCGACATGTTCTCGGCCCGGCCTTACGACGGCATCGTCCCGGTGCCCTATGGACGCGAGGGGATCGACGTCCGGACGGTCCTTGCCGGGACCCCGGCCGAGAAGGCCGGCATCAAGGCCGGCGAGTGCATCCAGGGGATCGGCCGGCGCATCGTCTACACGAGCTCCGACGCCTCGGAGGAGCTGCGCCGTCACAAGATCAACGAGAACGTCAACTACCTGGTCCGTAACGGCCCCTGCCCCGGAAGCCCCGACGTGGCCCCGGGCAAGGAGCTCCGAAACGTGCGGGTCCAGCTCACCTCCGAGAGGCTCGGCGGAAAGACCTACCTCTACGCGGTCGTCGTCGGTTTCCTCTTCTTCCTCATCGGCCTCTTCGTCTTCGTCCGCGTGCCCCAGGAGCGCTCGGCCCGGATCTTCTTCCTCCTGTGCGTCCTCTTCCTGCTCTTCTTCGTCTGCCGCCTGAGGCCCGCCTCGTACTGGTGGATCGACGTCTTCGTGCAGAGCACGGGCACGGTCAGCCTGTTCCTGATGCCGGCGGTCTTCCTCCACTTCTTCCTGATCTTCCCCCGGGCCAAGCGGCTGCACTTCGTGCGGGCGGACGAGTGGACGGGAGAGCCTCCCGCGCGCTGGAAGGTCCGGCTGCAGGAGTTTCTGTCGGCGAGCCCCGCGCTCTTCTACCTCCTCTACGCGATCCCGCCGATCGTCTTCCTCTACGACGTGATGCGCCAGGTCCGCGGGGAGAAGGTCACGGTGCTCTCGGGGGCGCCGCTCTCCTCGTGGATCCTGCTCGGCGACTACCTCGTCCTCGGTCTCATCGCGCTGGCGCATTCCGCGTTCACGCTGGAGGATTCGGGCGAGCGCCGTCAGGCCTTCCACGTCTTCGTCGGCACGATCCTCGGGACGGTTCCGTTCGTCCTGTTCTTCATCGTCCTGCCGTCGGCCTTCGGCATCGACGAGTACATGTTCTACGGGATCATCCCGATGATCCTGATCCCGCTGACGTTCGCGTACGCGATCGTCCGCTTCCAGATGCTGAACGTCCGCGTGATCGTGCGGAGGACGTTCCTCTATGCCGCGACCACGGCCGTGCTCCTCGGCCTCTACGCGCTGGTCGTCGCGCTCGCGAACCTGGTCTTCTCGTCCTCGACGCTGTCGGCCTCGCCGCTCTTCAACTTCGGGTTCTTCCTGGTCGGCATCTCCCTCTTCGAGGTCCTTCGCCGGAGGCTCCAGGCGCCCCTCGACAAGCTCTTCTTCCGCGAGAAGTTCGACTACCAGTCCGCCCTTCTCGAGATGAGCGAGGCGATCACGGGCGAGCTCGATCTCGGCCGCATCGCGGACTACCTCACGTCCAGCGTGGCCGCGACGATGCGGCTGGAGAAGGCCTCCATCTGGCTGCGGGACCGCGAAGGATGGCTCGAGCGGCGGAGCCGCCGCGAGGACCGCCTCTCGCCCTCGGCCGCGGTCCGCCGCGTCCTCCGTCAGGAAGGCAAGCCTTCGGACATCGCGGAGATCTCGCTGCACTTCGCCGACGGCGAGAGCGAGGAGTTCCGCGAGCGCCTGCAGGCCGAGGGCTTCCGGCTGCTCGTGCCCCTGGTCTACCGCGAGAGGCTCATGGGCGTGGTCGCGCTCAAGGAGAAACTGTCGGGCGAGCGCTTCGACCGCGACGATCTCGCCCTGCTCTCGACGCTCGCCAACCAGTCGGCGCTCGCGATCGAGACGGCTCTCCTGCACGACGAGATGACCCGCCAGGCGGAGCTCCGGCGCGATCTCGAGATCGCGCGCGACATCCAGGTCAGCCTGCTGCCGCGCCAGCTTCCCGAGGTTCCGGGCTTCTCCTTTCTCGGGGGCTCGATCCCGGCGCGCGTCGTCGGCGGCGACTTCTACGATTTCATTCCCTTCGAGGACGGCCGCCTGGGCGTCGTGATCGGCGACGTGTCGGGCAAGTCGGTGCCGGCCTCGCTCCTCATGGTCGCATCCAAGGAGATCGTCTACTCGCGGGCGCTGACGACGAGCGATCCCGGGATCCTGTTCCAGGAGTCCAACCGGCGCATCTACGCGATCAAGCGGCGCATGTTCGTGTCGCTCGGCTTCTTCCTTCTCGACGGCGACGCGATGAGCCTCCGCTACGCCATCGGCGGCCAGCCCCTGCCGATCCTGCTGCGCCCGGGCAACGGCGGGCCCTGCCTGATCGAACCGCCCGAGCACCGGCTGCCCCTCGGAGCGTTCCGGGAGGTCCCGTACGACACCCGCGAGCTGTTCCTCCGCAAGGGCGACCTCCTGTTCTTCTACACGGACGGCTTCACCGAGGCCATGGACGCGGACATGAACCCCTACGGGGAGGAGCGCCTGATGGCCTCGCTGGAGGCCCGCAAGGCCGGGACCCTCGACGAGGTCGCCCAGGGCGTCCTGGCCGACATCCGGGACTTCGTCGGGGGGGCGGAGCAATACGACGACATGACGTTCCTGTTTCTGAGGGTGGAGCAGGGCGATGGGCCCTGACCGGGGGATTCTGGGGGCTTTTTGGGCATAAACCCGTCTATCGGCAATACGTATGAATAGGTTAGAAGGGGCTCAGCGATGAAGAAACGACATTGGCTTCTGGTGGCGGTCGGCTGTGTCCTCCTGCTGGGAGCGGGGGTTTCGGTCGCCTTCTTCATGTCCCACAACCGGGACGTGACGACCACCTCCGAAGCGGCCTACCAGTCCTACCGGGAGGGCGTCGCGAACGAGACCCGGTTCTACTTCAAGGAAGCCCGCCTGGCCTACGCCAAGGCCCTCGAGCTCGATCCGAGCTTCGCGATGGCCATGCTGGGGCTGGCCCGAGCGGCCAAGGACGACGACCAGCGGCTCGCCCTCCTCCGGCGCGCCGCGAAGGAGAAGGACCGGCTGACGGAGCGGGAGCGCCTGCACGTCGAGATGGCGCTCGCCCTGAACGAGAAGCGCCGCGACGACGCCATGAAGATCGCCGCCGAGATCCATCAGAAGTTTCCGACCGACGTGCGCTCGGCGCAGATGCTGGCCGGCCACGAGTTCGCCCTCGGCAGCACGGACAAAGGGATCAAGATCTTCGAGGAGCTTCTGACGAACGACCCCAACAACGCGGATGCGTACAACCAGATGGGGTACTTCTACGGCTATCGCGGGGACTACGACAAGGCCGTCGAAGCCTTCAAGCGCTATCAGTTCATCGCCCCGGACACCGCGAACCCCTTCGACTCGCTGGGCGAGGTCCAGGCCTACTCGGGCCATTACAACGAAGCCCTCGAGAACCTCAACCGCGCGCTCGCGATCAAGCCCGATTTCGTCGAATCCGTCGCGCACATCGCCGTGGCCCGCGAGGGCATGGGCGAGTATCGCGAGGCGATCAAGCAGTACGAGCGCGCCGCCGAGATGACGGACCATCCGGACATGCAGCGCGGGTACATCACGCGGGCCGCGCGCGCCGCCTACTACATGGACGACAAGGACGAGGCTCGACGGCTCTTCTCCAAGGCGAAGGCCGTGAAGACGGAGAGCAAGTACGGCGAGATCGACACGGCCTTCATCGAAGCGGGTCTGGCGCTGTGCGAGGGTCGGCCGAAGGACACGATCCGGATCGTCCAGGAAATCCGCCCCAGGCTCGATGCGCTCGTCCAGAAGGAGAACATCCCGAAGGACTGGAAGCCGCACTTCCCGGCGGTCAACGTCCTGATGGCCCTGGCGCTCGAGGCGGAGGGCAAGTCCGACGAGGCCCTGGAGTACTGGAAGAAGAACGCGTATCCGCCGAACCAGTTCGAAAACTTCGAGGACCGCCGGGCGATCTACGAGGCCCGGGCGCACGTGGCCGTGGGCCTCGCCCGCAAGGGCGACCTCGACGGCGCCGAGAAGCTGATCGCCGAGAACCGCAAGTGGAACGCGAACTGGGCGCCCACGCGGGACGAGGAGACGACGGTGGCCGAGCTGCGACGCGACAAGGTGCTCGCGGCCTCCAAGTAGCGGCGGTCCGAAGCCCCTCATGGAGCCCCGGACCCGCCACTTCGAGACCCAGCACAAGCTTCTCCTCCTCGAGACGCTCTACGACGCCGGGCTTTCGCTCGGCGCCCTCCCCGACGAGGAGGCCCTCGTCGAGGACGTGCTCTCCCGCGTGGTCGGCGTCCTCGACGCGTCGCGCGGCTATCTGGCGACGTTTGCGGCGGACGGGACCCGGAAGGCCGAGGCGCGGGTGGGCTTCCCCAAGCGCCCCACCGAGGCCGCCGTCGCCCAGGACGAGTTCCTCCGCGACGTGCTCGATGCGGAGGGCGCGATCGCTCGCGACAAGTTCAAGCTCCTCGGACGGCCGGTGCTGGCCGCCGTGGGGGCCCGCATCTTCGGAGGCGGCCGGCCGCTCGGCGTGATCGTCCTCGCCGACAAGGAAGCTCCGGCGCGGCGGCCAGGCCGCGTTCGACGCCGAGGACGGGCGCTTCCTCGTCTCCCTCGCGGGCCTCTGCGGCATGGCGATCGAGAACCGCCGGCACCTCGAGCAGCTCACGCGCGAGCGCGAGCGCCTCGAAGAGGAGAACCGCCGGCTCCTCGAC
Organism: uncultured Acidobacteriota bacterium; assembly: GCA_963804915.1. GTDB lineage: Bacteria > Acidobacteriota > Thermoanaerobaculia > UBA5066 > Gp7-AA6 > DAHUXD01. Next base: position 216,086 of record CAWDSI010000021.1, read on the forward strand.
GAGACCGGCCGGTCCGCCGCGGGCCGCCTCTTCGTGGGCGATTCGCCGGCGGCCCGCCGGGTGCTCGACCTGGTATCGCGCGTGGCGAACTCGAGGACGTCCGTGCTTCTGACGGGGGAGAGCGGCACCGGCAAGGAGCTGGTCGCGCGCATGATCCACGCCCGAAGCGACCGGGCCGAAAAGCCCTTCGTGGCGATCAACTGCGCGGCGCTTCCCGAGACGCTCCTGGAGTCCGAGCTCTTCGGCATCGAGCGCGGAGTCGCCACCGGCGTCGAGGCCCGGGCCGGCAAGTTCGAGACCGCGCAGGGCGGGACGATCTTCCTGGACGAGATCGGCGACATGCCGCCGTCGCTTCAGGCCAAGCTGCTGCGGGTCCTCCAGGAACGGGAGATCGAGCGGGTCGGCGGCCGGCGCCGCGTTCCCATCGACGTCCGGGTCCTCGCGGCCACGCACGCGCGGTTGCCGGAGCGCATCGCGCGCGGCGAGTTCCGTGAGGACCTCTACTACCGCCTCCGCGTCGTCGAGATCACGTTGCCGCCCCTGCGGGACAGACGCGAGGACATTCCCCGGCTCGTCCGCCACTTCCTGGAGCGGTTTGCGGCGCGGGAGGGACGCAACGCGCCCGAGCCTCGACCGGGACGCCTTCGCATCGATCCTGGGCCACGACTTCCCGGGCAACATTCGCGAGCTCGAGAACCTCCTCGAAGGCGCGGCCGCGCTCTCGCAGGGGGGGACGATCCGGCGCGAGGACCTCCAGTGGCTGCCTCAGCCGGGCCTTCGGCTGGCCGAGGCGGCCCCGGCCCTCGGCGAGGACGAGATCCCGGATCTGCGGGCCCTGGAGAACCGGCACATCCAGCGCGTGCTGCGGCTGGCGGGCGGAAACAAGAGCCGGGCGGCCCGTCTGCTCGGGCATTTCGCGCCGGACGCTCTACCGGAAGCGCCAGGTGGGACATTAGGACACTGGGTCACAAAGTCCCATATACCACAGTAAGCGCAATATATACAGCAATTTGGAAGAGATCATTGGGACGAGTATCAACCATGATGTGCCATTGTGATACGCTATCCGGGTGCGAGCTCAGACCTCACGACCGACGCTCAAGCGGCTTGTTTCCAGTGAGTTACATGGCTCGAAGGGCCGCCCGCAAACCTGGCAGGAGTCTTGCCCCTGTCGAGTGTCGCAGTGATGAGAAAAGCGCTCGCCATCGGACTCGAAGCCCTGGAGGTTCCCAACCTCCTCTGGGGCCTGCTCGCCGGCGAAATCTCCCTCGTCCTCGCCGCCGCGGCCTCCGATAGACTTCCGGCAATCTTGATCCGGTCACTGCAACTCTTCCTTCGGTTCTAGGAGCCTCGGAGCGCGTCCCATGTCGCAGGGGGAGTACCGCCCGGGCCGCAGCCCGCCCGAAGTCTCGATGACGATCCCCGTCGCCCCGGAGATGGAGATCGTGGCGACCGCTCAGGCCGCCGCCCTCGGCGAGTACATCGCCATGTCCCGCGATAAGATCGACGAGGTCAAGCTCGCGCTCGTCGAGGCGTGCATCAACGCATTCGAGCACGCCGACTGCCGCGACGAGCAGCTGCACCTGACGTTCCGGCTCCACCGGGAGAAGGGCCGGGAGTGGCTGGAGGTGGAGGTCCTGGACAAGGGCAAGGGGTTCGACCAGACGCGGGTCGAGGAGCCCAACCTGGAAAAATCCCTGGCCAGCCACCGCAAGCGCGGCTGGGGCCTGCAGATCATCAAGAGCTTGATGGACGAAGTCGAGATCACGTCCGGCGAGTGGGGAACGCGGATCCTGATGAGGAAATACAAGTGAGCGAGACGTGCAAGGTGTCTTCGGAGCGGCGGGGCGACGTCGCGATCCTCTGGACCGACGGCTACATCAACAACCAGGGGGGCGAGGAAATCGCCCGTGAGGCCTACGCCCATCTCGAACAGGGAGTGCGGGCGCTGGTCCTGAATCTCGAGAAGACCCGCATCGTCAACTCCATCGGCATCTCGATCCTCATCGAGGTCCTCGAGAAGGTCATGGACCGCAAGGGCGCGCTGGCCTTCTGCGGCCTGACGCCCACGATCGACAAGACCTTCCGGATCATGGGGCTCGCGCAGTACGCCGAAATTTTCCCGAGCCAGGAGGACGCCCTCCGCAGCGTGTCGAAGCCGCAGCCGGCCTGATCCCCCTCCGGAGATGATCCCCCCGCGTCCGCCTCCGCCGCCCGCCTCGAAGAGATCTGGAAGCGCATCGGTTCCGTCCTCGAGGGCGAGGCGCCGCTGCCACTGCGAATCGCCGAAGCCGCGCGTCCTCGCGATGGGCGCCCGGGAAGCCACGCTCTATCTGCGGGAGCGCGAGTCCTGGGTGCGCACCGGCGAGAAGCTCGCGGGCGCTGTCGAGCCGGGAGAAATCCCCGAGCCGCTGCCCGCGGGGCTCTTCGACCGGGAGGGCGAGCTCTGGATGCCGCTCTGCGCGGACGGGGAGACTCACGGACTCCTGCGCATGCTGGACGCGCCCCTCGAGCAGCGGGAGCACGCCGCGCTCCTCGGCTTCCTCTTCGGATCCCTCGTGGCGGCGCATCGCCTCGGACGCCAGGTGCGCGACGCCGAGTTCGAGCTCAAGGCGCGGCTGCTCGAGCTCGAGTCCCTCTACGATCTCGGCCTCTCCCTCGGCGGCCAGCTCGACCTCTCGTCGCTCGCCGACGAGGTTCTCTTCCGTTCGATTTCTCTGACGGACGCCGGCAAGGGCTCGCTCGTGCTCTACGACGGGGAGGAGGTCCTCCTCGAGCGGAGCGTGGGCGGCGAGCTCCTCCTCCCGCGGGAGTCGCTCGGCTGGGAGCTGCCGGAAGGCGGGCTGATCAACAACGGCGTCTGCGACTCGCCGACGGACGGCATGCGCGACGGCGACGTGCCAGAAGTACCTGGCCGTGCCCATCTCGGTGCCGGACCGGCGACTGGGGGTGCTCGCCGTCGCCGACAAGGAGTCGCGCGACGGCCGGGTGCTGGACTTCACTCCGACCGACGCGCGGCTGCTCTCGCTCTTCGCCGCCCAGGCGGCCGCGGCGATCGAGACCGCGCGCCTCCACCGCGACGCCATCGAGAAGGAGCGCATCGAGCGCGATCTCGAGCTCGCCGCGACGATCCAGAGACAGATCCTGCCGCGCGATCTCCCCGTCGTGCCCGGCCTCGAGATCGCGGCGCGCAACCGCCCGACGCGGCAGGTCGGCGGCGACTACTTCGACCTCTTCCCGCTCTCCGGCGGCCGCCTCGCTTTTCTCGTGGCGGACGTCTCCGGCAAGGGTGTGGCGGCGGCGCTGCTGGTGTCCACCGTGCACGCGGCGGTGCACCTCCAGATCGACGACGCGAAGACCGTGGCCGATCTCATCGCCCGCATCGATCGCCACCTCCAGCGCTATGCCGCGACGCGGAAGTTCCTGACGATTTTCTTCGGACTGCTCGAGCCGGACAACGGAACGCTGCGCTACGTCTCGGCGGGCCACAATCCGGTCCTGCTCCAGCGGGTCTCGGGCGAGATCGAGCAGTTGAAGGCCACGGGGGTGCCGCTCGGGATGTTCCCGAACGCCTCGTGGAAAGAGGAGACGGTCACGCTCGAGCGGGGCGATCTCCTCTGCGTCTACACCGACGGCGTGTCGGAGGCCCTGAACGCGGCCGACGAGGAGTTCGGGCTCGACCGGCTGGCCCGCCTCCTGATTCCGGCGGCCCCGACCGGGGAGCTCTGCCGTTCCATCTTCGACGCCATCGAGAGCTTCGCGGCCGACGTGCCGCAGTACGACGACCAGACGCTGCTCCTCGTCCGCAGGCAATAGGCGCTTCGGCTGGCGCTGAAGCGCTCAGGCGCTTAGGAGGCGCCGCTTCGGAGGGTTAAGATTCCGGAGTGTTCGTGTTTCTGCCGGTCCTGTTCCTCCTTCTCGCCTCTCTTCCCGACGCCGCTCCTCCGAAGCCGGATCTCGTTCTCGAGAACGGGTTCGTCTACACGGCCCCGGACGTCCGGCCCCGCCGCCTTTCGGTCCTGATCGGGGAAGGCAAGATCCTCTTTCTGGGCGAGCCCGCGAAAGCAAAGAAGCTCCAGGGCGAAGCTCGAGTCGTCGACCTCGGCGGAGCGTACGTCTACGCCGGATGGGCCGACGCGCACCTGCACCTGCTCGGGCTCGGCCGGGCCATCGAAACCGCGAACCTGCGCGGGCTTCCGGATGCGGACGCCGCGGCCCGGGCGATCCAGTCGGCCGCCGCGAGCCTGCCCGCGGCCGCCTGGGCCGAGGGCCGGGGTTGGGACCAGAATCTCTGGCCGGGCAAGGAGTTTCCCGACGCGCGCACGCTCGACCGCGTGCTTCCGGATCGTCCGGCGCTCGCGCGGCGCGTGGACGGCCATGCGGTCTGGGTCAACACGGCGGCCCTCCGCGCCGCGGGAATCGACGCGCGCACGGAAGATCCCGAGGGAGGGCGGATCCTGCGCCGCAGCGACGGCACCCCGTCGGGCGTCCTCGTGGACAACGCGATGGATCTTCTCGAGAAGGCGCTGCCCGCGGCCACCGCGGCCGACACCGAGCGCTGGCTGCTCGCGGGGACGCAGGCCTGCGCGCGTGTCGGCCTGACCGAGGTGCAGGACGCCTCGGGGTACGAAGCCGCCACGATCGCCGCGCTCGGCCGGCTGGCCGCGGCCGGGAAGCTGCCCATCCGCGTGTACGCCACGGTCTCGCCGCAGCCCGCGGAGCTCTCGGCCTCGTTCGCGAAGGGCGTGCGGATCGGCGGCGGCTCGGACTTCCTGACCGTCCGCGCGATCAAGGCCGTGGCCGACGGAGCGCTCGGGAGTCGCGGCGCGGCGCTGCTCGCCGACTACTCGGACGAGCCGGGCCGGCGTGGCCTGGTCGTCACGTCGCCTTCGCGGCTGACCGAGATCGCGACGGACGCCCGCAAGAACGGCTGGCAGCTCTGGGTGCACGCGATCGGGGATCGGGCCAACCGGAGCGCTCTCGACGCGTTCGAGGCGGCGGCGGCGGCGGTGCCGAACCCTCCGGTCGGAGGCACGCGCCCGCGGATCGAGCACGCCCAGATTCTGGCGATCGAGGACTTCCCGCGCTTCGCGAGTCTCTCGGTGATCGCGTCCATCCAGCCGACGCACGCGACCTCGGACATGCCCTGGGCCGAGGCGCGGGTCGGCCCCTCCCGGATCGCCGGGGCCTACGCCTGGCGGCACCTGAAGAAGTCCGACGTCCGGATGGCCGGGGGAAGCGACGCGCCGGTGGAATCTGAGAACCCGCTCCTCGGGTTTTACGCGGCAGTGACCCGACAGGACCTCGACGGCAAGCCGCCGGGCGGATGGCGCCCCGGCGAACGGCTCTCGACCGCCGAGGCCCTGGCCCTGTTCACCTCCGACGCGGCGTACGCGGCTTTCGAAGAGGATGTGGCGGGGACGGATCGCTCCGGGCTACGCCGCGGACCTGACGGTGCTGGCCCGCGATCCGCTCACCGTTCCGCCCGCGGAGATCCCGTCCATCCCCGTGCGCATGACGATCGTCCACGGCCGCATCGTGCACGACGCGGCGCCCCGGGAGCTCCGCGCCATGATCCGCGGCCACGAGGCGTTCCGCGGCGGCGCGACCGCAGGCCGGCGGCCCGGCGATATCCTCGTTCGCTCTGAGGCTCGCGGCCGCGCTCGGGCTCGCGCTCGTGCTCGGGTCCACGGGCTGCGACTCGCAGGGGAAAGGGGCGCCGAACGTGCAGGCCACGCCGACCGACGGAGACGCCGCGCGCCGGGCCCGCATGGTCGACACGCAGATCGTCGCCCGCGGCGTCCGAGACCCGCGGGTCCTCGACGCGATGCGCAAGGTCCCGCGCCACCTCTTCGTCGCGCCGGAGGAGCGCGCCCACGCCTACGAGGATCACCCGCTGCCGATCGGCGGCAGCCAGACGATTTCGCAGCCCTACATCGTCGCGCTGATGACGGAGCTTCTGGCGCTGCCTCCCAAGGCCCGGGTTCTCGAGATCGGCACCGGCTCGGGCTATCAGAGCGCGGTGCTCTCGGAGATCGCCGCCGAGGTCTACTCGATGGAAATCCTTCCGGATCTCGCGGGGGCCGCGGGCGACAAGCTGAAGGAGCTGGGCTTCATGAACGTCACGGTCCGCGCGGGCGACGGATACCGCGGCTGGCGGGAGCATGCGCCCTTCGACGGCATCATCGTTACGGCGGCGCCCGAGAAAATCCCCGAGCCGCTCGTCGAGCAGCTCGCTCCCGGAGGCCGCATGGTCATTCCGGTCGGGGGCTTCTTCCAGGAGCTCAAGGTCTTCACGCGCCAGCCCGACGGATCCGTCTCGGAGAAGGTGATCATCCCGGTCCGGTTCGTCCCGATGACGGGCGAGATCGAGAACGAGAAGACGCCGGAACCGTAGGGGCGGCGGCCACCCCGCTCGCCCCTACGCCCCGAACCCCGGCTCTACTGCGTCGCCGGCTGGATCACACCCTCCGCCAGGATGATCTCGACGCGCCGGTTCTTCGAGCGTCCCTCGGGCGTGGAGTTGTCGGCGACGGGGATCTTCGCGGCGTAACCCTCGGCCTTCATGCGCGAGGCCGCGACTCCCTGCGAGTTCAAGAAGTCCATGACCGACTGGGCGCGCTCCCGGGAGAGCGGGACATTGATGACGTCCCCGCCGGTCGAGTCGGTGTGGCCTTCGATGCGCAGGTTGATGTTCGGAAACAGCGAAACGATCCCGGCGAGCTTCGCGAGGGCGACCTGGGCGTTCTGCTTCAGCGTCGCCTTGTTCGTGTCGAACAGGATGTCCGGGAGGTTGACGACCACGCCGCGGGCGGTCTGGCTGATCTGGGCGACCTCGGAGAGGCTGGAGTTCAGGCGGCCCTCGAGGTCGTTGCGCTCGGCGCGGAGCTTCGCGAGCTCCGCTTCGGACTGACCCACGCGCGTCTCGAGCTCCGACTTCTGGGCCTCGAGCGTCGCAGCGGCCGCCGAGACCTCGGCCGTCGTTGCTCGGCGCGGCTGGGCCGCGTTCGCCGGGCGGCGAGGTCTCGGCCGGCGACGCGCGTCGTCGGCATCCCGTCGCGCCGCGTCGGCGGCTTCGGCGGAGAGGCCGGCCGCCGCGGCGCGCTCCTGCGCGGCGGCGGCTTCCGACTGGGCGGCGGCGGCCTGCTGCTGGAGCATCGTCATCTGCTGTTGAGCGGCGGCGGCCTGCTGCTGGGCGGCATTCAGCTGCTGCTGGGCGGCAGCCGCCTGCTCGCGCGCGGCCAGGGCCTGCTCGCGCGAGGCGAGCGCGGCCTGCTGGGCGTCGGCCGCCTGCTGCTGCGCGGAGGCCCGCTGCTGCTCGAGGGACTGCATCTGCGCCGCGCGCGCGGCCGCGGCCGCGGCGGATGCGGCCTCGGCTTCCTTCTGCTGTGTCGTGCGGATGGCGGCGGAGGACTGGGCGACGCTCCGGCGCGCGTAGTCCATGCCCTGCTTGTTCTGGCCGTCGCGGAAGGAGTTCGTGGCCTGCGAGAGCGAGATGTTGGCGTCCCGCATCGCGTCGGGCGCGTACTTCTCGGCGTGCATCTGCGTCGCCTGCTGCAGGACGTTCTGGGCCTGGATGAGGTCGAGGGATTCTTTCCCCGAGTACACCATGCTGCCGATCGTCGGATTCCCGACGCTGGGCCGCCGGCTGGAAGGTCGAGAGCGTGACCGGAGTGCTGCTCGCCTTCTTGGGCGGGGGAGCGATGGACGTGAAGATCACGAGCGCGGAGGGCTTCAACACCAGCGGATACGCCTCGGCGGTGATGAGGATGCCGAATTCCTTCTGTCCCGTGCGGTACTCGGCGCTGCCGGACTGGCTGCGGACGATGAGCTCGCCGAGGTTCTCGGTCGTGCCGTCGCGGGCCACGACCCAGACGACGTAGGACGTCACGTCGCCGGCGAAGAGGAGCGCCGGGGGAAGCTTCTTGTACGAGATCTCGACCTCGGCCTGCCCGTTCCGATACTTCACTTCCGCTTCGGCCCAGGCGGGCGCGACGCGGACGTCGGCCACCAGGGGCAGGTCGACCGACTTGTTATCCGGGAACTGCACGGCCGCGATCTGCACGTCGATGGCCGACAGGGGCGCCGCCGCGCACGCGGCCGCGACGAGGCTCGCCCGAACGAGATACAGCCACAGGTTCCGGTTGGGACGGGTCATCGCGGTCCTCCTCGAGATCGTTTCCAATGCCGCCGGGACGCGGAAATATATTGACCGCCGGTCGGCGCGTCAACCATCCACCTGCAATCGATCAAACCAACATCGCGCGCCGGGCGATGTCGCGGCCCCGGCGATATGATCCCCGCAGCTTTCGAGAGGACCGTCCATCGCCAGGATGCCGCTCGCTGCCGTCTCGTGGCTCGCGCTCGCGTCGGGGTCCGCAGCGGGCCCCGGCGGGCCGACGGGCGGCACCAGCGTCTTCGCGCCGCTCTCGACCCACGCCGAGGAGATCCACCGGTACTCCCTCTTCGTCCTCGGCATCACGGGAGCGATCTTTCTGGTCGTCTTCACGACTGCTCGCCGTGGCGCGTCGTCCGTTTCCGGCGTCGGCCCGGCGACGACGACGCCGAGCCGCCGCAGGTCTACGGCAGCCTGCAGGTCGAGGTGGCGTGGACGGTGATCCCGGTCCTGATCGTGATCGTGCTCGTGCTCACCGACCGCGCGCACGATCTATCGAGATCCAGAACGCGCCCCAAGCCGCCCGGCGCTCTCGAGGTCACGGCCATCGGCCACCAGTGGTGGTGGGAGTTCCGCTATCCCTCGCTCGGGATCGTGACGGCGAACGAGCTGCACCTGCCGGTCAGCGACTCCGCCCATCCCGACGCCGACGTTTCTGACGCCTGCTCTCCGCCGACGTGGCGCACAGCTTCTGGGTCCCGCGCCTGGCGGGGAAGACCGACCTCATTCCGAACCGGTCAACCAGATGTGGATGGATCCCCGGCAGCCCGGGGCTGTACCTCGGGCAGTGCGCGGAGTATCTGCGGGACGCAGCACGCGAAGATGCTGCTGCGCGTCTACGTGCACACGCGCGAGGACTTCGAGCGCTGGGTCGCGTCCCAGCGGTCCGTGCCCGACGCGGCCGCGGGAGGCGTCTCGGAGGGCCGGCGCGTGTTCGAGACGACGGCCTGCCTCAACTGCCACGCCGTGCGCGGCACGGTCGGCAACGGGCGCTTCGGGCCCGACCTCACGCACCTCATGAGCCGCGGACGACCCTGGCGTCCGGCGCCGTGACCGAACACGCGCCGAGAACCTGAAGGCCTGGATCCAGGATCCGGACGCACTTCAAGCCGGGAGTCCTGATGCCGGCGATGCAGCTCGACGAGGCGCGAGCTGGACGCGCTCGTGGCCTATCTCGCAGACGCTGCGATGAGCGGCGAGACGACGGACCATGGCGTCCATCCGCAGACCCCGGCGCCTCGCGGCCGTCCGCGCCGGAGCCGAAGGCCGCGCTCCTGTCCTCGAGGCGCTCCACGACTGGGTGACGACCGTCGACCACAAGCGGCTCGGCATCCTGTACGTCGTCTACGGGATCGTCTTCCTCGCGATCGGCGGCCTCGAGGCCGCGATCATGCGGATCCAGCTCGCGATTCCGAACAACCACTTCGTCTCGCCGCAGGTCTTCAACCGCCTCATGACGATGCACGGCACGACGATGGTCTTCTTCGTCGGCGTGCCCATCCTCTTCGGATTCGCGAACTACCTCGTGCCGCTGATGATCGGCGCGCGGGACATGGCGTTCCCGCGGCTCAACGCCTTCGGCTTCTGGATCACGCGCGTTCGGCGGTCTGCTCCTCTACTTCAGCTTCGTCGGCGGCGAGGGGCTCGCCGGCGCGGGCAGCGCGCCGGACGTCGGGCTGGTTCGCCTACGCGCCGCTGACGGCGAAGGCCTTCTCGCGCGGGCCACAGCACCGACTACTGGACGCTCGCGATCTTCGTCGGCCGGAATCGGCACGATCGCATCGGCCGTCAACATCGTGACCACCGTGGCTCTGCATGCGCTGTCCGGGCATGACGCTCGGCGCATGCCGCTGCTCGTCTGGATGATGCTCACGATGTCGGCGCATGACGCTGATCGTGATGACGCCGCTCTCGGCCGCGCAGATCATGCTCATCGATCGACCGCTACCTGGGCGGCGCACTTCTTCGACACCCAGGCCGGCGGCTCGGCGGTGCTCTGGCAGCACTTCTTCTGGATCTTCGGCCACCCCGAGGTCTACGTGCTGATCATTCCGGGCTTCGCCTTCGCGTCCGAGATCATCCCGGTCTTCTCGCGCAAGGCCATCTTCGGCTACCCGGCGATGGTCGGCGCGCGGTCACGGGGATCGGGTTCGTGTGCCTTCGGCGTCTGGGCCCACCACATGTTCACGATCGGGCATGACCTCGGACGCGAACACGTTCTTCGCCCTCACCACGATGGCGGTGGGCATTCCGACCGGCATCAAGATCTTCAACTGGCTCGGCGACGCTGTGGGGCGGCAAGATCCGCTTCGCGACGCCGATGCTCTTCTGCCTCGCGTTCCTCTTCCAGTTCCTGATCGCGGGGCTCACCGGCATCATGCTCGCCGCGGTGCCGTTCGACTGGCAGCTCAGCGACTCCTACTTCGTCGTCGCGCACTTCCACTACGTGCTGGTCGGCGCCCTCGTCTTCACGATCTTCGGGGCGATCTACTACTGGTTCCCCAAGGCGACGGGCCGGATGCTCTCGGAGACGCTCGGCAAGTGGCACTTCTGGCTCTTCGTCATCGGCTTCCACCTCACCTTCGACACGATGCACATCCCCGGGCTGCTCGGGCATGCCGCGGCGCATCTACACCTACGAGGCCGGACCGCGGCTGGGAGATCTTCAATCTCATCTGCACGGTGGGCGTGGTGTTCCAGGCCGCCGGGCGTCCTCATCTTCCTGTGGAACATGGTCCGGTCGCTGCGCCGCGGGCCGGCTGGCCGGGAACGATCCGTGGGACGCCTGGACGCTCGAGTGGGTCGATGACCTCGCCGCCGCCCGTCCTACAACTTCGCGACGCCGCCGGTCGTCCGCAGCCGCCGGCCGCTGTGGGACTTCAAGCATCCCGACGATCCCGGACTGGAAGTACGAATGAGCGCCGGTCCGATCCGCGCGCGATGCCATGCCGCGGCCGCCCGAGCGCTGGGTGCTGCCCGACCGCGGCCCGGTCGGAATGATCTGCCTGATCATCGCCGAGGCCGCGATCTTCCTGATCTTCGTGGTCGCGTACCTCTACTACCTGGGCAAGAACCTGCGCCGGGCCCGCAGCCGCGCGACGTGCTCGAGCTGCCGATCTTCATCCGCATCTGCCTGCTGTGCGAGCAGCGCCACGATCGGGCTGGCGGTGCGCGCGCTGCGCCGCGGGCGAGGAGCGGCCTTCACCGCGCTGTGGCTGGCGAACACGATCGTCCTCGCGCTCGATCTTTCTCGGGCGGCACCGGCCTCGAATGGTAGCCAGCTCATCTACGAGAAGGGCTGACGATCCGCACGAACCTGTTCGGGACGACCTACTATTCGCTCGTCGGTCTGCACGCCTTCCACGTGATCGTCGGGCTGCGTCTGCCTCGTCGTCGTGCTGGTGCTGGCGCTCACGGGCACAGGTCGCACGCGAGCATGCCGCACGCGCACGCACGTCCTCGGCGATGTACTGGCACTTCGTCGACGTCGTGTGGGTCGTCGTGTTCACGGTGGTCTACGTCATCGGGCGCTGAGAGCGGAGACAGGTGACGCACGAGCTGCAGCGTCTCGAAGACATCCGAGCGGCGAGCGCCCGAAGACGCGTGGACCTGCCGGCGCCGACGGCCTGCGCCGCTCGTCGCTGGCCTTCGGGGTGACTCTGCTCACCGCCGGTCTCGTGACCCACGCTGTCCGTCAGCGTCACCGGAGCGGTGCTGATCCTCGCGGCCGCGCGTCGGCTGGTTCCGCGAGGTGCTTCCCGCACGAGCAGCACGAGACGGTGCCCGTCGAGGCCGACCGCCGGAGCTCCCGGTCGTCGCCTCGCGAGCACGTGGCGCGCCTCGACCTGGGCGAGGCCGCGCACCGCGCGCGCCTCCCCATCGAGATCCATCCCGTGTCGGCCGGCATCAAGGGCGGCCTGGCCGGCAGCGTGGCCATGGCCGTCCTCGCCGTTCTGTACGGCGTCATCATCGCAGGGGAGCGTCTGGTACCCGATCAACCTCCTCGCCGCCGGCGCCTCGGCGAAGCATGGCCGCGCCTCCCGCACGGAAGGCCTTGCGCGCGTTCCACGCCTGACGGCTTCGCTGCTCGCACGCGTGATCCACCTGCTGACCTCCGCTCATGGTCGGCCTGCTCTACGGCGTGATGCTGCCGATGTTCCCGCGGCGGCCGATCCTGCTCGGCGGCGTCGATCGCGCCGCTGCTGTGGACGGGCCTGCTCACGCCACGCTCGAGCTGGTGAACCCGACCCTGAACGACCGCATCGACTGGCGCTGGTTCATCGGCATCGCAGATCGCGTTCGGCGTCGTCGCCGGGCTCGTGGTGACGCGCACGGCGATGGTGCGGACGCTGCAGTACGAGTCGCTTCGCGGTGCGCGCCGGGGTTCGAGGCCCGGGCACTGCGGGACGACGAGGCAGGCCGAAGTGACGTGAGCGCGCAACGGCGCGCGCTCGTGCTCGTGCTGCTGGCGGCCGTCGCCGCGCGGCGTTCACGCCGGCTGCGACCGCATGCCGGGCCGCCCCAGCCCGGAGTCGCGTCGAGCTCCGGCCGGACGAGGTGAAGAACTTCGCCGTCCTCTACGCCCAGAACTGCGCGGGCTGTCACGGCCCGAAGGCAAGGGCGGCGCCGCCCTCGCGCTCGCGAACCCGGTCTACCTCGCGATCGCCGACGACGCGGTGCTCCGGCGCGTGACCACGAGCCGGCGTGGCGGGCACGCTGATGCCGGCGTTCGCGCAGAGCGCGGGAGGCGACGCTCACCGACGAGCAGGTCGACGATCCTCGTCGCCGGAATCCGCGCGCTGGGCGCGTCCGGATGCGCTGGGCGGCGCCTCGCCGCCGGCCTACGCGGCGCCGGCCGGAGACGCCGGCGCGCGGCGCCGCGGTCTTCGCCGCGTCGTGCGCGTCGTGCCACGGGCCGGGCGGCACGGGCGGACCGAAGGCGGGCTCCATCGTGGACGGCTCCTACCTCGCGTCTCGTGAGCGACCAGGGTCTGCGCACCACGGTGATCGCCGGGCGGCCCGACATCGGCCAGCCCGACTGGCGGGGCGATGCGCCGGGCGCGCCGCTGACGGGCGCAGGAGGTGACCGACGTCGTCGCCTGGCTCGCCTCGCTGCGGCCGGCGAACCCGGGCCAGCCGTATCCGAGCGACTGACGGAGAGGAGCCCATGACTGAGAGTGCCGCTGAGCAAGCCCGACGAGCCGCAGTCCAAGGACTCGGCGCGGCTTTCTCCTGAAGCTCGGCATCGCCCTGAACGCGCTGGCCGGCGCCCTCGTCGCGGCGCCGATCGTGGGCTACCTGCTCTCGCCGGGCCGCCGCAAGCGGATGGCGTCGAGCGCTCGTCGTGGGTCGCGCTCGCGGAGACGCGACACGTTCCCGGAGGGCCAGACGCGGCTGGCGACGTTCCGCAATCCGATCACCCGGCCCTGGGACGGCGCGACCGCGCGACATCGCCTGCTGGGTGCGGCGGATCCGGGCGGCGAGCAGTTCCAGGTCTTCGCCGTCAACTGCGCGCACCTCGGCTGTCCGGTGCGCTGGTTCCCGCAGTCGGGGCTCTTCATGTGTCCGTGCCACGGCGGGGCGTACTACGCGGACGGCAGCCGCGCCTCCGGCCCTCCGCCGCGCGGGCTCTTCCGCTACGAGTACAAGATCGAAAACGGCCAGCTCTGGATCCTCGCCGGGATGATGCCGACGCTCGGGCACGTGGAAGCGTCCCTGGGCACGTCCGAACCGGACGGGGCGCCGTGCGCCTGATCCGGGCCGTCGGGGCCTGGCTCGACCAGCGCCTGCAGCTCGGCACGCCATCCGACGAGGCCGCCGACGCACCCCGTGCCCCGCCGCACCGCGAGCTGGTGCGTACGTCTTCGGCAGCGGCGCCCTCGCGCTCTTCATGCCTGCAGGTCGTGACCGGGCATCTGCCTGGCGCTCGTCTACGTGCCGTCGGCCGGCGAGGCCTACCAGAGCCTCCTCGTCCTCAACTCCGAGCAGCCGCTCGGCTGGTTCCTGCGCGCGATGCACGGGTGGGGCTCGAACTTCATGGTGGCGATCGTCCTCGCTCCACATGGTGCAGGTGTTGCTGTTCGGCGCCTACAAGTACCCGCGCGAGCTGACGTGGATCGTCGGCGTGCTTCCTGCTCCTCGTGACGCTGGGCATGGCCTTCACCGGCCAGATCCTCCGCTTCGACCAGGACGCGTACTGGGGACTCGGGATCGGCGCGTCGATCGCCGGCCGCGTGCCGGTCGTCGGGCCGCAGCTCGTGCAGGTGATCCTCGGCGGCCCGATCATCGCCGGCGAGACGCTGACCCGCTTCTTCGCGCTGCACGTCTTCGTCATTCCCGGCGCTCCTGATCGGCTTCGTCGGCCTGCACCTGCTGATGGTGCTCAAGCTCGGCGTCAACGAGTGGCCGATGCCCGGGCGGCTCGTCCGGCGCGAGACCTACCTGAAGGAGTACGCACGGCTCGTCCACAAGGACGGCGTGCCGTTCGTGCCCGGTGGCGTTTCACGAAGGACCTCGTCTTCGCGGGGCTGATCGTGCTGGCCGTGATCGCCTGCGCGGCGTATCTTCGGGCCCTTCGGGCCGAGCGGCGCGCCCGACCCGACGATCATCGAGACCGTGCCGCGGCCGGACTTCTTCTTCCTCTGGATCTTCGCGGTCGCTGGCGCTCCTGCCCCCGCACATGGAGACGCCGGCCCTGCTCGTCGGACCCGTCGTCGGCATCCGCGCTCCTGCTCGCGCTGCCCTGTTCTCGCCGGGGAGGGCGAGAAGAGCTGGCGCCGGCGGCCGGTGGCCGTGCTCACGATCGTGCATCGTGGCCGTGTCGCCTGCGGCACGCTCACGCAGCTCGGCACGACCGCGCCCTGGTCCCCGGTGATGGACGCCTGGAGCGCGGCTGCCGGTGCCCGAGCAGCTCCTCGCAGGGCCGGACGCGCGCTGCGAGCGGCAGGGCGCGGCTCGTGTTCCAGGCTCAAGCAGTGCCGCAACTGCCATGCGCTCGGCGATCGAAGGCGGCCGGCGCGGCCCCGCGCTCGACGACGTCGCGATGCGGCTGACGCGCGATCAGCTCATCCGCCAGGTGCTCCAGGGCGGAGGCAACATGCCGGCCTACGGCAAGAACCTGATCCCGGCGGAGACCACGGCGCTCGTGGCCTTCCTCGAGACGCTGCGGCCCGGGCACATGCCGCCGGCGCGGGACGCGGTCGGAACCGGCGGCGCCCGCGGCCGGGACGCGTTCGCCGCGCGACCACGTCGTCGCGCGACGGCGGCCGCGGATCCCTCGCGCTCGCGGCGGCGCTTGCTCCTGGTCCCTGAGGCCGCGCTGGCCGCGCTCGTCCTGGCGGCGCTCGTCTACCTGCGCGGATGGCGGCGGCTCTCGCCGGCTGCGACGCGACGCCGCTTCCGGCCGTGGCGGCTCGCCGCGCTTCTCGCCGGCCTCGCGTCCGCTCTGGATCGCGGCGGCCTCGCCCCTCGACGCCTTCTCGAGCCTGCTGCTGACGGCGCACATGGCGCAGCACCTCATGCTGATGGTCGTCGCGCCGCCGCTGCGTCCTGCTCGGGCGCTCCTATCGTGCCGATGCTGCGGGGATTGCCGCGCTCGGCTCGTCCGCGACGCGCTCGGTCCGTTCCTCGCCTGGCCGGCGCTGCGACGCGTCTCGGCCACGCGCTGACGCATCCCGTGGATCGGGCTTCTCGCGATGGCCGCTGGCCATGTGGGGCTGGCACGTGCCCGGCGCCGTACGAGCTCGCGCTGCGGTCGCCGATCTGGCACGAGGTCGAGCACGCCACGTTTCTTCGCCGCATCGCACGCTCTTCTGGTGGCCCGTCGTCCGCCGTGGCCGAGCCGCGCCGCACTGGCCGGCGTGGTCGGTGCCTCTGTACCTGCTCGCTCGGCGACCTGCAGAACACGGTCCTGGCCGCGATCCTCGCGTTCTCGGAGCGGGTGCTGTATCCGACCTACGCGCTCGGCGCCGCGCCTCTTCGGCCTGTCGGCGCTCGACGACCAGGTCGCTCGCCGGCGTCGCTCATGTGGGTGCCGGGCTCGCTCGCGTTCCTGCGTGCCCGCGATCGCGGTCGGCGTGGCGGCTGCTCTCGCCGGCAGCCGCGCGACGCCTCGTACGTGTACCGCGCCGCGCGCCCGCACAGGCGCAGCGTCCCGCCCGGCGCGCCCGCTTCGATCTGCTGCGCGCTCCCGGTCGTCGGCGCGCTCCTGCGCGCGCGGTTCGGTCGGCGCGCGCTGCAGGCCGCCCTCTTCGCGCTCGCGGCCGCTCGTCGTCGTGGACGGGATTCACGGGGCCGCCGGCCGGGCGATGAACCTCGCCGGCGTCCTGCCCTGGACCTGGGGACGGGCGATTCGCGGTGATCGCCCTCCTCGTGGCCGGCAACCTCTTCTGCATGGCCTGCCCGTTCACGCTGCCGCGCGAGCTCGGGAAGACGCCTCGGCCTCGGCCACGCGCGCACTGGCCGCGCCGCGCTGCGCTCGAAGTGGCTGGCCGCGGTCCTGCTCGGCGTGTTCTTCTGGGCCTACGAGGCGTTCGATCTCTGGGATCGGCCGCGCCGCGACGGCCGGAATCGTCGTCGCCTACTTCGCCGCCGCCTTCCTGGTCGACACGCTCTTCCGCGGAGCCAGCTTCTGCAAATACGTCTGCCCGATCGGACA
This sequence comes from uncultured Acidobacteriota bacterium, assembly GCA_963804915.1. Taxonomy (GTDB): domain Bacteria; phylum Acidobacteriota; class Thermoanaerobaculia; order UBA5066; family Gp7-AA6; genus DAHUXD01. The sequence goes on from CAWDSI010000021.1 coordinate 232,918, forward strand.
GTTCCAGTTCGCGGGCTCGCTCGTCTCGCCGCTCGAGGTGCAAGGTGCGGCAGCCGGAGGTCTGCGCCGGCTGCACGACGCACGACTGCCTGCGCGGCAACGCCATCACGCGCAGCGCGGCTGCGAGCTCGAGCTCTTCCTGCCGCACGAAGTCGGGAAGCATCGATTGCACGTTCTGCCTCGACTGCGTGAAGGCGTGTCCCCACGACAACGTGGGGCTCCTTCCGGTCCTACCGGCGGCGGAGCTGCATCGGGATCCTCCCCGCTCCTCGGTCGGCCGGTTCGCGCGGCGGCCCGACCTCGCCGCCATCGCGCTCGTGCTCCTCGCCGGGGCGTTCGCGGGGGCGGCGGCGATGGTTTCGCCCTTCGCCGCGAGTGTCTCCTCGAGCGGGCTCCGGGCGGCGGCGTTCTTCGCCGCGGCGCTCGCGGCGGCGACCGCGCTCGCCGCGGCCGCGTCGGCCGCCGGACGAGCCTGGGCCGGCGTCTCCGCGAGCGCGACCTTTGCCGAGGTCTTCCGCCGCCAGACGTTGACCCTGCTTCCTCTCGCGCTCGCGATGTGGGCCGCCCACTTCCTCTTCCATCTCGCGACCGCCGGACCTTCGATCGTTCCGATCCTGCACCGGGCGTTCTCCGGAGCGGTCGTGTCCGGTGCCGGAGCAGGCGCCTTTCTGGGGCCGGCGGCGATTTCCGGGATCGAGTTGCTCGTGCTCGACATCGGCCTCCTGCTCACGCTCCACGCGGCGTGGAAGCTGGCCGGAGAGCTGTCGCGAGAGCGGGCCCCGCGCCTCTTCGCGCCCGTGGCCGTCGTGGCGTCGGTCCTCTGGCTGGCGGGCGCCTGGATCCTGCTTCAGCCGATGGCCATGCGGGGGATGCTGCATTGAGACGCTCCCTCGCCCTTGCTTCCGTGCTCCTCGCCTGCGCCGGCTCGGCGTTCGGCGACGGCGGGCGGCTCCGCGCCTCCGAAGATGCCGGAGAGTTCCGCGTCGCGATCTTCACTGCTCCCGAGCCATTGACCGCGGGGCGTGCGGACGTGTCCGTTCTCGTGCAGGACCGGGCGAGCGGCGAGGCGGTTCTCGACGCCGACGTCACGCTCGAGCTCCTCGGGCCCGGCGGGGCCGAATCGGTCGTCACCGCCGGGCGCCATGCGCGCAACCGCCTGTTCTACGGAGCGGAGGTCGAGCTCTCGCCCGGGGCCTGGATCGCGGCCGCGCGCGTCCGTCGCGGCGCATCGGAGGCCGTCGTCCGCGCTTCCTTCGATGTCCGAGATTCGCGCCGAGGAGCCGTGGCCTGGCCGTACCTCTCGATTCCGCCGTGCGCGGTCGTCCTCTATGCCGCCAACCGGGGGCTTCGGAATCGCGAGCGGAAGAGGAGATCGGGTTGAACGCCCGCCGAATCGGGGCTCTCGGGCTCGCGGTGGCGCTCGCCGCCATGAGCGCGGGCTGCTCGTACCTGAAGTGGAAGAAAGAGCGCAGCGCCGGGCTCGCGGCGCTCAAGAAGGAGCCGAACCTCCTGCTGGAGAAGGAGGTCCTCCCCGAGAACTGCTTCGTCCTGGCGGGCGGGCCGGACTATGGCAAGGTCGACGGGAAGCGCCCGCAGCTTCTCGTGGCGGCCTTCGATCATTCCAGCCAGGCGCACGAGCTGGTGGGCTCGCGGGAGATCATTCCCGCGCGAGGACTCTTCGGCATCCTCCTGCCGGGGGGGAGCTACGATCTCGTCTTCCTGGCCGACCTGAACCACGACGGCTACTACACGACCGACGAGGTCGTGGGCGAGACGCCGGCCGACGCGCCGGTCCTGGTGGCGGCATCGGCCGCGAAGGATGGTTTGATCGTCGTGGCCCCGACGATTGCCATCGATCTCGCGGCGCCGCGTTCGTATCGCACCGCGATCCGCCTGGAAGTCGACCCGGATCCGATGGCGGTGGACTCGGTCGCGGATCCGATCTTCGACCCCAGGTACGGCGAGCTGGGCGTCTATCAGCCCGCCGGGTTCCTGGCGAAGGTGAACGTTCTGTACTCGATCGGCGACACCGACTTCAAGAAGACGCAGGTCGTGCTGGTCCACGGCATCAACGGCACGCCGCGCGACTTTGCGACGCTCATCCCGTCGCTCGACCCGAAGCGCTACCACGCCTGGGTCTTCTACTATCCGTCCGGCCTTCCGCTCGACAAGCTGGGCAAGATCCTCGCGCTCGTCGTCCAGAAAATCGCGGCCGCGGGACCGAAGGACATGCGCCTCGCCCTCGTGGCCCACAGCATGGGAGGCCTCGTCGGCCGGCGCGCGATCAACGAGCTCTGCCTCTCGGGAAAACCCGACTACCTGCGCCTGTACGCCAGCTTCGACACGCCGTACGGAGGCGTCGAATCCGCCGCCGGCGCGGTCAAGCGGGGGACCGAGCTCGTGCCTTCGTGGATCGACATCGCGGCGGGCAGCCCGTTTCTGACGCGCATGCACGAGACGGCGCTGCCGGAGGATCTCCCGTTCCAGCTCTTCTTCGGGTGGGGCTTGCGCGGCCAGCACGGGCCGGCCCCGGCGGGCGACGGCACGATCACGCTCGCGAGCCAGCTCGATCCCCGGGCCCAGGCCGTGGCCACCGGCATGTCGGGCTTCGGACAGACGCACGTCGGGATCCTCTCGGACAAGGAGGCGCTCGAAGAGCTCTCGCGGGTTCTCGACGAGGCCTGCGCCTCGGGAGGGGCGGCGAAGTGAGCGTCTCCCGGCCGAGCCCCGGAGCCGCGGGAGAGCCCGTGCGCGTGGAGCTGCGTCCGGGAAGCGGCGGCGTCCCCGTGCTCGCGTTCTCGGGACGGCTCGATGTCTCGACGGCGGCGGCGGCCCGGCAGGCGACTCTCGAGAGCCTCACCGGATTTCGAGGAACGGCGCTCGAAGTCGACGCGTCCGGGATCGACCGCGGAGACGTCTCCGGACTGTCGCTGCTCTACGAGCTCGCCGAAGGGCGACTCGCGCCGGGCGTCCGTGCGAAGGTCACGGGCCTGCGTCCCGAGCTCGCACAATCTGCTCGCCGGCTTCCCGACGGCGGAGGCGTTCGCGGTCCTGGAGAAAGCCCCGCCCAAGCGGCCCCTCCTGGCCGAGATCGGCGCCGCGACCCAGTCGATGTTCGCGGACCTCCGCGCGCAGGCGATCTTCATCGGCGCCGTCGCCAAAGGCTTCGCGGCGGCGCTGCGTCGCCCGCGCCTCATGCGCTGGCAGGAGGTCGGCGTCGTCTTCGAGAAGGCCGGAGTCAACGCCCTGCCCATCGTCTCCCTCATCAGCCTGCTCATGGGCCTCGTGATCGCATTCGAGGCCGCGCAGCCTCTCGAGATGTTCGGAGCCCAGATCTTCATCGCCGACATGATCGGTCTCGTCATGGTCCGGGAGTTCTCGCCGATCTTCACGGCGATCATCCTTGCCGGCCGCTCGGGCGCGGCGTTCGCCGCCGAGATCGGGACGATGAAGGTCAACGAGGAGCTCGACGCCCTCGAGACGATGGGCCTCGATCCCGTCCGCTTCCTCGTCATCCAGCGCATCTTCGCGGCGACCACTCTGATGCCGGTGTTGACGGCCTACTCCATGCTCGTCGGCGTGTTCGGCGGTTTTCTCGTGATGCTGGCGATGGGCTTTCCGGCTCACCCAGATCTGGGCCCAGCTCTCTGGCGCCCTGGGCGTGCACGACGTGCTCGTGGGCGCGGGCAAGTCGCTCGTGTTCGGCGCGATCGTCGCCGGACTCGGCTGCCTGCGGGGCATGCAGACGAAGGAAGGGCCCAACGCCGTGGGCGATTCGACGACCCGGGCCGTCGTCGCCGGGATCCTCATGATCATCGTCGTCGACGCCGTCTTCGCCGTCGTGACGTACGTGCTGCACATATGAGCGCGACCGCGACGCGAGTTCCGCCCCGGCCGTCATCGTCGTCGAGAACGTGACGATCGCCTACGGCGACAACGTCATCCAGAAGGACGTCTCCTTCGAGGTCCGACGCGGGGAGGTCTTCGTGATCCTCGGCGGCTCGGGCTGCGGGAAGAGCTCGCTTTTGAAGAACATGATCGGCCTCTATCGGCCCGTGACGGGGCGCATCCTCTTCGACGGCGAGGACATCGTGACGGCCGAGGGGGAGGACCGTCTCCGGCTCCTCCGCAAGTTCGGCGTGATGTACCAGAGCGGCGCGCTCTTCGGCTCGATGAACGTGCTCGAGAACGTCCGCCTCCCGCTCGACGAGTTCACCGACCTCGGTGCCGAGGAGAAGGATCTCGTCGCCGCGGCGAAGCTCAACCAGGTCGGGCTGCTCCCCGCCGCCGCGCTCAAGCCGTCGGCGCTGTCCGGAGGCATGCAGAAACGGGCGGGCATCGCCCGGGCCATGGCCCTGGACCCCGGGATTCTCCTCCTGGACGAACCGTCGGCGGGCCTGGACCCGATCACCTCGGCCGGTCTCGACCAGACGATCCGCGAGCTCTCCCGGGGTCTCGGCATCACGTTCGTGGTCGTGACGCACGAGCTCCAGAGCATCTATGCGATCGCCGATCGCTGCATCATGCTCGATGCCCGGACGAAGACCATGATCGCCGAGGGAAAGCCCGCGGAGCTCCGCGACCACTCGACGGACCCGTACGTCCGCCAGTTCTTTCTGCGGCAGGCCGAGCCCGCCGCTGACGACGGCAAGGGAGGGAGTCCGACCTCATGAGCGAGAAGGCCAGTCAGCTTCGGATCGGCATCTTCGTCATCGTCGGCGTCGCGATCCTGTTCGGGGCGCTGTTTCTCTTCGGCATCCGCAGCGCGTTCGAGCCGACGTACACGCTCGAAACGTACGTGCCGGACAACGTGGACGGGCTCTCCGTGGGATCGGTGGTCAAGCTGCGCGGCGTCGCGGTCGGCAAGGTCACCGAGATCGGATTCAGCTGGAACCTGTACGAGGTCATCCAGCCCGCGGTCGTCGTCGTGCGCTTCAAGGTCAAGCAGCACATCAGCCCGGAGATGTTTCGGAAGGACTTCGACGAGGCGCTCAAGACCGTCGTCGCCAGCGGGCTGCGCGCCACGGTCCAGGGGCAGGGCATCACCGGCACGAGCATCATCGCGCTCCAGACCCTGGACCCGAAGCAGTATCCGCCGCTCACGTTTCCGTGGACGCCCGACTATCCCTACATCCCGTCGGCGCCCAGCCAGTTCGGCCAGATCCTGGCCTCCATCGACAAGACGCTTCAGAATCTCTCGCAGCTCGACATTCAGCGGGTCGTGCACAGTCTCGACACGACGCTGGCCTCGGCCTCCAAGGCGCTCGACCGAATCGCCGAGATCGACGTCCAGGGCATCTCGACGGGAGCGGTGGGCGTGCTGACCGAAGCGACGACCGCCATCCGCCAGGTCGAAGGTCTCATCGGCGACGCGCGGACGACGCTCCAGAGCATGAAGCTCGGGGGCGTGGGGGAGAACGCGAACCGGCTGATCGACGACCTCGACGCCCGCCTCGCCGTGCTCCTCGACCGGCTCGGGGCCATCGACGTGCGCTCCCTCAACGACACGCTGGCGGGAACGCGCGAGGCGGCCCAGAGCCTGAACGAGGTCCTCGACGAGCTGAAGCGATACCCGTCCGGCTTCCTGCTCGGCGGGGCGCCTCCGCCGGCGCCGGGCCTCGAGAAGGAGAAGAAGAAGTGAGCATGCCCGTCCGCGTCGTCATCCGGAAAGCGCTCGCGCTCGCCGCCGTGTGCGCGGCCGGCTGTGTTTCGAAGGCGCCGCTCGCCGTGCAGTCGTTCACGATCGACCCGCCCGCGCCGAGCGCGGCCGTCGACCGGGCCGGCGCCGTCGTCGTGTCCATGGCGCGCGTGCGCATGGCTCCTCCCTATGCGGGGACGTCCTTCACCTATCGGATGGGCGGTCATCGCGTCGAGCGCGATCCGTACGCCACGTTCGCCGCGCCGCCGGGCTGGATGCTGACCACGGCGGTTCGCGGGTATCTGCGAAACGCGGACTTCATCCGCGACGTCGTGGAGCCCGGCGGCGAGTTGCCGGTCGCCGCGTCGATCGAGGCCGATGCGGGCATGCTCACCGCGGATCTCGCCGAGGCGGGCGAGGCGACGGTGGTGCTCGCGCTCACCTTCCGTGTCTACACGCCGGCGGCCGGCGTGACGCTCGAGAAGGAAATGTTCCGCAAGACGTACACGCGCTCGCAGCCGCTCGCGCAGCGGGACGCGGACGCCATCGCGGCCGCGTGGAATCGAGAGTTGGCGGAGATCGCGGACGAATTCCTCGCGGATCTGCGGCCGGTGCTGATGTCCGCGCCCGCGCCCACACCCACGCCGTAGGCTCGGGCGCGCCGCTGCACTAAGATCCGGCGATATGAACGCCGGGACGGGGGCGGGAGCCCCCTCGACTCCGGGGACCGCGCTGCGCGACGCGCTTCTCGGGATGCTCTCGGAGAAAGAGAGGCGGCGCCGGCGGGTCCGCGAGCTCTCGGAGCGGCTCGTCGCCTTCGTCGACGCGCCTTCGGCGGGAGAGAGGCTCGACGCCTGGATGGCCGTCGTGGCCTGGACCCGCCACGGCAGCCTGGCGCGTTCGTCCGACCAGCCCGCGGAAGGGCTCGTGGCTCGCCGGACACAACGGCTGCGCTTCCTGCTCTCCGTGTTCGAAAGCTCTCCCGAGGCCCGCGAGGCGATGCTGGGCGGGCTGGTGCGGATGCTCGGCGAGACCGAGGGGGCGGGGGTCTTCGGCGAGGCCGGCCTGCCGACCCAGCGGGGCTTTTTTTCGGAGCTCGGAGACCGGCTCATGCGCCGGTTGCTCCCGGTGCCCCGGGACGGCCGCGATCTCGCGCGCGCTCTGGGCGGGCTCTTCCCGTCGGACGCGGAAGTCGAGCGCCTTCGCCTCCTGCCGCCCGAGATCTTTCATCGGGTGGTGACCGTCGTCGCTCCGTCCGATCGTCCGGAGATCTGGCAGAAGATCCGCCTGGCATTCGCCGACGGTTTCCGGCTGCTGGCGGCGCGGGCCACCGCGGAGGGACTCTTCGGCAAGATCCGCGCGCGTTCGAAGACCACCGGCGTTGCGGCATCGCCGTTCTACCGGCTGGCCCGCTCGACGGACGCGGTCGTCGACGCCTGGCTCGCCGGCCGGGAGACCGGGGCCCTGGCGAAGGAATGGCGTGAGCTCGCCACCGAGTGCTGGGGAGAAGTGGGGACCGTGCGCCGACGTCTGAAGCAGGAGGGCGTGTCGATCGAGATCGTCTTCGCCCTCGACGTCATCGACCGCTCGCTGAATCGGATGGAGGCGATGCTCGAGATCATCGAGGCGTCCCCCGGCGAGCGGCGCTCCGCCGCGATCCAGCGGTTCCTGGCGCGTCTCGCCGCCCTGCATCGAAAGGACCAGGGGATCCTCGCGCTCGCCGGCGCGAACCTCCAGATGCTGGCCCGGCGCATCGTGGAGCGCTCCGGCCGGGCGGGGGAGCACTACATCGCGGCGGACCGCAAGCAGTACTGGCACCTCTGGCTGGCCGCCGCGGGCGGCGGCGCCCTGACGGTCTTCACCGCCGCCGTGAAGGTGAAGCTGGTCGGCAAGGGTCTCCCGCCCTTCCCCGAAGGGTTTCTCTCGGGTCTCAACTTCGCCGTGAGCTTTCTGCTGATGCAGGCCTTCGGGTTCGTGCTGGCGACCAAGCAACCCGCGATGACGGCCGCGACCCTCGCTGCGATTCTCCGCGAGCGGCGCGGGGAGGCCCACCGTTTCGACGAAATCGTCGACTTCACGGCCTCGATCGTGCGATCGCAGGTCGCGGCGGCGCTTTCGAACGTCGCGATCGTGGCGTCCGGAGCCTGGCTCTTCGACCTCCTGTTCCGCCAGCTCGCGGGACATCCCTATCTCGATCGCCAGGACGCCCTCTACGTCGTCGAGACACTCTCGCCTCTCGACAGCCTGACGATCCTCTACGCCGCCGAGACCGGCGTCCTGCTGTGGCTCGGCAGCGTCTGCGGCGGCTGGTTCGAAAACTGGGCGGTCTACCATCGGCTGCCCCAGGCGATCGCGGCCCATCCCCTGGGAAAGCGCCTCGGGCCGGCGCGCCTTCGCAGGTTTGCCGACGCGATCGAACGCAACGCCTCCGGGTGGGGGACCAACGTCTCCCTCGGATTCCTGCTGGGGATGACTCCGTCGATCGGACATTTCCTGGGCCTGCCGCTGGACGTCCGGCACGTGACTCTGTCGACCGGCACCATGGCGCTCGCCGCGGAATCGCTCGATTATCGATGGTTCGGCGAGGGCGGAATCGCGCGCGCCCTCGCGGGCATTGCCGTCATGTTCGTCCTGAACCTCTCGGTCAGCTTCGGGCTCTCGCTCGCGAGCGCCGCGCGCGCCTACGGTTTACCGCGGCGGGATCTCGGGGAACTGCTGCGCCGGCTCGGCCGCCGCTTTCTCCGCTCGCCCGGAGAGTTCCTGCTGCCGCCGCCCAAATCGGTGGCCGGGGCCGCGCCGGTCCATGGGTGAGCGGCTGAGGCGGGTCCTCCTCGGCCTGGCGCTGGCCATCGCGGCGGCGATCCCGGCCCACGCACAGCTTCCGATCCCCCCGTCCTCTCAGCCGGGGTCCGCTCCGGCCGAAGAGGAGATCGGCGCGGACCCGTACGGCCGCGAGACCCCGCGAGGCTGCCTCTACGGATTCCTCCGCGCCTGCCGGCGCGGAAACATGAAGGCCGCCGCGGCCTACCTGGAGATCCCGCCCTCGGTCCGGGGCGCGCGCGAAGCGATCGCCCGTCAGCTCGAAGTCGTCTTCGACCACCGGTTCATGACGACGAACCTCGATCAGGTCAGCCGCGCGAGGCGCGGCTCACTCGAGGACAACCTCGAGCCGGACACCGACCAGGTGGGCGAGCTGCGCGGGGAGGATGGACTCATCGACGTCCTCGTCGTGCGCCGCGAACAGGTGAACGCTCCGCCGATCTGGCTCATCTCCTGGGAGACGGTCCGGGAGTGCCGGCGGCTCTATGACTCGCTGGGGCTGATCAACATCGAGGCTCGGCTGCCGCCGGTGCTGGTCGACACCCGCGTGGCCGGAATGGCTCTCTGGCAGGTGCTCGGGGCGATCCTGCTGCTGCCCGTCCTCTACGGCGCGGCCTGGGTTCTGGTGAGTGCGCTCATCGGGGCGGTTCGCCGACTGCGGCGCCAGAGCGCCACCACGGGACTCTGGGCCCATTCCGCGCGCAGCCCCGCGACGGTCCTCCTCACCCTCGTGCTTCACCGGATCGCCGTCGTCTTTCTCGGGATGCCGGCGCTCGACCGGTTGTTCTACGACCGCATCCTCCGGGTCCTGCTCCTCGCGGGCCTGCTCTGGTTCCTGCTGCGACTCGTCGACAATTTCGACCGCCGTGTCCTCGCGCGAGTTCTGCCCGCCGGAGCGAGCGCCCGCTACACCACGCTGACGCTCGGGCGAAGGATCCTGAAGATCGCGGCGTTCGTCTTCGTCGTCCTTCTGGGCCTCGCCTCCTTCGGCGTCAACCTCACGGCGACCCTCGCCGGCCTCGGCATCGGCGGGCTGGCGCTGGCGTTCGCCGCCCAGAAGACGCTGGCGAACCTCTTCGGCGGCGTCGCCGTCCTCACCGAGAACGTCATCCGCGTCGGGGACACCTGCCGCATCGGCGGCCAGCTCGGCGAGGTCGAGGACGTGACTCTCTGGTCCACGCGGCTCCGCACCAGCGAGCGGACCGTCCTCAGCATTCCCAACGGCATGGTCATGGAGTCCCCGATCGAGAACCTGACGCGTCGCGACAAGTTCTGGTTTCATCCCGTCGTGGGCCTCGCCTACGAGACGACCGCCGACCAGCTCCAGCATGTCCTGGACGGCATCCGCGGTATGCTCGCGACCGATCCTCGCGTGGATACAGCCGACGCGCGCGTCCGGTTCCTGCGGCTGGGAGAATCCTCGCTCGACCTGGAGGTTTTCGCGTACGTGCGCAGCGCAACGTATTCGGAGTTTCTGGCGGTCCAGGAGGAGCTTCTCCTGAGGCTTCTCGAGATCGTCGCCGAAGCCGGCACGGCCATCGCGTTCCCCTCGCGGACCGTGTATCTCGCCGGACGGGGAACGGCCGAGCCCGCGTGAGACGGGCCGCCGGGACTCTTCTCGCCGCCCTTCTCGTCGGCGCGACCGCGGCGCGCGCCTCGGCCGAGGTGCTCGAGTCCGTATCCTCCGTATCCTCCGAAGCCTTCGCCTCGGGCTCGGGCTTCGCCGAGTCCTTCGCCACGGTCGTGCGCCCCGAGACGGCGTTCGAGACGATCGCGATCCCGCCCCCGACGCTCGAGACGCATCTGCTCGATTCGGCGTCCGCGCCGCCCCAGCCCAGGTGGATCTGGGTCGGCGTCGGAGCGGTCTTCGCGATCGGCGGTTCCGCCTACAGCGCCTACACCGAAGAGCCGAAGTTCCCGTGGCACTTCACGAGCGAGGGCTGGTTCGGTCAGAACACCTACGTCGGAGGCGCCGACAAGGCCTCGCACTTCGTGTCCTACTACGGGGTCCAGCGGATCCTGTCCTTGTACAACCAGGCGTTTCACGTGCCGAGGAACCAGGCCGCCTGGGTCGCGACCGGGACCGCCGTCCTCGCCGGCCTCATGACGGAGATCGGGGATGGCACGAACAAGTACGGGTTCTCGTGGGAGGACCTCACGATGGACACCCTCGGGGCGTTCTCCGGGCTCGCCATCGTGAATTTCGGCCTCGACGATGTGATGGGTTTCCGCTACGGCTTTGTGCCGGGCTCGCCGGACCCGCAACGCGGCGGCCTCGGCCGGGACTACTCGAGCGAGATCTACACGGCGGATCTGAAGTTCCAGGGCCTCGGCCGGCGGATGTGCTTCGACCCGGGACCGGCGAAGTTCTTCCTCTTCTCGGTGACCTACGGAACCAAGGGCTACCCGTACGACACGCCCGAGGTCCGCGAGAGGCAGATCGGCCTGGAGATCGGCATCAACTTCGCCCCGATCCTGGAAGCGCTCCACGTGCCGAGGACGAAGTGGTGGGGGAGCATCCTCTACACGCTCTTCGACATCGTCCGCTTCCCGTACACCGCGGTCGGCTGGCGCTACGACCTGAACCACGACAAGTGGATCGGGCCGGACACCGGAAATACCTATCCGACCGGCGGCCTGAAACCGGGAGCGGTCAAGGCTCGCTGACCGTAAACTCGAAGACCTTCCCGGCCCTCTCGTCGAGCAGCTTGGCGATGAGGCCCGTCCATCCCGTCTGGTGCGAGGCGCCGAGGCCCTCGCCGGTGTCGCCGTGGAAGTACTCGTGGAAGAGGACGAGGTCCTCGCCAGTGCGGATCGTTCCGGTAGATGTCGATGCCCTCGAACACCGGCCTCTCGCCCCGTTCGTCGGGCAGGAAGATCGTGGAGAGCCGCCGCGCGAGCTCGTGGAACACTTCGCGGAGCGTTCATCATCTTCCCGGAGCCGGTCGGGCACTCGACCTGGAAGTCGTCGCCGAAGATACTGGTGGTAGCGCCGGAGCGACTCCAGGAGCAGGTAGTTGATCGGCAACCAGATCGGGCCGCGCCAGTTCGAGTTGCCGCCGAACATCCCCGTCGTCGATTCTCCGGGCTCGTAGTCGATCCGGTAGCTCGGTCCCCCCGGTCTTCATCATGTAGGGGTGGTCCCGGTGGTACCGCGAGACCGATCGGATGCCGTGCGGCGAGAGGAACTCGTTCTCGTCGAGCATGAAACGCAGAACGCGCCGCAGCTGCTCGGGCGTGACCAGCGGAGAACAGGACCCGCGCGTCCTCGCCGCCGCTGCGTCATGGAGGAGCACGACTCGATCAGGTCCTGGCGGTTCTCGTCGAACCAGTCCATGCGCCGCTTGAAGCCCGGGAACCGGTCGAGGAGCGACGAGCTCTCCGGTGACGACCGCCGAGAGCGGGATCAGTCCGACGAGCGTGCGGATCCGGATCGGCTCGTGGCGAGCCGTCCGGCCGGCGGAGGACGTCGTAGAAGAACCCGTCCTGCTCGTCCCAGAGGTTGAAGCCTGTCCTCGCCCACGTGGTGCATGGCATAGGCGATGTAGACGAAGTGCTCCCAGAACTTGCTCGCCACGTCTTCGTAGGCCGGGTCCTCGAGCGCGAGCTCGAGCGACATGCCGAGCAGGTTCAGGCAGTACATCGCCATCCAGCTCGTCCCGTCCGCCTGCCCGAGGATCCAGCCCGGCGGGCAGCTCGGTGTTGCGGTCGAAGACGCCGATGTTGTCGAGGCCGAGGAAGCCGCCCTGGAAGATGTTGTTGCCGAGCTCGTCCTTGCGGTTCACCCACCAGTCGAAGTTGAGGAGCAGCTTGTGGAAGACGCGCTCGAGGAACGACACGGTCGCCGCGGCCGGTCTTCGTGCTTCTCGATCTGGTACACGCGGAGCGCCGCCCAGGCGTGGACCGGCGGATTGACGTCGCCGAACGCCCACTCGTACGCCGGGATCTGGCCGTTCGGGTGCATGTACCACTCGCGGAGCATCAGCACGAGCTGGTCCTTGGCGAATTGCGGGTCGATCAGCGCGAGGACGACGCAGTGGAAGGCGAGATCCCAGGCCGCGAACCACGGGAACTCCCAGGTGTCCGGCATCGAGAGCACGTCGGCGGCGTAGACGTGCGTCCACTCGCGGTTGCGGCCCGCGCCGCCGCTCCGGCGGGAGGCGGCGGCTCGCGCGGGATCGCCCATGAGCCAGCGCCGGACGTCGTAGCCGTAGAACTGCTTCGACCAGATCATGCCGGCGAAGGCCTGCCGCATGACCCGCCGCTCGTCCGCCGAGAGGACTCGGAGATCACGGACCGTCTCGTAGAACTCGTCGGCCTCGCTGCGCGCGCGCGTTCGATCGCGACGTCGAAGCTCCGGGCCGAGCGGGTCGCGCGCCTTCGGGTTCGTCGCGGGCGACAGCGCAGGCGCATCGCTGGCTTCGCCTCCGGCGGGCACCGCGAGCCGCTGTCCAGGCCGCCGCCTTCGTGCCGCGGCGCGTCGGGATGGACCGCGTCGCGCCGGCCGCCGATCAGGTACGCGTGGAAGGCGTCCTTGACGTAGGGCGACGCGTTCGGCGGCCTGGAGCAGGCGCTCGGTGTTCGTGTCGTTCTCGGTGAACAGCAGCTCGGCATCCGGCTCGGCAGTGGAGCGTAGCGCCGTCCGTACTCCGGGATCCTCGACGAGGATGCGTCCCGGCGCGCCGTCCGCGGCGAGGCTCGGCCGCGCGCGAGCCGTCCCAGGACCAGGTGTTGCGGAACCAGATCGTCGGGAGCAGGTCGAGCGTCGCCGCCTCCGGGCCCGCGGTTGAAGACGGTGATCTCGACGAGGATGTCCTCGGGCGACGGCCTTCGCGTACTCGACGAACACGTCGAAGTAGCGGCCGTCGTCGAAGATGCCGGTGTCGAGCAGCTCGTACTCCGGCTCGGCCTCGGCCGCGCCGGCGGTTCTCTTCGAGCAGCTGCGCGTACGGGTACTCCGCCTGCGGGTACTTGTAGAGGCCCTTCAGGTAGGAGTGCGTCGGCGTGGCGTCGAGGTAGAACCAGCACTCCTTGACGTCCTCGCCGTGATTGCCCTCGGAGTTCGTCAGGCCGAAGAAGCCGCTCCTTGAGGATCGGGTCTTTGCCGTTCCAGAGCGCCAGGGCGAAGCAGATGCGCTGGTGGCGGTCGCAGATGCCGAGGATCCCGTCCTCGCTCCAGCGATACGCGCGCGAGCGCGCGTGGTCGTGCGGGAAGTAGTCCCAGGCGGTGCCGTCCGCGGCTGTAGTCCTCGCGCACGGTGCCCCAGGCGCGCGCCGAGAGGTAGGGGCCCCAGCGGTTCCAGTGCGCCGTGCGCGGCGTCGTTGTCGGCGAGGCGGCGGCCCTCGGCGGTCTCGGCGGGCTTCACGGCTGCGGGCCGGGTCGTGCCAGCCCTCGACGTCCGCCGCGAGCGCGGTCCGCCTCCTTCGGCCCCCAGGTCCCGGGCGCGTACGGATGCACGGGCGTGGCGTCGTCGAGGATGTTCTCGACGACCGCCCACGCGGCCTCGACGGCGTCCTCGCGCACGAACAGCGTCGGGTCGCCCTCCATCGCGTCGGTCAGCAGGCGTTCGTAGGCGTCGACCTCGTCGTCGCGGTCGCGTCTTCGACGGCGACGAGCTCGGTCGGCATCGACACCATCTCGGCGCCCGGGCTTCTTGACGCGGGCGCCGATCGAGATCGAGATCTTCGGGCCGAGCCGGAAGCGGAAATAGTTGCTCTCCTCGCGGCGAGAGGCGCGAGAGCGGCGGGCGCTTCAGGTCGACGATGCACCTCCGTCGCGGTCAGCGGCAGGCTCTTGCCGGCGCGGATGAAGAACGGCACGCCCGCCCAGCGCCAGGAGTCGATCTCGAGCCGCACGGCCGCGAAGGTCTCGACCGTCGAGCCGGGCTTGACGCCGGGCTCCTTCTGGTAGCCCGTCGAACTGCCCGCGCACGACGTTCTCGGGCTTCAGCGGCTTGATCGCCCGGAAGATCTTGACCTGCTCGTCGCGCAGGCGGTCGGCGTCGACGCGAGGTCGGCGGCTCCATCGCGAGGTAGCCCGACGACCTGCAGCAGGTGGTTCTGGATCGACGTCGCGGATCGCGCCGGTCTCGTCGTAGAACTTGCCCCGCCCCTGCGACGCCGAACGTCTTCGGCCATCGTGATCTGGACGCAGTCCACGTAGTTGCGGTTCCAGATCGGCTCGAGGAACGTGTTGGCGAAGCGGAAGAACAGGAGGTTCTCGACGGCCTCCTTGCCGAGGTAGTGGTCGATGCGGAACACGCGAGCTCTCCGGGAAGACGGTGTGGAGGGTCTGGTTGAGCGCCCGGGCGGTCTCGAGGTCGTGGCCGAAGGGCTTCTCGATGACGACGCGGGCGCCGTCCGCGCAGCCGGACTTGCCCGAGCGACTCGATGACGCGTCGCCGAACAGGCTGGGCGGGATGGCGAGGTAGTGCGTCGGGTGCTTCGCCCCGCCGAGCGCCTTGCGGAGCTTCGCGAACGTGGCGGGTCGGCGTAGTCGCCGTCGATGTACTGGAGCAGCGAGCACAGCTTCGCGAACGCCGCCTCGTCCACGCCGCCGCCGTACTCCTTGAGGCTCGCGCGCGCGCGGTCGCAGGAGCTGATCGATGGTCCAGCCCGACTTCGCGACGCCGATGACCGGGACGTAGAGGTTCCCGTGGCGGATCATGTTCTGCAGCGACGGGAAGATCTTCTTGTACGCGAGATCGCCGGTCGCGCCGAAGAAGACGAGCGCGTCCGAGCGGATGGCGTTCGGGTTCATCGGGACGCGCTCCTCAGCGCCATGTGGGAATGCTCGCGTTCGCTCCGCCAGAGGGCGATCCCGCCGGTGAGGCCCGCGACGTTGGAAACGAGCTTGACCTGCGGCGGCAGATCCAGCGTGACCTTCTTCGCGTTGCCGCCGCCGATGTACAGACGGTCGAAATTGAAGAGGGCGTCGAGCGAGGCGATGGCCTTGGCGAGCCGGCGGTTCCATTTCTTCTTGCCGGCCTTCTTCGAAGGCTTTCGCGCCGAGCTCCTCCTCGTACGTCTTCCGCCCCCAGCCCGCGTGGTGGGCGAGCTGGACGTTGGGCACGAGATGCCCGTCGACGAACAGCGAGGAGCCGAACCCGGTGCCGAGCGTGATGACGAGCTCGACGCCCTCGCCCCGGATGACGCCGAGGCCCTGGACGTCGGCATCGTTCGCCGTGCGGACCGGCTTGCCGAGAGCCTTCGCCAGCGCCGAACGCAGGTCCGTGCCGACCCAGCGCGGATCGAGGTTCCACGCGGTCTCGGTCACGCCGCGGCGGACGACCCCGGGAAACCCGACCGAAACGCGCTCGAACCCTCCCTGCTGCTTCGCCATGCCGACGAGCGCCGCGAGGATCGCCTTCGGCGTCGCCGGCCGCGGGGTGTCGACCCGCAGCCTCTCGGTGAGCGCTTTGCCCGCCGAGTCGAGGACGATCGTCTTCAAGCCGGTGCCGCCGATGTCGACGGCGAGCGTGCGCGGACGGGCCGCCATGCGCTAGTCCTTCTTCTCGACGTGGCCGCCGAACTCGAAGCGCATCGCCGACAGGAGCTTGTTCGCGAAGTCGGCCTCGCCGCGCGAGTCGAAGCGCTCGTAGAGCGCGGCGGTCAGGACCGCGCGCCGGGACGCCCTCGTCGATCGGCCGCGAGGATCGTCCACCGGCCTTCGCCCGAGTCGGAGACGCGGCCCGAGAAGTTCGCGAGGTCGGGCGACTTCAGGAGCGCGATCGCCGTCAGGTCGAGCAGCCACGAGGCGATGACGCTGCCGCGCCGCCAGACCTCGGCGACGTCGGGCAGGTTGAGGTCGTACTGGTAGTGCTCCGGGTTGCGCAGCGGCGTCGTCTCGGCGTCGACGTCGCGGTTGCGCCTTGCCGACGTTGGCGTGCTTGAGGATGTTCATGCCCTTCGGCGTACGCCGCCATGATCCCGTACTCGATGCCGTTGTGGACCATCTTGACGAAGTGGCCGGCGCCGGACGGGCCGCAGTGCAGGTAGCCGTCCTCGGCGGTGCCGCCGACCTTCTCGCGGCCCGGCGTGCGGGGGATGTCGCCGCGGCCCGGCGCGAGCGCCTGGAAGATCGGGTCGAGGCGCTTCACGGCCTCCGTCGTCGCCGCCGATCATCATGCAGTAGCCGCGCTCGAGGCCCCAGACGCCGCCGGACGTGCCGACGTCGACGTAGTGGATGCCCTTCGGCCGCAGCGTCGTTCTGCCGGCGGATGTCGTCGATGTAGTAGGAGTTGCCGCCGTCGATCAGGATCGTGTCGTCCTTCTGGAGCTTGGCGCGAGCTCGGCCGACGGACGCGTCGACCACCGCCGCCGGGCACCATGAGCCACACGGCGCGCGGCGGCTAGAGCTTCGCGACGAAGTCGTCGAGCGAGGCCGCGCCGTTCGCGCCCTCCGTCGGCCAGGCGCCTTCACGCTCGTCCGGCGTTGCTGTCGAAGACCACGCACTCGTGGCCGGCCTTCATGAGGCGCCGCACCATGTTCGCGCCCATCCGACCGAGGCCGATCATTCCGAGCTGCATGGTTCCTCCCGAAGTCGAGGCCTTTCTATCACGCCGACCTTCGATTCGATTTGATAGGCTCCGCCCGAAAAACAAGGAGGAGCTCATGATCCGAGGGACTCGCATCCTGGCCGTCGTCGCGCTATGCCTGCTGGTCGGCGCGGCATCGCTCCTGGCCCAGTCGGCGCCGCAGGCGCCCGTGAAGGTGAATCCGCCCGCCGCCCTGAAGTCCAAGGCGGGCCACCCGCCCGCGAACGCCGGCAAGGGCACGTCGATCGGCAAGGGCAACGCCTCGATCACGACCGCCAATGCGCCCGGCGACACCGACTCCGTGTGGGCCGAGAAGATCGACGTCGACGGCGACGGCAAGGTCGACGACACCCAGTTCCTGTGGGACGACGAAGACAAGGTCCTCTACTTCTCCAAGAACGGCACGTTCACGTGCGCCAATGGCGGCACCGGGAGCGGCGGGATTCTCGTGGCCGTCTATGGCGAGGGGAACCCGTATGCCAAGCCGGCGAATTCCGGCTGGTGGGTCGCCGAGGTCGACAAGGGCGAATGCGGCGCGGAGGCGGCCGGTCTCGTGGGATGCAAGTTCGACGGCTCGGGCGCCTACACGTCCTGCGGCGTGGCGGTGATCGACGCGAAGACCGACAGCATCACGATCGCGTCCGTCTCGCGCTGAGAACTTCGGCTCCCCGGTCCGAAAGCCCCCGCGCGAGCGGGGGCTTTTGGTTTGGAGGCGTGTGATTGAATTTCGATTTTCGGGGCGGAGAACACCCATGACGTTGCCGGTCTCGTGGCGTTCGGCCATGATCCGGACTCTATGAGCTGGACTCCATGAGCTGGACCACCGTCCTCTGGTCGATGGACGCGGCGGCGTGCCTGACGCTCGCGGCGATCCATCTTGTCGTGGGTCTGCGGCGCCGGGCCTCCGCGAACCTGGCTTTTTCGCTGATGGCCGTGTCGGCGGCCGTCATGGCCGCGCTCGAGCTGGCGCTGATGCGGTCGCCGGATGCCTCGGTCCACGCCGCGCTCATTCGCTGGGCGCACGTGCCGTTCTTCACTCTCATCGTCAGCCTCGTGTTCTTCGTTCGGAGCTACCTCGGCGCAGGGCGGATCTGGCTCGCCTGGACGGTCATCGGCCTACGCGCGGCGTCGCTCCTGCTCAACTTCCTCTCGCATCCGAACTTGAATTACGTCCGCATCACCGGCGTCCGCCCGCTCGAGTTCCTGGGCGAGACCACCTACCTCACCGAGGGAGTGTTCTCCGGGCGCACCCGGCTCGGCCAGCTGAGCTCGCTCCTGCTGCTCGTGTTCGTGTTGGACGCGACGCGCACGGTGTGGCGCCGGGGGGACCGTCGGAGGGCGGTCGTCGTCGGGGGCAGCACGGTCTTCTTCGTCGTCGCCGCCGCGGTCCACACCGCGCTGGTGATGGAGGGGGCCGTGCGCTCTCCGTACCTCATCAGCGTGGCGTACCTCGGCGTCGTCGCCGCGATGGCCTACGAGCTGACCTTCGACGTCATCCGCTCGTCGGAGCTCGCGCGCAGGCTTCAGGTCGCCGACGCCGCGCTGCGCGAGAGCGAGCAGCGCATGGCCCTCGCGGCCGATGCCGCGAACGCCGTCCTCTGGCACTTCGACGTCGACCGGGACGAGATCTGGATGAGCGAGCGCGGACGGGCGATCCGCGGCTACGGAAGCGGGGAGCGGATCGACTTCCGCCGATTCCAGGAGTCGGTCCACCCCGAGGATCTCGAGGGTTTCCGTGGCGGCGGTCGACGCCGCGCTCCGGACGGGAGGGGAGTTCGAACGGGAATACCGCGTCGTGCGGCCGGACGGCGAGACACGCTGGATCGCGGCGCGCGGCCGCGTCGAGGCCGATGCCCGCTCGGGCACGCGGCTGCGCGGCATCTCGATCGACGTGACGCCCCGCATGCTGGCCCAGCTCGAGGTCGAGCGGCAGCGCAGCGAGCTGACGCACCTCTCCCGCGTCACGATGCTCGGCGAGCTCTCCGGATCGCTCGCCCACGAGCTCAACCAGCCGCTGACGGCGATCCTCGCCAACGCGCAGGCGGCGGAGCGGTTCCTGGCGCAGGACGACGCCGACCTCGACGAGGTCCGCGCGATCCTGGCCGACATCGTCGAAGAGGACAAGCGCGCCGGCGAGGTCATCCGCCGGCTGCGCGTGCTCCTGACGAAGGGCGAGGTGGAACGGCAGCCCCTGCCGCTCTCCGAGGTCGTGGGCGACGCCCTCGAGCTCATGCGCAGCGACCTCGTGAACCGCGGTGTCACCCTCACGACCGAGCTTCCGCCGGACCTGCCGCCCGCCGTCGGCGACCGGGTCCAGATCCAGCAGGTCGTCCTGAACCTGGTCGCCAACGCGTGCGACGCCATGGAAGTCCTCGAACCGCGGAGTCGCCGGCTGGACGTCCGGACCGAGGCGGTCGCCGAGGGGTGTCTCCGCGTTTCGGTGGGGGATTGCGGCCCGGGCCTTCCCGCGGGCGTGGTGGAGCGTGTATTCGATCCTTTCTTCACGACGAAGGCGCACGGCATGGGCCTCGGGCTCGCCGTCTGCCGCACGATCGTGGCGGCGCACGGCGGTCAGCTCGGCGCCGCCGGCAACGCCGGCGGGGGAGCCGACGTTCTACTTCACCCTTCCCGCCGCAGGCCGGAGCGTCGCGTGAAGCCCACGGGCGAGAGGGTCTACCTCGTCGACGATGAGCCCGCCGTCCTGAAGGCCCTGTCCCGGCTCCTCCGATCCGCGGGCCTGGAAGCGGTGACGTTCGGCTCGCCCGAGGAGTTTCTCGCGCGGATCGATCCGGACGCCGAAGGCTGCGTCGTCCTGGACGTCGCGATGCCGGGCCTCGACGGGCTGGCCCTGCAGGAGGCGCTCACCTCCCGCGGCGTCGAGCTGCCGACGCTCTTTCTGACGGGGCATGGCGACGTCCCGCAAAGCGTGCGCGCGATGAAGGGCGGCGCCGTCGACTTTCTGACGAAGCCGGTCGACGACGCCGTGTTTCTGCGGGCCGTGCGCGAAGCCCTGGAGCGGGGCCGCTCGGGGCGGACCGACCGCGAGGAGTCCGCCCGCATTCGCAGCCGCCTCGCGACCCTGACTCCGCGGGAACGCGAGGTGCTCGAGGGCGTGGTTGCCGGCCGGCTCAACAAGCAGATTGGCGGCGAGCTCGGCATCGCGGAAAAGACCGTCAAGGTGCACCGGGGCCGCGTGATGGAGAAGATGGAAGCCCGCTCCGTCGCCGAGCTCGTTCGCATGGCGGACCGCGCCGGTCTTCGGCGGGCGTAGCGGCCCGTCGGGGCCCCCGGCGCTGGGACCAAGGTCCCATTACCCGCGGCGCCATCGGCCCGCTACGCTTTGACTCCCGTGACCCCAGTGAAACTGCTCGTCGCCGTCGTCGACGACGAAGAGGCCGTCCGCCGCGCGCTCGAGAGGCTCCTCCGATCCGCCGGGATCGAGACCGAGACATTCTCGACCGGCGGGGCGATGCTCGAGGACCTCGCGCGCCGGAAGCCGGACTGCATCGTCCTGGACCTGCACATGCCCGGGATGAGCGGCTTCGAGATCCAGACGGCCCTGGTGGAGCGCGACCTTCATATCCCGGTGGTCGTCCTCACCGGCCACGACACTCCCGAAGCGTCCGAACGGGCGACGGCGAGCGGCGCCGCCGCGTACCTGCGCAAGCCGGTGGACGGCGCGGTTTTTCTCGCCGCGGTCGCCGCGGCCGTGGCGAACACGAAGAACGTGCCGTCCTGAAGCCGCGGCGGCTTGCCGGCGGATCTCAACGGTGATCTCATCGAGGCGTTTCCCGATCCGAGACTCCGATCACCGATCGCGTTAAAAGGAGAAGAGGCATGTTCAAGCGTTTCTCCGTCCCCGTGCTCGTTCTGGCCCTGCTCCACGTCGGTTCCGCGCTGGGGCAGCAGCCGCAGGAGTACCCTGTCCTCGACCGGATTGCCCAGAAGGTCATCGACAAGTACGCGAACTCCACGTGCGAGCAGCTCGCGCGAGATGAAGAGCGAGAAGCCGTCGGGGGAGAAGGCCGAGATGGAACAGCGGGCCTCGCGATGCTCAAGCAGGATCCGCAGATGCGCCAGTACTTCCTCAACAAGGTCGCGGCGCCGATCGCGAACAAGATGTTCGAGTGCGGAATGATCCCGTAGACTCTCGCCGGTCCGCGGAATGAAAAAGCCCCCGCGCTGCGGGGGCTTTCGTTTTCGAGGCCGGCGACGGTCAGTACTTGACCATGTACTTCTTGGCTTCGAGGCAGACGCTGAACGCCTTCTTGAAGTTGTCGAGCTGCTGCGCCGTCGCCTGCTGGGAGGACGCGGACTGCTGAGCGACCTGTTGCTGGGCCGCCTCCTGCTGATGCCGGCCGCGGGCGCGGCCCACGACGGCTCCGGAAGCGGCTCCGATCGCGGCGCCCTTCCCGGCGTCTCCCGCGATCGCGCCGATGAGCGCCCCCCCCGCCGCGCCTCCGGCCGCGCCCTTCACACCCGATCCCTGCGCCGTTTTGGAGGCCTGCTGCTGTGCGGCCGCCGCCTGCTGCTGCTGGGCCTCGGCCTGCTTCTGGAGCTGGAACGGGTCGGTTCCCGTGTTCTGGACCGCCCAGTTGTAGCACTCGACCTCTTCGATCGACTGCTGGCTCGCGGACTGGCCCTGCGTCGCAAAGACGTAGACGTTCATCGTCGCCGCGAGCGTCTTCTGTTGTGACGCGCTCTGCGTCTGAGTCTGGGCCTGAATGCCGACACCGGCTGCTGCGGCGAGCGCGGCGGCGATGATCGCGGATCGCTTCATGATCGTCCTCCCGGTCAGTGTGAAGGGTGTCATTTGGAAGCCTGTGGCATCGGCGTGCAGGCGCCGAAGATCGAAACCGTCATCCCGTCTCTCGCCACCGCGACCGAGGCCATGCCGCTCGCCTCGTGAATGACGAAGCTGAACGCCCGGCCGGCCTCGTAGCCTTGCAGGACGATCAGGCCCTCTTCGCGCGCGACCGTCCGGATCGGCGTCGCGCGGTTCTCTCCGCTCGCCTTCGTCGTCGAGAAGGTCTTGGCCTTCAGGTCGACCTCCATGAACTGCGGGATGTTGAGGTTCCACGGAAGCTCGGTGGTGCAGGAGCCTGTCTCCATGCAGCGTGTCGCATCGACGGCGGTGCAGAGGAACCGTTCCTGGCCGGTCAGGTCATCGGCCGCCGATATCGACGGAAGCGCTGCGGCCACGGCGAACGCGGCCACCGCAATGCGGTGTCTCATCGAGTCCTCCTCCCGGGAGCCGGCGCTCCCATTTGAGCGCATTACATAGCAAAAGCCGGGGGGCGCGCCAGCCGACGGGGGCGTTGCACGCAAACTTCACACCCCGGGCAGGGCTCGAAATTTCCGGCGCGTGGGATAGTCTGGCGGGCAAGAACCGGTTTGCGCGTGCAGATCCCGCTGGGCTCCTGCTTCCTTCTGCCGGGCCGCGGAGACGTCGGCGCCGGCGGCGCGGACCTCGACTGGTCGGCCTCGGGCGATCTGGCGTTCCGTTTCGCCAACGGCGGATTACGGGAGCCGGCGACCGGACGCTCAACTGGACTACGACCAGACGAGTTCGATCGGCATTCTCGAGCGGACCGTGTGGGACGTCAGCGACAACGGCCCGCGGGTTTGGATCGCCTTGACGTGGTGACAACGACCCCCTCGAGAGAGTCCCTGGTGGGACGGGGAGGCCGGAGAGACAAGTCGGCAGGAGGCGCAAAGGAGGAGGGGATGCGAAGTTTTCATCAAATCACGGCGGTCGCGGGCGTCGTTTTGAGTCTTGCGGTCAGCGCCGCCGGCCAGCAGAAGGCGGGGGAAGCAACCAAAGACGAGGTGATCCTCAAAGCCCTGGAGAACGCGATGACGCCGGGCGAGGGGCAGAAGAGGCTGGAACCTCTGATCGGCACGTTCGACGTCAAGGTCCGGACGTGGCTCGATCCCTCCAAACCTCCGATCGAGTCTTCGGCGACGGCGGTCGACACGTGGGTGCTCGGCGGGCGCTACGTGCAGCAGATGCTGGCGGGATACATCGGGGGGAGCCCTGGAGCGGCATCAGCTATGCCGGGTACGACAACGTCACGAAGAAGTACGTGTCGACGTACATGGACACGGGCAGTACGGGCATGGAGTGGTACACCGGAACTCTGGATGCGGCCGGAACGCACGGAAGGATGACGGCAACGATCGCCGACGAGGTGACGGGCAAGCCCAAGGCCCTCGAGTTGAGGCTGACCATCGCGGCCAACGGCGATCGCGTGACGGAGCTGTGGGAGGAGGACCGCGGCAAGATGGTCAAGGTCGTGGAGCTGCAGTTCTCGCGCAAAAAGTAAGACGGCGGCGCACAAGGAGGATGCTCATGAAGCGATTCCGGTTTCGAAAATCCCTTTTGCTGAGAATCCTGCTGGGCGGGCTCGCCCTGGTCGCGTATGCGGTTCCGGGCTCGGCGGTCTACGGCGTCCGGCGCCGGACGGCGGTCGTCGCCGGCAGTGCGGGCGCGGCGACCGGTGCCGCGGCTGCCAGCAGCGCGGCCGCGTCTCAGCAGCAGCAAGCGGCGGCTCAGCAGCAGACCGCGGCCGCGAATCAGGCGGCGGCGCAGTCCGCCGCGGCGTCCCAGCAGGCGGCGGCGGCCGCCAATCAGGCCGCTGCGGCGGCGGGCAAGCCGGCCGCGCCCGCCCCGAAGACGATGCAGCAAAAGCTCGAAGAACTTCAGTCGCTCTACAAGCAGGGACTCATCACCGAGAGCGAATACAGCGCACAGAAGGCCAAGGTTCTCGCCGAGGGCCCACAGTAGGAGCCGACGGATTCGCGGAGGAGGTCGAAACGCCTGGGCTCCGAAGCGGCCGCGAGCGGGGCGCGGCGCTTCGCGTTCGGAGTTGCCCCTGCAAGCCGGGAATGATCTGATCCCTGGAGAAGCTCCTAGGAGGTCCTCCATGCGGTCCCGTGTGCTCGGTGTCGCCATCTCCCTCTGCGCCACCTTCCTCGCCGCCCCCGCCGCCTGGGCCCAAGCCCCCGCCCCCAACCCCGACCGCGAACGCCTACTTCGGCGAGACGCACGTCCACACGAGCTGGTCGCTCGACGCGTTCGCCATCGGCAACATCGCTGACCACTCCCGGCGACGCGTACAAGTACTTCAAGGGCGAGCCGATCAAGCATCCGCTCGGCTACGACGTCAAGATCGACACGCCGCTCGACTGGGCGGGCGTCACCGACCACTCCGAGTACGCCGGCGTCGTCAAGCTGGCGAACGAGCCGGGCTCCGCGGTCAGCAAGATTCCCGCAGGCGCAGCCGCTCATCCTGAAAGCCAAGACGAAGGAGGAGATGGAGCGGGTCGCCCTCTACGCCATCAACACGCTGGCTCGCGGACCGCCGGTCAAGGCGCTCATGTCGCCCGAGATCGCCGGCACGGTCTGGAAGCAGAACGTCGAGCTCGCCGACCAGGCCAACGAGCCGGGGAAGTTCACGGCGTTCTGCTCCTACGAGTGGACCTCGATGCCGAACAACATGAACCTCCACCGCAACGTCTTCTTCAAGGACTGCGCGCAAGGTGCCGGTGATGCCGTTCAGCGCGCTCGACTCGAAGCATCCCGTGGACCTCTGGAACTGGATGGACGGCCAGCGCAAGGCCGGCAACGAGCTGCTCGCCATCTCGCACAACGCCAACCTCTCGGACGGCCGCATGTTCCCGACCGAGGTCGACACCAAGGGCCGCCCGATCGACGCCGCCTATGCCGCGTCGCGCGTGCGCAACGAGCCGCTGATCGAGATCAAGCAGCTCAAGGGCACCTCGGAGACGCATCCGATGCTCTCGCCCAACGACGAGTTCGCGAACTTCGAGATCATGTCGGTCCTGCTCGGCAATCCCGCCGGGCCGCATTCCGCACATCGTCGGCAGCTACGCCCGGCAGGCGCTGAAGGACGGCCTCGCGCTGGAGGACACCAAGGGCTTCAACCCGTACAAGTTCGGCTTCGGCGCCGCGTCGGACTCGCACAACACCGCCGTCCCTTACCGCCAGGACAACTTCTTCGGCGGCCACTACCTTCACCGACGGGACGATCGAGGCGCGCATGTCCGGCACTCTCGTCGGCGGCATGTTCGACGCGCGCACTCGAAAGCACCGCCGGCCTGACCGGCGTCTGGGCCGAGGAGAACACGCGCGCCTCGCTCTTCGAGGCGCATGCAGCGCAAGGAGACCTTCGCCGTCAGCGGCCCGCACATCAAGGTGCGCTTCTTCGGCGGCTGGGAGTACACCGCCGACATGCTGGCCGACGAGCGACTGGGTCAAGACCGGCTACGCGAAGGGCGTGCCGATGGGCGGCGACCTGCCGCCGGCCGCCGGCAAGGCGCCGACCTTCATGGTCTGGGCGGTGAAGGATCCGACCTCCGGCAATCTCGACCGCATCCAGATCGTCAAGGGCTGGACGAAGAGCGGCCAGAGCTTCGAGAAGGTCTTCGACGTCGTCTGGGCGGGCGACCGCAAGCCCGACAAGTGGACCGGCGTCGTGCCGCCGATCGGCAGCACGGTCGACGTCGAGAACGCGACCTACACGAACACGATCGGCGCGGTCGAGCTGAAGACGGTGTGGACCGATCCCGAGTTCGATCCGAGCCTCCACGCCTTCTACTACGCCCGCGTGCTCGAGATCCCGACGCCGCGCTGGACGAC
Organism: uncultured Acidobacteriota bacterium; assembly: GCA_963804915.1. Lineage (GTDB taxonomy): Bacteria > Acidobacteriota > Thermoanaerobaculia > UBA5066 > Gp7-AA6 > DAHUXD01. Next base: position 258,576 of record CAWDSI010000021.1, read on the forward strand.
GATCCAGGCCAAGAAGCTCGGCATCGCACCGCCCGACGTCGTCGCGCGCCACGCTCCAGGAGCGCGCCTGGAGCTCGCCGATCTGGTACACGCCGAGCGCCGAGGCGCGCCAGAGCGCGAAGCCGCGGCACGACGGTCGCCGACCTGACGAAGCAAGGGCGCCGTGGCCTCGACGACGCGCAGCTGAAGGCGCTGATCGTCGAGAAGTCCGTCTGGCTGCAGAACACCGTGACCGGCGACAAGTACATGATCATCTACGGCGCCCTCGGGCAAGGGCGCCGACGCGAAGCCGCTCACGCCCGCCGACCCCGGCTACGTCACGCAGCACTTCCCGGCCAACCAGGGCCAGTTCCAGGTGCGGTACGTCGGGAAGACGGTCGCACTGCAGAGCCTGACCGGCGACGCGGTCGAGGCCAGCTACCTCGGCACGTCCCGGACCTACAACATCGCCAACGGGAAGATCGTCACCGAGCTCGTCGGCACGCCGATCGAGATCAGCCGTCTACAAGGTCGGCGACAAGTACGTCGCCGCGCGCAGCAACGAGTTCGGCTACGCCAACTACGAGATCATTCCCGGCCGTCGCGGAGCTGAGCCCGATCTGCGATGAGCCCAGCGAGCACCTCGGATCGACCGCGTTGAGCGCCCGAGGCCGCCCTCGTCGCGGCCCGCCGGCGCGATCCGGACGATGCCGCCGCACGGATCGTCCGTGCGTCGCCGGCGCCTGCTGCGCGAGCCGCTGCTGCACTTCCTGCTGCTCGGCGCCGCGCTCTTCGTCGATCGTCGCGGTTCGTCGAACCCGGCATCCCGGGCGACCGCGCCTCGCGCCAGATCGTGCTCACGCTCGACGACCTGCGCCAGCTCCAGATCGGGCTTCGCCGCGCAATGGCAGCGGCCGCCGAACGAGCAGGAGATGCTGGCCCTGATCGAGAACCGGATCCACGAGGAGGTCCTCTACCGCGAGGCGCTGGCGCTCGGCCTCGACAAGGACGACACGATCGTCCGGCGCCGGATGGCGCAGAAGATGGAGTTCCTGTCCGAGGACGTCTCGGCCGCGCGCGAGCCCACGACCGAGGAGCTCAAGGCGTGGTTCGCGAAGAACGCGAAGCTGTTCGCGCAGCCCGCCCGCGCGTCACGTTCCGGCACGCTCTACTTCTCGCCCGACCGTCGCGGCCCGCACGCGCGGCGGACGCCGAGGCGGCGCTGCGCGAAGCTCGCCGGCAAGCCCGCGGACTGGCCCGGCGCGGCGGCGCTCGGCGATCCGTTCATGTTCCAGGACTACTACGCCGACCGCACGCCCGAGCAGATCGCCAAGGACTTCGGCCCGCCGTTCGCCCGGGCGCTCTTCGAGCAGAAGCCGGGCGCCTGGACCGGACCGATCGAGTCGGGCTACGGCTGGCACCTCGTCTTCGTCGACTCGCTGACGCCCGCGCGCGGTCTCCGCCTTCGAGGAAGTCGAGCCGGACGTCAGGACGGCGTGGCTCGCGGCGCGAAAGGCCGAGGCCTGGGACAAGGCCTACAAGACGATGCGGGCGAAGTACGAGCTCCTCCTGCCCGCGCCGCCGGCGGAGGCGCCGGCGCCGACGCCGGGAGCCGCGCGATGAGCGCCCGTCGTCGTCAGCCTCATCGTTTTCGCGTGCGTCTACGGCGGGGCGCACCTGGGGATCGCACTGCGGGTTCCAGAGCATCATCGGGACGGCGACTCCCGGGACGTGCTCAAAGCGAGCACGGGGTTGATCGGAACGATGGCGGCCCTCGTGCTCGGGCTCCTCGTCGCGTCGGCGAAGAGCTCGTACGACAACCAGAGAGAGGAGCTCATACAGATCTGCGCCGACGTCGCGCTTCTCGACCGGGCCCTGGCCAACTACGGCCCTGAGGCGGTCGCCGCGCGACAGCGCGATCGGCGAGGAGGGAATCAGCCGTCTGCGCGAGCTTGCCCGACCCTGGTCGAAGGCGATGGCCCAAGCCCTGTGAGCAACGCGGGCACCGGCTACCTCGTCGCGCCGACGTCGGGCCATGGTCCCGGCGTGCTGGTGCTGCGCACTCCGTGGTGGGGGCTCACCCCGTTCTTTCGAGCGACGTGCGACCGCTTGGCCGACGAGGGCTTCGTCCGCTCGCACCCGATCTCCACGGCGGTCGCACCGCCGATCGGCCCGACGAGGCGGAGGCACTGCTCGCCGCGATCGACCCGAACCCCACCGCGGCGCTCGTGCTGTCGTCCGCCGCGACCCTGCGCGACCTCCCGATCACTCCTGACGGCCCGATCGGCGTCGTCGGATTCTCGATGGGAGCGTCGTGGGCGCTGTGGCTCTCCGTGCGCGCCATCGACGTCGTGGCCGCGGTGGTCGTGTTCTACGGAGCGCAGGACGTCGACTTCCAAGGTTCGCGATCGGCCTACCTCGGGCACTTCGCCGAGCACGACGAGTTCGTGGACGATGACGAGCTCGCCTTCCTCGAGGCCACGCTTCGCCTCGAGGGCCGCCCCGTCGAGTTCCACCGGTATCCCGGGACGGGCCATTGGTTCTTCGAGTCAGACCGGCCTCCCGCCCACGATCCCGCTGCGGCGGACCTCGCCTGGCGCCGGACCATCGACTTCTTACGCCGTGAGCTGGTCTCCTGAGTCGGGCGCCGCTCGCCGGCGGCTGCCGAGGAACACGAGCACGAGCCCGGCGACTCCCGCGACGAGACCGATCGCCACGAGCGCGGTGGGAACGGTCTTCTTCGCGAGGGTGATCTTGTCCTTCTGATCCTTCACCTGGCTCGGCGATGTCGGCGATCGACGCGTCGGTCTGTGAGAACTCGTTGCGGAAAAGTGGGATCGGGTTCGTCTTCAACGAGCCCAACCCCGTGAGCGCGGCCTGTGCCTCGGGCACCTGCGGGTAGCGCTGCAGCACGTCGATGATCGGCGGCAACGCGTCCTCGGACGCGGTCGTGGAGATCGTCTCGACGAGGTCCTTCACGACGACGATCGCTCCGGTCTCGGGTTCGACCGCGTCGCTGCCACTGAACGTGTCGAGGTACACCAGCTCGACGGGCTTGGTCGCGAGGCTTGGTGAGCGCCGCCAGGTCCTCGGGCGAGATGACCGGACCGAGCGCGGCAAGGGTTCCCGGAACATCGATCCCGACCGAGAGGAGGAGCGGGGTGAGCTGCGTGATGGTCAGCGACTCCGGCAGCGGCACGCTCTCGGAGAGGAGGTCGATGTACGCCTGGGTGATCGGGAGTGGGCCGGCGGACGCCGCGAACGGATCAGGTGCAGGCCGTCGACCTCGAGCTCGGGTTCCACCGGATCCGGCGTCGCCGTGTAGGTCGTGCCGTACCTCGTTCTTGTAGATGAGGTACTCGCCGTCGGGATCGGTGTCGAGCGGAAAGTTGATCCGGAAGGCCGGCGACCGGTCGACGACGTTCGCAGGTGTGAACGCGTAGGCGTTGTCGCTGGCGACGTTCTCGATCGACCGCCGATCCATGACGTACTGGTTGTCCTGCGACTGCGCGAACTCGCCGCCCGCGTCGAGCTCGATCTTCTCGGACACGACGACCTTCGAGTAGCTGCTCTTGCTGCCGAGGGCGTCGATGTGGCGAGTGACCTTCAGTGGCAGCTCACGCGGCGTGTCGAGGGGAGCAAACGTGTCGGGATCGACGAACAGGGTGAAGGTTCCCTCGTAGACCGGGGTCGCGTCGATGTCGAGTGGATACCGAACCAGCGTGGGCACCGCGAACACGAGCCAGAGCAACGCGATGACGAGCAGGCCGACGCCGACACCGATCAGCCACTTGCCCCCCCGAACCATCGGCCGACCTTACGCGGTGTCACGGAGTCGCCGCCTGGGCCGCCACAGCATCGACTTCCGGATCGTCGGTGCCGATCGCGTCGGCCAGTGCCATGCCGAAGATGGCGAGAGCCGTACCGAACAGCGCGCCACCGATCCCGTAGACGTCGTAACCGAGCAAGAACACGATCCCGATCAGCGCGGGTTCGACGTAGATGACCCGCCCGCGCGCTGCCGTCGCTGCAGCAAGACCTGCACGGTCTGCATCGCGAGAAAGACCACGAGCAGCACTCCCGCGACGGTGAATGACCTGAAGCCCGCGGCAAGCAGGAGCGGGGGATTGCTCCGAGCACGACACCGAGGTACGGCATCATGCTCGTGATCCCGATGATCAGGCCGAGGGGCGTGGGCGGGGCACATCCGCGGCGCGGCACACGATCCAGCTCACCAGCCCGATCACGAACGCCTGCGCGAGCGCGTGCAGCAGGTACGTGCGTCCGTTGCGGAGCGTGGCGATGCCGACGTCGTGGACACGCGTTCGTCGTTCCTCGTCGGAGATCTGCGCCAACGTGCCCTGACCCATGCGCGGTCCCCAGGAGAGGAGGAAGAGCGTCAAGATGCCGCCGACCACGTAGGTGGCGAAGCGTCGTGCCGCCTTCTGGGCCTGCTCGGTCTGCTTGTCGCTGAGGCTGTTCACGGCCTCGGTGACGCGTTCCTCGAGACGGAACTCGTGTGCCGCCTTCCCAAACCGCTGCGACCGCTCGATCTCGGCCGCCGCCTTCGGGGCCGCCTCTTGCAGCCGATCGATCTGAAGGTTGATGTCGCCGAGGACACCCCACGCGACGACGCCGATCACACCGAGGAGCAGGACGATCGCGAGACCGACGGCGACCACGCGACGCATCCGGCGCTGAAGGATCTCGACCAGAGGCGTGAGCAGGATGGCGCTGATGCCCGCGGCCGTGAAGAGCGCGAGCGTGTGCCGCGCGGTCGGACAGCACGTCCCGGACCGCGAACGTGAACACCACGACGAGCAGCAGCGCGACGACGCTGGAGAAGGCGATGGCGACGCGTAGCGAGCGCGACAGATCACGCGATCGGGGCGGCTGGCGCTGGTCCCCCGTTGGGGCCGTCATTGCCTCGTACAGTACCGAGGGTGGCTGCCGAGTCCGGTGAATCCGACGAGGCAATAGAACCAGACGTCCCAGAGACACCCGTCGCGCCACCGCTGCCCGAGTCCGTCGAGCGGATGCGCGCGGTGAGTGACGCTCGAGCTCGACTGGGTCTCCTTGCTCGCCGTGGGCGGCGCGGTGGCTCGCGGTCCTGCTCGTCGTCGGTCTGGTCAGCAGCGGGGCCGACGCGTTGCTCCGCATCGCGACGGGCATCGTCCTCGCGCTCGCCCTCGACCCCGTCGTCGGCATGGTGCGGCGTCGCCTGCATTGCCGCCGCACGGTGGCGGTCGTGTTGGTCGGGCTCGGGCTGCTCGTCGCCTTCACCTTGCTGCTCCTCGTGATGGGCCCAGCCGCCGTCCGGCAAGCCCAGCGGTTCGGCAACGAGCTCCCCGAGACAGTCACGGAGATGTACAGCTTCCCCATCGTCGGGCCGTGTCTCGAGCGCCGCCGAACGCGGCAGACCGAGTCGAGCAGTGGGCCGAAGAGCTACCCGCACACATCGACACCGACACGATCACGAACCTCACCAGCGCGCCGTCAGCGGCGCAGCCACGCTCTTCACCGTGGCGGTGGTCGTGTTCATCGTGCTGCTCGACGGCGAGTTCCTCGTCGCGCGCGGTGAGACGCCTCGTGCCCTCGCGCCAGCGACCACAGGCCGACTGGATCGGCCGCACCTTCTACAAGGTGCTCGCGAAGTACTTCGCCGGATCGCTCCTCGTCGCCGTCCTCGCAGGTGTCTACATCCTGGCTCTGGGGTTGATCTTGCAAGTGCCGCTCGCTCCGCTCGCCGCGGTATGGATGATGGTCACCGACCTCATCCCTCAGGTCGGCGGGTTCCTCGGCGGAGCGGTCTTCGTGCTCCTCGGCCTCACGGCCAGCCCGCTGACCGGTGTGATCTGCCTCGTGCTGTACGTCCTGTACATGAACTTCGAGAACCACATCCTGCAGCCCGCGATCGTCGGCGACGCGGTGAACCTGTCACCGCCGACGACGATGCTCGCGGCCCTCGTCGGCGCCGCCGCGCTCTGGCGTGCCAGGCGCGATCGTGGGCACGCCGATCGCGGGCACCGCAAAGGGTCTCTACATGGAGTTCCGGTACGGGCGAGTCAACCCGGCTGATCCCGACGCTTGAGGCCATGCCCGAAGAAGGCTCCGCGAGGCCGCGTGGCGCGTGGTAGTGGTCGGGGATGTTGCGCATGTGGTCGTCGACGTAGTGCTCGAACTCGAAATGCTGCGTCACCACGGCGGCGAGTCGCTCGTGCAGCGCGCCTTCACCTCGTCTGACGGGAGCGCGTCGTGCTCGCTCCACACGACCATCGGCACAGCGCAGATCTCGCACTCCGCGATCCAGCACAGGTCGTCCTCGTAGAACCACTCCGTGATCTTCGCCGCCTCGCAGAGCTCGCACGCCATGTCGTCACGTTACGCGGGACAGACGGGCCTGGATCACACCGTGTCGATCCGGCGCGCACGTCGGCGACGAACGCTCCCGCCTCGTCGGGCCCGCCGCCGTCGAGGAGCAACCTGACGATCGCCGAGGCCATCACCACACCGTCGGCCTCCTCGCACGCCTCCGCGGCCTGTTGGGGGGTCGAGATGCCGATGCCGGAGATCACGGGCCTGTCGGTGATCGCCTTCAGCCGCTTGGCCATCACCGTCGTCGACGCGGCCACGTCGCACGCTCGCCGGTCACTCCGACCAGCCCGACGGCGTAGACGAAGCCGCGTGCGTGTGCACAGATCCGAGGAAGCCGGTCGTCGGGCGCGGTCGGCGCCGCGAGCATCACCGTCGCGACATCCGCGTCATCGGCCGCCGCACACCAGGGCCCCGACTCCTCGAGCGGGAGGTCGGGCAGGATGCAGCCCCCGACACCGCTCTCGCGCAAGCGTTGCGCGAACCGCTCGTGGCCCGTGGAACGCGAGGTTGTAGTACGTCATGACCACCAGGGGATCCTCGACGTCGAGGTCGGCGACCTCGTGGAGCACGACCCACGGCGTCGCGCCGGCGTGCAGCGCCCGCTCGGACGCCTCCTGGATCGTCGGACCGTCCATCACGGGATCGGAGAACGGGATCCCGATCTCGATCGCGTCGGCCCCGGCAGCGGCGTACGCACGCACGACGTCGAGCCAGTCGTCGCCGAACCCGCCGGTCATGTACGGGACGAGGAGCTTGCGGCCCGAGTCCCGCGCGCCCGTGCAACGACGCCTCGAGCGGAGGTCGGCTCACGCCGCAATCACCCGAGCAGGTCCATCATCTGCGCGACGTCCTTGTCGCCGCGGCCCGAGAGGTTCACGAGCACCGTGGCTCCGGGCATCTCGGGCGCCGCTCGAAGCACCCACGCGATGGCGTGCGCCTGTTCGAGCGCAGGGATGATCCCCTCGGTCTGCGACAGCACCTTGAACGCGTCGATCACCTCGGCATCGGTGACCGGCGCGTAGCGAGCGCGCCCGATCGTCGCGAGGTGCGAGTGCTCGGGACCGACGCCCGGATAGTCGAGCCCGGCGGAGATCGAATGGGCCTCGAGGACCTGGCCGTGCTCTGACTGCATGAGGTACGACTTCATGCCGTGCACGACGCCGGGCACCCCGTGCCCGATCGCCGCGCCGCCCGCCGGCTCGGCGCCCACCAGCACCGCCTTCGTGTCGACGAACCCCGAAAAGATTCCTGCAGCGTTCGAGCCCCCACCGACGCACGCGACGACGACGTCGGGTGGGCCGCCGATGAGGACCTCGCACTGCTCGCGTGCTTCCTCGCCGATGATCCGCTGGAATTCGCGCACCATCCACGGGATAGGGGTGCGGCCCCATCACCGAGCCGAGGCAGTAGTGCGTCGACTCGACCGATCGCGACCCAGTCTCGCATCGCCTCGTTGATCGCATCCTTGAGGGTGCGGCTGCCGGATTCCACCGGGGTTACCTTTGCTCCGAGGAGTCGCATCCGGAAGACGTTCAACGCCTGGCGTCGATGTCCACCGTCGCCCATGTAGATCTCGCACTCCATGCCAAGGAGTGCGGTCACCGTTGCGGTCGCGACCCCGTGCTGCCCGGCCCCGGTCTCGGCGACGATGCGAGTCTTTCCCATGCGCCGGGCGAGCAGCGTCTGGCCGAGGACGTTGTTGATCTTGTGCGCGCCGGTGTGATTCAGGTCCTCACGCTTCAGCAGCACTCGCACGCTGAGTCGCGCGACGAGGTTGTGGCACTCGTCAGCGGTGACGGCCGGCCTGCGTAGTCGCGGAGCAGGCCGTCGAGCTCGCCGCGGAAGTCAGGGTCGCCCCATGCCTCGCGGAACGCGAGGTTTAGCTCCTCGCACGCGGGGAAGCGTCCGGGTACGAACCGCCCGCCGAACTTTCCGAACCGACCTTCCGGCGCCGTCGGCTCGCCCATCAGCGAGCCCAACCGGTCCCCTTCACTCGTCTTCCTGCCAGTCGTAAGGGAGCTCGTCGGGGACCCCGATAGGCCACGGGCGCCGACCAGCGTGGTGGCCTCCATGAACGCCTTGAGCTTGCGCGGGTCCTTGCGGCCGGGCTCGCTTCGACGCCCGTCGACACGTCGACGCCCCATGGACGCACCGCCTCGATCGACGGCGACGTTGTCGGGGGTGAGCTCGCTGGTGAGAAGCACCCGCATCCCGAGTGGCGCCCCTTCTGCGAGCGCCCAATCGAACACGTGGCCCGAGCCGGGTTCGGGCGAATCGACGAGGATCGCGTCGTGCCGTAGGTCGAGGCGTGTTCGAGTGACGGGTCGCCGGCGGCGAAGGCCTGGATCACGAACGGCACCCGCGCCACGACGTACCGCGTCGTTCCGCGGTCTCGTGGCCATGCAGCTGGGCCGCTCGCAGGCCGGCCGTGTGCACGATCTCGACCACCCGTTCGGGAGCTTCGTCACGGAAGACGCCAACGGTCATCACCTCGGCGGAAGCCGGCGTGATATCCCGCGCGAGAGCCGGGCGACCGCCGAGCGGACGGCGCGAACACGAAGCCGACCGCATCGGCCCCGAGGGCAACGGCGAGCAGTGCGTCGTCCTCGTTGGTGATCCCGCAGATCTTTATGAACATCGAGACGGCGGTCTCACGCGTCGACGAGGCGGCCGTGGTTGAAGTCGTCGTACGCGGACAGGTCGAGCAGGCCATGTCCGCAATAGTTGAACAGAATCACCCTCTCCGCGCCCTCCTCTTTTGCCGCGAGGGCTTCGTCGATCGCGGCCACGGATGCCGTGGCCGCACTCGGGTGCCGGCACCCGACCCTCGAGCCTGCGGCGAAGAGCCCGCGGCCTCGAACACCTTGCCCTGCGGGTAGGCAAGCGCCTCCATCCGGCCGGTGCGCACGAGGTGGGAGATGATCGGAGAGTCGCCGTGGTAGCGCAGGCCGCCGGCATGGATCGGTGGCGGCATGAAGTCGTGGCCGAGCGTGTACATCGGAAGCAGCGGAGTGGTCCCGCGCGGTGTCACCGAAGTCGTACTCGAAGCGCCCTTCGGTGAGCGTGGGGCACGACGAGGGCTCGACCGCGACGAGGCGCACGGACGCGTCTTCGACGAACGGCAGCGCAGGCCGCCGAGGTTGGAGCCCCCGCCGCACGGCGCGATCGACGACGTCGGGCAGCCGCTCGCCAGCGATCCCGAGCTGCTCCTTGGCCTCGAGCCCGATCGACCGTCTGGTGCGAGCAGCACGTGGTTGAGGACCGAGCCGAGCGAGTAGTGGGTGTCGGCCCGGCTGGCAGCGTCACGAACCGCGTCGGAGATGCGCGGGACCGAGCGAGCCGGGCGACTGGGGATCGTCGACCGGCGACGGCACGCACTCCGCACCCCACGTCTCGATCATGATCCGGCGGTACGGCTTCTGGTCGTACGACGACCGCGACCATGTACACCTTGCACTCCAGGTCGAACTGGCGCACGCGAGCGACAGGGCGCTCCCCCACTGTCCCGCGCCCGTCTCGGTCGTCAGGCGGTGACGCCTTCCGCCTTGTTGAAGAAGGCCTGCGGCACGGCGGTGTTCGGCTTGTGCGAGCCAGCCGGCGACACCGACTCGTCCTTGAAGTAGATGCCGGGCGGGCGTGCCGAGTGCCTGCTCGAGGCGCGTGGGCCCGAACGAGCGGCGTCGGCCGCCAGAGACGAAGGACGTCGAGCACCTCGCCCGGGATGTCGATCCACGGCTCGCCCGTCACCTCCTGGCCGATGAGCGCCATCGGGAAGAGCGGTGCGAGGTCGTCGGGGCCGATCGGCTGCGCGGGTGCCGGGGCGCAGCGGCGGTGGAATGGGCTCGGTCGAGGTGGGGCATCACGTTGAACCACGCCGTCGGCATCTTGTCGGCCGGCAGGTGGAAGCGCATCTCATGCGTCCCCTCTCAGCAGCGCCGGATCGCTGGCGCCCGGATCCGACAGCGGTGACCAGGTGCTCACCGACGAGCACCGCGTCATACCCGGCCGTTGCGAGGTCGGGCTGCGTCGGCAGCTCCTCGCACGCCCGACTCTGCGACCTTCACGACGCTCGCCGGCATCGTCGATGCCATCCGGAGTGCTCGATCGTGGTCGACCTCGAAGGTGGAGAGGTCGCCGCTGGTTGACGCCGACCAACGTCGCGCCGACCGCCAGCGCCCGCTTGAGCTCGTCGGCTCGTCGTGCGACCTCGACGAGCGCATCGAGTCCGAGCTCGGCAGTCAGGTCGTGGAAGCGGGCCAGCTCCTCGTCGGAGAGCACGGCGGCGATGAGGAGCACCGCGTCGGCGCCCATCAGGCGGGCGTCGCAGACATCTCGCTCCCCGACGGTGAAGTCCTTCCGAAGCACGGGAACATCGACTGCGGCCCGGGCGCGAGCGAGGTCCTCGGACGACCCGCCGAAGTAGTCAGCGTCCGTGAGGACCGAGAGGCACGCGGCCCCGCCCTGCTGGTAGGCCTTCGCCAGCAGCGCCGGGTCGAGATCATCGGGAGCGAGCGCGCCCTTCGAGGGCGAGCGCCGCTTGATCTCCGCGATGACCGACAGGCCGTCGGGCTGGAGCGCCGCGCAACCCCCGGCTCGGGCCTGCGCGACGCGCGCCGCGTCGGTCAACGCGCGCAGGTCTCGCCGTCTCCGCGCCGCGGAGCGTGCGGTGTGCGGCGACGATCTCGTCGAGGTAGGTCGCCCGTGCGGTCATGCCGCAGACTACCGACGCGCGTTGTCCGCCAACGTGTGAAGGATCGTCTTGACCTGGAACGGAGTCGCCTCTGGGTGCTGTCCCAGGATCCGGGCGACCATTCCGGTGATGTGTGGGGCAGCGAAGCTGTTGCCCGTCACCTCGAAGGTGCCACCGCCCGACCAGCACGCGACCTCGACGTCGATGCCCGGCGCCTGCCGAACTCGGCGGGTCCGTCGGGGTTGTAGTCGTAGCGCTCTGGGTTCGTGCCCGAGTGAGCGGCGACCGACACGACCGAGGCGAACTCCGAGGGAAACGTCGGCATGCGCAGGTTGTTCATCGCCGAGACGACGACGCACCGCCGGAAGTAGGCGAGGTCGAGCGAGCTCGTGAGAAGGTTCCGTACCACTCGCCGCGTGAAGTCGACAACGACAGGTTCACGACATCCATGTCGTGTTCGATCGCCCATCGCAGACCGGCGGCGAACACGCTCGCCCTACGGTGTGTGCTCGAGCACGCGCACGCTGTAGATCTCGCCTCGGGAGCCAACGCCCGGACGCACCGCCTGCACGCCGTGCCGTGCCCGTAGATCTTCGGCGCGGTCCTTCGACGAAGCGGATGCCGTCCTCGTCGTCGGAATCGAGCTCCACCCCCACGGTGCCGGCGACCTTGCCGACCATCGGGTGACCGTCTTCGACGCCCAAGTCGACGATCGCGACCTTGGCGCCTCGACCGCTTGCATCGCCGAACGCCCACTGCCGCTATTGCGCCGTTGAGAGCGAGTGGGTGCGCGTCACCGAGCCGTCCCCGGTCGACGTGGCCTGCTGGCTACGCCGGTCTCATCGGCGTCGCGACCGCCGCCGGGCATAGGTGGTGAAGTCGTCGAGCAGCGCGAGCGCAGCACGGCGTTCGACCACACCCAGCGACGCGATCCACCAGCATGCTGCGATCTCGGCGAGCTCGCCGGTCGGGCCGTCGACTCGATTGGCGACCGTGCGCAGCGACCTGGTGAGGTCGGGGTTCTCCGACTTCGCGGCCTGCCCGGCCGCGAGAAGGATCATTCGACCGAGGTTCCCGAAGAAGCTCGGCTTGTTGGAGCGCCAGCCCAGCCTGTCGCGTGAAGCATGCCCGCGAGCTCGAGGCCTTCCTCACCGACGCGGCCGTCGCTCCAGTCGAGGACTTCGATCACACCCGAGACGCCATCGGTCGTCTCGATCGGGACGGCGAGGATCGACCTCGGGATGTATCCCGTCGCCTCGGCGGCCTCCCGGTCGAAACGCGGGTCGTGGTCGACATCGTGTACGGCGATCGCCTGCCCCGAGGCAACGGCGTACCCCGCGACGCCGTGCTTCACGGGCAGTTCGGTTACCACCGCCGTCGCTGTGCTCCCGGTCGCCGCCGCGTACGAGTTCGCCGGATTCAGGGTCGAACACAGCGATCGAGCATGCCCGTGCTCAAAGGCCACCTGCGCGGGCTCCGCAGATGGCCTCGAGGACAGCGTCGTGATCGATCGGCGCGAGGGCCACGCCAAGGTCGGAGCCCAAGCGGCCCAGCCCTCGGAGGACGTCACGCGGCTTCGTCACGGGCTCAGCATCGCATCACCTGAGCGGGGACGACAACTGGAACGCTGATGGGGGCCAGATGGGGCCCAATTGGTCGAGAAATGGCACCTCCACGGCCCGCCCCTCCGGGGACCGAGGAGGTGCCACGCCTTGCCGGGAACGCGTCAGCGAGCGGTGATGCTGGGGTCGTCGCCCTTCTTGTGGCTCACGCCCTTCTTGCCGCCGTGATTCTCTACATCAGGCGAGTCCTTCTTGTG
>CAWDSI010000022.1:0-161356 GCA_963804915.1 uncultured Acidobacteriota bacterium
GTCCTCTTTCTTGCCCTCGTGTTCTTCGTCCGCAGCTACTTTCGTGCCGGTCGGATCTGGCTCCTCTGGACGGTCATCGCGGTCCGCGGAGTTTCGCTCGTCCTGAACTTCCTCGTCGCTCCGAATCTCAACTACGTCCGCATCACCGGCGTGCGACCCCTGCGGTTTCTCGGGGAGACGATCTATCTGACGGAGGGCGTGTTCTCGGAGCGCACGCGTATTGCCCAGCTCAGCTCGGTGCTCTTCCTCGTCTTCATGGCGGACGCGATTCGCACGGCCTGGAGGCGCGGCGAGCGGCGGCACGCCGCCGTCATCGGCGGCAGCGTCGCGGCCTTCGCCGTCATCGCCGCCGGCGACGCGGCCCTCGTGATGCAGGGGGCCGTCGAATCGCCCTATCTCATCAGCGTCGCCTACCTGACGATCGTCGCCGCGATGTCCTACGAGCTGACATCCGACGTCGTCCGCTCGGCCGAGCTGTCGCGCCGCCTCAGCACGAGCGAGGCGGCGCTGGACGAGAGCGAGCGGCGGATGTCGCTCGCCGCGGAGGCGGCCGACGTCGGGGTCTGGGCCTATGACGTTCCCGGGACGAGATGTGGGTCAACGACCGGGTTCTCGAGCGCCGCGGCCTGTCTTCGGAGAACCGGACCCTCCGCTTCGAGGATTTCGTCGCCTCGGTGCACCCGGACGACCGGCTCGGGCTCCGCGGCGCCGTCGAGGAGGCGATCCGCACGATCGGCCGATTCGAACGCGAGTACCGGATCGTCCGGCACGACGGCGAGCAGCGCTGGATCCTCGCCGGCGGCCGGGCGGAGCGGGTGGCCGGGGACCGCGTGGTCGTGCGCGGCGCGTCCCTCGACGTGACCCGCCGCAAGGAGGCGGAGCTCGAGGCGGCCCGGCAGAGGGCCGAGCTCACCCATCTCTCCCGGGTGACGCTGCTCGGCGAGCTCTCCGGCTCGCTCGCCCACGAGCTCAACCAGCCGCTGACCGCGATACTCTCCAACGCGCAGGCCGCGCGAGCGGTTCCTCGACGACGGCGGCCGCAATCTCGAGGAGGTCCGGGCGATCCTGGCGGACATCGTCGCCGAGGACAAACACGCGGGCGAGGTCATCCGCCGGCTGCGCGTGCTCATGAAGAAGGGCGAGGTCAACCTCCAGACCGATGGACATCTCCGAGGTCGCCGACGAGGTGATGCGGCTGGTGCGCAGCGACCTGGTCCGGCAGGGCGTCGTCGCGACGGCCGAGCTCCCGGCGGGGCTTCCGCCGGCGCTCGGCGACCGGGTGCAGATCCAGCAGGTGATCCTGAACCTGGTCACCAACGCCTGCGACGCGATGGGTCGGCGAATCCGGCGGATCGCCGCATCGTCGTGCGCGCCGAGCGTGACGACGGCGCCGGCGTCCGGTTCTCCGTGTCCGATCTCGGCGACGGCATCTCCGCCGCGGCCGCGGACCGCATCTTCGAGCCGTTCTTCACGACGAAGTCCGACGGCATGGGGCTCGGGCTCGCCGTCTGCCGGACGATCATCACGGCGCACGGGGGCACTCTCTGGGCGACGCCGAACCCGGACCGCGGGTCGACGTTCGCCTTCACGCTTCCCGCGGCGGGAGGCGTCTCGTGAAGGAGCAGGTGGGCGAGGTGGTGTTCATCGTGGACGACGATCCCGCCGTCCTGAAGGCGCTCACGCGCCTGATGGTCTCCGCGGGCCTCGAGGCGCGCCCCTTCGGCGCGCCGGACGAGTTCCTGAAGGCCTACGAGCCTCGAACCGGCGGCTGCATCGTGCTCGACCTCTCGATGCCGGGCCGCGACGGCCTCGCGATCCAGGACGCCCTCGCCGAGCGCGGGAGCGAGCTGCCCGTCATCTTTCTCACGGGACACGGCGACGTGCCGCGGTCCGTCCGCGCGATGAAGGCGGGCGCGGTCGACTTCCTCTCCAAGCCGGTCGACGACGAGGTGCTTCTGCGCGCCGTCCAGGACGCGCTGCGCGCCGACCGCGAGCGCCGCGGCGGCCGCGAGGAGCGCGAGCGAGTCCGGGACCGGGCTGCGACACTGACGGAGCGCGAGCGCCAGGTCCTCGACGGAGTCGTCGCCGGCAAGCTCAACAAGCAGATCGCCGGCGCGCTCGGCATCGCGGAGAAGACCGTCAAGGTGCACCGCGGGAGGGTCATGGAGAAGATGGGCGCAGACTCGGTCGCCGAGCTCGTCCGCATGCTCGAACGCACCGATCCGCGGCGGCCGTAGAAGCTGGAGAGGCCCGGATCCCCCCGGACTCCGGTCGTTAGGACCAAGGCCCAATCATCCGGGCCCGGACTGCTACGTTTCGCGGTGGACAGGAAAGCGCTCATCGCCATCGTCGACGACGACGAGTCCGTTCGCCGCGCCCTCGAGCGCGTGCTGCGCTCCGCCGGGATCGACACGGAGACCTACTGACCGGCGGGGCGATTGTCGCGGACGTCGCCCGCCGCGATCCGGACTGCGTCGTCCTCGATCTGCAGATGCCCGGGCTGGACGGCTTCGAGATCCAGGCGGGGCTGACGGAGGCGTCGTCCGAATCCCGATCGTCGTGCTCACCGCCTACGAGGGCGACGGCGCGACCGACCGCGCGATCCGCGGGGGCGCCGCGGCGTTCCTGCACAAGCCGGTGGACGGCGCGTCCTGCTCGACGCGGTCATCACGGCCGTGGAGAATTCGGCGAAGAACGCGCCCTCCTGAAACCCGCAGCGGCTTGCCGGCGGATCGCAACGGTGATCTCATCGCGGGGTTTCCCAATCCGAGACTCCGATCGCCCGTTCGCCTGAAAGGAGAAGAGCATGCTCAAGCGTCTCTCCGTCCCCCTGCTCGTTCTGGCCCTGCTCCACGTCGGTTCCGCGCTGGGGCAACAGCCGCAGAGCTATCCCGTCCTCGACCGGATTGCCCAGAAGGTCATCGACAAGTACTCGAACTCCACCTGCGTGCAGCTCGCCGAAATGAAGAGCGAGAAGCCGTCGGGGGAGAAGGCCGAGATGGAACAGAAGGCCATCGCGATGCTCAAGCAGGATCCGCAGATGCGCCAGTACTTCCTCAACAAGGTCGCGGCGCCGATCGCGAACAAGATGTTCGAGTGCGGAATGATCCCTTAGGCTCCGCCGCCGCCGAATGAAAAAGCCCCCGCGCTGCGGGGGCTTTTCGTTTTTCGAGCCGGCGACGTCAGTACTTGACCATGTACTTCTTGGCTTCGAGGCAGACGCTGAACGCCTTCTTGAAGTTGTCGAGCTGCTGCGCCGTCGCCTGCTGGGAAGACGCGGACTGCTGAGCGACCTGCTGCTGGGCCGCCTCCTGCTGATGCCGGCCGCGGGCGCGGCCCACGACGGCTCCGGAAGCGGCTCCGATCGCGGCGCCCTTCCCGGCATCTCCCGCGATCGCGCCGATGAGCGCCCCCCCCGCCGCGCCTCCGGCCGCGCCCTTCACACCCGATCCCTGCGCCGTCTTGGAGGCCTGCTGCTGGGCAGCTGCCGCCTGCTGCTGCTGCGCCTCGGCCTGCTTCTGAAGCTGGAACGGGTCGGTTCCCGTGTTCTGGACCGCCCAGTTGTAGCACTCGACCTCTTCGATCGACTGCTGGCTCGCGGACTGGCCCTGCGTCGCAAAGACGTAGACGTTCATCGTCGCCGCGAGCGTCTTCTGTTGTGACGCGCTCTGCGTCTGAGTCTGGGCCTGAATGCCGACACCGGCTGCTGCGGCGAGCGCGGCGGCGATGATCGCGGATCGCTTCATGATCGTCCTCCCGGTCAGTGTGTAGGGTGTCATTTGGAAGCCTGTGGCATCGGCGTGCAGGCGCCGAAGATCGAAACCGTCATTCCGTCTCTCGCCACCGCGACCGAGGCCATGCCGCTCGCCTCGTGAATGACGAAGCTGAACGCCCGACCCGCCTCGTAACCTTGCAGGACGATCAGACCCTCTTCGCGCGCGACGGTCCGGATCGGTGTCGCGCGGTTCTCTCCGCTCGCCTTCGTCGTCGAGAAGGTCTTGGCCTTCAGGTCGACCTCCATGAACTGCGGGATGTTGAGGTTCCACGGAAGCTCGGTGGTGCAGGAGCCTGTCTCCATGCAGCGTGTCGCATCGACGGCGGTGCAGAGGAACCGTTCCTGGCCTGTCAGGTCATCGGCCGCCGATATCGACGGAAGCGCTGCGGCCACGGCGAACGCGGCCACGGCAATGCGTTGTCTCATCGAGTCCTCCTCCCGGGAGCCGGCGCTCCCATTTGAGCGCATTACACAGCAAGAGCAGGGGGGCGCGCCAGACCGACGGGGGCGTGCACGCAAACTTCACACCCCGGGCGGGGCTCAAGAATTCCGGCGCGTGGGATAGTCTGGCTCGGGTCAAGAACCGGTTTGCGCGTGCAGATCCCGCTGGGCTCCTGCTTCCTTCTGCCGGTCCGCGGAGACGTCGGCGCCGGGGACCTCGACTCGTCAGCGACAACGGTCCTCGGGTTTGGATCGCCTTCAGGTGGTGACAACCCTCGAGAGGGTCCCTGGTGGGACGGGGAGGCCGGAGAGACAAGTCGGCAGGAGGCGCAAAGGAGGAGGAGGCGATGCGAAGTTTTCTTCAAATCACGGTGGTCGCGGGCGTCGTTTTGAGTCTTGCGGTCAGCGCCGCCGGCCAGCAGAAGGCGGGGGACGCAACCAAAGACGAGGTGATCCTCAAGGCCCTGGAGAACGCCATGACGCCCGGCGAGGGGCAGAAGAGGCTGGAACCTCTGATCGGCACGTTCGACGTCAAGGTCCGGACGTGGCTCGATCCCTCCAAGCCTCCGATCGAGTCTTCGGCGACCGCGGTCGACACGTGGGTGCTCGGCGGGCGCTACGTGCAGCAGATGCTGGCGGGATACATCGGCGGGGAGCCCTGGAGCGGCATCAGCTATGCCGGGTACGACAACGTCACGAAGAAGTACGTGTCAACCTACATGGACACGGGCAGTACGGGCATGGAGTGGTACACCGGAACTCTGGATGCGGCCGGAACGCACGGAAGGATGACGGCAACGATCGCCGACGAGGTGACGGGCAAGCCCAAGGCCCTCGAGTTGAGGCTCACCATCGCAGCCAACGGCGATCGCGTGACGGAGCTGTGGGAGGAGGACCGCGGCAAGATGGTCAAGGTCGTGGAGCTGCAGTTCTCGCGCAAACACTAAGACGGCGGCGCACAAGGGAGGATGCTCATGAAGCGATTCCGGTTTCGAACGTCCTTTACACTGAGAATCCTGCTGGGCGGGCTCGCCCTGATCGCGTACGCGGTTCCGGGCTCGGCGGTCTACGGCGTCCGGCGCCGGACGGCCGTCGTCGCCGGCAGTGCGGGGGCGGCGACCACGGCCGCAGCTGCCAGCAGCGCGGCCGCTTCTCAGCAGCAGCAAGCGGCGGCTCAGCAGCAGGCCGCGGCCGCGAATCAGGCGGCCGCGCAGTCCGCCGCGGCGTCCCAGCAAGCGGCCGCGGCCGCGAATCAGGCCGCTGCGGCGGCGGGCAAGCCGGCCGCGACTGCTCCGAAGACGATGCAGCAAAAGCTTGAAGAACTTCAGGCGCTCTACAAGCAGGGGCTGATCACCGAGAGCGAATACAGCGCGCAGAAGGCCAAGGTGCTCGCCGAGGGCGCACAGTAGGAGTAAATGGGTTCGCGGGAGCAGGTCGAAACGCCGGGGCTTCGAAGCGGCCGCGAGCGGGGCGCGGCGTTCGCGTTCGGAGTTGCCCCTGCAGGCCGGGAATGATCTGATCCCTGGAGAAGCTCCTAGGAGGTCCTCCATGAGGTCCCGTGTGCTCGGTGTCGCCATCTCCCTCGGCGCCACCTTCCTCGCCGTCCCAGCCGTCTGGGTCCAAGCCCCCGCCTCCTACCCCGACCGCGAGGCTTACTTCGGCGAGACCCACGTCCACACGAGCTGGTCTCTCGACGCGTTCGCTCTGGGAAACATGCTGACCACTCCGGCCGACGCGTACAAGTACTTCCAGGGCTCCAGGACCTACAACATCGCGAACGGGAAAATCGTCACCGAGCTCGTGGGTACTCCGATCGAGATCAAGGTCTACAAGGTCGGAGACAAATACGTCGCCGCGCGGAGCAACGAATTCGGCTACGCCAACTACGAGATCGTTCCGGTCGTCCAACAGGTCAACCCGTTGCGATGAGGCGAGGGAGATCACCGCTGACCTCGATCCCTTGAGCGCTCCGTCGCCGTCCTCGGCCGGACTGCCGGACCCGATCCGGACATCCGCGAAGATCTCCCTTCTTCGCCGCGCGGCGCGGGAGCCGCTTGTCCATTTCGTGCTTCTCGGCCTGGCGCTGTTCCTCGTCGACGCCGCGATTCGGCGGACCCCATCCCGGGATCCCGCCTCGCGCCAGATCGTTCTCACCCTCGACGATCTGCGCCAGATCCAGATCGGTTTCGCCGCCCAATGGCGGCGGCCGCCGAATGAGCAGGAGATGCTGGCGCTGATCGAGAATCGGATCGAGGAAGAGGTTCTCTACCGAGAGGCTCTGGCGATGGGCCTGGACAAGGACGACACGATCGTCCGCCGCCGCATGGCGCAGAAGATGGAGTTCCTGGCCGAGGACGTGGCGACCGCGCGCGAGCCGACGACGGAAGAGCTGAAGGCGTGGTTCGCGAAGAACTCGAAGCTGTTCACGGAGCCCGCGCGCGCGACCTTTCGCATGATCTATTTCTCCCCGGACCGACGTGGTCACGCTGCCCGATCCGACGCCGCGTCGGCTCTGGCGAAACTCGCGGGTAAGCCCGTGGATTGGTCTGGAGCCACGACGCTGGGGGACCCCTTTATGTTCCAGGACTATCGCGCCGACCGCACGCCCGATCAGATCGCCAAAGACTTCGGCCCGCCCTTCGCCCGGGAGCTCTTCGCTCAGAAGTCGGGAGCCTGGACCGGTCCGATCGAGTCGGGCTACGGCTGGCACCTCGTGTTTCTCGAGTCGCTGACTCCCGAGCGCGGCTCCGCCTTCGAGGAAGTCGAGCCGGAGGTCAAGACGGCGTGGCTCGGGGCGCGAAAGGCCACGGCCTGGGACGAGGCCTACAAGAAGATGCGAGCGAAGTACGAGTTGCTCCTGCCCGCTCCGCCAGCGGAGGTTGCATCCCCGACTCCGGGAGCCGCGCGATGAGCCCCCTCCTCGTCAGCGTGATCGTCTTCGCGTGCGTGTACGGCGGGGCGCACCTGGGGATCGCGCTGCGGGTTCCAGAGCATCATCGAGACGGCGACTCCCGGGACGTGCTCAAAGCGAGCACGGGGCTGATCGGAACGATGGCGGCCCTCGTGCTCGGTCTCCTCGTCGCGTCGGCGAAGAGCTCGTACGACAACCAGAGAGAGGAGCTCATACAGATCTGCGCCGACGTCGCGCTACTCGACCGGGCCCTGGCCAACTACGGCCCTGAGGCCGTCGCCGCGCGACAGCAGCTTCGATCCACGGTCGAGGCCTCATTCGGCCAGCTCTGGAAGCGCGGCTCAGAGCCGCCCTCGGCTGCCGGAGAAGCGTTTTACGGCAGCGTCGATCGCCTTCCGGCTTCGGACGAG
This sequence comes from uncultured Acidobacteriota bacterium, assembly GCA_963804915.1. Classification (GTDB taxonomy): domain Bacteria; phylum Acidobacteriota; class Thermoanaerobaculia; order UBA5066; family Gp7-AA6; genus DAHUXD01. Next base: position 7,538 of record CAWDSI010000022.1, read on the forward strand.
CGGCAGCGCTCGATCAAGGCCCTTGCGGGGCAGCTCGCCGTCGGGCTGGGGAGGACACGCTGGCTGATGTTCGCGCAGAGCGCAAGCTCCATCTCGATCCCGTTCCTGGTGATCGTGGTTTTCTGGCTGACGCTTCTCTTCGTCAGCTTCGGAGTTTTTGCGCGGCCCAACGCCACGGTGCACGTCGCCCTGTTCATCGGCGCGTTGTCGGTGGCCGCGGCCGTCTTTTTGATCCTCGAGATGGATCAACCCTTCGATGGACTCATACGGATCTCCGACGCGCCGTTGCGTGAGGTCCTGAGCCGGCTCGGCCGCTGAACGGGTCCATGAGGCGCTCGGCGCTCGCGTTCGTCCTCCTCGCCTCGCTCCACGGCTTCGCGGCCGCCCACGAGGCGCGGCCCGCTTATCTCGAAATCCGCGAGACGGCGCCCGGACGCTACGATCTTCTCTGGAAGACACCGGTCCTTTCGGGCATGCGTCTGCCCGTCGTCCTCCACGTCCCCGACGGCATGCGCCACGTCGGGGAACCGACCGTGCAGGAGCTCTCCGACTCGCGCCTCGAGCGACGGACGATCGACGCGGGCCCCGCGGGCCTCGCCGGAAAGCGCATCGAGTTCCCGGGACTCCAGGCGACGATCACGGACGTTCTCGTGCGCGTCCAGATGCTCGACGGCCGGAGCTGGACGACGATCGTGCGGCCGTCACGGCCCTGGATCGAGATCGCCGCCGAGCAGACGCGGATGCAGCTCCTCGGAACCTATGTCGTCTACGGGATCCGGCACATTGCGTTCGGTCCGGACCACCTGCTCTTCGTGTTCGGACTCCTTCTGATCGTGAAGGACCGCTGGACGCTCGTGAAGACGATCACGTCCTTTACGGTCGCGCATTCGATCACGCTCGTCGCCGCGACCTTCGGCTGGGTCGAGGTCCCGGTTCGGCCCGTCGAAGCCGCGATCGCGCTCTCGATTTTCTTTCTCGGTCCGGAGATCGTCCGTTCGTGGCGGGGAGAGACGAGCTTCACGATCCGCCATCCCTGGGTGGTCGCGTTCGTCTTCGGTCTCCTGCACGGGCTCGGATTCTCCTCGGTCCTGACCACGGCCGGGCTGCCGCGGGCGGCCCTGCCCGCGGCTCTTCTGGGTTTCAACGTGGGCGTGGAGATCGGACAGCTCGCCTTCGTGCTCCTGGTTCTCGGGATCGAAAGGGCTTTGCGAATGCTCCGGATCCGTTGGCCGCGCTGGGCCGAGGCCCTGCCCGGGTACGCGGTGGGCACGCTCGGGGCTTTCTGGACGATCCAGCGCACCGCGATCCTTCTGGGCTGGGCTGCCTGAACGGGCTGGGGGTCGGCCCCGGACTTGCATAACATCAGCGTTGGTGGAACCTCGGGCGACCGGAATGACCCGGCGCCGCGAGGCAAGCTCTGAAGATGGAGGCACTTATGAAGCGTCGTTGGATCGTCCCGGTTCTTCTCCTCGCCATGGTGGCACTGCTCGCACCGCTCGCTTCCGCCGAGGACAAGGCGCCGGATGCGACCATTCGACTGTCCGAAGGCACCGTCGCCGCCGGCATCGGCTGGAGCTGGGGCAAAGGCACCCTTTCCTACATGGGCAAGACGTACCCGCTCAAGGTCAGCGGCATCACGGTCGCGGAGGTCGGGATCACCCAGGCCGAAGCGTCGGGCCACGTCTATAACCTCAAGAGCATCGATGATTTCAGCGGCGTCTTCGCGTCCGCCGGAGCCGAGGGAACCGCCGGCAAGGGCGCCGGAGTTTCCTCGCTGAGGAACCCCAAGGGCGTCGTGATCAATCTGAAGAGCGAGACCAAGGGCGCCAACATCAAGATCGCCGCCGAGGGCCTCAAGCTCGAGATCGAAAAGTAGTCTCGGGTTCGGGTTACTTTCCCGCATTCTCAGCCGGCCGCCGCGAGGCGGCCGGCTTCATATTTCCCACTGCAGTCGAAGCTGGTAGAAGTGCGTGCGGCCGTCCAGGCCGGAGCGCTGAAGCCGCCCGTAGCCGTAGTTGAACTCGAAGCGCCATTGCCCCGTCGGAAACCAGGAGAGCGCTCCACTCCAACGGTCGAACTTCCCGCCGTCGACCGCCCCCGAGGTCAGGTCGATGTTCGAGTATCTCGCCCCGATCTCGAAGGCTCCCGTTCCGCCGTGCTTGAAGGAAAACGGTGCGCTCGGCTGGAGCTCTCCGAAGCAGCCGCAGAGGTGGCCATAAGGTCGAGTCTCGCCGGTGATGGCCCAGGAGGCCTGGACGTAATAGGCCCAGAAATGCGGATTTCCGACCTGAGGGGCTGTCGTCTGGATGCTCGTGTACTCGGCGGCGAGGGTCACCGGGCCTTCCACAGCGGCAAACTCGAAGCCGACGGAGGCGGAGTGGTCGGCGGGAAAGGGCTCGGTGTTGACGAAGAAGGGCGCTTCGTAGACCTCGGGGCGGCTGCGGGTGTGAGCGCTTCCCTCTTGCGGTTCGGCATAGGCGCCCCAGGCTCCCAGATGCAACAACCGGCGGCCCCCGTTGGCGTCGACCGGTAGACCGGCGACGCGGGCGTTGTAGATGTTGCCGCTCTCCGAGAAAGAGAGGCCGTTCGTGAGCCAGCCGTTGTACCAGCCCGCCGACCAGTTGATTCTCTCCCCGGCCGCGGTGCCCGTGAGCCGGACGCCGGTGCTGCGCGGAAACGGTCAGCGCCGACGACATCGTCGAACGCTCCATGAAGACGAGGTCGTAGCTGTTGGCGAGCCGCTCCATGGTGACGCCTTCCGACTGGTTTCCGACCGTGACCCAGAAGAGCTTGCCCACGGGGATCGTGACGTTCAAGCCCGAGAGCGTCCATCCGCGCTGGTTGTTGTTCTGGTCGGCTGCCGTCGTACTCGCCTTCGATCTGGAAGCTCCACGGGAAGGGCGCGGTGAGCTGCCCGTCGACTTCGAGGTTGTCGAGGCGGAAGACTCCTTCCGAGGGCCGACAGATTCGCCGACCTGCACCACGCTCTCGGCGTTCTGAACGAAGAACGCGCCGTCCGTCATCGCCGTGATGTGGAGCTGGAGGTCGATCCAGGAGGTCGAGAGCTCGTTCCAGGGCCGCTTCGGCACGGCCGGATCCTGCGCATGGAGCGCCGCGGGGACCGCCGCCGCCAGGATGAGGCTCCGCACGGTGCGACGCAGCTCGATCATCGCGGTGGATTCGGCGATTGTCCCGTCAGGTCCTGCAGTTTTTTTGCGTAGAGGGCCGCGGCATCGCTGTGGCCGGCCTTTGCCTGGAACGATACCAGCGCCTCCAGGATTTCGCGATTCCCGGAGTGCTTCCGCTCTGCGGCTTCCAGCACCTCGATCGCGCGCCCCGTCTGCCCGACGGAGTCGAGGGCGATCGCCCAGACGTAGGCGTAGCGCGGCCGCAGCGGGGGAGTCCGGGCGGCCCGCTCGAGCTCGACGAGGGCCTCGGGCATCCGCTTCTGCCGGACGAGGGAGAGGCCCAGCGCGTGGTGGAGCCCGGCGTCCTCGGGAGCGGCGGCGAGGCCCCGGCGAAGGGTGGCCTCGGCTTCGGCCTCGTTCCCCTGCCGGCGATAGAGATCCGCGAGGTTGGCGTACGTTCCGGCGAGCGCCGGCACGAGCTCCTGAGCGATCCGGTACTCTCTCTCGGCGCGCGGCAGGTCTCCCAGATCGATGGCGAGCTCGGCCAGCGCGAGGTGGGCCTCCGCGCGGTCGGCGTCGATCGCGAGCGAGCGCTCGTACTCGGCGAGCGCGGCCTCGAAGTCGGCACGCTCCTGCGGGCGCATCGATTCCTTCGGAACCGGGGCGAGGGCGCGGGCCGCATCGATACGGATCGTGAGGATCGGATCCCGGAGGAGAGGTGCGACCAGGGCCAGGCGCTCCGAGGGCTCGAACGCTCGCGCCGACTCCAGGGCTCCGGAGCGCACGAGCGGATCGGAGTCTGCAAGGGCTCGCGAGAGTGCGTCGCGGCTACCGGAAAAGGCGTTCTGGCCGACGAGCGAAGCCGCCGTGGCCCGCCGGATCGCGGGCCGTGCGGGATCCGCCGCGAGGGCGGCGAGAGCCGCTCCGGCCCCGACCGAGCCCTCGCGGCCGGCCTGGATGATCTCGCCATACGGCGGCTCCTTCGGAGACCGATCTCCCCACCACTTCTTCGCCGCGTCGGCGGCCCAGCGGTCGGAGCGGTCGCGATGACACTGCGTGCATGCGTTCGGAGTGCCGATCGCGACCGAGAGGTCGGGGCGCGGCACGCGGAAGCTGTGATCGTGACGCGTATGCACGACCATGTAGTCGCGCGTCGGCATGTGGCAGCTCGTGCAGCGTGCGCCGGCCGAATCGGCCTTGTGAAAGTGGTGCGCCGGAGTGTCGAATTTCTCCGGGGCGTGGCAGCCGGCGCAGACCCGATCCGCCGAGCCGGCCACCTTGAGGTCGTGGGGGTTGTGGCAATCGGAGCAGCTCACGCCTTTCGCGTGCATCTTGCTCTGGAGAAAGGATCCGTACTCGTAGACCTCGTCCAGGATCTGGCCGTCGGCGTAATACAGACCCTCGTCGAGGAGCGCCGGGCGGTGGGTCTGCAAGAGCGGCTGGCCGTAGACGTAGTCCTCGGCGACGACCGAGCGCCGCGCATGGCAGCGGGCGCAGGTCTCGATCTCGGTCTGTGAGGTGCGGGGCACGCTGCGCTTCGCGAGCCCGGTCGCCGGGTCGATGATCCAGGAGGCTTTCCCGGCGGGATCCTTGAGGACGACGGCCATGCCCTTGTCGGTGTCGTTCTTCTTCGCCTCGCCGGCCTCGACCGCTTTCGCCCAGGCCACGTGTGCCGAGCCCGGCCCGTGGCAGGCCTCGCAGGAGACGTCGATCTCCGAAAACGTCGTTTCGTAACGCTTCTCGGCGGCGAGAAAGCCTTTCTTCACGTTCGTCGAATGGCACTCGGCGCACATGAAGTTCCAGTTCTGATACGGCCCCGTCCAGTGGAGGGGGTCGTCGTGCGGCACGGCCTCCTTCGGATACAGGTGGAACCACCGCTGCCCGCCGTCCTTCTTCGGGCGCGTGTCCCAGACGACGTTCAGCGCCTGGTAGCGGCCTCCCGGAAACGGAATGAGGTACTGCTGCAGGGGGTAGACGCCGAACGTGTAGGCGATCGGGTACTCGTGGAGCTTCCCGTCGGGACCGTCCGTCTTCACGAAATACTTGCCGTCGCGCTTGGAGAAAGTCGACGTGACGCCGAAGTGCGTGAACGTGCGGCTGCCGAAGTCGCCGAGGACCGTCTCGTCCGTGGCCTCCTGCATGGCCAGGTCGTGATGCGACCCCTTCCAGCGTTCGTACTCGGCGGCGTGGCAACCCTTGCAGGCTTCGCGGCCGACGAACGTCGCGGCGGCGGAGCGGGGGAGGGGAGTCGCCACCGGGCCGGCCGCCAGAGGGAGCGGCCCGCTCACGGCAGGCCGTCGATGCGGAAACGAGCGCCGCCGCGAGGAGCCCGGCTAGAAGGGTTCGCCGGTGGCCCCGCACGTTGGGTGCGATCAGAAGGGCAGAGGCATCGCGAACTGGACGTAGGCTCCCTGGCCTCGCGTCGTGAACTGGCCGCCGAACTGCCAGAAGTAGCGAAGCGTGAGCGCGCCCTGGAGCGTCGTGAATTCCGGACCGGCAGCGGCGATCTGGGTCTTGTTCTCGCGAGCGATCAGCGGCGCGTCGATGCCCGGTGGTCGAGGTGACCTGCCACTGCGCGTAGCCCGCGGCCCCGACCCAGCCGCTGAACATCTTGCCCTTCTCGCCGTAGTCGCGGCCGAGGCCCCACATGTACGTGAAGGCGTTCCCCGTCTTCCAGTCGAGGTCTTTCTTCTTGTTGTTGATGTCGTAGAAGAGCGACCCCGTTCCGTGCCACTTCCTCGCCTTGTCGAAGTACCCGGTCACGCGGAACGAAAGCTCGTTGGTCCACATGCCGAGCGCCGTGTTGTTCGGGGCCGGACTGGGCCCGGTGTCGGTGAGGACGACGTTGTAGCGGCCGGTCGGAGCGTAGAACGCGTAGTGAAACGTCATGTCGGCGCCGCCCGGGGCGAGAGGCAAGGGATCCGTGATGTGCCAGCCCAGCATCACCGGGATGACCCAGAGCTGCGACATGGCGGTTCCCGTCGAGTCGTCCACGTCCAGACGCGGAAAGTCGATCGCGGTGTTGGCGAACGGGACCGCCACGAGGGCTCCGTAGTTCGCACCGAAGATGCAGAGATTCGAGACGTACTGGACGAGCGGGCCGAAGGCGTACTGATCGAGCTCAGGCCCCTTGACGGAGTTCTTGTCCGGCCCGACGAGCTGTGTCGGCAAAATTGCCCCAGCCGAACATGCCGGCGTAGAGGCCGGGCGGGGGCATCACGCCGGCCTTCATGCCGAACTCGCCCTTGAGGATGAGCTGCTGGGCCCGACCCGCGGAAACGCCGAGGAAGATCGCCAGAGACACACCGATCGCGATACGCCGTAGAGACTTGGAAGTCCATGGGCCACCTCGTTCTGATGGTGTTACCGACCGGCGGCCGGACGATCCGGCCGCCAGCGTGTCGAGGCCCGAGTTATTTGCTGCCGGGCGCCGGCGGGAAGTCCTTGAAGAGCTTCTGCATCGCCTCGTCCACCTTCCCTGAGTCCTCACCCTTGCCGGAGACCTGGTCCGAGGCCGTGCCGCGCCACACCATCTCCTTCGTCGCAGGGTCGACGAGGTCGATGACGAGGGTGCCGATCGGGATCTTCTGAACCGTCGTCGTCGACATCCCGCCGCCCATGCCGCCCCAGCCGCGATAACCGTAGCCGCCCGTGTTCATCGTGTTCAGCTGTGTCTGCTCGGAGAGCACGACATGCGGATAGACGACGATCGACGGATTGCTCGTCACCGCCTGCCAGCCTTTGGCGGTGAGCGTGTTCGTGATCGCATTGTCGATGCGCTTCTGCACGAACGTCGTGGGGGCCGGCGTCCCGACGGCGACCTGAAACGTCTTGTACTTGCTCCAATCCACCGTGTGGTCGTAGTCGACGGCCGTCGTCATGGTGGAACAGGCGACGCTCGCGGCGGCCGCCAGAGTCACGAGGACGGTAGCTACCTTGCGCATGTCTCTCCCCTCAGTTGGGCGAATCGATTCCATTCCCTCGTATCCTATTTCAGGTCGCGGCCCATCCTCGGCCGTGTCGAGACGACACACACCGATCGCCTTCGCGCACGACGAGGGGAGTGTGAAAGCGGCGGCCGGAAAGGACCGGCCGCCGCGTCGTAAAACCGGACCTAACTGCTGCCCGCGCCCGGCGGGAAGTTCGCGAAGATCGTCTGAACGGCCTTGTTGATTCCCCCTGGGATGACCCGAGCTCGAAACCTGGTCTGAGCCGTGCCGCGCCAGACCATCTCCTTCGTGTTGGGGTCGACGAGGTCCACGATGAGTGTTCCGATCGGGATGTTCTGCTCGGTCGTCTGCGCCATGCCGCCCATGCCGCCCCAGCCGCGGTAGCCGAATCCGCCCATGGACATGGTGTTCCACTGCTTCTGCTGCGTCAGCACGACGTGCGGGTAGACGAGGAGGTTCGGATTGGTCGTCGTGGGCTGCAGGCCCTTCGACACGAGCGCCTGGGTGATCGAGTCGTCGATCTCCTTCTGCGTGAACGTGATGGGGGATTGGGTCCCCACCATGACCTGGAAGGTCTTGTAGTTCGAACAACTGATCGTGTGGTCGTAGTCGACGGCGGTCGTCATGGTGGAACAGGCGAGGGTCGCCGCGGCGGCCAGGGTCACGAGGACGTTCGCGAGCTTTCGCATCTCAGTCTCCTCTCGTCTCGAATCGCTGAACTCTGCGACGTATCCTATTTCAGTCCCTTCCGTCACCGCCAGCCGTCGAATACGCGGACACCCCTACCAAGGTGCTACGCCGGCGCCGGTCGCGGAGCGTCGCCAACGCCTGCAGGAATCGAGCTCTGCGCTACGGCTCGGGGAGAGGGCCCGCGTCGCGGTCGCCCGACACCAGGATCGGCGGTTCCTTGGCCCACTGGTACCCGTCGAGCATCAGGCGTTCGGCGAAGTCGTAAAGCTTGCGCATGTAGACGGGATCGAACTCCGCGGTGTGGGGGACCTGAAACGACGCCGGAATGTAGGCCAGGTTGTAATCGACCTTGTCGCGCTGCGTGATCGAAAAGATGCGATAGAGGTCTCCGATCCCCTGGTACTGAATGAGGCAGGCGATCGCCCGCATGGCGATCGGAAGCGTCTGGCGGTCGACCTCGGCCCACTCCGGATCCAGGCGGGCGTTGCGGATGACGTACAGCGTTCGTTGCCGCTCGACCCCGTTGTTGAGGGACAGGATGTTCAGGTTCATTCCGGCCGGATACACGAAGACCTGGGAGGCCGTGCCGCCATCCACGTGCATTTCCTCGTACGTCGCGCCATTCGCCTCGACCTCGATCATCACGGGCGGAAACGTGCCCGGGATCGCGGCCGACGCGAGCAGGATCTTGCGCACGAGGTCGAGGGCGCCGGGGCGGCGGCTCGCCGCGATCTTCGTGACGTTCCAGATGACCGGACGCCGGGCGTCCAGGTTCGCCGTCCCCACCAGCAGGATGCGCCCCTTTTCGTGCTCCACGGCGATGGCGTCGAGCATCTCCTGCGTCACGGACTTCTTCAGGAGGTTCCAGAGAGGAGTCGTGTCGGCCATGGAGTCGCCGTAGAGGACCGAGAAGATCGACCGCTCGACGGCGATGTCCTTCAAGGACACGGCGGTGTACAGCGCCTTCAACTGCTCGTCCCAGGCCGGACCGAGGAAGGCGAAGGGCGAGATGAGCGCGCCCGTGCTGACGCCCGTGACGAGCTTGAACTCCGGCCGCGTGCCGGTCTTCGTCCAGCCCGAGAGCAGCCCCGCCCCGAAGGCTCCGTTGTCTCCGCCGCCCGAGATGGCGAGGTAGGCGGCCGGCGGCAGGGGACCGGTCAGGCCCTGGGCTTTGCGGTAGGCCTCCTCGCGTTTCCACGACTCGACGAAGTCGTCCTGGAACACCTGCAGCCGCTTCGCGTCGCGAGGGAAGTAGCGGATGCCGTACGGAAAGCCCGTGACGGTGGCCTGGGTCTCGAAAGCCAGCGGAACGGCCTGCCGTCGCGGCGGCGTCGCACAGCCCCAGACGAGGGGCAGCGCTGCGAGAGAGACCGCGAGAACGAGAGCTCGAGAGCGCGCGGCGCCGCGGCGCGTTTGACCGGTGGCTTCGCTGCGTCCGAGGGAGATTCTGGAGTCTCGTTGAGCTGGCCCACGGATTCCCCTCGTTCCGACAACTAACAAACCGCCGGCCCCGAAGGGCCGGCGGTACAGAGGTAGAGCGAAACGATCAGCGCTTGCGGCGGAGCAGCGTGAGGCCGACTGCGGCCGCGATCGAAAGCATGCCCATCAGGCCGGCGACCGGAACCTGGCTCGCCGTCTTGGGCAAATGCGCCGGAGCGGGGGCCGGAGCCGGAGCGGCGCGGAGCGGAGCCGGAGCCGGAGCCGGAGCGGGAGCGCGAGCCGGGGCGGGCGGAGGCGCGCCACCGCTGACCATGGCCTGGGCTTCGCGATCGGAAACGATCTTGGGCTCCGCGTCCGTGACGATCACGGCCGTGAAGTTGTCGCCGACACGCAGGTCGCTCAAATCAACCTGTACCCCGTCGCGGTAGATCTTGGCATTCCGCTTCTTCGCGTCCGCGTTCGAGAACTGCCGATTCCCTTGCGGGCCCTTGACGATGATGTGGTCGCCCGAAACGGCCAGGACCTTGCCCGTACGGATTTCCGAAACGTACACGGGCGTCATCGTGGTCGTCGTCGTGATCTTGGCCGACACCTGCATGCCGGGCTTGAGCTCGGAGACGCCGATTTCCCGGCCCTGGTACTGGAACTTGAAGCCGTCCGGGATGGTGTACTCCGTGTGCTTGCCGGCGGCGTCCCTGCCGACGACCTTGTTGCCGTCCACGCTGACGACGGTCGCGTTGACGGTGCGCGTGCTCGTGGTCGTTTCGGACTGGCCCATTGACGTGGTCTTCGTGATGCTCGGCTGCTGAGCCGTCGCGATGGTCGCGGACAACGCGAGCAATCCAACCCCCAGAATGACCGAAACTCGTCGGGTTCTGACCTCCATTGAATTCTCCTTTCTTCCCCTTAAAGCGGGATTCTCTCCCAATCCGGAACTCTGTCCTACTGTCAAATCAGGGGCGATCATGTCATGTCGGCCGTTCCGGCACCGTCTCCGGGTCAGGACATTCGTGCGCGGGCCGGCCCGGCGCCCCCGTCGCGCAAGTCGATGCGGACGTTCCTTTTGGACGCGAGGGCCCCCTCGCCCCGATCGCTCACTTCTTTCCCCATCCCAGGTCGAAGGAAAAGCTGTATCGGGCCGAGAACTGGATCCGGTAGTCGTCGACGCTGAAGCCGTCCGAGAAGTTGGTCCTCCGGCCCCACTGAAACTCGAGGCCCGCCATGACGTTCTCGACGGGGTAATAAAGCAGGTTGGTGAGGGCGTATTGGCCCTTGTTGAACGCGACCGGCAGCTGCAGGTCGCTGTTGTCGATGTCCACCAGGGAGTAGCCGATGGCGCTGCTGAAGCACTCGCTCCAGTAGAAGTCGTAAAAGGCCGTGATGCCGAGCACGGGGAGCGGCTCGCCCACGAACGGCCGCCGGGGATTGCCCGACGGGTTGAGGGCGGCGCCGATGTCCGTGGGCGCGTCGTTCATGTAGTTCTCGATGCCTTCGCCGTAGACGACCGCGGCGCGGATGGTGCCCTTCGGCCCGAGCTTGATGTTCGTGGACAGGTTCAGTCCCCAGCCGGTCGCATGGCCGGTGAGGTCGAACTCGTCCGGGAAAGTGTCCACCCAGCCGATGTAGCGGAGGACCCCGGCGAGCTGCACGTGGCCCCAGTCGCCGCTCCGTTTGTAGTGGACCGTGAGATCGGGAGCGGGGAAGTCGGCTCTTGATGTTCTGGAGCTCGACGCGGTCGGCGACGCGGCCGTTGTCGGCGGTCGCGCCCGGCCGCTCGAGGGCGATGAAGAGCTCGTTCTTGCCCCGCAGCGGCGCCCACCGGAACTGGACGTTGCGGAGGGCCACCATGCCGCTCGGGCCCCAGTACTCGAGCGCGATCGGGGAGACGCTGCCGTCCATGAAGACGGTGTTGGTCTGTCCCGCGAGAAACGGGCCGAGCTCACCCCAGGCATGCCGGAGGTGGAAGTTCGTGTCCCCCGGGTCGGGGTTGACGCCGAAGAGGTCGAACTCGAACTGCGTCTTGATCTCGCCCAGTCCCGTCGGAAGCCACGCGTTGACGCCGAAACGGGAGGGACGCACGCCCGCCCAGAAGTTGCCGTTCTCGCCGAACTCGTTCGGAAACGCCGGCAGCTTCGTCGGGCGCTCGACGTCGAACCAATCCGGGTTGACCTGTTCGAAGTCGTAGATGGCGTTGGCCTCCGCGTAGCCGTAGATTTCCATCCCCGGGCCTCTCGTCGTCGGAATCGAGGGCGCGGGGCCTTGCTGGCCTTGAGGCGGCATCTCGACCTCACCCTGCCGACGGCGGCGGCCCCGCGGCCGCCGGGGCGCGCAGCGTGAAGTCGGTGACGGCCGACCTTGCCCTCGCGAACGGTCACGCCGCTCGCCAGACTCGTGCCGAAGCCCGCCGCCTCGACGGTGACGTCGTAGACGCCCAACGAGAGCCCATCAATGGAATAGGAACCGTTCCCGCTCGACAGGGTGGACGTCCGAAACCCGGTGGACAGGTTGCGGATCGCGATGACGGCTCCGGACACGGGCGCTCCGGCGCCGTCGACGACCCGGCCGGCGATCGATCCGGTGGCCGTCTGTCCCCGGGCCAGGTCTGCCAGGGACAGGAGAAAGAGGATCGAGGCGACAAGGGCGGGGGCTCTGCGTAGGTTCATTGCGATCCCTCCAAAAGGTAAAGAAACACACCGATCGTCCGATCGCGCGAGCGAGTCGCCGGATTCGACGGAGTCCACCCGAACAAACGGCTTCGAGAGCGAGTGGCATTCGCGAGCCGGAGGCAGGGCGCGGGCGTCGCGTCGTAGACTCGCGACTCCGCCCTGCCATCACGGGCCGTCATAACGAAGTCCCTCGGCGAGCTGACTACGAACCATCCATCGGCAGGGGAGCTCGCCGGACCCCGCACGCCGATGCGGCGTCTTCTACCGACGCCCGCCGCCGCCGCGGAACCCGCCGCCGCCGCCCCAACCGCCGGACCGGCCGCCCCAGCCGCCGCCTCCGCCCCACGAGCGGTCGCCGCCGCCGCCGCCGAACTTGTCGCCGCCGCCGCCGCCCCAGCTGCCGCCTCCGCCCCAGTCCTTGTTGCCGAAGCTGCTGTTGCTGAAGTTGCTCCAGCGGTCGTCGCCCTGACTGCGGGCGTTGCTCCAGCTGTCCAGGTTCTTCGATTCCTCGCTCGAGGCGTTCTGCCAGGTGCTGCCGCTTCCGCCGACGTTCTTCTGCCAGCCGTTGCCGGTGTTCGAGTAGACGTTGCCGTTGTGGTCGGCGTAGGTGTTGCCGTTCACGCTGGCGATGCCGCCCTGGTTTCCGTGGATCGCGCCGCCCGAGTAGGTGTTGCCTCCGGCTCCCGTCACGGTTCCGTGCGAAGCCGTGACCTGATTGCCGGTGTAGGCGTTGCCGACGGTCGCGCGGCCTCCCGCGGCGGACGCGCCCGTCGTCGGGTTGTAGGCCGCACCGCGCGCCGCCCGAGGCGTAGTTGCCGGTGTAGGCGTTGTAGGCCTGTCCCCGCTGGCCCCAGCCCTGCGCGCCCGTCTTCGAGTTGTAGAACGAGCCCTCCTGGCCGTGCCACGCGTTTCCGGTCCAGGCGTTGTAGCCGCCGCCGCTCCGCGTGACCGCCGACGTCGAGCCCCACTGGCTGTAGACGTTGCCCGAGGACCAGCGCGCGTAGCCCGGGCCCCAGACCGCGCCTCCGCCGTAGCCCCACGCCGCGGCGCCGTAGTGTCCGTAGTAGCCGCCCCACGCGCCGCCCCAGCCCCAGCCGTAGTAGCCCCAGCCGTAGCCGCACATCGCGGCGCCCATGGCGAAGCCGCAGCCGACGCCGAACGCGAAGGCCCATCCCGTGTACGGCGTGTAGGCCATGTTGACGCCGTAGCCGTAGGTGATGGGAGGTCCGTACCAGACCGAGCCGATCCACGGCGAGTAGACGTAGCCCGTGCCGTACACGACGACGCCGTTGTAGACGATCATGCTCGTGTAGCCCGGCGTGTACCCGGTGTACACGACCGTCGGGGTCGAGCCGTAGACCTGGACGTACGTGAGGTTGTAGAGCGGCGATGAGGGTGGAATCGTGTAGATCGTGGATGGCACGTAGGCGGCCACGATCCACGGCCCGGTCACCGCGGTCGACGTGAACCAGATGCCGCTCTGGCACATGTAGTACGCGTTCGGCCCCGTCATGACGATGGGCGTGGAGGCGTTGGCGACGTACTCCAGCGTCGTCCCCTCGATCGGCTTCATCTCGGGCGCGCCGTCGAAGGTGACCTTGGCCGGCTGCGCGGTCCGCTGGACCGTGGCCGTCTGCGGAATCGAAGCCGCGACCACGGCCTCTTTCGCCTGCTGCGTGCCGGGCACGGAGGCCTTCGCGTTCTCCATCGGGCTGTCGTCGGGGATCTTCGCGAAGTCCGCCGGCAGGCTCGCGTGATCGACGTACGGTCCACGGGCCGGATGTGTCCGGCGCGCTGAACCAGCGTCCCGCGATGAGCACGTAGGTGTTCTGGTTGTCGATGTCCTTGAAGACCCGTCCCGACGTGTTTTCGACGTAGAGCAGCTGCGTGCCCGGAATCGCCTGGTAGTTCGGCTGGCCGTTGACGACGATCAGCTCCGTCGGCGCGGTCGCCATGTAGACCACGGGGTCCGGCTTGTGTCTTCAGCGACGGCTTGGGTTGCCTTCGGGTCCGACGCGGATCCTCCGGTCATCGGATCGCCGTTCTTGGCAGCGAGGATCTCCTTGAGCGCCTTGTCCAGGTTGTCCTTGCGGCCGAAGTGCGGATCGGAGACCTTCCACGGCCCCTGGAGCGAGGACGCTTCCATCCAGCCGTCGAAGAGGTGGAGATAGAGCTCGCCGGAATCGGCCTTCAGAATGATCGCGCTCGTGTTGATGATGCGCTGGAGATCCGTGCCCGACTGGGGCTTGTAGACGGGCTGGCCGTCGATGCGCACGAGCACCGCCGGCACGTTCGAGAAGATGACCTGCGGGGGCGTGTTGTCGAGCGGCCGGGCTTCGCCCTGGGTTTTCGCCTGCGTGATCCCGAGATCCGCCTCGAGCCGGTCGAGCGAGATGGCCTTCGAGCGTTTCGACGGCTCGAGCTCGTGCAGCGCCTCGACCCAGGCCGCGGCCTTTTCCGGCGCCGAGGGGAAGCTCGAGCGCGTGATGGTCAGGTCTTCGAGATAGACGAGGCGGTTGGTCTTGTCGACGTCCGTGCGCGCCGTGAACCAGATGACGCCGAACGTCGGATCCTTGGCCCCGGTCGGCTGGACCGAGACCGCCGCATGCGCCTCGAGCTGGTTGTTCTTCCAGCTGTCGAGCTGCGGCTGATAGATGAGGAACGTGCCCTGCTTCGCCTGCAGCCGCCGCGGCCACGGGTCGGAAGGACCCGACGGAGCGGACGAAGGCCGCCGCCGCGGGTTGTCCGGAAGCCGATTGCTGCGCCTGGAGAAGGGGTGTCGAGACGAGAGAGGCCGCAAGGAAACCCGCGATCGCGGTCCGCGAGAGCTGACCCAGCATGGGAACCTCCGGTAAACGGGCCGAATATACACTTGGACGACTTTCCAATACGAATGGAGGGCATCCGTTGAGAGACCCCGAACAGATCGGCATCCTGTTTGCCATCACGCTCTTTCTGGGCATGCTGCTTCTCCTGGAGGTCGGCCGCCGGGTCGGGAACCGCCGCCTCGCGAAAGATCCCGAAGGCGCGCGCACGGGCATCTCCGCGGTCGAGGGCTCGATGTTCGGCCTCCTCGGGTTGCTGATCGCCTTTACGTTCTCGGGCGCGGCCAGCCGCTTCGACGCCCGCCGGCAGCTCATCACCGAGGAGGCCAACGACATCGGCACGGCGTGGCTGCGCCTGGATCTCCTGCCCGCCGAGGCGCAGCCGGAGCTCCGCGACCTGTTCCGGCGGTATCTCGACTCGCGGCTCCTGACCTACAAGAAGCTTCCGGACGTGGAGGCGGCCGAGGCGGAGCTCCAGCACTCGATCCATCTCCAGGGAGAGATCTGGAAGGAGGCGATCGCCGCGTTGAGGACGGGCCCGCCGGGATTCACGGGCTCCCTCCTTCTGAACTCGCTGAACGCGATGTTCGACATCGTCACGACGCGGACCGCGGCCGCGCGCACGCATCCTCCATTCGCCATCTATCTGATGCTCGGGGCGCTGGCTCTGACGGCGTCGCTGCTCGCCGGCTTCGGGATGGCGGGCGCGAAGACGCGGAGCTGGGTCCACGTCCTCGGATTCGCGGCCGTCCTGTCGCTCACGGTGTACGTCATCCTCGACCTCGAGCATCCGCGCGTCGGGCTGATCCGGGTGGACTCGTTCGATCGCTCCCTCATCGAGCTGCGGGAGAGCATGAAGTGAAGGAGCGCCTGCGCGAGTGGAGGTTTCTCCAGCTCGCGCTGTGCCTCGCCGCGCTCTTCATCGTCGTGCCCTGGGCCTCGGAACACTGGATGTTCCAGGTCGCCGTGCAGCTCTTCCTGCTCAACTCGCTCCTGGTCACGATCTCGGAAGAGGGCCGCAAGTCGCGCCTCCGCCCGTTTCTCTGGATCACCTGGGGCCTTTCGGTCGCGGCGTCGATCCTGACCTGCGCTTCCTCTTCCCTTCGACTTCCACGGCGTCGAGTTCGTGTCCTTCGGCGTGCTGCTGACGGGATGCGTCGTTCGGAATCCTCCGATACGTGTTCCGATCGAAACGGGTCACGGTCGACAGCATCTTCGGCGCGATCGCGGCGTACCTGCTCGTCGCCGCGATCTTCGCGATCGTGCGAGATGCTGCTCCTGCACTGGGATCCCGAGAGCTTTCGCATTCCGGATGCCGATCCCGACGCAGCCCGGGGTCCTGAGGAGCGACTGCTCTATTTCAGCCTCGTCACGCTCGTGACGCTCGGCTACGGCGACATCGTTCCGGTGACGCCGCTGGCGCGCATGGTCTCGGCCTTCGAGGGCGTCATCGGGCAGTTCTACGTGGCCGCCGTCGTGGCCATGCTCGTCGGGCGGTTCATCGCGCAGGCCATCGAGGAGGGCGATTCGGGCTCTCCTCGGTCGAAGGGTTGAGCGCGTCGAAATGCCGAAGGAGGACGCGGTGAAAGACGGAGGAGGCAGGAAGCGCAACCCAAAAGGGCCACCGATCTATAGCGACATGAAGATGGACGAGTTCGTCGGGCGCGCGCGGGAGCTGGCGCACCGCTACCGTGTCAAAGACGGCGAGCGCTTCCGGCTGTCGGACGTCGATCCGGACGACACGGCCTGGCTCAAGGACGCGGACAAACCTCTCGCCCAGGAGGCGCTTCAGCGGGGCGTCGAGGCCCTCGCCAGCCTCCAGGACATGCTCTACGCGCAGGACCGCTGTAGCGTGCTGCTGATCTTCCAGGCCATGGACGCCGCCGGCAAGGACAGCGCGATCAAGCACGTCATGTCCGGCATCAACCCGCAGGGCTGCCAGGTCGTGTCCTTCAAGGCGCCTTCGGCGGAAGAGCTGGATCACGACTTTCTGTGGCGGTGCGCCCGGCATCTCCCGGAGAGGGGTCGGATCGGCATCTTCAACCGCTCGTACTACGAAGAAGTCCTCGTCGTGCGCGTCCACCCGGACCTGCTCGCGAAGGAGAGGTTGCCCGAGAAGCTGGTCGCCAGGGACATCTGGAAGAAGCGCTTCCGGGACATCCGCACGTTCGAGCGCTATCTCACCGGCAACGGAACCGTCGTCCGCAAGTTCTTCCTGCACGTGTCCCGCAAGGAGCAGAAGAAGCGCTTCCTCGAACGCGTCGAGAATCCGACGAAGTACTGGAAGTTCTCCTCGGTCGACGTGCAGGAACGCGGGTTCTGGAAGGACTACATGCGGGCCTACGAGGACATGATCCGTCACACCGCCACGAAGGATTCCCCGTGGTACGTGGTGCCCGCGGACAACAAGTGGTTCACGCGCGCCGTCGTGGCCGCCGCGGTCGTGGACACGCTGGCCTCGCTGAACCTCCAGTACCCGAAGGTCGACAAGGAGAAGCGCGCCGAGCTCGCCCGCGCCCGCAAGCTTCTCCTCGCCGAGAAATAGCCCGATCTCAGGCCGGAGCGATGCGGTAGCCGGCGGCGAGCCGGCGATAGGCCTCCACCTGCGCGTCGGCCCAGGCGGCGTCGCGTCCGAGCTCGCGGGCAAGGAGCGCCGCCGCGTCGGGGGCCGCCTCGACCGAGGCCGCCGCGTCGAGCAGCAGGCTGCGGGTGCGCCGGGCCAGGACGTCCTCGAGCGTGCGGGCCATCTCGTTGCGCGCCGCCCAGACGACGGCGCTCCGGCGGTAGGGGAGCGCGGGGTGCAGCGGCGCGGCGAGGCCGGGCTCGTCCCGTTCCAGCGCCGTCACGCCATCGAGGTCCGTGCCGTAGAGGCGCATGGGATCGGCGGGCGTCTCGGGTCTCGACGTCTTCCAGCCGTGGAGGCGCAGCGTCTCCGTGACGCACGGCCGCGGCGGCAGCCCGCCGACCTCGATCGCGTGATCCATCGTGTCCTGCGCCATCCGGCGATACGTGGTCCACTTGCCGCCGACGATGGTCACGAGCCCCGCGCTCGAGATGAGGACCTCGTGGCTGCGCGAGAGCTCCTTGGTCGCCGTCTTGCCCGGAACGCTCACCAGAGGCCGCTGGCCGGCGAACGCGCAGAGGACGTCGCGCCGCGAGGGATCCCGGCCGAGATAGCGGCCGGCGTTGCGGAGAATGAACTCGATTTCGTCCGGCAGCGGCCGGGGCTCCATCTCGGGCGCGGGCATCGCCGTATCCGTCGTGCCGACGAGGGCCCGGCCGTGCCACGGAATGACGAAGAGGACGCGCCCGTCGTCCGTGTGCGGGACCATGATGGCCGTCTGGCCGGAAAGAAAGGCGCCGTCGAAGACGAGGTGCACGCCCTGCGCCGGCTGGACCGCGGGCGGCGCCGAGCGATCGTCGAGCCGGCGGATCTCGTCGGCGAAGATGCCGGCGGCGTTCACGACGACGCGGGCCCGGATCTTCCGCCGCGCGCCGGACTCGAGGTCCTCGAACTCGGCGCCCGCGATCGCGCCCTCGGACCGGAGCAGCCCGGTGAGCCGCGCGTAGTTGAGGAGGCAGGCGCCGTGGTCCGCGGCCGACTGCGCCAGAGTCACCGCCATGCGCGCGTCGTCGAACTGGCCGTCGTAGTACATGACGCCGCCGAGGAGATCCCGCTGCTCGACGTTGGGAATCCGGGCGATCGTCTCCTCGCGGTCGAGGACCCGCGAGGGCGCCAGGTTCAGGCGGCCGGCGAGGAGGTCGTACGTCTTGAGTCCGATGCCGTAGAACGGGCCCTCCCACCATTTGTATCGGGGGACGATGAAGGGCAGATTGCGGGCGACGTGGGGCGCGTTGGCGTGGAGGAGTCCCCGCTCGTGCAGGGCTTCCATGACGAGCCGCAGGTCGCCCTGCTCGAGGTAGCGCACGCCGCCGTGGACGAGCTTCGTCGAGCGGCTCGAGGTTGCGGAGGCGAAGTCCGCCTGTTCGAGCAGGAGCGTCCGATAGCCGCGCGTCACCGCGTCCACGGCGACGCCGAGGCCCGTCGCGCCGCCTCCGACGATCAGGACGTCCCACTCGTGTCCTCCGCCTCGAGGCGGAGGAGCATCTCGTCGCGGTTCATCCGACGTCCCAGCGGCGGGAGCGCTCGACCGCCCGCCGCCAGAGCGCGCGGCGCCGGCCGCCTCTCGCGGCGGGGCATGCGCGAGGTGAAGACGCGTCCGACGCGCCAGGTCTTCGCCAGGGCGGGCAGGTCCGGCCAGACGCCGACCGCGAGGCCGGCCATGAACGCTGCGCCCTGGGCGGTCGTCTCGAGGTTCGCGGGCCGGACGACCCTCACGCCCGAGAAATCCGACTGGAGCTGCATGAGCAGGTCGCTCGCCGCGGCGCCGCCGTCGACGCGGAGCTCGCGAAGCCGCGTTCCCGTGTCCGCCTCCATCGCGCTCAGCAGGTCGGCGACCTGGAACGCGATGCCTTCGAGCGTGGCGCGCGCGAGGTGGGCCCGGGTCGAGCCCCGCGTCAGGCCGAGGACCGCGCCCCGTGCGGTCGCGTCCCATTCCGGCGCGCCGAGGCCCGTGAAGGCCGGGACGACGACGACGCCGCCCGAGTCCCGGACCGAACGCGGCCAGCGCGTTGACGTCCGGGGCCGACGGGATGATCTCGAGGCCGTCCCGCAGCCACTGGATGGCGGCGCCGCCGGAGAACACGCTGCCCTCGAGCGCGTAGGCCATCGGTCCCTCTCCGATGCGCCAGGCCACGGTCGAGAGAAGGCGATGGCGGCTCGCGATGGGGCGGGCCCCCGTGAATGCGAGGAGGAAGCAGCCGGTGCCGTAAGTGCACTTGGCGAGACCGGGACGCGTGCAGAGCTGGCCGAAGAGGGCGGCCTGCTGGTCGCCGAGGATGCCGGCGATGGGCACGCTCGGCGCCGAGGACGCCGGCGTCGGTGTCCGCGATGCGGCCTCCGCTCGAGACGATCTCCGGAAGGATCTGCGACGGGATCGCAAGAAGCCGGCGCAGCTCCGCGTCCCAGCGGCCGGTGCGGAGGTTCATGAGCATCGTGCGCGAGGCGTTGCTCACGTCGGTGACGTGGCGGCGTCCGCGGGTCAGGTTCCAGACCAGCCAGGAATCGACCGTGCCGGCGGCGAGCCGGCCCTCTGCGGCTCTCTTCCGCGCGCCGGGAACGTGGTCGAGGAGCCAGCGGAGCTTCGAGCCGGAGAAGTACGGGTCGAGAAGGAGCCCGGTCTTCCGACGCACGGCGGCCTCGTGGCCGGCCGCGCGGAGGCGGTCCGTGGCGGAGGCCGTGCGGCGATCCTGCCAGACGATCGCGCGATGAAGGGGTCGGCCGGTCCGCCGGTCCCAGAGGACGATGGTCTCGCGCTGATTGGTGATCCCGATCGCGGCGAGATCGCGGGCGCGGAGCCCGGCCTCCTTCAGGGCGTTTCGGGCCGAGGCCCGGGTCGTCTCCCAGATCTCGTCGGCGTCGTGCTCGACCCAGCCGGGCTGCGGGAAGTGCTGCGTGAGCTCCTTCTGCGCGGCGCCGAGCTTTCGCCCCCGCGCGTCGAACACGATCGCCCGCGAGCTGCTCGTCCCCTGATCCAGAGCGAGGATGTACGGCACCTGCGAGATTCTAGTGACGAGGCGCTCCCGCGCCGCGTGAGAGGATCCGAGGATCGACGAATTCCTGGCGCGTTTCTGGGGAGACCTCCTCGCCCGCGCGACCGGCCCGTGGCGGCTTCGGCTGCTCCTGCAGCCTCTCGTCGCCATCGCCTTCGCGATCCGGTCGGGGCTGCGGGACTCGCGGGAAGGCCGGGCGCCCTACCTGTGGTCCCTCTTCTCGCTCGCCCGCGGCCGCGGCGAGCAGCTGCGTCAGGGCTGGCGCGACGTCGGGAAGGTCCTCATCGCCGCCGCGGTGATCGACCTCCTGTACCAGAGGATATTCCTCCGCGCCTTTCACCTGGAGCAGGCCGTGACCGTGGCGGTCCTGCTGGCGATCGTGCCCTACGTCGTCTTTCGCGGTCCGGTCAATCGCCTCTTCCGCGCCCGGCGCTAGAACGAGACGGAGAGCGAAGTCACGACGGTCGGCGGCTCGGCGTCGCCGTTGAAGACGTAGACGGACAGGGTCGTGCTCTTGTACGTGAACGCGACGAACGGGCCGCGCTGGACGTCGAGGCCCGTCTCGTACGCACGGGTGCGCTGGGACGCGAAGCCGACCGTCAGCCACTCCCAGGGCGAGTACCCGAGCTGCGCCCAGTTGTAGAAGAAGTCGCCCTCGGAGTCCTCGAGGTCGAAGACGTACTCGCCCTCGCTGTAGAGCTCGAGCGGCCCCCAGGACACCGTCAGCTCGTAGCCCGGGGCGACACCGTTCGTGTTGCCGAAGACGCCGCCCGCCATCAGCGTGGCGTCGAGCCGCAGCTTCTCGCCGACGCCGACGTTCCAGCCCACCCAGGCGGAGCCGGTGCCGATGCCTTCGTAGTTGTAGCGGGCCTCGAGGTGCAGCGCACCGTGATCCGCGGTGACGGTCGGCTGGCCGTAGTCCGTGTCTTCCGGCGGAAAGTACCCGTAGACGCTGGCGCCGAACTCCCAGGCCGGGCCTGCTCCGCCTCCGGCGCGGCCGGCGCCGGCTCCTCCTGCGCGCGCAGGGATCCGGCGGCGAACGCGAGAATCGCCGCCGCCGCGAGCCGCCGGAGCCTCATCCGCCCAACGCGATCGTGGCGGCGACGAGCACGATGCCGATCGTGACCATGACGAGCGCCGCCCGCCAGGGTCGGAAGCCCGGCGTAGCGGCCGTACTCGTAGCCTCCCACGAGGAGCATGAAGATCGCGATCGCGTTGGAGAAGCGCAGGGCCCGCATGGCGTCGGAGATGAGGAAGAACGGAAGGACCACGGGGAAGGTCGACAGGAAGACGAGAAGGAACACGGCCAGCGCGCGCGAGAAGGTCGCCGCGATTCAGCGCGGCATGACGCTCGCGGCTCGGGCATCGTCGTCAGGCGCTGGCGGAGGGACTCGAGCTCCTCCTCCGTCGAGATCTGCGCGACGACGCGGGGGCAGCGCGTCCGCGATGACCCGGCGCGCTCGAGCCGGGTCCCGCTCGGCTCGGAGCTTCCGGAAGCTGACGACGTTTCGTCCTCTCTCGGCGAGCGAGTTCATGACGTACATGATCGCGTCGACGAGGCCCCAGGCCAGATTGCAGCCGATCGCCCCGATGATCATCGCCTTCACGTCTTCGCGGCCGCTCGTCGCGACCGACAGGGAGCCCGTGAAGGTCAGGACCATGATCAGGCCGAAGAGGATCTCGGAGAACCTCTCGGTCGGTTCGAGAAGCCGCTCCGACGGAGGTCCGGGCGGCTGTCTCGATGCGTCGGATCCTCGCGTCCGTCCGATCCAGGTCTTGTCCGGGTTGTACCGCTTGATCGTCGGAGCGGTCTTCGCCGTGTCGGGCCCCAGGTCCTTCTGGTAGACGACACCGTCGTTGTTGACCTGGAAAGTCTGGACACCGGTGACACCGTAGTTGGCCGGCCATGCGACCGCGGCGAAGCCGCCGATCATCATGCCGTTGCACGATGTAGTTTCGGGCGCCGAGGGGCGCCGCCGGGCCCTGGGCCGTCAGCGTGCGGAAGTAGTAGCCGTTGACCGGCTCCTCCTTCTTCGTGTAGCCCTCCGCGAGCGAGCTTGGCGATCTCGTCGCCGACGGGCCACCGGGCTGCCGTCGGCGTTGAGCCAGGAGAGCCCGTCCTGCTTGCCCGGAGTGCTGATCCACTTCTGCGCGTACTGGCGCACGGGGCGTCCCGTCGTGCTTCTCGGTGGCGTAGTCCTCCTGCGCCTCGACGTATCCGCGAAGGAGCGCGATCGCGTCGAGCTCGTTGTGTCCGATGCGGCGGGCGAGGATCTCCTGCTTGCCCCTGCGCAGCGTCGAACTGCCATTTTCCTGCGCGCTTGACGACGGGGACCGGCATCGGCCACTCGTCATCGCCGGCGACGAGGACGGCCTGGTTGGGGTTGCCGAGGCTGAAGGAGATCTCGAGCTTCTCGCGGGCCTTCGCCGCGAACCTCTCGATGTCGTTCTTGTCCTGCACCGGGTCGCCCGAGGGAACGATGTCCTTGCCGGCCGGGCCGAAGATGGCGACGATCGCGGCGACGTCGTCCGGCCGACGCGGCCTGGACCAGGGCGTCGGCGGCCTGCTGCGGCGTGTCGAACGTCCTCGGCCCGGTCCGCGGCGCCGGGGCAGCCGTCTGGAAGGTAAAAGCCGAGAGACAGAGCCCGGCGAGCGCGACGATCGCCGCGGCCATCACTTTGGGGTGGAGAGCCCGCATCGTGTTTTTCATGATCGTTCTCCTCTCCTATCGACGCCCGCCGCCGCCGCCACGCATGCCGCCGCCGCCCCCGCGCATGCCACCCATGCTCGAGGACCCGCGCGCGCTCGAGGAACGCGCCCCGCTCCCGCTCTGGGAGCCCCCGAAAGCGTTCGAGCTGCGGGAGCTGCGGGATCCGGTGAGATGTCGCGGCTCCCGACCCGGTTGGACGCTCCGCCGCTTCCGCGATCGAAACCGCCGCCGCCGCCGGCGCGGCTGCCGGCACCCGCGCGGTCGCCGGCGCTCGCGCGGCTGCGCTCGCTCGACCGGCTGCGGTCGAAGTCGCCCGGAGCGGACGCGGTCGGACTGGCGGTTCTGGGCCTGCGACCGGCGCGACTGGGCCGAGTCGCCTCGCGTTCCGCCGCCGAATTTTTCGGCCGTGGCGCGATCCTTGTACGGGGCGCCGCCGCGTTGCTTCGCGTCGTGCTGCCAGTTGCTGTTGCCCGTGCGGTTCGTTCCGTTCTGGCGGTTGCGGTGGTTGACGTAGTTGTTGTTGTTGTTGATGGTGATGTTGTTGTTCCCGCCCCAGCCGCAGCCCCAGCCCCAGCCGCCCGCGATCCCGATCCCGATCGCGACACCGAGGCCCCACCCCATCCAGTAGCCGCCGTAGTAGGGCGGGTAATAGATCGGCGGATAGGGGTAGTAGAGCGGTGCCCCAGATCACCGTCGGGCTGTACGTCGGAACGTAGACGACCTCGGTGCTCGCGGGCTGGATCTCGATGACGGTCTTCGACTCGACGACCTTCGTTTCGACTTTCTGCTGCTCGGTCGTCTCGAGCTTTCCGGCGTCCTTGGCCTTCGCACGGAGCCGCTGAACGGCGTCCATCATCTCGCTCTCCTGGGCGAGGAACGCGTCGCCGAGATCCGTGGTCCACGCGATGTTCTCGCTCAGGCGTTTGAGCGCTTCGGGAATCGACGACCAGGGCCTGCACGCTGGGGTCCCAGGGCTGCTTCTCGGCGGCCGAGACGAGCGCGTCGCCCTTGAGGCTCGCATTGCGCCCCGAGCCACTGCTGGGCCTCGATGATGTCGAGCGGATAGGTCGAGGCCACGAGGCACTGGGCGAGCAGCGGATCGGGGTAGAGGGCGATGGGCGCGACGAGCGACTCGAGCTGCTCGGTGGAGAGCGGAGTCGAAGCGGACGAAGCCGTCGATGCGGTCGAAGCGGCGGCCGGCGGCGGGGTCGGTGCGGGTGCCTGTTGCAGCGCGCCGGCGGGAGCCGCGATCAGCGCGCACAGGGTCGCGGCGACGCTTCCGCCCGCGAATCCTCCCAACCGTGCTCGGAGAGTCTGGATCGAGAACATTCTCGTCCTCCTGTTTCGCGCGGAGCTTATCCCGCGCGAACAGGGATTCGCCAGAACGCTGGAGGCGAAAGCGGCGAGGAATTCTCGCGCATACGACGGACTGTCCTTCGGCGATTACACGTTGACCCTTGGAGGGGTCACCAAGACCGGAGACTCAGGGCGCGTCGTCGGTCGCGATCCAGGTCTTGTCCGGGTTGTACCTCTTGATGGCCGGCGCGAGCTTCGCGGTCTCGGCTGCGAGATCTTTCTGGTAGACGATGCCGTCGTTGTTGACCTGGAACGTCTGCACGCCCGTCACGCCGTAGTTGGCCGGCCAGGCGATCGCGGCGAAGCCGCCGATCATCTTTCCCTGGACGATGTAGTCGCGGGCGCCCAGGCGCGCCGCCGGCCCCTGCGCCGTCAGCGTGCGGAAGTAGTAACCGTTGACCGGCGCCGCCTTGTCCGTGTAACCCGCCGCGAGCAGCGTCGCGATCTCGTCGCCGATGGGGCCAGCCGGCTGGCCATTGGCGTCCCGCCACGAGAGGCCGTCCTGCCGGCCGGGCGTGCTGATCCACTTCTGTGCGTACAGCGGGATCTTGCTTCCGTCGCGCGGCTGGGACGCGTACTCCCGCTGAGCTTCCACGTAACCGCGCAGCAGCATGATGGCCTCGAGCTCGTTGCCGCCGATGCGCCGCGCGAGGATCTCGGCGCGCCCTTCCTTGAGGTCAAAGCGCCACTTCCCGCTCTGCTTGACGAGCGGAATGGGCATCGGCCAGTCGTCCTTCCCGGCGACGATCACGGCCTGGTTCGGGTCGTCGATGTCGAAGGAGATCTTCATCTTCTCCTTCGCCTTCGCGACGAACCGCGCGAGGTCGTTCTTGTCTTTGACGGGATCGCCCGACGAAACGATGTCCTTGCTGCCGGGGCCGAGAATCGCGACGAGGGCAGCGGTGTCGCCGGTCTCGGAGGCCTGGACGATCGCATCGGCCGCCTGTTGGGGCGTATCGAACGTCCTCGGCCCGGACGGCGGCGCCACCGTCTGGAACGAATACCCCGAAAGACACAGACCGACAACCACGGCGGCCGCTGCCGTGGACCGTTTCGAGAGCTGAAAACGCATCGAGCGGTTCATGAGTGTTCTCCTCGAGGTCCATCGACCGTCGTACCGCTTAGCGCCGGCGACCGCCGCCGCCGCCGCGCATGCCGCCGCCGCGCATGCCGCCCATGCTGGAAGACCCGCGCGAGCTCGTCGAGCGAGCCCAGTTGCCGTTCTGCGATCCGCCGAACGCTCCGCCGCCGCGCGAGCCCGACGAGATGTCGCGGCTGCCCATCCGGTTCGAGCTGCCGCCGCGGTCGTAGGACCCCGATCCGCCGCGATCGAAGTTTCCGGAGCCGCCGCGATCGAAGTTGCCGGCTCCGCCGCCCGAGCGGCTGCGATCGAAATCGCCGCCCTCGCGCTCCGCCCTGGCCTCCGTACTTCTGGGCCGTGGACCGGTCCTTGTATGGCGTGCCGCCGCGCTGCTGGGCGTTGTGCTGCCAGTTGCTGTTGCCGCTGCGGTTGATGTTGTTCTGCCGGTTGTGATGGCTGACGTAGTTGTTGTTGTTGTTGATTCTGATGCTGTTGTTCCCGCCCCAGCCGCAGCCCCAGCCCCAGCCGCCCGAGATCCCGATGCCGATCGCGATTCCGACGCCGAATCCGAGCCAGGCGCCGCCGTAGTAGGGCGGGTAGTAGATGGGCGGATACGGATAGACGCCCGACTCCCCAGATGACGGACGGGCTGTACGAGGGAACGTAGACGACTTCGGTGCTCGCCGGCTCGATCTCGATGACGGTCTTGTCATCGACCGCGGTGACTTCGACATTCTGCTGCTCGGTCGATTCGAGCTTTCCGGACTCCTTCGCCTTCACGCGCAGGCGCTGGACGGCGTCCATGACCTCGCTCTCCTGAGCCAGGAAGGCGTCGCCGAGATCCGTGGTCCATTCGACGTTCTCGCTCATCCGCTTCAGCGCGTCGGGGATCGCCACGAGGGCCTGGACGCTCGGATCCCACGGCTGTTGCTCGGCGGCCGCCGCCAGGTCGGCGCCCTTGAGGTTCGGGTTCCGGTCCAGCCACTGCTGCGCGGAGACGACGTCGATGGGATAGGTCGACGCCACGAGACACTGCGCCAGCAGCGGGTCCGGATACAGGGCGATCGGGGCGACGAGGGCCTCGATCTGATCGCTGTTGAGCGGCGGCGCTTCGAGCGGCTCCGGCGGTGGAAGGGGGGCCGCGTCCTGGGCCACTCCCGCCGGCGCCGCGAGGCACCCGCAGAGGATCGCCACGAGGACGCCGCCCGGCGAACCGGCCCACCGAAGGCGCATGGTCTGGAGTGATGGCATCGGATCCTCCTATCCGGGAATCAGGTAGAGCGTGACCGCGAAGACCGCGTAGACCGCGAGGAGCTGGACTCCGGAGTACCAGGCCGAGTGACCGGTGGCCACGACCATGGTGACCGTCAGCGTCGTCAGCAGGACCATGAGCACCTGGCCGGCGCCGAAGTTGAGGTCCATCGGGGTGGGGGCGATGAAGTAGCTCAGGATGATGAGGACCGGCGCGACGAAGAGGGCGATCTGCGCGGAGCTTCCCATGGCGATCCCGACGGACAGATCGAGCCGGTTCTTGCGCGCCGCGGCGAACGCGGTGGTCATTTCGGCGGCGGCTCCCACGAGCGAGACGACGATGAAGCCGACGAAGGCGTTCGACATCCCGAAGGCGAGGGCGGCCTGCTGGACCGATCCGACGAAGATCTCGGACACGAGCGCGATCAGGAGCGTCGCGACGGCCAGGGCGCCGAGAGCGGCCGGTAACGGCCAGGGCTTCTCATCGTGCTCCGCCTCGCCGACGCTCTGGAAGTACTCGCTGTGTGTCTTGAGGGAGAACAACAGCGAGATCGCGTACGTGCCGAGCAGGATGAACGACAGCCGGACGGAGAGCGGCTTCATCAGGGCGGGGACGTTGAGCTTGTCGACTCTCGCGACGACCGAGGGGATCAGCAGGGCGATCGTGGCCAGAAGCAGCATCCCGGCCTGCACGCGGGAGTTCCGCGGATTGAATTCCTGCACGCGGTGACGCAGGCCGCCGATGAGGAACGCGCCGCCGAGCATGAAGAGACTGTTGGTCACGATCGCTCCGGTGATCGAGGAGCGGACCAGGTCGAGCATGCCCGGCGCGCAGCGCCGTGATCGCGATGACGAGCTCGGTCAGGTTGCCCAGCGTGGCGTTCAGGAGGCCGCCGACCGCGTCCCCGGTCTTGGCCGCGACGCTCTCGGTCGCGTGGGACAGGAGGGCGGCGAGGGGCACGATCGCGAGGACCGACAACAGAAAGAGGGCGGTGTGCGACTCGGGCCGGGCCTTTTCGGCCACGAATACGACCGGCACGAAGGCGAGCAGCCAGTAGATGGGGCTGTGCCGGAGCTCGTTCCAGATGCCGCTCATGAGCTCCTACGTTCTCGCACGCGTCGCTTGTCGAGGCCGGGGTGGGCATTTTATTCCTCGTCCTTCGTGATCGTCCAGGTCTTGTCCGGGTTGTACGCCGTGATGGCCGGAGCGAGCGTCGAGGTCTCGGGCCCGAGGTCTTTCTGGTAGACGTTCCCGTCGTAGTTGACCTGGAACGTCTGGACCCCGGTCACGCCGTACTGCGCCGGCCACGCGATGGCCGCGAAGCCGCCGATCATCATGCCGTTCACGATGTAGCTCCGCGCGCCCAGCGGCGCGTCCGGCCCCTGGGCCGTGAGCGTGCGGAAGTGGTAGCCGTTGTACGGCTTCGTCTTGTCCGTGTAGCCGGCGGCCAGAGCCTCGGCGATCTCGTCGCCCATCGGGCCCGCCGGCTTGTGGTCGGCGTCGTACCAGGACAGGCCGTCCTGCTTGCCGGGGGAACTGAGCCACTTCTGCGCGTACTGGCGAATCTGGCTCCCGTCGTGAAGCTCCGAGGCGTAGTCCATTTGAGCCTCGACGTAGCCTCGCAGGAGCGCGATCGCGTCGAGCTCGTTTTCCCCGATGCGGCGCGCGAGGATCTCCAGGCGGCCTTCCTTCGCGTCGAACCGCCACTTTCCGTTCCGCTCGACGATCGGCACGGGGAGGGGCCAGTCGTCGGATCCGACCACGAGGATGGCTCTCCGGGGGTCGGCGACATCGAATGCGATCCCCGTCTTCTCGTTGGCCTTCTTCACGAACTCCGACAGATCGCTCTTGTCACTGACCGCGTCGCCGGAGGAGACGATGTCCTTTCCCTCGGGGCCGAAGATCGCGAGGATTGCGGGAACGTCGCCGGCCTTCGCCGCCGCGATCAAGGCGTCGGCGGCCTGGCGAGGGGTATCGAACGCCTTCTGGGCGCGCCGGGGCCTCGGCGCCCTGAGTCGACAGCGCCGCGAGCAGAGCGAGTGCGCCAAAGCGGAAGGCGAGGAGAAACCGGGTCCGAGTGTTCTTCATCTTCTCTCCGCGCGGCTAGCGCCGCCGCCCTCCACCGCCGCCCCCACGCATCCCGCCCATGCTCGAGGAGCCGCGGGAGCTCGACGAGCGCGCACGGTTGCCGCTGTACGACGATCCTCCGAAGGCGCTCGAGCTCCGGCTGCTCGAGCTCCGGTTGCTCGACGAAAAATCGCGGCTGCCCACGCTCGAGCTTCCGCCGCGGTTGTAGCTGCCCGAGCCGGACGAAGAGCGGCTCCGGTCGAAGCTGCTCGCGCCAGCGCCGCCGGCGCCGATGCGGCTGCCAGCGCCGGTCTGTCCCTGCCGCGACCTCGCCTGCGACTGCCGGGCCTGCGCCGAGTCGCCGCGCGCGCCGCCGCCGTACTTGTTGGCTGTCGCCCGGTCCTTGTACGGAGCGCCGCCGCGCTGCTGGGCGTTGTGCTGCCAGTTGCTGTTGCCGCTCCGGTTGACGTTGTTCTGCCTGTTGTGGTGGCTGATGTAGTTGTTGTTGTTGTTGATGTTGATCGTGTTGTTCCCGCCCCAGCCGCAGCCCCAGCCCCAGCCGCCCGAGATGCCGATGCCGATCGCGATCCCGACGCCGTATCCGAGCCAGGCGCCGCCGTAGTACGGCGGGTAGTACAGCGAGGGATACGGGTAGTACATCGGGCCCCAGATGACGCTCGGGCTGTAGGTCGGAACGTAGACGACTTCCGTGCTCGTGGGCTGGATCTCGATGACGGTCTTCTCCTCGACGACCTTCGTCTCGACTTTCTGCTGCTCCGAGGAAGCGAGCTTGCCTCCGTCCTTGGCCTTGGCGCGCAGGCGCTGGACGGCGTCCATCACCTGGTTCTCCTGCCCGAGAAACGCGTCGCCGAGCTGCGTGGTCCACTGGATGTTCTCGCTCATGACCTTGAGAGCATCCGGCAACGAGACCAGAGCCTGGACGCTCGGGTCCCAGGGCTGCTGCTCGGCCGCGTTGAGTCAGCGCGTCTCCCTTCAGGGTCGAGTTCTTGGCCTGCCACTGCTGTGCGGCGACGATGTCGAGCGGGTACGTCGAAGCCACGAGGCACTGGGCGAGGAGCGGATCGGGGTAGAGGGCGATCGGCGCGACCAGGGACTCGAGCTGATCGGCGGAGAGGTTGGCGGCCTGATCGCGTCGTGGCGGACGCGGGCGACGGCGCGGCCGATGGCGGTGGTGCCGGCGCCGGCGCCGGGAGGGCGCCGCCTGCGTGGTCGTCGTCGTTGTCGTCGTCGTGGTGCGCGGCGTCGTCGTCACGGTGACCGGCTGCGGCGCGGGCGTGCAGGCGGGTGCCGCCAGCAGCGCGCAGAGCGCGACGACGAGAGCTCCGCCGGGGATATTCGCGAGTCTGGTTCGGAAATGATTGCAGGTTTGGCAAAGTGCCTCCTCGCTTTCGATCGGGACAATGCTATGGCGGGTGCGCGCCTTTGCCAATGATTCGCGCCGCCTGCGCCGAGAAAGATCGGTCAAAGGGGACGCAGGGTAGAGTCTGCCCTCATGGCAAGCAAAAAGAACGACAAAGACGGCAAGCCCGAGCTCAAGAACAAGGAATACGTCAAAGAGCTTCGCCGGCTGCAGGCGGAGCTGTGTCGACTGCAGGACTGGGTCAAGCACAAAGGCCTGCGGGTCATCGTCATCTTCGAAGGACGGGACGGGGCCGGCAAGGGCGGCACCATCCGGGCGATCACCGAGCGGGTGAGCCCGCGGATCTTCCGCCTCGTGGCGCTGCCGGCGCCCTCGGACCGCGAGAAGAGCCAGATGTACATGCAGCGCTACATGGCGCATTTCCCGGCCAAGGGAGAGGTCGTCATCTTCGACCGGAGCTGGTACAACCGGGCCGGCGTCGAGTACGTGATGGGTTTCTGCACCAAGGAGCAGCGCGATCGTTTCCTCGAGCTCTGCCCGGAGATCGAGAGCTACATCACGGAGGCCGGCATCATCCTCATCAAGTACTGGCTGGAGGTGGGGAACGAGGAGCAGGAACGGCGTTTCGAGGCACGCATCACGGACCCCTTGCGGCAGTGGAAGCTCAGCCCGGTGGACCTGCCTTCGCGCGAGCGCTGGTACGACTACTCGCGCGCGCGCGATCGCATGCTCGACGCGACGGACACGAAGCACGCGCCCTGGAACATCGTGCGCTCGGACGACAAGAAGCGGGCGCGCCTCAACTGCATCTCGCACCTGCTGAGCCGGATCCCCTACGAGAAGGTGCGGCACGAGAAGGTGAAGCTCCCGAAGCGGTCCGAGAAGGGCGCATACGACGATCAGGCCTCTCTGAAGGGCCGGAGATTCGTCGCCGAGAAGTACTGAGGCCGCAGACGCAAGCGCAGACACAGGCTCGTCGATTCGCCCTCCCGGTCCTCGACTGGCTTCCCGGCTACCGCCGGGAGTGGCTGCGGATGGACCTGCTCGCCGGGCTGATCACCGCCGCGGTGGTCATTCCCAAGGCGATGGCCTACGCCACCATCGCGGGACTTCCCGTCCAGATCGGGCTCTACACGGCGCTCGTTCCGATGGCGATCTACGCCGTGCTCGGGACATCGCGTCCGCTGAGCGTCAGCACGACCACGACGATCGCCATCCTCACGGGAGCCCTGCTCGGCGAGATCGCTCCCGACGCCGATCCGGCGACCCTGATCCGGGCGACCGCCACATTGAGCGTCATCGTCGGCGGCATTCTCCTCGTGGCGTCCTTGCTGCGGCTCGGCTTCGTCGCGAACTTCATTTCCGAGCCGGTCCTGATCGGCTTCAAGGCGGGAATCGGGCTCGTCATCGTGCTCGACCAGGTCCCCAAGCTCCTCGGCATCCACTTTCCCAAGACCGGCTTCTTCCGCAATCTGCGAGCGATCGTGCAACACCTTCCCGAGACCTCGTGGCCGACGCTCGCGGTGGGCATCGCCACGATCGGGCTCCTGGTCGCCCTCGAGCACTTCCTGCCGAAAGCGCCCGCGCCGCTCGTCGTCGTCGCCGCCGGCATCGCGGCGATGAGCCTGTTCGGGTTGCAGGCCCACGGGGTGGAGGCGATCGGAGCGATCCCGCGGGGCCTGCCGTCGATCACGCTCCCGGAGCTCTCGCTCGTGGCCCGGGTGTGGCCCGCGGCCGTCGGCATCGCGCTCATGAGCTTCACCGAGACGATTGCCGCGGCCCGCGCCTTCGCGCGATCCGACGAGCCGCCGCTCCGCCCGAACCGGGAGCTCCTGGCGACGGGCCTGGCCAACGTGGGCGGAGGTCTCTTCGGCGCGATGCCGTCGGGCGGGGGAACGTCCCAGACGGCCGTGAACCGGCGGGCCGGCGCGCGCACGCAGATTTCGACGCTCGTGACCGCGGGAGCGACGCTGCTGACGATGCTCGTGCTCGCCCCGCTCCTGGGCGGCATGCCGCAGGCCGTCCTGGCGGGTCTCGTGATCGTCTACTCCATCGGGTTGATCGAGCCGGCGGAGTTCGGCGCGATCCTCCGGATCCGCCGGACCGAGTTCGTGTGGGCGCTCGCGGCGTTTGCCGGTGTCCTGCTGCTCGGGACGCTCAAGGGGATCCTGCTCGCGATCATCCTCTCCCTCGGGGCCCTCGCGTATCAGGTGGCGAATCCTCCCGTGCACGTCCTCGGGCGCAAGCCCGGCACCAACGTCTTTCGGCCGCGCTCGAAGGAGCATCCCGAGGACGAGAGCTTTCCGGGCCTGCTCATCCTGCGTCCGGAGGGCCGCATCTTCTTCGTCAACGCCGAGCGGATCGGAGGGAAGATGCGCGCGCTCGCGGACGAGGCGAAGCCGAAGGTCGTCGCGCTCGACATGAGCGCGGTCTTCGACCTCGAGTACACGGCGCTCAAGATGCTGATCGAGGGCGAGAAGAGAGAACGCGAGGCGGGCATCGACCTCTGGCTCGTCGGCCTGAACCCGGACGTCCTCGAAGGTGGTACAGCGCTCCTCACTCGGCGAGACCCTCGGCCGGGAGCGGATGCACTTCACCCTCGAGATGGCCGTCGCGAAATACCTCGCCGCCACGGTGGCGGGACGGGTCTAGGACCCGGTCGCGCCGCGCTCTCGAATCCGGTCGGTGTGGTGGGGCCTGCCCGAAACCCCGTCCCGGAGAGGAGCGGCGGCGCCACGATGCTAGAGTCGCGTTGCGAAACCAGGAGGTGGAGCTGATGAGCATTCCAGGAAAGAACAAAATGTTCGTGCAAGGGGTGGCCGTCGTGCTTTGCGTCCTCCTGCTCGGTTCGGGCAACACGATGCTGCTCGCGCAGGACGCGGCGCCGGCCCAGGAGGCCGCTCCGGCCGAGGAGGATGCGCCGCAGCTCAGCAACGATCAGCTCGACTCCCTCGTCGCGCCGATCGCGCTCTACCCTGAGAACAAGGTCGTCGAGGACAAGACCATCATCGTCGTGCAACCCTCGAACCCCGAGGTCGTCTACGTCCCTTCTTACAATCCGACGGTCGTCTATCCGCCTCCGGTCTATCCCTATCCGCCCGTCTATTACCCCCCCTACGTTCCCGGCGCGGGGCTGGTGACCTTCGGGGTCGGTATGGCCATGGGCGCGGCCATCTGGGGCGGCTCCTGCTGCGGCTGCGGCTGGGGCGGGGGGGAACAACACGATCAACATCAACAACAACAACAATTTCAACAAGAACTCGAACATCAGCGGGAACCGAGGCGGGGGCAACAGCAACTGGCAGCACAACTCCCAGCATCGCGGCGGGGCCCCGTATTCGAACAAGTCGACGGCGAACAAGTACGGCGGGTCCGCGCGGGGCGGGTCACAGTCGGCGTCCAATCGCCAGGGCTCATCGCGAGCGGGCGGGGCGGGCGCATCGTCACGAGCGAGCGGGGCAGGCGCCTCGTCGCGCGAGCGGCGCAGGCGCCTCGTCGCGAGCGGGCGGGGCGAGCGCGTCGAGCGCGAATCGCGGCGGCGGCGGCGGGCGGCAATCGCTCCTCCGGCGGAGGAGGCAACTACGCGGGCAGCCGGAGTGTTCCGTCGGGCGGCTCTTCTCGCGGCGGCAGCTCCTTCGGCGGGGCCTCGGGCGGGCCTCGAGCGCGAACCGCGCCAGGTCCAGCAGCTCCCGCGGCTCGTCCAGCATGGGCGGCGGCGGCCGGAGCGGCGGCGGCGGCGGGAGGCGGAGATAGGTCGATGAAGAAGGAAATGACGCTGAACACCGACATCAACGGCACTCGTCCGATTCGATGGATCGTGGTGGCGGTCGCCATCGGCCTGGCCGGCCTCGTGGCACCGGCCCTGCGGGCCGCCTCTCCCACTCCTTCTGCGCAGACAACCTTCGACTCGCCGAGAAGGCGGTCGACGCCGCGGTCGAGGCGGCGGCCGCCGACGACGTGCCGGCGCTGCTGGCGATCTTCGGGCCCGACGGAAAGGACATCATCACCTCCGGAGACGCCGTGCAGGACGACAAGGGCCGCAACGAGTTCGTCCGGCTCGCGAAGGAGAAGACGACTATTACCAAGGACCCCTCCAATCCCCATCGCGCGTGGGTTTCTGTCGGCCCCAACGCATGGCCTTACCCGGTCCCGATCGACGAGAAGAACGGGAAGTGGATGTTGAACTCGAAGGAGGGCCGCTACGAGATCCTCCTTCGCCACATCGGAGAAAACGAGCTGGACGCGATCACGGTGTGCCGGGGCTTCGTCGAGGCGCAGCACGAGATGCCATGGCGGACCCCGACAAGACCGGGCTCCAGCACGCGCAGCGCATCATCAGCACTCCGGGCAAGCACGACGGACTGTATTGGAAGAGCGAACCCGGCCAGCCGGAAAGTCCCATCGGGGAAGAGGTCGCGAAAGCGATCGCCGAGGGCTACGCCAAGAAGGACCAGCCCTACCACGGATACTACTTCCGGGTCCTCACCGGCCAGGTCCGGCCGCGCCCCTCGGCCAGCTCGACTACGTGATCAAGGGACACATGATCGGCGGTTTCGCGCTCGCCGCATGGCCGGCGAAGTATCGGGTCACGGGTGTGAAGACGTTCATCGTCGGCTACGACGGCGTCGTCTACGAGAAGGACCTCGGCCCCGATACCGCGACGGTCGCATCCGCCATCAAGCGCTACAACCCCGACAAGGGCTGGGTCGTGACGGAGGCCGAGGAGAGCGACAGCGACGACGGGGACGAGCTCCAGTCCCCCTGAACCTAACGCTCCAAGAACGGCCGCGACCAGCACGAGCCCGATCCGGCGATCGGGCCCACTCGATGATCCGTCCGCCGAGGCAACGGACGCTGCTCGTGGTCGAAGCGGTGCTCGTGAAGTTGTTCCACCGCCTGGGCTGAGGATGCGTCTCCGTAACTGACGCAATAGCGACGACCCCCAGGAGCCAGGTCGCGTCAGGTCTGCTTCTGGTCGCCTGGCTCCTGTGCTGCGGGCTGGTCCCTAACCCATTGCCAGAATAGCTGGTAACCGACCGCAAGAATCACCGGACCAATGAACAGGCCAATGATGCCGTTGGTGATCATGCCGCCCAGGGCGCCGATCAGTACCACGGGCATCGGCACATCGACACCGCGTCCCAGCAGCAATGGCTTCAGCACGTTGTCGACCAGGCCGGCGATGAAGACGAAAATGGCGAAGACGATGGTCACCAGGCTGGCACCCTCGGTGACGAAGACGAGGGCGATCACCGGGAGCGTGATCAGGGTGACCGGTAGTTGCAGGATGCCGAACAGCAGTACCGCCAGGGCGAGCAGACCGGCGCCAGGGATGCCCTTGAGCACGAAGGCGACGCCGACGAGCAGCATCTGGATGAAGGCGATGCCGACGACACCCTGAGCCACCGCACGGATGGTGGCGGTGCACAGTTCGGCAACTTGCGGACCCTTGCCCCCGCCGAAGATGCGCGAGGCGGCCTGCACCGCGCTGCGGTGGCCGCTCTGACCATAGGCCATGACGATGCCGGCGATGGCCAGGGCGACGATGAACATCAACAAGCCCATACCGACGCCGGCGAGCTTGCCCAGCAGGATGAGGCCGACATCTTTGATTTGCGGTTTGAACTTCTGCATCAGACTGGTCAAGTCGGTGGCGGCTTGCAGCCAGAAGCCGTAGAGACGTTTGCCCACCAGCGGCCAGCTGGCGACCGAATCGGCCGGCGGCGGAATATGAATATTGCCGCTCTTGACCATGGCCATGGCCTCCTCCACCGAGGCGGCTATCGAGGTGCCCAACAGATAGACCGGCACTATGAGGATGCCGATGGCAATCACCACGATCAGTGTTGCGGTGCGACCCTCCTTGTTACCCAACATGCCCATGAGCCTGCGTTGCAATGGGTAGAGGGTGACCGCCAGGATCAGCGACCAAAGAATCAGGTCGAGGAAGGGGCGGAAGATCTGGAAGCAGGCAATCGCCAGAACGGCGACCAGGCCGGCACGGATCAACACATCGAGCAGGCCCCGGGACAGCGCCTTCTCGGAAGTGGCCGTAGGCAACATGGATTATCTCCTTTCAGGTCGCCGCAAGGGTATGAGATCGGTAAGGTCAGGCCTGTCCTAGTTCAGACGGAACGACAGCGCCACGCTCAGGATCTCTTTGGCCGCGAAGGGGCTCGAGCTCCAGGCGATCGTCGGCCCCTGGACGAGGATGTCGATGATCCCGGCGTTGAAGGCGATGCCGATGCGCGAGCCGGCCTGGAAGTAGTACTGGCTGCCCTCGGCGCCGTGGATCCCGGGTGAGTCGTCGAACTCGTCGCCGCCGCGGATCCTCGGTCCGCCCTCCACCCGAACCGGCGTCAGCGCCAACCCGAGCACGCCGAGGGGATACCAGCGCAGGTCCAGGGCGAGCGCTCCCGTCAGGTAGGCTGAACTCTCCCGAGGTCCGCCGGGCGCCGATCGACACCGAGCCGCCGGGCGCCCAGAGGAACTTGCCTCCCCAGCGGTCCCGGTCCCAGAGGACCATCGCTCCGAACGCCGCCCTCCCCGTACTGCCGGTCCTCGATGGCCACGATCGGCGAGCTCGACGGTCGTGACCCCGACTCCCACGTACCAGGAGGCCGTCCGGCCTTCGAGGCGCCCGTAGGGCGCTTGCGGGAGGCGACCACGTTTCGTCCGTCCGCTCGACTTTTTCGCGCGTGATGCTCGATCAGGGGCCCGCCGGCGAACTTCGGCGACGTCAGGGCCCAGGCCACGCCCGATTCCGAGGGAGAGCTCGGCGGCGGGCTTGCGCCAGTCGATCTCCAGGGGACCGTGGAACGTGAGGGCGAAACGGCTGTCGATGACGTAGTCGATGCGGAAGAAGTTCGTCGTGATCTCGGATCCGGTGCGGTCGCCTCCGAAGGCGACACGCCAGGCGGCGGGAGTGAATCCCACCGCGAGCGCGTCTTCCGATCGGGAGCGCGAGGTCGACCTCGAGGCCCGAGCAGGCCGGTGCTGTCGCCGTTGTCG
The DNA here is from genome assembly GCA_963804915.1 of uncultured Acidobacteriota bacterium. GTDB lineage: Bacteria > Acidobacteriota > Thermoanaerobaculia > UBA5066 > Gp7-AA6 > DAHUXD01. The sequence continues at coordinate 44,709 of CAWDSI010000022.1, forward strand.
TAGCGCCGGTACCCGAGCTCGCCGGACAGCGCGTAGATGAAGGGATTGAGCTCCCAGGCTGTACCGGAAGAGCGTCGCCTTGCCGGTGACGTCGACGAATTTGCGGGTGAAGTTGTACGTCGTGTCGAGACCGAGGAAGGCGTACGCGCCGGGAGAGATGTCGGTGGGCTGGTGCACGCCGCACTCGTCGCCCTCGCAGGCGATAGACGGCCGCGAACCAGTGGTCCTTGTAGGAGCGCCAGGCGTCGGATTGTTCCGGGTCCTCCGGGACGGGGACACCCGTGGGGGTCGGAGTCGCGAATGCTTTCTCCTGCGCGACGCGGAGGTCGCGCACGACGATGAGCAGCTCCACGATCGCCTGTCGCGCGTGGTCGCCCTCCTCGGACAGGCATTCGTAGGGCACCTGGTACGGATGGTCGGTGAGGTCCTTGCAGTGCTCGCCCGTCGGCCGTGACGCCGGTCCTCGATCACGTAGGTCTTGTCGCGGTGGTCGTTCCACTTGTGGAACGCGGAGTCGGGGATGCGCGCGAGCTTCTCGTTGGCCAGTCCCGGCATTCGCGTCAGAGGCTTCCAGATGCGGAGCTCTTCGATCTGATGCTGTCTCCGGACGACGCTGGGTGTGCGATCCCGAGAACGAGTCGCCCACGGAGTGCATCAGCTCGTAGAGGCCGTAACCGCTCTTGCGCGTCCCGGGTCCCCCGTCGACGACGATCTGGCGCAGAGGTTGTCGAGAAGGTCGTGGCAGCGGACGAGCGCGGACGTCGCGAGGCCGCGCGGGATCGAGGTTCCCTCGATGTCGGGGGATTCGGCGTCCTCGAGCGTCGCCATGAAGTGGAAGCACTGGCCGGCGTCGCTGAATTGCCGCCGAAACGCCGCGTCGGGATGGTCGGTCAGGGGCTTGGGCCAGTCGAGAAGGGGATTCGTCGTCGTCGCGTCGGCGCAGAAACCCGGCGGATGGTCGCCCCAGCCGAAGCAGAGGGGCGGCGCGAGGTCCCCGTCGTTGAAGAGATCCCGCAGGACGTCGGGCCGCGGCGGCTGGCCGTCGTGCCCCTCGATGAGGGTGCGGTAGGCGAGCGCTTCGATCACGACGTGTCCCTTGCTGTCGAACGCCGCGGCGCGCTGCGCGAGAAGCGCCGCGACGAGCGCGAACGCCACGCCGCGGAGAGCGGCTCGCCACCCGCCTTCCGAGGCTCGCTTCATGGGGTCAGGTGGGTCGTCTCTGCTGCCCCTCTCAGGGTGGACCGGCGCCGGGTTACGCGGCGGAGCTTTCGGCACGTCGCCGGGGGAGGCCACGACCGCGCGACGGCGGCGCCCAGGCGTCGTCGACTCCGGGAGTCCCGTAGTAGATCCAGTTGTCCGGCGGTTCGCCGGTCGCCCCCTCGACCGGTGCGGGCTGCGCCGGCATCACGGCCGTGCCGCCCTCCATCGGGAGGTTGCGCGATCTCCTTGGGGCCGAAATACTTCAGATGGGCCTGGAAGATCTCGGAGGGCGTGAGCCGCGTGATCTTCTTGACGTCCGCCTGCCGCAGGCTCATCAGGTTTCCTCCCTGCCAGCGGTGGAACGTGTACGTCGTTCCCTTCAGCACGGGGTTGTCGCGGGAGAACATCTCGCCCGACGGGGCGAGATCGATGCGATAGGCCACTTCGTTCTGGAGGTCTTTCGTCCGCGGCGTGATCTTCTTGACCTTGGATTGCGCGAGCCGGACCGTCGAGCGATCCGGCCAGACCTGGAAGACCCAGACGTCGCCCTCCAGAACCGGCTTGGTCACGGCGAAGCCGGTGCCGGTCGGTACCAGATCGACCTGGTAGATCTCCAGCGGCGCCGCGGGGGTCGGAGCCGGCGCCGGATTCTGCGCTTCCATTCCGGCGGAGAGCAGCGACGCGACGAAGCCGAGAACTGCGAACTTCCGCATCCCGTCCCCCTGTTTTCGAACCAGGCGTTCCCGCGAAAGCCCGCTACGGCTTCTGGTCCTCTCCTGCTGTTCCTTCTCCGCCCTCGTCGTGGCGAATTCCGGCACGTCGGCCGGCGGCGGCACCTCGGTGCCGGGCGACTGCCAGGTCGGGTTCTCGAGATTCCAGCCGCCGCCGAGCGCCTTGTAGATGTCGACGTAGTCGATCAGGAGGTCGAGGCGCGCTCGGGCGAGGGCGATCTCCGCCGGGAAGAGAAGCTGCATCGAGTAGAGGACCTCGAAGTAGTTCGCGAGGCCGCTGTCGTAGCGCACCTGCGAGAGGCGAACCATCTCGCTCGTAGTCGCCGACGGTCGTTTCGAGCTCGGCCACGGAGGCGGCGATCTTCGTCCGGGCGTAGAGGACGGTCGTCGTCTCCGCGAAGGCGCCCGTGACGATCTGCTCGTAGAGGGCTTTCGTCTGCTCCCACTGCGCGTAGGCGACGTCGTACTCGCTCGTGATCCGGCCGCCCTGGAACAGGGGGCCGAGGAGGCTGGCGGCGATCGACCAGGTCTTTCCGGCCGGATAGAAGAAGTTGTCGATCTCGGGGGCGACGGCGCCGAAGAGGCCCGGTCAGGCTGAGCCGTGGGAAAGAAGTTCGCGAACGCGACGCCGACGAGGGCGTTCGCCGCGATGAGATCCTCTTCGGCCTGACGGACGTCGGGACGCCGCAGGAGCAGCTCCGAGGGAAGGCCGGGCGGCACGTCGGGGGGAATCGGCTGCGTCTCGATCGACTCGCCGCGCGGAATCGGGTCCGGGATTGCGCCCGAGGAGCAGGTTGAGCTGGTTCTCGGTGGCCTCGATCCGCCGCTCGATCTCGGGGATCTGCGCCGCGACCTGTCCCAGCGCCGCCTCCGCGTAGGCGGTCTCGAGCGCGGACGCCGCGCCCTGCGTCGAGCTTGCGCTTGAAGAGGTTGTAGGTCTCCTGGAAGGAGTCCACGGTCTTGCTGCGCGATCACGAGCTCGTCGTCGAGCTCGCGGAGCGGGAAGTAGGTCCGCGCGACGTCGGAAACCAGCGAGAGCAGGACTCCGCGGCGCGCCTCCTCGCGTCGCCGAGGACTCGCGCCTTCGCGGCTTCGTTGAGCCGGCGGATCCGGCCCCAGATGTCGAGCTCCCAGCCGAAGTTGACGTTGGCGTCCCAGAGATTCGTCGTCGCCGTGCTGTTCGGGAGCGAGGAAGACCGAGTTGCGGCCGCGGGAAAAGCCGCCGCCGATGTCGATCTGCGGGAAGAACTCCGAGCGGGCGATGCCCGCGTTCGCCCGGAACTCGTCGACGCGCCAGGCCGCGATCCGGACGTCGTAGTTGGTGCCGAGCGCCTCGTCGATCAGCTGCTTGAGGACCGGGTCGCCGAAGACGTCCCACCAGGGCTGATCGGCGAGCGACGGCGCCGGCGCCGGCGGGCCCTGAATCTCGCGGTACTGGTCGGGAACGGTGAGGGGAGGCCTCTCGTAGTTGGGGCCGACGGCGCATCCGCGAGGACAGGGCGAGGCGCGGCGAGGACTCGCGCGCGAGCGAGTGCGGCGCACGTCAGTGCCCTCCACCGGCGCCGGCGCGGCGTGCGCGCGGCCGGCGTGCCCGGCGACGGCCCGGGGTCGGCTTCCGGGACCTTCGCGGCTTGTCCTTGCCCGCGATCTTCTCGACCAGCACGAAGAGCGCCGGGATGAGGAAGATCGCGAGGCCCGTCGCCGCGAGCATGCCCGCGATGACGACGGTTCCCGAGGATCTTGCGCGACTCGGCGCCCGAGCCGGACGCCGTCTAGAGCGGCACGCAGCCGAGGATGAAGGCGAAGGACGTCATCAGGATCGGCCGGAGCCGCAGCTTCGCGCCCTCGAGCGCCGCGTCGACGAGGCTCATGCCCTTCTCCTTCATGCTGCAGCACGGCGAACTCGACGATCAGGATCGCGTTCTTGGCGGCGAGGCCGATGAGCATGACGAGGCCGATCTGCCCGTAGACGTCGAGGTCGAACTTGCGCAGCAGGAGCCCGAGGAAGGCGCCGAAGACCGCGACGGGCACGGAGAGCAGAACGCCGAAGGGCAGCGACCAGCTCTCGTAGAGCGCGGCGAGGATCAGGAAGACGAAGACGATCGAGAGGACGAAGACCTTCCCTCCCGCGCCCGCGGCCTTGACCTCCTGGTACGACATGTCGGCCCAGTCGTAGCCCATCTCGCGCGGCAGGACCTCCTTCGGCGACCTCCTCGAGCGCCGCCGTCGCCTGGCCCGAGCTGTAGCCGGGCGCGGGGATTCCGGTGACCTGCGCCGCCCGGAAGAGGTTGAAGCGATTGGTGAACTCGGGCCCCGCGATCGCTCCGCGTGGTCACGACCGAGGAGAGAGGCACCATCTCGCCGTCGTTGTTGCGCACGTAGAACTGGTTGATGTCCTCGGTCTGGACGCGGCCGCTCGGCCTCGGCCTGCAGGAAGACCTTCCACTGGCGGCCGAAGCGGTTGAACTGGTTGACGTAGATGCCGCCGAGGAACGCCTGGAGCGTCTGGTAGACGTCCCCGACCGCGACGCCCTGCTTCAGGACCTTGTCGCGGTTGATGTCGGCGTAGATCTGGGGCACCGTCGGCGCGCCAGACGCTGTTGACGTTGGCGAGCTCGGGTCGCTTGCGCGCGGCCTCCAGGAACTTCTGGAGGTTCTGTTGCAGGAACTCGACGCTGCCGCCGCTGCGGTCCTGGAGCCAGAAGGAGAAGCCGCCGCCGGTGCCGAGGCCCTGGATCGCCGGCGGCGGAAAGGCGAACGACGTTCGCCTCCGGGATCTTGGCGCGAAACGCGCCGTTGAGCCTGCTGCATGATCGGGCGCGACCTGCATCTCTTCGCCCTTGCGCTCGTCCCAGGGGTCGAGCGAGACGAAGTAGAAGGCGGTGTAGGGCGCCGAGGCTCCGGAGAGCAGGCTGTAGCCGGCGACCGTCGTGACGTACTTGACGCCCTTGGTCTCCGCCGAGGATCTTCTCGATCTTCTGGCAGACCGCGTCGGTCCGCTGGAGCGACGAGGCGTCGGGCAGCTGGACGTTCAGGAAGAAGTAGCCCTGGTCCTCGTTCGGAAGGAAGCCCGGCGGGCAGCCTCTTGCCGAGCAGGCCGCGCAGAGCACGACGAACCCGACGAGGATCAGCGACGCTGACGACCATCTTGCGGATCAGGATGGCGCGAGACGCTGACGTAGCCGTCGGTCGCCTTCTCGAAGACGCGGTTGAACCAGGCGAAGAACTTCCCGAGCGGCCCCTTCGACTGCTTCTTCGGCTTCAGGATCAGCGAGCAGAGCGCCGGCGAGAGCGACAGGGCGTTGAACGCCGAGATGCAGACCGAGACGGCGATCGTGATGGCGAACTGCATGTTCATCCGGCCCTGGATGCCGCCCATGAAGGCGACCGGGATGAACACGGCGGAGAGGACGAGCGCGATGCCGATGACCGGCTGCGTGACCTCCTCCATCGCCTTCAGCGTGGCGTCCCGCGGCGAGAGGCCGTGCTCGATGTGGTGCTCGACCGCCTCGACGACGACGATCGCGTCGTCCACGACGAGGCCGATCGCGAGCACGAGGCCGAAGAGCGAGAGCGTGTTGATCGAGAAGCCGAGCATCGGAAAGAACATGAACGTGCCGACGAGCGAGACCGGCACGGCGAGCAGCGGGATGAGCGTCGCGCGCCAGCCCTGCAGGAACAGGAAGACGACGATGATGACGAGGACGATCGCCTCGAACAGCGTGTGCTCGATCTCCTTGATGCCCTCGGTGACCGGCAGCGTCGTGTCGAGCGCGACGACGTAGTCGAGGTCGTCCGGGAAGCGCTCCTTGAGCTCCTCCATGGCCTTCTTGACGCCCTCGGCCACGGCGATGGCGTTGGAGCCCGGGACCTGGAAGATGCCGATCGGGCAGGCGGGCTTGCCGTTCAGGCGCGCGCGCTGCTGGTAGTTCAGGGCGCCGAGGTCGATCCGGCTGACGTCCTTCAGGCGCACGACGGAGCCGTCGGGATTCAGGCGCACGACGACGTTGCCGAACTCCTCCGCGGTGACGAGGCGCCCCTGCGAGCGGACGGTGTAGGTGAACTCCTGTCCCTTCGGGGCCGGCTCCGTGCCGATGCCTCCGGACGGGTTGACCGTGCTCTGCTGCTTGACGGCGTTCAGGAGATCGGGGACCGTGAGGCCGAGGCTCGCCAGGCGCTCCGGCTTGACCCAGATGCGCATGGCGTAGTCGGCGGTGCCGTAGTTCTGGATCTGCCCGACGCCCGGCACGCGGTAGATGGCGTCGTTGACGTTGATCGTCGCGTAGTTGCCGAGGAAGAGCGCGTCGTAGGTCCCCTTCGGCGAGTAGAGCGAGACGACCAGCAGCGGATTGCTCGTGGCCTTCTTGACGGTCAGGCCGAACTGGTTGACGTCGGCGGGCAGGTTCGGCTGCGCCTGCGAGACGCGGTTCTGCGTGTTGACCTGGTCGATGTTGATGTCGGTCTCGACGTCGAACGTGACGTTGAGCGTCATCGTGCCGTCGTTGGCGTTGGTGGACTGCATGTAGATCATGTTGTCGACGCCGTTCATCTGCTGCTCGAGCGGCGTCGCGACCGACTGCTCGATCGTGATCGCGTCGGCGCCCGTGTAGGTCGTCGTGATCTGGATCTGGGGCGGCACGATGTCCGGGTACTGCGCGGTCGGGAGCTTCGACATCGCGACGGCGCCCGCCATCGTCATCAGGATGGCGATGACGATCGCGACGATCGGGCGGCGAACGAAGAATGCGCCCATGGGTCTACTTCCCGGTTTTCCCGGCCGGAGCCGCCGCCGGCTCCGGCGCGCTGGACGCCTCCTTCGGCACGACGGTCATCCCCGACTTCACGCGCTGCAGCCCTTCGACGACGATCCGGTCGCCGGGCTTCAGGCCCTCCTCGATGACGCCACTGGCTCCCCTCGATCGGGCCGAGCTTGACGACCTTGATCGTCACCTTGTTGTCGGCGCCGACGACGCGCGACCTGGTAGCTTCCCTGCAGCTCGCTGACGGCGCGCTGCGGAACGAGGATGGCGCCCTTCCGGACGTCGACGGCGACGCGGACCTTGGCGTACTGGCCGGGCCGCAGGAGGTTGCCCGGGTTCGGGAACGCGCCCGCGAGCTGGATCGTGCCGGTCTTCACGTCCACCTCGCGGCCCGACGAGGAACGGCTTGCCGCGGTGCGGGAAGACCGAGCCGTCCGAGAGGATGAGCTCGAGCGTTCCCTTCTCGAGGTTCCGGCCGGCCTCGCAGCGTCTTCTCGGACCGGGCCGTGCTTGGCGACCCAGTCAGGTACTCCTGCTCGCTCGGGTTGAAGTAGACCTTGATGGGATCGACCTGCGAGACCGTCGTCATGACGGTCTGGCGGTTGACGAGGTCGCCGACCTGCGGACTTGGCGACGCCCGCGATGCCGTCGATCGGGGAGACGACCTTCGTCCAGCCGAGGTTCAGCTTCGCCTTCTCGAGCGCTCGCCCGCGCGCTCTCGACGTTCGCCTGCGCCGTCCGCTCGCGCGTCTCGGCGTCGTCGAGCTCCTGCTGGCTGATCGCCTTCTGCGCGGCCAGCGGCGTGTAGCGCGCGACCGTCGTCTTCGCGTTGGCGAGCGTCGCCTCGTTCTGGGCGAGGGTGCCCTTCGCCTGGTCGTAGGTCGCCTGGAACTGCCGCGGGATCGATCTCGAAGAGCGGCGTCGCCCGGCCTTGACGAGCGAGCCCTCCTGGTAGACCTGGCGGAGGACGTAGCCCTCGATCTGCGGCCGGATCTCGGCGTTGACGTAGCCGTCGAGCGAGCCGATCCACTCCTCGTAGACGGGCACGTCCTTCTGGATGACGGGCGCGACCTCGACGGTCGGAGGCGGCGGAGGAGGAGCCTCCTCCTTCTTGCCGCAGGCGGCGGCGAGCACCGCGAGGGCGGCGAGCATTCCCGAGATCCAACCCTGTCCCGGTCGCGCCATCGAACCTACCTCCCGGCTTCCGCCGACGGACTACCCAAGAGTCCCGCTGATTGCAGGGGGATTCTATGTCGAGCGCGCGGGGCCTCAACTCCGAACTGGGCCGAAATGACGTTTCTCCGGTGCGGAGTCGTCCCGGGGAGGCGTTATATAAAACGCGTCGAGGTTCCACGCCGCGCATGGCCCAGAAGTCCCCCATCCTTTCGCTCGCGCGGCACGGCGAAACCGCGTGGAGTCTCTCCGGGCAGCACACGGGCCTGACCGACATCCCGCTCACCGAGAAAGGGGAGCAGGACGCGCGCCGGCTGGGCGAGCGTCTCCGCGAGATGACGTTCGCACGGGTCTTCACGAGCCCTCTCCAGCGCGCCCGCAGGACCTGCGAGCTCGCCGGTTTCGGAAACGTGGCGGTCGTGGATCCCGATCTCGTCGAGTGGAACTACGGCGATTACGAAGGCCGTCACGAGCAAGGAGATCCACGCCGAACGGCCGGACTGGCAGCTCTTCCGCGACGGCTGCCCCGGAGGCGAATCGCCGGAGCAGGTCGCCGCCCGGGCGGACCGCGTCGTCGCGAAGGTGCGAGCGGTCGGCGGCGACGTTCTCGTTTTCTCCAGCGGACACTTTCTCCGCATGGTCGGCGCCCGCTGGCTGGGGATGGACCCCGCCTGGGGACGCTGCTTCTATCTCGTGACGGCGAGCCTGTCGCAGCTCTCCTACGAGCACGCCCTGCCCGTCGTCCGGCTCTGGAACGATACGGGCCACTTCGGAAACTGATCCCATGCAACCTTCCGCGCCCTTTCGGTCACTCACAGTCGACCGAAAGGAGGGAGCATGCACGCGACGCTCATTGCGGGATTCCTGGGTCTGTGGATGGCGGGAGCGGACTTCGAGGCCCCCGCCGGAACCGTGCCGGCCACACCGGAGCTGTCGAAGGCGGCCTTCGAACGGCTCAAGGCGCTCGCCGGGGACTGGGAGGGCAAGAGCACGAAAGGCTGGGAGGAGACCCTGCAGTACCGGACCATCGCGGGCGGGACGACGGTGCTCGAGACCTCGTTCGATGCTCACCCGGGGCAGGAGATGGCCACGACCTTCTACCTCGACGGCGACCGTCTCATGCTGACCCACTACTGCATGGCCAAAAACGCTCCGCGGCTGGAAGCGACGGCCTTCGCCGACGGCGGTAAGACGGTGGTCTTCACGTTCGTCGACGGGGCGAACATCCCGACGCGCGACCGCGGGCACATGGACAAGGCGGTCATGCGGTTCGACGGGCCCGACCGGATCACGTCGCGCTGGACCTGGTACGAGAACGGCACAGAGAAATGGTTCGAAGAGATCGTCCAGACGCGCCGGCATTGAGCGCCGGCCTCACGCCCCGCGGCGACGCCGGCGAGGAGGATCGCCTTCTCGTCGCGCGCTTCGTCGAGAGTCGGGACGAGGCGGCGTTTCGGGCCCTCTACCGGCGGCACGCGTCGTTCCTGTATCGCTTCCTGCTGCGCCTGTCGGTCGGAGACGGGGCGGCGGCCGAGGAGGGCGTGCAGGAGACGTGGGTCCGGGCGGCGCAGGGGCTCGCGGGCTTCGCGTGGCGCTCGTCGCTGAAGACGTGGCTCGCCGGGATCGCGATCCGCTGGTGGCGGGAGTCGAGGCGGGCGGCCGCGCGCGACGCGGAGTTGCCGGATGAAGGCCTCGCTTCCGGCGGCGCCGGCCATTCGCAGAGAAATCGACCGGGTCGACCTCGAGCGGGCGCTCGCGGAGCTTCCGGCGGGCTACCGGCGCGCGATCCTGCTCCACGACGTCGAGGGTTACACGCACGAAGAGGTCGCCGAGCTCACCGGAGTCGACGTCGGAACGTCCAAGAGTCAACTTTCACGGGCGCGGAACGCACTGCGCGCGCGCCTGTCCGGGAGGAAACCATGAACGGAGACGACGAATCTGACGGCCGAGGAGAGACGGGCCCTTTCGAGCCTCGCATCCGGTCCCGAGCTACCTCCGGCGCTCGAAGAGGCCGTCGTGTCGCGGCTCTCGGAGCGCGGGCTCATCGCCGGGCGCGCGCGCTCACGACCGCGGCCGATGCTCGCCTGGGCTCTCGCGGCGGCGGCGGGCATCGCGCTCTTCGCGGCGGGACTGGCGGTGGGGCAGCGTCGCGGCGCGCCGGCGGCGGAGGCCGCCCCGGCGGTCTCGGCGACGCGTTACGTGCTCCTGCTCTACGACGCGCCGGGGGAGGCGGCTCTCACCGACGCGGAGATGGCCGCGCGAGTCGACGAGTACCGCAACTGGGCGATCGGTCTGCGGCGGTCGGGCAGCGACATCTCCGGAGAAAAGCTCGCGCCGCGGAACCTCGATCTGGGAGCCTCCGCGGCGGCGAGCGGGCCGGAGCCGCTCGGAGGCTTCTTCATCTTTTCGGCGAAGGATCCGGCGGACGCGCTCGCGATCGCGCAGTCATGCCCGCATCTGAAGCATGGAGGCCGGGCCGCGTTGAGGCCGATCGAGGAGACGTAGAGCGCAAGGCGTCATCCCGAGCGAGCGTCTCGACGTCATCCCGAGCGACGTCGAAGCGATCGCCGGAGCGTCGCTGTGAGTGACGGGATCCCTCGGCCTGCAGCGCCTCGGGATGACCGTCGCGGACGCGCGAGCGTCCCGCGGTCATTTCTTCCTCGTGTACTGGATCTCCATCAGCTTGATCATCTTGCCGTTGGGCGCCTTGGCCCACAGCTCGAAGCTGTGATGGTCGTTGTCGGTGACGGTGATCTTGGACTCGACGGGGAGCGGCTTTTCGGTGAGGGGGTCCCAGATGCGCGCGCTGCCCGAGATCGTCTTGCCGGTCTTGTCGGCCGCGGAAGTCAGGAACATCATCCCCGTCCCGGCGGTGTCCATCCAGACCGAGACGAATTTCTTCTGGACGTTGTCGTAGCCGGTGTACCCGATGCCCCGGTAAGGCTCGCCCATGAACTCGCCGTCGAACTCCTGCTCGACGTAACGGCCGCCGAGCACCCAGCTGTTCGTCGAGGTCCCGACCGAGTCCTCCGGCGGCTGCGATTGATCGACACTGGAGCGGACCTTGGCGTCGAAGGTGCCGACGAGCGCGTCGAGCTTCTTGTGGCCCTCGCCCGGCGTCGCGGCCTTCTGCCAGGCCTCCATCATGGCTTTTTCCTGCTGGGCGTCCTGGCCGGCGAGCGCCCCGACGCTACAGGAAGGCGAGCCCCAGGGCGGCGGCGGGAATGCGGGCGAAGCGACGGGTCATCCTGTCCTCCTCGGCGTGTTCATGCGACGCGGATTCTACGCCGTGCGGTATCGTTTCGGGGATGGCACAGCGAATCTCTTTCCGATCTGCCGCCGCGCTCGCGCCCGTCGTTCTTCGCCTCGGCGCTCGCGGCGTCTCCGGCGCCCGCGGCCCGGCCGGCGCTTCCGTTCATCGACGACGACTATCCCCGGGCCCTCGCCGAGGCGCGCGCGAAGAAGCTTCCGATCTTCGTGGAGGCCTGGGCGCCCTGGTGACACACGTGCCGCTCGATGAGGGCCTTCGTCTTCACGGACAAGGCTCTCGCGAAGCACGCCGGGCAGTTCGTCTGGCTCTCGATCGACACCGAAAAGTCCGCGAACGCGGCCTTCTCGAAGAAGTACCCCATCCGGTCCTGGCCGTCGATGTACGTCATCGATCCGGAGAAGGAGACGATCGTCCTCCGCTGGGTCGGAGGCGCGACCGTCCCGCAGCTCGAAAAGCTGTTCGCTCAGGGTGAGCGCGCCGTCCGGGGCGGGCGAAAGGGGTCCGCAGAGGCCCTCGCGAAGGCCGATGCGCTCTACGGCGCGGGTCAGTACGCCGAGGCGATTCCGGCCTACCGCGCGGCGTTGAAGCTCACACCGGCCGTGTCGCCGGATTACGCCCGCGCCGTGGAGGCGCTGCTCTACTCGCTGCAGGTCGCAAAGCAGTACTCGGAGTGTGTCGCTCTCGTCCGCGAGACGTCGCCGAAGCTGCGCCTCTCGCCCTCGGCCGCGACGCTCGCCGGTTCCGGTCTCGACTGCGCGCTCTCGATGCCGCCGGAGACGCGCCCGGCCGCGCCGGCGCGATCTCCGAGTTCGAAGCGCAGGCGAAAACGATCGTCGCCAACATGCGGCTCCCGCTGTCGGCCGACGACCGGTCGGCGCTCTACGGCCTGCTCTTCGACGCGCGCGAGCAGGCGAAGGACGAGGCCGGCGCCCGCGCGATCTCGCGGCAGTGGGTCGATTATCTCGACGGCGTGGCGGCGGGACTGCAGGATCCCGAGCAGCGGACGGCCCTCGATCCCAACCGGCTTTCGGCGTACCAGGCCGCCGGCGAGATCGAGAAGGCGATCCCGATGCTCGAGCAGTCCGAGAAAGACTTTCCGAAGGACTACAACCCGCCGGCGCGGCTGGCGCTCGTGTACCTGAAGCTGAAGAAGTACGACGAGGCTCTCGCCGCCTCGGACCGCGCGCTCGAGCTCGTCTACGGGCCCCGGCGCGTCCGCGTGCTCGAGGTGCGGGCCGACATCTATGCCGGACGGGGCGACGCGGCGGCGGCGCGGAAGACGCTGCAGGAAGCCCTGACGTTCGCCGAGGAGCTCCCGGCAGGGCAGCGCTCGGATTCCCTGGTCGCGTCGCTGCGGAAGAAGCTCGACAACGCAGGAGGCGCGCCGTAGCGCGTCGCGACGCAGGGGCCGCGCCCTAACCGCCCCGAGACTGCGCGGGCCGTCTGCTACCATGCGCGCTCTGTGCGCGCCGTGGGACTCTTCCTGGTGCAGCTCGCGGTGACGGCGCCGTCGGTTTCTGCCGCCGACGCGCCCCCTTCGGCCGCCCTCCAGGCCCTCTTCCGCGAGCAGTGGGAGTTCCGCCTCGCCGAGGACCCGCTCTTCGCGACGAACGCAGGGGACCACCGCTACGGCGACCGCCTTCCCTCGATGACGCCCGCGGACTTCGCGCGGAGGGAGGCCTTCGCTCGCAGCATGCTCCGGAGGCTCGAGGCCGTGGACGCCGCGACGCTCTCGACGCCGGACCGCGTCAGCCGCGACATGCTGGTCCGCGAGCTCACCCACGAGATCGCCGGCTACGAGTTCGGGACGTACCGCATTCCGCTGAACGCGGACAGCGGCTTCCAGACCGACTTCGCCGACATCCCGAACCGCAACCCGTTTCGGAACGCCGCCGATTACGAGGCGTACATCGCCCGCCTGAATGCGTTTCCGCGCTTCGCGTCGCAGGAGATGGCGCTGATGCGGCAGGGGCTCGCCGCGGGCTTCTCGCTGTCGCGCTCCGTTCTCGAGGGGCTCGACGGCACGATGCAGGCCCACGTCGTGGCGGACCCCGAGAAGAGCGTCTTCTACGCGCCGTTCCGCGCGTTCCCCGTCGGCGTGCCGGCGGCGGAGCGGGCGCGACTCGAGGCCGCGGGCCGGCGCGCGATCTCCGAGTCCGTCGTCCCCGCCTACCGCGCCCTCGCCGAGTTCATGCGCGACGAATACGTGAAGAAGGCGCGGACCTCCGTCGGCGCCTCGGAGCTGCCGCGCGGACGCGACTACTACGACCACCTCGTGCGCTACTACACGACGCTCGACGTCACTCCGGAGCAGGTCCACGCGATCGGGCTCGCCGAGGTCTCCCGCATCCACGCGGACATGGAAGCGGTCATCCAGAAGACCGGCTTCCAGGGGAGCTTCGCCGAGTTTCTCGCGTTTCTCCGGACGGATCCGCGCTTCTACGCTCCGACGGCGGAGGAGCTTCTCAAGACCGCCTGCGCGTTGTCGAAGAAGGCCGACGGAAGCCTGCCCGCGCTCTTCGGCCGTCTCCCGCGGCTGCCGTACACGGTCGAGCCCGTGCCCGCGCATCTCGCGCCGAAGTACACCGGCGGCCGCTACGTGGAGCCTCCGGCCGACGGCACGCGCCCCGGGATCTACTGGGTCAACACGTATGCCCTCGACAAGCGTCCGCTCTACACGCTCGAAGCCCTCACGCTGCACGAAGCGGTTCCCGGCCATCATCTCCAGGTCGCGCTCTCGCAGGAGCTGACGGGGCTGCCGCCATTCCGCCGCTTCTCCGACGTGGGAGCGTTCGGCGAGGGCTGGGCGCTCTACTCGGAATGGCTCGGGCGCGAGGCCGGCTTCTATCAGGACCCTTACAGCGAATTCGGGCGCCTGACCTACGAGATGTGGCGCGCCTGCCGCCTCGTCGTGGACACGGGTCTCCACTCGATGGGCTGGACGCGGCAGCAGGCCATCGACTACCTGGTCGCGAATACGGCGCTGTCGGTCCACGAGTGCACGACGGAGACCGACCGGTACATCTCGTGGCCGGGCCAGGCGCTTTGCTACAAGATGGGGGAGTTGAAGATCCGGGAGCTGCGGAAACGGGCGGAGACGGAGCTCGGCGCGCGCTTCGACGTGCGCGGATTCCACGACGCCGTCCTCGCCAACGGCATGGTGCCTCTGCCGGTGCTCGAGGCCCAGGTCGACGCGTGGATCCAGGCGTCGGCCTCGGCGCCGGCCGCGGCGCCCGCACCCGCGGGCGCGGCCAGGGGCGGGCGGTGAGCACGCATCGCGATTCGCGGTTCGGGGAGCGCGCCTCGATCCGCGCCAGGAACCCGGCGACCGGTGAGACTCTCGAGGGCGACTACTTCGAAGCCACGCCGGCCGAGATCGACTCCTCCGCCCGGGCGGCCGAGCGGGCGTTCGAGCCTTACGCGGCGCTGCCTTCCGAGAAGCGGGCAGAGTTTCTGAGGGCGATCGCGCAGCAGACGGTGGCTCTCGGGGAGGCGCTTCTCGCCCGGGCCGAAGCCGAGACGGCGCTCCCCGCCGGTCGCCTCGAGAGCGAGCGCGCGCGCACCGTCTCGCAGATCCTGCTCTTCGCCGAGCTCATCGAGGAGGGCTCATGGGTGGGCGCGCGGATCGACCGCGCCCTGCCGGAGCGAAAACCGCAGCCGCGGCCCGACATTCGCCGGATGCTGTTTCCCGTCGGCCCCGTGGCGGTCTTCGGAGCGTCGAACTTTCCGCTCGCCTTCTCGGTCGCGGGGGGAGACACGGTCTCCGCGCTCGCCGCCGGATGCCCGGTCGTCGTGAAGGCGCACCCCGCGCACCCGGGGACCTCGGAGCTCTCCGCCTCGGCCATCCGGCGGGCGGCCCGCGAGACGGGAATGCCCGAAGGCGTCTTCTCGATGCTCCACGGGACTTCGCCGGAGGTCGGGATCACGCTGGTCACGCATCCCGCCATCCGTTCCGGGGCGTTCACGGGCTCGCTGAGGGCGGGGCGCACGCTCTACGACGCGGCGGCCCTGCGGCCGGAGCCGATCCCGGTGTTCGCCGAGATGGGATCCTCGAATCCGGTGTTCCTGCTCCCCGGCGCGCTCCAGGAGCGCGGCGAGGCGATCGCGAAGGGCTTCGCGGCCTCGGTGACGCTGGGCTCCGGACAGTTCTGCACGAATCCGGGCCTCGTCGTCCTCGTGGATTCGCCGCCCGCCACCGCGTTTCTCCATTCCGCGGGGGATCTGCTCGCGGCCACCGCCGCGGGCACGATGGTCCACTCCGGCATCAAGACCGCGTACGACCAGAGCGTCGCCGACGTGACGCGGATTCCCGGCGTGAGGGTCGCCGCGCGCGCCCAGGGCGCGGGAGCGCATCCCGAGACCGAGGCGCATGCCGCTCTCCTGCTGACGGACGCGGAGACGTATCTCGGCCAGACCGCGCTGGCGTCCGAGATCTACGGGCCGGCGTCGGTCGCCGTGCGGTGCGCGTCCCGCCCCGAGATGGTCCGGATCGCCCGAGGCCTGCACGGCCATCTCACGGCCACGATCCACGGCACCGAGAAGGACCTCTCCGATTTCGCCGAGCTCGTCGCCGTCCTCCGTCGGAAAGTGGGACGGCTCGTCTTCAACGGCTTCCCGACGGGCGTCGAGGTCTGCCACGCGATGCAGCACGGCGGCCCGTATCCCGCGACGACCGACTCGCGCGAAACCTCGGTCGGCTCGGCCGCGATCCACCGCTTCGTCCGCCCGGTCTGCTTCCAGGACTTCCCGCAGTCGGCGCTGCCCGAGGAGCTCCGCGACGAGAATCCGCGCGGGCTGTGGCGGCTGGTCGACGGCGTGCCGACGAAGGATCGCGTATGAAGGAAAGCGGCTCCCGGAGTCGATCGAGGTCGTCGACTCGCACACCGAAGGAGAGCCGACCCGCGTCGTCATCGGCGGGTGGCCGGAGCTCTCGTCGCCGACGATGGAAGGCCGCCGCGAGGAGCTCGCGACGCAGTTCGAGGACCTCTGGCGCGCGGTCGTGCTCGAGCCCCGCGGCCACGACGCGATCGTGGGCGCTCTGCTGACGCCGCCGGTGACCCGGGGCGCCGTGGCCGGAGTCATCTACTTCGACAACGTCGGGCCCATCTGGATGTGCGGCCACGGCACGATCGGTGTCGTCCGGACGCTGGAGCACCTCGGGCGAATTTCGCCCGGAAAGGTGCGTCTCGACACCGCGGTCGGCACGGTGGGGGCGGAGCTCGCCGTCGACGGCCTCGTCACGATCGAGAACGTGCCGGCGCGCCTCCTCGCGAAGGACGTGTCCGTGGAGGTTCCCGGCGTCGGCCGCGTCGTCGGCGACATCGCCTACGGAGGCAACTGGTTCTTCCTCGCCCGGGACGGCGTCGAGCGGGTCGAGCCCGACAACCTCGAGCGCCTGCGCACCGTGACGCTCGGGATCCAGCGGGCTCTCGCCGCGCAGGGGATCACCGGGGAGGGCGGGACGGCGGTGGACCATGTCATTCTTTATGGGGCCCCGGGCCGCGCCGACGCCGACAGCCGCAACTACGTCCTCTGCCCCGGCGGCGCCTACGACCGCTCGCCCTGCGGCACGGGAACCTCGGCGAAGATGGCCGCCCTGCACGCGCGCGGCGAGCTCCCCGCGGGTCGGCGCTATCGGCAGGAGTCGATCACGGGAAGCCTCTTCACGGGGTGGCTCGAAGAACGCGACGGGCAGCTCTGGCCCCGGATCCAGGGCCGGGCCTACGTGACCGGACGGGCGACCCTCTTCTTCGATCCCCGCGATCCCTTCCGCGCCGGGCTTCCGTCCGCCGCAGTCTCCGTCCCCGGAGGTCATGCCGGCGCCTGACGTCCTCGTCGTCGGCGCGGGGATCGTCGGAGCGGCCTGCGCCGAAGCGCTCACGGCCGCCGGGCTTTCGGTCGAGATCCTGGAGTCCCGTTTCGCGGGCGGAGGCGCGACGGCGGCGGCCATGGGGCACGTGGTCGTCATGGACGACTCCGAGGCGCAGTTCGCGCTGACATCGCTCTCCCGCCGTCTCTGGGTCGAGATGGCGCCGGAGATCCCGCGCGATTGCGAGGACGAGGAGACCGGCACGCTCTGGATCGCGGAAGACGAGGAGGAGCGAACGCACGTCCGCAGGAAGGCGGCGTTCTACCGGCAGCGCGGCGTCGAGGTCGAGGAGCTCTCGGGGGAGGACGTCGCCCGCGCCGAGCCCTCGCTGCGTCCCGGCCTCGCCGGGGCCCTGCGCGTCCCGGGCGATCGCGTGCTCTACCCGGTCAATGCCGCGCGCTGGCTGCTCGAGCGCGCGGTCGCGCGGGGAGCGGTGCGCCGCGAGGGTGTCGAGGCCGTCGCGATCTTCGGGCGGCGCGTCGAGACCCGACAGGGAAGTCTCGAGGCCGGCGCGGTCGTGAACGCCTGCGGCGTGGCGGCGCCGCTTCTGACGGCGGGCCTTCCGATCGCTCCGCGCAAAGGGCATCTCGTGATCACCGACCGCTACCCGGGATTCTGCCGCCACCAGCTCGTCGAGCTCGGGTACCTGAAGAGCGCCCACACGCCGTCGCCCGAGTCGGTGGCGTTCAATCTGCAGCCGCGCGCGACCGGCCAGATGCTCCTCGGGTCCTCGCGCGAGTTCGTCGGCCTCGATCCGTCCATCAACCGGCGCATTCGCGCGAGGATGTTGCGAAGAGCCCTCGAGTTCTCCCCGGCGCTCGCGCGTCTCTCCGCCCTGCGCACATGGGTCGGCTTCCGTCCGGCGACCCCCGACAATCTTCCGCTCATCGGCCGGTGGGACGCGTCCCCGGGCCTGTTCGTCGCCGCCGGCCACGAGGGCCTCGGCATCACGACGGCGCCGGCCACCGGGCGTCTCGTCGCCGACGCGATCCTCGGCCGCCGGAGTCCCATCGACCCGGCGCCCTATGCGCCGATGCGGTCGTTTCCCTCGGCGGACGATGCGCATGCGTGAGCTCACGGTGGCCGCGGCCCTCGAGAACGCGGGCCGTTCCATTCTCCGACGTTCCGTCTCCGGCGAGCCGCGCGGCGTCCTGTGCGCGATGGGAGTCTGCTTCGAGTGCCGCATGGACATCGGAGGCGTCCCGCACCGGCGCGCCTGCATGGAGATGGAGGGGAGCCGGCGCCCCGCATTCGATCCGCGCGAACAGGTCGACGAGGTCGAGTGCGACGTGGCGGTCGTGGGCGCGGGGCCGGCCGGGATCGCGGCGGCCTGCCGCGCGGCGGAGGCCGGTGCGCGGACCGTCGTGCTCGACGAGAATCCGGCGCCCGGCGGGCAGATCCACCGCCATCTTCCGGGGCACCCGGCTCCCGAAGGCGCGCGAGCCTGGCTCGAACGCCTGACGGCTTCGGGCGCCGAGGTGCGCAGCGGATGGTCGGTCGTGGACGCCATCGCGGACTCTTCGAGCCCGCGGTTCCGGTTCCGGTTGTTCGCCGAGGACGACGGAGCCCTCCTCTCGGTGCGCGCGTCTCGCGTCGTGCTGGCGACCGGCGCGCGCGAGCTCTTTCTTCCGTTCCCGGGCTGGACGCTGCCGGGAGTGATGGGCGCCGGCGGAGCGCAGGCCATGGCCAAGATGGGGGCGGACTTTCGCGGTCGCTCCGCCGTCGTGGCCGGCTCGGGGCCGCTGCTGCTTCCGGTCGCGGCCTATCTCGAGAAGGCCGGCGCCGAAGTCGCGCTCGTCGCCGAGCAGGCGGGTCTGCTCGGGCTCGCGCGCTTCGCCGCGGAGCTCGCGCTCTTTCCGGGCAAGCTCCTGGAGGCCGCGCGCTATCGAGGCGGTTTCTTTCCGGCGCCGTACCGCACCGGAACCTGGATCGCGCAGGCGCACGGCCGAGAGCGGGTCGAAGCGGTCACGCTGACCGATGGACGCGATGACTTCACGATCGACTGCGACCTCGCCGCCGTCGGCTACGGCCTCGTGCCGAACGCGGAGCTCGCGCGACTCCTCGATTGCGAAACGGACAGGGGAGCCGTCGTCGTCGACGAGCTCCAGCGGACGACGGCGCCCGGCGTGTTCGCGGCCGGGGAGCCCTGCGGCGTCGCCGGCCTCGACACCGCGATCGCCGAGGGCGAGATCGCGGGGCTCGCCGCGGCCGGCCGGCTCGACGGCGGGACCGCCGAGGTGCGCCGGCTCTCCCGTGCGCGAGCGCGCGGCCGCCGCCTCGCGGCCGCCATGGAGCGCGTCTTCCGCCCGCGCGCCGAGCTCGCCGCCGCCGTGCGCGCGGACACGATCGTCTGTCGCTGCGAAGACGTGCGGCTGTCCTCGATCGCGTGCGCGGCGAGCGCGCGCGAGGCCAAGCTGGCGACGCGCGCCGGCATGGGGCCGTGCCAGGGGCGCGTGTGCGGCCCGGCCCTCGAGTTCCTCTTCGGCTGGGATTCGGATACGGTACGGCCGCCCTTGAAGCCGGCGGCGCTCGGCAGTCTCGCGATGATGACGGAGGATTCGGCATGAAATGGCAGGGCGTCTTTCCGGCGGTGACGACTCCTCTGCGCGAGGACCTCTCGATCGACTTCGACTACCTTCCGCGCCAGCTCGAGTCCATGCTCGCCGCCGGCTGCCGGGGATTCGTGCTCCTCGGCTCGCTCGGAGAAGCGGCCACGATGAGCTTCGAAGAAAAAGGCGCCGTGCTCGAGGCCGGCAAGCGCGCGCTCGCGGGGCGGGCGCCGCTCGTCGCGGGGATCGCGGCCCTCTCGACCGCCGAGGCCGTCGCCACCGCGAGGCTCGCGGAGGCGAAGGGTTGCGACGGCTTGATGGTCCTTCCGGCCTACGTGTACCGGACCGACGCGCGCGAGACCGCGGCGCACTTCTCGGCCGTCATCGGCGCGACGCGGCTGCCGTGCATGCTCTACAACAATCCGCCCGCCTACGGCACCGACGTGCGGCCCGAGGAGCTCGCTGGCCCTCGCGTCGAAGCACCCGAACCTCGTCGCCGTGAAGGAATCGAGCGAGGACGTCCGCCGGGTGGCGGCGATCCGGGCGCTCATGGGAGACCGGATGGCGATCTTCGTGGGCGTCGACGATCTCATCGTCGAGGGCGTGGCCGCCGGGGCCGTCGGCTGGGTCGCGGGGCTCGTGAACGCGTTGCCCGCGGAGTCCGTGCGGCTCTTCGACCTCGCCGCGGCGGGCCGGATGCCCGAGGCTCGCGCGCTCTACGAGTGGTTCCTGCCCCTGCTGCGCCTCGACGTCGTGCCGAAGTTCGTGCAGCTCATCAAGCTCGTGCAGCAGGAAACCGGGACGGGCTCGGAGCGCGTGCGTCCGCCGCGCCTGAAGCTCGAAGGGAAGGAACGCGACGAGGCGCTGGCCCTGATCCGGGAGCGCCTCGCCGCGAGACCGAAGGCCTAGAAGGGAAGCCCTACTTGCCGCCGGCCGAGAGCGCCGGCATGTTGTCGAGCATCCCGAGGCGGAAGAGCGTCGTCAGGTAGTCGTCGATGTGGGCGAAGCGGGCGGCCGCCTTCACTCCGAGCTTCTGACTCATGATTCCGAAGTACTTCATCCGAACGTTCAGAGTCTGCTTCTGGATCTCGGCGGACTCGTTGACCATCTTCGTGATGTCCGCGTCGGACAGCGTGGCGAAGTTTTCCGTGTACTGCTTGAGGAGGTTCAGGCGCGCGGACATGACGGCGTCCCGCTCCTTCTCGAAGTCGGCATAGACGCCCCAGAAGGTCTGCTGCTGGTCGGCGCTCAGCCCGCCCATGCCCGCGGCGAAGAGCTCGCGGCGCTTCTTGGAGAGCGCGTTCTCGAGCTTGGCCATGTCGATGTCGGACTTCTGCATTTCCGGCATCGAGGACGGCGGGGCGGACTGCGCCTGCTGCGCGACCGCGGCGGCGGCGATTCCGAGGGCCAGGAAAAAGGAAAGAACCTTTCGCATGTCTCGTCTCCTTTTGTCTTGAGGGTCGGCCGGCACGAAGGACGGCCAGCAAAATTACGCGGGCGCGAAATCTATCACGGGCGGCGCGGGATCAGACGTGGCAGGAGCCGCCGCCCCGCTTCTCGAAGTACCGCTGGTGGTACTCCTCGGCGCGCCAGAAGCGGCTCGCGGGCGTGATCTCCGTGACGATCGGGCGGCCGAAGCGGCCGCTCTTCTCGAGCCGCTCCTTCGACGCCTTCGCGGTCTCCTGCTGCTCGGGCGTGTGGAAGAAGATCGCCGAGCGGTACTGCGTGCCCACGTCGGGCCCCTGGCGGTTGAGCGTCGTCGGGTTGTGGTTGTTCCAGAAGACGTCGAGCAGCTGGTCGTACGAGACCCTCGCCGGGTCGTACTCGACCTCGACGACCTCGGCATGCCCCGTGTCGTCGGAGCAGACATCTTCGTAGGTCGGGTTGTCTTTCTTGCCGCCGGCGTACCCGACCGCGGTCTGCAGCACGCCCGGCACCTTCCGAAACTCCTCTTCGACTCCCCAGAAGCACCCCGCGCCGAAAGTCGCCTTGGCCATCGTCTCTCCTCCAAAAACGGGTTGGACCCCTGAGAACACCGGCAAGTCGCCGCGCGTTCCCAGCGACGTAATCGTATCGCCACGGCGCAAGCCGATCCGTCGCCGCATCCGCCCGGATAGAATCCCGGCCCTCGTGAACGGGCCGGGACGTTGAGAGCTCTCGTTCTCGAGGACGACGGGCGCCTGCGGGACCTGGTGCTCCGAACCCTCGGACGGGCGGGCTTCGCATCCGACGCGGCGGGCCGCATCGAGGACGCCGAGGAGCTCCTCTCCCTCCACGAATACGATCTTCTGGTCCTGGACCGGCGACTTCCGGACGGCGACGGCCTGGAGGTCTGCCGCCGCGCCCGACGGAACGGGTTCGGCCGTTCGATCCTGATGCTCACGGCGATGGACGATCCGCAGTCGACGGTGGAAGGGCTCTCGGACGGCGCCGACGACTACATCGGCAAGCCCTTCGACCTCGACGTCCTCGCCGCGCGCGCCCATGCCCTGGTGCGTCGCAACGAGCGCCGCGCGCCGGCGGAGCTGACCTGCGGCGACTTGCGGCTCGATCCCGCGCAGCGAGCGGCGTGGCGCGGCAAGGCGCCGCTCGAGCTGACCGCGCGCGAGTTCATGATCCTCGAGGCGCTGATGCGGGCCCCGGGCGCCGTCGTCTCGAGGGAGGCGATCCTCGAGCAGGCCTGGGGCGAGCGCGAGGATCCGATGAGCAACACGATCGACGTGCTCGTCTCCCGCCTGCGCCAGAAGCTGGGAACGCCTTCGCGCATCGAGACGATTCGCGGCGCGGGATACAGGCTCCGATGAGGCTCTCCCGGCCCCGCAAGGCGCAGACGCGGCTGGCCCTCGTCGGGGCGCTTCTCTCGGTTCTGTTCCTGGGACTGCTGGCTCTGGGAACGCGCTCGCTTCTTCGCCGCAGGAGCTTCGAGGCCATCGACGAAGAGCTGCGGACTCTCGCGGTCGCCGTCGGCTCGGATTTCGAGCTCGAAGGACTCGAAGAGAGGCGCCGCGAAGCTCTTCGCGCCGGCCTCGAGGCCAATACCTTCGAGTTCCGTCTCGAGAACCACTCGGCGATCCTCTTCCAGGGCGACGTCCCCTTCGCGCTCTCCGGAGATCTCCTGCGCTCCCGTGAGCCGGTCAGCCTGGCCCCCTACGCCCGCCGCTCCGAGGCGCCGTACACGACCGTCGAGCCTTACAGCGGCCAACAGCGCATCTGCCGCTTCCTGGTCCTGCGCCTGCGCGACAAGGCCGCCGGGTCGACGCTCGTCGTGTTTCGGTCCATCGAGCCGGCGCTCGCCGGCCTCGCCCGTCTCGATCGCGCTCTGCTCGCGTACTCCCTGCTCGGGTGTCTCGGGACCGCCGCGATCCTGGCCTTCGCGGTGCGCCGGGCGCTCCACCCGGTCGAGGAGGTGACCCAGCTCGCCGAAAGCGTGGAGGCCTCGGACCTCTCCGGGAGGGTCCGCATCCGCTCGGGAGGGGAGGAGCTGCGGCGGCTCTCCGCCGTGATCAACTCGCTCCTCGAACGGCTGGAGCGCGCCTTCCTCGCGCAGCGGCGGCTCGTGGCCGACGCGGCCCACGAGTTGAAAACGCCCATCTCGATCATCGCGGGGGAAGCGCAGGATGCCCGCCGCGGCGACGTTCCGCCCGAGCAGCGCCTCCGCTCTCTCGAAACGATCGAGCGCACCGCGCGCGCCCTCGCGCGCGAAACCGACGATCTCCTCTGGCTGGCGCGGGGGGACGCGGGAGCGGCGCTCCGGGCCGGGCCGATCGATCTGGCCGAGCTCGCCCGCGAGGGGGCCGAGGCGGTGCGGCCGCTCGCCGAACCGCGCGGAGTGCGTCTGCAGGTATCCGCGGACGTCGAGGCGCCGGTGCGCGGGGAGCGCGCCGCGCTCGCGCGTCTCGCCGGCAACCTGCTCGCCAACGCGGTTCTCTACACGGCTCCCGGCTCGGAAATCGAGGTCGACGTCGCCGTCCGCGCGGCCCGGATCGTTCTGGAGGTGCGCGATCGCGGCCCGGGCGTTCCCTCCGGCGAGCGTTCCCGCATCTTCGAGCGATTCGTCCGCCTCGACGCGGCCCGCGACGCGAATCCGGAGGGCTCGGGCCTCGGACTCGCGATCGTCGAACAGATCGCCCGCGTGCATGGCGGGCGCGTGGAAGTGGAGGATCGGGCCGGCGGGGGATCGATCTTCCGCGTCATCTTCCCCGGCCCGCGCTGATCGCAAAAAAAACGCCGGAGCCCGTCGAGGCTCCGGCGGTGCGGAGGAAAACCCGGCTACTTGTTGGAGGCCTTCGCCGGTTTTAGAGGCTCGATCTGGATGGCGGTGGCGACGTGGGCGCCGCTCTTCTCGACCGCCCGGAGCTCGATCTGCTCGCCGTCCTTCAGCTCGCCGCCGGTGATCGTGGTCGCGTCGTTGTAAGTCACCTTCATCTCCTTCGACCCCATCTTGAGGACGAAGGTCTTGCCGGTCGCGTCCAGCGACTGGACGGTGCCGTGCGCCGCCTTCGCGTGCGAGACCGCCTTGTCCGTTCCGGCCGAGGCGAACGCCGCCGCGAGCACCAGCGAAGCCACCGTGAGTGTGAGTACCTTTCTCATTCCGAATCTCCTTTCGAGATGGAGACTACGAAGGTGGGGATGAACTGAACGTGAACGGCCGCGAGGACGGCGCCGTCGCCCGGCCTCGGCCTGCTCCCGCGCAGCCAAAAAAGCGGCCCGCACGCGCAAACGCAACGGTTTGCGCGATTTACCCTCGCCGCTCGCCGTCGTGTTATTCTGCGCGGCCTCGTCCGCGTGGGGCTGTAGCTCAGTTTGGGAGAGCGCGTGAATCGCACTCACGAGGTCGCCGGTTCGATCCCGGTCAGCTCCACCACTTTTTCATTCCCACTCGCAGCGGCGCAAGTCGCGGGATGCTGACCTTCCCGGAGTCGACGACAACCGTGGGGAGGCACCCGTAGAGACACACTGGTTCTACACCGTTTGGCCATTTATAGGGGTGGGCGGGGCGATCGTGATGGTCGCCACCCTGCTGATGACCGACACGTTCCGCGGCAACACTGCGATATCGCGCTGGCGTGATCCAGTGTGGCTGGCGTGGCTCGCCGTGCCGCTGTATTGGGTGCATCAGTTCGAGGAATACAGCCTGCCGGTGCTGGGCTTCCACTATTCAATCCAGGAAATGATTTGCAAGAACCTGGGCTTTGCGCCGTATCCGGACTGCCCGATTCCTCTGTCCTTCTACCCGGTGGTGAACATCGCTCTGATGTGGTTCGGGGCGCCGCTAGCGGCGTACCTCGGTAGGCGCAACGTTCTCATCGGCCTCAGCTTCTGGGGATTGCTCTTGGCCAATGGCCTTCTGCACACCGCGGGGGGCGTCGCGCAGGGTGCCTACAACACCGGCCTATGGAGCAGCGTGATCCTGTTTGTTCCGTTGTCCCTTTGGGTGATTTACGCGTGCGCGCTTCGCGGACCGTACAGCGGTAAGGTCGTGGCCGTGGCGTTCGCCGCCGGAGCCCTCACACATGTCCTGCTTTTCATCGGCTACGGCTTTTTCAAGAACGGGGTGATCGGCAATGCGGGCCTGCTGGTCTATGCCGCCGTGATCGGTTTCACGCCGATCATCTTGGCGGCCCTTGGGAGCCGGTTCTTTAAGCCTGAGTTGCTGACCCCGCGGCCGATCTAGAAGCTCGCGATCCAGAACAGAAGCGCGCTCTTTGCTCGCGTCTGGGTCTAAGCAGCAACGATTCGCTCGGCGGCCTGACCCTCGCTCCGCGATCGCTCCCGCGGCGCGAGGCTCCTCCGCTCGGTGACTTCGCGGAGACTCCTCGCGCCGCGCGCGAGACAAGAGATCGCCGCGCTGCAACGGTCTGAACCGTCCACACCACGGCCGCGACGAAGACCAGGTCGATCATGGCGTGGAAGACATAGAGGTGGCGGACGAGCTCGATGTGCGCATCGGCGAATGCGCAGACAGCGAGCTCCAGAGAGGCCATCGCGCAGAGCGCGAGAAGGCCGATGCGAGCGAGGCGGCCGCGCGGCGAAGCGCGACGCCAGGTCGCGAGCGCCGCGGCGGAGCTGCCGGCGACCAGCGCCGTCCAGATCGCCAGCGTCCAGGGCCGAAGCCGGAACTTGAGGTCGCTCCAGACCGCGAAGCGCCGACTCTGGGCCCGCTCGGGCCGGCCGGCGTCCTTCGCGAGGTCTCCGAAAAACGGGGGCCGCATTCGGGCGCCCTTCCACGCCGCGCGACGGAGGACGGAGAGGGCGCGGTCGGGGTGCGCCAGATAGATGCGGGCGAGCGCGGGGTAGCCCAGGCGGTCGAGCTCCTCGCGGAAGGCGGGGTCGCCGAGCGGAGCCTTTCCGTCGTACGCCGTCGTGCCGGCGTATCGGGCGAAGGGTTCCGGCAGACCGAGGCGGCGGAGATCGTCCCCGGGATCGGCGGAGTTCGGGAGAAGCTCGGTGAAGACGGTGTGGTACAGCGCCACGCGGCGCAGCTCCCGAGGCGTCGCGCGGAAATAGACGATCGCGACGCCGAGAAGCAACAGCGCCAGGACGATCGCGGTGCCACGCCGACGCGTGTTGCCCCCGGCCAGTCCCGCCCCAAGCGCCGCGAGCAGGGGCGCCTGCAGGGCCTCCTGCGGCTTGGAGCAGACGAAGAGGGCCGCGGCGATGAAGTACGCCGGCAGCCACGCGCCCGGGAGCCCGCCGCGCCGGATCGCGAGCGCGGCGATCCCGACCGTGACGAGGAAGAACACGAGCGAGGCGGCCTGGCCGTACAGCGAGTTCAGCGGCGCCGCGTAGGCGACGTCGGTGAAGACCAGGACCAGCAGGATCGCCGCGGTCCATCGGGCGGCCGGGGCGAGATCGCGCGTCGCGGCAATTCCGAAGCCGAGGCCCAGCAAGAGGAGCGCGGCGTGCAGCGCCCCGAGGGCTCGGATGTCGAACAGGCTGGCTCCGACGAGACTCGAGGCAGTCGCCGCCGCGCGGGCCAGCACCGTCTCGCTCGTCCGGTAGCCGTCGGGATCCGGCCGGGGCGCGGCGAACGCGAACTTCGAAGGCGCCCAGCGGAAATACCGATCCGGCTCGGGCTCCACGTACGCGAGCCCCGCCGGGCGCATCACCTTCGAGAAGTCGCCGTTGTCGGCGAGGCCGACGATCGGCGGGAGGAGGAGCTGAGCCGTGAGCACGGCTGCGCCGGCCGCGACAGCGGCGGCGACGATGCGATCAGCCCGCACGGGCCCGGTATCCGGCAGCCTGCAGGGGCGTCGCGCGCCGGGATGCGAGAACCTGAACGATCCACACGACGTCGGCGGCCAGGATCAGATCGCACATCGCCTGAAACGCGTAGAGGTGCCGGCTGGTCTCGAGCTCGGCGTCGCCGAAGGCGACGACGAGGAAGGCTCCCGCCGCCATCGCGACCAGAACCGCGAGCGCTTCGCGCGACAGCTTCCCCCGCGGACCGGCGCGGACGTAGGTGATCGCGCACGCCGCGAGCGTGCCGGCGAAGAGCACCGCGGGCCAGACGAGGCCCGAGAATCGAAGGCGGAACGCGCTCCAGGCGCCGTGGGCCTGCGCCAGCGCGGGCGCTCCCGACTCCCGCGCGAAGTTCCCCAGACCCCTCGGCCGCAGAAGGTAAGAGGATTGCGCGGCTTCGACGATCCGGGCGGCGAGCCGCTTCGGGTGACGCAGGTACAAGATCCGCGGTGAGGTCTTTCCCGATCGCGGCTCGAGGAACTCCCGGACCTCGGGGAAGTTCGCGGGCGATTCGGGAACCCAGGCGGTGACTCCGGCGTATCGCGCGAGCGAGGGATCGAGACCGATCTCCTCGAGATCGCGCCTGGGATCCGGCGAGGCCGGCAGCAGATCCATGAACAGCATGTTGTAACGGGAGAGCCATCCGGACGACGCCTCGGCGCTGCGGTAGTAGCGCCACGCGAGAGCGCTCAGCAGGAGAGCGAGAAGGACCGCGCCGGCGCGCGCGCGTCGCGTGCCGGGCCAGGCGAACCGCACGCCGAGAGGCGCGAGAAGGATCGCCTGGACGCTCTCCTGGGGCTTGGAACAGACGAAGAGGGCGGCCGCGAGGAAGTAGGCCGGCATCCACGCGCCGGCGAGCCGGCCTCGGCCGATCGCCAGAGCCACGATCCCCGCCGTCAGGAGCAGGAACAGGAGCGACGCGGTCTGGCTGTAGAGGGACTGGAAGGGAGCGAGGTAGCCCGGATCGGTGAAAAAGAAGACGAGGAGGACCGCGGCCGCCGCCTGGGCCGGGGCTGTGAGGACGCCGGCCGCGTGGACGAGCATTGCGAGCGCCGCGAGGAGGAGCGCGGCGTGCACCGCTCCGAGGAAGCGGACGTCGAACAGGGGAGCCCGCGAGAGAAACTTCGCCGCCGCGACCGCGATCTCCACGAGCAAGAACTCCGACGTTCGAAACGCCGAAGTGTCGGCGGTGCGCGCCGCATAGGCGAAGCGGGGCTGCATCCAGCGGTAGAAGCGATCCTCCGGCCGCGCGTGGACCGATGCGAGCCCGGACGGCGTTCCCACCCGGTCGAAATCGCCGTTGTCGGCGAGCCCGACGATCGGAGGGACCATCAGCGTCGTGACGATCGCGGCCGCCGCGGCGGCCACCGCTCCGGCCACCAGGAGAGCGCTTCGCCGCGAGGGTGGCCCGGCTGGCATCGGCGCAGCCTAACCCGGATGGGCTAGGATCCGCGCGCATGGAGCACGGCGTCGACATCGGGGCATTCCTGATCGCGTTCGCGTCCGCGCTCTTCGGCGCCAAGCTCTTCGGCAGCCTCGCCGAGAGGGTGGGCCAGCCCTCGGTGCTCGGCGAGCTGCTCGCGGGCGTCGTGCTGGGCCCCTCGGTGCTCGGGCTCGTTCCGCTGTCCGAGGGGATCTTCCTGCTCTCGGAGATCGGCGTGATCCTGCTCCTCTTCGAGGTCGGCCTCGAGACCGATCTCGAGGAGCTCCTGCGCGTCGGCGGCCCCGCGGTGGCGGTCGCCCTCGCGGGAATGGTGCTGCCTTTCGCGGGGGGCTACTTTCTGACGCGGGCGCTCGGGCATCCGTCGCTGACCGCGATCTTCGTCGGCGCCGCGCTGACCGCGACGTCCATCGGCATCACCGCCCGCGTTCTGGCGGAGCTGGGACGTTCTGAAGACGCCGGAAGGCCAGATCATCCTGGGCGCCGCCGTCATCGACGACGTCCTGGGGCTGGTCGTGCTCGCGATCGTCAGCAAGCTCGCGCAGACCGGCACGCTTTCGGCGGCCGGCGCGTTGAAGTCGACGGCGCTGGCGATCGGATTCCTCGTGGTCGCCATCGTGGTCGGAACACCGGTGGGGAAACGGCTGGTGCACGTCGTCGGGAAGTCGAGCGCCCGCGGAATGCTCGGCGCGGCGGCCGTCTTCTTCGCGGTGTTCGTCGCGTGGGCGGCCAAGAAGGCCGAGTCGGCGCCGATCGTCGGCGCCTTCGCCGCGGGGCTGGTGCTGGCCCGCACCAATCGCCGGCACGACATCGACGCGGCGCTCCGGCCGGTCGTCGACATCTTCGCTCCGGTGTTCTTCGTGTACGTGGGGGCGGAAGTCGACGTGCGGCTGCTCAACCCCGCGGTGCGGGAGAACTGGCCGGCGCTCCTCCTCGGCCTGGGCCTGACGCTGATCGGCTTTCTCGGAAAGCTCGCCGCCGGGTTCTGCGCGTGGGGGAAGGTCCGTCGAGCCTTCATCGGCGCGGGAATGGTGCCTCGGGGCGAGGTCGGGCTCATCTTCGCCTCGCTCGGCCTCGCCGACAAGGCGCTGCCCGGTCCGGTCTTCGTGGCGGTGCTGATGGCGGTGTTCCTGACGACGTTCGTCGCGCCGCCCCTCTTGAAACTCCTACGGCCGAAACCGGCGTAGTCCGCGAGCGCGCGGCGCCTAGGTTCGGGGCGTGCGCGCCGTGTCCGGGCGCGCGCGGAGCTGGGTCAACGTCGTCCCCAGCAGGGCGCGCCTCTCGGCTTCCAGGCGATCGAAGAGCGGCTCGAGCACCATGGCGACCCGATCCTGGCCGTTCGGGTTGACGTGGAGCAGGCCCGGTGACAGCGCGTCGATGATGCGCGCGACCGTGATCTGGCGGCCCGACGCCGCGAGGCGGAATCCGGCGGCCGCGTCGCCCTCGATCAGTCCCCCTTTTTTCAGGTCGTCGAGGATGGCCAGCGTGTCCGCCGGGGAAACGTCCGGATTCGTCTCGAGGTCCTGCAGCGGCGACGCCTCGGCCGAGGACATCCGCAGGAGCATCCGGATCGCCTTCTCGGCGCGGCCCCTCGCGCTGGCTCTCGGTCGTCGCGCCGGAGCTTTCCTTCTGGAGCACGTGCGTCAGCTCGACGCCGAAGAGAATGAGCGCCCACGCGAAGTAGAGCGAAATGATCGCGAAGAGCGCGAAGGCCAGCGATCCCGTGATGAGGTTCATCCGCATGAGGGCGTCGACGTAGAGGCCGAACCCGGCGCGGAGGACCTCGAGTCCCACGGCGACCGTCGCGCCCGCCACGGCCGCCGGGGCCAGCCGCACGCGCGCGTTGGGCACGTAGCGGTAGATGAGCGTCAGGAAGAAGGCCTTCAGGAGGAAGGGCACCGCGGCGCCGAAGATGGGGGAGTTCAGCGGCGAGTTCGCGTCCGAAGCCCGGATGGTGCGGAGTCCCCATCCGATGCCGCCGAGGACGAGGCCGAGCGCCGCGAGCGCGAACACGTAGATGATGAAGCGGGAGACGCGTGCCCGCCTCCGCGGAGCTCCCCAGACCGCGTTGAAGACGCCCTCGACGACGAAAACCAGCCGGACCGACGCGAGGACGAGCAGGGCCAGGCCGACGCCGGAGATGGCCTTGGACTCCGCGACGAACGCCTGAAGGTTGTGCGAGAGGCGCGTCGTGGAGTAGGGAATGACGGCGTTCAGGATCGCGAGGATCTCGTCGTCGTACTCCTGGAAGAACGTCACCAGAAAGAGGGAGAACGTGGCGAGGAGCGGAACCGCGGTGAGCAGCGTCGTGAACGCGAGCGATCCGGCGAGATCCGCGCCCCGGTCGGCCCGGAAGCCGCGGACCGTCTCGGACACGACGCCCCGGATCGTCCACGCCGGCCGGACTTCGCGCGAGGGCCGGACGGGAGAGCGGTCGGTCTTCAACGAATCTCCGTCCTCAACCCGGCCAAGGGTATATGATCCGGCCCCGAACCGGAGGTATCCATGGCGAAAGAAACCCCATTCGACCGCGCTCGGGACTTCGTGGAAGAGAAGATCGACCGGACCAAGGAAACGCTGGGCGACTCCTACACGAAGGCGCGGGAGCAGTTCGACGACGTGAGCGAGGACGTCCGCAAGAGCGTCAAGACGACGGCCAAGCGCATCGAGAAAGACTACGGCTACCTGTGGGACGACGTGCGCGGGTACGTGCGCGAGAATCCCGGCGCGGCCATTGCGATTTCCGCGGCCGTCGGCTTCGTTCTCGGGTTCCTGCTCCACGGCGACGACGACTAACGATCCGGCCCCGAGGCGAGTGAGGCCGGGCGCCCGTCGACCCGGCGTCCGCAGCCCGAGTCGAATCCTATAATCGCGTCGTGACGCCCTCGCGCTCGTCGCCGCCCTCGCGCTCGTCGCCGGACGTCCCGCCGTTGCCGCGCCCGCTCTCGACGTTCGCGTCGAGCGCCGGCTGCGCGTGCAAGATTCCGCAGTTCGACCTTTCCGCGATCCTGTCGAAGCTGCCGGCGGGGTCCGATCCGAACCTGCTCGTCGGCCACGCGGAATCGGACGATGCCGCGGTCTACCGGATTCCCGGGGGCCACGCCGTCGTCCAGACGGTCGACTTCTTCACGCCCGTCGTCGACGATCCCAGGCTCTTCGGACGGATCGCCGCGACGAACGCGCTCTCCGACGTCTACGCCATGCGCGGACGGCCGGTCCTCGCCCTCGCGCTGGCGGCGTTTCCGATGAAAGTCCTGCCGGCCGAGATGCTCCAGGAGATCCTGCGGGGCGGCGCCGAGAAAGTCGCGGAAGCCGGGGCGGTCGTCGGCGGCGGACACTCCATCGATCACGACATCCCGCTCTACGGCCTCTCTGTGACCGGCGTCGTCGAAGAGTCGCGCATCACGCGGAACAAGGGCGCGCGTCCGGGCGACGCGCTCGTCCTGACCAAGCCGCTCGGCATCGGCGTGACGATCCGCGCGGGCCGTTCGGATTCGGCCGCCGCATCCTCCACGTCCGCGACGCAGGCCGGGTCCCCGCAGCGGCGGCTCTCCGACGCCGCGCTCGAGGAAGCCGTGGACGTCATGTGCACGCTGAACCGGGCCGCGATGGAGGCCATGGAGGGCTTCACGATCCGCGCCGTCACCGACGTCACGGGCTTCGGGCTCCTCGGCCATCTCTACGAGATGATGTCCGCGTCCGGCACCACGGCGGAGATCTCGGTCGGCGAGTGTGCCGCTGCTCTCGCAGGCGCGCCGGCTCGTCGCCGAGGGCGTCGTGCCCGGCGGCTCGAAGGCGAACGCGCAGAACCTGCGCACCCGGGCCGCGGTCGCGGACGGCGTCTCCGACGATGATTTCCTTCTCCTCTCCGACGCGCAGACGTCGGGAGGGCTCCTGGTCGCGCTTCCGGAGGCGGAGGCGGCCGCCTACGCCGCCCGCTGCCTCGAGAAGGGCGCGCCCGCCGGAGCCGTCGTCGGAAGGGTGGTTGAGCCGAGGCCGGAGCGGCTCTCCGTTCATCGGTAGAAGTCCGCCGTCGGTCAGCCGTCAGCCGTCCGCGTTCGCCGAACACTGCGAGCGCATCGAGAAAGGGGAGACCATGGCCGAGGACACGGAAGAGTGGGTCGAGGTCGCGTCCAGCGGCGACGACGAAGAAGCCGAGATCATCGCCGGCCTGCTCGAATCCGAAGGGTTCCCCGTCGTGATCGAAGGCTCGTCGTCCTCGTTTCCCGAGGATCTCGGGGCGATGGGAATGTCGCGCGTGCTCGTGCCGCCCGACCGGGCCGAAGAGGCGCGCGTCCTGATCGCGGAGAGCGAGCGCGAGGCGGACCGCAACCTCGCGGACGAGGGTTCGGAATCGGCCACGGATAAAGACAAGGATCCCTCCGCGGAATGAGCATCCTTCCCCCGGGCTCCCGGCTCGGGCGTTTCGAGATCTCCTCGGTGCTCGGCCAGGGGGCGATGGGCGTCGTCTATCTGGCGCACGACCCCGACATCGACCGGCCCGTGGCGATCAAGACGATCCACCCCGAAGCGGCGCGAGGCGAGTCCGGGGCGGAGATCGAGGCCCGGTTCCTCAAGGAAGCCAAGCTCGCCGGCCGGCTGCAGCATCCCAGCATCGTCACGGTCTACGACGTCGGCCGCGACAAGGACCTCTACTTCATCGCGATGGAGTACGTCGACGGCAAGCCGCTCACGCGCTACCTCGGCGGCGAGGAGCTGCCTCTCGCGGCCAAGGTGGCGATCGTCCGCCAGGCGGCCGAGGCTCTGGCCCACGCCCACGAGCGCGACGTCGTCCACCGCGACGTCAAGCCCGGGAACATCCTGATCGCCAAAGACGGCCGCGTGAAGGTCACCGACTTCGGCATCGGCAAGTTCACCTCCGCGACCACGTCCGACATGACGCGGACGGGCCAGATGATCGGCAGCCCCGCGTACATGTCGCCCGAGCAGATCCGCGGCGAGAAGATCGACGGACGCTCGGACCTGTTCTCCCTCGGCGTCGTCCTCTACGAGCTGCTGACCGGCGCTCGCCCGTTTCCGGGCGAATCGATCACGACGCTCGTCTACCAGATCCTGCACACGGAGCCGCGCGACCCGCGCGAGATCCGGTCGGATCTCCCGATCGCGACCCGCGACGTGATGGCGCGCCTGCTCGCCAAGCAGCCCGAGCGCCGGCCGGCGGACGCGCGGGAGTTTCTGCGGGAGCTCCGCCGCATCGAGAAGTTCCAGCGCGAATCCGAGATGACGCGGCGCGCCGTCGCGGCGGGCCCTGGGGCGGCGGGGGCGACGGTCGGCCCCGTGGCGGCGCCTCCGCCGCTGCCGACGTCGCGCGTCCCGGCGCCGGGCCCTCCGCCCGAGCCCGTGTCGTCGGGCGCGCCGACGGCGCCGCCCGCACGGTCGAACCGCCGCATGTTCGAGGGCACGATCTTCCTGCTCGCCGGGGCCGCGATCGCCGCCGCGCTCCTCTTCTTTCTCGTCTTCCGAAAGCCGCGCACGGTTTCCGGGCCGATTCCGCTGACCGTCTCGACTCCGGTATCGGCGCCGGCCGCGCCGACGGCGCCCGCCCCGGCTCCCGAGGCCGTGCCGGTCGAACCCACGCCCATCGTTCTGCCGACGCCGGGGCCCGGGGAGGCGGCCGACGCCACCGTCGGGGCTTCGCGTCTGGTCGGCACGCCGCTCGCGCGCCCGACGCGCGTTCGGCCCAGCCCCGCGCCGACGCCGGAACCTCCGAAGATCGCGGCACGCGCCGAGGTGGAAGCCGCCGCCCCCGCCAGCCTCGTCCGCTCCCGCGCGGCCCGACCCGCGTGGACAAGGTCTACGAGACGCGCGGCAGCGTGCGATTCACCTCCAGCCCCGAGCAGGCCCGTCTCTATGTCGACGGGCACTACGTCGGAATCGCCGACGACTGGGACAACCGGGGCGGAGGCCGGTCGCTCGAGCTCGAGAAGGACGGCACGCACTACGTCCGGATGGAGCTGCCGGGCTACCGACCCATGAATCTGCAGATCGACGTGACGCCCGACGGGGACGACTCGGTCTCGATCGACGAAGAGCTCGAGCGGCGCGAACGGCTCCCCTACGAGAAGCTGCCGGCCGTCTACGACCGCACGACCTCGGAGGTCGAATTCGAGATCACGCCGGCGGATGCAGGCGTGTCGCGAAGACGGCAAGGCGCTCGGACCGCGCCTCGGATTTCGGCCCGGCCTCGCCCCTGAAGCTCTCGGGGCCGAGGGTGCACGATCTCATGCTGTCCGCGCCCGGGTACAAACCGAAGCTCGTCCGCATCCTCGTGGCCCCGAACGCCGGGAAGCCGCGGGCGAAAGTCAGCGAGAAGCTGAAGACCCGTAGGAGCCTTCCGTATTCGCGGCGCGAAGTCTCCGGCGAAGCTTCGCAGAACCGCGCGAGTTTTCCTGGCGGCGAGGAGACTGAAGCGACTGTCCCGCTCTCAGCTTCCGACGGTCCGCGGAGCGGATCCGCTCAGACGGTGCCGGGCTAGCCCGGCCCCGCGAGCACGCGCCAGTTCGCCAGGCGCTCCGCGGTCTCGACCGCGCGGCGGGCCGCGAGCCGGCAGAGGAGCGCCGAGAGCTCGACGCAGCCTTCCGGGTCGGCGGCCTCCAGGGCCTCGAAACGGGCGCGCGAAAGCTCGAGGACGACGGCATCCTCGTGCACGACGGCGTCGGCCGAGCGGCCGGAGCCCGGATCCAGGATCGCCATCTCGCCGAAGATCTCGCCGGCCGAGAGGACCGCGAAGGCCTCCTCGCCTCCGGAAATGCGCCGGGAGATGCGGACGCGGCCGCGCGCGATGACATAGATCGCATCGCCCGCGTCGCCCTCGCGGAAGATCACGGCCTCGGAGGGGTAGCTCTTCTCATCGGCGAAGACGGCGAAGAGGAAGCGGTCGGACTCCGAAAGCCCGACCGAGGTCAGCGAGCGGGACCGGTCCTCGAGCGAGAGCGTGTCCGCCCCCTCCGCGGCGTCGTCGATGCGCTGCGCGGCGCGCGGAACGGCGGAGTCCTCGGGAAAGAATTCTCGGAAAAGGTCGTTCAGGCGGGCGAGACGGCGGGCGAGGCGCATCCGCAGGTAGCGCAGCCAGACGGCGCGGTCCGGGTCGGAGGCAAAGAAATCGACGGTGAAGCCCAGCAGCGTGACCGGCCCCCGCGCCCGGGCGTCGCACGTCCGCGCCGCGCCGACGAGGGCCTCTTCGCCGACGAGATCTCCCGGCTGGGCTTCGCCCATCGCCTGGTCTCCGACGGGCGTGGGCCGCACGAGGTCCAGCGCGCCCTGCACGACGAACGAGATTTCTCCGGAGGACTCGCCGCTTCGATAGAGCGGGCTGCCGGTCGCGAGTCGGCGCAGCTCGCCGGCGGCCGCGGCCGCGAAGAGGGCCCCCTCGTCGAGACCCTGGAGCGCCGGCATCTCGGCGAGGCGGCGCGCGCGATCCAGGATGCCCTCCGTGGACGCGCCGCGGCGCCGGACGAGGGAGCGGAGCAGGTCCGCCGAGCGGTCCGGCCAGGAAACGCCGGGGGCGCGGCGCTCGGCCTCCTCCATCAGCCGGTCGCGGGCCGCGGCGACGGCATCCGGCCACGACGGGACCTCGCCGGGAGCCAGGGCGCGCGCGGCCCGCAGAAACCGCCGATCGCCGCTGTCCGGCAGGCCGTCCGGCCTCAGCAGCGCGGCCTCCAGAAGATCCCGGACGGCTTCGGCGAAGCGCTTCTCGAGAAACCCGAGCCGGCCGCGCGCCGAGGCGATCCGGGGATCGAACGGGTCTCGGCGCCGCGCCTCGTCGAGGAGGCGCCGCGCCTCCCCGAAGTCGTGGGCCTCCAGGAGCAGCCGGGCGACCAGCACGGGATCGTTGCCGTCGAGGGCGTAGGGCCGCGCCTGGTCGACGCGTCCCGCCGAGAGGAGGACCCGCGCCAGCGAGGCGGCCGCCGCGGCGCGGTCCTGCGCCTCGAGCGTCTCGGCGAGGCGGAAGAGCATGTCCGCCTCGCCGGCGAGCCCGGCGGCCTCGCAGCGGCGCGCCGCGACCCGCGCCCGCTCCGCCGGCGAGTCCGTCATGCGTCCGGATTCTATGGCGTTCGGCGGCTTTGACCGGGAGCGCGACCCTTGTGCTAATTTCTCGACCTCATGTCCGCCCCTGCGACTGCGCCCGCCGCACTCAAGCGGACGCCGCTCTACGCCCTGCACCGGGAGCTCTCCGCGCGGATGGTCGATTTCGGGGGCTGGGAGATGCCGGTGCAGTACGCCGGGATCCTCGAGGAGCACAAGGCGGTCCGGGAGCGCGTCGGACTTTTCGACGTTTCGCACATGGGCGAGTTCCACGTCGCCGGCGCGGGCGCTCTGGCGGGGCTCCAGGCCCTGACGCCCAACGACGTCGCGAAGCTGGCGGACGGACGCATCCACTACTCCGCGTTCCTGACGGAGAAGGGGACCTTCGTCGACGATCTTCTCGTCTACCGCAAGGCGGCCGACGAGTATCTGCTCGTGGTCAACGCCGGCAATACCGACAAGGACTTCTCGTGGGCGCAGGATCGTCTGAAGGGCGACGTCCGCGTCGAGAACCACAGTGACCGCTACGCCCTGATCGCCGTCCAGGGACCGAAGTCCGCCGCGCTTCTCGGACGCGTGGCGGACCCCGATCCGTCGAGCCTGCCGTACTACGGTTTTCTCGAAGCGAACGTCGCCGGCTTCCGGGCGCTCGTCTCGCGCACGGGCTACACGGGCGAAGATGGTTTCGAGGTCTACTGCCGTCCCGAAGACGCGGAGGCCATCTTCCGGCGGCTGCTCGAGGAGGGACAGGTCGACGGCGTCATGCCGTGCGGGCTCGGAGCCCGGGACACGCTCCGACTCGAGGCCAAGATGGCTCTCTACGGCAACGACATCGACGACACGGTCACGGCCTTCGAGGCCGATCTCGGCTGGATCGTGAAGATGGGCAAGGGCGACTTTCTCGGACGCGACGCGCTCGCCGCGCAGAAGGCCGCCGGCGTGCCCCGCAAGCTCGTGGGCTTCGAGATGGTCGACCGGGGCATCGGCCGCCACGGATATCCGGCGAAGACCGCGGCGGGAGCGGGTGTGGTGACCTCCGGGACGCACTCCCCGACGCTCGGCAAGCCCATCGGCCTCGCCCTTCTCCCGACGGCCGCGTCGGCCGTCGGGACCGAGTTCGAAGTGGACATTCGCGGACGCGGCGCGGCCGCGCGCGTCGTGGCGACACCGTTCTACAAGAGGAAGGGAAGCTGATGGACGACCTGCATTACAGCGAGAGCCACGAGTGGGTCCGCGTGGACGGCGACATCGGAACGGTCGGGATCACCGAGCACGCGCAGAAACAGCTCGGCGAGATCGTGTACCTGGAGCTGCCCGAGGTCGGCCACGTCTACAACGCGGACGACGAGTTCGGGACCGTCGAGTCGGTCAAGGCCGTCTCGGAGCTGTACTCGCCGGTCTCGGGCGAGGTGGTCGAGGTCAACAAGTCGGCGGTCTCCGAGCCCGGCATCATCAACGACGATCCGCAGGGCGACGGCTGGCTCATCAAGATCAAGCTCTCGACCGACGAGGAGATCGGCAAGCTCATGTCGGCCGAGGCCTACGCGAAGTACGTCAGCGAGGAAGAGCAGTCGAAGTGAAGTTCCTCCCCAACTCCGACGCCGAACGGCGCGACATGCTCGCCGCGATCGGCGCCTCCTCCATCGAGGACCTTTTCGCGACCGTGCCTCCCGCCGTCCGGCAGGCGCCGAATCTGCCGGACCCGCTGTCGGAGATCGAGATCCGCCGGTTTCTGGGAGGGCTCGCCTCGAAGAACGCGAACGCCCGCGATACGGCGTTTTTTCTGGGCGGCGGCGTCTACAACCACTACGTCTCGGCGATCGCCGACCAGATGCTCTACCGGGCGGAATGGCTGACGGCCTACACGCCCTACCAGCCCGAAGTCTCGCAGGGGACGCTGCAGTCGATCTTCGAGTTCCAGACGCACGTCTGCCTGCTGACCGGGCTCGAGGTCGCGAACGCCTCGCTCTATGAGGGAGCCTCGGCGCTGGTCGAGGCGCTGCTCATGGCCGAGCGGCTCTCGAAGGGCCGCAAGCGCGCGGTCCTCTCGGCCGGCATCCACCCCGAGTACCGGGAGACCGTGCGGAGCTACTTCGCCAACCTGGGCCTCGAGATCGTCGAGGTTCCCCTGGACGCCGCCGGCGCGACGGACCCGCGCGCTCTCGAGGCGGCTGTCGACGCGACGACCTTCGCGGTCGCCGTGCAGTCGCCCAACTTCTACGGCGTCATCGAGGACTGGGCCGTCGGTTCCGCGGCGGCGAAGAAAGCGGGGGCGGCGTCGGTCGCGGTGGTGGCCGAGGCGGCCTCTCTCGCGTTGCTCAAGCCGCCCGGAGAGGGAGGCGCCGACATCGCCTGCGGGGAGCTGCAGTCGCTGGGCGTGCCGATGCACCTGGGCGGGCCGCTCCTCGGTTTCCTCGCGTGCCGGATGGAGCACCAGCGGCAGATTCCCGGGCGGCTGGTGGGGGAGACGCTCGACGCCGAAGGGCGGCGGGCATTCTGCCTGACGCTCTCGACACGCGAGCAGCACATCCGGCGGGAGAAGGCGACTTCCAACATCTGCACCAACCAGGGGCTGATGGCGCTGGCCTCGAACATCCACATGTCGCTTCTCGGAAAGAAGGGCATGCGCGAAGTGGCCCAGCAGAGCCACGCGAAGGCCGAGTACCTGAAGGGCCGGATCGCGGCGATCCCGGGCTACCGGATCCCGTTCGCGGGACCGACGTTCAACGAGTTCACGGTGGAAGCTCCGCCAGACGTGGACGCGGCCGCGCTCCTCGATCGGCTCGCGGCCCGGAAGATCCTGGCCGGCATCCCGCTGTCGCGTTGGGACGCCGCCGATCGCCGGCGCTTCCTGGTCGCCGTGACCGAAATGAACACGCGGGGCGAGATGGACCATCTCGTGGCCGGACTGTCCGAAGCCGAGACACGGGCATGAGCGTCGAGATCGAGGAGAAGACCGCCACGGCCGATGAATGCGCGCCCCGAGCCGCGCGCCGAGCCTCTGGTCTTCGAACGGTCGGGCGAAGGGAAGGTCGGCTACTCTCTGCCGCCGCTGGACGTGCCGCCGGCGGTCGCGATCCCCGAGGCCCTGCGCCGCGGCGAGATCGCCGGCGAGACCGAGATCACCGAGGTCGAGATCGCCCGCCACTTCACGCGGCTCTCGCGCCTGAATTTCTCGATCGACCAGGGCCTCTATCCGCTGGGCTCCTGCACCATGAAGCACAACCCTCGGACGAACGAAGAGATGGCGCGCCTGCCGGGCTTCGCCGCGGCGCACCCTCTCGCTCCGGAGTCGGTGTCCCAGGGCGCCCTGGAGCTGGCCTGGACGCTCGAGCGCATCCTCGCCGAGCTGACCGGGCTCGCCCGCGTCACGCTGCAGCCTTCGGCCGGAGCCCAGGGCGAGCTCGCCGGCATTCTCATGGTCCGCAAGGCTCTGGAGAAGGCGGGCCGCGCCCGGACGACCGTCCTCATCCCCGACTCGGCGCACGGGACGAATCCGGCGTCGGCGCACTTCGCGGGCTACAAGGTGCGCGAGCTGAAGTCGAACGCCCGCGGCACGATCGATCTGGCCGTACTCGAGGCCGCGATGACCGATGACGTCGCGGCGCTCATGCTGACGGTCCCCAACACGCTCGGCGTCTTCGAGGACCGGATCCTCGACATCGCCCGGATCGTGCACGACAAGGGCGCGTACCTCTACTGCGACGGCGCCAACTTCAACGCGTTCGTGGGCGTCGCCAAGCCGGGGCTCATGGGCGTGGACGTCATGCACATGAACCTCCACAAGACCTTCTCGACGCCGCACGGAGGCGGAGGCCCAGGCTCGGGCCCGGTGGCGGTGGCGGAGAGGCTCGTGCCGTTCCTGCCTCGGCCCACGGTCGAGCGGCGCGAGGACGGGACCTTCTACCTCGACGGGGACCGGCCCGACTCGATCGGAAGGCTCCGCACGTTCCTCGGCAACTTCGGGATGTTCGTGCGCGCTCTCGCGTACATCGCGGCCTACGGCAACCGCATCGGCGAGGTCGCCCGCGGAGCCGTGCTCAACGCGAACTACATCCGCGCCGGGCTCTCGGACCTCTACCACCTCAAGTACGACGCGCCGTCGATGCACGAGGTCGTCTTCTCGGACAAGAAGCAGACCGAGTACGGCGTCTCGAACATGGACATCGCCAAGCGGCTCATGGACTACGGGTTTCATCCGCCGACCGTGTCGTTCCCGCTGATCGTGCACGGAGCGCTCATGATCGAGCCCACCGAGACCGAGGGGAAGCTCGGCCTGGATGCCTTCATCCGCGCCATGCGCGAGATCGCCCGGGAGTGCGCGGAGACGCCCGAGATGGTGCATGCGGCGCCGCACTCGACTCCGGTGAAGCGGGTCGACGAGGTCGGCGCGGCGAAGAAGCTCACGCTTCGCTGGAGGCCCTAGCCCCCTCGACGCCGGGAGTATGCTGAACGCCTGAACGTTTCCGTTCGGGCTGCGGTCCTCGCGACGCTCGTTTCCGGCTTGGCGGCGCCCGCCCGCTCGGCCGACGCTCCCGTTCCACTCCCGTCGAAGAGCGATCGCTGGGTCGAAGTCCGGACGAAGAACTTCACCCTCTACGGCAACGCCAGCGAGTCCAAGACCCGGGACGTCGGTCTCGAGATGGAGCGGCTGCGCGCCGTGCTCGTTCTGCTCAAGCGCGGATCGGCCGGGAATGCCGCGGTTCCCACGTGGGTGTACGTCTTCAAGAATCACTCGGCGCTCGTGCCTTACCTGCCGCGCGACTCCGATCCCGAGCGCACGTCCTCGTTCTACCAGGGCAGCTGGGAGGGCAACTACGCCATGCTCTCGGCGGCGTGGAACACGGATCCGCGGCCGACCGTCTACCACTCCTACATCTACGACTTCATCCAGGCCAACTTCACCGACCTGCCGCTCTGGTACGAGGTCGGCATCGCCGGTTACTACAGCACCTTCCAGACGGAGGGGGACGAGGCGCGCACCGGGATGCTCCCGGAAGATGATCTCCTTCTCCTGCGAACGCGGGGGATGTGGTTGCCCCTCGAGCGCCTGCTCGCGGCGGACTACGACTCGCCGGAGTACCGGGATCCCGACAACCGGAGCCTCTTCTATGCCGAGTCGTGGGCCCTCGCGCATTACCTGATGCAGGGGAATCCCGAGCGAGCCCCGCAGCTCGGCCGCTTCCTCCTCCTGCGCAAGCAGGGGCGGCCGCAGGACGAAGCGTTCCGCGAGGCGTTCGGCACGGATTACGCGACGCTCTACGGGGAGCTCGTCTCCTACATCCGCAACAACAAGCGATTCTTCTAC
Organism: uncultured Acidobacteriota bacterium; assembly: GCA_963804915.1. Taxonomy (GTDB): domain Bacteria; phylum Acidobacteriota; class Thermoanaerobaculia; order UBA5066; family Gp7-AA6; genus DAHUXD01. The sequence goes on from CAWDSI010000022.1 coordinate 86,299, forward strand.
AACCGCGTCAAGTTTGCGGATCTCAAACCCCCGACCGAGGCGCGCACGACGCCGATGAGTTACGAAGACGTGGTCGTTCGGCTGGGTGATCTGCTGGCACACACGAAGAGGCTGGAGGAGGGTGAGCGCTACTACGACGCGGCGCTGGCGGCGAACCCGGGCTGTGCCGGGGCGCTCGCCGGGCTGGCCTGGGTGCGCCAGCGGCAGGAGCGTAAGGACGAGGCCGCCGCCCTCGTGCGCAAGGCGGCCGAGGCGGGCTCGACCGACTTCCGGGTCTACTACGCCGACGGCCGGGCGCGATGGGAGGCGCTCACCGAGAAACCCCGCCATCGCGAGAACCTGGACCCGGAGGACCGGGCGCAGCTCGAGGCCGCGCGCGCCGCTTTTCGCAGGAGCGCCGAGCTCAACCCGGACTACGCGGAGGCGCTCGCCGCGCTCGGGCGTACCTATCGCCTCGAGCCGCGCGGCGCCAACGTCGAGGAAGGCATCGCCGCCCTCGAGGCGGCGAAGAAGCGGCTCCCGACGCGCGAGGACGTCGCCATCGACCTGGCGGCGCTCTACGAGCAGAAGGGAGACAAGGCGCGGGCCGATGCGCTCCTGCAGACGTCCGGGCCGAAGGCCGAGGCCGCGCGGACCGAGCACAGGGCCGCGAGAGACTTCGAAGGCCGTGCCGCGGAGATCCATCGGCTCGTCGACGAGGGCAAGTTCGACGAAGCCCTGGCGCTGCTCGACCCGCTGATGGAGGAGGTGGACGGAGAAACGCGGGCCAAGATGGAGAAGTACCGGGAGGATCTACGCAAGACCGCGGCGCTCCAACGCGCGGCCGCCGACTACAACGCGGCGATGGCCCTCTACAACGAGCGAAAGCTCGATGCCGCGCTGGCGGCGTTCCAGAAGCTCGCCGCCGCGAGCCCGGATCCGGACTTCGCGGCCGCGGCGAGGCAGAAGGCCGCGGAGATTGCCCGGATGCAGGCAAAGAAGCCCGGGAAGCCCTAGGGCCACCAGGGGCCGGTGCCCTGATATCCTTCGCCCCACGCGGCCATGAGCGACGCCTTCCACCGAAAGTGCCCGCTTTGCGGGGGTGAGATGTTGCGCTCGCGCTCGAACACCTCCGGCTACACGTCCTACTTCTGGAAGAAGCCCTGGAAGACCGGGATCTTCTCGTGGGGCGTCGAGAAGGTGTTTCCGTGGGCCTGCATGGGCTGCGGCGTCGTCCTCTTCTATCTCGACCGGCTGCCGGCGATCGCGGAGGAATACCGCGCATCGGCCAACCCGAGTCGTGCGCCGGAAGGCTACCCGGCGACCATCAAGCCTTGATCGCCATCGGGTACCTCGACGGCAACCGGCTCTCGCGGGCCGTGATTGCGGGAGCGCATTTCGTCGCCGAGCGCGCCGAAGCGCTCAACAAGATCAACGTCTTCCCGGTGGCCGACGGCGATACCGGCACGAACGTCGCTTCGACTCTCCAGAAGGTGGCGGCGGGAATCTCGCGCATCCGGCAGCGGCACGTCCGCGAGATGTCCAAGGCCCTCGCCGACCAGGCGATCGGGGGGGCGCGCGGCAACTCCGGCGCCATCCTCGCGCAGTTCTTCTGCGGGTTTTCCGAGGGTCTGCCCGACTCTCCTCGCGTGACGACCCGCGCCTTCGGCGCCGCCGTCGTGAAGGCGGCGGAGTCGGCGTACAGCGCGATCGCCCGGCCGGTCGAGGGGACGATCCTGACGGTCATCCGCGACTGGGCGCGGCACGTCGCGGACCGCGCGGCCGAGGTCGCGCGACTTCGGAGTCCTGCTGCCCGAATCGCTGAAAGCCGCGCGGACGTCGCTGCAGAACACCCCCAAGCAGATGAAAGTCCTCCAGAAAGCCGGCGTCGTCGACGCGGGCGCCCAGGGGTTCGTGTACCTGCTCGAGGGCATCGTCAAGTACCTCCGGGAAGCGGCGCGCCTCGCTCCACCGCCGGTCGAGCCGGAAGAAGTCCGCGCCGCGATCTTCGACAAGACACCCGAGTCGATCCTCTTCCGCTACTGCACGGAGGCGCTTCTCGAGGGCGACGCCATCGACCGGGACGCTCTCCGCCGCGAGGTCGCGCTCCTCGGCGATTCCCTCGTTCTCGCCGGAGGCGCTGCGCGCGTGCGGCTCCACGTGCATACGAACGAGCCGGAGAAACTCTTCGCCGTCGCGGCCCGGTTCGCCGACGTCGCTCAGACGAAGATCGAGGACATGCGCGCGCAGCACGAGTCGCGTTTCGACCAGAACCGCGCGTCGCGGGTGGGGATCGTCACGGATTCGACCTGCGACCTGCCGGCGACGATGCTCGAGGAGCTGGGCATCGGCGTGGTGCCGGTCCGCGTCTACTTCGGTTCCGAGAACTATCTCGACAAGGTCACGATCACGCCGGCCGAGTTCTACGCGCGGTTCTCCGTGACCGACCAGGAGCCCAAGACGTCGCAGCCGCCGCCGGCGGACTTCACGCAGGTCTACCGCAACGTCGCGGCCCACGCCGGATCCATCGTTTCCGTGCACCTCTCCGCCGCGGTCTCGGGGACGTACCAGGCGGCCCTGGTCGGGGCGCGCCCCGTGGAGAAGACCCAGATCACCCACGTCGACAGCCGGAACGTCTCGGTCGGCCTCGGCCTCGTCGTCCGCGCCGCCGCGGAGGCCGCGGCCGCGGGCAAGAGCGCCGACGAGGTCGCGGAGGTGGCCCGGGATACGGCCGCGCGCGTGCGGACATTCGTCGCGGTCCCGACGCTGACCCATCTGGTGCGCGGAGGACGCGTGTCGCCGCTCAAGGGGCTCATCGCGAAGATGCTGGGGCTCCTGCCCATCCTGACGATCTCGAAGGAAGGCAAGGCCGAGCCCGCGGCCAAGGCCCGCGGCTACGAGGCCGCGCGGCGCAAGACGCTCAAGCTCCTCTTCGAGGAGGCCGGCGAGCGCGCCAGCGCCTCGCGCCGCTTCGGAGTCGCGCACTGCGACGCCGAGGACACGGCCGAGGAGATGGCGCGCGAGATCCGCAAGCGCTACCCGGAATCCGACGTCATGATCGTCGAGTGCGGTCCGGCCCTCGGAGCCCACGGAGGTCCCGGAGCGCTCGCGCTGTCGGTGCTGCCCTAGAGGCTGGACGCTCGCCGGTTCCTTGATCCTCACGGTCGGCCACTCCAATCGCTCCTTCGCGGACTTCCTCGCGATCCTCAGGGCGCACGGGATCGACCGCATCCTCGACGTCCGGCGCTATCCGGTGTCCCGCAAGTGGCCGCACTTCGACGCGGAGCCCCTGGCGCGCGCCCTCGCGGAGGAAGGGATCGCCTACTCCGGAATGCCCGAGCTCGGCGGAAGGCGGAAGCCGCGGCCGGACTCGCCGCACGTCGCCTGGCGGGAGGAGAGCTTCCGGGGCTACGCCGATTTCATGGACACGCCCGACTTCGAAGCCGGGCTCGCGCGCGTCTTCGAGCTCGCGCGGTCCGGCGCAAGCCGCCCGGCGCTCATGTGCGCCGAAGCGGTGCCCTGGCGGTGCCACCGCTCCCTCATCGCCGATGCGCTCGTGGCTCGAGGCGTCGAAGTCACGGACGCGCTGTCGGCGACCTCCGCGAGGCCGCATGCGTTGCCGACGTTCGCGCGGGTCGAGGGGACGAGGGTGATCTACGACGGGGGAGCTGTCGGAATGTTCCCCTAGAGTCGTTTCGTCGCGAGAAGCAGCACGTCCCGCTCTCTCGGCGCGATCCCCACCTTCTTCCACTCGGACACGAGCGCGGCGAAGGCGGCGGAGAGACCCTGGGTCTCGCACCCGCGGGCGAGCCGCTGGATCGCCTGGTCGGCGGTGGTCGATCCTCCGTCCGGCTGCAACGCGAAGAACCCGCGCGAGGCGATGACGAGCAGATCCTTCGGCGCGGTCTCGAGCGTCGCCTCGGACACCCCGGCGGACTCGCGGACTTCGAAGGGGACGGGCCGTCCGAATCGCAGGAGAAACGGCACGGGCGCGCCGCGGGAGGCGAGGGCCACGCGGTCTCCCTCCCAGCGCGCCACCGTCACCGCGCAGCCCGCGTCCGCTTCCGCGGCCCGGCGCAGGACTTCGGAGGGCGGGGCGGACGCGAGGTGAGCGCGGGCGGCTCGCGACGCGCGGACGATCGCGCCGACGGAGTCCTCGAGATCGCGGGCGTCCTCGACGAGCAGCATGGCGACGCAACCCGGCCGGCTCTCGACGGCGTAGACCGAGAGGCCGGGCTCGTCGGACCGCCACCGGAGCGGCGCCGACTCGAAGCCCGGAGTCTCGGGCCAGGTCGTCGGGTTCAGCAGCGGGGAGACGCCTCGAAGGACGGCCGCGGCGCCGTCGCGGCGGGCCTGGCGGACGGCGGCGACGTGCTCGCGCACGCTCTCGACGGCGAGGGCGGCGTGCGTGCCGACCTCGGAAAGAAACTCCTCGTCTTCCTTGGTGAAGTTGCGCCGGCGCTTGTTCAGGACCTCGATGACGCCGACGATCTCCCCCCGGGGCGTGCGCAGGGGAGCGGCCAGGATGGACTGCGTCGTGAAGCCGGAGGACGCATCCGTCCGCTTGTCGAAGCGCGCGTCGCGGTAGGCGTCGACGCTGTTGATCACCTGGCCCGTCTTGGCGACGGTGCCCGCGATGCCCGTGCCGACGCGCAGTCGGATCGGGTTGACGGAACCGCCCTCGAGGATCTGGCTGACGAGCTCGTCCGAGCCCGGCTCGCGCAGGAAAATGGTCCCGCGCTCGGAGTCGGTTTCCGAGGTCGCGGTCCTGAGGATGATGCGCAGCGTCTCGGTCGGATCGAAGGTCGCGGCGAGAGACTTGTTGGCCTCGAGGATGACCATGAGCTTGACCATCCGGGCGCGCGTGACCGAAACCTCGGCGAGCACGCGGTCGAGGACCTGGCCCTCGAAGGCCGAGATGGCGTCGGAGAGGGCCGTCGCGTCGGGAAAGCGCGACTCCGGATCCTTGGCGATCGCGCGCTCGAGGATGTCGCGGAGCTCGGGCGGCAGGTCCGGCCGCAGCGTCTCGACCTTCGGCGGCTTCTCCGAGATCACGCGGCGCACCAGCTTCGCCGTGTCGTTGTCGTCGAACGGGACGCGGCCCGTGAACATCTCGAAGAGGAGGACGCCCATCGCGTAGACGTCGGTCCGCTGGGTCGGCATGCCGCCCTGCAGGAGCTCGGGCGCCAGGAACTGGGGCGTTCCCGGAACCGTGTCTCCCGGCTCTCGCCGGTGTAGAGCGCCGACTCGATGGCGATCCCGAAGTCCATCAGCCGCGGCTCGCCGTCTTCGCCGACGATCACGTTCTCGGGCTTGAGGTCCCGGTGCAGCACGCCGATCCGGTGCGCGGCGGCGAGCCCGCCGCAGATGCCCTTGGCGATCGCGAGCCCGCGCCCGAGCGGGAGCATGCGCTCGCGCTCCTCCATGTCCTTGAGCGTCGGCCCGGCGATGTATTCCATCGAGACGAACTCTTCGCCGGAGATCTCCGTGAGGTCGTAGACGCGGCAGACGTTCGGGTGCGTGACGCGCCGCGACAGGATGATCTCGCGGCGAAGCGTCTCGCGCCGCTCGGGCGACACGCGATCGGGGCGGATGCGCTTGAGCGCGATCTCCTGGTCGAGCTTCAGGTCGCAGGCGCGGTAGACGACGCCCATCCCGCCGAAGCCCAGAACCGAGTCGATGCGGTAGCGGTCGCCGAGGATCGTGCCGACGGTGACCGGAACCTCGCGGGCGCTTTGATGCGTCCGCTGGGTCGTTCCGTCTCGCGTCGGCAGCTCGCTCTCGTGGCCCAAGTCGTCGATGATTCTAAGCCGCCGCCGGGATCGACTCCTTCGACTTTCGCGGCTGTTTCTTTGACTTTCGCTTCGCGGGGGTCTAGATTGCCCAACCAGCGTGTCCATCGTTCGATTCGACGTGCCAGTTTCACATTCACAAGCGAGGGAGGAGCATCGTGAGACAGCGCCATCGCGTCCGGGTGCCAGGTCTTCGTCTCGCCCTGATGGCCGCGGCCGCGGCCCTGCTCGTCAGCGCTAACGCGTTTTCCTCCGGGTTCCAGGTCATGACGCACGGCGCCCGCGCGAGCGGCATGGGCCTCGCCTATGCCGGCATCAGCGGCGATCCCACGTCGGTCTTCTACAACCCCGCGGGCATCGGCTGGATGACGCACTTCGAGGGATACGTCGGCGTCAACTTCCTGACCCGGACGGAAGGGGAGCTCGCGGGCGCGGCCCCGTTCCCGGGCTCGGGCGCCCTCGAGACCATGGAGAACAACTGGTACTTCTTCCCGGACGGCTACCTCGTCCTCCCGCTGACCAACGAGCTCAACGTCGGCGTCGGCGGCTTCGCCCAGTACGGCCTTGGACTGAAGTGGGACAACCCGAACACCACCTTCACGGGCCAGTTCATCTCGCAGAACTCGGTGATCCAGTCGTTCGACACGAACCTCAACTTCACGTACCGGCTGTTCCCGGAGCTCGCGATCGCGGCCGGCGTCGACTACCGGTTCTCGAAAGTCCAGCTCGAGCGCAACCAGGCGGCCGTCAATCCCTTCAACGGCGCGGTCGTGCCGGTCGCGCACGTCAAGCTCAACAGCGACCTCCTCGACAACGGCGGCTGGGGCTGGAACGTGGCCCTCATGTTCAAGCCCGTCCAGAGCATCTCGATCGGAGCCTCATACCGCTCGGGGATCAACATCGATTACGAGGGCGAGGCCACGTTTACCCAGAGGCCGACCGGCAACGCGGCCCTCGACGCCATCGTCGCGGCCTCGCTGCCGCCCGGCAATCCGCCCGTGGAGACGAGGATCGAGTTCCCCTCGAGCCTCAACCTCGGCGTCGGCATCGAGCTGGGCAACCAGTGGCTCCTGTCGCTCGAGGCGGACTGGACGGAGTGGTCCACGTTTCAGAGCCTCGCCATCTTCTTCCCGACCCTCGTGGGCCGGGACGTGTTCCGCCCCACGCTCTGGGAAGACAGCTGGGCCTACCGGGCGGGTCTCGAAAAGGGATTCGGCGACTGGGCGGTCCGCATCGGCTACTACTACGACAACACGCCGCAGCCCGACTTCGACGTGAGCCCGCTCCTTCCCGACTCGGATCGCAACGTATACACGGCCGGCTTCGGCTACAACACGGAGCGGTGGGGGTTCGACCTCGGCGGCGGTGCTCCTCAAGTTCAAGGAGCGCGCCATCCTTCCCCCCGTGCCGCAGACCGACAACTACTACGGCACCTACAAGGAGACCGGCCTCGTCCTGACGGCCGGGATCCGTCTGGCCCTTTGAGGCGGAGGAAGCCATGAAGAAAACTGCTGCGTTCCCTCGGTCCGGCCGCCGCGATCCTGGCCCTGGCCGCCGCGCCGCTCTCGGCCCAGTTCACGCACTACGTCGCTCTCGGCGACAGCCTCACCGCGGGCGTCGAGGGGGGCTGCCTGGTTGAGCGAAACCAGCTCGCCTCGTTCCCGGCGGTCCTCGCGAACGCTCTCAACCAGACCGACTTCCAGCAGCCCCTGGTCCAGGAGCTCGCCCTGACGAACCCGCTCGTCGGTGCTCCGTGCCTCGGCGCGGTGCTGTCGGGCAGCTCGATCACGGTGGGCCCGATCTCGCAGATGGGCGCGCCCCTCAACGCGCAGCTCCCGCGTCCCTACGACAACCTGGGCATCCCGGGAGCCAACGTCGGCGACCTGGTGACCCTGACCCAGGGCAACCCGAACGGCGGCAGCACGGCCGTGCGCTTCTCGGCCCTCGTGCTGCGCAACGTCCCGGGCTCGCCCTTCGACGGCCTGAACGCGGTCACCGAGGCGAACGCGCTCGGGCCGGACCTCATCACGCTCTGGGCCGGATCGAACGACATCCTCGGCGCCGCGACCGACGGGTCTGTTTCTGCCGGGCGTCACCGCGACGACGCCGGACGTCTTCGAAGAGAACTACGCGTTGGTGCTCGAGAACATCGCGCTGCCCGGGCGGACGATCGTCGCGGGCAACGTTCCGGACGTGACCGCGATGCCGTTCACGACGACGATCCCGGCGCAGCTGGGCCCGACCTCGGTTCTCGGCCCCGGCAACGCCGCCTATCCGTGCGAGCCGGTCGCGCCGAACCTCGGGTGCCCGGTTCCCGACGGCACGCTCGTGACGCTGCCCGCGTCCGCCCTGCTCGCGCTGGGCATTGGCGTGCCGGTGGAGCTCGGCGGCACCGGGCTGCCTCTTCCGGACGGCGGGTTCATCCCGCCCGCCACGGTGGTCCCGGGCGTTCTCCTCTATCCCGACGAGGTCGCGGGCATCGAGGAGTTCGTCGCGGACTACAACTCGATCATCGCCGCGCAGATCGCGGGCGTCGGCGGCGCGGTCGTCGACATCAATGCCATCTTCGACGAGATCTCCGCCCATGGGTTCCATCTCGGCGGAATCAACCTTTCGACGGCGTTTCTGAGCGGCGGGCTCTTCTCGGCCGATGGCGTCCATCCCTCCTCGATCGGCTACACGATCATCGCGAACGCGTTCATCCAGACCATGAACTTCGAGCTCGGCCTCGAGATCCCGACGCCCGACTTCAGCCACGTGCTCTTCACTCCGAACGTTCCGGAGACGGGCGCCGGCGTGCGGGGAGGTGGGGAGTACGGGTACAGCCTCGGCATGTGGCGCGACCTGCTGGAGCGCACCGGCGCCGCGCGTCGATTCTCGATCGAGATGCCGGTGGCGTCCGTCCCCCGGCCCGCCCGCGGGGGGCCGCGCCGCATCGCCCGGGACTGAATCCAGTCCGACTGCGTCCGTCCGGCCCCGGGGGATCCTCCCGGGGCCTTTTCTTGCAGCCTGCAGCCGCTTCTGCTAATTTCGCCGTCTTTTTCGAAGGGCAGGCTCCTATGGCCATGATTCCGGCAACTCAGCTTCGAAACGGCATGCTCATCATCCACAACGGGGAGCTGCACCGCGTCCACGACATGGTCCACAAGACCCCGGGCAACCTCCGCGGGTTCGTCCAGGCCAAGATGCGGAACGTCCGCTCGGGCTCCATGAACGAGCACCGCTTCGGCTCGACCGACCGGGTCGAGAAGGCTTCGCTCGACGAGCGGGAGATGGAGTACCTCTACTCGGACGCCGCCGGGCACCATTTCATGGATCAGACGTCGTACGACCAGCTCACCCTCTCCGACGAAGTGATCGGCGAACAGATGAAGTACCTGCTGCCCAACACGGCGATCCACGTCGACTTCTACGACGAGAATCCGGTGGGCATCGAGCTGCCGAACACGGTGACGCTCAAGGTCGTCGAGACGCAGCCGGGGATGAAGGGCGCCACGGCCTCGGCGTCGTACAAGCCCGCGACCCTCGAGACCGGATTGCAGGTGATGGTGCCGCAGTTCATCGAAGCGGGGACGAAGATCAAGGTCGACACGCGCGACGATTCCTACTTGGAGCGCGCCTGAAGGGCGATCTCGAGCGCGGCGGAGAGACATCTCTCAGCGTTTCGGAAAAACGGTTCTCACCACTCTGAGTGACGACTCTCACAACACTCTGACGACTCTCACAACACTCTGGAGTCGCGAGGAGAAGCTTCTGCCCGAATCCCGGCGCTTATGCTGATCTAACATAAATAATTGAGCCCCAAGAACTTTTTGGGTTGACGGGCCGGGGGTCGGTTCGGATAATCCCCTCCGTGCACAATCGTTCGGGTATCTCGGCGGCTGCTTTGGCCGCCATCTTCTCCCTGGGTTCCCTGACTTCGCTTCAGGCGGAGCCCGCCTCGGCGTCGAAGAAGGCGTCGAGCGCATCGAGCCAGTCCTCGTCCTCGAAGGCGAGCGCCTCCAGGAAGACCTCGGCCAGCCGCAAGAGCACCAGCAAGCCTTCCCGGAAAGCCCGCCACGCCCGGAAACCGGTCGCCGCCGTCGGCGGAGAGGTCGTGGTCGAACAGGTGGAGGTCGAGGTTCCGGCCTTCTACGGGCCGTTCCTTCCCGTGGAAATCGTCGATTACCCCCGTCCCGAGTGCGAGTCCCTGGATGTCGTTCTCGAAGCCCACGTCCACGAGTCCGACGAGGAGACTCCCGAGTCCGTGAACGCCGAAGGGGACATCGACGACATGCCCGAAGTGGACGAGAACCCGCTCCTGCGGGCGGCCCGCAGCTTCGGATCGCTCCTGCGTCCCAAGTCGGCGGAGTCCACGATGCGTCCGGAGGACGTCGACCTCTCCGACCTGCTCTCGGCGGGCGTGCAGATTCCCGTCGAGGGTGTCGATTCGAGCCGCCTCCGGGACTCCTTCCTCAACTCCCGGGGCCGCCACCGCAAGCACCTGGCCATCGACATCGGCGCCCCCAAGGGCACGCCGGTCGTGGCGGCCGCCGACGGCGAGATCGTGATCCTCCGCCGGGAGAACCGGGGCGGCATCTCGCTCTACCAGAAGGACAAGAGCGGCAAGTTCCTTCTCTACTACTGCCACCTCTCCCGGTACGCCAGGGGGCTCAAGCCCGGGGATCGCGTCGAGAAGGGCCAGGTCATCGCCCAGGTCGGCCGGACGGGGCACGCGAGCGGTCCGCATCTGCACTTCTCGATCACCCGGCTCGCGGAAGAAGACGACAACTTCAAGGCCGGCGTCGCGATCAACCCCTACCTGCTGTTCCTCGCCACAGTTCAGTAGCTCGACAGTCCGGGTCAGGCTGGTCACGGCCGTCGAGAGCGGCTGACCCGAGCCCTGGACCCTAGCTGACCGCTCGAAACTGCTCGACTATTCGCTCCGTCGAGCTAGACGACCCTTGGATCCTCGATCCGGAAGAGCCTGTCCAGCCAGAGGTTGGTGAGCTTTTCCGAGACCGTGTTCTGGCGGAGGCGGGCGGCGAGGTTTCCCCAGTCCATCTCGTCGAGCTTCTGATCCTGGTTGAAGCAGGAGAACACGATCTCCTCGCGGCCTGTCGCCGGGTCGACGTGCTTCTGCAGGCACTGGGCACAGACCTCTTTCATCATGCACTGCATCGGGGAGTTGATCGAGGCGATCCCGATGTGGCCCGGCGCGAGGAAGGGCGCGAGGGCGTCCTTCCGGGCCCGGGAGACGGCCGCCATCATGCGGTCCGAGCCGATGACGATGAGGCGCTCGACCGACGAGAGGGGGATCGAGACTTCGCCCAGGCGGCCGGTGGCGTAGGCCACCATCGCCTCGACGATGTTGCCGACGAAGCTGCGGTCCGAAGCGCGTGTCGCGGGGATGGCTTCCCCGCGGTCGACCGACAGGATCAGGGTATCGGCCGCGGCCTCGAGCTCCTCCCGCTTGTAGAAGTCTTCGCCCTTCTTGTAGCCCGCGAAGTAGATGACCCGGTTGCCCAGCGCGCGGGCCTTCTTGCCGATCGAGAAGAGCACGGCGTTGCCGAGCCCGCCGCCGGCCAGCATCACGGTGGAGTCCCTGGGCAGCTCGGTCGCGGTGCCCGTCGGGCCCATCGCGACCACGGGCTCTCCGGGCTTGAGGATCGAGCAGAGCCGCGTCGAGCCTCCGATTTCGAGGGCGATCATCGAGAGCAGGCCCTTTTCGGCGTCCACCCAGGCCCCCGTCAGCGCGCAGGGCTCGATGAGGAGAGGCGAGCCCGAGAGCCGGGGCGCGAGCGACTCGAGGTTCTGGAGGCGGAAGAACTGGCCCGGCTCGAAGTTGCGGGCGGCGGCGGGCGCCTTGACGACGACCTCCACGATCGTCGGGGTCAGACGGTTCACCGCGACCACCTCCGCCGAGAGGTCGTCCCGGACGCGGCCGGCGAACTCGTCCCACTCGGAATCGGGGGCCGTTTTCGCGAGGGCCTCGCCGTCGAGGACCCGGGCGATCTCGGCGTAGCCGTTGCGCGCCGAAGCCATGGCCTTCACGACGTTGCCGTTGTAGGCGGGGTGGTTGTCGCCGAAGAACGTCACGAGCTTGCCGTCCCGCGAGTACCCCGTGAAGAAGGCGGTCTCGTCCTCGGCGTGGGCCGGTTCGAGGCGGTAGCCCGCGCCCGCGCGGACGGCCTTGTGGGGCGCGAAGAACCGGCGCTTGGCGTCGAGGGGGAACGCGTCCGGGTACTCCTTCGCGTAGGTGATGTTGGGCGTGGTCCCCGCGGCCACGAGACAGGTGCGGGCCGGCAGCTCCACCGACTCGCCGGAGCCGCCCCGCAGGAAGCGCATCGCCTTCAGCTTCCCGTGCTCATCGGGCACCGCCTCCTGGGGCTCGAGACCCTCGATGAACGAGATGCCTTCCTCGAGGGCCTTGATGATCTCCTCGTGGTTCAACCGGTAGGCGGGGGAGTCTTCCATGGTCCGGCGGTAGGCGATCGCGACGCCGCCCCATTCCCGGCAGAGCCGGGCCAGGTCCGGGATCTCTCCCGCGGCGTGCGCGCGCTCGCGCTCCTTGTGGACCGCCAGGCCGTGGGCGAGGAGCCGATCGAGGATGTCCCGCTCCTCGGCATCGAACGTCGCCCGGACCGCGTCCTCGCCCTTCTCGGCGCAGAGCACCGCGTAGCGTGCCAGCGTCTTCTCGGCCTGGATGGGGTAGTACGCGAGGAACTCCGTCGCCGTGTCGATCGCCGTGAGGCCCCCGCCGATGACGACCGCCGGCAACTCGAGCTGCAGGTTGGCGAGCGCCTCTTCCTTGAAGGCGCCCGTGAGCTGCAGGGCCATCAGGAAGTCGGAGGCTTTCCGGACGCCGCGGATCACGTTGTTCTTCATGGGGATGATCGTCGGCCGACCGGCTCCGGCGGCGATCGCGACGTGGTCGAACCCGGAGTCGAAAGCCTGCTCGGCGTTGAGCGCCCCGCCGAATCGCACTCCGCCCAGGATTAAGAAACGCCGGCGCCGCGAGAGGGTCAAATGGATCAGCGACAGGAAGTTCTTCTCCCATCGGACCGTGATGCCGTACTCCGAGACGCCTCCGAATCCGGCGAGGGGGCGTTCGTCGAGGGGCACGGCGAGCTCATTCCAGTCGCGGATGGGGCGGATCCCGCCGCCGTCGGCGCCGGTCAGATCGTCCGGAAGCGGCTCGATCTTGAGCCCGTCGATCCCGACGACGCCGAAGCCCTCGTTGAGCAGATAGTGCGCGAGCGTGTAACCGGCGGGGCCCAGGCCGACGACGAGGACTTTCTTTCCGGTGTACGGCCGCGGGCTCGGCCGGCCGGCATGGAGCGGATTCCAGCGCGTCAGCAGGCCGTAGATCTCGACTCCCCAGGGCAGCGTCAGAACATCCGTCAGGACGCCCGTCTCGATCTGCGGAATGTTGACCGGGTCCTGCTTCTGGAAGATGCAGCCCTTCATGCAGTCGTTGCAGATGCGGTGGCCGGTGCCGGGGCACATCGGGTTGTCGATGGCCACGAGGGCCAGAGCGCCGATGGAGTCGCCCTCCCGGCGAAGCTGGTGCATCTCCGAGATCTTTTCGTCGAGCGGACAGCCCTTGAGCGGGATGCCCAGGGGGTTCTTCTGCCAGGCGGTCGTCTTGGGGTCGAAGAAGCCCTTGGAGCAGGAGTCCTTCTCCCGGTCGTGGCAGAGCAGGCAGTAGTGCGCCTCGCCCAGGATCTCGCGACGGGTCATCCGCGGGTCCGTCAGGAGGAAACCTTCTCGCCTCCGGTGGGTGGCCGCCGGTCCCACCCGGCGTTCGGGAAGGGTCGGGTCGGGGCGCTCCGTCGCCACGAGATTCTGGTAGTCGAGCGTTTCGGGCAACTTGAACGAGACCCAGCTCCGTGTGAGCGGGCGAAGCGCAGGGTGCTCGCGAAGAAGGTGGCACCAGAGGGCATACCGCTCGAGGAGCTTGTGAAGGAAAGCGAGGAGCTCCTCGTCGGACTCCCCGGCGGCGCGGGGCAGGTCGGCGGCTTTGGAGGCGGCGGCGCGGGCCGCGAGCGCGCGGGCCGCCTCGCGGGCCTCGGGCGAGATGTCCGGCTTCTTCTTCTGGCGGATCGTCGCGATGAAGTCGGCCTCGACGTCGAGCATCCGCACGGCCATCTCGGCGGTGGCGAGCTCCGGATCCGAGTCCCAGGGGAGCTCCGGGTGGAGCTCCCGCTCGATCGCCCGGGCGGTGGCGGCGATTGCGGCGGGGTCGAACCGTTCGAGATCGGGTGGGAGCTTGGTCTTGACCGCGCGGCGCAGCAGGAAGTCACGCCGGAAGCGGAACAGGACGGCCTCCGGACCGGCGGACGCGCCCTGCCGGCGCCATTCGCTTTCGATGCCGAAGAGCCGGGCGATGAACTCGCCGAGAGGCCGGGCGGCGTCGACGAGGAGCCTGGATCTTTCGAGGGCGTTCACGGAACCGGGATTGGCGCGATACGCCGTCAGGCGGGCGTGGAGCTCCGGAGCCTCCTCCGCCAGCCGGTTCAGGAAGGCCCGATCCAGCTCGCCCAGGCGGTCCTCGCGGTGGAGGTCCTGGTAGTGGAATCCGGGCTCGCCGAGAGGGAAGTTCCTCCCGGCGGAAGATGACGGGGTCGTGGTCGACAAGCGCAGGGATTGTAGCCGAGGGGAAAGTCGAGAGGGAGTGTCGAGGTTGGATCGCGCGTCGTCCGTCCGACGCGACTCTCGACCGTTGACATCGCGTCGACTCGCATCAGTAATAGGAATAGTTACTGATATGGACCCTCCGCGCCGACCGCCGCTCCACCCGCCAGCGCCGCCTGGTTCACGAGGCGGTCGTCGGCACGGACACGCACCCGACGGCGGAATGGGTCTACGAGGCCGTGCGCCGCTCGGCTGCCGCGCGTCTCGCTCGGAACGGTCTACCGCAATCTCCAGGTGCTCGTCTCCGAGGGGAAGCTGCGATCTGGACGCGGGGCGGCCGGACGCGCTACGACGCGGACCTCGTCGCCGCACGACCACTTTTCCTGCCGGCGTGCGGGCTCCTGCTCGACCTCGAGCGGACGCCGCGGGCTTTCGCGGAGGAGCGGCGGCTGCGCGCCCGCGGCCACGAGATCGAAGAGCACGTGTTGGAGTTTGTCGGAATCTGCCGGGACTGCCGGCAGGCGAAAGACGGCAGGAAAAGAGCTGGAGCGCGCCGAGAAAGTCGCACGCCGGCCCTTCGAGAAGCGACTCAGAAAGGAGCAGAGATCATGAGTGAACAGGGCAAGTGCCCGGTGACGCACAGCGCTGCCGGCGGCACGTCGAACCGCGACTGGTGGCCGAACCAGTTGAGGCTCGACATCCTGCACCAGCATTCCTCGAAGTCCGATCCGATGGGCGAGGACTTCGACTACGCGAAGGAGTTCAAGAGCCTCGACCTGCGCGGCGCTGAAGAAGGATCTCGCGGCACTGATGACCGACTCGCAGGACTGGTGGCCGGCGGACTTCGGCCACTACGGCCCGCTGCTTCATCCGCATGGCCTGGCACAGCGCCGGCACGTACCGCATCGGGGACGGCCGCGGCGGCGGCGGCCGGGGTCAGCAGCGCTTCGCGCCGCTCGAACAGCTGGCCGGACAACGTCAGCCTGGACAAGGCGCGCCGGCTGCTCTGGCCGATCAAGCAGAAGTACGGCAGAAGATCTCGTGGGCCGACCTGATGATCCTCGCCGGCAACGTCGCGCTGGAGACCATGGGGTTCAAGACCTTCGGCTTCGGCGGCGGCCGCGAGGACGTCTGGGAGCCGGACCAGGACGTCTACTGGGGCGCCGAGAACGACCTGGCTGGGAGGCGACCATCGCTACGCCCACGGCTCCGAGGGCGTCGAGAAAGCCGGCGGCGTGCTCGTCTCGGACGACGACGCCGCACTGGGATCGCCACGGACGCAACCTCGAGAACCCCTGGCCGCCGTGCAGATGGGCCTGATCTACGTCAACCCGGAAGGCCCGGACGGCAACCCGGATCCGATCGCCGCCGCGAAGGACATCCGCGAGACCTTCGGCCGCATGGCCATGAACGACGAGGAGACCGTGGCGCTGATCGCCGGCGGCCATACCTTCGGCAAGACGCACGGCGCCGCCGCGTCGTCCCACGTCGGGCCGGAGCCCGAAGCCGCGGCGCCTCGAAGCGCAGGGCTTCGGCTGGAAGAGCAAGCTACGGCACGCGGCAAGGGCGGCGACACGATCACCAGCGGCCTGGAAGTCACCTGGACCACGACGCCGACGAAGTGGAGCAACGACTACTTCCGAGCACCTGTTCGGCAACGAATGGGAGCTGACGAAGAGCCCGGCCGGCGCGCATCAGTGGAAGGCCAAGAACGGCGAGGCGCGGGCACGATCCCGGACGCGCACGACCCAGTCGAAGCGTCACGCCCCGACGATGCTGACCACGGACCTGTCGCTGCGGCTCGACCCGACCTACGAGAAGATCTCGCGGCGCTTCATGGAGCACCCGGACCAGTTCGCCGACGCGTTCGCCCGCGCCTGGTTCAAGCTGACGCACCGCGACATGGGCCCGCGCGCGCGCTATCTCGGTCCGGAGGTCCCCAAGGAAGATCTGCATCTGGCAGGATCCGGTCCCCGCGGTCAATCACAAGCTGATCGACGACGCAGGACATCGCCGCGCTGAAGGGCAAGATCCTGGCGTCGGGCCTGACCGTCTCGGAGCTGGTTTCGACCGCCTGGGCGTCGGCGTCCACCTTCCGCGGCTCCGACAAGCGCGGCGGCGCCAACGGCGCGCGCATCCGCCTCGCGCCGCAGAAGGACTGGGCAGGTCAACCAGCCGGCCGAGCTGGCGAAGGTGCTCAAGACGCTGGAGGGCATCCAGAGCGAGTTCAACAGCGACGGCCTCCGGCGGCAAGAAGGTCTCGCTGGCCGACCTGATCGTCCTGGGCGGCTGCGCGGCCGTCGAGCAGGCGGCGAAGAAGGCCGGACACGACGTGACGGTGCCGTTCACGCCGGGACGCACGGACGCCTCGCAGGAGCAGACCGACGTGGAATCCTTCGCCGTGCTCGAACCGATCGCCGACGGCTTCCGCAACTACCTCAGAAGGCCCGGTACGCCGTGCCGTCCGAGGCGCTGCTGATCGACAAGGCGCAGCTGCTGACGCTGACCGCGCCCGAGATGACGGTGCTCGTCGGCGGGATGCGCGCCCTGAACGCCAACGTCGGCCAGTCGCCGCACGGCGTCTTCACCAAGCGGCCGGAGGCGCTGACCAACGACTTCTTCGTGAACCTGCTCGACATGGGCACGGAGTGGAAGGCGGTCTCGCAGGCCGCGGAAGTGTTCGAGGGACGCGATCGCAAGACGGGCCAGGTCAGGTGGACTGGCACGCGCGTCGATCTCGTCTTCGGCTCGAACTCGCGCGGCTCAGGTCACGGGAGACGCTGAATTCACGGAATCTGCCGGAGTTGCCGGCGCAATGCCCGAACAGGAGGAGTCGGAATCATGGCCAAGCTCGCCAACACCAAGACTCACGAGAACCTGAAGCACGCTTTCGCCGCGAGAGTCCCAGGCCAACCGGCGCTACATGTACTTCGCGCGCCGCGCCGACATCGAGGGCTATCCCGACGTCGGCGGGCTCTTCCGCGACACCGCCGAGGCCGAGACCGGCCACGCGTTCGGCCACCTCGACTTCCTCAAGGAAGTCGGCGACCCGGCGACGGGCTTCGCGATCGGCGGCACCGACCTGAACCTCAAGTCGGCGGTCGAGGGCGAGACCTACGAGTACACGCAGATGTACCCGGGCTTCGCGAAGACGGCCCGCGAGGAGGGCTTCACCGAGGTCGCCGAGTGGTTCGAGACGCTCGCGCGCGCCGAGAAGTCGCACGCCGGCCGGTTCCAGAAGGGCCTCGACACGCTCGGCAAGATCTAGTGTCGTCGCGGTGGCCAGCGGAGAGGCGGGATTGACGTTTCGATCCCGCCTCTCACGGCTTCTTCGACCGCGGAGCCGTCGACGCGGAGCTGCGGCGCGTGGCGGACATCTGCCACACGTGCCGCCGCTGCTACAACCTCTGCCCGTCCTTCGACGTCCTCTTCCGGGCGTTCGACCGCCCGGAGGTGGACGGCGAGGTCGAGCGCCTCCCGGCGGAGGACCTCGGCGCGTTCTCGGACCTCTGTTTCGAGTGCAAGCTCTGCATCCCGCACTGCCCGTACTACCCGCCGCACCGGTGGGAAGTCGACGTGCCGAGGCTCGTGATGCGCGATCGGGCCAGCCGGGTGGCGGCATCCGGCAAGCCTCCGTTCCGGGATCGCGTGCTGGCCTCGGCGGATGCCATCGGCCGCCTGGCCACGGCGGCCGCCCCGATCGTCAACGCGATGCACGACAGCCGCTTCGTCCGCGTCCTGATGGAGAAGACCTTCGGTGTCCACCGCGATCGCCTCCTGCCGACCTGGTCGAGCGAGACGTTCCTCGAGTGGTGGGAGAGGCGGGGCGGGGCGACGCAGCCGGGGCCCCGGGTCACGGGGCGGGAGAGGGTCGCCCTCTTCGTGACGTGCGCCGTCAACGGGTCGGCGCCCGACGTCGGGAAGGCGGCGGTGGCCGTCCTCGAGAAGAATGGCTGCGAGGTCGTCGTGCCGGCGCAGCGCTGCTGCGGGATGCCGTACCTCGAAAACGGAGAGCTCGAATCGGCGCGGGAGTGCCGGCGGGACAACGTCACGTCGCTGCTGCCCTTCGTCCGGGCGGGTTACACGATCGTCTCGCCCGGGCCGACGTGCAGCCTGACGCTCCGGAAGGAGTACCCGGTCCTGGGCCCCGAGGAGGAAGCCCGGGAGGTGGCCGCCCGGACGCTCGATCTCTGCGAGTACCTGATGCGCCGGCACGCCGCCGGGGGCCTCGCGATGGATTTCCAGCGCTCGCCCGGCAAGATCGTCTACCACGTGCCCTGCCACCTGAAGGTCCAGGACATCGGCTTCAAGTCCCGGGATCTCCTCCAGCTCATTCCCGGAAGCCAGGTCGTCACGGTCGAGAAGTGCACCGGGCACGACGGCACCTGGAGCATGAAGACGGAGTACTTCCCTCTCTCGATGAAGGTCGGCCGGCCCGTGTTCGACGTCGTGAACGCCGAGCGGCCCGACCGCGTCGCGACGGACTGCCCGCTCGCCGGGATCCAGATCCGCCAGGGAACCGGGAAGACGCCGAAGCATCCGATCCAGATCGTCGCCGAGGCGTACGGGTTGAGATCCGAGGCGTGACCGGACATCCATGACACCCCTCGGTCCCGGCGACCTCTCCAACCTCCACGAGTACGAGCTCGAGCGCCCGGCTTTTCGAGAACGGGTGATCGCACTGAAGAGCCGCCGGCGCGTTCCCCTCGGGCCCTTGATGACGCTGGTCTTCGAGAACCGCGACACGGTCCGCTTCCAGATCCAGGAGATGTTGCGCGTCGAGCGGATCGTGCAGCCGGACAAGGTCCAGCACGAGCTGGACACGTACAACGCGCTGCTGCCGGGGCCGGGCGAGATCGCCGCGACCCTGTTCATCGAGGTCACCGATCCCGCGCGCGTCCAGCCGGTGCTCGACGGCTTCCTGGGCCTCGAGGAGCCCGGACACCTCGCCCTTCGCATCGGCGAGACGGCGTATCCCGCGCTCTTCGATCCCGGTCAGAGCCGCGAGGATCGCATCTCCGCCGTGCACTACATCCGTTTCCGCCCTGGCGCCGAGGGGCGCGCGGCCCTCGCTTCCGGGGCGCCGGCGGCTCTGGAAGTGACGCACGGGGACTACCGTCACCGTCAGGACCTCGGACCGCGGACCGTCGAAGAGCTTCTCGAGGACCTCTCGGCGTAACCGTCCGCGCGCCTCGAAGCCGACGCGGAGCTCCTGCGGATCTTCGTCGAAGCCGAGGTCTACCGTCTACCGCGTCATCGACGATTCCGGCTCGTCGTCAGCCACACAGGCGTGCCCCGGGGCAGCCAGGTTTTGAGGCGAACGGTCCGGGCCACGGACGGCGCGGCATAGACCGCCAGGAGCTCGATCGGCTCGAGGACCGACCAGCGGATGCCGGCCTTCGCGAAGCCGGCGAGGCTCGGTTCGGCGAGACGCACGTGCCGGACGCTTTCGACGATCCAGTCGCGCGGACCGGCGTCCCCGACTGCCGAGAGCGCGGCGCGCGCCCGGACGAGGTCCACGGAGCCTTCGAGCAGCAGGGCGGCGCTCAGCGGACTCCGCTGCGAGGACGTCGCGCGCGGCATACGCGCGCGGCGCGGCGCAGCCTCCCGGTGGAATGCCGGCGCGCGCAGCCCACCGATGGCCGCGTCCATCTCGGCCGGCGGCCGGGGCCACAGGATCCTCGCCGCGGCCCGGGCGAGGAAGGCGCTTCCCCGGTCTGTACGGCCGCGCGTGGCGCACAGGATCACGTGCGCCGGCGCCTCGGGCGCGCTCAGGTACGCGGCGAGCGCCGCGGGCACGAGCGTCGCTCCGGGGCTGCGCGAGAGAAGCGCCGAGGCGGCGTCCTCGGCTTCGCCGGCGGATGCGGCCACGACCGCGACCGGTGTGGGGAGGGGTCTCCTGTCCTTCCCGCCGATGCGATCCGTCCCGCGCCGCGTTAAACTGACGTGCACAAGACCCGATGCAAACCTACCTCTTCTCTCTCGTCGTCCAGGCGGCAGGGACCGTCCTCCTGTTCGTCGTGTTCCTGCTTTTGTACCGCAAGTTCCGGCGGCCCGCTTTCCTCGACTGGATCGCCTCGTGGGGGTTCTTCCTCATCGGACTGGTCCTCTGGGGGCTGATGCTCGCCCCCTTCGTGGCGCCGAGCCAACCGGCGCTCCTCGCCCTGGTCCTCGCCCTCCTGGCCCACGTCTTCTTCCTGCTGCGGGGCGTCCGGCGGTACCGGCAGGCCCAGCCGGTCTCGCGGCCGGCCGAGATGCTCTGGGCGGTGCCGATCCTGGCGCTCGCCTGGTGGCTGTCGTCGCAGACCTTCTCCCCGGCGGTGGGATGGGCCACGCCGATCTCGTTCCTGCGCGCCGCGGCGTACATCGTGACGGCATTCGCCTTCGCCATGACGCCGGGCTCTCCGGGCGGCCGGGGCATCCTCTCGGCCTCTTTCCTGCTCTGGGGAGCCGAGCGCGCGATCCTCGGCGTCGCCTACATGCGGTACGGGGACATCGCCCAGATGCCGCAGACGCTCCAGTACGCCTACTTCCTGGAGATGTTCCTCGAGATGACGATCGGCGTCGGCATCATCATCCTGCTCTTCGAGGCGAGCCAGCTCCAGCTCCAGGAGGAGATGCATCGGCTCGTGGAATCCGACTCGCAGGCCAAGGAGATGGGCATCCGCGATCGGCTGACGGGCCTCTACAACCGGCACTATTTCAACGACGTCATCCGGCGGGAGCTCGCAACGCTCGCGCCGCCACGGAACGGCGCTCTCGGTGCTGCTCATCGACGTGGACCGCTTCAAGGAGATCAACGACGTGCGCGGGCACCAGGTCGGCGACGAGGTGCTCCAGTTCGTCGCGAACTACCTGACGGCGTGTCTGCGCGAGTCGGACCTCGTCTTCCGGTGGGGCGGCGACGAGTTCCTGATCCTGCTCTCCCACTCCGACGAGGCCTCGGCGGCCCAGAAGGCCGAAGAGATGGCCCGGCGGCTGCCGCACATCCCCGGAGCGGAGCAGCTGCAGCCGACGCTCTCGGTGGGCTGGGCCACGCACCGCCCCAAAGCCGAGTTTCCGAAGACGCTCGCCGAGGCCGACGCCCGGATGTACGAGATGAAGCTCAACCGGAAGAGAGAGCGAGAAGCGCGAGAGCGGGATCTGGGGAGGCTCTGAGCAGCCGGTAGACCGCCCGCGCCGGAAGGCCCATCACGTTCGTGAAGGAGCCGTGGATCTCCTCGATGAACCGGGCTCCGAGGCCCTGCACGCCGTAGGCGCCGGCCTTGTCCCGAGGCTCCCCGGTCGCGACGTACCAGGCGATCTCGGACTCGTCGAGCGGGGCGAAGCGCACGTGGCTGACCTCGGCGATTCCCCTCGCCGGAGTTTCTCCCCGGCGCAGGTGCACGGCGGTGACGACCCCGTGCTCCCGTCCCGCGAGCCGGCGAAGCATCGCCGCCGCCTCGGCGTCGTCGCGCGGCTTGCCCAGGATCGCGCCGTCGAGGAACACCAGCGTGTCGGCCGCGAGCACCCAGGACTCGGGATGGTCTCGCGCCGAGAGGGCCGCCTTATCGGCCGCGAGCCGCGCCGCCGCCGCCTCGGCCGTTTCGCCGGACAGAGGGGTCTCGTCCACGTGGACCGGGCGCACATCGAACGGGATGCCCAGCGAGCGGAGGATCTCGGCGCGGCGGGGGGAGGCGGAGGCGAGGATGAGAGGAGGTCGGTCGGCCATCGGCGTTCGGCGCAGAGCTTAGCAATCTCCATGTCGTCTGGCGCGGCGATGTCCCGGTTGGTGGTTGCTGGTTGGTACACTCCATCAACCCGGCGACTCCTCACGTTTCGGATTCCGGAGCTCTTCCGCCACCGAAAGCCGCGAAACACAACCGAGAGCCGTAGAACGCCAGTGAAACGAAGGCTTCGCCGTCTCGCTTTGGAGAGCTGGCGCCTCCGGAGAGCTTCGTTCGTCGTGCTGCTGCTGCAGTCCTCCGCCGCGCTGGCCGTGAATCCGCTGGTCGTCGACGACGCCGGTACGGTCGATCCCTGCCAGCTGCAGCTCAACGCGGGCTGGCGTTACGCCCGGATGTCCTCCCGAGAGCCTTTACGCCGTGCCGGTGAACCCGGTGCTCGGAGTCAGCGCCCGCGGAGAGGTCGGCGTCACGGCCGGCTACGAGCGCCGAGAGCGGGGCGGGCGCGGTCGCCGATGGCGTGAGCGATGTCCTGCTCTCGACCAAGTGGCAGCTCTGGCAGTCGAAAGCCGGTTTCCAGCTGAGCGCGCGAGTGGACGTCAAGCTGCCGGCGGCCTCGGAGCGAGAGGGCCTGGGCACCGGGGACACCGATCTGGGCTGGGTGGTGATTGCGACGCGCTGCTGGGGCCGGACCTGCCTCGACTGGAACGCCGGTTACGTCGTGGCGGGGCTTTCCCGCGGCGTTTCCGCCGATGACACCTGGTTCTTCGGACAAGCCGTGCGCGTCGATCTCGGCGCGCGCTGGACGCTCCTGGCGGAGATCTTCGGCCTGGTTCCGGCGGGAGACCTCGCTCCTCCTTCGGAAGTCCGATTCAACGGCGGCCCGCAATTCGCCGTCCACGAGAACCTGCTCGTGTCGGCCCTGATCGGGTCGGCGGCCGGCCGGGGCAGTCCCGACCTGACGAGCTACGTCGGCCTGACGTGGACGTTCTGAGAGCGCCGGGAGACGGGGGCTTCGTTCAGGGGTAGTACCCGCTGATCGTCCTCGCCGGAGGTTCGTGGGCTCGACCTTGACCTCGATCTTGCGCCACGCGTCCTTCTTCTCGGTGTTCGCCGAGTAGTAGGTCAGCAGGTACTGGGCCCGCAGGTCGTCGTTGATCTGCCGGTAAATGCTATCGAGGTTCTTCGAGGCGTCGACGTAGAAGGTCTGGCCGCCCGTGGCCGAGGCGATCCTGTTGAGGTCGCCTTTCACCTTGATGTCGGTGGCCGGGATCTTCAGGCCGATGCCGTAGATGGAGATGCCCGACTTCCGGACGTATTCGACGAGCGTGTCGTAGTCGAACTTGGACGCCGTGTCCTTGCCGTCCGTCAGGATGACCAGCGCCTTCTTTCCCTTGACGCCGGTGAACTGGTAGAGCCCGTAGATGATGGCGTCGTAGAGGGCCGTCGAGCCTTCGGCGCGCAGCCCGGAGAGCGACCGGACGAGCTTGTCCTTGCGGCCCGTGAGCTTCGAGAGGAGGTACGGCTCGTTGTCGAACGACACGACGAACGCCCGGTCCTTCATGCCGATCGTGTAATCCAGGAAGCTCAAAGCGGCCTGCTCCGCGTCGTGGAGCGAGTCGAGCATCGAAGCCGACGTGTCGATGACGAGGCCCACGGAGATCGGCAGATTCTTGACGTACTCGAAACCCTGGATCCTCTGGATGACTCCGTCCTCGAAGACTTTGAAGTTGGAGGCCTGGAGATGATTGACGGGCTTGCCCTTGTCCGTGACCGTCGTGTAGAGCTCGACGGCGTCGACGGTCACCTCCGAGACGAACTCGGGAGCGTTGACGTAGCGCAGGTCCTCCGAGACCGTTCCGTCGTCGAGCGTGCCGACGACGCGGACGTAGGACAGGGACTTCGAGTCCTTGATCGTGACGGTCTGTTCGTAGGGCGCCTGGTAGAGCGTCGCGACGCGGGCGTCGTTCGAGAAGAACTCCAGCTTCTCGAGAAGCTTGCCTTCGGGAACCACGACCGCCGCCAGGACGCGCGTGGGCCCGTTGATTCGCGCTCCCTTTTCGGGCGTCAGGATCCGGATCTTGAAGGCTTCGCGCCCTTCGTTGACGACGTATTCGTCCTCGCCGACCGAGCGGCCGGTGGGGCCGAAGGCCACGACGCGGACGGTCTGCTTGCGGGGAAGCGGTCCCATGTTGAGGTCCGCGTCGAAGGGCGCCTTCGTGCGCGTCATGATCTTCGAGCCGTTGAGATAGAAGTCCACGCTCTTGACGTTCTCGGCGGACTTCGTCTCGAACCGCTGGAGGCCCGTCACGATCTCCTTGGCGATCGGCAGGAGCGAGATCGCCGATGGCAGCAGGCCGACGTCCTTGATCTGCCCGATGACGGCCTTCCCGTCGGCCCGGGCCGCGGCGATCTGGGGGGGCGGCGCATCGGGCTGCTCGGGGACGATGAGCGCTTCGGAGATGCGGCCCTCGGCGTTCTGGTTGCCGTCGGACACTTTCAGAATGAGCTTGTAGTCACCCGGGTACAGGTACCGGCGGACCGTCAGCGGGATCTTCTCGCCACCGACCTCGGCGGTCGGGATGTCGAAGCGGTACTTGAAGTTGTCGATCAGCCGGTCGTCCTTGACGACCTCGCCGATGACGTCGACGTTGTAGAAGCTCTCCTCGCCGAGCGCCCTCGCCTTGAGCTCCGCCTTCGGGACGAGGAGCGAGAGATCCATGCCGATCTTGTTGGCCCGGACCTCCGGGAAGCGCACCAGCTTCTGCACGCCGAGCGCGGTGGAATCGACGTGGAGGTCCGTCGTCATCGAAAGGATCTGCTCGACGCCCTCGGTCTCGACCTTGGGCGGCGCCGTCAGCTTGCTCGCCGCCTCGAGCGAGAAGGCGCCCACCCCGAGGGCGGCCGAGGAGTACTGGAGCGCCTGCTCGACCGTCCGCCACTCGTAGCAGCGTGTGACGTCGACGGGACGCGCTCCCATGTTCATCGCGGCCGAGCCGCCGAAACCCACGAGAATCACGCCGCGGCCGTCGATCGGCAGCCACATCTTCCAGGGCGGCATGCCGTACGGCTTGTAGAAGATCAGGTAGAGCTTGGTCCTGAGGACCTCCATCCGCTCGTAGTACCAGACCTGCAGCGGCACGTAGATGTCGTCGCACTCGATCGGCACGACGGCGTCGGGGGGGCCCTGCAGGACGAAAACCTTGGCGCGATCGTTGTGCAGATCGCCGAACTGCTCGAGCGCCTGCTGCACGCGCCGCGTGTACACGGCGCGGTAGTCGGTGCGGATGCCCATCGAGTCGATCGAGCGCCGCTTCCAGAAGTTGTCGATGAACTTGTCGCGCTGGTAGTCCTCCTTGATCTGGAGGAAGACTTCCTTCTCGTCCTCGGTGATGATGAGCTCGGTCAGCAGCAGGAAGTCGTGGTACTTCTGGGGAAGCGCCTCGGCCAGCGCCTTCATCTCTTTCTTGGAGAGCTCGCGCTTCGACGGAGCCGGCTTGGACGTGTTGGCCGCGGCATCCGTCTTGCCCTCGGTGACTTTGGCGGAAGGCGAGCTCGGGGCGACCGCGTCGCCGGCCGGGGCGGTTCCGCCCGGGGACTGCACGGTCAGCGGCTTGGCTCCGTCGCTCGGGAAGCGTCGCGAAACGTTCCGCGAGCTTGTCGAGGCCTTCGGTCGAGACCGGCGGGGGCGTCGACATCGCCACGGCGATGTCGGCCACGCCGCGCGCCTTGATCCGCTCGATCGTGGCGACGACGGCGCACGCGGCGTCGCAGGTCTGGGGGACGACGTTGTTCGGGCAGAACCCGCCGGCCCCGCCTCCGCCCGTCACCCCGGGCGCTCCCGCCGGGCGGCAGGCCTGCTGGGCGCTGCCGAGACAAGAGGACGGAGCGAGGAGCTCGCGCTCGGGAATCGCGGGATACCAGAGCTTGCGCGGCCCTCCGAACGAGGGCCGATAGAAGAGAAACTGGAGCTCCCTCTGGACGCCCTGGATGCCGGTGCCGCCGGACTGATTCGGGTACGTCCAGACTTCGACGGAGCGGAAGACTTCGTTGCAGTCCCGGAACTCCTGGATCACCGGAATCCCGTGGATGATCACGACGCGGCCGGCGTCGCTCGTCAGACCGTCGTACTCGGTGGCCGCGGCCTCGCGGAAGTTGGCGTAGCGGTTGCGGTAGCCCGGGCCGAGGGGGTCGGGCAGGCCGGCCTGCTCGCGACGCTCCCAGAACTCTTCCGGAAGATCTCGCGCTGGTGCGGCTCCGTGAGCTGGATGAAGAGGTCTCGTCTCGTCCTCGAGGATGATCGGGTTGACGTACTCCTCGAGCCACTTTTTGTCGTCGGGCGGGAGGGCCGCGATCTTGGCTGCGCGCTCCTTGGCCGAGAGCTTCGGAATCGCTCGCGCCGCGACGGACCTGGTCGCCAGAGTCGTGGCCAGAAACGCCGCGACGACGAAGAGCGTGAGCGTGCGCGCCTTCATCGGATGTCGATCTTAACTCCCGATGGCGATACGGCTATTCCTTCAGAAAAGTTTTCAGGACAAGGGTTTCCGGAGGGATAATTTGGAGGAATCCGAGATTCTGAAGCGATGATTTACCTCGACCACAACGCCACGACACCGCTCGACCCCGAGGTTCGCGGCGTCCTGGAAGCCGCCGCCGGTGTCTACGGAAACCCTTCCTCCGTCCACGCCGAAGGACAAAGGGCGCGCCGCCTCGTCGAGGAGGCCCGCGACGAGGTCGCGCGGCTGATCGAGGCCCGCCCCGAGGAGATCGTCCTGACCTCGGGAGGCACCGAGGCGAATGCTCTGGCAATTCTTGGGGCGACGGCCGGCCGCGAGGGCCGGGTCGTGATTTCGGGCGCCGAGCATCCCTCGGTCCGCGAGGCCGCGGCGAGGCTCGCCGGCGCGGCGTCCGGAGCCCGCGAGGTGGTGGCGGTCGATCCGGAGCCCTCCGGCGCCCTCGATCCGGACCGCGTGCTCGCCGCGTCGGGGCCGGGGACGGCCCTCGTGTCGATCATGGCCGCCAACAACGAGTACGGCGGCCTCTACCCGATCGCGCGGCTGGGCGCCGAGCTCCGCCGGCGCGGAATCCTTTTTCACACCGACGCCGTCCAGGCGGCGGGCCGCCTCCGCATCGACGTCGGGGCGTGGGGCGTCGACTTCCTTTCGCTTTCGGCCCACAAGCTGTACGGGCCGAAGGGCGCCGGCGCGCTCTACGTGCGCAAGGGGGTGACCGTCGTTCCCCATACGCCGGGGGGAGGCCAGGAGCGGCGCCTGCGCGCCGGCACCGAGAACACGACGGCGATCGCGGGGTTCGGGGTCGCCGCGCGGCTCGCGGCTCGTCGCGTCGAGCGCGATGCGACCGCCGTCGCCGCGCTTCGGGACCGGCTGGAGAGCGAGCTCGTCGGCGTCGGCGGCGCGCGGGTGATCGGCGCCGAGGCCCCGAGGCTTCCCAATACTTCGGCAATCTTCTTCGAGGGGGTCTCGGGCGAGGCCCTGCTCATCCGGCTCGATCTCGAAGGCGTCGCCGTCTCCACGGGCAGCGCGTGCTCGAGCGGCACGCTCGCCCCGTCGCCCGCGCTGCTCTCTCTGGGCCTCTCGCGCGACGAGGCTCGCAGCGTCGTGCGATTCTCCCTGGGCCGGGGCACGACCGCGGACGAGATCGGGCGCGCGGCCGGCATCGTGCGCGCCGCCGTGGCCGACATCCGACGCTCGGGGACCGAGGCGGAAACGGCCTCCGGAGCTTCTGTGCGGGGGCGCGCGTGATCGTCGAATGCGATCAGTGTCACGCGAAGTACCACTACGACGAAGACCGCTTCGCCGGCAAGCCCTCCAAGAAGCTGCGCTGCTCCAAGTGCCAGACCATCTTCGAGGTCTTCAACACGCGGGCCTACGAGGCCGGTCCGCCCGTGCGGCCTCCGATCACGCCGGGCGAAACGATGCTTCGCCGCCAGAAGAGCGCCTCCTCCCCGGACGCGCGCGCGACGCCGCGCGAGCATCCGCGGGCTCCCCGAGCTCCGAAGCTTCCCGAGGACCAGAAGCTTTCGCTCGCCGTGATCGCGGGACCCGACGCCGGGAAGATGTACGCCATCGACAAGCCACGGGTGGTGATCGGCCGTGAGGAAGTGGATTTCGCGCTCGACGATCCCGAGATCTCGCGCCAGCATGCGGCGATCGAAGTGAGCGGCGTGAACGTCTATGTCCTCGATCTCAACTCCAGCAACGGCACGTTCGTGGACGAAAGCGCCATCACGGAAGCGCCCCTGGAGAACCAGGGCGAGTTCACGATCGGCGGCTCGACGATCATGCTGATCGTGACTCCGGCTAGCCTCTAGCGGTCCGCTGCGCGGACCGTGAAAATGAGAGGGGAAGTCGCTTCGAGTCTCCTCTCCCAGGAAGGCCGTCCCGCCGAGAGCTGACAGCTGAGGACGCTGATACCTTTTCCCCATGCGCATCGCCGTCGCCATGTCCGGGGGGGTGGATTCCTCGGTCGCCGCCCTGCTCCTCCGCGACGAGGGCCACGAGGTCGTGGGCCTCTCGATGCAGCTCTGGGACCATTCCGGCGAAGCCGGCCGCTCGGGGCGCTGCTGCACGCTCGACGATCTCGGAGACGCGCGCCGCGCGGCGTGGGCGCTGGGGATCCGCCACTACGTGCTCAACCTCGAGGAGGAGTTCCGGCGCGACGTCGTCCGGCCCTTCGTCGGCGCTTACCTGGCCGGCGAGACGCCGATCCCGTGCTCGGCCTGCAACACCAAGGTCAAGTTCTCCACGCTCTGGGAACGCGCGCGCGCCCTCGGCTGCGCGGCCGTGGCGACCGGGCACTATGCCCGCGCCGGGCGCGACGACGTCAGCGGTCGAGCCGTGCTCCGAAAGGGTCGGGACGCCGCGAAGGACCAGTCCTATTTCCTCTACGACCTCTCGGAGGAGCAACTCGCCGGAGCCCGGTTTCCGGTCGGGGAGATGACGAAGAGCGAAGTGCGCGCGCGAGCGCGCGCCGCGGGCCTGCCCAACGCCGACAAGGAAGAGAGCCAGGAGATCTGTTTCGTTCCCCCGGGACACGGGCCGGCGAGTTCGTCGCGCGCCACGCGACCACGCTCGGGTTCGCAGCGCCGCCAGAGGCGGGAGTGATCGAGGACGCGGCCGGCGGCCGCGTCGGCGAGCACGCCGGCCACTACCGGTACACGATCGGCCAGCGGCGCGGCATCGGCATCGCGGCGACGCAGCGTCTGTACGTGCTGGAAGTCGATGCCCCGGCGAACCGCGTCGTCGTGGGGCCGGAAGCCGCCCTGGAGAGCCGCAGTGCGGCGATCGGGGACGTCCGGCTCTCGGCCGCCGCGCCCGCGGGCCCGTTCCGGGCCGGGGTCCGCATTCGGCATCGCGCCTCCGAGGTCCCGGCCACCATCACGCCGGGCGCCGGAGCCACCGCGCAGATCGAGTTCGATTCTCCAGGTCCGCGCCGTCACGCCCGGGCAGTCGTGTGTGTTCTATGACGGGAGACCTGGTGCTGGGCGGGGGAGTGATCCGGAGAAAGTTGAGAGTCGAGAGGTTGAGGGTCGAGAGTCGAGAGGACCGCAGCCCTTCGACGCTTGACCTTCGACCTTCGACTTCTCTAGTTCGTCTTCGTATCGCTCGGCACCGCTCGCGGCCACGCCGAAGTCCGACCGGATCTCTCCATACGCGCGCTCGTACATCGCGACGTTTTCCTGAAGGGCTCGGAGAAGCTGCTTGGCGTGAAAGGGGGTCGTGAGCACGCGGCTGAGCACCTTGACGTCCGGGCGTCCGGGGACGACGCGGCCGAAGTCGAAGACGAACTCCGTCGGGTTGTGCAGGATGTTCGCGAAGTTCGCGTAGTGGCCCTGCGCGGTCGTCTCGTCGATCGTGAACTTCACGGGCACGGGCTTCGGATCGGTCATGCTGAGCCTCCTCCGCCGCGGGAGTCTATCTCCGCGGTTCGGATACACTGGTTGCCGATGCGCCCCCTACGGCTCGCAGCTCTCGTCGCTCTCGTCCGCCGTCGTCTCGACCTTCTTCCCCGGCCATCTCCTCGCGCAAAGCACGGGCCCGTCTCTTCCGGATCGCGCCTACTTCCCGAGCAGCGGTTCGTCGAACCCGCTCGTCACGGAAGGCGACCGGTTCTACGGGCGACGGCAGGAGGGACGGATCGGACTGAAGGCGAGCGTGACGCCGATCAACCAGGCCATCTCCTTCTACGATCGCGCGACCGAAGCTCCGGATCTCGTCGATGCGCGATGGAAGCTGGTCCGGGCGCTCTACTTCAAGGGCCTCTACACCGGGCTCGATCCCGATCAGCGCAAGGCCGTCTTCGTCAAAGCGCGGCGCGTCTCGGAGGACGCGATCGGGATCCTCAACCGCAGCCTCGAACAGAAGGGGATCAAGGGCCTGATCGATCTGACGCCGGAGCTGCTCGCGGGCTCGCTCTCCGACCGCACGGACGCGGCGCCGACCTACTTCTGGGCGGCGGCCGCCTGGGGCCAGTGGGCGCTGTCGATGGGCAAGGTCGAGGCCGCCAAGACCGGGGCCGCGGACACGATCCGGGACTACGCCCTGACGGTCGTGGCCCTCGACCCGAAGTTCGAGGAGGGCGGCGGCTACCGCATCCTCGGCCGGCTGAACGACGAGGCGCCGTGGATTCCCTTCCTGACGGGCTGGGTTTCGCGCGACGAAGCCCTGAGGGCCCTCCGACTGGCGGTGCAGATCGACCCGCGCGCCATCGCCAACCGCCACTACCTGGCGATGGCTCTCTGGAAGGGCGACGCGAAGGAGAAGGCGGAGGCCCTGGCGCTCGAGGAGGCCGTCGTCTCCGAGTCCCCCTCGCCGGTCCACCTCATCGAGGACCTCGTCCTGCAGGACGAGGCGCGAGCGAACCTGACGGCCTGGAAGAAAGCCGCCTAGCCCCGGGCCGGCGGGGGAGGGCGCGCAGGAGCTCCGCGGCGGATTCGCCGGTCGCCGGGTGCCGCCATCCCGGAGCGAGCTCCGCGAGGGGCGCGAGCACGAAGCGGCGTTCCGACAGGCGCGGGTGCGGAAGGATCGGATCGGCGCCCGCCCTCCGGATTCCCTCGAGGTCGAGGATGTCGACGTCGATCTCCCGCGGCCCGTTTCGAAAGCTCGGCGTGCGTCCGACGGTCCGCTCGACGCGCTTCACCAGCGCGAGCAGGCGAGCCGGCCCCCCGGTCCAGGCGATCGCGGCGGCGAGGTTCCAGAACGCGGGCTGCTTCGCGAATCCCACGGGATCCGTGCGGTAGAACGACGACGTCGCGAGGATCGGGGCGACGCGGGAGATTTCCTCGAGCGCGCGCTCGATGTGCGCGCGGCGGTCGCCGACGTTGGAGCCGAGTCCGAGCAGAGCCAGCCGCGCGCGGGCGGTCGGCTCAGTAGACCTCGTCTTCCTCTTCTTCGGCCTCGGCGGCTTCTTCGCCTTCCTCGAGCTCGTCGTCGTCGAGGTCGCTCTCCTCGGGTTCCGCCGGGGTCTCTTCACCGAACTCCGGAGGATTCTCGTCGGGGATGGTCTCCAGGAGCATCGAGCGTCGAGGCGGGCGCGGCGCCGGGGGCGGCGCGTCGTCGGACTTCGCGTTCTTCTGGTTCGCTCCGCACTTGGGACAGATCGCCTCGGGCTTGCCGAGGTTGTAGAACTTCGTGTGGCAGTTGAAACAATCGTACTTCTTGCCGAGATCGGGCATTTCCCCCTCGAAAGGCGGCCAAACCTAGCACGCGGGTTTTCAAGGGTCAACCGATGCGAATGCTAAGATCGATCGCGGTGCGGAACCCGGCCTCCATCCTCCGTGCTCTCGGATCCGTCGCCGTCCTTCTCGCCCTCTCGGATCCGGCGCGAGCTCAGTTTCCGTGGGCCGGCGCCCGGGCCATGGGCATGGGCGGAGCCGAGGTCGCGGCCGTGCGCGACAACTCGGCCACCTGGTCCAACCCGGCCGTGCTCGCCGACCTGCAGGGCTGGGAGGTCCAGGTCCTGGGAGGGCTCGCCGCCCAGAACCGCAACAACCTCGTGGGCTCGGTGGTCGACCTCTCGGAGCTCCCGTTCGACGAGATCGCCGCGGGCGACGCTCCGGAGCTCGTTCCGGTGCTGCTCGCCCACGTCGCCAGCCTGTCGCGGCCGGGCACGAGCGTGCTCGCCTCGGGGGTGGTCGGGGCCGTCGTCTCCTGGAAGGGCTTCGCGCTTTCGATCGGGACCGTGCCCTACGCCGGCATCTACCCGGTCATCGACATCCAGCACGTGGTTCCGGGCGGAGGACCCGACAACGGGCTGGAATTCAACCAGACGAGCCTGAACCTGACCGGGCTCTCGGCGCGCGAGGCCCGGCTCGGCTACGGCCACAACTTCTTCGGCGGGATGCTCGAGGTCGGCGGCGCGGCCCGCTACGTTTCGGGGGTCACGTACTTCGGGCGGTGCGGCGTCTTCAGCTTCGCCTGCGACAGCAACGACCTCGGAGATCTGATCCAGCAGGCGTTCGAGGACAACGCGCTCACGACCGACAAGTTCACGTTCGACCTGGGCGCGCGGGCCGACTTCGGCATCGTGAAGCTCGGCGTCGTCGGGACGGCGCTCAACCAGCCGCACTTCCCGGTCGCGCCCGTGCCCGGCGCGCCCGCCACGGTGCCGCTGCCGCGCCAGTTCCGCGGCGGCGTCGCCGTCGACGTCCTGTCGTTTCTGACGCTCGCGGCGGACGGCGACATCATCCCGAGCGACACGCTCGTCCCCGGAGTCGAGAGCCAGCAGATCTCGCTCGGGGCCGAAGTGAAGATCCCGCTCTTCGCCTTCCGCGGCGGCGCGACCTACGACTTCAAGTCGGTGGATCCGACGTGGGCCTACTCCCTGGGCGTGGGCATCGGGGTCCCGATCCTTTCGGTCGACCTGGCCGTCCTCTTCGGCCCGACCGGCGGCCTCAATCCGAGCAACCCGGACCGTGAGGCGCTCGGCGGCTCGGCCTCGGTGCGCCTCCACTTCTAGAAGTCTTGTTCTCGATCGACGCGCGCGACCCCGGATCCGCGGCCCGGCGGGGCCGGCTGAGCACGGCGCATTCCGTGATCGAAACTCCGTGCTTCATGCCGGTGGGCACCCGGGGCGCGGTCAAGGGCGTGGCGTTCGACTGGCTGGAAGCCTGGGATTGCCGCGTCGTGCTGGCCAACACCTATCACCTCATGACGCGGCCCGGGTCCGGCGACGATCGGGAAGGCCGGAGGCCTCCACGCCTACATGGGCTGGCCCCGCGCGATCCTGACGGATTCGGGCGGATTCCAGGTGATGAGCCTGGCCTCGCGGCGCCGCGTCACCGACGAGGGCGTGGAGTTCCGCTCTCCCGAGGACGGGACGAAGCACTTCCTGACGCCGGAGCGGGCGGTGGAGCTGCAGTCGGCCTTCGGCGTCGATGTGGCGATGGCGCTCGACGTCTGTCCGGCGTTTCCGGCGGAGCGTGGCGAGATCGAGGAAGCCTGCCGCCGGACGCTCGCCTGGGCGGAGCGCGGCCGGCGGGCCTATGCCGGGCCCGGCCTGCTCTTCGGGATCGTGCAGGGCGGGACGCACGAGGACCTGCGTCGGAGCAACGCCGAGGCGCTCCGCGCGCTGGATTTTCCGGGCTACGCGGTCGGCGGCGTCGCCGTGGGCGAGTCGAAAGAGGCCATTCGGGACGTCACGACGCTCACGGCGCCGCTCCTGCCGGAGGAGAAGCCGCGCTACCTGATGGGCGTCGGAACGCCCGCCGACCTGCTCGCTTCGGTGCGCGCCGGGATCGACCTCTTCGATTGCGTGCTCCCGACGCGGAACGGGCGCATGGGCCACGTGTACACGAGCCGCGGCGAGGTGACGATCAAGCACGAGCGTTTCAAGGAGGACCTCGCGCCGCTCGACCCGGACTGCGGCTGTCCGGTCTGCCGGCGGCACAGCCGGGCCTATCTGCGAAATCTCTTCGTTCTGAAGGACTTTTCGGCGCCCATGCTGCTCTCGATGCACAACGTCTATTTCTATCTGGCGTGGATGCGCGAAATCCGCGACGCGATCACCGAAAGCCGCCTGGCCGGGCTCGTCGCGCCGCCGGAGGAGAAGCTGCCGGAGGGGGCCTGACGCTTTGCGCCGGGAGTTTCTTCTGGCTCACTCTGGCGCCCGCCGGCGATAACATCACATCGCTTCCGAATCCCGGTTGGGAGGTGCCCGTCTGGAGACTCCGTTCACGCCACTCGAGTTCGCGAGGCGGACCCGGCGGCTCCATCCCGAGCGCGAGGCCGTCGTCGACGGTTCCCGGCGCTTCACCTACCGCGAGTTCTTCGAGCGTTGCGACCGCTTCTCGGCGTTCTTGCGGAGCCTCGGGGTCGGTCCGGGGGACCGCGTCGCGACGCTCGCGAACAACTCGCACGCCCATCTCGAGGCGTTCTACGCGGTGCCGCAGATCGGGGCCGTGCTCGTCCCGATCAACTACCGCCTGACGGCCGACGACGTCGAGTACATCCTGGAGCACAGCGGCGCCCGCGTCGTCTGCGCCTACGCCGACGGGATCGAGCGTGTCCAGGCCGTTCGCGGGAAGCTGTCGGCGCTCGAGCGCGTCGTGGCCTTCGACGGGCCCGGGCCGGAAGGATGGCTGGACTACGAAACGGAATTGCAGCGGGCGCCGGCGCGCTTCGACCGGCCGCCGCCGCCGCTCTCCGAGCGCGACCTGATCTCCATCAACTACACGAGCGGCACGACCGCGCGGCCCAAGGGCGTGATGATCACGCACCGCAACGCGTGGACGAATGTGATCGGCACGCTGCTCCACCACCCGATGAGCGTCGAGGATCGCTACCTCTGGACGCTGCCCATGTTTCACGCCAACGGCTGGACGTTCGTCTGGACGGTCACGGCGGC
Source organism: uncultured Acidobacteriota bacterium (assembly GCA_963804915.1). Classification (GTDB taxonomy): domain Bacteria; phylum Acidobacteriota; class Thermoanaerobaculia; order UBA5066; family Gp7-AA6; genus DAHUXD01. Next base: position 121,214 of record CAWDSI010000022.1, read on the forward strand.
GGGCGCGACGCACATCTGCCTCCCGAAGGTCGACCCGGTGGCGGTCTTCGACCTCGTGGCCCGCGAGTCCGTGACCATGCTGTGTGCGGCTCCCACCGTGCTCATCGGCATCGCCGGCGCGCCCGAAGAGGTGCGCCGGGGCGCGCGCCGGGGCGTCCGCGTGATGACCGCCGGAGCGCCCCCGGCGGCGGCCACGATCGAGCGCGTCGAAGGCGAGCTGGGTTGGACGATCACGCAGGTCTACGGGCTGACGGAGACCTCGCCCTTCATCACGGTTTGTGAGCCTCGGCCCGAGCACGCCGCTCTCGACGCGGGCGGGCGCGCCACGGTCAAGGCGCGGCAGGGCGTCGAGCTTCTGACATCGGGCGAGCTCCGCGTCGTGGACGAGAATGACAACGAGGTCCCGCACGACGGAAAGACGCTCGGAGAGATCGTGGCCCGGGGCAACGTGGTCATGGAGGGCTACTACCGCGATCCGGTGTCGACCGCGAAAGCCATGCGCGGAGGCTGGTTCCACAGCGGCGACGCCGCCGTGGTCCATCCCGACGGCTACGTCGAGATCCGCGACCGCTTCAAGGACGTCATCATCAGCGGCGGAGAGAACGTCTCGTCGGTGGAGGTCGAGGGCGTGCTCCTCCGCCACCCCGAGGTCCAGGAAGCCGCGGTCGTCGGCCTTCCGCACGAGAAGTGGGGCGAGGCGCCGCACGCCTTCGTCGTCCGCTGCGCCGGCGCCGACGTCACCGAGGAGGAGCTCCAGAAGTTCGCGCGCGAGCGCCTCGCGGGCTTCAAGACCCCCAAGGGCGTGACGTTCCTCGACGAGCTGCCCAAGACGGCCACCGGGAAGGTCCAGAAATACGTGCTGCGGGGAGGGCGCGCCGCGATCGCCCGGCAGTGACTCCCGCGAGCTCCCTACCGAATCCGCATCACCTCCGCCAGCGGCTTCTTCTCGATGACCGGGACACGGGCGCCTTCGGCGGGATAGCCGACCGGCACGAGCAGGTACGGCTTCTCGTGCGCCGGCCGTTCGAGGATCGTGTTGAGAAAGCCCATCGGCGAGGGCGTGTGGGTGAGCGTGGCGAGGCCCGAGAGGTGGAGAGCCGCGAGCAGAAAACCGCAGGCGATCCCGACCGACTCGGCGACGTAGTAGTTCTTGCGCTTCGACACGTCGCCGCGCTGAGTCCCGTCGTCCAGGCCGCCCGCAGGCGGGACCGGCTCCCAGTCGATGCGAAAGACGGCGATCAGAAACGGCGCCGTCTCGAGAAACGGCTTGTGCCAGTCGGTTCCCAGGGGCGAGAGAGCCTCGAGCCACTCCTCGGGCATGCGACGCTCGTAGCTCTCCTTCTCCTCGGCCTCCGCGGCGACGCGGATGGCGGCCTTGACGGACGCGTCGGACACGACGACGAATCGCCACGGCTGGCGGTTGGCCCCCGACGGGGCGAGCGACGCGGCGCGCACGGCGTTCTCGATCAGCGAGAGCGGCACCGGCTCGGCCGAGAAGTCGCGGACGGTCCGGCGAGTCTCGATGCGCGCGAGGAACTCGGCGGAGCGCCGAGCCATCTCGTCTTCGGGGAGGCGCTCGAAGTCGAGCCGCTGGAAACGGGGTGGCGTTCGCATGGCCCTGTTATAGCCTCCCGCGCATGAAAAAGACCGCCGTCGCGCCCGTCCTCGGGCCCGCCCTCGCCCTGGCCCTCGGCTCCTTCCTCGCCGCGGCCTCCCTCCCGGCCGCCGAGACGCTTCACGAGCGGGCGATGCGCCTGCAGAAGAGCGCGATCGTCGTCGACACGCACGAGGACGTCCCGGAGGAGCTCGAAACCCGCTGGAAAGACCTCGCCGTTCGCAACACCGTCGGCCACATCGACATCCCGCGCTGGCGCGAAGGGGGAGTGACGGCGCCGTTTCTCGCGGCATACGTGAACGCGGACTTCGCCAAGTCGGGCGGCTCCGCCAAGAAGGCCCTGGAGTTCATCGACCTCATCCATCGGATCGTCGACACCCACCCGAAGGACCTCGTCTTCACCGATTCGGTGGCGGGCATCCGGCAGGCGAAGAAGGACGACAAGATCGCGATCCTCATCGGCATCGAGGGCGGCCATGCCATCGAGGATTCGCTGGGAGCGCTCTCCTCGTTCTACCGGCTGGGCGTGCGCTACATGACGCTGACCCACACCAACACGAACAATTGGGCGGATTCGTCGGGCAACTTCTTCCGCACGGACTTCGATCCGAAGATGTACGCCGTCCACGGCGGGCTCACGGACTTCGGACGCGACGTGGTCCTCGAGATGAACCGGCTGGGCATGCTCGTGGACGTCTCGCACGTCTCGGAGGCGACGATGGCCGACGTCCTCGCCGTCTCCAAGGCGCCGGTCTTCGCCTCACACTCCTCCTGCCGAGCGCTCTCGAACATTCCGCGCAACATGACGGACGAGCAGATCAAGGCGGTCGCGGCGAAGGGCGGCGTCGTCATGGTCAACTTCTCGACGCTCTTTCTGGACCAGAAGTCCGTCGATGCCTACCTGACCGGGCGCGCGGCCCTCAAGCCGCAGATCGACGCGGTCCAGGAGAAGTACAAGGACGACCCGAAGACCTCCGACGCGGAGGTCCGCAAGATCATGAAGACGTTCCATTACCCCGACGCCGACTGGACCAGGGTCGTCGACCACATCGAGCGGGTCATGAAGCTCGGCGGCCCGGAGTCGGTGGGGCTCGGCAGCGACTTCGACGGCATCGACGACCCGCCGACGGGACTCGAAGACGTGTCGAAGCTGCCGAAGGTGACCGAAGAGCTGCTGCGCCGCGGGTACTCCGAGGAGGTCGTCCGCGGAGTCCTCGGCGAAAACTTCCTGCGGTTCTGGGATCGCGCGGACAAGGCCCGGAACGCGGTGCCGGCGCGGACGGAGCCCTTGCCCTTCTCGAAGCCGCAATAGAGTCGCCGAGCGCGGAAGGAGCGGGAATGGATTCGCCCAAAGAGAGCGGGCGCCTCACCGGCGCGGTCGTGGTCGGGCTCTGCGCCCTCGTGGGGCTGGCCGTCGCCGGCTTTTTCATCGGACGGGGGACCGAACGGCTGCGGTCGGCGGTCCGGACGGTGACGGTCAAGGGGCTCGTGGAAAAAGAGGTCAAGGCCGACCGGGCCATCTGGACGCTCAACCTCCGGCGCGCCAGCGCCGACGTGAAAGACGCGCAGGCCAGGATCGCGTCCGACCGCGAGGCCGCCGTGGCGTTTCTCAAGAAGCAGGGGTTCGAGGACTCCGAGATCGAGCGGACGCCGATCAAGACCATCGACAAGCTCGCCCGGGAGTACGGCCAGCCGCAGGGCGGCGATCCCCTGCGCTACATCCTGACGGCCTCGCTCGTGGTCACCACGCCGAAGGTGGACCTCGTGCGCTCGTCGCTCGGCGCGACCGACGAGCTCCTCCGCTCCGGCGTCGTCCTCGACGGCGGAGACGGCGGCAGCCCGGCCAACCCCCGCTTCGTCGTGTCCGCCTTCAACGACCTGCGGCCCCAGCTGCTGGCCGAGGCCACGAAGAACGCCCGGGAGATGGCCCAGCAGTTCGCGGCCGACTCGGGGGCGCGGGTCGGGAGCATCCGTTCGGCCAATCAGGGGCAGATCCAGATCTTCGGGACCGACGGCAACGACGAGTCGGGAGCGTTTTCGCCGACGAGCACGGTGCAGAAGAAGATCCGCGTGGTCAGCACCTTCGAGTTCGCGCTCGAGTAATTCGAGATATGAGACCCGAGGCCGCCCCGTTGATATGATGCGCCCGCTATGTGGACTGCGCTGATTTCTCTGCTTCAGACGGCTCCCGCGCCGGGCGGCGCGGCGGGAGGGCTCGTGCAGTTCCTCCCGATGATCTTCATCTTCGTCATCTTCTACTTCCTCCTCATCGCGCCGATGCGCAAGAAGCAGAAGAAGACCCAGGAGATGCTCACGAAGCTCAAGAAGGGCGACGCCGTCATCACCGGCGGCGGCATCTTCGGCCGGATCACCGCGCTCGACGAAGAGCGGGGCTTCGTGATCCTGCAGATCTCCGACAACACCAAGATCAAGGTTCTCCGCAGCGCGATCGCCGGCCTCGAGGGCGAACCCGAAGCAACTACAAGCACGACAGCGACTTAGAAGGGAGAGGGCGAGGCGGGGACGTTCCCTCCCTCGTTCGGCCGCGTCGAGCGGCCGCCCAGAAGCCCCGCTTCTAACCCGTCGGCTCTTCCTGTACACTGCGCCGTTCTTTTTTTTCGGGGAGGGGATTTGGGCAAGAAGCTTCGCTGGCGCGTCCTCTTGATTCTGCTGGTGGTGGTGGGCGCCATCGCCGGCTACGTCTGGACGGGCTACCGGCACGCCAAGAAGGAAATGGTGGGCGACGGCAATCCCACGGTCAAGGACGCCCTGAAGAAGGCCATCAAGCTGGGGCTCGACCTTCGGGGAGGCATTCACCTCGTCCTGCAGGTCAACACGGCCGACGCGGTGAAAGCCGAGCGCGACGACGCCACCGAGACGCTCCAGCGCGAGGCCAAGGCGGCCGGCCTCGGCCCCGTCGAGTTCCCGACGGACTCGTCGTTCACCGTCACGGTCACTCCGCAGACGGACCTCGCCAAGCTCGAGGACACCGTCAAGCGTTTCCTGCCCGACTGGGCCTACTCGACTGGCGGAGGAAAGTGGACCTTCACGCTGAAGGACCCGTCCCGCCGGCAGATCGAAGACAACGCCACGGCCCAGGCCGTCGAGACGATCCGCAACCGCGTCGACGAGTTCGGCGTCGCGGAGCCGCTGATCGCGCGCCAGGGCAAGGACCGCATCCTCGTCCAGCTCCCGGGCATCGACGATCCCAAGCGCGTGAAGGACCTCATCAAGAACACGGCGTTCCTCGAGCTGTCGCTGGTCGAATCGGGCCCGTCCACGGAGGACGCCCTCAAGGCCAATTACTCGGGCGATCAGTACAAGATCCTCGAGGCGAAGGCGGTTTCGGGCAGCCGCGACCGGCTGTACTACGCCGTCCGGAAGCAGGCCGTCATCACGGGCCGCGACCTCAAGAACGCCCGTCCCTCCCAGGGCCAGTTCGGATCACACTCGGTGTCCTTCTTCCTGACGGCCGCAGGCTCGCAGAAGTTCGGGGCCGCGACGGGCGCGAACATCGGCAAGCAGCTGGCGATCGTCCTCGACAACCGCGTGCAGTCCGCGCCGAACATCAAGGACCGCATCACCGAGCAGGGCGTGATCGAGGGCTCCTTCACGGCCGAGGAGGCCAATGACCTCGCGCTGGTCCTCCGGGCCGGCGCGCTCCCGGCGGGCCTGACGTACCTCGAGGAACGGACCGTGGGTCCCTCGCTCGGGCTGGACTCGATCAAGAAGGGCATCCGGGCTTCGGTCGTCGGCGCGCTGCTCGTCTTCGTGGCGATGGCGATCTACTACCGCCGGGCCGGCTGGAACGCGATCTTCGCCCTCATTCTCAATGCCACGCTCCTCGCGGCCGCCATGGCGATGTTCGAGGCCACTCTGACCCTGCCCGGGATCGCCGGCTTCATCCTGACGATCGGTATGGCCGTCGACTCGAACGTCCTCGTCTTCGAGCGCATCCGCGAAGAGCTGCGGAGCGGTCGGGCGCCCAAGGCCGCCATCGAGAACGGCTTCTCGAAGGCCTTCGCGACCATCGTCGACACGCACGCCACGACCATCATTTCGGCCCTCTTCCTGCTGCAGTTCGGAACGGGGCCGGTCAAGGGCTTCGCGGTCACGCTCATCATCGGCCTGCTCATCTCCATGTTCACGGCGGTCTTCGTGTCCCACACGATCTTCGAGCTCGAGTACGGGCGCCGCCAGCACATCGACACCGTGTCGATCTAGAAAGCCGAGACGTCATGGAGTTTTTTCGTCAGACCAACATCGATTTCCTCAAGTACAAGTGGTGGGCGATCGGCGCCTCCTGGGCGCTCATCGCGGTGGGTCTCTTCACGATCTTCGTCCAGAAGGGACTGAAGTTCGGCATCGACTTCTCGGGCGGCACGGCGATCGTGGTCCGCATGGCCGAGCGCCCCGACATCGACAAGATGCGCACCGTCCTGGACGGGGCGGGCCTCGGCGAGATCGGGATCCAGCGCTACGAGGAGCCCGAGAAGAACGAGGTCCTCATCCGTGTCCAGCAGCAGGCCACCGAGGGCCGCGACGTCGCCGGCGACGTCCTGCGCGTGCTCCGGCAGAGCCTGCAGGCCGAGACCGACCCGAACAAGATCGACCTCAACATCGAGGGCCGGGCCACGCTCGGTGTGCGTCTCGCGGCCGCCGACCCGGATCACGTGGCCGGCAAGCCCGACGTGAATCCCGAGGAACACTACGCGCAGGCGGCCGGGCGCGTCATCGCCCGCCGTTCGGAGCTGGGCCTCTTCCGCTCGCCGGCGGACGTGGATTCCGTGGCCGGCGTTTCGGACGCCGTCAAGGCCTGGATCAAGCCCAACACCGTGACGGGGCCCTTCGTCCTGCTCTCCGCCGAGAACGTCGGCCCCCAGGTCGGCAAGGACCTCCAGAAGAAGGCGCTCTACGCGGTCATCTGGTCGACCGTCGGCATGCTGGCCTACATCGCGTTCCGGTTCCGGTCGGTGCCCTTCGGCGTCGGCGCCATCGTGGCGCTCATCCACGACACGCTCATCACGGTGGGCCTGCTGGCGCTGATGGGCCGCGAGTTCAACCTCATCGTCGTGGCCGCGCTGCTGACCCTCGTCGGCTACTCGGTCAACGACACGGTGGTCGTCTACGACCGCGTGCGCGAGAACCTCAAGACGCCCAAGAAGGAGCCGATCGAGGTCGTCATCAACCGCTCCATCAACCAGACCCTGTCGCGGACCATCCTGACTTCCGGCGCGACGATGCTGGTGGTCATCGCGCTGTTCTTCCTGGGCGGCGAGGTCCTGAACACGTTCGCCCTGACTCTCATCATCGGCATCATCGTCGGCACGTACTCCTCGATCTACGTGGCCGCGGCCATCGTCGTGATCTGGAACGACTGGAAGAAGGGCCGCAAGCTCGCCGTCGTTCCCGCGCCGGTGAAGGTGGAGCCCCCGCCGGCGCAGCCGGTCGCGCCTCAGGGCAAGAAGAAGCAGAAGGGCCGCTAACCGTCGGCTCCGCTCCGTTCGGGATCTGCGCCTGATCGGCGCACCGGCCCGCGGCTCGCGGACGGCGCTCGACCGCGGGCCTGATCCCTCTCTGCGCTTCGCCTCCCGCGGCGCGAGGCATCCTCCGCTGCGCTCGCGGAGACTCCTCGCGCCGCGACCCGGAGCCGGTCAGGCGAGAGGGCGTTGTACCCTTAAGCCGTGATCCACTTCGAGGAAATCCTCGAAAAGGTCGAGGCCTACAACCCGAACTCGGACCAGGAGCTCCTCCGGCGGGCGTACGTCTTTTCGGGCCTCGAGCACAAGGGCCAGGTCCGCCGCTCGGGCGAGCCGTACCTGGTGCATCCGCTCAACGTGGCCTCGATCCTGGCCGACCTGAAGGCCGACGACGTCTCGATCGTGGTCGGTCTCCTCCACGACGTCCTCGAAGACACCCTCACCACCAAGCAGGCGATCGCCCAGCAGTTCGGCGACGAGGTCGCGGATCTCGTCGACGGCCTGACGAAGATCGGCAAGTTCTCGTACGTCTCGCGCGAGGAGGAGCAGGCGGAGACGTTCCGCAAGATGCTCCTGGCGATGATCTCGGACCTCCGGGTGGTCCTGGTCAAGCTGGCGGACCGGCTCCACAACATGCGCACCCTGGGCTTCCTCCCGGAATCCAAGCGCCGGGAGATCGCCCGCGAGACGCTCGACATCTACGCGCCCATCGCGCACCGGCTCGGCATGGGGAGCGTGAAAGGGGAGCTCGAGGACCTGGCCTTCCTCTACCTCGAGCCGGAGGCGCAGGAGAAGCTGTCGCGGGATGTCGCCCGGCGGATGAAGGTCTCCGAGACGATGATCGGCGACATCCGCCGCCGCATCGAGGCGCGCCTCGCGGACGCGGGCATCCCGGCCGAGGTCTCCGGCCGGATGAAGCGCTACTACTCCATCTGGCTCAAGATGAAGCGCAACGGCATCGAGGTCGCGCAGCTCTACGACATCCTGGCCTTCCGGGTGGTCGTGCCCGAGACCCGGGATTGCTACGCCACCCTGGGCATGGTCCACCAGCTCTGGCGCCCCGTCCCCGGCCGGATCAAGGACTACGTCGCGATGCCCAAGCCCAACTTCTACCAGTCGCTCCACACGACGGTGATCGGCGAGACCGGCCAGCCGTTCGAGATCCAGATCCGCACCCGCGAGATGGACCTGATCGCCGAGCGCGGCATCGCGGCGCACTGGAAGTACAAGGAGGGACGCCTCGGGCCGCATGCCGACGACGCCCGGTTCCAGTGGCTCCGGCAGCTCGCCGACTGGCAGAGCGAGGTGTCCGATCCCCGGCAGTTTCTCTCCTCGCTCAAGGTCGACCTCTACCCCGACGAGGTCTATACGTTCACCCCGAAGGGCGAGGTTTTTGCGTTCCCGCGCGGCGCCACGCCGATCGACTTCGCCTACCGCGTGCACACGGACGTCGGCCACCGCTGCGTGGGCGCCCGCGTCAACGGCAAGCTCGTGCCCCTGCGGACGCCGCTTCAGAGCGGAGACATCGTCGAGATCCTGACCTCTCCGGGCCAGACCCCCTCGCGCGACTGGCTCTCGTCGGTGGTCACGAGCCGGGCCCGCCACAAGATCCGCCACTTCATCCACGAAGAGGAGAAGCGCCAGGCCGTCGAGCTCGGGCGCAGGCTGATCGAGCGCGAGCTCAAGAAGTTCAAGCGGACTCTCAAGAAGCTTTCCGCGGACGGAAGCCTCGCGCGCGAGCTGCCGCACTGGGGCTTCTCGAAGCCCGAGGACCTCTTCGCGGCGATCGGCTACGGGAAACTCGCGCCCCGCAACGCCCTCGAGCGTTTCGTGTCCGCCGAGGAGCTCGCCCGCCCCGAGGCCGAGAAGAAGGAATCCGCCGTCTCGCGGGTCGTCCGGCGGATCCTGCCCTTCGGTCTGCCCGACATCGTCGTCGTCGGCCACAACGACCTGCTCGCGACGCTCGCCAAGTGCTGCAACCCGGTGCCCGGCGAGAAGATCATCGGCTACATCACGCGGGGCCGGGGAGTCTCGGTCCATTCGCAGAGCTGCCCCAACGTCCGGAACCTCCTCTACGATCCGGAGCGCCAGATCGACGTGGCCTGGGCGGGGGAGAAGCGCGCGTCCTACGCGATCGAGCTCGAGGTGTCGACCGAGGACCGGCCCGGGCTGCTCGCCGACGTGACGCAGGCGATCGCGGGCGAGGGCTCCAACATCCGGCGCATCGAGGCGCGCGTCGAGGAGACGAAGGAGGCCTTCGTCACCGTCTCGCTCGAGACTTCCGATCTCAAGCAGCTCGAGAAGATCGTGGGGCGGATCCGCGCCATCCCGGGGGTCCGGGACGTCGTCCGCAAATACAACGTGGCGAAGGCGGGGGAGAGGGAATGACGCGCGAAGCGAAGTGACGCGCGAAGCGAAGCCGTCGCGCGTCATCCCGAGGAGCGCAGCGACGAGGGATCCCGACTCGAGCTCCGGTACGATCCTGGACGACTGCGGTCGGCGTAGTCTGAGGCGCGGGAGCTAGGCCGTCGCGGCGGTCGCGGCTTTCGGCCGCGGCTTGGGCTTCGTGACCTTCCCCGACCGGATGCAGCGCGTGCAGGCCGATGCGCGCCGCGAGACGCCGTCGACGACCGTGCGCACGCTCTTGACGTTGAGGTGCCACTTCCGGTTCGTCAGGTTGTTGGCATGGCTGACGCGATGCCCCGACATCGGGGTTTTTCCGCAGAAGTGACAGTGCTGGGCCATGGGTCTCCTCGTCTTAGCCGCGCGGCCGAAAAAACCCGCGAAGCCTACAACGGTCCTGCGCGCGACGCAAGGAAGAACAGCTGGCCTTCGCCTCCGGGACCTGTCCTTTCGGCTTAAGTCGTTGCCGTTTCGCATCTTCTGTGGCTCCGATGCCTTGACCACGGAATAACCTTTTGCTATTCTCCAAACCAGCCGAATAAGTCCAAGTCAAAGCCCGTAACCGTCTTTCTTTTTTCGGTAAGGCGCAGCGTGCTGTTTAAGAAGTCCAAGAACCTCGTGGGGCTGGATATCGGGTCCTCGGCGATCAAACTCGTCGAACTCAAGGACTCGAAGGGGGGAGGCTACCGTCTGGTGAAGACCGGCCTCGAGTCCCTCTCGCCCGAGGCCATCGTCGACGGCGCCATCATGGACTCCTCCCTGGTGGTCGACACCGTCAACCGGATCGTGTCCTCCCTCAACGTCCGGAACCCCGACTTCGGGACCTCCCTCTCGGGGCACTCCGTGATCATCAAGAAGATCTCGCTGCCGGCCATGTCCCCCGAGGAGCTCGCCGAGTCGATCCGCTGGGAAGCCGAGCAGTACGTCCCCTTCGACATCAACGACGTCAACCTGGACTACGTGGTGCTCGAGTCGGGCGGGGGCGAGACGATGGACGTCCTGCTCGTCGCCGTCAAGAAGGACAAGATCGGCGACTACACGAGCGTCATCACCCAGGCCGGAAAGACGCCCGTGCTCGTGGACGTCGACGCGTTCGCCCTCCAGAACGCCTATGAGGCCAACTACCCCGTCGAGCCGGGGCGGGTCGTGGCCCTGGTGAACATCGGGGCTTCCGTCACCAACGTGAACATCCTCTCGGGCTCGAACACGATCTTCTGGCGCGACATCTCGTTCGGCGGCAACCAGTACACCGACGCGATCCAGAAGCAGCTCTCCCTGTCGTTCGACCTCGCCGAGGCCCTCAAGAAGGGCGAGAAGACCGGGGAGCAGTCGATCCAGGACATCCTGCCGATCCTCCGGTCGGTGTCCGACGACCTCGCCCAGGAGCTCCAGAAGACCTTCGACTTCTTCCTCGCGACGACCTCCACGGAGAGGATCGACCAGATCTTCATCTCCGGGGGCTCGTCGCGGGTCGTGAACCTCGACTCTCAGCTCAAGGAGCGGTTCAACATTCCGGTGGAGATCCTGAACCCGTTCCGCCAGATCGACATCGCGGGGGTGCCCGTCACGGGAGAGTGGCTCACGGACAACGCTCCCAGCCTGGCGGTGGCCGTCGGGCTCGCGATCCGGCACGTCGGGGACGAAGCCTCTTGATCAGAATCAATCTCCTCACCGAGGCCAGGGCGGCGGCCGCCAAGAAGAAGGGGCCGGCCCTTCCGACGGGGGCAAAGCTCAACAACCTCCTGCTCATCGGCGGGCTGGCCCTCGGCCTGATCTACATCGGCACGATGTTCCTGGTCCTGCACAACCGCAACCGCAAGCTGGACACCGAGATCGCGCAGGCCAAGGAAGAGGTCGCCCGCCTCAAGTCGATCATCGACGAGGTCAAGGGATACGAGGACAAGAAGCGCAGCCTCGAGGAAAAGATCAACCTCATCAACAGCCTCAAGACCAACCAGAAGGGCCCCGTGCGGCTGATGGACGAGGTGTCCAAGGCCCTGCCGGACCTCGTCTGGCTGACCGACATGGCGATGCAGGGAGACCAGCTCACGATGAAGGGCCGCACTCTCTCGCCCAACGCCGTGGCCACCTACCTCGAGAACCTCAAGAAGAGCCCGTACTTCGCCGAGCCCGTGTTCAGGAACCTGGGCCGCGAACCCGGGCCCCAGGGCATCTACACCTGGGAAATGGCAGTCAAGTTCACTTACGGCCGTCCGGCGCCCGGACAGCAGCCGGGGGCCGCCGCGGCCGCCGGCGCGGCGCCGAAGCCGGGGGCATAGGCCATGGCCCTATTTGGCATCAGCGTCGAAGAGCGCCCCTGGTACTACGCCCTGGGGATCGGGATCTTCGTCGCGGCCCTGCTCGCGGGCGCCGTGCACTGGTTCGTCTTCAAGCCCAAGCAGGAAGAGATCGCGGCGAAGAAGGTCGAGCTGGAGGGCCTCAAGCAGGAGATCGCCAAGGGCCGGGCGGCGGAGCGCAAGCTCGCCCAGTTCCGGGAAGAGGTCAAGCGGCTCGAGCTCGAGCTCGCCAAGCTCCTCCAGATCCTGCCCTCCAAGCGCAACACGGAAGAGCTCATCAAACGGATCGAGACGCTCACCCGCCAGGGCGACTTCACGCTGCTCAAGTTCACGCCCGGCGAGTTCATCCAGAAGGACTTCTACGCGGAGTGGCCGATCGACATCCAGATCCAGGGCACGTACCACAACCTCGCGCTCTTCTTCGACCGGATGAGCCGCTTCTCGCGAATCATCAACGTCGAGGACATGAAGATCAACTCGCTCGAGAACGTCCCCGGCAAATCCATCGGGGCGAACTTCGTGGCGAAGACCTTCATCTATACGGGCGAGGAGCCGGGCGCGCAGCCGGCCGCCGCCGCTCCCGGACAGGCCCCCCCGGCGGGCAAGGCCGGCGCCAACGCGCAGACGCTCAAGGGCCGGGCCGAAGGCGGAGGTGTCGAATGAGACGCGCGCTCCTGCTTTCGGCGCTGCTCGTCTTCGCGGCCGCCGGCCTGTTCGCACAGGCCCCCGCCGCCGCGACCCCGGCCGCCCCGAGCACGACGCCGTCCGCCGTGATCGCGCCGGTGCCGGAGTCTCCGGGTCAGAGCCTGATCGAGCAGGACGAGTCGGCCATGTCCGGCCGTTCCTACACCTACGATCCCGCCGGGCGGCGCGACCCCTTCCGCTCGCTTCTCGTGCGCGAGCAGCAGCGCGGCGGCCCCCAGCGGCCTCCCGGCATCGCCGGCATTTCGATCGACGATCTCATCGTCCACGGGATCTGGAAGACCAAATCGGGCTACGTGGCCCAGATCCGGGCGACCGACAACAAGAGTTATCTGATTCGCGCCGGCGACCTGCTCTACGACGGCGAGGTCATCCGGGTGGGACCGAACGAGGTGTCCTTCCGGCAGAACCTCAACGATCCGCAGAGCGTGAAGCCGTTTCGGGAAGTGACCAAGCAGCTCAACGCGACGGTCAAGCAGTGAATCCGGAACTCCAAGGGAAGCTTTTCCGCGCGACGGGAGGAATGATGCGAATGGCATTCAGAGCAACCGCGACGGCCACGGCGCTCGCGCTGTCATGGGCGGCGGCCGTGGGCTGCTCGTCCGGCGGCGCCAAGACGCACGCGGCGGCCGACACGGCCACGGCGGCTCCGGCGAACTCCGAAAAGGCTCCGGCGGGTACGACCTCCCCCGCTGCCTCGGTCAAGATCACCCAGGCCGCGGTCAACGAAGATTCCGACGGCGCCCGCCTGGTTCTCTCCTCCAACGCTCCGCTGCTCTACACCTCCTACGAGCCGCGCCCGGATCTGCTGATCGTCGACCTGAGGGACGCGTCCGTGGCCTCGGGCTTCCAGACGCCGGCGGTTTCGGGCGGTCTCGTGGAATCGATCAAGTTCGAAGAGCTCGACGAGCTCGGCCGGCGCATCACGCGCCTGTCGATCGCGCACCAGCCCGACTCCAAGCCGGTCGTCCGCTCGGTCGGCCAGGGCCTGGCGATTGCCTTCAGCGGGCCGGCGACGGCTTCGGCCGAAGAGGCCCCGGCGCCCGCGGCGGCTCCGGCAGAAGCTCCCGCGGTGGCCGCCGTGACGAGCACGCCCCTCGCTCCCGCGCCGGCGCCTGCGCTGCGCTGGACGCCCCGAAGGCCGCCCCGACGTCGCTGGCCGCGCGTGGCGAATCGGCCCACGCCCTCGAGACCGTGGACACCCAGATGCACGACGGCCGCGTCGCGATCACGCTCGTCGGCGACGGCTGGTTCGCTCCGAAAGATTTCGTCCTCGCGAATCCGCCGCGGCTGGTCATCGACCTGCCGGGCGTGAAGAACGAAGTGCGCCAGCGCGCGATCGCGGTGAAGGGCGACGTCGTCTCCCGAGTCCGCGTGTCGCAGTTCCAGACCTCGCCCGAGATGATCACGCGCGTCGTCATCGACCTCGCGCGGCCCGTGGCCTATGCGATCGCTCCGGACGGCGAGAGGCTCGCGGTCCTGGTGGGCGAGGGCGTCTCGGCGGCCGAGATCACCCCGTCCGCGCCCGCGGCGCCTGCGGCGACTGCCGAGACGCAGGTCGCCGAAGCTCCGGCGCCGGCGTCCGCGCCCGCGTCCATTCACGAAGCGCCGGTCGCGGCTTCCACCACGACCATCGCGGAAGCTCCGCAGTCGCAGGAGCACGCTCAGCCCGAGCCGGCGGCCACCGCGCCGACGCCGCTCGAGGAAGCCCTCGCCCCGGCGACGGTCCAGGCCGAGCCCGCTCCCGAACAGAAACCTGAGCCGGCCCCGGTCGCCGTCGCCAAGTCGACGCCGCCCCGGCGGCTCCGAAGGTCGAGACCGTGGCGGCGGCGCCGGCACCCGCGCCCCATCCGCAGACGGCCCCGGTCGCGGCTTCCGCCCCGCCGCCTCCGGTCGAGACCGCCGTGACGCACGTGGCGCCTCCGCCGGCCGCGCCCGAACCGGCTCCGGCGCCCGCCCCGGCGGCCCGCCCGGCCAAGTCCTCGCCGAAATCCAGCCGCGGCGAAGCGCTCTTCGAAGCCGCCGCGGCCGCGCTCGACCAGGAGCAGTCGGCTCCGGCCAACAACCAGTACCGCTCGCGGACGATCTCCGAGGCGCAGTCGCAGTTCACGGGCGAGCCGATCTCGCTCGACCTGAAAGACGCCGACATCAAGGACGTCTTCCGCACGATCTCCCAGCTGACCGGTCTCAACATCGTGATCGACCCCGAGGTCCGCGGCACGGTCACGGTCCAGCTCGAGGACGTGCCCTGGGATCAGGCGCTCGACCTGATCCTCAAGCAGAACAGCCTCGGCTACGTGCTCGAGAACAACATCATGCGCATCGCGACGACCGGGAAGCTGCAGGCCGAGGAGTCCGACCGGGCCCGCCTCGCCGAGGCGCGCCAGGCCGCCGAGCCGACCCGCACGGTCATCAAGAAGCTGTCCTACGCCAAGGCCGCGGAAATCGTCCCGACGCTGCAGAGCGTCATGTCCAAGCGCGGCGCGATCGTCGTCGACGCCCGGACCAACACGCTGATCATCCGCGAGATCCCGACCTACCTGCCGGCCGTGCTCCAGCTCATCGACAACCTGGACACCGCCACGCCGCAGGTCGTCATCGAGTCGCGGATCGTGGAAACGACGAAGAGCCTCGGCCGCAGCCTCGGCATCAACTGGAGCGTGCGCGGCAAGGCCGACGTCGACAGCGGCAACACGACGAACCTCATCTTCCCGAGCAAGATCCTGGGCGGCATCGACGTCGGCCTCGGAAACGGCCCGACGGTCGCTTCCCTCGTGCTCGGAAACATCCTGAACACGTTCAACCTCGACGTCGCCCTGACGGCCGCGGAGAACCAGGGTCTCCTGAAGATCATCTCCTCGCCCAAGGTCACGTCGCTGACCAACACGCCGGCCCTCATCCAGTCGGGCGTCCAGATCCCGGTGCAGACGACCGTCAACAACACGACGACGGTCATCTACGTCGACGCGACCCTGAAGCTCGACGTCACGCCGCAGATCACGGCCGAGGGCACCATCCTCCTCACCGTGAACGTGACCAAGCGCGAGCCGGCCGTCGCCCTCAACCTCGCGCTCGGCCAGAACGTGCCGCTCACGATCCGCGAGTACCGCGGCCAGGTCCTGGTCAAGGACGGCGGCACGACGGTCATCGGCGGCATCTTCCAGATCAACGATCAGGACCAGAACAACATGATCCCGGGTCTCTGGAAGATCCCGGTCCTGGGCAACCTGTTCCGGAACAAGACCCGGACCGAGAAGCACGACGAACTGCTCATATTCATCACTCCCCGGATTCTCAGGTCGTAAGGGAGAACGCTCATGAAGAAGAACACATACATCGCACTGGCCCTCGCCGCGACGCTCGCGTTCGCGAGCGGCTGTACGAACCCGGAAGGGGAGACCGAGGCGCCGGTGTTCATCACGGTGAACATGGAGCTTGCAGCCGGGATTCATCAACGTGGCGACTCCCGCTCCGGTGCAGATCGACACGATCACGCTGAACTCCGAGCTGAAGGATCCGCTCGCGACGGACCCGCAGGGATTCGGCGACACGCAGGTCAACAGCTACCAGGTGACGTTCACCCGGACCGACGGCGGAACGCTCGTGCCGCCGCCCCAGACGTTCGGCTGCGGCGTCCTCGTCCCGTCGGGCGGCGAAGCCACGTTGACCAACTTCCCCGTGCTCTATGAGCCCGCCCTGCAGCAGTCGCCCTTCGATCAGCTGCTGCCCTTCAACGGCGGCATCGACACGCGAGACGGGCCGGGACGAGATCGACACCGCCTTCAACATCACGTTCTTCGGTCGCACCGTGTCGGGCAAACGCGTCCAGAGCCAGACCGCGAGCGGAATCCTGATCTTTCGATACTCGGCGGTTGCCGGACTGACCGCGGGATCGGGCAGGTAAGGGGGGTCCATGCGCCGCATAGCCTTCGTATTGATTCTCCTCGCGGCCATCGTCGGGCTGCACGCCTGCGCGGCGGACGCGCCCACGAACCCGGGCCCGGGACCGAGCCCAGGCCCCGGCGCGGCTCTGCAGATCCAGCTCGTGACGAGCGACGCCAACCCCCGTCGGGCACGTGCACGCTGATCCAGGCGACGGTGACCGTGAACGGCGTCAACGTGCCGGACGGCTCGAGCGTCAACTTCTCGACGGACTTCGGCTCGTTCGGCCAGAACGGGCTTCCGCTCGTTTCGGTCGTCACGCATGACGGCGTGGCGGTCACCGCGCTGTGCGGCCCGTCCGCCGGCCAGGCCAGAGTCCGCGCCACGGCGACGATCGGCGGCAATACCGGCGCGGCCGTCATCACGATCTCGTTCCAGCCCAGCAACAACACCCTTCCGTTCGTCTCCTCCTGCAGCCCCAGCTTCGGTCCGAAGGAGGGCGGCACCGTCCTGACGCTCAACGGCGGCCGCTTCTTCGGGAACGCGTCCACGACCCGCGTCCAGTTCACGGTCAATGGCGTCAGCAAGGACGGCATCGTCCAGTCGGTCTCGCAGAGCCAGATCGTCGTCCTGACGCCGGGCTTCCCCGAGTTCTCGTCGCCGGGGCTCCTGGCTCAGGTCACGGTGGCTCTCGGCACCAACCAGGTGCCCCCGATCGTGCTGTCGCTGCCGGCTTGCTTCGCCTACGGCACCCAGGACGCGGGCACGCCGCAGATCTCATCGCTCCTGCCGTCCTCGGGAACGAGCGAAGGCGGGACGCGCGTGACGATCGTGGGCTCGGGCTTCTCGGTGGGCGGCGGCGTCCAGGTCTTCTTCGGCGCGCTCGAGGCCACCGTCGTCTCGGTCTCCTTCAACCAGGTCGTCGTCCTCTCGCCGCTCCAGGTCGGCCAGCCGACGCCCGTGGCGGTGACCGTGCGAGAACATCGCCAGCGGAGCGGTCTCGAACGGCGTCACTTACACCTACACCGAGTCCATGATCATCACGGGCTTCAACAACAACGTTCAGCCGCTCGGCGGACCGTTCGCTGCCCATGACGATCTTCGGCCGGGGCTTCCAGGCGCCGGTCGCGGTCTCTCTCGCCGGTTGGGCGGCCATCATCCAGTCCGTCTCGGCGACGGAGATCGTGGTCGTTCCGGGGCCGGCCCTCACCGCGGGCTGCGCGGACATCACCGGCCCGATCGAGATCACGAACCTGAACACCGGATCGACGCGTGTCCGACGGATCCTTCACCTACCTCGTCGTGAAGCCGATCATCTCGAGCGTGGTTCCCAACGCCGGGCCGGGCGGAACAGGGGTCACGATCACCGGCTTCAACCTGCCGGACAACCTGCCCGACACCGAGGTGAAGTTCGGCACGCAGACGGCTCTCGTGACCTCGACCTCGTCCACGCTGATCACGGTCACGGCTCCGACCTCCAACCTGGCGCCGCCGACCTGCACCGGCGCGAACCCGGCCGGCACGCTGCAAACCGCCGAAACCGTCGCCGTGAGCGTGACCGACCGCGAGACGACGTGTGTGGTCGTGGCCGCGCGGGCGTTCCAGGAACAGCTGCCCTGCGTTCTGCCCCCGACTCCCACTCCGTAGAAACCTTCGCCGCCCCCCGAAAGGGGGGCGGCATTTTCTCGCCGTGGCTGCACAGACGCCCGAAGCCCGCATCCGCGATCTCCAGCGGCGCCTGGATCTGGATCCAGGCTCGCGCCTGTTCGTCTCGCTCGCCGAGGAGTACCGCAAGCTCGGCCGTCTGAAAGACGCGCTCTCCTCTCTCCAGAAGGGCCTGCTCGCTCACCCCGGCTACGTGGCGGCGCAGGTGGCCCTGGGGCGCGTGTACGTGGAAGCGGGGCAGACGACGGACGCGGTCGCGACTTTCACGAAGGTGCTCGTCGCGGATCCCGGCAACCTCGTCGCCGCCAAGTCCCTGGCCGACATCTACCTCGCGCGCGGCGACAAGCTCGAGGCCGTCAAGAAGTACAAGCTCTATCGGGCGCTGTCGGGCGACCGCAAAGTCGACCCGATGATCGCCGAGCTCGAGACCCAGGTGGCCCCCAAGCCGGTGGTGCCTCCGCGCATCCAGGCGCCGGTCGAGGCGCCGCCGCCGCCGAAGTTCCAGGACACCGACAAGGGCCGCCGCCGCTCGATCCCCAAGCCGCTGCCGTCGGTCGTCGACGAAGGCCCGTTCGACATCGCCGCCCTGCCGTTCGAGCTCGGGGACGACTCGGGCAAGGAACAGCCCGTGGACGAGCCGTTCCTGGTGCCGACCCGCGATGTGCTCATCGCGCCGCGAGCATTCGCGACGTCGCAAGCCTCCGCGCCCGCCGCTCGCCGCGCGCGGTGCCGCCTCCGACCGAAGCGGCCGCTCCGCCGCCGCAGAACGTCGCCTACGAAGCCTCGACGCCGCCGTTGTCCCCGGAGCCGACGCCGGAGATTTTCGCCGTCCCCGTCCGCGCTCCCCAGATGGAGGCGGAGCCGGAGCCGGCTCGGGCGTCCGGGCGCGCGCTCGCCGACCTCTACTACGCGCAGGGCCACTACGCCGAAGCCCTCCAGATCTACGACGACCTCGTCACCCGGCATCCCTTCGACGAGGACCTCAAGCGGATGCGTCGCGACGCCGAGGCCCGCCTCCTGCCGGCCGGCTCGACGCCGGGCTCCATGTCGCCGGACCCGGGTCTCGAGCGGCGCCTCGTCGCGGATTCGCCTCCTCAAGAGCTGGCTCGCCCTGGTCCAGGCGGGCTGACTCCTCCTCCCCCGGACCCTTGTGACGCTTCGCGTATGACATCATCGGGAGGCGCATGAACGTTTTTCAGGACACGCTTCGCCGCATCGCCGAGCGCGTCGAGGGCACGCGCGCCGTGTCGCTGGTCGGCGTCGACGGGATCCCGATCGACTCCTACGTCAGCGCCGAGGGACTGCCGATGGATTCGCTCGCGGCCGAGTCCGGCTCGGTCGTCAAGGCGGCCCGGGCCGCCCAGGCGCTGACCGAGCACGGTCCGCTCGAGCAGCTGACGCTGGCCTCCGACCGCGCCGCGACGATCCTCTGCCGGGTGACCGAGGAGTATTATCTGCTCCTCCTGCTGGCCCGCGACGGCAACTTCGGCCGGGGTCGCTTCGAGCTCCGGAAGGCCGCGGCGGCGCTCGAAAAGGAGCTGATGTAAGTCGATGTTGTCGATGAAGGAAATCCGCGAGCTCGTGGATCTGGTCACCGAACGGGGTCTCGCCGGCCTCGAGATCGAGCGCGCCGGCTTCCGGCTGCGCATCGACGGGCCGCGTCCCGCGGGAGCCGATGTCGTTCCTTCCGCGGCCCCGCACGCGCATGCGAGCGCCGCCGGCGTCTCCGGCCGCGTCCCGTGGGGCCGAGGCGTCCGCTCCCGAGATCGCGGAGGACGAGAACGTCCACGTGATCACGTCGCCGATCGTCGGGACGTTTTACCGTTCCCCCTCGCCCGAGTCCGACGCGTTCGCCGAGATCGGACAGCGGATCGGCAAGGGCAAGATCCTCTGCATCATCGAATCGATGAAGCTGATGAACGAGATCGAGTCGGACGTCGAGGGCGAAGTCGTCGCCGTCTATCCCCGCAACGGCCAGCCCGTCGAGTACGGCGAAAAGCTCTTCGCCATCCGCCTGGCCGCCTAGCCGCGGGACAATGTTCAAGAAGATCCTCATCGCCAACCGGGGCGAGATCGCGCTGCGCGTCATCTCGGCGTGCCGCGAGCTCGGCATCCGCACCGTCGCCATCTACAGCGAAGCCGACCGCGAAGCCCTCCACGTGCGGTACGCGGACGAGGACGTCTGCGTCGGCCCGTACCCGTCGGCCGCGTCGTATCTCAACATCTCGTCCATCGTTTCGGCGGCCGAGATCACGGAGGCCGACGCCATCCATCCGGGCTACGGCTTTCTCTCCGAGAACGCCTACTTCGCGGAGATCCTGCAGGACTGCCACATCACCTTCATCGGCCCCTCGCCCGATGCGATCCGCAAGATGGGCGACAAGTCCCTCGCCCGGCGCACCGTGGCGGCGGTCGGCGTGCCGACCGTGCCGGGCTCGCCGGGCCCGGTCGAGTCCGTCGACGACGCCGTGGCGTTCGCCCGGAAGGCCGGCTACCCGGTCATCCTCAAGGCCTCGGCCGGCGGGGGAGGCCGGGGCATGCGCGTGGCCCGCGACGAGCGCGAGCTCTCCGGCGCTTTCGAGACGGCCCGCAACGAGGCCGAGAAGGCGTTCGGCAATGCCGAGGTCTACCTCGAGAAGTACATCGAGAATCCGCGTCACATCGAGTTCCAGGTCTTCGGCGATTCGCGGGGCACGCTCCGGCACCTCGGCGAGCGCGAGTGCTCGATCCAGAGGCGCCACCAGAAGCTGATCGAGGAGGCGCCCTCGGCGGTGCTCGACGAGGGGCTGCGCAAGCGCATGGGGGAGGCGGCGATCGCCGCGGCGCGCGCCGTCAGCTACACGAACGCCGGAACCGTGGAGTTCCTTCTCGACGAGGACGGCAAGTTCTACTTCATGGAGATGAACACGCGCCTGCAGGTCGAGCACCCGATCACGGAGGAAGTGACCTCGCTCGATCTCGTCAAGGAGCAGATCGCGGTCGCGGCCGGGGCGCCGCTCTCCTTCGGAGACCACGACATGGCGCCCCGGGGCCATGCCATCGAGTTCCGGGTGAATGCCGAGGATCCCGTGACGTTCAAGCCCTCGCCGGGGCGGATCGCCTCGTTCCATCCGCCGGGCGGCCTCGGCGTCCGCGTGGACACCGCGGCCTATCAGGGCTACCTCATTCCGCCGCATTACGACTCGCTCATCGCGAAGCTCATCGTCTGGGGACGAGACCGCGAGGAGGCGATCGGCCGCGGCCGGCGGGCGCTCGACTTCTTCGTGATCGAGGGAATCAAGACGACCATTCCGCTGCACCGGCGGATCCTCGACGATCCCGACTTCATCGCCGGGAGGCTCTCGACCCATTTCATGGAGCGGTTCTCGGGCACGGCGGCCTGAGAATCGCGGGTCCGGCCCGCCGGCCGGCGTCACGCATCGACGTGCGACTTCCTCCCGTCTACGCCCTCACCGACCGCGCCGCGAGCGGCGTCGAGGACCACGGCGCCCTGGCCCGGCGGCTCTTCGCCGTCGGAGTCCGCTGCGTGCAGCTCCGCGAGAAGTCCCTGCCGGACCGCGCCCTGCTGGAGGCGGCGGATGCCGCGGCGTCGGCGGCGCGGGCCTGCGGCGGGCGGGTGTTCGTCAACGACCGCGTGGACGTCGCGCGCCTCGCGGGCCTCGGCACCGGCGTCCACCTCGGCGAGGGGGACCTGCCGCCGGAGGCCGCGCGGGCGATCCTGCCGCCGGGCGCGCCGATCGGCGTCTCGACGCACGATCCCGAGGCGGCCGCGCGGGCCTTCGCGTGCGAGGCCGCGGACTATGTCGCGTTCGGCCCGGTCTTCGAGAGCCCGACCAAGCGCATCCGCTCCGCCCGGGGCCTGGACGCGCTCGGCCGCGTCGCGGCGGCCAAGACCAAACCCCTCGTCGCCATCGGCGGGATCACGCTCGACCGGCTCGACGCCGTGTGGGACGCGGGAGCGGACGCCGCCGCGATGATCGGCGCCCTGTATGCGGATGGCCGCATCGAAGAGAACGCGCGCGCGGCCCTCGACGCCGCGCGCCGCCGCCGCCCGCCGCGGCGGATCTTTCTCGTCGGATTCATGGCGAGCGGCAAGTCCTCGGTCGGACGGCGGGTGGCCGAGCGCCTCGGCCTCCCGTTCGTCGACGTCGACACCGAGATCGAGCGCACCTCGGGACGCACGATCCGCGCGATCTTCGAGGAGTCCGGGGAGGCCGCCTTCCGGGAGCGCGAGGCGGAGTTCCTGGAGGGGATCGCGTCGCTTCCCGGCGTCGTGGTGGCGACCGGAGGCGGCGCCTTCGCCCAGGAGAGCAGCCCGCCGGACGATCGCCCGGCTCGGAACGTCGATCCTGCTCGACGTTCCCCTCGAAACGGTCCGCGGGCGGCTTTCGGGCAAGACCGACCGGCCCGCTGTTCCAGAGCGTCGAGCAGCTCGCGGCGCTGTTCGCCGAGCGCGCGCCCTTCTATAGAATGGCGGACGTCCGCGTCGCCCTGGGCGGCTCGGAGACGTTCGAGGAGACGGCCGACCGGGTGTTGACGGCTCTCGAAGACCACGAAACGCTTCCTGTTTCGATCCCGGACTGAAGGAGAGACCGTCCCCGCGTGCGCTACCTGATCCTCTCGGACATCCACTCCAACGACGAAGCCCTGGCCGCGGTGCTCGCGCGAGTCCGCCGGAAGAAATTCGACCGCGTGGTCGTGCTGGGCGACTTCGTGGGCTACGGCGCCAACCCGAACCAGGTCATCGACCGGATCCGCCGGATCGGCAAGGAGAAGGTCATGATCCGCGGCAACCACGACAAGGTCGTGTGCGGCCTCGAGTCGGGAGACCTCTTCAACCCCGTGGCGCTCCGGGCCGCGCGCTGGACGACCGACAAGCTGACGCCGCGCAACCGCAAGTTCCTCGAGACTCTGCCGCTCGGCCCCGTGACGGTCGACGGCGCCTTCGCCATCTGCCACGGTTCTCCGCGCGACGAGGACGCCTACATCTTCACGGACTACGACGCCTACCTGAACTTCCGCGAGCTCGAGGCGAACGTCTGCTTCTTCGGCCACAGCCACATCCCGTGCGTGTTCACGCTCGAGCCCCACGGAATCCTCGTGGAGCTCGTCTCGGAGACGCGGGTGCGCTATCCGCTGCGTCCGGGCCTGCGCTACCTGATCAACCCGGGCTCGATCGGTCAGCCCCGGGATCGCAACGCGGCCGCCTCCTACGCGATCTACGACTCGACCGCGCACGTCGTCCACTTCGATCGCGTGCCGTATCCGGCCGAGAAGACGCGCGACAAGATCTACAAGGCCGGCCTGCCGCACATCCTGGGCGATCGCCTTCTCGTCGGGGCGTGAAGACGCCGGCCCGCCGGCGACTCCCTCTATAATCCGGGTCCGATTTTCGATTTGGAAAGGCGGGCGATGCAGCGTGCTCTCGGCGCGCTCGGTGCGGTGATCGTGTCGGTCGCGGCGGGCTCGAGCATGGGTTGCCCGCCGCCGAAGCCCCGACCCGCGTCGGCGCCGGCGCTCGCGCCGACTCCGGCTTCCGAAGCCTCGCGGCATGCCGACGCCGACGCCGGCGCCGTGGCCTCGCTCGCCGAGGCCGAGCCCGGGCTCGTCGCCCTCGAGGACCGCCGGGCCTTCGAAGCCTCCACGCTCGAGGCGGCCGCCGCCTCGCCCGACGCCGCGGTTCGCGCGCGGGCCGCTCTGGCCGCCGGGCGGATCGGCGACGAGCGCGCCGCGGTAGTCCTCTCGGGCCTGCTCGCGGACCGTGCGCCCGACGTCCGCGCGTCCGCGGCGTTCGCCGCGGGCATTCTCGGCGATCCCGCGATGTCGCGGGCCCTCGTTCCGCTGCTCTCGGACCCCGACGAGAAGGTCGCCGCCCGAGCCGCCTGGTCGCTGGGCTTCCTGGAGCAGGCGGAGGGCCGGGACGCCCTGCTGGGCGCTCTCGCGACCGCCCCGGCCGCCCGCCGCCCGGCCCTGCTGTTCGCGCTCTGGCGCTTCCCGACGCCCGCCATCGTTGCGGCGGCCGAGCCCTACGCCGCCGACCCGGACCCGGCGACCCGTACGGCCGCGCTCTACGCTCTGGCCCGCCGGCCTCACGAAGCGGCTCTCGCCGGCCCTCACACGATGCCTCGGGGATTCCGATGCGAACGCCGCGGCGCTCTGCGCCCGCGCGCTCGGAATCCTCGCCCGGCCGGCGTCGATCGAGCCGCTCGGCGCGGCGCTCGAGGACCGTCGCCCGCCGGTGGTGACCGCCTCGCTCACGGCCCTTCACGCCGTCCTCGAGAAGAACGCCGGCGCTTCGCCGCCGCTCGAGAAGGCCGCGCGGGTCGCGACGCTCTCGAACGACGCGAATCCCAATCTCGCGATTCCGGCGCTGGCGCTCCTGCGCTTCTACGTGGCGGCGTCCGACCGCGAGGCTTTCCGGCGACTCTGGGCGGCGGCCAAGACGGGCAGCGGGCGGCGCCGACAGGTCGCCCTGCGCGCCGCCGTGGCGGCGATTCCCGAGCAGGCCCCGCCCCTTCTCGATGAGGCGATGGCTTCCACGGATCCTTTCCTGCGCGGCGCCGCGGCGTCGTCGCTCGGTTTCCTGCCGCCCGCCGAAGCGCTCCGTCGCGTCGTGCGAAGCTCATGGCCGACCCCGAGCCCGTCGTCCGCTACAAGGTGCTCGAGGGCATCGAAACGCCCGAGTCGGCGCGGGCGGAGCGCGCGCTCATCGACGCCGCGCTCGCCGATCCGAACGTCGCCGTGCGCGCGGCGGCGCTCGACCTCGCCTTTCAGGCGACGGGCGATTTCGCTCTGCTGGCAAAAGCCGTCGAGGATCCGAATCCCGACATCGCGATCAGCGCCATCGGGGCCGCGGAAGGGAAGCCCGAGAGCCCGGAGGCTCGGGCGGTCGTCGAGGCGGCCTACCGCTCGCCCTCGACGCTGGTCTCCCGGCTGGCGCGCCGCTCGCTCGTGAAGAACTTCCACGCCGATCCGCGCGACTCTCCCGTGGCGCACCTACGACACGGGCAAGAGCGTCGCGGACTACGCGGCCCTCCTCCGGGAAGCGCGATCGGGCTGGACCGCGCGGATCGAGACGGCCCGGGGCGCGTTCACGATCCGCCTCGCCGGCGAGGAGGCTCCGCTGACCGTCATGAACTTCGTCGCGCTCGCGAAGAAGGGCTACTTCGACGGCGCGCCGATCCACCGCGTCGTGCCGGGCTTCGTCGTTCAGGACGGAGATCCGACCGGCACGGGCAGCGGAGGCCCGGGCTACGAGATCCGCGACGAGCTCATCGGCGCTCCCGTACCGCACGGGGACCGTCGGCATGGCCCTCTCCGGGCCCGGACACGGGCGGCAGCCAGTGGTTCGTGACGCAGGCGCCGCAGCCGCACCTCGACGGCGGCTACACGGTCTTCGGCCAGATTCTTTCGGGACAGGACGTCGTGAACCGCATCGAGCAGGACGACCGGATCCCGCGCGTCGCGGTCCAGTCGGGAGCACCCTAGATGTACCGGATGGCGCGCGCGGTCCAGTTCCTCGGCCTGGTCGTGGCCGGAGCGGCTCTTTTCGTCGGTCTCCTCGGCCACAACGTCCGGCGGGAGCTGCTGCTGCTCGGGATCGGCGCGGGCATCTTCTTCGCGGGCCGCGCTCTGCAGGGACGGGCCTCGTGAGCGCCGTGATCCTCTCGACGCGGGAGCTGCCGGAGCCCTTCGACTCTCTCCGCGAGGACTTCGACGTGCGCGTGCTGGGAGGCGCGACGGGGGAGCTCGAGCTCGCCGCCGAGATCCCGGGCGTCGACGCGCTCATCTGCCTCGTCGACGACGCCGTGACCGGCACGGTCATCCAGGCCGCCGACCGCCTCCGGATCATCGCGAGCTACGCCGTCGGCGTCGATCAGATCGACCGTGCCGCCGCGGCCGCGCGGGGGATCGTCGTCACCAACACGCCGAATGTCCTGACCGACGCCACGGCGGATCTGACGATGGCGCTCCTGCTCGCGCTCTCGCGCCGGATCGTCGAGGGGGACCGCATGGTGCGCGCCGGCGGATTCGCGGGCTGGGCGCCCGACCTGCTCCTGGGGCGCGATCTCAAGGGCAAGGTCTTCGGCGTCGTCGGGCCGGGACGCATCGGGAAAGCCGTGGCCCGCCGGGCGAAGGCGTTCGGCATGACCGTGATCGCCTTCGGCCGCTCGCCGCGCCACGAAGGCGATCCCGACGATCCGCCGCGCGTCTCCTTCGACGAGCTTCTCCGCCGTTCCGACGTCGTGTCCATCCACGTCCCGCTGACCGAGGACACCCGGCGTCTCTTCGGGGCCGAGACGTTCGCGAAGATGAAGCCGGGGAGCCTGCTCCTGAACACCGCCCGCGGCCCGATCGTCGACGAGGTCGCCCTCACGAGGGCGCTGGAGACGGGGCACGCTGGCCGGCGCCGGCCTGGACGTCTACGAGCACGAGCCGGCGGTCACGCCGGCGCTGCTGGACGACGACCGCGTGGTCATGATGCCGCACGCGGGCAGCGCGACGGTCGAAACGCGGCGCGAAATGGCGCGGATGGTGGTCGAGGACGTCCGGCGTGTATTGTCCGGAGAGAAACCCCTGCGGCCCGTGCCGCCAGAAGGAGCCCGGCGATGAAGACGACGAAGCGGTCGAGGTCGAAGAGCTCGTTCTCCGCCCTCGACGCCGCGGCCGACGGCCTCCTGCGCCGGATGGCCCGGGGAGACAACGCCCTCGCCTGGCTCCAGGCGCGCTGGGGCCGGATCGTGGGGGAGCCGCTTTCGCGCAAGATCGAGCCCGTCGCGCTTCACGGACGCCGCCTCACGGTCTCGCTGCTCGACCCTTCGTGGAAGAAGCCGATCGAGGCGGCGCTGCCGGAGCTGGAGAGGAAGCTGTCTCAGGAAATGCCGGAAGTGCGGCCGCGAGTCACGCTGAAGTGACACGCGGGCGCATCCCGAGCGCCGAAGGCGCGAGGGATCCCGAACTACGGGCAGGACGCCCGCCGCGCGACCCTCGACTCGCTAGCGGCACCCTCACGGCCCGCCCCACCGGCCCGAGCCCCTCGTCGATTTCCATCGCCACGATCGCTCCCGACGAATCCTTCACGAACCGCAGCGTGCGGACGGAGTCGCGGAAGAAAAACGCGGTCTCCGATGCCGGGTACGCGGCGTAGGTCCGCCCCGCGGCGACGGACAGGTGGTCGCCCTCGCGGGCGATGACCCACACGTCCCCGTCTTCGTCCCGATAGCTTCCGGCGACGCGGTCGAGCGCGGCGGGGGACACGGACGCCGGAGGCCGCTGGTCGAACGGGATGCCGAGGAGCGTGGTGGCCGCGGTCAACGCGAGCGAGCGGGGGTCGGCGCAGCCGCCGCAGTTGGACAGCACGGCCACGTAGATCCTGTCGTCGGGCAGTCGCATGTTGGCGGTCGAGAATCCGTTGATGGTTCCTCCGTGCTCGACGACCGCGTGTCCCTGGTAGCTCCAGATGCCCCAGCCGAACCCGTACCGCGTCGGCCTTCCGTCGGGCAGGACGACCGGGGTCCACATGCGGCGCCGGCTCTCGGCGGAGAGAATGTCCCCGCGATCGAGCGCCGCCTGCCACCGGGCGAGGTCGTCCACGGTCGAGACCAGGGCGCCGGCGGAGAACGGCTGCGTCATCGACAGGTACGGCGCGTTGATCACTCCGTCCGGCGTCTTCCGGTAGCCTTCGGCGCGGCCCGGAATGATCGGCGTTTCGCTCCCGTAGCGGGTGTTCTTCATGCCGAGCGGCTGGAAGATCCAGTCGGCGACGATCTCGGCGTAGGGGCGTGCCGTCACTTTTTCGAGGATGGCCCCGAGAAGGATGTAACCCGAGTTCGTGTAGTGCCAGCTTGTCCCGGGCGCGAAATCGAGAGGCTCGTTCGCGAAGAAACCGATGAGCTGCGGAACCGTCCAGTCCTCCCGCATGTGGGGGAACCAGGTCGGCATGTCGGTGGCGCTCTTGATCCCCGAAGTGTGCGTCAGAAGCTGAGCGATCGTGACGCTCCGGCCGGCGGCTGACGGATAGTCCGGGAGGTACTTCGATATCGGATCGTCGAGCCTCAGCTTGCCCTGTTCGACGAGCTTCAGGATGCAGGCCGAGGTGAACTGCTTGGTGGTCGATCCGAGGCGGAAGACCATGTCGGGCCGGATCGGCACGCCGAGCTCGACGTTCGCGAGGCCGTAGCCCTTGCGCAGGACCGGCTTCCCGTCCTGCACCACGAGCACGGCCGCGCCCGGCCCCGACGGGGGATAGGCCTCGCGGAAGACGGGCGTCGATGCGGGCGATCTGTTCGGGTGTCGCGGCCGCCGCCAGCGCGGCGACGAGGAGCCCGAGGACCGAAACCGGGAACCGAGGCGCGAACCGCCTAGGCGTAGAGCCCACGGACCATCGTGTCGTGAGCCACGCGCGAGATGCCGAGCATGTAGGCGGCGATCCGGTGGCTGACGCCGTACTTCTCGGCCATGATCGCGACGTCCTGGAACGACTGGACCATGATGTCCTCCAGCCGCTCGTTGACCTCGCTCTCGCGCCAGAAGAAGCCGGCGCGGTCCTGGACCCACTCGAAGTACGACACGGTCACGCCGCCGGCGTTGGCGAGGATGTCGGGCACGACGAGGATGCCCTTGGCGTTCAGGATCTCGTCGGCGCGCTGCGTGGTCGGGCCGTTGGCGCCCTCGACGATGATCTTCGCCTTGATGTTGCCGGCGTTCTTCTGGCGGATCTGGTTCTCGTTGGCCGCCGGGATGAGGATGTCGCAGTCGAGCTCGAGGAGGGCCTCGTTGCGTGACGGCTCGAAGCGCCCGGGAATCCCTGAAGGGAGCGGTTCTTCTCGTAGTGCGCGACCAGCGCCGGCATGTCGAGGCCGTCCGGGGCGTGGATGCCGCCCTGGATGTCGGAGACGGCGACGACCTTCGCGCCCGCTTCGTGGCACATCCGAGCGGCGATCGAGCCGACGTTGCCGAAGCCCTGGACGACGATGCGGCTGCCCTGCAGCGTCAGGCCCCGCAGCGGCGCGGCCTCGCGGGCGATCAGCATCAGTCCGCGCCCGGTCGCCTCGACGCGCCCGCGGGAGCCGCCCAGCGAGAGCGGCTTGCCCGTGACCACGGCCGTGACGGTGTGGCGCGCGTGCATCGAGTAGGTGTCCATGACCCAGGCCATCGTCTGCGGGTTCGTGCCCATGTCCGGCGCGGGAACGTCCTTCTCGGGACCGAACTGGTCCATCAGCTCGGCGGTGTAGCGCCGGGTGATCTTCTCGAGCTCGGCGCGTGAGAGGGATTGGGGATCGCAGATCACGCCGCCCTTGGCGCCGCCGAAGGGGATGTTCACGACGGCGCACTTCCAGGTCATCCAGGCCGCCAGGGCCCGGACTTCGTCGAGGGTCACGTTCTTGTCGAAGCGGATGCCGCCCTTGCCGGGGCCGCGGGCGATGTTGTGGAGGACGCGGTACCCGATGAACACCTCGATGCGGCCGTCGTCCATCGCGATCGGGATCGAGACCTTCGTCTCGCGGACGGGCTCCCGGAGGACCTTGTAGAGTCCCGGGTCGAGGCCGAGCTTCTGGGCGGCCAGGTCGAACCGGGACATCATCTCGTCGAAGGGGCTCATGGATTCGGTGCCCGGCGGCGTACGGCATCGACCGTCATACGGGGTTCGGCGCTTGTGCTCACGTCCCTCTCCCGCGGGCCGATGGGCCCGGTCACACTAAAATGCGCGGGGATTCTAGCACCGGCCTCCACGCCGCCCCCGGGCGCGCGGGCCGGAGAGAGCCGAGAGTGGAGGCCACCAACACGGAGCTCGAGGACGGAGAGCTCGTCCGCCGGGTTCTCGGCGGCGAGGAGGAGCTCTTCGAGACTCTGGTGCGCCGCTACCAGGTCCGGGTCGTTTCGCACGTCACCCGGATGGTCGGCAACCGCGAGGACGCGCTGGATCTGGCGCAGGAGATCTTCCTCAAGGTCTTCCAGGCGCTCGACCGCTTCAACCCCGCCTACAAGTTCTCGACGTGGCTCTTCCGGATCGCGGGCAACGCGGCGATCGATCATCTGAGGAAGCGGCGCCCCAAGACCGTGCCTCTGGAAACCCCGGACCCCGACGGCGCGTCTCCGCCGTATCCGGCCGAGCAGCGTTCGAACTGGCTGGATCCATACGGAGAGCTCCGGAACACGGAGCGGGGGGAGGCCATCCATCGGGCGATCCAGGAGCTTCCTCCCGACTTTCGCGAACTGATCGCTCTGCGTCACTTCGCGGGGCTGTCCTACGAGGAGATCGCCCTGGTCAAGAAAATGCCTCTCGGGACGGTCAAGAACAAACTCTTTCGTGCCAGAGTCGTATTGAAGGACAGGTTGGCTGGAGAACTGACGTGACGACCGTGCCCTCGTCCGCTGGATCCGATTGACGCCGAAGCGGTTGCCGCTGGAGCCGAGCCGCTGGTGGCTCCGGACGCCGCCGTTCATGCCCGGGAATGCGCGGGCTGCCAGGCGCTGATCGTGGCCGCCAGGGCCCTTTCCGAGGCCCTGGAGGGGCTTTCCGGGGCGACGGAGCCCGTTCGGCCGGAGGTGGCCGGGCTGGCTGAGAGGGTCACGCGTCTCCGGGCTTTCTCGCGGAGGGAACGCCGAACTTACGCCCTCTGGAATGCCCCGGTCGTTCTGAACGCGTTCCTCGGCATTTCCGGTCTCGCCCTCCTGGCTCTGCCCGCCCTCACCGCTTCCGAACAGGCTTCGCTCGGCGCCGCGGCGGCCGTACCGGTCCTGGCTCTCGCTCGCTCCGCGGTCCGCTGGGCCGCCGATCTCCTGCAGCTCGCGCCGACGGCCCTCGAGGCCCTGTCGGAAGGGATGCGCCAGGACGGGGCGATGGGGATCGTCGCGCTCCTGCTCTTGCCGCCCCTCGCTCTGGGTCTCGGCCGCGTGCTGGCTCGCGCCCCCGGACGCAAGTCCTGACCCCGGCGCTTCGATGAGGGCGGCCCGGCTCCTCTGCGTTCTGGCGAGCGGGATCCTCCTCTTTGGCGCTGCCGGCGCCGTCTGCGCGGCCCCGGGCTCCATCACGTCCGTACGCCGCGACGTCGTCGTGTCCCAGGACCTGCCCGGCCGCGTCGTCTCCGTGCTCGCGGACGTGCGCATCGCCGCGCGCGTGTCCGGGGACGTCATCGTGTGGGGAGGCAACGTCTCGTTCGCTCCCGGGGGAGCCGTCGCCGGCGATCTCGTGGTCTTCGGCGGCGACATCG
Organism: uncultured Acidobacteriota bacterium; assembly: GCA_963804915.1. Lineage (GTDB taxonomy): Bacteria > Acidobacteriota > Thermoanaerobaculia > UBA5066 > Gp7-AA6 > DAHUXD01. The sequence goes on from CAWDSI010000022.1 coordinate 152,472, forward strand.
AGCTGCCCGAGGGGATCACGGTCGCCCCGGTCGAAGGCCGCGTGTCGACGCCCGGCTCCCTGCTGCACCTCTACCTCTCGGAGATGCGCCGGGCGCCATGGGAAGAGAGCGCGGTCGGCACCTCGGTGCTGTCGGGCCTCCACCTGCTCGCGCTCGCCGCGTGGCTCGCCGTGGCGCTGGCCCTGCTCTGGTTCTTTTCTTCGCCGCTCTCCCGGGCGGCGATGCTCGCCGAGCGAAGACTGGTCGGGCTCGCTTCTCGCCGGCGCGCTCGGTGTGCTCACGCTCTTTCTCGCGGCCGGCGCGGCTCTCGCGTTGCTGCCCGCGCCGCTCGGGATCCCGATCGCCCTGGCCTCGGCCGCCGTGGCGGTCGTGGCCAAGGTCTTCGGCATGGCCGCGCTCTTCCTGCTCGTCGGCCAGAAGATCGTCAAGAGCGTGGCGCCCGCCCGTCGTCCCGTCGCGCTCGCCGCGGGATTCGCCGTGCTGGGCGGCGTCTCGCTGCTGCCCTTCGTCGGCGCGCTCGTCTGGAGCGTGGCCTCGATCGTCGCCGTCGGCGTGGCTTTTGTCTCGCGCTTCGGAACACCGAGGTACCGCCTGGCTTTTTGAGCGGACGTTTTGAGCCGCGCTCGACGCGCGGACGGGAGAGATGAGACCCGGCGACTCGGTACCGCGCCGCACTTGCGTGACGTTCGCGTCGCGATAGAGTCCGCTCGTGGCAATCCGCACCCTGGGTGTGGTCGGCGGGGGACAGATGGGCGGGGGCATCGCCCATGTCGCGGCCGCCTCGGGTTGCCCGGTGATCCTCGTCGACGTCGCGGAGGCGCTGCTCCAGAAGGCCCGGGCCGACGATCGAGAAGAATCTGGATCGCGAGGTGGCCAAGGGCAAGCGGAGCGCCGAGGACAAAGTCGCGGCCCTCGGCCGGCTGACGACGACCACCGACCTCGACGATCTCGGGACGGCCGACGCGGTCGTCGAGGCGATCGTCGAGAACGAGGAAATCAAGAAGGAGCTCTTCGGCAAGCTCGACCGGATCTGCGCGCCGGCGGCCATCCTCGCGTCGAACACCTCTTCGATCTCCATCACGCGCCTCGCCGCGGCGACGGGGCGGCCGGATCGGTTCATCGGGATGCATTTCATGAACCCCGTGCCGGTCATGGCTCTCGTCGAGGTGATCCGGGGCATCGCGACCTCCGACGCCACGGCGGAAGCCGTCGAAGAGCTCGCCCGCGGGATGGGCAAGACCCCGATTTCCTGCAACGATTACCCGGGCTTCGTGTCCAACCGCGTGCTCATGCCCATGATCAACGAGGCCATCGAGGCGGTCCGCGAGGGCGTGGCCACGAAGGAGGCGATCGACGGGATCATGAAGCTCGGCATGAACCACCCGATGGGGCCGCTGCAGCTCGCCGACTTCATCGGCCTGGACACCTGCCTCGCCATCCTGCGCGTCCTCCAGGACGGATTCGGCGATCCGCGCTACCGGCCCAGCCCCCTGCTCGTCCGGATGGTGGACGCCGGCTGGCTCGGCAAGAAGACGGGCAAGGGCTTCTACGAGTACGCCTCCTGATGTACTGCCAGGTCTGCGGCCTCAAGAACTCGGACGAGGACGAGTACTGCGCCCGCTGTAATTCGAAGCTCCTGGTGCTCTCGGGCGTCGGGGTCGTCGACGAGTCGGGGGAGCCGCAGGAAGAGATCCCCTTCGACGAGCATCTGCTGGAGCGGATCTCGACGCTCGAGGACGTCGTGAAGCGGACGGCCGAGGCCGTCAAGTCTCTCTTCGAGTCGATGGGCAATCTCGAGAAGAACCTCTTCGTGGCCCACACCGGGATCCTCGCCCTCCAGGAGACGCTCGAGCGTCGCGGGGCGGTCCGGGCCGAAGAGGTCGTGGACCTCTGGGAATCCAAGATGGACGAGCGGATGCAGGCGGTCGAGAAGAAGGACCGCTTCCTCGAGCGCCGCGACCGCATCATCGCGCGCTCCTCCGGGCAACGATCGCGAGACGTTCCTGAAGCGGCTGCGCGAGGCCGAGTTCGCGATTCTGGCGCTCGACGCCGACCGGGGGATCCGCGTCCTCGAGGAGCTCTACCGCGCCGACCGCGCCAACGTCGAGCTCGGCTTCTACCTCGCCGAGACCTTCTTTTCGAGCGGCGAGCTCGACCGGGCGTCCTCCTACTTCAAGAAGATCCTGGCGGTCGATCCGATCCACTTCGAGGCGCTCGTGTACAGCGGGATCGCCTCCTCCGAGGCCGGCGACACCGACGCGGCGGAGAACGCGTTGCGCCGCGCGATCGAGCGCAAGCCCGACGCCTTCCTGCCGCACTTCGCCCTCGGCACGCTCTGCGCGCACCTCTCCCGCTGGGAGGAGGCCGAACGCGAGCTCTCCCGCGCCATCGACGCCGCGCCCGTGCCCTCGGCTCACATCCTGCTCGGCAACGTGCTGCGGGAGAAGGGCGAGCTCACGAAGGCGATCCAGCAGTTCGAGGAGGCGTTGCGCCTCGCGCCGGAGTCCGAAGAAGCCGTCTTCCAGCTCGGACTCTGCTACCTCGAGAAGAACTGGTCGAAGCGCGCTCTGGAATGCTTCCAGCAGGCGCTCGAGAAGAACCCGCGGCGCCTCGAGTACCAGGAGGCCGTGCGGCTGCTCGAGCGGAAGGGCGGCTACGAGCTGCCGCGGGTCGACGGCCCCGGCGCGGCCGCGTTCAAGGACGCCGAGGAGAGCGCCGCCCGCGGCTATCTCGAGCGCGCGCAGGAGCTGTACCGCAAGGCCATGCGGGCCGAGCCGCGCAATCCCACGATCCGCGTGTCGTTCGCCCTGCTCTCGGCCTCGATGGGGCGCTGGAAAGAGGCGATCGCGGCGTGCCGGGAGGTCCTCGCGGCGGATCCGGAAGACGTCGTCGCGGCCGCGGCCTGCTCGACGCTCGCCGAGGCGTTGCGCTCGGAAGGCGATCCCCGCGGCGCCGCGGAGTTTCTGCGGGAGTTCCTCGAGAAGCACCCCTCCAAGACGGCGCAGGCCGTCGGGTACTACGAGCTCGCGACGAGCCTGGCCGAGTCGGGGGAGGACCTGGACCTCGCCCTCGACTACGCGGGACGCGCCCTCGCGGCGGCGCCGGAGGAGCTGAAGCCGTATCCGCTGGCCGCGCTCGGGTGGGTGCACTACAAGCGCCGCGAGTACGACCGTGCGATCGAGTGCCTGCGCCGGTCGAGCGAGCGGGCCGCCGCGCCGACCACGCTTCATCACCTCGGCATGGCGTATCTCGCGGCGGGCCGCGCCGAGGACGCCAAGGCCGCGTTCACGAAAGCGAAAACGGCGGCGCGCGGCGCGGGGATCGAGGATCGGATGATGCAGCAGCTCCGCTCGAACCTGCGCCTCGTCGAAAAGGTCGGCCCCAAGCGGAAGGACGCGGCGTCCCCCTCCAAGAGCCGGGCGTAAAGCCGTCCGCTCTCCGCCCGCGGCCTGGGGCGGATAGCTGATCGCGGGAGACCTCCTGTATCCTCCGGTCCACCTATGCGTTGGAGTCGTTATTTCCTGCAGACCGTCCGTGAGGTGCCCGGCGACGCCGACGCCGTCTCGCACATTCTCCTCAGCCGCGCGGGGATGATCCGGCGCCTTGCGGCCGGCATCTACTCGCTGACCCCGCTGGGCCTGCGCTCGCACCGGAAGACCGAGCAGATCGTCCGCGAGGAGATCGACCGGTCCGGCGGCCTCGAGGTGGAGCTGCCGATCCTGCAGCCGAAAGAGCTCTGGGAGGAGAGCGGCCGCTGGGCGCGCTACGAGAAAGAGGAGATCCTCTTCCACCTCAAGGACCGCAAGGACGGCGGGTACTGCCTCGCGCCGACGGCCGAGGAGGCCGTCACGACGATGGTGCGCTCGGGCGTGACGTCCTACCGCCAGCTTCCGGTGACGCTGTACCAGATCCGGACCAAGTTCCGCGACGAGATCCGGCCGCGGTTCGGGCTCATGCGCGGGCGCGAGTTCCTGATGTACGACGGCTACTCCTTCGACGTGGACGCCGAGGGGCTCGACCGCTCTTACAAGGCGCAGGACGCGGCCTACCGCCAGGTCTTCCGGCGCTGCGGCCTGGATTTCACGGTCGTGCAGGCCGACTCGGGCGCGATCGGCGGCACCGCCTCCGAGGAGTTCATGGTGCTCGCCGACACGGGCGAGGACGCCGTCGTCCGCTGCGCCGCGTGCGGCTACGGGGCGAACCTCGAGAAGGCGGAAACGGGTGCGAGGCCCGCGCCCTGGAAGGACGAGACCGAGACGCCGCTCGTCGAGGTCCAAACGCCGGGCAAGGGCGGCATCGACGACGTCGTCGAGTTCCTCGGCATCACGGCGTCCCGGATGATCAAGTGCCTCGTCTACGAGACCGAGAGGGGCTTCATCGTCGCGCTGCTCCGCGGGGATCTCGAGGTCAACGAGGTCGCCCTCAAGAACATGCTCCAGGTGGACCACCTGGCACTGGCCTCCGAGGACAAGGTCGAAAAGGCCACCGGCGCTCCGGTCGGCTACGTCGGGCCGCACAAGCTCCCCGCCCAGGCCGTGCGGATCGTGGGCGACCATTCCATCCGCGACGCCGTGAACGCCGTCACCGGGGCCGGCCGGCGCGACTGGCACGTCGCCGGATTCGTCCAGCGGCGCGACGCGAAGGTCGAGGCGTGGGGCAGCTTCGCGCAGGCCCGCGCCGGCGATCCGTGCCCGCAGCTGCGGCAAGCCCCTCGACATCGCCCGCGGCATCGAGGTGGGCCACATCTTCAAGCTCGGGACGAAGTACTCGACGGCGCTGGGCTGCACGTTCACCGACGAGAAGGGGGAGACCCACCCCGCCATCATGGGCACGTACGGGATCGGCGTCGGCCGCACGATGGCCGCGGCGATCGAGCAGCACCACGACGCCGACGGGATCGTGTGGCCTCTCGCGATCGCGCCCTTCGAGATCGTGCTCGCCTCGCTGAACCCGTCGGACGAGACGACCCGGCGAGAAGCCGACGCCCTCTATGAAGCCCTGCTCGGGGCCGGCTTCGACGTCTTCTACGACGATCGCGACGAGCGTCCCGGCGTCAAGTTCAAGGACGCGGACCTCATCGGCTTCCCGATCCGCGTGAACGTGGGGGGCCGGGCGCTCAAGGAAGGCAAAGTCGAGATCGTGAAGCGCCGGGACAAGAGCACGATCAGCGTCGAGACCGCCGGGGCGCTCGAGGCGGTGAAGGCGATGCGGGCCGAGCTCGCCGGCGGGTAGAGGTCAGAGGTCAGAGGTCCGACGTCGCCATGCGGAAGATGACGCCCGAAGAGGCGCTCGATTACCACTCCCGGGGACGCAAGGGCAAAGTCGAGGTCGTTCCCTCCAAGCCCTGCCGGACGCAGGAAGACCTGTCGCTCGCCTACAGCCCCGGTGTCGCCGAGCCCTGCCTCGAGATCGCGAAGGACCCCGAGAAGGTCTACGAGTACACGTCGAAGGGCAATCTCGTGGCCGTGATCTCCAACGGAACGGCCGTGCTGGGCCTCGGCAACATCGGTCCGCTCGCCGGCAAGCCCGTGATGGAAGGGAAGGGCGTCCTCTTCAAGCGGTTCGCGGACATCGACGTCTTCGACATCGAGGTGGACGCCCTGGGCGTCGACGAGTTCGTCGACACGGTGGCGCGGATCTCGCCGACGTTCGGCGGGATCAACCTCGAGGACGTGAAGTCGCCGGAGTGCTTCGAGATCGAGGAGCGGCTGAAGAAGCGCCTCCAGATCCCGGTCTTCCACGACGACCAGCACGGCACGGCGATCATCTCGGCCGCGGCGTTCCTGAACGCGCTGGAGGTCGTCGGCAAGAAGATCGACAACGTGAAGGTCGTCTTCTGCGGCGCGGGCGCCTCGGCGATCGCGTGCGCCAAGCTCTACCTGTCCTACGGCGTCCGCCCCGAGAACCTGCGCATGGTGGACAGGTCCGGCGTGATCTACCTCGGCCGGACGGAGGACATGAATCCCTACAAGGCCCAGTTCGCCGTCGAGACCTTCGAGCGGACGCTCGAGGACGCCCTCACCGGCGCCGACGCGTTCATCGGCCTCTCCTCGGGCGGGATCGTGAAAGGGGAGATGCTCAAGGGCATGGCGCGCGATCCGATCGTCTTCGCGCTCGCCAATCCCAACCCCGAGATCACGCCGGAGGAGGCCCGGGCGGCCCGCCCCGACGTCATCATGGCGACCGGGCGCAGCGACTATCCGAACCAGGTCAACAACGTGCTGGGGTTCCCGTTCATCTTCCGCGGAGCGCTCGACGTCCGGGCCACCGAAATCAACGAGGCCATGAAGCGCGCGGCCTCGCAGGCCCTCGCCGCGCTGGCCCGGATGGACGTGCCGGACTCGGTCTCCAAGGCCTACGGCGGCCAGAGCTTCCGTTTCGGCCGCGAATACCTGATTCCCAAGCCCTTCGACCACCGGGTGCTCCTCTGGGTCGCTCCGGCCGTGGCCGAGGCGGCGATGCGCTCCGGCGTCGCGCGCGAGCCGATCACGGACATGGGCGCCTATCTGCGCCGTCTGGAAGCGATGCTCTCGCGCTCGCGCGAGGTCATGAGCGTCGTCATCGAGAAGGCGCGGCGCGATCCCAAGCGCATCGTGTTTCCGGAAGGGGAGCACCCGAAGATCCTGCGTGCGGCGAAGATCCTGGCCGAGGAGGGCATCTGCCGGCCGATCCTTCTCGCCCGCGAGGCCGAGGTCGAGGCGCTCGCGCGCGATCTCCAGCTCCCGATGGACAAGATCGACTTCATCAACACGAACCGTTCCGAGAAGCTATCCGCCTACGCGCGGCGCCTCGAGGAGCTGCGGCGACGACACGGCATGACCCAGGCCGAGGCGGCGACGGCAGGCGCGCGTGCGCAACGTCTTCGGGCCGCTGATGCTGGACGCCGGCGACGCCGACGGCGTGATCTCGGGCATGACGCAGTCCTACTCGGACACGATCCGGCCGGCGCTTCAGATCTTCGGCACGGCGCCCGGCGTCGGAACGGGTCTCGGGCCTCTACATCCTGATGCTCAAGCACCAGACGTACTTCTTCGCCGATACGACGGTGAACATCGACCCGACGGCCGAAGAGCTCGCCGAGATCGCGCTGCTGACGGCGAAGGCTGTCCGCCGCTTCGACATGGAGCCCCGGGTCGCGATGATCTCCTTCTCCAACTTCGGGTCGAACACGCACGCGAACGCGCTCAAGGTCAAGAAGGCGGTGGAGCTCGTGAAGGCCGCGCGGCCCGACCTTCCCATCGACGGCGAGATGCAGGCCGACTACGCCGTCGTGCCCGAGATGCTGGAAGCGGAGTACCCCTGGGCCACGGTCCAGAACCCGAACGTCCTGATCTTCCCGGACCTCGCAGTCCGCGAACGCCGCCTACAAGCTCGTCTGGCGCCTCGCGGGCGCCGAGGCGATCGGGCCGATCCTCCTCGGGCCTCGAGCGCCCGGTGCACGTCCTCCAGCGGGGCTGCGAGGTCGCCGACATCGTCAACATGGCCGCCATCGCCGTCGTCGACGCGCAGGAGAGAGCCGAGGGGAGTCGCCGGGACAGCCGGTGAGGTTGGCGACGCTGCGAGCGCCAACTACCTCAGGTATCCCCAGTTGTGTAATTTGTCGGAGTCCTCGGCCCAGCGCTCGCCGATGTCGTCGCGGTAGTACATGTTGGGGATGAGGATGTTCCGCACGCGGCTGTAGGCCTGCTCCCGGGCCTGCTTCATCGTCTGGCCGAGGCCGACGACCGTGAGCACGACGCCGGAGGAGCCGGCGACGAGCCACTGGCCCTCGACGATCTTGGTGTCCTCGATGTGAACCTCTTCCGGCGTGCCCCGCTTGAAGACGATCACGGCGTTCTTCGTGAACGCCTCGAAGGTGGCGTTGTCGTCGAAGGGGAAGGGCGGCATGACGATCCGCACGCCGACCTGGAAGCCGCTCTTGACCTTGAGCTTCGGGTCGCGGCCGTGGGCGAGGTCGTCCAGGAAGATGCCGATCGGCGTGATCATGCCCTCCTGCTGGATGAAGATCGTCGGATACCCGAAGCGCGAGGTGAACTCGAGCGGGTAGATCCCGTTGTTGTTCACGATGCAGTTGATGTCGATGTAGCCGACGTAGCCCTCCTCGGCGAGCTTCGGCGCCATCTTGAGCAGCGTCTGCTCGAAGATCTTGTTGGGCTCCGACCAGAACATCGTCGTGCCCATCTCGCCCGTCGGCGGGCCGCTGTTTCCGGGGAACAGCTTCTTGTGCTCGAAATTGGTGTTGATCGGGTAGACGAAGCTCTTGCCGTTGAAGAAGGCCCCCACCGCGACTTCGACCCCCACCACGCGCTTCTGGAGCTGGAAGACCAGGATCTCGTCGGAGAACGCCCTCTTGTAGGCCTCCAGCATCCGGACGACGTCGCCCCCGTCCTCCTCGTCGCCGACGAAGAGACGCCGCTTGACGTTGCCCGCGGCCCCCGACGGCTTGATCACGTAGCGGCTCGGGTTCTCCTGGACGTAGGTGATCGCGTCGTCGAAGTTGTCGAAGTCCCGGTACGGAATGATCGTGACGCCCGCCTTCTTGAGCTCCTCCTGGCCGAACGAGCGGTCGTCTTCGAGCCGGTCGGTGTACGGGGTCCCGCCGACGACCGCCTTGCCCCGCTCCCGAAGCGCCACGGCCTTCTCGCCCTGGCCCAGGGTGTCGTCGAAGACGATGACGTCGGCCCAGTCGACGTCTTTCTCCCAGTCCTCGGTCTTGGGCACGAAGCCGTCGGCGATGTCCTTTTCCTCGGGGTCGCCGATGAAGTACCGGACCTCGTGGCCTTCCTTCCGGACCTGCCACGCGATGTCGCCGACGAGCCCGGTCAGAGAGACGAAGAGAAACTTGCGCTTTTTTTCCATCGAAGTGGCGGGATTCTACACGGGCG
>CAWDSI010000023.1:0-339166 GCA_963804915.1 uncultured Acidobacteriota bacterium
CAGGCCGCGGTACTCAGCCAGGAGGTCCGAGGTGCGGATGAGGCCGTCGATCCTCACCCACGAGTCGCCGCCAGGCGGCCCGGAGCAAGGTCAGGGGCCGGTGTGCCGCCTTGTTCGGGCTGTACGCGTGGAAGGCTCTCAGGACGCGGTCGATGTCTTCCCGCGAGCCGGTGAGGAGCTCCCATTCGGGCCCGGCGTCGAACCGCTTGCGGTAACCGCGCAGCACCTCGGGCGTGTCGTGATCGGGATCCGTGGCTATCGAGACCACTCGCACCTCGCTCGACTCCGCACCGAGGGTCTTCAGCAGGGCCGAGGAGCCGGCCGAGAGGATGGGGCAGACCGTCGTGCACGTCGAGAAGAAGAAGCCCAGCACGACAGGCTTGTCCGCCGCCAGCGCCTGCGGAAGCCTCACGCGGGCTCCATCCTGGTTCACGAGCGCGACGTCGGGTACTTCGTAGCGGGCGACGGTCCGCCGATAACTTGCGCCTTCCTCTCCCCGGGCGGCCGCCGCCCATGCCATCGTGACGGCCACGCAGGAGAGGCTCAACACCCCGGACCCTTCGGCCCACGCGCCGGGTTCCGAGACGCCGTGGGCCAGACACACCGAACGACGCACCTAGGGCTCGATCTCGTACGACGTGAACATCCCCGCGTCGAGGTGATCGGCCACGTGGCAGTGGTACATCCACTCTCCCACGTTGTCGGCTTTCATGTCCGCCGTGATCATGGTCGCGGGGAGCACCTCGACGACGTCGGTCTGGCGGCCACTGGGCGACCCGCCGACCCGGACCGTCTTGCCGTGCCAGTGAGGAGTGTGGAGGTCCACCTCGTTTCCCATCCCCATGATGTACCAGCGGACCTTCTCGCCGGCGTTCATGGTGATCCCGGTCAGGTTCCCGAAGATGTATCCGTTGATGGCGTGCATCAAGCCGGGCTCTTCGCCGTCCAGCTCGTTGAAGATGAAGAAGGCGGTGACGAACTCGCGGTCCACGTCCTTCGGGCTGCCGTCTGCGCGGGCGGAGCCCTTCCTGGTGATGACGATCGGTCCCAGCAGGCCACGGTTCGTCTCGGCCTGCTCGGTGATATGGGAGTGATACCACCAGACGAGCGACGAGGGATCGCCTGGCCCGGGGCCGCTGTCCGCGTCTGCCTCCCACACGTAGTCGAAGCTTCCGCCGAACGGGATTTCCGCCCCGGCGCCCGGCGGCTGGCCGGAGTTGGCCCCGAAGTAGTGCGCGCCCTCGTTGTCCTTGTCGTACCGGAAGCCGTGGGGGTGCATGCCGTAGGAACCGCTCGGCGCCTGGTTGCGAAAGTGCACGATCACGGTGTCGCCCACCTCGGCACGGATGATCGGTCCCAGCACGCCCAGCCACTGGGGCTGCGGCTTGACCTGGCTGAACGAACCGTCGGTGTACTCGATGTAGCGGGTCTTTTCGAAGACATGGCTGTCCGTCCACGGGTCCGGTACCGGGCCGCCGTGAAGAAGGTCCTGATTGGTGGGCGCGAAGTCCCATACGACATCTTCCGCCTGGATGTAGTACTGGCGGGTTTTCGCTGCCGCTTCCGCGGCGCCCAACAGAGTTGCGGCCGCGATCCCCGCGACCAGGGTTCGGACGTGTCTCATGAGGAACCCCCTTCCAGTAGCGAGGCTTCCTGATTCAAAGAGCATCCCTCGCATGCCCCGACACGTCGAGGGAGTTGCCGGATTCTGAACGGCTCGAGCATCACCGTGAGGCACGCTAATCCTTGACGTCAGAGGGGAAAACCTGCTCAATGATCAAGACGAACCAGCGTCACGAATCGATAGTGGCCCAGGGCCTGGCTCACGGTATGCCGCTGGACCCGCGAGCTGGCGAGATATGATGTTTGGAGTCGGATCAGATGTCTCATAAGGTGGCGCGAGGCTTGCAGTCGCACCGACGTGGGGAAGTCGGCCAGCCCAGTGCGTCTCGAGCCGACAAGCTGAAAGGGATCATCCGGCTCGCCGTCGCCGCCCTTCCCCCTCTCTTTTGCGAGGTCCTCGCTTGCCGTCTCGAGAGCGAAGCCGACTTCGAGCTCGTCGGCCGTCCGACGACCGAGGCCGAGATCAGCCGTTTGCTGAAAGCGGAGCGCCCGCACGTTCTTCTCTTCGACTACGAAGGTCTGGGTCCGAACGCCGAGCGAGTGATCTTCCGTCTCCGCCGCGCCGCGCCGAGCACGCGCATCCTCGTCCTCGCCACGCGGTCGAGCCAGGAGACCGTCGAACGCGTGCTCCGCGTCGGCGCGTCGGGGCTCGTCGGAAAGCAACTCGACTGTGCCACGCTCATCCGGGCCATCCATGTGCTGGCCGGCGGGGAGCTCTGGGCCAATCGCCGCGCGACCGCCGACTTCGTCGAGCACCTCACCGACACCTTCGCGCAGGTCTCGGACGCGAACGGCCAGCTGACCGGCCGCGAGTGGGAGATCGCGGAGGGCGTGGGCCAGGGACTCCGCAACAAGGAGATCGCCCATCGGCTGAGCATCAGCGAGAAAACCGTGAAGAGTCACCTCAACAACATTTTTCGAAAGTTGCGTGTGGACAATCGCTTCGCGGCGGGAATGTACGTTCTCTCGCGGCATGGACCCTTGGTCGCATTCCTCGTTCAGGCTGTGACCCTCGACGGAGCGCTGATCCTCTTCGTGGTTTTGCAGGGGAATTCGGCCAGTCTCCAACCAAAGACCTAGGTCCACTTCTCACCTGCGTCTAGGTCCAATGGTTTACGGGGGCAAGTGTAGGGTGACCCCGAGTTTCCAGACGCAAATATCAGAGGGACCGGTGGCCACCCTACTCTCGGCTCCGCAGGCGATTCCGGACGACCCCGGCGGACCGATCTCGGGCGCGAGGCAAACTCGAATCGGGCTCGTTGCGGCGGATGCGCCGGAGCGTGCCCGACGATCGGAAATCGACAACCCTTCGCCGCAAGCGGAACTTTCGGCCGCCGACGTGTCCGCGGTCTATCACTACGTGGAGCGGCGCGTGCCCAATCGCGCCGACGCAGCCGACATCGCCCAGGAGGCCCTGCTGGTCGGCTGCGCGAAACGGTTGACGTGTCGCGGGGTAAACCGGTCGGCCTGGCTTTTCGCGATCGCCCGCCACCTGATCGTCGATCACTACCGGTCGATGAATCGGCACAAGTTCCTGGATATCGAGACGCTTTCCGACGAGGAGTTGGCGTCTCACGCCCCGGGCGCCATACACGAGAACCGTGAGCGCTTGACGGGCTGGTTGGATGGCCTCACGCACCAGTTGCCGCTGGCGGAGCAGATCGCCGTACTTCTGGCGGACGCCTACGCCTACCGCGACCGGGACTCCGCTTCCGTGCTGCACATGAGCTTGCCGAGCTTCAAGCTGTTGCTCCACGGGGCCCGCGCTCATCTCCGCTCTTTCTTCCACGCCGACAGCGCCACGACTCACTCGTCCCCATCCGCTTCCGCCGGCCTCTCTCGCCACGGCGAGTCCGAGTTCGCGGGACGCGGACATCCTCCGGCCCTGAATCGTCCCTGCCGTATCGGCGTCGCTTGCCGCCTCGGCTCGAAAGAGCTCGAGGCTCTGCGAGATCGACTCGTGGAAGGGTTCGGTCTGTAGAGGCCGCGAGTCCGCGCACTATCGTTTCGCGGCGCTGGTTCGTCTTACTGAGGGGACATTCAGTCGACAACGCGTTCCCTGGGCGCAATCGTTCCTACGTTCCGTTTCTGAATCTCGGTAGCTCGGGGGGTAGGGAGGAAGCGTTATGGGCACCACTCAGTCGGTCCTTGGCGGAGGTCTCTGGCTGTTTTCCTGGCCTCGATGATGGCGGTGTTTACGGGCGCGCCCTCCTGGCGCAGCCGGTGGGCGAAATCATCGACAACTCCGGCCAAATCCCCTTCGACCCGGCGTTTTTCGCCTTCGAGGTGGAGGGGCCCGTGGCAACGTTGAAAGAGGTTCCCATCTGGGACGAGCTCGAACAGATGCTCGACAACCCCTACCAATTCGCGCTCGACCCGACCGTCGAGGGGAACTTTCAGGGTTGGCCGTCCTATCGCCTGACCCAGCCGCGCCGCCGGTCGTTCATCTTCCGGGACGCCAACCTCGAGCCATGCGCACCCGGCAGTGCGGGATGCAACGAAGTGCCCCTGGCCGGCCACCTCATCCACCCGCTGAACTACAACTTTCAGGGTGGCGAAGAGCTGCGCATTCTGAACATTGACTTCGAGGGAGCGGAGTGGACCACTTCGGTGCCGGATCGATTCAACTTCGACGATCCAAGTGGCGGAGCGGAGGGATTCACGGTTACGGACCTGGGCGGCCAGCTCCAGTATGACTTCAACTACGCGGATATCACGGTTTCACCGGGCGAGGACCGTCTTGAAGACGACGAGGTGACGATTGACTACAACAGCCCGATGGCACCGGATACCCCCGGTTGCGTCACGACCGTGGAACCCATCCCGCCCCCGGAGGGCTCGCTCTTGTGCGGGGGCGATCCGGGCGAGCCGGGCTATGCCGGCTTCGGCGTGCTCCTCCCGGCGGGCGAGGAGGGGAGACGCAATACTCGGTGCCGGCCGTCCCCGGAGGTACCGCAGCTTCTACGGACCCCAATAGTCCGAAGGGCTCCATTGTCGGTAAGAAGCTCTTCGATCCGGTCCGCGGGATCATCCAGCCGCGCAGTGGGGCGGGCAACGGGGGGCTCCGAAAGCCCTCGCTGAGGATCGAACCGCATGGAACACCCGTCTAATCCGGGCTATGGCGTCAACTCGGCGGACGACCTCCTTGCCGATCCTGCTGGCCTGGTGGCTTCGAACGAGAATGACTACTACGCGGGGGCGACGCGTGCGGCGAAGCTGACCGCAAGGGCGGCGGCGGCGGCGTTGGGCAAGGCTTTGTTTTGGGACATGCAGGTGGGCAGCGACAGCGTCCAGGCCTGCGGCTCGTGCCACTTCCACGCCGGCGTCGACAACCGCACCAAGGGCCAGCTCAATTCCAACACCACGGGAGGGGATTTCTCGAGCTTCGAGGCCCTTGGAGCCGATGGGTCGACGATGTTACCCAATGGCGAGGTGGGGACGAACTCCTTCCCGCTCCACAAGCTGTTCAGCCCCGACGTCTCCACCGACCCGCTGGACGCGGGCACTGCAGGAAACATTGAGCGGACCACCAACGATGTCATGTCCTCGATGGGTGTCAGCCGATTCACGGAGTTCATGGACATCCCGCCCATCGGGACGTTCCTTCCGGCCACGAGCGGCGTAGCCTCACTGCCGCCGGATATCGGCCACAGCGTCACGGACCCGTTTACGATCAACAACGGCCTTCGAAGGGTGGAGCCCCGCCACACGCCCACGTTCTTCGCCGCGGCCATGAACTTCGACAACTTCTGGGATGGCCGGGCGCGTCACGACTTCAACGGCGGCAGCGTCTTCGGCGCCTCCGACCCGCAGAGCCATGTCTTCGTTTGCACGAGCCCCACGAGCGTCGACCAGAGCACCACGAGTGCACCGTCGAACTTCGTGGCCACGCGGCAGATCATCCGGTTCGCCAGCCTGGCCTCGCTGGCCACCGGGCCCGCGCTGAGCGACAACGAGATGTCCTTCTCCGGACGTAACTGGGCCAAGTTGGGGAAGAGGCTCTGCAGGGCACGATAGTGGTAACCCGGCCGGCAGCGGTAGAGTGGTGCCCCTCGCCAACCAACTGGTCTCGACCACGGACAGCGTCATCGGGATCTACTCCAACCAGGGGGGATCGGCCTGCGGCTCGGCGCGGTCCTCGCAGCGCGGATCCGTTCTGTCGCTGGTCCGTACGTGGCTGGCAAGCCGGGGCTTTGCATCAGCTACCCGGGCCTGATCAAGCGGGCCTTCTACAAGCACCTCTGGCTCACCACGAATCGGCACCTCAACGGCTGCTACACCGACGGCCGCGCAGACCTCCATGCGAATCAGTGTGCCGCGAATACTGTCGCTATCCCGGTCCTCGACCCGACCGGCACGACGGTCGTCGATAGCCCCGCCGACCCGTTCGACAACTATGTCCTGACCATTGCGGATGGCTCGCAGCCGTCGCGACCGACACCAACCAGTTCACCCAGATGGAAGCGAACTTCTCCCTCTTCTTCGGGCTGGCGGTGCATGCCTGGGACTTGATGCTGATCCCGGATGACACTCCGTTCGACCGCTTCATGGATACGAATCCCGACGCGTTCGTGTCCTTCGGCGAGGCCAACGAGAACGCTCTCGTTCTCGACCTGCTCTCGTGTGCCCAGACGGGCGGAGTGCAGCCTTGCTTCGCGGAGCTCGGGAACTTCAAGCGCGATGCGTCACTGATTGCCAAGATCGATTGCCCTGGTCCCGAAGGCACGACCGGATGCACGTTCGTGCCCACGGGCGGCACGCGGACCGGCGGTGTGGATCCCTTGCTGGGTCTCGACTTCTTCCTGGGATCCAACTTGTCGCTCAAGAATCCCAACTTCAACTCGTTGCGTTGCGGCGAGTGCCATGCCGGAGGGACCCTGACCGACCATACCTTCGAGATCAGCCACCAGATGAGCTTCAACGACTGGGCTCAGGAATTTGGCATCGGCACGCCGGGGACCGAGATCTTCCCCGAGCCCCTGGGCCGAAGCCGGGTGGTTTCCGGCTTTGCGCTGGAGGGCGAGCTGAACGGGAACGCCCAGGACGCGGTCGAGCGCAACATGGCGGACTTCTGCACGATCGCACCGTGTGTCGATGCTTATGGAGATCCCGTACCGGGCGGCGTGACGGGTGGGTTCCCCCAGGGCCAGGCCCTGTTCGACAACGGGGTGTACAACATCGGGGTGACGCCCATCAAGGACGACATCTCGCGCGGAGGCACCGACGCCTTTGGCTGGCCGCTTTCGCTGTCCCGGCTCGCGTTCAAGAACCTCTGTGGCGTGGATTACAGCCCAGGTGGGGATGATCCGTCGGACGGCTTCGCCCAGCCTGGCATCCTTCAATCCTGGGAATCCCTGCCCCGCTCTTCGACCCGGACATCGATCCGACGGGTGGCGGGTTGTTCGCGGAAACTGGCCAGGACCAGCAGATCAACCCTGGTTTCGAGGAAGAGCTGGGCGAAGGCGTCGCTCAGTTGCCGCCTTACCTGTGGCCGTGGGCCAACAACTTGAATGTGGGCGACGAGACGCAGATCGACGAGGTGTTCGTCGGCGTCAACACCCGCATGAGAGAGCCGATAATCGAAGGATTCGTCGACTCGAATGGTCCATTCAATCCGGCGGCCATCCTCGGCGAGAACATGAACAACGCGGTCGGGCCCCAGATGAGCACGTGGCCCAACGTCAACCGGGTGAACGCCCAGGGCGCTTTCAAGGCGGCGCCACTGCGCAACGTCGAGCTCACCAATCCGTACTTTCACGACGGCGGCAACCTGACCCTCCGCCAGCAGCTCGACTTCTACGTGCGGGGCGGCAATTTCCCCATCACCAACAAGGCGCACCGGGACTTCCTCATCATGAACCTGCTCAACGAGGACGAAGCCCTGGGCGCCTACGTCGTCCCGAGCGACATCTGCGATCCCTCCGCGCCTCTGGGCTCGCTCGGGCGTGTCCAGTGCCTGGGCGTGTCCCCGGACACCGCGGGCGCCGTGCCGATGTTCACGCCCGCCCAGAAAGAGGAGATCATCGTTTCGGTGGTGGATTACCTCCTGGAGCTCACCGATGAGCGCGTGGCGTTCGAGCGGGCGCCGTTCGATCACCCCGAGATCTTCGTGCCGATCGACGCCAGAGCGTCTGAGAATGTCGCCGGCCGGGGGACTGTGGCTGGGGCGAGGGGGGTACACCCTCATGGGCCAGACCGGTTCCGCTTGCACGATTCCGCTTGCAGGCCGCTCCCTGACGAATCCCAACAACTCCTTCCGTGGTGCTCTCCGACGGGGGGAATGCAGGCCCGGTCTGCTTCAAGCAAGTGCCGGCGACCGGTGCAGGCGGCATCGCGACCAAGTTGCCGAATTACCTGAACATCTCGAGCGGGCCGCGTTTGGTCGGAGCGGCCGCTGACTGTGGGGCTTCGGTCAACAACCACTACTGTCACTGAGTCGGATCTCATCCCCTCCCCGGGAAAGGGAGGGGATGAGCCGCTTCGACGCCGGATGAAATGAGAGAGGGGAGGTGATGTCGGGCATGCCAGCGGGCCGACCGGCCGCCTTGACGAAGCTCGTCCTGATCCTGTCTCTGGCGGGGTCGGCTCTCCCGCTCGCCGGCCGGGCCCGGGCCCCGGAGAGCGAGGCTCCGAAGCCGGAGAAGGCGGAGGCCACTGCCGTCGGCCTCGCCTTCTCCTTCAAGCTGGACCCGCGGATCACCCGGGCCCAGTACATGGGGGACCGCTGGGTTTCGCTCACGACCTACTCCATCAACCAGAACGGCACGAGTGCCACTGTCGACGCCAGAGCCCACGTGACCGACGTGACCGGGCAGCAGGTGCCCGTCCGACCCAGGTGGCGACCGGCCGATCCCGCGATGGTGACGGTGACGCCCGACGAGGGGAGCGACGTCACGATCACGGTCCACCGCGCCGGGGAGAGCCGTCTGCAGGTGACCGCCGACGGTGTCTCGAGGGACTTGACCGTCAAGGCGGTCCAGAACAAGGACTTGCTCATGGTGGAGATCGCTCAGGTGCCTCTGGCGGGAACGCCGGAGGGGGAGGAACGGGCGAGGATCCTCGGGGGCCAGACGGAAAGGACGGGCTATGCGCTCGGAGTGGACTTCGGCCGCAAGCTGACGCAGCACCTGGCGGAGGTCGACGCGGATTCCCTCGTGCAGGGCCTCACGGACGCCCTCGGGGGCAAGGCACTCCTCACGGAAGCGGAGCTGCGGGCGGCCCTCGTCGCGTTTCAGGGCCAGCAGCAGGCGAAGCAGCCGAAGGACGTCGAGAGAGGAATAGGGCTCGCTGAGAAGAACCGAAGTGAGGGCGAGGCCTTTCTCGCCGAGAACAAGACGAAGGAGGGTGTCGTCACCCTGGACAGTGGTCTCCAGTACAAGGTCCTCGCGGCGGGCGACGGAGCGAAGCCAACGGTCGACGACAAGGTCATCTGCAACTACCGCGGCACGTCGGTCGACGGCAGGGAGTTCGAGAGCTCCTACAAGCGGCAGAAGCCCGCGACGTTCGCTCTCAACAAGGTGATCAAAGGCTGGAGGGAGGCCCTTCCGCTCATGCCGGTGGGGTCCAAGTGGCAGCTCTTCATTCCGGCGAATCTTGCCTATGGCGCGCGGGGGACGCGCGGGGGCATCGGCCCCAACCAGACCCTCGTCTTCGAGGTCGAGCTGCTGTCCATACGGGAGGGGCCCCGGGCAGCCGGGCGGCGCGCATCGACCGGGCGACAGCTCGCGAGCGCCCAGGCTCAGCCCTGATCTTCTGGGCGACGTCTCCGCAGTCCGGCGACTGTGTCCGGCGTGGGTGACGACGTGGCGCCGCAGGAACGGGAGCGGATCTTCGAGCCGTTCTATCGGACGCAGCGAACCCTGGCCGAGGCGACCTACGACGGGAGCGGCCTGGGCCTCGCGATCGTGAGGCGGATCGCCCAGGCCCACGGCGGTCGCGTCGAGTTCGTGGAAGCGCCGAAGGGCGGGAGCATCTTCCGCCTCGTTCTTCCCGACCACCGCGTCTCCTGAAGCGTCGCCGATCTGCTGTCAACCTGCGGGAAGCACCCCGCTCGAAGTGGCGAGATCTCCCGGCGCCGTTCGGGATCGCGCGCCATTCGATCGTCGATCAAGACGGTGGAACTTCGACCTGCGTCCGCTTCGACCAACCGACGCGCGTGGACGCTTCGGGCGTTTTAGACGCTATCGTTCGCGATCGCTGGTTCGTCTCGTTAATCAGGCAAATCCATCCAAGCCTCGGTGACCAGGATGGCGCCCTGGGAGAAATCATGCAAACGGCGATGTTGGGTGTTCTGGATTGCCAAAGGGGCTCTTCCACGAAGGCGGCCCCATCTCGTCTGCTGCGAATCGCTTTCGTTTGTCTGCTGATCGCGTTACTCAGGGCCTCACCTGCGACCGCTCAGATCCTGCCGATCCAGGACGCCTGCACGGCGCTCTACGGCGGGTTTCCGAGCACCACGAACGTCATCTGCAACGGCTCGACCAACTTCCTGACCACGGAGCTCTTCTTCGAGCCCGAGGTTCCGTTCCAGTCTTTGAAGACGAATCCGCCGACGTGGAACGAGCTCGAGCAGCTCACGGATGACCCTTATCAGGTCGTGACGAGCTGCGCGGATGCCGGAGGTCCGATCCCGGGGACCGATCCCGACATCGGATACCCGACGTACTGCACGAACGGATCGTTCATTCGGCGGCCCACATTCAATCTCGGGTCCGCTCTGCCCAAGATGCTGGTGCACCCGCTGAATTTCAATCCGGCCACCGGGGCGGAAATGCGGTTGCTCAATCCGGACTTTGTCGGCGCCCCGATCCGCGGACAGGGCACGAACAATTTCATGATCTCCGGCGGGGCTCTTCTCAACGCGAGGGGCAGCTGCTACACCACCGGCCTCTTTTGCAATCCCCCCACGGAGTTCATCACCGTTTCTCCGGGCTCGGCTCGACTGAATCCCGACGAGCCCGAGATCGACTACGTGGTTGGAGTCGGGAGGCAGCTTGTGTTTTGCCAGACCAACCCGGAGCCGGTACCCGTCGCCGCTCCGATGGACCCGTTCGCGGCGCCTGACGCGGAGGCCCTCAGGGTGTGCGGCGCCGAACCGGGGGAGCCCGGCGCCCTGGCTCACCTCATCCCCGCCATGGAGGACAACCTGGCGCTCCCGATGAATCCGGCGTCGAACACCGCGTATTACTCGACACCCGCCGTCCCCGCACCGAACGCCCTCCTGGCGCTCCGGTTCCAGCTCGCCCCGGGATCGTTGGGCCCCAGCATACCCACGGGGGCCAACATTCCCGTCGTCTCTACGGGGCTGACGCAGTTCCGGTTGGTGGATCCCGGCACACGGGGCACGATTCAGGCGCGCAACGTCATCTCGGGCACGCAGGGCCTGCGAAAGCCGTCGATCCGAGTCCAGGATGCCGGCGGGACCGGGCTGGACCCGAACTACGTCGTCAACACGGATCCCGACAACACGACGCCTGCTACGGAAAACGACTTCATCGGGCTCTTCCCGTCTGCCGGGACGAGCGCGTCGAATTACGCCGCCCGCAAGCAGGCCGCCCGGCTCGAAGCCATGCGACTGGGCAAGTCTCTCTTCTGGGACCAGCAGGTCGGTAGCGACGCCGTCCAGGCCTGCGGCAGCTGCCATGTGCACGCCGGCGCCGACAACCGCACCCGGAACCAGATGAACCCCAACGACATCGGCATTCCACCGGACCTCAATTTCGAGATCGGCGTCGGTGAGACGACCGGGGGACTGCTGTTCGGCGCGAATCACGATCTGGTCGCCAGCGATTTTCCCATCCACAAGCTCTTCGATGCGGAGATCGCGGGGGATCCGCTTTGCACCGAGCCGATCGTGGCGGACGTCACCGGAATCGGCTTCCCCGACGGCGACCCGCCGGACCACCCCGTCCCGGGCGGAAACGTGTTCACGTGCGA
This sequence comes from uncultured Acidobacteriota bacterium, assembly GCA_963804915.1. Taxonomy (GTDB): domain Bacteria; phylum Acidobacteriota; class Thermoanaerobaculia; order UBA5066; family Gp7-AA6; genus DAHUXD01. Next base: position 11,560 of record CAWDSI010000023.1, read on the forward strand.
CGCAGACAACATCGCGAATCGGCGGGCGGACGGCTCGGACCAGAACGACGTCGCGTCCTCGATGGGCGTCCACTTCGGCAGGTTCTTCGACATTCCCCCGATCGGGACGGCGGCGGCCGGTGAATCGTTCGGCCCGCCCTCCGCGATCGGCGGCGTGAGATCACTGCTGCCCGACCTCCGCAGCCCCGTGGAGTCCGACAACATCGACCCGATTCCCGGCTTTGCCGGTGACCCGTCCAACCCGGCGTATTCCTCGGATCCCCGCGCGGGCGTCAATCTGTTCCGGCGGGTGGAGCCGCGGAACACTCCGACGATCTTCCTGGCGGACTTGAACTTCGACAACTTCTGGGATGGACGGGCGCGTCACGACGACAACGGCGGAAGCGTGTTCGGCGCCTCCGACCCCCAGGCCCACGTATTCGTCACGACGAACGCCGCCAGCTCGCCCAACGGGACCCTCACGGCGACGCGCCAGATGATCAAGTTTTCCAGCCTGGCTTCGCTGGCGAAAGGACCCGCGCTGAGCCAGTTCGAGATGTCCCTCAACGGTCGCAACTGGGCGAAGATCGGTAAGAAGCTCCTTCAAGCCGGCGCGACACCGCTGGCCAATCAGCGGGTGTCCCCCACTGACAGCATCCTCGGCCCCTACTCCAACCAGAATACGGGCGCTGCGTACGCAACCTGCGCCGCGCTGCCCGCCGCCGACCAGTCGGGCAGCTGGGCCGCGGCCGGTGCCGTGGGCAAGCCCGGCCTCTGCATCAGCTACGCGGGTCTCATCCGGCACGCCTTCTATCCGGCTCTCCAAGGAACTGGGGATCAAGGCGAAATACCTGGGCAAGTTCCTTCAGGTCGAGATCACGCAGCCCGCCACGGCGAGCTCCGGCGGAGCCGCAACCGCTCCGGACACCTCCGGATTCCAGGACGAGCGAGCGAAGACGAGCTATGCGCTCGGCATGAATCTGGCGAACACGCTTCGGACGCAGTCGGTCGATGTGGACCAGGATCTTCTGGTTCAGGGGTTCAACGACGCCTACTCGGTCAGCAAGACACGCCTGACCGAACAGGAGCTGCAGGCCGTTCTGATGAAGCTGCCCGGGGAAGTGAGGAAATCGCAGATCGACCTGGAGGCCGAGAGGCGGCGAGAGCTCGCCGAGCGGAACAAGCGGGAAGGCGAAGCTTTTCTGGTCGAGAACCAGAATAGGGAAGGCGTGGTGAGCCTGCCGAGCGGGCTCCAGTACCAGATCCTCAAAGCGGGCGCTGGGAAGAAGCCCGCGGCGGACGATGCGGTCGTTTGCAGGTATCGGGGCGCGTTCATCAACGGTCAGGTCTTCGACGCTCTCTTCGAGCGCAAGCCGGTGAGTTTGCCGGTCAAGGGAGTCATCAAAGGCTGGGCCGAGGCCTTGAAGCTCATGCCCGTCGGCTCCCGGTGGCGACTGTTCATCCCTGCCGAGCTCGCTTACGGAGAAAGGGGAGTCAAGGGGGTCCGTGGCAGGAAGGGCGTACCGGGCATCGAGATCGCGCCGAACACGACGCTCATCTTCGATCTCGAGCTCGTCGAGATTCACGAGACCGCCAGCCCGGGCGCGACGATCGCGGCCAGGGACCCGAAGCCCGAGAGAACCGACTAGGCACCAGAGAGAGGCTGGAGGATTCCTGCTCCTCGCGCCCGTGTGGAGCGGACGGTGGGAAACGAACTGAGGATGCGAGGAGCTTTCAAGTTTTTCGCGACGTTGATGTCATTGAGCGGGACGCTCTGGGCGCAGACGAGCGTCATCACGCTGCCGGCCGCGGCCTCGATCGTGGGGCTGGCTCCCTTCTTCTCCGACGTTCGCGCTTTCGAGGTCGTGCGTGGGTGACGACGTCTGGCGCGTCCGTGCGATCTCGCCGCACTCCTGCGCCTTAAGACCTAGGCCCATCGGTCCCGGATACGGTACTAAGATCCACAACGGGGGAACTCCGTTGGATGGCGAGGGCTTCGACGGTCCGGCGAAACCGCGCGAGCGTTCGGGAACCGCGGCGTCCGGAGGCTCTCTGGCGGCCAACTGATGGAAACCACGGCCGTCGACTGGACTCCGTTGCACGCGGTCTTCGCCGCGTCCCTCGTCGCGGGTGCGATCGTCCTCTGGCGCGTTTACGGCGCGTTTCGGAAGCGGGCCCGCGAGCCGGAGGCCTCGCCGCTCGACCGGCGCGAGCTCCTTCGCAGGCGCGACGTGCTCGTGCAGCAGCTCCGGGAAGTGCAGGACAACGACGCCGAACGGACACCCGAACAGCTCGCGCGCGAACGCCTCGGGATGGAGCTGGAAGAGGTCCTGCGCGAGTTGGATCGAGACAGCGCCTCCCGCGTGCATCCTCGACAAGGACGCGCTGCCGGTCGGTCGACAGGGGGGTCTGTCTCCGCGGGCAATCCTGTCCGGCGCGGCTTCCTGTGGGGAACGGCCAGCACGGCGGCGGTTGCCCTGCTGCTGTTTCTGGTCTACACCACCGTCCGGCAGAGAGAGCGTGGCGGCTCCGTCCTCCGTGACATGCCTTTGGGGCGGGCCGACAGCCGTTCCAACGGCGTCGGTCCCCCGGCCGCGGACGCCGCCCGGGAGGCGCAGCTCAAGGCGGCGGTTGCGCAAAATCCGGAGGACGTGGAGGCGCGTCTCGAGCTGGCGCGCCTCTACCTGGTCAAGGAGGACCTGAAAGCGGCCTTCGAGCAAACCCGGGAAGTGCTCAAACGCTCGCCCGACGACGCCCGTGCCCTGACCTATCTGGGGGTGATTCGCTCCAACGCGGGCCAGCCGGAAGTCGCGGTCACCTTGTTCAAACGGGCGATCGCGAAAAAGCCGGACCTGCTGGAGCCCTATCTCCAGCTGGCCTACGTCTACTTCCGCCTGGACCGCGATCCGGACGCCGCGACCACGCTCGCCGTCGCCTCGCGCCGCTTCCCGGAAAAGGCGGCCATGCTGAGCGGGTTGCTCGACAAGTGGCGTCGACAAGCCGAGCAACAAGAGCAGGCGGTCGCCGCCGGTGTTCCGCGCTAGGGGAGTGACCAGGGGGTTCTCGTGAAAACCAAACGGGCGTTTCTGAACGTCGCCTGCGCCCTGTTCTTGCTGGGCAGCCTTCCGTCGGAAGCGGCGACCTATCTGGTGGATCGCCTTTCGGACGCCGATCCCGCGGGTGGAGGAGAGGGATCGGGCCTCGCGGGCGATCTGCGCTTCTGCCTCACCCACGCCGGGACGGGAGACGTCATCGGCTTCAGTGTCGTCGGAATCATCGAATTGACCACGGCTTTGCCGGTTGTGACTCTCGACGTCACCATCCAGGGACCCGGCGCGAATCTCCTGACCGTACAGGGCGCGGGCGGCAGCGTATTCGTGGTCGACAGCGGCGCGAACGTCACTCTCGCGGGCCTGGCCATCACCGGCGGCGTCGGTAACGGCGGCGGAATTCTAAATCTGGGCACCCTCACGCTGAACAATGCCACCGTCCGTGACAACACGGCCGGCAATCCCACGAACGGCGGTGGCACCGGCGCCGGCATCTGGAACGGAGTCGGTGCCACGCTGACGCTGAACGGCTCGACCGTCAGCGGTAACTCGGCGATCGGAAACCTGTCCTACAACCCGAGCCGCGGCGGCGGGATCGCCAACTACGGCACGATGACTCTCATCAACTCCACGGTCAGCGGCAACTCCGCCAGCCAGGGGTTCGGCGGCGGGATCTCCAACTCGCTGCCGACCAGCACGCTGACGCTGACCAACTCCACGGTCAGCGCGAACTCTTCTCCCGGAACGGCCAGTGGCGGCCTCGACAACGTCGGCACTCTCATCGCCGGAAACAGTATCGTCGCGGGAAACGAGAATGGCGATCTCTCCGGCGACGTGGCGTCGGAGGGCTACAACCTGTTTGGCACGACGGATGGCAGCGGCTTCGACCCGACCGACCTGCTCGGCGTCGACCCGCTGTTGGGCCCGCTCCAGGACAACGGAGGCGCCACGTCGACGATGTCTCCGCTGCCCGGCAGCCCGGCCATCGATCACATCCCCGGCGGCTCGAGCTTTCCCGCCACCGATCAGCGCAACGTCTCCCGCCCCCAGGGCCCCTCCGCCGACAGCGGCGCCGTCGAGGTCGGGGGGGCGCCGGGCCTTCAGGTCGCCAGTATCGTGCCGCACTCGGGGGCGGCATCCGGAGGATCACCCGTCGTGATCGCCGGGATCGGCTTTCTGCCGACGGCTTCGCTGACGATCGGCGGAATCCCGGCGCAGAACGTCGTCGTCGCGAGCTCCGCCGAGATCGACGCATCGATGCCGCCGCTGCCGGCCGGAACGCTCCACGATGTCGTCGTCACGAATCCGTCATCGTCGGCCGATTCGCCTCTCGTCTCGGCCGTGCTCGCGGAAGGATGGCTCGCCGACTTCCTCGACGTTCCGCAGGGCGACCTGTTCCATGACTACGTCGAATCGATCTTCCGCGGCGGAATCACGGCGGGATGCGGATCGGGCCAGTACTGCCGGAATAGCCCCGTGACGCGCGAGCAGATGGCGGTTTTTCTTCTCAAGGCGAAACACGGATCGGAATACACTCCGCCTTCCTGCGTCGGGTTCTTCGACGACGTTCCGTGTCCGGGTCCTTTCGCCGACTGGATCGAGGAGCTTCAAGCCGAGGGAATCACCGGCGGATGCGGCGGAGACAATTACTGTCCCCTGAATCCGGTGACGCGGGCACAGATGTCCGCCTTTCTTATGAAAACGAAGTACGGAGCGGGACACGCGTCCCCGCCTTGCACGGGGGTCTTCGAAGACGTGGCCTGCCCCAGCCCGTTCGCCGACTGGATCGAGGAGATCTATTCCGAAGGCGTCACCGGTGGATGTTCGACGTCGCCGCTTCTGTACTGTCCGACGGGCGATGTCACGCGCGGCCAGATGGCGGCGTTTCTGGTGAGGACGTTCTGATCCGACGTAAGAGCAGGGGGCGCCGGGGTCGAAGGAGTGGACGGATGCTTCGACCAGGAAGTGAAGGAGGACGGTCGAAGATATCGGCGCGCCTGGTCGGCATTTGCTGCGCACTCTTCGTTCTGAGCGCGGTTCCCTCTGGAGCGGTGACGTACGAAGTGGATCGACTGACGGACGCCAATCCCGCGGGCGGAGGCGAAGGAGCCAATCTCGTGGGCGATTTGCGCTACGCCTTGACCCAGGCTCAGCCCGGAGACGCGATTTCGATCCCCGTTGCGGGAACGATCGATCTGACCGCCGCCCTGCCGGTTCTCACCCGGAACGTCTGCATCCAGGGGCCCGGCGCGAATCTCCTGACCGTGCACGGTGCCGGAGGCAGCGTGTTCGCGGTTCGACAGCGGGACGACCGTCACGCTCTCGGACCTGGCCATCACCGGCGGCGTCGGTAACGGCGGCGGGATCTACAATCGGGGCACGCTCACGCTGAACGACGACACGGTCCATGGCAATGCGGCCGGCGATCCCACGAACGGGGGCGGGACCGGCGCCGGCATCTGGAACGACGTCGGTGCCATCCTGACGCTGAACGGCTCGACCGTCAGCGGCAACTCGGCGATCGGAAACCTCTCCTACGCGGCGAGCAACGGCGGCGGCATTGCCAACTACGGAACCCTGACGCTCAACAACTCCACGGTCAGCGGCAACTCCGCCAGCCAGGGGTTCGGCGGCGGGATCTCCAATGCGCTCGACGTGAGCGTGTTGACCTTGAACGACTCCACCGTCAGCGCGAATTCTGCGACGGGCTCGATCGGTGGCGTCGACAACCGCGGCACGCTGACGATTCGGAACACGATCATCGCCGGCAATACGAGCGGCGATCTCTCGGGCGACGTCGTCTCGGAGGGCTACAACCTGTTCGGCACCACCGACGGCGGAGGGTTCGCCGCCACGGATCTGTTCGACGTCGTGCCGCTGCTCGGCCCGCTCCAGGACAACGGCGGGCCGACGGAGACCATGGCGCCGCTGCCCGGTAGCCCGGCCATCGATCGGACCCCCGGTACTCCCGGAGTGAATTTCCCGGCCACCGATCAGCGGGGCGTTCCCCGGCCGCAGGGAGCGCTGGCCGACACGGGCGGGGTCGAGATCGAGATATCGGGCGTCCGGAGCTCCCGCACCGCGACCGACGACCTCGACGGTGCGACGCGACGCCTCCGGGCGGTCGAGGCGCAAGCCGACGGTCCGGCGCCACGCTCGCCGATCATCCGCGTCGGCCCGGATCGCGGTCCCGCGCGCTTGCTGGGCACACGGGGGGGCAATGTCGTTCTCTGCACGCCCTAGAACGCGTTCGGCGAGCGCCTGAAATCGCTCGGGCCGGCTCGATGCCGCGAGCTCCTTCCGGGATAGGATCCGAAACGAGGTTCGCGTCGACTCTGACGGCAACCCCGATATCCGAGACCCATCGGAGTCGTGCGCGCTCGCCAGAAGTGGTGCGGGGTCGCGTGAAGTTCAACGCACGGTTTCTCGTCCTGGTCTGCTTCCTGATCGGCGCAGGCAGCGTTCCCGTCGGAAGCGGCGACCTATCTGGTGGATCGCCTTTCGGACACCGACCCCGCGGGTGGAGGAGAGGGATCGGGCCTCGCGGGCGATCTGCGCTTCTGCCTCACCAACGCCGGTACGGGAGACGTCATCAGCTTCAGTGTCGTGGGAACGATCGGCCTGAGCACCGCTCTGCCGAGCCTGACCTGGAACATCACGGTCCAGGGACCAAGCGCCGAGCTGCTGACCGTGAACGGCGCGGGCGGCAGCGTCCTGCATGTCGGAAGCGGAGCGGCCGTTGTCATCTCGGGCGTGACCGTCACGGGCGGCCACGGTAACGGCGGCGGAATCCTCAATCAGGGAACTTTGACGCTCAACAACGCCACCATCCGAGACAACTCGGCGGGAGACCCGACGAACGGCGGTGGCACCGGCGCCGGCATCTGGAACGGAGTCGGTGCCACGCTCACAATGAAACGCTCGACGGTCAGCGGCAACACGGCGATCGGAAACCTGTCCTACAACCCGAGCCGCGGCGGCGGGATCGCCAACTACGGCACGATGACTCTCATCAACTCCACGGTCAGCGGCAACTCCGCCAGCCAGGGGTTCGGCGGCGGGATCTCCAACTCGCTGCCGACCAGCACGCTGACGCTGAAGAACGTCACGATCAGCGAAAACTCCTCCCCCGGAACCTTCGGCGGCGGCGGCCTCGACAACGTCGGCACTCTCATCGCCCGAAACAGCATCGTCGCGGGAAACGAGAATGGCGATCTCTCCGGCGATGTGGCGTCGGAAGGCTACAACCTGTTTGGCACGACGGATGGCAGCGGCTTCGACCCGACCGACCTGCTCGGCGTCGATCCGCTGCTCGGCCCGCTGCAGGACAACGGCGGCTCGACGGCCACGATGGCTCCGTTGTCGGGAAGCCCCGCCCTCAATCGGATTCCCGGCGCTCCCGGCGTCGACTTTCCCCTGACCGACCAGCGCAGCGTCGCCCGCCCTCAGGGACCCCTGGCCGACAGCGGCGCCGTCGAAAGGACCCCTCCGACGCCGACCCCGACGCGGACCAGGACACCGACGAAGACGTTCACGAAGACGCGAACACCGACAAAGACGTTCACGAAGACGCGGACACCCACGAAGACGCGAACGCCGACGAAGACCTTCACAAAGACGCGGACGCCCACGAAGACGCGAACGCCCACAAAGACCTTCACGAAGACGCGGACGCCCACGAAGACGCGAACGCCCACAAAGACCTTCACAAAGACGCGGACGCCGACGAAGACGTTCACGATGACGCGGACGCCCACGAAGACTCGAACACCGACGAAGACCTTCACGAAGACACGGACGCCGACGAAGACGCCGACGCGGACGAGGACTCCGACCCCCGTTCTTCAAGGCGTGCTCCCGATCCAGCTCAACGCGCCCTAGGCGCGCCCGCTCGCTTCGAGCGCGGCGCGTGCCGCCGCTCCCGACCAGCGAGGCTCAGCTCGGGGCCTAGGGGTTCACGATGACGGTGCCGCTCATGGCGGCGCCGTGCACGGCGCAGACGTAAGTGAATGTCCCCGCCTGGTTGAAGGTGTGCTGAAAGCTGAAAGGCGGGGGGTGGTTGCCGGAGTCCCACGGCTCGGGAGGTGAAGTCCTCGTCGTCGAGTGGAAACCCCCGACCCAGACCCAGTTCACCTCGGTGCCGACGGTGATCGTCGTCGTGTTCGTGCCGCTGACCAGGTCGACGAAGTTCGAGCCGCCCTGCCCGACGTTGACCGTATGCGCGCCGGCCGGAGACGTCGGCGTGACGGTCGGAGTTCGTGTCGGCGGTCCGGGTCGCGGTCGCCCCGGAGGGCGTCACCGTCACGACCGGCGTGATCGGCTGCGGCGGCTCGTCCTCGGCGCCGACCACGAAGATCGGATCGGTCGTGTGGTTGTCGATGACGGCCGCGTAGGAAAAGACCGGACCGGTGGCCGATACGACGACGACCGCGTTTTGCGTGGCATGGTCGGTCTGTCCCGCCGCCTCGAAGATGTCCGAGACTTGCGCGCCGGAGTGGCCGCCGACCGACCGGGTCACGGGATTGCCGATCTGAATTCCCCCGTCGAAGATCGTGAAGGTCACGTTGACGGGCGCGTCCTCATGATTGAAGAGTCCGACGTTCGTGCGGAAACCGGCGTCGGGGCCGCGGTTGCGAATCGAGGTCAGGACCGTCGTCGGAGACTCGTCCGAATTCGGCAGCCCCGGAATGAACATCCCCACTGTCGGCGTGGGCGCGGTCGAGTAGAGCCGCGAAGTCACGACGAGCTGCTGCGGCCCGCCGGTGTGTTCGAACTCGATACCGCCGGCCGTGTCCGGCGCGTTGAAGAGCGAGACCACGATGTCGTTGAAGGCTCGCGACTCGCGGGGCATCAGCGTGAATTGCACCGAGTCCGTCGGAGCGCTGCAGGACGAAGGAATGAAACATCGGTACCGCGCGGACACGGTCAGATCCTCGGCATAGGAGGTATTGAACGCCCGCACATCCGAAAAGAACGGCGCGCCCCGACGATCGACGCCGCCGCCGGCAGCGTCACCTCTTCGCCGGGAAGCGCTGCGGTCGCCGACGCCACGACCGCGAACACCAGCAAACTGCGCATGACGTCCTCCGTCCGCTTCGCGGGCCGTTGCGCAGCGGCCGCGACCGCGCCCGCCGATCACTATCCTAACGCCGTGGCGAGGATTCCGGATGAGGGCACGACGGGGAAGGCGAGGGGGCTCGTCGCGGAGGTCCGCGGGAAGCGCGGCCCGCCGCGGCCGCGATCTTGCGGGTGAGGGTGGGGACCGCCGCCCGCGCGAGCTCGGAGGGCGTCAGCCAGCGGGTCCCGGGCGCGGGACCCGCGCCATTCGGGGACGGGGGCGGTCTCCGGGCGGCGACGGCGCGATAGACGCGGATCTCGAGGCGACGATGAACGATCGTATGCCTCGTCTCTCCGACGAGCTCCCCGTCGAGGCGGAAGCCCATCTCGCCGAGTGCCCGCGAGAGCCGGCTCCGGGCGGCGCGGGGCGAATCCGCCTCCGCCGCCGGAAAGAGCCACATCCGCTTCAGCAGCGTCCCCTCCGCGCGGGCGAGCAGGATCCGCCCGTCCCTTCGGGCGTAAGCGGCCGCGAGATGAACCAGGCGCACGACGAGGCTTCGCGCGGCGGAGCGGAAACCGTTCGGGCGAGCCCGTCGCACGGGCGGCGCAGAATCGCGCAACGGGACAGACCGAGCACGTCGGGACGCCGCGCCGTGCAGATCTGCTGGCCGAGGTCCATGAGGGCCGCGGTGACGTCGCCCGGGATTCCGCTCCGGCAGGAGGAGCCGCGACGCGGCGGCGCAGGAGCTCGGTATGCGCCCGCGTCCCCGCTTCGCCCTCGACGGCGAAGAGTCGCGAGACTCACGCGCGTCACGTTGGCGTCGAGAGCCGGCACGCGCTCCCCGAACGCGAGCGACGCCACGGCGGCGGACATGTAGTCGCCGAATCCCGGCAGCGTGGCGAGCGTCGCCGGGTCGCGCGGAATCCGTCCCCCGTGCGCGGAGACGATGCGTCGCGCCGCGGCGTGCAGGTTCCGGGCCCGCGCGTAGTACCCGAGGCCCGACCAGGCCGCCAGCACGCTGGATTCACGCGCCCGGGCGAGCGCGGGCAGGTCCGGAAAACGGGCGAGGAACGCGTCGTAGCGGGCGGCGACCGCGGCCACGGTCGTCTGCTGGAGCATGACTTCCGAAACCCAGATCCGGTACGGATCGCGGGTCCCGCGCCAGGGGAGCGCTCCGCTTTTCGCGGCGAAACCAGGCGAGCAGCGCGCTTCCGGATCGCGACGGTGTCTGTGGGCGCCAGCGTCCGCTGTCAGCGGTCGGTCACGACGCCGTCGTGACTCGACTGCGCGGCGCGATCCAGTCCGGCTCCCGCATGAGGTTCCGGATGAACGTCTTCTCCTCCTCGTTGGGCAGGACCTCGGCGACGTGCTTCGCGTAGGCCTCGGGCGCGAGCTTCTCGCCGGTCACCGAGTACGTCTCTCCGGCGAACTCGCCGATCGAGCGGTGGAACTTCATGTCGGGCGCGGTCAGCGGCGAGGCGCCGGCCGGAAGGAACTTGCTGATCGACGTCAGGAGCGCGTCGACTTCCTGCTTGTAGAGGTCTCGCGACAGCTCGTTGAGGTGCGACTTGTCGGGGTCGGCGGGCTGCTTGGCCTCGTCGTAGCGGCCCTTGAGGCCCCACACGTAGAACCATTCGGCCGAGGACGAGGAGTCCTTGCCGAACAGGTCGTACGCCGTGGAGAGCCACTTGTTGATGTACTTCTGGAGGAGCGCCGGAGGGACGCGCCCGCCCTTCACGATCCTCTGCAGACCCATGTGGCCCGTGCCGAGGTGGAACCCCTCCTCGCGCAGCATGGGCCCCATCGAGCGGGCGAGCGGCGCGAAGCCGGAGGTCGAGAGCATGTTGAGCTGGAACTTCCCGTCGCGGTCGACGAACTCCGTGTACGTGAAGAAGTCGACCCAGTTGTCGACGTCGACGTTGAAGGAGCCGAGCAGCCGGTTGTTCTGCCAGGAGCGGCGCTCGAGCAGCTTGCGCGCTTCGATCTTCCCGGTTTCCCCGAAGTTGTTGACGAGCAGGTGGCACATCTGCCAGCCGTGGCGCATCTCTTCGACCATGATCCGGCAGACGCTGTCGGTGTCGTAGTCGGAGGGAGACGTCTGGAGCAGGTAGCGCTGCTGCTCGACCGACGCGAACTCGGTATCGCCCTGGTAGACGATGAGATTGCAGAGCGCGTCGCGGATCTGCTGCTGGGGGATCTGCGTCACGCGCTCCCACTTCCGGGAGCCCCGGAAGTCCCCGTACTCGATCTCGTCGGTCCTCAGGTCGCCGTACTTGGCCTCGAACGCGTAATCGGAGTACTTCGGCAGCTCCAGACCGATGTCCTTCTGCCACGCACGGAACGCGTCGATCCAATCGTCGAAAGTCGCAATTTTCTTCATGCCTGGGCCCAATCCTCGCTTTTCTCGAAACCCGTATCATATCGGGTTTATGCCGGTGGCCATCGACTGGGAGGGACTCACGGTCGCGTTCGAGAACCGCTCCCAGAAGATCACGCACTTCTTCGACCGCGAGACGGGCGACGTCGTCCAGGTCCTCGTGCAGGACGCGGCCCGGCACGCGGAGCTCGCCGCGGATCCCCGCTACCAGGCGCTTCCCAAGGACCAGGGCGAGCGCACGCGCGGAGATCTGGAGGACTTCGCGGAGCACTGCGAGGACGAAGCCTGCCGGCGCGATCTGACCAAAGCGCTCGAAGAGACCGATGCGGCCGCGGCGTTCCGCCGCGCGCTCCTCTCGCACCCCAGAGAGGAGTCGCACTACTTTCAGTTCAAGGAGCGGCGGGCGAAGGAACGGGCCGTCGCCTGGCTGAAGGAGAACGGGATCGCGAAGTAGCCCGGGCCCGCGCGACGCGCTACGGGCTCAGGCGAAGAATCCCGAACCGCTCCGGGACGTGGAAGTCGGCGGGATCCGCCAGCGTCGGCGACCAGGCGCTGAACTCGTCGGGCTGGGCGCTCGCTCCCCGATCGATGCGATAGAAGTTGGCCCGCCAGACCGCGGGAATCGGTCCATCGCAGAGCGGCGCGAGCGGAATCGTCAACGCCGCGGACCAGCGCCCGGGCCGAACCGTCACCCGCGCGGAGAGTCCCGGACAGTCCCAGGACGTGTCGACGCGCATGGACGCGCGAACGAGGCCGGGGGAGTCCACCCGCGCGTCGAAGAGCGTCCCGAGCGGGTTCACCTCGATCTCGAAGTAGCGCCGCGGGGAATCCTCCTCCGGGGCCAGGAAGACCTCGCAGACGTCCTCTTCCCAGAGCGGCGCGTCGCGCTCCCGGTGCGTCGCGACGACACCGGTTCCGTCGTCGCGGGCGTCGAAGCGGACGCAGAGGGCGTCTCCGCGCCGTCCGATGCGCAGGGCGGTCGCGAGCCGGGGAGGATGTCCCGTGCGCGCGTCGACGAGCTTCAGGGGCGGGAGCGACACGAGGCGGTCGGTCGTGGACGAGCGAAGGGACCGGAGTACGCGGGGACGGCGGCGGCCATGCGAGGCCGCATTGTGCGCCATGGAGCGTTTCCGTCGGAAAGTGACGGGATCCCTCGGGGTACCGCCGGCCTTCGGCCGGCGTTGTCTATTGCCGGGGGTTTGCCTTCGGTGGACGACTGCGGCCCTCGGGATGACCTGTCGGGACGCGAACGCGTCCGACAGCGTCATTTCAACTTCCAGGCCCGATAGAGATTGAAGCCGATGTAGACGTTCTTCGCCGGCTGGGCGTACGGGACCGCGATGGCGTACTGGCCCACGGTCGTCCCCTTGACGTTGCCGGCGAAGAAAGCGAAACGGTGCCGCAGGAGCGACTTCTCGACCGTGACGGCCCAGCCGACGCCGCCCGCATCCACTTTGGAAAGCCTCGGGTAAACCTCGCCGTGCACCGTGATCGAGTGCGTGATGGCGATGGAGGCCCCGACGGGCACGTTGAAGATGTTCTCGTAGAGGCCGGAGCAGGTGAACTGAGGGAGCCCGGGGGCAAGGCCTGTCGGCCGGCAGGAGAGATCGTGCGGCGGCTCAGGCAGAAAAGGAGGCAGGCCACCGAAGTTGCCCAGCTCACCGTTGGTTCGCTGGAGATACGTCGGAACCGCCGTGATCCGAACGTACTTGCCGAAGTCGTAAGCCAGGACGGCCTGAGCCCAGAGACTCGACTGGGGACGCTCTCCCGTGGTTCTCCAGTCGGCTCCGAAGCGCAAAGACGAACCGAAGCATCCGAGCCTGGGCAGCTCGTACTGTCCCGAGGCCTCGTACGTCGCGAGATCCGAGCTGCGGTAGAAGCCCAGGTTGAGGTTCTTGAGCGGCGCGTACCAGAGACCGAAACCCCACGTATTGCCGGTGTCGAGCGTGAAGAAGTTGTCGATGTTTCCGTTCTGCAACGGCTCTTGAAATCGATGCGTCACGAGGAAGGTCAGAGTGCCTTCGGGCGGAACGTCGACGGATGGCAGGTTGATGATCACGTTGGATTCGATCGGCCGGAACGGGATCGACTCCTTCTTCTCTTCCTTCTCTTCGACCGCCTTTCCTTCGACCGCGGCGCCCGGCGTCGGCGTCGGCGGAGGGCGTCTCCTGTGCGAACGCCGACGATGCGAGCGCGAGACAGAGGGCCACCGCGAGTCCTGTTGCCGCTCTCCTCATCACACCTCCCCGATCAGGCACACCCGGCCGTCCGGAGCGTAGCGCCGCTTCGGGTCGGGACCGGGACGCTCACGAAATTTTCAGTTTTCCGCCGGCGCGTCGAGGACCTCGCGAACCTTGCGGGCCAGGACGTCGGGCGTGAAGGGCTTCGACAGAAACGCCGTGCCCGGCGGAAGGATGCCCTGCTGGGCGATGGCCGCGTCGGTGTAGCCCGACATGTAGAGCACGCGCATCCGCGGGCGCTCCGCCGCGAGGAGACGGGCCATCTCCCGGCCGTTCATCCCGGGCATGATCACGTCCGTCACGAGGAGGTCGATCTTCCCGGCGGCCCGGGCCGCGGTGATGGCCTCGGCCGGGCTCGCGGCGGCGATGACCGCGTATCCCTGCATCCGCAGGAGACGCTCCACGAGACGCCGGACCTCGGCCTCGTCCTCCACGAGCAGGACCGTCTCGCTCCCGGTCCGCGCGGCGGCGAGAGGCACGGGCGGCGTCTCGCGCTTCGCCAGGGGCTCTTCGCAGCGCGGGAGGTAGATCTTGAACGCCGTGCCCACGCCGGGCTCGCTGTACACCCAGATCGAGCCGCCGCTCTGTTTCACGATGCCGTACGTCGTCGAGAGGCCGAGCCCCGTTCCCTTGCCGCGCTCCTTGGTCGTGAAGAAGGGCTCGAAGAGCCGCGACTGGAGGGCCGCGTCCATGCCGACGCCCGTGTCGGAGACGGCCAGCATGACGTGCGGGCCGGGCTGGACGGTGGCGTAGGCGCTCGCGAACTTCTCGTCGAGGGTCACGTTGGCCGTCTCGAGCGTGAGCCGGCCGCCGCGGGGCATGGCGTCGCGGGCGTTCACGGCGAGGTTGACGATGGCCTGTTCGATCTGGCCCGGGTCGGCCATCGTGCGCCAGAGGTCGGTATCGAGGGCCGTCGTCAGCTCGATGTCCTCGCCGATGACGCGGCGGAGCATCTTCTCCATGCCCGCGATCACGGCGTTGAGATCGAGCACGCGCGGCTCGAGGACCTGCCGCCGCGAAAAGGCCAGCAGCTGCTGCGTCAGCCCCGCGGCGCGCCGGCCGGCTTCCCGGATCTCGACCGCGCTCTCGCGCCGGGAGTCGTTGCCGGGGAGCTCGGCGAGGAGCAGGTCGCTGTAGCCCGCGATCGCCGTCAACAGGTTGTTGAAGTCGTGGGCGATGCCTCCGGCGAGCCGGCCCACGGCCTCCATCTTCTGCGACTGGAGCAGCTGTTCCTCGAGGCGTCGGCGCTCGGTGACGTCGAAGACCGTGCCGAGGATCATCTCCTCGCCGTCCTCGTCGGCGAGCAGCGAGACGTTCTGGATGACCCAGATGGGGGTTCCGTCCTTTCGCCGCGCCTGGCCCTCGTGGTTGGCGATGCTGCCTTCCTTTCGGAGGCGGTCCCAGAACTCGGCGTGCTCCCCGGGCCGCTCGTGCAGCCACCAGTCGGGATGCGCCATGGCCTCCGCGGGGCTCGCGTAACCGAGCAGGCGCGCAAACGCCCGATTGCATTCGAGCAGGCGCCCGTCGGCGGCCGAGCGGTAGACGCCGGCGAGGTTGCGCTCGAAAAGCAGCCGGTAGCGCTCCTCCGATTCCTTCAGCCCGGCCTCCATGCGCTTGCGGCCCGTGATGTCGCGCAGGATCGCCTGGGAGCCGGCCTTCTCGTCGAACTCGATCGGCGCGATGCGGACTTCGACGTCGAAGGTCGCGCCGTCCGCCCGCAATCCCAGGGCTTCGTAGAGTCCGGGCGCGGCGCGGTTGGCGCCGCGTTTCTCGACGAAATCGCTGATCTGCTCGCGCGAGCCCGGCGCGAAGAAGATCGGACACCGGCACGCCGAGGAGCGGGCGCTCGTACCCGAACATCTCGACGCACGCCGGGTTCGCATAGGCCACGTTGCCGTCGACGGTGACCAGGACCGCTTCCTGAGTCTGCTCGAGGAGCGTCTTGTAGCGCCGGTCGCGCTCGGCGAGCTTCTCGAGGTGGCGCAGCACGGATCGACGCGCCACCAGGCCAGGCCGATGCCCGTGACGGCCGCGAAGACGGCGGCCGCGGTGAGCACGATCCAGAGCATGGGAGCGATGCCCCGACCGAGGGCGGCGCTTCGGTCGACCTCGACGACGATGGCCCAGCCGATGTCCGGGATCCGGCGCGTCGCGGCGAGCACCGCGCGGCCCCGCCCGTCGGTGAACTCGCCGGCGCCGCGGGCGTTCGCGAGCGCCACGGCCGCGAACGACGTGCGATCGGTCGCGGGAAGCCGGTAGGACGCCCCGGCTTCGCCCCAGTGCGCGGGAGCCACGATGACGAGCGAGTCTCCTTCCCGCAGGACCACGTGGAGGCGCTCCGTCGTCGGCCCGACGGACCGGGACCGCGGGAAAGAGCGCGCCGAACGCCTCGGCCGCGTCTACGGACAGGAGCAGGGCGCCCGCGGGCCGGCCGCCCGGATCCGAGACCGGCTCGGTCACCTCCAGCGCGAGATTCTCGAGGCCGTCGTGCGGCCGGATGCGCGAGCAGCGCGCGTGCTTCCTCGATGGCCCGGCGCGCAGGACCGATCTTCTCCAGTCCCAGGGGCTCGGCGTCGGTGGACGACAGCCGCAGGCGGCCCGAAGCGTCGACGACGCCGATCGAAACCTCCGGATCCGCGCGCACGAGCTCGTCGAGCTCGCGGCGCGCGCGGGCGGCCGCCGGCGGCATCCCGCCTCCGGGAGCGAAGAGCGCGCGCACGCTTTCCAGGCCGGCCAGCAAGTGGGCGTCCCGCCGCCACTCGTGGATCGCGCGCTCGGCGATCGCGAGCCGGTCGTCGGCCAGGGCGGACAGCCGGCTCTCCCAATCCGCGCGGCGCGACTGCTCCGCGCGGCGCACCGAGATCCACGCGGCGATCGTGAGCAGGACTCCGGTCAGGGCCCAGGCGACCAGGAGCCAGCTCGGCAGCGGACGACCCTCGCGAGGGTCCGGGCGCGGCGTCGCCGATGGGCTCATGAGAGGGTCACGCCCGGAGAAGCCCGGCGCCCCAGTGGAGGCCGGCCCCCAGGGCCGTGAAGACGACGAGATCGCCGGCCCGCACCCGGCCCTGCGACTTCGCCTCGTGGTAGACGAGGGGAAGCGTCGCCGCCGTCGTGTTTCCGAAGCGCTGGATGTTGTTGTGGACGCGGTCGTCGCCGAGCTCGAGATGCTTCTGGACGGCTTCGTTGATGCGCAGGTTCGCCTGGTGCATCAGCAGGAGCGACACGTCCCCGATCGCGAGGTCGTGCGCCGAAAGGGTCTCGCGCACGACCTCGGGCATCGCCGTCGTGGCGAGTCGGAAGACCTGCCGGCCCTCGACCACGGGGACCGTTCGGTTGTCTTCGAACATCGCGGGCGTGAAGTACGGGAAGCTCGCGGAGCCGCCGCCGGGCACGTAGAGCTTGTCCCAGTGCGCCCCGTCCGTGTGCATCCGGAAGCCGAGAAAGCCGCGCCCGTCTCCCGACTCGTTGGCTTCGAGGACGAAGGCGCCGGCGCCGTCGCCGAAGATGACCGCGCGGTCGCGCTGGGCCGTGCCCCAGGCGCGGGCCGTCTCGGACACCGGCCCGTCCGACTCCCCGAAGAGGACGGCCCACTCCTCGTCCCCCCAGGGAAAGAGCGAGGCGTGGCACTCCGCGCCGACGAGCAGCACGCGCCGCGCGGAGCCCGACCGGATGAAGGCGTCCGACACCTGGAGGCCGGACAGGAAGCCCGCGCACTGCATGCGGATGTCGAGCGCCGGGGTGGTCGACAGGCCGAGGCTCTTCGCGAGAATGCCGCCGTTGCCCGGAAAGTAATGGTCGGGAGTCATCGTCGCGAAGACGATGAGATCCAGGTCCGAAGCCGCGAGGCCCGCGTCGTCGAGCGCCCGTCGGGCGGCCTCGGCCCCCAGGACCGAGGAAGACTGGCCTTTCCGCGAGAAATGCCGTTCCTCGATGCCGGTCCGCTGCCGGATCCACTCGTCGGTGGTGTCCATGAGACGGGACATCCGCGCGTTGGTGACGACGCCCTCCGGCACGAAGATGCCGGAGCCTCGGACGACGCTTCGGATTGTCGGGGGAGGCACGCCCCGATTGTACCGGGGGGGCCTGCGGGGCGAGGTGAGGCCCTACGGCGCTACGGTACCGCCGCGAGGTCGACGTCGCCGCTGAGAGCGTCGACCTCCGCCGTCCACGCGTAGACGTTCATCCCGTCCGGGACGCTGATCCGCACGCGGCCGGCGGGCTGGTTCGTGATCCCGAACGCCGCGAACACCGAGTCCAGCCGGCCGGGCGCGTGGTCCCCGAGCGGAACCTCGACCGAACCCGCCTCCGTCCCGTCGGCGAGGATGCCGGTCACGGTGACCGATCCCGCGAAGCCCCGGTTGTAGAAGAGCAGGTTCGTACGCCGATAGCTGGTTTGGGGAAGCCCGATCGCGGTCACGGATCCGTTGGTGAGGCCGCCGGTCCCGTCGAGCGCCGGAGCGAAGCCGGCATAGTCGGCGCCGGCGGTGCGCGCGCCCACGCGTATGGCGGCGGCCACCGGGATGCTCGGGTCGAGAAACAGGGCGCCCTGGCCGCTGCGTGATGCCGAAGAGCTCGAGGAGGACACTCTCGACCGTGCGGCTCTCCAGAGCCGCGAGCGACACGTGAGCGGTCTGCGGCGGTGCGCCGCCGTAGAGCGCGTAGTAGGTCACGCTGACGTCGGCCGCGGATGCCGAGCTCGGGTTGGAGAGGTAGAGGTCGGTGACGAAGCTCGTGTCGTTCGCGCCGATCAGGATGCCGGCGTTCGGAACGATCATGTCCTCGAGCGGCTGGACGGGCACCGACGTCGCGACGTCGAACGTCCCGAGATCGAGGATGTTCACGTAGGGTTGCAGAGTCCCGGAGGTGACGGCGACACGGACGATGTCCCCTGGCTCGGCGTCGACGCCGAAGGCGGCGGCCACGGGGTTGAACTCCTCGCGCGTGTTGACGGCGATGTTGAACGGCCGCACGCCGCGCACGGTGCCATCCGGAGCCACGAGCGTGAGCTCGCCGACGGCGCCCTCGAGCGCGTAGTACCCGAGGATCGAGGCCTCCGTCTCCCGCGCTCCCGTGAAGAGGATCGCGGAGGAGCCGGCTCCCATGCTCCGCGGGATCCCCCGGGCCGGGATCGCGTACCCGTACGAGGCCCCCGTGGGCGTCACGCGCGTCGAGCGGACGGTCGCCTCGAGGTCCGCGGGGTTCCCGGTGGCCGCGACGATGCGCACGTTGCCGCTCGCCAGGATGGCGGCCGTGCCGACGTTGCCGAAGGCGTCCTGCAGCACCCGGGTTTCGCCGCCGGCGATCGTGAACTCGTTGCGGGCGGCGAAGGAGCCCGGCGAATACATGAAGTACGCCGCGGCGGCGATGGGCTCCGTTCCGGTGTTCGCCACCGTGATGTCGATGCGTATTCGGTCGTTCGTCTGGCCCTGCGGCCGAGCTCGCGACGGGCACGGAGGTGTCGGTCAGCGTGCCGACGGTCTGCATCTCGACGCGGACGACGTTGCCGCCGGCGCCAAACCAGACGTAGCCGCCCTCGACGTCGATCCCGTAGGCCTGAGTGACGGGAATCTGGTTGACGAGAACCCCGGGATACGACACGTTGCTCGCGACCCGGAAGTCGGCCTGGACGAGCTCGGTCGCCTCGGTCTCGAACGTGGTCGGGGGCACGTCGAAGGTCCGCGTCTGGACCGGGATCAGACTCCGAATCGAAGCGACGTCGAGCTCTATGGGATTCAGCGTGATCCGCAGCGGCGAGGCCCGAAGGGGATCGATGATGTTGACGGCGGCCGCCGACTGGCCCGACGTGACGTACACCTTTCCCTGGAAGAAGTCGAAGTGCGACGGGTTGCTGATGCCGTAATACGAATCCAGGTTCGCGGTGGCCGGGTCGAAACGGTCCATGCGGCCGGCCGAAATCTGGCAGAGCCACAGTTTCCCGTCCTCGTCGAAGTCGATCTGAGTCGTGTTCAGCCGGCCCGAGGAGATGGGGAAGAACGTCCAGGACGTTTCCTTGTCGGACCCGGGACGTAGCGGACGATGCGGTTGTTGCCGAAGTCGGCGAGCCAGAGGGTTCCCTCGTCGTCGACCACCATGTCGGAGTACCAGGTCGTGAACGCCGAGCGATAGACGGTGGTCACGCCGGTATCGAAGTTGACGTTGAGGAGCGCGGCCCCGGTGATCGGGACCCACCAGGTCCCGTCCGGCGCATGGTAGAACGCCGCGGGAATCGACCCGGGGATCGCCCACTCGGTGACCTGGTTCGTCACGGTATCGAGCTTGGCGATCGAGCACCGGCCGGCCGGAATCTGGCTCTGGCCGCTCTCGAGGATCCAGACATCCGTGCCTTCGATCTTGAAGTCGACGGGATTGGCCCCGAGCTCGTCGGAGGGGCGAAGCTGCCAGTAGGTAATGGTCGTTCCGCGGAGGACCCCGACCCGGTCGGCCGAGGCCTCCAGGAACCACACCGCCCCGTCGGGCGTCTGCTGCACCCGAACCCCATTGGCGTTCGCGCCGCTTTCCGTGGCATAGCGGAACCCCGCCGGGATGGTCGTCGGCAGGCCCGGCGTGGGCGTCGGGGTCGGGGGGGGTGTCGGGGTCGGGGTCGGGTTCTGTGCGGACAACCCGAGCACGCCGCCGAGCCACACCGCCCAGGCGGCGAGAAGGACACGCTTCATGACGTCGGCGGATGATAACCCACCGACTTCGCTCGGCATTTCTACAATTCCTCGGCGGTTGGTGTTAATGGGTAAATGGTGGCAGGCATGTCGTCCTCTCCGGTGGCCGACGTTCTCGCGAGCCGAACCGCTCCGGCCGCGGCCGAGCTCGTCGAGACGCTTCCCGATGGGAGGCTCCGCTGCTACGCGTGCGGCCATCGTTGCCCGATCCCCGAGGGGCGCGAAGGCGTCTGTCGCGTGCGCTTCCGGCGCGACGGCGTGCTCCACGTGCCTCGCGGTTACGTCGGGGCGCTGCAGTGCGACCCGATCGAGAAGAAGCCCTTCTTCCACGCTCTGCCCGGCTCCGACGCGCTCTCCTTCGGCATGCTCGGCTGCGACCTGCATTGCGCGTACTGTCAGAACTGGTTCACCTCCCAATCCATCCGCGACCCCGAGGCGGTCGGCGCGCCGCGGGACGTCTCGCCCGCCGAGCTGGTCCGTCTCGCCGCCGACTGCGGGGCGCCGACGATCGTCTCGACTTACAACGAGCCGCTGATCACCTCCGAGTGGGCCGTCGAGGTCTTTCGCGCGGCGAAGGCGAGCGGCCTGCGCACGGGCTACGTGTCGAACGGCAACGGCACCCCGGAGGTGCTCGACTACATCCGCCCGTGGGTCGACTTCTACAAGGTCGACCTGAAATCGATGGACGACAAGCACTACCGCCAGCTCGGAGGCGTGCTGCAGAACGTGCTCGATACGATCGCCGGCATCCACGCGCGGGGCATCTGGCTCGAGGTGCTGACGCTCGTCATTCCCGCGTTCAACGACTCCGAGGAGGAGCTGACGCGCGCCGCGCGCTTCGTCGCGTCGGTCTCGAAAGACATCCCCTGGCATGTCACGGCGTTTCATCCCGACTACAAGATGACCGACCGGGGAGCCACGCCGGTCGAGACTCTCGTGAGGGCCTGCGAGATCGGGACCGCCGAAGGGCTGCGCTACGTGTACGCCGGCAACATCCCCGGGCGCGTGGGGCGCTGGGAGGACACGCGCTGCCCGTCCTGCGGCGAGACGGTGATCGAGCGGCGCGGCTTCCGCGTGGTCGGGTACCGGCTCGTGGGAGGCGCGTGCCCGAAATGCGCGACGCCGATCCCGGGGCGATGGGACCCCGCGGTGCAGGGGACGACCCGGACGCACGGAATTCCGCTGCCCGTCGTTTGAGGGGCTCCCTCTCGTAAACCGGCCCCCGGCTTCCTCGTCCAAGCCTCCGACAGAGCGGAGGAGGTCCCATGAGCGTGAACTGGACCCGGGAGTCGGCCGCGCACCTCTTGAGGCGCGCCGGCTTCGGAGGGACTCCCGCCGAGATCGATGCGCTGCAGGCCCGCGGCCTCGAGGGCGCGGTCTCGTATCTCGTCGATTACGAAGCGATCGACGTCTCGGCCTACGAGGCGGCGCTCGCGGCCAGGCCGTACAACCTCCAGCGGATCACCGGCCTTCAGCAGTGGTTCATGGACCGCATGGCGTTCTCGCCGCGGCCGCTCGAAGAAAAAATGACCTACTTCTGGAATCTCCACTGGACCTCGGGGATCGCGAAGGTGCGCGGCGAGACCCTGCTTCTCAACCAGAACCAGACCGAGCGCCGCCTCGCGATGGCCCGATTCGACGACCTCGTCGTCGCGCTCTCGCAGGATCCCGCGATGCTCGTCTGGCTCGACAACGCCACGAACCGCGTCGGCCGGCCCAACGAGAACTACGCCCGCGAGCTCATGGAGCTCTTCTGCCTCGGGATCGGCCATTACGGCGAGGAGGACGTGCGGGAGGTCGCGCGGGCCCTGACCGGCTGGACCGTCGCGAACTACAACCGCGACACCGGCTACAACGCCGCCACCTTCGTGGACCGGCCGCAGTTCCACGACGAGGGCTCGAAAACGATCCTCGGCCGCACCGGCAATTTCGACGGGTACGACGCGATCGACATCATCCTCGGCCACGCCGACGCGGAGGGATCGGTCTCCGGGCGGTTCCTCGGCGCGAAGCTCTGGGCCTACTTCGCCGGCACGTATGCGCCGCCGCACGTCGTGGACGCGCTGCAGTCGGTCTACGCCGCGGATCACTCCATCCGCGAGGTCGTGCGCGCGATCCTGCTCGCCCCCGAGTTCTACGAGGCGCACACGCGCAAGACCTGGGTCCGCAGCCCGGTCGAGTACGCGGTCGCGTCGGTGCGCATGCTCGAGGGGACGAGCGACTTCTCGGCGGCCGCGAACGCGCTCGCCGGCATGGGCCAGGTCCTCTTCAACCCCGCCGATGCCAAGGGCTGGGACTGGGGCGTGTCCTGGATGAACACGGGCTCGCTCTTCGCGCGCGCCTCTCTCGCCAACACGCTCTCGACGAATCGCGGCGCGACCGGAACCCGGTTCGATCCCGACGCGGTGCTCGCGGGCCAGGACATCATCGACCGCCGGGGGAGTCGTCGACGCGCTCGCCTCCCGGCTCAACGTCGACGATGTGTCGAGCGAGATCCGAGACTCATGGATCGACTACGTCGAAGCCGGGGGCAGCGTGGTCGCCGACCGCGGAGGCCATGGACGAAAAAGTGCGGGGACTCGTCCACGTGATGCTGACCAGTCCCGCTTTTCACCTCGCGTGACACTCACATAACGGAGGCTTTCGATGTTCTCCCGCCGCGACTTTCTGATCCGCTCCACGGGCTTCGTCACGGTGTCGGCGATGGTGCCGCGCTGGGCCGTCCGGGGCGCGCGCCAGTTCGAGGAGTCCGTGGGCGCCGCGTTCGGCGGCCGGACGCTCGTCGTGCTCGAGCTCGCCGGAGGCAACGACGGCTTGAACACGGTCGTGCCTTACGCCGACGCGCTCTACCCTCAGCTCCGCTCGCGGATCGGCGTCCCGGTCGGCGAGGTCCTGCCGCTCGACGATCGGCTCGGCCTGAATCCGGTCATGACCGGCATGAAGGCGCTCTGGGACGCCGGACGAGTGGCCGTCGTGACGAACGTCGGGTACCCCAACTCGAGCCTTTCGCACTTCGCGGCGCGAGACATCTGGCACACGGCGGACCCTCTGCTCGCGCAGAGGCGGGGCTGGCTCGGGCGCTGGGCGGACGGCGCCCTCGCCGGAAACGGGAACCCGCTCTCCTGCGCGGCGATCTCGCAGTCGCTGCCGAGGACGCTGCTCGCCGACCACGTGGGCGTGCCTACGTTTCTGACGCTCGCGAGCTACCAGTACCTGACGGACGGAGCGCATCCCGGGGATTCCTCGAACCAGGTCGCGGCCTTTCTCGCCGCGAGCGGTGCGGAGTACGAGATCGCGAACGCCGCGGACACGCTCTCGAGCACCGGCCGGGACGCGATCGCGTCGTCGGACATCCTGCAGACGGTCGGGAACGGCTACGTGGCGATGGGCGCGTATCCCCAGAACAGCCTGGGCGCGGGTCTGGAGTTGATCGCCCAGATCATCAACGCGGACCTCGGCGCGCGGATCCTCTATGTGACCTACGGCGGCTTCGACAACCACGCGGGCGAGGACGTCGACCACGACCCGCTCCTCACGGACGTCTCGAGCTCGATCAAGGCTTTCTTCGACGACCTCGACGGCCATGGCAAGTCGCACGATGTGCTGCTCATGACCTGGTCCGAGTTCGGCCGCCGCGCCGAGGACAACGGATCGAACGGGACCGACCACGGCACTTCGGCCCCGCACTTCGTCGTCGGCGATGCCGT
The DNA here is from genome assembly GCA_963804915.1 of uncultured Acidobacteriota bacterium. Taxonomy (GTDB): domain Bacteria; phylum Acidobacteriota; class Thermoanaerobaculia; order UBA5066; family Gp7-AA6; genus DAHUXD01. Next base: position 35,645 of record CAWDSI010000023.1, read on the forward strand.
CGTTTCGGGCGTCCACGGAAATCCTCCCGACCTCGCGCACCTGGACGACAACGGCAACCTCGCGATCGAGAGCGACTTCCGTTCCTACTACGGCACGATCCTCTCGGACTGGCTGGGAGCCGATTCCGCCGCGATCCTCGGCGCCGGTTGGCCGAACCTCGGGTTCATCCAGAAGGGAACCGCATAGGCCCGGTGATAGCCTCCCGCGCGTGAACGGGATCGCCGGAAGAGCCACACTCGAGGGCACGCGACGCTTCGCGACGCGTTCGGGCGCGGCCGAGGGACACTTCCGCGAAGCCATGGGCCTCGCCCTCTCCTCGATCGGGCTGGGCACCTACCTCGGCGACGAGAGCGCCCGGACGGACGCGGGCTACGAAGCCTCGGTCGCCGCGGCGCTCGCCTCCGGGATCAACGTTTTCGACACGGCGATCAACTACCGGGGCCAGAGGAGCGAGAGGGCCATCGGCCGCGCGCTCGCGAGCGCCTTCGAGGAGGGTCGCGCGGCGCGCGACGAGGTCTTCGTCTCGACCAAGGGAGGCTATCTCCCGCACGACTCCGAAGACCCCCGGCCCGGGCGACGCTACGTGTCCGAGAGCTTTCTCGATACGGGCATCGCGCCCAAAGACGAGATCGCTCAGGGATGCCACTGCATGGCTCCCGGCTATCTGGAAGATCAGATCGAGCGGAGCCGTCGCAACCTCGGCCTCGAGACGATCGATCTCTACTACCTGCACAACGTCGAAACCCAGCTCGAGGAGATCGGGCGTCAGGCGTTCCGCGAGAGACTGGGCCGGGCCATCGAGACGCTGGAGGCGGCGGCGGATGCCGGAAAGATCGCCGCCTGGGGCTTTGCGACCTGGAACGGTTTGAGGGTTCCGCCCGAGCATCCGGAGCACCTCTCGCTCGCCTCGATCTGGAAGATCGCCGGGGAGGTCGCGGGAGAGGGCCACCGATTCCGGGGGGTCCAGCTTCCGGTCAATCTCGCCATGGCGCACGCGGTCGCTTTCCGATCGCAGCAAAGCCCGTCCTCCGAGAAGATCCGCGTGCCGGCCCTCGAGGCCGCGAGCGAGCTTGGCCTCGGGGCGTTCGGATCGGCTTCGCTCCTCCAGGGGCGGCTCGCGGCGGAACTGCCCGACGAGGTCGTGCTCGCGTTTCCCGAGGCCGACACCCCCGCGAGGAGGGCGCTCCAGTTTTCACGGTCCGCCCCGGGCCTCACGACCGCACTGGTGGGGGTCTCGGACGTCGCGCACGCCTCGGAAAACTTCGGTCTGGCGGCCATCCCCCCGGCGGAGCCGGACCGGATTCTGGGCATCTTCGGCGCTGACGGAAATTAATCGCCGCCGGACAGCGGTTTGGATGTGTTCCAGGGCACCAGCCGGGACTGGTGCTTTTCTTTCTGGTTCGTCGTAGAATGAGTCGTTCCCGCCCGGACCTTGAGTCAGCGCGGCGGTGGTTTGGGAGTCCATGTCCGAAGATCCCTTGACCCCGGAAAGCCTTGCGTCCGTATCCGTTCAGTCCGAGCCCTCCTCAGAGGGTGGGCCCGCTGACGGTCAGCCCCGTCCCCATCGCCGGCGCCGGCGGCGCCGCAGGCGGGGGGGAGGGGAGGCGGCCCGTCCGGCAACGGTGGCGGCGGCGTCGGCGAGCGGTCGGAAGACCTTGCCGCGACGGGACCCGAGCGCCCCGTGGACGGCGTCCTCTACATGCCGCCGAAGGACAACGCCTCGGGCGTGCTGGTCTCGGCCAAAGCCAACTTCCTCCCGTCCCCCAAGGACCCCCTGGTTCCCCGGGAGCTCATCCAGCGCGAGGGCCTCGAAGCCGGAGCCCTGATCGCCGGCTACGCGGCCGACGGCGGCCGTCCGGTGCTTCGCCGGGTCGAGACGATCGAGGGCATGGAGCCGGGCGCCTTTCGCCAGCGGCCGGCCTTTACCGAGCTCGTCTCCATCGACCCGAACTCGATCCTCACCCTCGAGACCGAGCCCGACGAGATGTGCGGGCGCGTCACGGACCTGCTGACGCCCATCGGCCGGGGCCAGCGCTGCCTCATCGTGGCTCCGCCGAAGGCCGGCAAGACGACTCTTCTCAAGCGGATGGCCCATGCCGTCGAGGTCAACGACCCCGACGTGCACGTGATCGTGCTCCTGATCGACGAGCGGCCCGAGGAAATCACGGACTTCCGCCGCAGCGTGACGCGTGGCGAGGTCATCGCCTCGTCCGCCGACCTGTCGGCCGAGAACCACGTCGCGGTGGCCGAGATCGTGGCCGAGCGGGCGCGCCGCCTCATCGAGTGCGGCCAGCACGTCATCATCTTTCTCGACTCGATCACCCGCATGGCCCGGGCCTACAACCAGTTGCAGAAGGGCGGCGGCAAGATTCTTTCCGGCGGCATCGACGCGCGGACGATGGAGAAGCCGAGGCGGTTCTTCGGTGCGGCGCGCAACGCCGAGGGCGGCGGGTCCCTGACGATCATCGCCACGGCGCTGGTCGACACGGGGTCGCGGATGGACGAGATCATCTTCCAGGAGTTCAAGGGCACGGGGAACACCGAGATCGTGCTCGACCGCGACCTTTTCAACCGGCGGATCTTCCCCTGCATCAACATCCCGCAGTCCGGGACGCGCAAGGAAGAGAAGCTCTACGCCGCCGAAGATCTGCCGAAGATCGTCAAACTGCGCCGCGCGCTCGCGGCCGTCGACAAGATCCAGGCGATGGAGCTCGTCCTGGGCCGCCTCTCCAAGTTCCGCACCAACCGCGACTTCCTCAAGAGCTTCTAGGGCTCGGACTTTGAGCGGCCCGCTTCGCGGGCCGACCGACGGGACGAGGGAACGTCGCTTTCGGACCCTCTCCTGGCAATCAGCCCCGAGTGTCCGGCCCCGCGGCGCCGGCTCGCGTTTGCCTCGGCGGCAGTCCTCATTCCTCTCGTAGGCCAATCGGGACTTCCTGAGGGTTTCCGGGCACCTACCCGGGGAACGGGGGTAGGATGAATGCGCCCCGTGAGAGGGCGCATGCGATACGCCATCACCGGCGTTCCCTCGTCATGCCCGGCGACGACGTTCGGCCGACCCGACGGCTGCGACGCGCGCGCGGAGAAGACGCGCTCGGGCCATCGTCAGAACACTCGCATTCACCGGGGATCCCCTTCGAAGAGGAGAGGACCATGCGCCGATTGACTCGCAGGATCGGTCTGTTCGGGAGTCCCACGGCGATGATGTCCGCCGCCGGAGTCGTCAAGAAGCCATCCGTCAACACGCCGAACGCGCCGGGCTCGGAGAAACCGGCGGAGCGGCGGAGCTGGAAGCGCCGGAGGCGCCGGCGAAGAAAAGTGGTTGGCTCCGTCGATGGTTCGGACCGGACGACGACCCGTCCTGAGCTAAGCGCTGCCCGCCTACCGGCGCCGGCTCTTGCGCTTTGTGCGGCCGAAACTGTCTTCCGTGGCGGCGGCTTTGGGCGCGGGCGCTTCGCGGCGCGGCTCGGGGCGTGAGCGGAATCCCGCGCTCGCCCGAGGCGCCTGGGCGACCCGGCCGGTCTTGAAGAGGTCCTCGCCCGGCCACTCGACCGGAATCTTGCGGCCGATCCGCGTCTCGATCGCGTCGAGGGAAAAGACGTAGTCGTCGCAGGCGAACGACACCGCGGTGCCTTCGGCGCCGGCCCGTCCGGTCCGTCCGGTCCGGTGCACGTAATCCTCCGAGTCCTGCGGCAGGTCGTAGTTGATGACGTGAGACACGCCCTCGATGTGGAGGCCTCGCGATGCGACGTCCGTCGCAACGAGAACCGCGAGCTTCCCGTCCTTGAAGTCCTGCAGCATCTTCAGGCGCCGGTCCTGCGGAACGTTGCCCGCGAGGGCGCGCGTCGGATAACCGTTGGCCGAGAGGCCTCGCACGAGGTCCGCCGCGGTCGTCCGCCGGTTCACGAAGATCAGGACGCGGCTGCCCCCCTCCTTCTCGAGGAGACCCAGGAGGAAGCGGAACTTCTCCTTCGCGGAGACGTGGTAGAGCACTTCGGTGATCCCCCGCGCGAGCACGCGCTCGGGTTCGATCTCGACCTTCTCGGCGTTGTTCGTGTGCTCGTAGGCCAGCTCCATGACGCGGATCGACAGCGTCGCCGAGAAGAGGAGCGTCTGCCTCCGGTGGTAGGGAGGGCAGCGCCGCAGGATGCGCCGGAGGTCGCGGATGAAACCCATGTCGAACATCCGGTCGGCCTCGTCGATGACCAGGATCTCGACGTCTTTGAACGTGACGACGCCCTGCTGCTCGTAGTCGAGCAGGCGGCCGGGCGTTCCGACGAGCAGGTCCGGAATCGTCTTGACCTGCTCGCGCTGGAGGCGATAGTCCATGCCGCCGAACACGGCGAGCGTCGCCAGCCCCGTGTGGCGGCCGAGGATCTCCGCATCCGCGCGGATCTGCGCCACGAGCTCGCGCGTCGGCGCCACGACCAGGGCCCGCGGCCCGCGCCGCGAGGGGGACGGCGGCTTTCCGAGCAGGCGGGTGAATATCGTGATGAGGAACGCGGCCGTCTTGCCGGTGCCCGTCTGGGCCTGGCCGGCGACGTCCTTGCCGGCGAGCGTGATGGGAAGCGTCTTCGCCTGGATCGGCGTGGCGAAGGCGAAGCCCGCGTCGGCAATACCCCACCGGACCTCGTCCGGGAGGGCATAGCTCGAGAGCAGGATCTCGGTCAGGTGGTGTTCCGTGGTACCCGAGGTCATGAAGGGGTTCGATCTTAGCGCAGCCCCGATTCTCGTGCCGCGAGATGCGTCCTTCCTCCCAGGAGGTGCTCTTTCTTAAGCTCGCGGCGCGGAGAGTCTCCCGAGCGAAGCGAGGGAGGAGGTCCGCGCCGCGGGAGCCGGAGCGCAGCGAGGGAGTCAGGCGAGCGGTCGAGCCCCTTCGGGCGAGCCGCTCGCCGGTGCGCCCGCGAGGGCGCAGACTCCCGAGCAAGCGAAGGCGACGGTCTAGCGCACGCGGCGGCCGAAGTCGTCCACGAGGGGCCGCCCGGTCGCCGCGGCGAGGGCCTCGCCGATGCGGCGTTTCTCCTTCGGGCCCGCGGCGGCGGCCACGGGATGGAGGCGGCCTCCGGATCGGGCCGCGAGCCGGCGGACCGCCCAGGTCCACCACGGGGAGAGGGGCCAGTACGTCTCCCGCCAGCATTCGAGCTCGGCGCGGGCGATGCGCGCGATCCGGGTCTTCTCGAAGGCCGTGCGCCGCACGGTCACCCCTTCCGCGTCGACTTCGATCGACTCTTCGGCGAAGGCGAGCGCGGCGAGGCCCAGGAGGGAGAGCGGAGCGGCGACGAGCAGCGTCAAGGACAGCGCGATGAGGATCGGAAGCGGCAGGTCGCCAAAGTCCAGCCGGCGAAGGCCCGCCTCCCATGCCTGGCCCAGCCGGAAGCAGCCCAGGAGCGCGGCCACACTGACGGCCCCGCCGATGAGACCCATGCGCACTCGCCAGGAGCGGGAGCGCGCGAGCGGCTGGATCAAAACCAGGAGGCCGTCGGGCCGCGGCGTGATCGCGATGCGGTCCTCCCGGCTTCGCTTCGACTCCGCCGCGCCGTCTCCACTCGACAAGGTCCCGATTGTATGATCCGGCTTCCGGCGGAGCCGGCACAGGAGGTCGGTGTGGCGAAGAAGAAGAAGGCGGCCAGGACGGCGAAGAAAGGAAAGAAGCCCTCGAAGAAGTCGGTCCGCAAGACGGGTCGCGGAGCCCGGAAGGCGGCCACGACGCGCAGGAAGTCGGCCCCGAAGAAGGTCGCGAGGAAAGCGGCTCCGAAGAAGACCGCGAAGAAAGCGGCGCCGAAAAAGACCGCGAAGAAAGCGGCGCCGACGAAGACCGCGAAGACAGCGGCGCCGACGAAGGCGGCCCCCGCCAGGGCGGTCGTCGTGAAAGCCGTGCCCGCCACGGCGCCCCCTGCAGAGGCGGCGAAAGCCCCGAGAGCGACGAGGGGAACCTCGCGCCGGCGAGGGCTGCCGGCACGCGAATCTGACTTCGCGCGCGGTTCCGCTCGCGGCGGTGGCTTCGCCGGCGGGGGAGAGCTACGGAGAGGAAGGCTGGCGGGAGGAGGAACTCTCGGCCGGCGAGCTCGAAGTGGACGCTCCGGAGCTCGAGGCCCTCGAGGAGGAAATGGGGGGCCCCGAAGTCGGCGGCGCATCCGAAGAAGAAGAAGACGGGGAGTGGTGATTTGGAGTAGTATCGATCTCAGCGAGCTCCCATTGCCGGGCTTTTGCTCGGCTGGCGCAGGAAGAAGGCCCCGAAGATTCGGGGCCTTCGTATTTTCGCTTTGGTCGCCGGCTACCTCTTCGCGATCGGCATCGGCCGGCGGTTCTTGTCGAGGTTCACGTAGGTCACCTCGGCCTCGGTCACCTTCACGCGGGTGCCCAGACCTTCGCCCGGCTGCGACACGACTTCCACCGAGATCGTGATCGACGTGCGGCCAATGCGGACGAGCCGCGTGTAGAACGACACGAGATCCCCGACGTAGACCGGTTCGTGGAAGACGACCTCGCGCATCGCCACCGTGACGAGAAACTCGGCGCCGTGCCGCTTGGCTTCGACGGCGCCGGCCTGGTCGATGTAGGACAGGATGACGCCGCCGAAGATGGTCCCGTACGCGTTGGTGTCCTTCGGCATCATGATGACGCGGATGGACGGCTCGCGGGTTTCTGCCCCCGCGGCCGGGCTGGACGACACGGGCGCGCGCTCGGTCATTCCGGCCGCGCCGAAGTCGGGATCTTCGGCGCTCCGAAGCTCGTCGAGACCCGCTGGACCCGCCCGTCGGTGACGTTGAGCATCATCGTGCCGTCCGAGAAATAGTAGGTCCAGATCTCGCGCCGCGAATCGGCGCCCTCCGTGGCGACCGACATCGAGGGCTTTCCGATCCGCGCCACGACGTCGGCGGTCGCCACGCCGGTGTCGAGGCGAGCGCGCGCCTCGGCGAGCGTGCCCGGCACGATCGGAGCGCCGATCCCGGCGATCTTCTCGGCCTGGCGGTACTCCCGGTTCTCCCACCAGCGCGGCAGCCACAGCGCGGCCGCGACCAGCAGCGGGACGATCGCCGCGGCCGCGAGCAGTCCCCGGCGCGGAAGAGTTTCGTTCATTCCCGTCGATGATAAGGCCGTCCCTGCGAATTCCCGGGAGAGGAACCCCCGCGACTTCCCCTCTCTCGTCGGTTGGCCCGCGGAGCGGGCCGCTCAGAGTAGAATCCCGGCGCCCATGAAGCACAAGGTCACGGTCGTCGGAGCCGGCAACGTCGGGGCGACGGTCGCCCAGCGCATCGTCGAGAAGGAGCTCGCGGACGTCGCGCTGATCGACATCCTCGAGGGCGTGCCCCAGGGCAAGGCGCTCGACATCATGGAGTCGGCGCCGGTCGAAAAGTTCGACGCCAGAATGACGGGCGCCAACGCCTACGACATCTCGGCGGGATCCGACGTCGTCGTGATCACCGCCGGGATCCCGCGCAAGCCCGGAATGAGCCGCGACGACCTCGTCGCGACCAACGAGGGCATCGTCTCGGACGTCGTCCGGAAGGTCCTCCCGGGCTCGCCGAAGGCCATCTTCATCGTGGTCTCGAATCCCCTCGACGCCATGTGCGAGGTGGCGCGTCGGGTCTCGAAGCTTCCGCGCGAGAGGGTCTTCGGCATGGCCGGAGTCCTCGATTCCGCGCGCATGCGCTGGTTCATCGCGGAGGCCCTGCACGTCTCGGTCGAAAACACGCACGCCTTCGTGCTCGGAGGCCACGGCGACACGATGGTGCCGCTGCCGCGGTTTTCGACGGTCGCCGGAATCCCGCTTCCGCAACTGCTCTCGAAGGAGAAGATCGACGCGATCGTCAAGCGGACGCGGGACGGCGGCGCCGAGATCGTCAACCTGCTCAAGACCTCGGCCTGGTACGCGCCGGCCTCGGCCGTCGTCGAGATGGTGGACGCCGTGCTGCGCGACAAGAAGAAGATCCTGCCCTGCGCGGCCTATCTGCAGGGAGAGTACGGCATGAGCGACGTGTATCTCGGCGTGCCCGTCAAGCTCGGAAGCGGGGGAGTCGAGCAGATCGTCGAGATCGCTCTGACGCCCGAAGAGACGGTGGCCCTGGAGAAGTCCGCCGACGCCGTCCGCGAGCTCTTCGGCATCCTGAAGGTCTGACGGCGGGCCGCAGGATGGCCGAGGCCCCGCGCCGCCTCGCCCGCCGGCTGCACTCCCTGACGGGCGTCGTCCCCCTCGGCGTCTTTCTCGTCTTCCATCTCGCGGCGAACACGGAGGCCCGCAAGGGGGCCGACGCCTACAACGCGATGGCGCGGCAGCTCCAGAGCACGCCCTTCCTCGTCGCGATCGAAATCCTCCTGATCGCGGCGCCGCTCTTTTTCCACGGGATCTACGGGCTGTTCCTCATCGCGGCGGAGCCGGCCGGTTCCGGCCGCTCTCCCCAGACTCCCCGTCGCCGCGCGATCGGGATCGCCCAGCGCGCGACGGGCGTCGTGCTTTTCGCCTTCGTGCTCTTCCACCTCTGGACGGCGCGGCTCGTCCAGATCCACGATCACGAAAGTCTGGATCTTTTCCGACTCATGCAGGCCGCGCTCGCGAACCCGTGGATCCGCGTCGCCTACGTCGCGGGCATCCTCTCGGCGACCTTCCACCTTTCGACCGGTCTCTACACGTTCGCCGAGACCTGGGGTCTCGCGGTCGGGATGCGGGCCCGGCGCCTCGTCGCCGTGACCTCCGCGGTCGTATTCGCCGGCCTGTCGGCCATGGGACTTTCGACCCTGTCGGCTTTCCGCCTCTGAGCTCCCTCGCGACCCTCGACTGCCCGGCCCTCGACTTTTCCTCTATAATCCCCGGCTCTTTCCGCATGAAAGTCCACGAATACCAGGCCAAGTCGATCCTCGCGCACTTCGGTGTCGCGGTGCCTCGAGGCGAAGTGACGGACAGCCCGGCGGAGGCTCGGGAGATCGCCCGGAGGCTCGGCGGCCGCGCGGTCGTCAAGGCCCAGATCCACGCCGGAGGCCGAGGCAAGGGTGGCGGCGTCAAGCTGGCCAAGGACCCTCAGGAAGCGCACGACCTCGCGAAGCGCATCCTCGGGATGACGCTGGTCACGCCCCAGACGGGACCGGCCGGACGCGTCGTCCGCAAGGTCCTGATCGAGGAAGCGCTCGACATCGATCGGGAGCTCTACCTCTCGGTGACGCTCGACCGCTCGCGCGGCGTCCCGGTCCTGATGGCGTCGAAAGCCGGGGGCATGGACATCGAGGAAGTCGCCGCGAAGGACCCGGGCGCGATCGTTCGCGAGGGGATCAACGCCACGCTCGGCATGTTCCCCTTCCAGGCCCGCAAGATCGCGTTCGCCCTGGGGCTCTCGGGCGACAGCCTGAAGAAGGGCGTCGCGCTCCTGCAGTCGCTCTTCCGAGCCTACGTCGAGACCGACGCGAGCCTCGCCGAGATCAATCCGCTTCTCGTGACGAAGCAGGGCGACGTGCTCGCGCTCGACGCCAAGATGAGCTTCGACGACAACGCGCTCTTCCGCCACCCCGACATCAAGGAGATGCGGGACCTCCACGAGGAGGATCCGCTCGAGGTCGAAGCCTCGCGCTACGGCCTCAACTACATCAAGCTCGACGGCAACGTCGGCTGCATGGTCAACGGCGCGGGGCTGGCGATGGGCACGATGGATCTGGTGAAGCTCGCCGGCGGCGAGCCGGCCAACTTCCTCGACGTCGGCGGCGGCGCCAACGAAGAGCAGGTCAAGAACGCGTTCCGCATCATCCTCTCGGACAAGAACGTGCGCGCGATCCTCATCAACATCTTCGGCGGCATCATGCGCTGCGACATCATCGCCAAGGGCGTGGTCGCCGCCGTGCGCGAGATGGGACTCGCGATCCCGGTCGTCGTGCGGCTCGAGGGGACCAACGTCGACCAGGGCAAGGCGATCCTGCGAGAGTCGGGACTGAAGATCACGCCCGCGGACGGGCTCGCGGACGGAGCCCGCAAGGTCGTCGACGCGGCGAACGCCGCCGCCCCGGCGCCTCCGTCGAGCCCGGGCTGGGAGATCTGACGTGAGCATCTGGGTCGGCAAGCAGACGCGTCTCCTCGTTCAGGGCCTGACCGGGCGCGAGGGCACGTTCCACGCTCTGGCCTGCCGCGAATACGGGACGCAGGTCGTGGCCGGCGTGACGCCCGGCAAAGGCGGGACCACCCACGAGGGCATTCCGGTCTTCGACACGGTCGCGGACGCGGTCCGCGAGACCGGCGCGAATGCGTCGATGATCTTCGTTCCGCCGCCCTTCGCGGCCGACGCGATCGTCGAGGCGGCCGACGCCGGCGTCGCCGTCATCGCGTGCATCACGGAAGGGATTCCGGTCAACGACATGCTCCGGGCGCGGGCGTTCCTCGACCGGCGCGCCGCCGCCGACAAGCCGGTGCGTCTCATCGGGCCGAACTGCCCGGGCATCATCACGCCGGGCGAGTGCAAGATCGGCATCATGCCGGGCCGCATTCACCGTCCCGGCGGCGTCGGCGTCGATCTCGCGCTCCGGAACCCTGACCTACGAGGCCGTGGACCAGCTCACCCGGCTGGGCCTCGGCCAGTCGACGGTGATCGGGATCGGCGGCGATCCGATCAACGGCACCAACTTCATCGACTGCCTCGCGGCCTTCAAGGACGATCCCGCCACCGAGGCCGTCGTCCTGATCGGCGAGATCGGCGGCATGGCGGAAGAGGAGGCGGCCTGCTGGGTCGCCGGGAACTTCAAGAAGCCCGTGGTCTCGTTCATCGCGGGACAGACGGCTCCGCCCGGACGCCGGATGGGCCACGCCGGAGCCATCATCGCCGGCGGGCAGGGCACGGCCGCCGAGAAGATGAAGGCGCTCACGGCCGCGGGCATCGCCGTCGTGAAGTCGCCGGCGGACATCGGGGCCAGGGTGAAAGAGGCGCTCGGACGATGAACGACGCGGCACTCTTCGAGGACGCCAAAGAGGCGCTCGGGCGATGAACGGGACACCATGAACGGGACACCGCTCTTCGAGGAAACCCAGAGCTTTTCGCGCCTGGCTCTATGTCGTCGCCGTCCTCGTGCTCGCGATCCTCGCGGCCGTCGCGACGATGCGGCAGTCCACCCGGGTTACGAACGAGGCCGTCACGGTGCGGTTCGGCGTCTTCTATCGGACGCAGGTCCCGGTCGCGGAGATCCGCCAGGCCGAGGCCGTCGAGTACCGGCCGATCGCCGAGTACGGAGGCTGGGGCATCCGCGGTTTCGGCAAGAAGCGCGCCCTCAACGCGCGGGGCAACCGTGGAGTTCTGCTGACCAGGGCCGACGGCTCGACCCTCATGATCGGCTCGCAGGAGCCCCGGCGGCTGCTCGAGGCGCTCGCGCGCGCGGGCGTGTCGACGCAGGACCGGCTGCCGCCCGCGATTCGAGAGTTCTAGAAACGAAGGAGAACACGTTGGAACGCACGCTCACCATCGTCAAGCCGGATGCCGTCGCCGCGGGACGGGCCGGCGCGATCCTGGCGCACCTGGAGAAGGAAGGATTCCATTTCATCGGGCTGCGGCGGATGCGCCTCGGGACCGAGCAGGCCCGGGCGTTCTACAGCGTCCATCGCGAGCGGCCGTTTTATGACGCCCTCGTCCGCTTCATGACCGAGGGACCGGTCGTCGTGGCCGCGCTGGAGCGGGCGGACGCCGTCGCCCACCTCCGCAAGACGATGGGGGCGACCGACTCCCGCAAGGCCGACGCGGGCACGGTCCGCAACCTCTACGGGACGGACATCGAGCGCAACGCGATCCACGGAAGCGATTCCGCCGAGAACGCCGCGAAAGAGATCGCCTTCTTCTTCGCGGAAGCTGAGCTTCTCTAACCGTCGCTGCGCGCTACGCTCCGGATCTGCGCCTTCGGCGCACCGGCCGGCGGCTCGCGGACGGCGCTCGACCGCCGGCCTGATCCTGCGCTCCGCGCTTCGCTCCCGCGGCGCGAACCTCCTCCCTCCCTCCGGTCGGGAGACTATTCGCGCCGCGAACCGGGCGGGGCGCCTAGCTCCGGACGGCCGCGTCGAGCGCGGCGAGGGCGGCGGCCACGTCGCTCTCGTCGTTGAACGCGTGGAAGCCCAGACGGAGGGAGCTCCCGCGCACGGCGGCGACGATGCCCCGCTCCGAGAGCTGCGTCCGCAGCGCCTCGGGATCGGGCACCGTGAGAGCCACCGTCTGCGATGGAATCTCCACGGGAGCCGGAACGAGGCCCCGCTCGGCCGCGGCGCTCCGGAACGAGGCGGCGAGGCCCAGGCAGTGCTTCTCGACGGCCTCGCCGTCGAGCGACGTCACGAGCGACAGCGCCGCGCGCGCGCCGACCCACGAGAACCAGGCGAGGGACGCGTCGAGCCGGCGGGCGGACGAGGCGAGCAGCGGCTCGATCGGTCCGCCGTAAAAGTCGGCGAAAGGAGACTCGACGCTCTTCCAGCTCGGCGCGAGAGGCCGGAGCTCCGGCACACGCTCGCTCCGGACCCAGAGCCAGGACGCGCCGCGCGGGGCCAGCAGCCACTTGTAGCCGTGGGCCCCGACGTAGTCCGCGCCCGCGTCGGCGGCGTCGAAGCGCAGCACGCCGAGAGACTGGCTGACGTCGACGAAGAGCCGCGCGCCGATCTCCCGGCAGCGGGCGCCGATCTGCGAGAGCCGCACTCGGTAACCGTTCGAGGACTGGACTTCGCTGACGGCGGCGAGCACCGTCCCCGGCCGGAGCGCCGAGCAGAAGGCGTCGGTCGAGACGACCCCGTCGGAAGCCGGGATCTCGACGATCTCGAAGCCGCGACGGGCCAGCGCGAGCCACGGAAAAAGATTGCTTCGAAACTCGCGCGCGCCCACGACGACGCGGCCGGGTGAGAGGCTCGCGGCGACGGACGCGGCGGCCTCGGCCAGCGACGTGACGAGCGCGACCTCCTCGGCCCGGCCGCCGACCAGGCTCGCGAAGAGCGAGCGCGTGGCTTCGGCGTCGGCTTCCCAGGCGCCCCAGTCGAACCGGGCGGAGGCCCAGGCGTCCTGGGCCCGCCGAAGCGCCTCGACGACGGGAGCGGCTCCCGGAGCCGTCGTGGCGGTGTTGAGGTACGTGACCCGCGAGAGAGCGGGGAAGAGCGAACGCAGCTGCGAAACCGGAGTGCGCGGGTCCACGCGAGCGACAGTCTGACCAGTCCGTCGGTCGTTGGAAAGAGCCACTTCCGGCGGAAGTGGTCCGATACTTCCGGGACCTCTGCGGTGTCGCCCGCTCAGCTCTTGCGGATGCGAAGCGCGACCATGATCCGGTTCGCCACCCCTCGCAGGATCGCGACCTCGCGCGTGGTCAGGGGACGGGCGACCACGAGCTTCCGCCAGTCTCGAAGCGAACGGTCGCGGTGCCCCGTGTCGTAGAAGTCGATGGCCTCGAGCGCCAGGTCCCAGTGCCCGACGGCCGCCTCGATCTCGGAAGCGGGCGCGAGCTCTTCGGCCTCTTCGCTGGCCCCGCGAGCCGCCGCCGGCGCCGCGAATGTCGTGGCCACGGCCAGGACGACCGCGACGGCGTGCGACAGGTTCATGGTCGGAAACACGGGGTCGGTCGGCAGGCGGAGGCAGGCGGAGGCTCGCGCGAGCTCGTCCTCGGTGAGTCCGCTCCGCTCCGGCCCGAAGACGAAGGCGACTCCCGCGCCGCCCGCGGCGGCGAGCCCCCCCGCGGAAGCGAGGTAGCCCGGCAGCTCCGACAAATCGAGCGAGCGCGTCCTTCCGCGCCCGCGCAGCGACGACGTCGTCACGACGACCGTGTACCCGGCGAGAGCCTCGGCCAGGCTTCCGAACCGCGTGATCGCCGCGAGGACGTCGTCCGCTCCGGCCGCCAGCCTTCCCGACTCCTCGTCGGCGGCCACCGCGGGCTCGACCAGCGAGAGGCTCCGGAGGCCGAAGTTCTTCACGACGCGGGCGACCGACCCGAGATTGGCTGGATTCCAGGGCCTCACGAGGACCACGGAAGGGGCGGGCGTCGTCAAGCGAGGACAGTCTACACAGGGCCGCCGGGGAAGGTTCGGGGCGCCTGCGGCCTTATAATTAGTCGGTGAAGCGCCTGTTCGCAGCCGCCGTGCTTCTGGCCCTCGGCGCCGCGGTCCCGGTGCGGATCGCCGCCCAGGAGTCAGACCCTCCCTCCTACTCGGAGAGCGCGGGGGCCGAGTACGTCATGCTGCCTGTGCTCGTCACGGACAAAGACGGGAAATACGTCGAGGGCCTGACCAAGGACGACTTCGTCATCCGCGTCGGAGATTCCCGCGTGGACTTCGACACTTTCGAGCGGGACGAGGGCGCGCCGGTCTCCTTCGCGTTTCTGGTCGACACCTCGGGCAGCATGGGCGTCGGAAGCAAGCTCGAAAACGCCAAGAACGCGATCCGGAGCATCCTCCGCAACCGCGTGCCCGGCGACGACTTCGCCCTCTTCACGTTCTCGGAGGGGAAGGTCCGGCTCGTCTCGGACTCTTCGCCGGACCCGGCCGGCCTGGTCAAGGAGCTGTGGGATCTCGAGGCCTCGGGTCAGACCGCCCTCTTCGACGCCGTGGCCATGACGCCCGAGCTGATGAAGGGGCGCAACAACAAGCGGGCGATCGTGCTCTTTACCGACGGCGTGGACAACGCCAGCGAGCTCTCGGCGGCCCGGATGGCCGAAATCCTCCAGCGGGTCTCGGTGCCCGTCTACGCGATCGGCATGAAGAATGCATCTTTTGACGTGGTGAAAGAGCAGGAACGCCGGGAAATGTCGATCGAAAACCTGGAGCTTCTGGCGGGCTCGAGCGGCGGCAAGATGCATCTCGTCGGCCGCGACGACGACCTCCGCCCCCTGGCCGCGCGCATCTCGAGCGAGGTGAGACAGCAGTATTTGCTAGGGTTTGCGCCGTCCGGTAAGGGGGATGTAAAATATCGGATTGTTTTTGTGTCCGTAGCGAAACCAGGTTCCTGGGTCGTTCGGACACGCCGGGGATATCGGGGAACCGCCCCCGGGGGGTCCTAAACTTTTGTGGAGGTGCAGATGCACAAAGTACGGTGGGTCTCAACCATGCTCACGGGGGGAGCGCTCCTTCTGGGGATTTCGGGCCTGACGGCGTGCGCGACGAAGACGTACGTCGGGGAGGAAGTCGCCAAAAGCAGCGCGTCGACGGATAAGCGGATCAACGAGGTCGAGTCCCAGGTCGAGGCGACCCAGACCAAGGTGAAGGCGCACGACACCAAGCTGGCCGAGCTCGACAACGCCACGCGCCAGGCTCTCGAGCGCGCGCAGCAGGCGGGCAAGCTGGCCGAGGGCAAGTTCGTCTATGCCCTGGTCCTCTCGGATGATGCGGCCAAGTTCCCGGTCAACAAGCACGAGCTTTCCAAGGAAGCCGAAGACCAGCTGAATGCCTTCGCCGAGCGGCTCAAGGGCGAGAACAAGAACGTCTACCTCGAGATCCAGGGTCACACGGACTCGACGGGCGACGAGGTGTACAACCTGAAGCTGGGCGAGCAGCGCGCCGAAGCCGTGCGCCGCTACCTCAACAAGCAGGGCGTCGCGCTCAACCGGATGTCCACGATCTCCTACGGCGCCAACGAGCCGGTCGAGTCGAACAAGACCAAGGACGGCCGGGCGAAGAACCGCCGGGTCGTGGTCATCGTCCTCGCTTAGGCCCCTTTCTCCGATATCCCTCGGATCTTTCGGCGGCCCGGCGCTTCACAGCGTCGGGCCGTTTTGTTTTCCCGCTCGGGCTTCGGTTTCCGCTTCGGCTTCTGCTTCGAAGCGTCTCGAGCATCGCGGAAAAATCTTCGGGCAGCGGGGATTCCGCCGTCACGCGCCGCCCCGTGACGGGGTGAGGAAACCCGAGCGTCCTCGCGTGGAGCATCTGGCGCGGGGCCTCGTGCTCGGCGTCGCGCGGACCGTAGACGCGATCGCCGAGAACCGGATGCCCTGCGGCCGAGAAGTGCACGCGGATCTGGTGCGTGCGGCCCGTCTCGAGCCTCGCCGCGACGAGGCTCGCGTCGGGTAGCTTCTCCAGGGTCCGATAGTGCGTCACGGCCCTGCGCCCCTGCTCGCCCGGGCGCGCCACGCTGCGGCGGAGGCCCGGCTCCCGGATCGAGGTCGGCGTCGTAGGACCCCTTGTCCGGGACCGCGCCGGCGGCGATCACGACGTACTCCCGGTCGATGGCGTGCTCGCGGAAGCGCTCCTGGAGGAAGTGCAGGGCCGCCCGGTTGCGGGCGAAGACCACCGCGCCGGAGGTGTCCTTGTCGATCCGGTGCACGATGCCCGCGTAGGGCCGTCCGCCGTATCGATGCTGGAGATAGAAGAGCACGCGGCTCCAGAGCGTGTCCTTCTCGCGCGCCTCCGTCGGGACCGTGAGGAGACCCGCCGGCTTGTCCACGATGATCACGTCGCCGTCTTCGTGGAGGACCGACAGGCGCGCGCGCACGCGCCGACGCGCCGGGCGGCTCGCATGCAGCTCGATCTTCGTCTCGGGCACGACGTCGGTTCCCGGCTCGTCGACGGTCTGGCCGCCCACGTCCACCCGCCCCGCGCGCACCGCATCGCGCGCGGCGCGGCGAGACAGCCCGAAGGTTCGGGAGACCGCAAGATCGAGCCTCACGGACGGGCCGCCTCAAAGGAGCCGGAGCCGGGGACGCGGAGCTCGACGAAGAAGTCGGGATCGCCGATGCGCGCCTCCGGCCGCGCTCCCGGGCCGTGGACCGTCAGCGTCCGCGTGCTCGACCGGATCGCGCGGTCGAGGCCCGGGAGGTAGTCCTCGCCGAACACGCGCGCGCCTTCGCCGACCGCGAGGACGTTCGCGAGGGCCGTGACGTCCGGCGGATGTGCCGCGAACTGTTCCGCGAATCGCGCGGCGGCTTCCCCCTCGAGGTGTCCCGGGAAGTACTGCTCGTGGACAAAGGGATTCCTTCTTCCCAGCACGTAGTTGAAGAAGCCGACTTCCGGAAAGCCCGCGAGAGTGCCGCCCTCGGGAAGCCTGTCCGCGAGGTCCGCGAGGGCGAGGCGGGTCGTCGTGGCCACCGGCTCCCGCAGCACCACGGCGCCGGCCGGCGTCTCGACGCGGGTCCACCCGGGTCTCCGGTAGATGTCCCAGAGCGCCGCGATGCGGAAGACCAGAAAGACCGCGAGAGCCGCCGTGGCGAGGCGCGGAAGGGACGCGCCGACGGACGCGGATGCGCGCTCGGCGAGTCCGTAGAGGCCGGCGAGGCAGACGATCAGAGGCAACGGCAGAAAGAAGGCGTCGTAGGGGCCCACGTAGCCGGCGGCGAGCAGAAGGCGAGTGGCGAAGAGGGCCGCGATCCAGAGAACGCTCGTCCGGGACGCGGGCCAGCGGGCCCTCGCGGATCGCGCCGACGCAGCCGCAGGACGAGTCGCCAGAGCGCCGCGACGACGACGATCGGCGGAACGATTCGCACGAGCGGCGGAAAGAGCCCGAGGCTCTCGGAGAACCGCGCGGGCGGACGAAGGCGAACGAAGGCGACGGCCGCGAGCGCGGCGACGGCCGCCGCCTCGAAGACGAGGCCCGACCGGCGCGCCGACGCCGGCGACGACGAAGCTCTCGAGGACACGGCCGCCGCGGCCGCGAGGAGGGCGGCGACGACCAGCAGCACCACGCCCGCGAGAACGAGCTCGGTCAGGCGCAGGCCGGGACGGTCCAGCCCGGCATAGGCCCGGTACACGTTGCGATAGGCCTCCGGCGGATCGAGCAGCCGCAGCCAGCCGTCCGCCTCCAGCGTCGAAAGGGGGATCCCGGCGGACACGACCACGTACGCGAGGGCCGCGGCGGCGAGGGGCCAGAGCGCCAGCCTTCGCAGCCGGCGGGGCTCGCGGCGATGGACGACGACGAAGGCGAGCACGGCGACCGCGGCGAGTCCCATCTCGAGGCGCGCACAGAGAGCCGCCCACAGGCAGGCGCCCGCGAGCGCATCCGATCGCGGCGCGCCGCGGGCGGCGAGCTCGAGGGCCCACGTCATCGCGGCCACGGCGATCGCGGCGTCGAAGCTGAACGGGAAGAGCCATCCTCCCGGCCGGAGGAAAACCGCGGCCGCGACCGCGATCGAGACCGCGAGGGCGGCGCGGCCCGCCGGCAGCATCCGGCGGGCGAGACGCAGGAGAGCGAGGATCTGCAGCAGCGCGATCGCCGCCGCGAGCGCCGTCCGAGCGGGGAGCGACCGGCCGAAGACGCGATCGGTGGCCGCGCCGAGAAAAGGAGCGAGCGGACCGTGATGGAACTCGACGTCTCTGTAGAGCCGTTCGCCCTGGGACACCCGCCACGGGACCATCAGCTCGCGACCCGAGTCGACGTAGGGCTCCAGCCAGCGATTCCAGGAGATCAGGGCGAGCAGGGCGAAGACCGCGAACGGCAATGCCTGCCACACGCGCCTCCGGCCCTCCGCCTGCGCCATTCTGATTCTCTTAGGATACCTCCCGTGCAGGAAAAGATGTCGAGCCGGAATCCGCTCCTGCGGGCGCTCGGCTCGGCCACGTCGCGCCTCTGGTTTCCGGCGGCGCTCGCGTCGGCCCGCAACTTCCCCCGGCCCCTCATGCACGGCGGCGGGAGGCTGCTGGCCGCGGTCTACTACCGGGCGCGCCCGAAGTATCTGCGCGCGGCTCGCGCGAACCTGGCGATCATCCGCGGTCTCTCCCCGGACGATCCGGAGGTTCGCTCCCTCGCCTCGGCCATGGTCGGCTCGCACTTCGCGGCGTGGGTCGACTTCCTCCGCTTCGCGACGCGGTCGCCGGCCGACGCCGCACGGCTCGTCGAGGGCGTCATCGGCTACTCGCACATCGTCGAGGGACGTCTGCGGGGCAAGGGCGTGCTTCTGCTGACGGCGCACCTGGGCAACTGGGAGGTCGGCGGGCTGATGCTCGCCCAGATGAAGCAGCCCATCCACGTGGTGCTCGTGCCGGACATCTTCCCGGGCGTCGAGCGTCAGCGCCGGCGCCTGCACGAAGCCTCCGGCGTCGTCGAGATCCGCGTCGACCGGAGCTTCATTCCGACGCTCGCCGTCCTGCGCGTGCTGTCCCAGAACGGGATCGTGGCCATGCAGGGGGACCGGGACTTCGACAACACGGGCGTGCCGATGCGTTTCTTCGGGCGGGAGGCTTACTTCCCGCGCGGACCTCTCCGCGTCGCGATGGCCTCCGGCGCGACCGTTCTTCCGGCCTTCATCGTGCGAATGCCCGACGGCCGCTACCGGGCGATCGTGGAAGAGCCGCTTCTCGTCGAGTCCGGCGAGGATCGGGATCTCTCCCTGCGCCGCAACCTCGAGCGCTACGTCGCCATTCTCGAGCGCTACGTCGGGCAGTACCCCGACCAGTGGTACTGCTTCTTCCCGTTCTGGGACGATCCCTCGCGCAAGAAGCCGGCGACTCCGGGATCGCGTCGCGGCCGGTAGCCCGAGCGAGCGGCTTGCGCGCGGAGACCGCGGCGACGAAGAACGCCTCGTAGTGCTTCGCGAGCTCCTCGACGTCGGGCAGGATCTCCGGCCTGCTCGAAGCCCGCCGCCCGAAACGCGCGCCGCCAGTTCTCGGGCGTCAGGAAGCCGTGGTTGGGCCGGGTCTCCGCGTCGGTGGCGACGCCCGTGAAGTTCTCGAGGAAGTTGAAGACGAATTCGACGTAGATCGGCTGGCCGGCGAACGGCCGCACGCACTCCGAGAAGACCGCGACGCCGCCGGGCTTCAGGGCCGCGCGGATGCGCGCGAGAGTCGCTCCGAGGTCGCGGGCAATGTGCACGGTGTTCACCGCGTACACCACGTCGGCGGATTCCGGCGCGATGCCCTGCTCGGCGAAATCGCGATCCATGTCGAGACGCAAGAACTCCGCGGGAAGCTCCGGGAAGCGGGCGCGGAGCGTGCGCTCGGCGCGTCGGAGGAAGGTGGGGACGATCTCGGTGAAGACGTACTTTCCGACGCGCGCCAGCCGCGCATCGCGTGCCAGCCGCTCGCCCACGGCCAGGGCCGCCGACCCCGAGCCGCCGCCGATCTCGAGGATCACCGCCGGCCTCGTCGCCGGCAGGGCGCGCGCCACGGCTTCCGCACCCAGGCGGTTGTTGATCTGGTAGAGGAGGTTGTCGTTCGAGAAGTAGTCGAACCAGAGGGGCAGTCGCGCGGGAGAAAAGAGGATCTCCTCGCCCGTCTTCTCGCCGG
The DNA here is from genome assembly GCA_963804915.1 of uncultured Acidobacteriota bacterium. Classification (GTDB taxonomy): domain Bacteria; phylum Acidobacteriota; class Thermoanaerobaculia; order UBA5066; family Gp7-AA6; genus DAHUXD01. Next base: position 55,771 of record CAWDSI010000023.1, read on the forward strand.
CGAGAAACGCCGGCACGTGCTCGACCATCGCGCGGACGACGGCGAAGGCCGGCAGCGAACCGGGATCGAGAGCGCGCGCCGCGGCTTCGGCGCGGTCGGGGTCTCCCGGCGGGAGCGGCCCGCGCGAGCGATACACCGCGTCTTCCGCCGGCCCCTCCGCGTCGAGGTAGCCCGCCGCGGCCAGCTTGCGCAGGCACCATCGCAGCGGGATCCCGGCCCGGGGAACGAAGCCTCGCGCATGGACGAGCTCCGAGGCCGACGTCCCGCGCGCGAGGCGGTCTTCGAAGCCGAGCTCGTGGACCAGCCGGAGAACCGATTCGTTGGTGAACTGGTCGAAGTGCTCGTTGCAGAGGACGAACTCGCGCGTGAAGAGCCCCCGGATCGCAGGATCGGGGATGCGCTCGAGCAGCGTGTCGACGTCTTCCGCGCGGGCGGCCACGAGCGGATTCTAGCTTTGCGGGACCGGGCGGATTCCGTACACTGGATCGTCCTCATGAAGCTCACCAGTGTGCTCGCGGCTCTCGCGCTGGGCGTCGCGGCGGCGAGCGCCCCCGCGCCGCTCGCCGCGGCGGCCGCGCCCGCACCGCCGCCGGGACGCGTCGTCATCCTGGGCTTCGACGGCGTGGACGCGACCCTCGTCGAGCAGATGCTGGCGGCGGGGCAGCTTCCGGCGCTCTCGGCCCTCCGGGAGCGAGGCGGATACTCGCCGCTGACGCCCACGGTCCCGGCGCAGACGCCCGTGTCCTGGGCGACGTTCTCGACGGGGCTCGATCCGGGCGGCCACGAGATCTTCGACTTCCTCAAGCGGGATCCCGCCAACCGGATCCCGACCTTCGCGGTGGCCGAGGAGAAGAGCGTGCCGCTCCTCTTCGGGAAGAAGAACCCCGCGATCTTCGCGGCCGCCGGGTTGGCGCTGTTTCTGCTGCCCGCGCTCTTCCTCTTCGCCCGCCGCCGCCGCCTCGCCGGCGCGATCCTCGTCCTGCTCGGCCTCGGCGCCGGCACGGCCGCGTTCCTTGCGGTTCGCGCGTGGCTGCCGACGATGCGGCCGTGGGTGCAGAACAACCGCCGCGGGCCCGTCTTCTGGTCCGAGCCCTCCGCGCGTCCCGCGACCGTGATCCGGATGCCCGTGACGTTCCCGCCGGAAGCCTTTCCCGACGGACGCATGCTTTCGGGTCTCGGAGTGCCCGACGTCTCGGGCCGCATCGGGCGTCCCGCCTACTTCACGTCCGATCCGTTCTTCGCGCCGCGCGAGGGCAACGACTTCTCGGTCGAGATCGTGCGGCTCGAGTCCAACGTCGGCCGCCAGGAAGTCCGGGTCGTCGGGCCTCCCGGTCGTCCGTTCGGCCGCGAGGGCTCGATCGACACGACCCTGAAGCTGTCGGTCCCCGACGGCCGGGACCGCATCCTCGTCGAGGCCGAAACCGGCCGCGCGGAGCTGCGTCCCGGGGAGTGGAGCGACTGGGTCCCTCTCGTCTTCCGCGTCAACCCGCTCGTCGCGATCCACGGGTACGCGCGCCTCCGGCTCGTCACGATCCAGCCCGAGATCGGCCTCTACCTCTCGCCGGTCCAGTTCGACCCCGAGCACCTGCCTCCCGGCTTCACGCTGTCCTCGCCGCGAGGGTTCGCGAAGGAGCTGGTGCACGAGTTCGGCCGCTACAAGACGATGGGCTGGGCCATCGACACCTGGTCCATCCAGTCGGGCACGCTTCCCGAAGACGCGTTCCTCGAAGACGTGCGCATGACCGCGGAGCAGGAGCGGAAGATGCTCCGCGGGCTGCTCGCCGGCAAGGAGCGCCTTCTCTTCCACTATTTCGAGTTCCCGGACCGCGTGGGGCACGTGTTCTGGCGGTTCCGCGACCCGGAGCACCCGGCCTACGACGCCGCGCTGGCGGCAAAGTACGGCGATGCGGTCGAGAAGTCCTACCGCACGATGGACGAGATCGTGGGGGAGACGGCGAAGGCGCTGAAGCCCGAAGACGTTCTCCTCGTGCTCTCCGACCACGGCTTCGCGACGTGGCGGCGGTCGGTCAACTACAACTCCTGGCTCGTCGAGAACGGCTACCTCGTCCTGAAGGGCGCCGCGCGGCGCCAGAACCTCGAGGCGCTCTTCTCGCGCGGCCAGTTCTGGGAAGCGATCGACTGGACGAAGTCGAAGGCCTACGCCATGGGCCTCGGCGACATTTACGTCAATCTCTCCGGACGGGAGAACGGCGGCATCGTCGCGCCCGGCGCCGAGTACGAGGCGCTGCGCCGCGAGCTCATCGACCGCCTGACGGCCCTGACCGATCCCAAGAACGGGCGGCGGGCCGTGTCCCGCGTGTTCAAGAGGGAAGAGGTCTACCGGCGGTTCGATCCGCGTCTCATCCCGGACCTGATCGTGGCGAACCTGCCGGGCTATCGCGTGTCCTGGCAGTCTTCGCTCGGGGTGCCGACCGACTCCGTCTTCGAGGACAACCGGGACGTCTGGAGCGGCGACCACTGCTCGCTCGACCCCGACCTCGTCCGCGGCGTGTTCTTCTCGTCCCGGCCGTTCCGCGCCGAGAAGATCCCCGGCATCGCCGACGTCACGGCCTCGGTGCGGGCGCTGTTCGGCGTCGCCGAAGTCCAGGATGCGGCGGGGAAGACGCTCTGGTGAGACGCGTATCCGGTCGGACAGGTTCCCGCCTCATGAGCCTCGTCGCGCTTCTCCTCGTTCTCGCGTCGGGGACGCTCGGCAGCGCCCAGGAGGCCGTGACGCCCGCCGATTCCGAGCGCCGCGCGGATCTCGATCGTCTCCAGCGGCGCATCGGGTCGCTGCAGGCGAGGCTCGCCGAGAGCGAGAAGAAAGAGGCCACGCTCGCCGAGGAGCTCAAGCGCCTCGAGCTGAAGCTCGAGATCGCCACGCGGGAGGGCGAGTTGCTGGCCGCCACACGCGAAGAGTTCGCCGGACGGCTCGCCGCCGTCTCGCAGGATCGGGTCCGGGCTTCCGCCGCGGCGGCCCAGGCGCGCGAAGCGCTCGTCATGCGCGCACGCCTGCTCCAGCGGTTCGGGAGATACGGCTACTTTCGCGTCCTCCTGTCGGCGAACGACGTCCCGGCGCTCCTCGACTCGATCGAGCGGCTCGACAGCCTCGCGCGCCGCGACGGCCGGCTCGTGCTCCAGCATCGCGAAGCGGAAGTCCGGCTGCGCGGCGACGTGGCCCGCGAAGAGGCGCTCAAGGCGGAGATCGATCGCCTCTATGCGCGCAGCCGCCAGGAAGAGACGCGCGTCGCGTCGCTCAAGACCGAGCGTGAACGCCTGCTCGCGCGCGAGCGCGACCAGTCCGCCCGCGAGCGCCGCGAGGTCTCGCAGCTGACGGACAAGGCGACGCGGCTCGAACGGCTCCTCGAGACGCTGGCCCGCCAGTCGACGGGGGAGCAGCCGGTGGATCCGGCGGGCGGCATCCGGCCGTGGAAGGGCGTGCTGGACTGGCCGGCGCGCGGCACGATCGTCGAGACGTTCGGCCGGCATCGCCATCCCAAGTTCGACACCTGGACGGTTTCCAATGGCGTCGCGGTCGCGGTCCCCCTCGCCACCCCTGTCCGCGCCGTCTATGCGGGCAAGGCGGTCTACGCCCAGTGGCTTTCGGAGTACGGGAACCTCGTCATCCTCGACCACGGCGACGGCATGCTGACGCTTTATGCCTGGCTGCAGGCTGTCACCGTCCGGGCCGGGGTGCCCGTGGCCGTCGGCACCGAGATCGGCCTCGCGGGCTACGGCCCGGGCCGCGACGAGCCGGGCCTGTATTTCGAGGTCCGGGACCGGCAGAAGGCGATGGACCCGGTGGCGTGGCTGCGGTAGGCCCGAGTTCCTGAAATTCACCCCTCAACCCCCGGTGTTACCATCGCCACGATGAAATCCCACCGCTCCCGCCTGGCGTTCGTGGTCGTTTCGGTTTGCGCCCTTCTTTCGCTGCGAGCCGTCGCCGGCCCGGAAGGGGCCGGGAAGGACCCGGCGACCCGGGCCCTCTCGATCTTCTCGGAGGTCTTCGCCCTGACGCGCTCCAACTACGTCGAGCCGACCGACGGCAAGGCCCTTCTGGAAGGCGCCTACGACGGGATGTCGGACGCGCTCGACCCGTTCTCCTACTACGTCCCGGCCTCCGCGCAAGCCGCGTACAAGGCCCAGGAAGCCTCGGGCGCGGCCAGCGCCGGCATCGTCTTCGCGCGCCGCGGCGGCTACCCGTACGTGGTGGCTCCTTTGCCCGGCTCGCCGGCGGAGAAGGCGGGCATCAAGGCGGGAGATCTCATCGACTCGGTCGACGGAAAGACGCTCCGGAACGCCCCGTACTGGCAGGTCAAGGCGGCGCTCGAGGGCCCGGAGGGCTCGTCGTGCGAGATCGTCCTGTTTCGGGGAGGCGACGAGAAGCGGCTCACGATCCCGGTGACACGCGGGCGTTTCGACGCGCCCGGTCCTTCGACCACCTGGGAGCGCGACGTCGCGATCCTGAAGATCCCTTCGTTCACGCCGGCCACGGCGGCCGCCGTGAAGAAGGAGCTCGAAGAGGCCTCGCGCCGCGGCATCTCCGCGGTCATCCTGGACCTGCGCGGATCCATCGGCGGCGAGCCCGCCGACGCCGCTCCGGTCGCCTCGCTCTTCCTGGGGAAGGGCCCGGTCGCCACCGTGGTGTCCCGCAAGGTCACCAGCAAGCCGCTCGAAGCCACCGGCGAGGCGGCCTGGAAGGGCCGGGTCGTCGTGCTGATGGACGACTCGACCGCGGGACCGTCGGAGATCCTCGCGGCCGCGCTCCGCGACCGCGCCCAGGCGAAGACCGTGGGCGAGACGACGGTCGGCATGGCCATCATCCAGCGCGGCATTCCGACCGAAGAAGGCGGGACCTTGTACATGACGGTCGGCCGCTACGTCTCCCCCTCGGGGCAGACGCTCGGCGGCAAGGGTCTCCCGCCGGACGAGCGCGTGATCGTCTTCCCGGGCGAGGCGAAGGAGAAGGATCAGATCCTCGAGCGCGGGCTCGAAGTGATTCGGGGCTCGGCCGCGCGCAAGGCCGCCTGAGCGCCCCGGCGGCCCGACCTCGCCCGTGACGCGTCGCGGGCAACGCGTTTCTCCGGCGACGGTTTTCTTCGCCGTCCTTTCGGTCGCTCTCGCGATCGCCCTCTACCTGAAGACCCGTCCGGCGCCCCCGGCTCCGTCCCCGGCGCCGGCGCCGGCCGCCCGTTCCCCGCGTCCGACCGCGCCGCGCGCCCGCACGGCCCCGCCGAAGGCCGCTCCCACGAAATCCGCGCGCGTCGCGATTCCGCCCGGAACGACAGGCCTCGCGGCCATCGTCATCGACGATCTCGGAAACGAGCTCGGACCCGCCGAGCGCATCGCGTCCTGGAAGTGGCCGGTCGCGGGCGCCGTGTTGCCGGGCGTGGCCTACAGCGCGGCGGCGGCGCGCGCGCTCGCCCGGGGCGGCAAGGAAGTCCTCCTGCATCTGCCCATGGAGCCCGCGGGCTATCCGAAGGTGCGTCCGGGCCCCGGAGTCATCCTGCGCTCGCAGTCCGATGCCGAGATCGTCCGAACGCTCGAGAGCGACCTCGCGACCGTTCCCGGCGTCGTCGGCGTGAACAACCACATGGGCTCGGTGGCGACGGCCGATCCGCGCGTCATGCGCGTCGTCGCCGGCGTCCTCTCGGACCGCGGCCTGTTTTTTCTGGACAGCCGCACGACGGATGCGACCGTCGCCGAGCGGACGGCGGAGGAGGCCTCCGTGCCGGCCGTCTCGCGGCGCGTGTTCCTCGACGACGTCGAAACCGAGGAAGCGGTGTCGAGGCAGCTCGCGGAGCTGGTCCGCCGCGCGCGGGAAGAGGGGAGCGCCGTCGCCATCGGTCACCCATATCCGGCGACGCTCACGGTCCTCGAGCGCGAGATGCCGGGTCTCGCGGCGAGAGGAGTCAAATTGGTGAGAGTGGGAGAGCTGGTGCGCTGAGTCGACGTTCCAACGCGAGTCGAGACGCTCGACAGTCGACCCTCAACTCTTCGCCTTCGCCTCTTCCCAGTATCGATCCAGCTCCGCCATCCCCGCCTCCGAGACGTCCTTCCCCGATTCGCGGGCGAGGCGGGCGACTTCTGCGAAGCGCTCGCGGAACCGCCGGTTGGCCAGGCGCAGCGCGCTCTCCGGATCGATCTTCCGGCGTCGGGCGAGGTTGACCACCGAGAGCAGCATGTCGCCGATCTCGTGCAGCTCCTCCGCCGCGTCGCCCTGCGCATAGGCGGCGCGCCACTCGGCGAGCTCCTCTTCGATCTTCGCGGCCACGTCGGCGTCGCGTTCCCAGTCGAATCCGAGATCCGCGGCGCGGAGCGTCTGCCGGTAGGCCGTCGCGAGCGCCGGCAGCGCGGCGGGAAGCGTGCCGAGCGGATCCTCGGTCGCGTCCGGGTCGCGGCGCTTGCGTTTCTCCCAGGCCACTTTGACGGCCTCGGCGCTCTCGGCGGGCGGCCCCCCGAAGACGTGCGGGTGGCGCTCGGTCATCTTGCGCGTGATCCGGTCCGCGACGGCGTGGATGTCGAACCAGCCCCGCTCCTGCGCGAGGCGGGCGAGAAAGACGACCTGGAACAGGAGATCTCCGAGCTCGCCCTCGAGCGGCTCCGCGCGGCCCTCGTCGATGGCCGCCAGCGTTTCGTAGGTCTCCTCGAGCAGGTATGTCTTCAGGGTTTCGAAGGATTGCTCGCGGTCCCAGGGGCAATCCTGCCGCAGACGGTCGACCAGGCCGACGAGGCGATCGAGGCTCTCGGACACGCGCGGATCATACCGGGCGGCCTTCCGGGTTAAAATTGCGAATCCAAACCCCAGGTCCACCGAGGCAAGCGTGAGCGAAGAAGAGAAACCGATCCGGGTGGTCGACCGCCGGATGTTCACCGCCGATGGTGAGCTCCGTCCCGACTTCGAGCCCGAAGAGAAGGCGGAGCCGGTTCGGCCCGCCGCGCCGCCTCCGACGCCTCCGCCGCCGCCTCCTCCTCCGCGGGCGCCGTCTCCCGGCCCGGCCGGGACAGCCGCCGAGGACAAGGACGGACCCGCCGAAGCCGCGACGTCGCAGGCCTTCATCGGGCTGGTGAGCTTTCTCGCCTCCAACGTGTATGCCGCGCTCGGGATCGATCCGATGACCGGAGAGCAGCTCCCGCGCCGCGAGCCCGGGGTGGCACGACAGATGATCGACTGGCTGGGCGCTCTCGAGCAGAAGTCCCGGGGGCGGTTGTCCTTCGAGGAGTCGGATCTGCTCTCCCGCGTGCTCTACGAGCTTCGGATGGCGTACGTCGAGGCGGTGCGGCCGCCGGGCAAGGAGCCGCCGCGATAAGCGCCGCATCGATGACGACAGCATCCGGACGTTCGATCTTCCGGCTTCGGCGGGGAGCGGCGGCGCTCATCCTCGCCGCGGCCGCCGCGACCGGCCTCGTGTCGGAGGCGTCCGCGCAGGACGCGCTCACGCCGCTGCCGCCGCCGGTCACGCGCAGCCAGTACCGGGGGCAGTGGTTCGAGTTTCTCTCGGCGTTCTCGGAAAACGACACGTCCACCGCGGACAAGGCGCTCGAGGGCATGTTGCGCGCCGGGCGGAAGGTCGGCGTGCATCGCCTCTCCGACTTCTCGCGGACCGCCGTCTACCTCGGGCACCGCGCCGAGAGGCAGGGCGCGCCGGAGCGCGCGGCCCGGGCGTATGCCGCGGCGCTCAAGCTCGACGGCTCGAATCCCGACGCGATCCTGGCGCACCTCTCGTTCCTCTTCCGCCACGGGAAGATCGGAGAGGCGCTCCGCGAGCTTCCGGGCGCGGCCGCCGCCTACGTTTCGACGCGCGAGGCGCGTGTCGCGATCTTCTCGTCTCTGGGTCTCTGGATCGCCCTGGGCATCGCCGGCATGTTCGCCGGAGCCGTGCTCGCGCTCGCCGTGAGGCATTTCCCCAGGGCCTGGCACGACATCTCCGAGCGGGCCGGCCGCGCCTACGGATCGGCGGCCATCCTCCCCTTCGCGCTCCTCCTGATCGGTCTCCCGATCTACATCGGTCTGGGCCCCGTGTGGCTCCTGCTGTACTGGGGCGCCCTGCTCTTTCCCTACACGGATGGGCGAGAGCGCACAGTCCTGGCCGCGGCGTTCGTGGCTCTGGCGCTGGTTCCGCCTCTGCTGGCCAAGATCACGGCCGCCAACATCGAGGAACGCTCGCCTCTCTTCGCGGCCGCGCTCGACCTCGCGGAGCGCCGCGAAGACGCGAGCGCCGAGGACGGGCTGCGCCAGGCGGCGGCCGTGTTTCCCGAGGACTCCGACGTCTGGTACCTGCTCGGGATCTTCGCCGAGCGCTCCGGGGACCTCGAGCGCGCCCAGTCCGATTACGGCCGGGCGCTGCAGGCCGATCCGGCGGACCATCGGCCCCTCCTGAACCGCGGCAACGTGCGGTTCACAGAGGGCGACTACGGCGAAGCCATTCGCGACTACATCGAGGCGGGCAAGCGCGCCCCCGCATCCGCGGCGGTCTTCTACAACCTCTCCCTCGCCAAGGGAGAGGCCTACGACTTCGACGGCCAGGCCGCCGCGATCCGCAAGGCCCGCGAGATCTCGAACTCCCAGGTCAACGGCTGGGTCGACAACCCGACCCTGTCGCGCGTCGTCTCCGCCGGCTACTCCCTGGACCGGGCACGGGAGCGCATGGGTGCGTGGGATGCGCAGCCCAAGAGCCGGCGGCTGCCGGGCCACGGCAGCGCCCGAGGCTGGCGACAATACTTTCCGGCCTGGACGTTCGCACCCCTCGCGGCGCTGGCTCTGGGAATCGTGGTCGCGCGCCGGCGCGACCGGGAGGTGGCCCTCGACTGCGACCGCTGCGGACGCCCGTTCTGCAAGCGCTGCCGCCGCTGGGGCGATCCCTCGCTGTACTGCGGCGCGTGCTGGAAGCTCCACATGAAGAAGGACGATGTCGACATCGAAGATCAGGTGGCCGAGACGAAGGCCATGCAGAGGCGGGCCTCCGGCAAGCACCGCGCGATTCGGATCGTCTCGCTCTTCCTGCCGGGATCCCACGCCTTTGCGTCCCACCGGCCCCTCCGGGCCGCCGCGATCCTGCTCGTGTTCTTTACGGCCGTGGGAGCCGCGGTCCTCGACGAGAAGTACTTCGATCCGCTGTCGCTTCCGCCGCTCGGGCCCGTGCGCGCGACGGTCGTGGCGGGCGCCGCGATCGCCGCGGCCGTGTGGCTGCGCGCGCAGTGGGGCGCGAGGAGGGTTCCCAGTGGGACTTGAGGGAACTCTCAAAGTCTTTTCGCTGACCGACATCTTCCAGATGCTCAGCCTGCAGCGGAAGACCGGCGTCCTGAAGGTGGACGGCGAGGACGACACGATCACGATCTCCTTCCTCGGCGGCTCGGTCGTCGCCGCGGAGTCGACCGCGCGCCGCCTGGACAACCGGCTCGGCAACCTCCTGATCCGCGCCGGCTACGTGACTCAGGAGCAGCTCGATCGCGTCCTCGTCGTGCAGCGCGAGACGCAGCAGAGGATGGGCTTCCTCCTCATCCGCGAAGGGTTCATCGAACCGCACGAGCTGCGCGAAGCGCTCCGAGTCCAGATCGCGCGCATCGTTTACACGGCCTTCCGCTGGCCCGACGGGCGGTTCCACTTCACCCAGGAGGGCACGGTCGACTACGACGCGGACCACATGGCGCCCGTCACGATCGACACGATCCTGATGGAAGCGGCCCAGATGGTCGACGAGTGGCCGATGCTCGAGAAGAAGCTCGGCTCGCTGTCGAACGTCTTCCGCCGCGCGCCCGGCGTCGAGCGGCTCAAGCTCGTCTCCGGCGAGAAGAATCCTCCTGAGGGAACGCTCTCGGTCTCCCGATCGGAGGCGGAGACCTGGCGCTGGGTCGACGGCCGGCTCAGCGTCAGTGAAATCATGGAACGCGCGTTCCTCTCGGATTTCGAAGTCCTCAAGGGCACGACCGATCTGCTCGGCCGCCACCTCATCGAGCCCGGGCGCGTCGAGGAGGAGCCGGTGCCCGCGCCGCTTCCGCCTCCGGCCGTCGCCGCGCGGTCGGGAGTTTCGGGGCGCGTCATCGGAATGTGGGCGGTGCTCGCGGCGCTGATCGCCGCGGCCTTCTTCCTCGTACCGAGGAACCCGCTGAATCCTCTGCTCCGTCCGGCAGGGGAGGTGCCCGAGCGCGCCGAATTCGCCAAGGCCGTGTCCTTGAACCACGTCGTGTCCGTCGAGCGCGCGGTGCGGATCTACTACGACTCGACCGGCCGCTATCCCCGCAGCCTCGAGGATCTGATCGTCGCCGGCATCCTGCCCGAGGATGCCCTTCGCGATCCCTACGGCCGTTTCTATCGGTACATCCTGCGAGCCGAGGACGGAAAGTTCGGCCTCTACGGGCACAGCGCCAGCGGCCAGATCGATCTCGACCTGTCGCTCGAGCGCAGCCTGGCGCCGGTGTCCGAGCTGCGTCCCGCGGCCTCGCGGCCGATTCCTCAGACCGAGCGGCCCAGCGTCCTCGTCGTAGAGTAGGCGTAACAACATGAGTGCACTAGACTTAGAAAATCATGCCTGAACCTTGACAGTCCTCGACTCATGTCCTATAGTGCGACCTCCTAAGTAGGGGAGCCAGAAGGAGTAATCGCATGAGCAAGATCATCGGTATCGACCTCGGCACGACGAATTCGTGCGTGGCCGTGATGGAGGGCGGGGATCCCGTAGTCATCCCCAACGCAGAAGGCAATCGCACCACCCCTTCGGTGGTGGCGTTTTCGAAGTCCGGTGAGCGTCTCGTCGGGCAGGTCGCCAAGCGCCAGTCGATCACCAATCCGGCCAACACCGTCTATTCGATCAAGCGGTTCATGGGCCGGAAGTACTCCGAAGTGTCCGAAGAGATGAAGATGGTTCCGTTCTCCGTCGACGAGGCGTCGAACGGCGACTGTCGCGTGAAGGCCGGCGGCAAGGACTGGTCGCCGCCGGAGATCTCCGCGATGATTCTCGGCAAGCTCAAGGAAGCGGCCGAGGCGTACCTGGGCGAGAAGGTCACGCGCGCCGTCATCACGGTGCCGGCGTATTTCAACGACTCGCAGCGCCAGGCGACCAAGGACGCCGGCCAGATCGCCGGCCTGACGGTCGAGCGGCTGGTCAACGAGCCCACGGCGGCGGCTCTCGCGTACGGCCTCGACAAGAAGAAGGACGAGACGATCGCGGTCTACGACTTCGGCGGCGGCACCTTCGACATCTCGATCCTCGAGGTGGGCGAGGGCGTCGTGGAGGTCAAGTCGACCAACGGCGACACGCACCTCGGCGGCGACAACATCGACCAGCGCATCATCGAGTGGATCCTGGCCGAGTTCAAGAAGGACCAGGGCGTCGACCTCTCCAAGGACCCGATGGCCATGCAGCGCCTGAAGGAAGCCGCGGAGAAGGCCAAGATCGAGCTGTCGAACGTCGTCGAGACCGAAATCAATCTGCCGTTCATCACGGCGGATGCGTCGGGACCGAAGCACCTGCAGCTCAAGCTCTCGCGCTCGAAGCTCGAGCAGCTCGTCGAGGACATCGTCGAGAAGTCGATGGGCCCGTGCAAGCAGGCCATGAAGGATGCCGGCGTCGAGCCCAAGGACATCGACGAGGTTGTCCTCGTCGGCGGCCAGACCCGCATGCCCCGCATTCAGAAGCTCGTGAAGGACCTCTTCGGGAAGGACCCGCACCAGGGCGTCAACCCGGACGAGGTCGTGGCGATCGGCGCCGCGATCCAGGGCGGCGTGCTCGCGGGGGACGTCAAGGACCTGCTGCTTCTCGACGTGACGCCGCTCTCGCTCGGCATCGAGACGCTGGGCGGGGTGACGACCAAGCTCATCGAGCGCAACACGACGATCCCGACGAAGAAGAGCGAGACCTTCTCGACGGCCGGCGACAATCAGACGTCGGTCGAGATCAAGGTGCTCCAGGGCGAGCGCGAGATGGCGCGCGACAACAAGACGATCGGCGTCTTCCACCTCGTGGGGATCCCGCCGGCGCCGCGCGGCATGCCCCAGATCGAGGTGACCTTCGACATCGACGCCAACGGCATCATGAACGTGTCGGCGAAGGACCTCGGCACGGGCAAAGAACAGAAGATCACGATCACCGCGTCTTCCGGCCTCAACAAGGACGAGATCGACCGGATGGTCAGGGACGCCCAGTCCCACTCCGACGAGGACCGGAAGCGCCGGGAGGAGATCGAGGCGAAGAACCGGCTCGACTCCCTCGTCTATGCGTCCGAGAAGACGTTGCAGGAGAACAAGAGCAAGCTTTCTGCGGCGGACGCCTCGGCCGTGGAATCGGCGCTGGCCGACGCGAAGAAGGCTCTCGAATCCGGGAACGCCCAGACCATGAACGATGCCTTCGCGCAGCTCGAACAGGCTTCCCACAAGGTGGCCGAGGCCGCGTACCGCGGAGCGGCCGAGCCGCCGCCGGGCGCCTCGACCGGCGGCCCGAGCGCGGGATCTGCCTCCGGCGCCGGCAAGGAGGACGAGGTCATCGACACGGAGTACGTGGATACGGAGAAGAAGTGACCGCGCGGTAGCGCGGTCATCCCGAGCGGAGCGAGGGATCCCGGACTCGAACCGGGATCCCTCGGCCTGCGGGGATCGCTATTCGATATGACGGCGGGACGCGCTAAACTCTCAAGAGCTTTCCCATGACGGTCTTTCGCTGGAACTCGTTGCAGGACCTCTTCGCCATCCAGGAGAAGGTCAACCGGCTATTCGAAGAGACGATGCATCGCACCGAGTTTCCCGATGACGGGCTCGACGCCGCGCTCTGGTCTCCGGCGGCCGACGTCTACGAAACGGCCGACGAGATCATCCTGAACATCGAGCTCCCCGGCGTGCGGCTCGACGACGTCCGCCTCGAGGCCCTCGACGGCAAGCTGCGGGTCTCGGGGCATCGGAAGGCCAACGGCGCCGAGCCCCGCCATTTCGTGAGGATGGAGCGCATCTACGGCACCTTCTCGCGAGACTTCGCGGTCCCCGCTTCGCTCGACCCCGGCGCGATCAAGGCCAGCCTCCGCGCGGGCGTTCTGCGCGTCGTGGCGCCCAAGGCCGAGAAGGGCCAGACGATCCCGGTCGAGCCGCGGCCCACCGAGCACCGGAAAGGCCGATGAAATCGGGGAGCCGCTCCGGCGTCTACCGCATCGGCGTCATCGCCGAAAAGTACGGAATCCACCCGCAGACGCTGAGGATGTACGAGCGGGAGGGCCTGCTGCGGCCGGCCCGCACCGAAGGCAACACCCGCCTCTACGATTCGGACACCATCGAGCGCCTCGAAATCATCCTGACCCTGACGCGTCACCTCGGCGTCAACCTGGCCGGTGTCGAAGTCATCCTCCACATGAAGCAGCGGATGGAACGGATGCACGGAGACGTCCAGAAGATGCTCGAAGTCATGCGTACGGAGCTCGATTCGCGGCGCCGGCCCGGCGGCGAGGGCACCCTCGCTCTCGCCAAGATTCCGGGCCGCCGGTACGCCTCCGGGCGCTCGGATCGCGGCTAGAAAACCCGTCCTCCGGGCTGTCCGGCCCCCTCCGGTCTCGGATAGAATCACGCGCTCTTAGGAACGTTTTGGAGGTGTTGTGAAACGATTTCTTTTTGCTCTTGCCGGCCTGGCGATCACGGCGTCCGCCCTGGCCGAGCTTTCCAAGTACAAGGACTGGGACCACTCGCCTGAGGCCTACTTCCTGACGCCCGCGGAGCGGACCGAATGGAAGAAGGTTTCGACCGACGAGGAGGCCGAGAAGTTCATCGCCGTCTACTACGCCAAGCGGGGCGGCGAGCCCTTCAAGGCCGAGATCTCCCGCCGGATCGCGGCCGCCGATCAGCAGTTCAAGCTGGCTCGCTACAAGCGGGGCGCGGACTCGGTCCGGGGTCATCTCTTCGTCGTGCTCGGGCCGCCGGCGCGCGTGGGGCAGACCCGCGCCCAGCAGAGCGGCACGGGCATGCCGGACGGCGCCACGGTTCCGGGCATCGATGTCAGCAGCGGGGCGGACTCGAACTCGGCGATTACCTACACCTGGACCTGGGACAAGGACCGGCTGCCGCCCGTCCTCGAGCTCACGGAGCTCAGGGCCACGATTGAAGTCGATCCCCGCGTCGGCTCGGACGAGCTCCGCAACGGCGCGGCGGTCGAGAAGGCGATGGCGTCGCTCGCGGAGAAGTCCATCGTGAACCCGAACGCGACGGCTTCGGCCGCGCCTGCCGCTCCCAAGGCGGGTGCGCCCGCTCCCGCGCTCCGCTCCGGCGGGCGGCGCGGCGGCTCCGGCCGGCGGTGCGGCGGCTCCCGCCGGTGCGGCGCCTGCGGCGGCTGCAGCGCCTGCAGCGCCTGCAGCGATCGTCCCGTTGCCGGCGGCCGTGAAGACGGCCCTCATGTCCGCTCCCGCTGCGGCCGCGGGCGAGGCCGGCTTCTGGTCGGGCACATTCCGTTCCTCGACGGGTGACGATTTCCTCGCCTTTCAGTTCTACCTGCCCGCGAACAAGGCGGCGTTCTCGGCGGCCGGGCCGCTCAAGCTCGGCGGAGTCGTCACCGACGCCTCGGGCGCGGAAGTCCAGTCGTTCTGGGAGGACGCGTCGATCTCCGAGGTCGCCGAGGGCACCCGCAAAGACCGCGTCATCGACAGGTCCGTCGCGCTGCCGCCCGGCGCGTACAAGGGAACGTTCGGCCTCTTTGCCGCGGAGGGGCAGCCCCCCCTGGCGTCGTCGAACGTCCCGTTCACGCTGAACCCGAAGACGACCGAGTTCGAGGTTTCCCCACTCATCCTGTCGGCCGGCCTCGTGCCGCTGACGAAACGCCCCGGACCCACCGACCCCTTCGTGTTCGGATCGGACAAGCCGATCAAGGTCGAGCCCAAGGGCGACCGCAGCTTCTTGAAGTCGGACAGCCTCTGGTACTTCTACGAGGTTTCCAACCCGACGCTGCCGGCAGCCTCGGGTGACGCCGCGGCGGCTCCCGCGCCGGCCGACCCGGGCGGCGCAGCCGCGCCGGCGCCGGCGGCCGCCGAACCGGCGAAGCCCAGGATCATGACGCGCATCAACGTGCAGCGCGACGGCCAGGATGCTTTCGCGCCGTTCACCGGGCCGGCCGACCTGATGCCGGTCGCGAGCGGGAACTACGGGACGGGCAGCGAGATCCCGCTGGCCTCGTTCGAGCCGGGCTACTACACGTTCGCCATCCTGGTTCGGGACCTGAGCGCTGCGAAGGGCTCCGCCGCGAACAAGGGGATCGAGCGCAAGGGCGAGTTCATCGTGCTGATGCCGGACGGCAGCCTTCCTCCCAAGAAGGCGGCGGCGGCTCCGGCCGCGGCTCCGACTCCCAAGAAGAAGTCGTAGTCGGGCGACAGGGACGAAAAAAAGGGGCGGCCGTGAGGCCGCCCCTTTCGTTTTGGAAGCGGAGGGCCGCTCCGGTCAGTCCACCCGGACGTTCGCCCGCGCGGTCCCCATCTTTCCGGTCGCGACGTCGCGCACGTTGACGACGATGCGGTAGTTGCCCTTCTTCGTCTGGAGGTCCGCCGCATACGTCAGGGGCGTGTCGGCCGAGGTCTTGTCGGACGCGAGCTCGAACGTGGTCTCCTGCCGGGTGATGTCGCTCATCCGTCCCTTGTCGTCGATGGATCCGATGTAGAAAGCCGCCCTCGCGGTCGCTTTGTCGCCGTTGGGCACGAACGTCAGCGACGACGCCGGCATCGTGACCGTGATCGGCAGGCGATACAGCTTCTTGTCGGGCGTCGGCGGCGCGGTTTTGATCTCGGCCGGGATCGCGGTGTAGGAGAGGTCCGTCTCCATCGTCGCGCGGGCGCGCTGCTCGACCAGCACCGTCTCCGGCCGGGCCGCGAAGCCGCGCCGCGACCTCACGGTGACTCCCGGACGGGCGACCTCGACCTCGACCTTTTCGTACTTCCCGACCGCCAGGCTCGAGAGATTCACGCCCACGGTGTAGTAGGTCGACACGGCTTCGTACACTCGCCCGAGACCCCGCTGAAAGTCGTTCGTGTTGAGAAGCGCGCGGCCGCCCGTCTCGAGGGCCATCTCCTGGAGGCCGGCCTGGCGGTCCTGCCGGGCCTGGAAGCCGACGCCGGGCCGGCTGGAGAGCGGATCGTCGTTGCCGGCGCCGACGCCCTCGCCGGTCAGGCCGTTCGCGTCGATCGTGAAGAAGGTGATCTCGTCCGAGTTGGCATTCTGGACCAGGCCGCCGACGCGCTCGGGGATCTGCCGGATATTCGTGAACGACAGTGACGGCGCGGCCACCGAGCCGGACGCGTACTGCGACATCACGTAGCCCGGCTGATACTCGAAGCCTCCGGTGAGGAAGATGTAGGACTTCTTGCCCGCGAGCGGCGAGAGCGTGACGAGCTCGTTCTGCATGCTCGTGATCATCGTCTGAATTTCCTGGCTGATCTGCGCCGCGTACTGCTCGACGTAGGCGCCGCGCCGCCGGCGGGGCGTCGAATCGATGAGGGCGATCGTCTGCCGCTCGGTCTGGAGCCGGGACATTCCCGGATGCTCCTTTTCGATCCGGGTGAGCGCCGACATCGCCGACTCCTTGCTGGTCGTCCAGTCCTGGAGGACGATGGGAGAGCGGTCGAAGAGGACGATGCGGGTGGCGTCGTTCGGGCCCAGCCGCGTCACGAAGTCGGAGAGAGCGTTGATGCTCCGGTTGCGGATGCCCGGGCGAGATGAATCCGAGATCGATGTAGATCAGGAAGTTTCTCGGAACGGTGGCCTCGCCGCCCTTCGTGTACGCCGCGAGCACCTGATCGGGCGACGCCGTGGCGAGGTCGGGCGAGTGGATCGTGCCGTCGGCCACGCGGGCGAAGTAGTCGATCGCCATCGCCTTGCCGCCGATCTTGACGGTGAAGTCCTCGCGTTTCAGATCCGTGACCGGCTGACCCTTGGAGTCGGTGACGTCCACGTCGAGGTCGAGGACGCGAACCTCGACCCGTTCGGAGAAGACGGGAACCTGCGGCGCCGGTGCGGCCTCCTGGCCGAGAGCCACCGCGGTGGCGAGCAGGAGAGCGATGGCCGGTGCTTTGGAGCGCATTGTCGAGTCCTTTCTCGTCGGCCCGGCCGCCCTCTCGGGCCGGCGAGCCGCTCGGTACGGCACCGAAAACGCGGCCGGGTGGCCCGGGATTCCGCACCGTCCCCTTTTGAGGAATCTTTCAGGGGGGAAGCCGGCGGGAGCCGCCGCTTCGAGAGGGCTGCCCTGCTTATTCCCGGGACGCCGCGATCGGCTCGAGGCCCAGGTACTCGAAGAGCATGTTGAGCTCGGTCGCGATCTCGTCGGACTCGAGGTCGTCGCCGGAATCCACGGGCAGGCTCCCCACGGCGCAGCCGGGGACGGCCGCGCGGGCCTTCCGGACGAGGGCCGCGGAGGCGCTGGGGTCGGTCCCGTCGTCCGAGAGGGTGGCCTCGAAATCGCGGGGCAGACCCCAGATCTCGGCCCGGGCGCGCCCGACGGCCGGCCGGTAGGTCTCGAGCACGGCGCCGCGGAAGGGACCGGCGGGGAGGTTCATCTCGCGCACGATCTCGAAGAGATCCGAGTAGCCGATGCAGTGAAGCAGACCCAGCGTGTAGCCGCGCTCCCGGGAGATGCCGTAGCGCTCGGCGAACCGGCCCGCCGCGAGGGCCGCCGCGAGGCTGGCGCGGCGCACGGCGCGGGCCGCCGGGTCGCTCTTGGCCAGGGACGGGAAATCGGTCGAGGAGAGCCGGTCGATCAGCACGGTGAGGGCCCGGGCCCCGATCCGGTCGATCGCCTCGGGGACGGTTCCGACCGAGTTCTCGCGGTCGACCGAGAGGGAATTGGCGAGGATCAGAAGATCGAGCGTCAGGTACTGGTCGAGCGCCGCGATGGACACGACCGAGGCGGGATCGAGCGGCGATTTCTTGAGGAGCTCGAGAAGCAGGGCCGCCGTGTCCTCGTGGACCGGCCGCATGAGGTAGTTCTTGATGAGACGCTCGCGCAGCCGCCGGGCGTACTCGTGGAAGCGCGTCGCGTGGACGCGGGCCTCCATCGGCTCGAGCGCGGTGTCCAGCCTCTCGAGCGCCTCCCAGAAATGCTCCTCGATGGCGTCCGGCAGAAACGGGAGCACCCACGCGTCGGCGGCCTCCCAGGTCTCCCGCCGTTCGCGGCGCGAGAGGCGGTGGGTGTCGTCGAGCTGCTTGACGCCCTGGAAGGCGAGGGCCTGGCCGCGGAGGGTGAGCCCGATGCGCAGGATCGGGGTCACGCGGTACGTCGGGTCGTAATCGAAGTTGGCCTCGCGCCACTCGAAGATCTCGAAGAGCAGCTTGCGGGCGAGCTCCTCGACGCGGAGCGAGAGGCCGTCGAGGGTGTCGTGGCCCATCTCGAGGATCAGGCGCGTCAGGTTCTCCTGGGTCGTCATGTTGCGGGCCAGCAGCTCGTAGAGCGTCGCCGCGGGCAGCGCCCCGCTCCGGAGCAGGTGGACGCCGAGCCGGTGGCGCGGAAGGGAGCCGGAGACGTAGACGATCTCGCCGTCCTTCCAGTCCAGGGTGCGGCGGTCGTGGCCGCGCGTGACCAGGAGCCGGCCCGACCGCCGGTTCAGCTCCATCCACTGGAGGAGGTCCGCGAGGCCGAAGACCTCGAGACGTCCCCGGAAGTGTTCTGTCATTGGCGCTTGCGAGAATTCTAGCATCCGGGTCCGGGGCCGGCAGGCGGGGCCGGCCCGAGAGACCGTGAAACAATCGCCGCCGTGAAGGAGCGGAAGGAGCAGGTGGCCGCCGGGCGGCCGAACCTGCCGGAAAGCACTTCCTCCGGGGTTCCCATCGAGCCCTTTTACGGCCAGCCCGCTCCCGGCGAGTTTCCTTTCACGAGGGGGATCTCGCCGGAGGGCTACCGCAACCGCTTCTGGACGATGCGCCAGTACGCCGGCTACGGCTCGGCTCGGGAGTCGAACCGCCGGTACCGGTATCTGCTCGAGCAGGGCCAGACGGGCCTGTCCGTGGCCTTCGACCTGCCGACCCAGATGGGCTACGACTCGGACGACCCGGCCGCGCGCGGAGAGGTCGGCAAGGTCGGCGTGGCGATCGCCACGCTCGAGGACATGCGGATCCTGACCGAAGGGTTGCCCCTCGATCGGGTCTCCATCTCCATGACGATCAACTCCACCGCCTCGATCCTCCTCGCGCTCCTGCTTTCGGTGGCGCGCGAGCGGGGGATCGCCTGGAGCGCGCTCTCCGGCACGGTCCAGAACGACCTGCTCAAGGAGTACGTGGCGCGCGGCACGTACATCTTTCCCCCCAGGGCGTCGCTCAAGATCACGACCGACATCTTCGCGTTCTGCGGGGCGGAGGTGCCCCGCTGGAACACGATCTCGATCTCGGGCTACCACATCCGCGAGGCCGGATCGACGGCGGTCCAGGAGGTCGCCTTCACGCTCTCGAACGCGATCGCCTACGTCGAAGCGGCTCTCGGCCGCGGGCTCGCGATCGACGACTTCGCTCCGAGACTGTCGTTCTTCTTCAACGCGCATTCGAATTTCTTCGAGGAAGTCGCGAAGTTCCGCGCCGCCCGCTCCCTCTGGGCCGAGATCGCGCGCGACCGGTTCGGCGCGAAGGACCCGCGCTCCTGGCGCCTCCGTTTCCACACGCAGACGGCCGGGTCGACGCTCACGGCGCAGCAGCCCGACGTCAACGTCGTGCGCGTGGCGCTGCAGGCGCTCTCGGCGGTGATGGGCGGGACGCAGTCTCTCCACACGAACGCGTCCGACGAGGCTCTCGCCCTGCCCACGGAACAGTCGGCGCGTCTCGCGCTGCGCACGCAGCAGGTCATCGCCAACGAGACCGGCGTCGCCGACGTGGTCGATCCGCTGGGAGGCTCGCATCTCGTCGAGGCCTGGACGGCCGAGATCCGGGAGCGCGCCCGCGCCCTGATCCGGAAAGTCGACGAGCTGGGCGGCGCGGTCGCCGCGATCGAGCAGGGATTTCTCCAGAAGGAGATCGAGGACGCGGCCTACACGGCGCAGCGCGAGCTCGAGGAGGGCAAGCGCCTGACGGTGGGGGTCAACGCGTTCCGCGAGCAGAACGAGATCGCGCCTCCGATCCTGGCGATCGATCCGGAGGTCGAGCCCGAGCAGCTCGCGCGCCTCGCGGCCTTCCGCGCGGCGCGGAATTCCGAGCGGACGGAGACGGCCCTGGCGAAATTGCAGGCGGACGCGCGCGAGGACCGCAACCTCATGCCCGGGCTGATCGAGGCCGTCGCGCAGAGCGCCACGCTCGGGGAAATCGTGAAGTCCCTGAAGGGGATTTACGGCGAGCACCGCCCCGGTCTGTGACTGAAGAGGCGGTTAAGTTTCACTCTTTGAGTCGGTTGCACGTGTGGAAAAAGAAACCGCGAGCGATTACCGATTCGACCTTCCTGCACAGGTGTTTGGGCATCGACGCTAAATCACTGATGGGGAACGCGTTGTCCGATCGCACAGAGGATGGTGCAATCCGCTGCGGAACGCGGGATTCCGCGATTTTTGGGCCATTTCCGCAGGGTTTTTGACAGGGTTTTCCGCTGGTTCTCCGGAAAACTGATTTCGTTCAAGCGGGCGTGCCTTTTACACGAGCGACACACCGACTTTGGGGCAGAGGGGCTCCACCGGACAGGTCGGGCAGGCGGGCTTCCGGGCCGTGCAGATCCGGCGGCCGTGGAAGATCAGGAGGTGCGCGGCGAGCGTGCGCCGGCCCTTCGGCACGATCGCGTTGAGATCGATTTCGATCTTGACGGGATCCGTCTGACGCGTCCATCCCATGCGTCGCGCGAGGCGCCCGACGTGCGTGTCGACGACGAAGCCCTCGTCCTTTCCGAAGGCGTTGCCGAGGACGACGTTGGCCGTTTTCCGTCCCGACGCCCGGCAGCGCGACGAGCTGTTCCATCGTGTCGGGCACTCGGCCGCCGTGTTCGGCGGCGACCGCCGCGCCCATCGCCCGGAGGCTCTTCGCCTTGGAATTGAAGAAGCCGGTCGAGTGGATTTCCTTCTCGAGAATGCCCCGCGGGGAGCGCGCGTAGTCCGCGGCGGTCTTGTACTTCGAAAAGAGTTTCGGAGTGACCGTGTTGACCATCTTGTCGGTGCTCTGCGCGGAGAGGATCGTCGCCACCAGAAGCTCGAGCGGGCTCGAATGATCCAGGGCGCACTTCGCGTCGGGGTACGCCTTCCGGAGCCTTCGGAGAATGAGCGCGGCGCGTCGCCGGGTCTGATCGGGCGTTTCCCGGGGCTTTCTCGGCATGCGCGGGCATTCTATGCGCGCCGCGCGGCGTGTACGATCCGCGAGTGCGCCGCCTGCTGATCTTCGTCGGAGTCCTCATCGCCGCCCGCGTCGCGGCAGTGTCCGCCGTGCCCGCCCGGCGCCGGCGCCTACGGCGGCCAGGGACGTTCGCCTGACGATCCTCTACACGGGCGACCTGCACGGCCGC
Organism: uncultured Acidobacteriota bacterium; assembly: GCA_963804915.1. Lineage (GTDB taxonomy): Bacteria > Acidobacteriota > Thermoanaerobaculia > UBA5066 > Gp7-AA6 > DAHUXD01. Next base: position 77,175 of record CAWDSI010000023.1, read on the forward strand.
GTGGACCCGGTCGACGCGCTCGCGGACGCGGACCTCGGCGAGGGCCTCGCGCGCGTCGCGGCTTCGGTCAAGGCCATCCGCGCCGAAGGCCGGCCGGTGCTCCTCCTCGACTCCGGGGACACGATCCAGGGATCGCCGGAACAGGCGCTCGCCTTCGCGTCCGGCAAGGAGGCGATCGACCCGATCATCGGCGCGATGAACCTCATGGGCTACGACGCCATGACCGTCGGAAACCACGAGTTCGATTTCGGCGTCGAGCGGCTCGACGCGTCCCAGCGTCAGGCGAAGTTCCCGTGGCTGTCGGCCAATACACTGATGCTCGGCGACCGTCAGGCGTTCCCGCCCTACGTCGTCAAGGAGATCGGAGGCGTGCGCGTCGGCATCCTCGGCCTCACGACGACGGGAACGCCGAACTGGGTGAGCCCGAGCCTGATCGAGGGCCTCCGGTTCGTGCAGCCCCTGGCCGTGGCCAAACACCGCGTGTCGCAGCTGCGCGAGCAGGAGCGGTGCGATTTCGTCATCATCCTGACGCACCAGGGCTTCGAGCGGGACCCGAAGACCGGCCAGCCGCGGGGGGGCGCCTCGGGAGAGAACCAGGCCTACGCTCTCGCGACGAAGGTTCCGGGCGTGGATCTCGTTCTGTCGGGCCACGCGCACGTCGTCGTGGCGCCTCAGCGAGTCGGCCCGGTGTGGGTCGCGGCGCCCGGCAGATGGGGCGAGGTCCTCATCCGGCTCGACGTCGCCTTCGAGAAGGCCGGCGACAGCGCCCCGTGGCGGCTCGGCGCCGTCCAGGGCCAGAGCCTTCCCATGAAGAGCGTCGTTCCGGACCCCGGCGTGGTCGCGTCCGTCGCGGCCTCCCACGAGGCCACGATGAAGGTCCTCGCCGTGAAGCTCGCCGAGCTCGCGGCCCCGGCCTCGACGGGAGGAGACAGGACGCGCACGGAAGACTCCGGCATCGTCGACTGGCTGCACCGGGTGCAGCTCGCGCGAGACGAAGGCCGACCTCTCGTTCGCTTCGCCCCTCGCGTTCCGGCCGATCGCGTGGGAGGCCGGACCGCTCTCGATGCGCCAGGTCTGGCAGTTCTATCCCTACGAGAACAGCCTCGTGACGGTGCGGGCCACGGGCAAGATCGTGCGCGAGGCTCTCGAGCGTTCGGCCGAGTGCATGTCGGACCCGGACGAAAGGCCGCGCTCCTGCGACAGCCTCGAGGGGGCCGAGTACGAGATCGACCTGTCGCGACCGCCGCGCCAGCGCGTGGTCTTCCTGCGGCGCGGAGGCCGGGACGTCCGGGACGACGACGTCTTCACCGTGGCCCTCAACTCGCACCGCGCGTCCGGGGGCGGAGGCTACGGAATGTGGAAGCGCGCCGAGAAGGTGGCCGAGAAAGGCAACGTCCGACAGATGCTGGTTGCGGACGCCCGCGCGCACCCGCGCCTCACGCTCGAGCCCACACGCAACTGGAAAGTCACGGGGCGCGGTCTTCAGACGGACGCGCCGAATCGGAATCCGTGAACCTCGTGAAACCGTCCGAACAAGACATCGTCGACGCGTTTCATCGCCTCTACTACGAGGGACCGGAGGGGGAGGGACGAGTCCACCACCGCACCACGTGGATGGGCATTCCCTGTCTCAAGTGCCCGATGGACCTGATGGCCTACCAGGAGATTCTCTTCGAGACGCGGCCGCAGCTCGTCGTCGAGACCGGCACGCACGCCGGGGGCAGCGCGCTCTTCCTGGCGCACATGCTCGATCTGCTGGGTGCGGGCGAAGTCGTCACCATCGACGTCCTCGACCGCCCCCGGCCCGCGCACCCGCGGATCCGCTACGTGACGGGCTCGAGCGGAGACGTGGCCCTCGTCGCCGGAGTGTTCCAGGGGCGGCGTCCGGACGAGCCCCGGCTCGTCATCCTGGATTCGGACCATTCCCGGGCGCACGTCCTGCGCGAGCTCGAGCTCTTCGCGCCGCGCGTGTCCGTCGGAAACTACGTCGTGGTCGAAGACTCCAACGTCAACGGCCATCCGGTTCTCGAGGACTTCGGACCGGGTCCGCGGGAAGCGATCGACGACTTCCTCGCGAAGAACCCGGGCTTCGAGGCCGACCGGTCCCGCGAGAAGTTTCTGATGACGTTCAACCCGAGGGGATACCTGAAGCGGATTCGCTGATCGCCGTCATCCCGAGCGTGAGCGAGGGATCCCGGACTCGCTCGCGAGGCGGATCAGGCGCGCGCGCGGAGGTCGCGTGCGACTTCCCGGCTCGCGTTCGCTCCCGGGGCGCCGGTGACGCCGCCGCCCGGGTGCGTGCCCGCGCCGCAGAGATAGAGACCCGAGAGGGGCGTGCGGTACTGCGCCCAGTCGAGGACGGGGCGCATCGTGAAGAGCTGATCGAGAGAGTGCTCGCCGTGGAAGACGTGGCCTCCGGTCAGGCCGAAGGTCTCCTCGAGATCCAGCGGCGTCAGGACCTGGCGCTTCTCGACGAGCTTCGGAAGCCCGGGGGCGTACGCGGCGATCGTCTCGACGACGGCGTCGCCGAGCGCGTCGCGCCGGCCCTTCCAGTCTCCCCCTTCAGCTTGTAGGGAGCGAACTGCGCCACGATCGACATGACGTGCTTGCCCGCGGGCGCGAGCGAGGGGTCGGTGAGCGTCGGGATCGTGACGTCGCAGTACGGATGCGGCGAGAAGTCGCCGTACTTCGCGGCGTCGTAGGCCCGCTCGAGGTAGTCGATCTCGGGACCGATGTGGATACGGCCGGCGAGGACGTTCGGACCGAAGGCCTTCGCCGACGGGAAGTCCGGAAGCCCGGAGAGCGCGAGGTGGACCTTCGCGAGCGCGCCGTGGGTCCGGTAGTTCTTCATTCGCCAGACGAAGTCCGGAGCGAGCTCGCCGGGGTCCACGAGCGAGAGCATCGTGCGCTTCGGATCGGCGCTCGAAACGACGGCCCGCGCCTGGATTTCTTCGCCGGTGGAGAGCACCACGCCGGTCGCGCGGCCGTCCTGGATGGCGATGCGGGACACCGTCGCCCCCGCGCGGACCTCGGCGCCGAAGCCCCGCGCCGCGCCTGCGAGCGCCTGCGTCAGCGCTCCCATGCCGCCCCGGACGAAAGTGGCGGGACCCGCCGCGTTCGCGTCGGTCGCCGCCTGGAGGATCACGCCGAGGCTGGTGCCCGCCGACCAGGGGCCCGCGAAGGCGCCGTAGATGCCGCGAGCCGCGACGACGGCCCGCAGGAGCTCGGTCTCGAAGAACTCGGAGACGAGATCGGCCACGGCCATCGGCCCCCAGCGGAGCAGCCGGAATGCGTCGCGGCGGGGGAGCGCCGCGGAACTTGCGTCCGACCCCGAGGAGCTCCCACATCTCGCCGAACGACGGATCGTCGATCGAGGGCGGAGTCATCCGCAGGAGCGGCTCGAGCACGCGCGCCGATGCGGCCGAGGCTCTCGTGGAACGTCAGGTAACCCTTCGCGTCGTGCGCCGAGACCTTCTCGAGGTCGCGGGCCGTCCGCGCCGCGTCGCCGTAGAGGGCGAACGCGGGCCCGCCGCCTCCATCCGGCGACGGCGCGAAGACGCGGGCCTCGGTCTCGATCCAGGAGAGGCCGTGCCGCGCGAGGTCGAGCTCGCGGGCGATCGAGGCCAGGAAGGGCCCCGCCGCGTGGAGGACCGTCGAGACGCGGAAGCCCGGCGCGAACTCCTCGGTCACCGCGATGCCGCCGAGGGTCTCGCGGCTCTCGACCACGACCGTCGAGAGCCCCGCCTTCGCGAGGTACGCGGCCGCGGTGAGGCCGTTGGTTCCGCCGCCGATGACGACGGCGTCTTTCTTCACGGCCACTAGACCTTGCCCCGCTTCCAGTCGGCGAGCACCTTGTCCGCGGCGTTGCGGCCGTTGGCTCCCATGATGCCGCCGCCGGGATGCGTCGCCGACCCGCACATGTAGAGGTTCTTGATCGGCGTCCGGTACTGGGCCCATCCCGGCACGGGCCGCAGGAAGAAGAGCTGCTCGAGAGTCAGCTCGCCCTGGAAGATGTTGCCTTCCGAGAGGCTGAAGTCGCGCTCGAGGTCGAGCGGCGTGAGGACCTGCCGGTGCTTGATGATGTTCTTGATGTTCGGCGCATGCTCGGCGATCGTGTCGATGACCGTGTCGCCGAAGGCCTCGCGCTCCTTGTCCCAGTCGCCCTTGAGGTTGTAGGGCGCGTACTGCACGAAGCACGACATGACGTGCTTGCCGGGGGGAGCCAGGGAGGGATCCGTCAGGGTCGGGATGACCATGTCGATGTAGGGACGCCGGGAGAAGCGGCCGTACTTGGCGTCGTCGTAGGCGCGCTCCATGTACTCGACCGAGGGCGAAATCGAGATCGCGCCACGCAGGTGCGCCCCGTTGCCGGGCAGCGACCGGAACTCGGGCAGGGCGTCGAGCGCGAGGTTGACCTTGCCCGACGAGCCCCGGAACTTGTAGCGCTTGACGTCCTCGACGAACTCGCCGGGCAGCTCCTTCTCGCCGACGAGCTTCATGAAGGTCAGCCGCGGGTCGACGCTCGAGGTCACGACGCGGGCGCCGATCTCCTCGCCCGACTCGAGCACGACGCCCGTGGCCTTGCCGCCCGAGACCAGGATCTTGGCGATCGCGGCCTTCGTGCGGATCTCGACGCCGACTTCGCGGGCCGCGTCCGCGCAGGCGTTGGAGATGGCGCCGGTGCCGCCGCGGGCGAAGCCCCACGCGCGGAAGGCCCCGTCGATGTCGCCCATGTAGTGGTGGAGGAGCACGTACGCCGTGCCCGGCGAGCGCACGCCGAGGAACGTGCCGATGATCCCGGAGGCCGACATCGTGGCTTTCAGCGGATCGGTCTCGAACCACTGGTCGAGGAAATCGACCGCGGACATCGTCATGAGCTGGACCTGGTTGTACCGGTCCGTCCCGGAGAGGCCCCGGAAGCGCTTGCCCAGAAAGAGCAGGTCCTGGACGCCCTGCAGCGAAAGCTTGGTCGGATCCGGCGGCGTCATGCTCAGGATCGGCTTGACGAACCGGCCCATGTCGGCCATCGCCTTGCCGTACTCGTCGTAGGCCTCGGCGTCGACTTTCGAGTGGCGGGCGATCTCCCGGCGCGTCTTGGCGTGGTCGTTGACGCGCCAGAGGTAGTCGCCGCTGAGCATCGGCGTGAACGTCCCGTCCAGGGGGAGGATCTCGAGGCCGTGCCGGGGGAGGTCGAGGTCGCGGATGATCTCGGGCCGCAGCAGCGAGACGACGTAGGAACACACCGAGAACTTGAAGCCGGGGAAGACCTCCTCGGTGACCGCCGCGCCGCCGAGCACGTGACGCCGTTCGAGGACGAGAACCTTCTTGCCGGCGCGCGCGAGGTAGGCCGCGTGGATCAGGCCGTTGTGCCCGCCTCCGATGACGACGACGTCGTACTTCGAGCTCATGTCCTGCGCCGCCCGCTCCTCGTCCTTGAACTGCGCTCCGAATCGAGTTGTGACCCGGGGTTCCGTCGCGGCGGCTTGCCGCGAGCGCGCGAGCATACTTATAATCGCGCGCCCCGACAAGCTCCCGATGACCGCGCGTTCTGCGGCGATCGGAAGATCGACGAGGCGGACGGGAGTCGACGAAGGAACAGTGCCGATCGGAACCGCTGTACACGAGAGAACGTTCCCGCTCTGCGAGAGCCTGAACTATCGCGAGTGGTCGGGCTACTACGCGGTCTCCGCGTACGAGGCGCACCACGAGCACGAGTACAACGCGATCCGCAACGCCGCGGCCGTGATCGACATCTCGCCCCTCTTCAAGTACCGCGTCTCGGGCAAGGACGCGACGCGCCTGGTCGACCGGATCGTGACGCGGGATCTCCGCAAGGTGAAGCCCGGCTCGGTCATCTACACGCCGTGGTGCGACGAGCACGGCAAGGTCATCGACGACGGCACCGTCGCGCGGCTGTCCGAGGACGTCTACCGCTGGACGGCGGCGGATCCGAGCCTGCGCTGGCTCCGGCAGAACGCCCTCGGCCTCGACGTGACGATCGAGGACGTCTCCGACGAGATCGCGGCCCTCGCCCTGCAGGGGCCGACCTCGGGCCGCATGCTCAAGGCGATCGCCGAGGCCGACATCGAGAACCTCAAGTACTTCAAGGTCACCTCCGGGAAGATCGCCGGCGTGCCCGTCGACATCTCCCGCACGGGATACACCGGCGATCTCGGCTACGAGATCTGGATCCCCTGGAAGGACGCCGTGAAGGTCTGGGACGAGCTCATGGCGAAGGGCAAGGCCTTCGACATCCACGCCGCCGGCATGCTCGCCCTGGACGTGTCGCGCGTCGAGGCGGGCCTCCTCCTGATCGACGTCGACTTCCACGGCTCCAAGAAGGCCTACATCGACATCCAGCGCTATTCGCCCTTCGAGATGGGGCTCACGCGCCTCGTGGCTCTCGACAAGGGCCGCTTCGTCGGGCAGGACGCTCTGCGCGAGGAAGCGAAGAAAGGGCCGGCCCGCCAGATCGTGGGTCTCGAGATCGACTGGGATTCGATCGAAAAGATCTACGACCGCCTCTCCCTCGCGCCGCAGGTCCCGGCAGCCGCCTCGCGGACGGCGGTGCCCGTCTACCGCGACGGCGAGTGGGTCGGCAAGGCGACTTCGACGACGTGGTCGCCGATTCTCAAGAAGATGATCGCCCTCGCGACCGTGGCCCGCGGCGCCAACGCCGTCGGCACGCCGGCTCGAGATGGAGTACACCGTGGAAGCCGTTCGGAACAAGGTCGCCGCGACCGTCGTCGAGACGCCCTTCTTCAATCCCGCGCGCAAGACCGCGACGCCGGTTCGCTGAGAGACGCAATTAAGGAGGATCGAATGCCGCCGTTCGACATGAGTCTGGTCCAGCGGGGAGCGCGCAACCGCCGCACGCCGTACTACGAGGCCACGCAGCGCAGCTCGCCGAAGGCCTTCACCGTCTACAACCACATGTACTTCCCGGTCCGCTTCGACACGTTCGAGAACGAGTTCCAGGCGCTCCTGAACGACGTCACCATCTGGGACGTCTCGGTCGAGCGCTGCATCGAGGTCAGCGGGCCCGACGGCTTCAAGTTCGCCCAGCTGGTCACGCCGCGCAACCTGTCCAAGTGCGCCGTCGGCCAGGGCAAGTACGTCCTCATCTGCGATTCCGACGGGGGCGTGATCAACGACCCGGTCATGACGCGCATGGACGAGAACACCTTCTGGTTCGCGCTCGCGTCCTCGGACGTCCTCCTGTTCTTCAAGGGCCTCAAGAACGCCTATCCGAAGCTCAACGTGACGATCCGCGAGCTCGACGTCGCGCCCGCTCCAGGTCCAGGGCCCCAAGTCCAAGGACCTGATGAAGGATCTTCTCGGCGAGAGCATCCTCGACCTCAAGTACTACTTCTGGCGCAAGGCCGAGATCAAGGGCGTCCCCGTCGTCATCACGCGCACGGGCTGGACGAGCGAGATCGGTTACGAGGTCTACCTGCTCGATCCGACGAAGGGCTCGGTCATCTGGGACACGCTGCTCGAGGTCGGCAAGAAGTACAACGTCAAGCCGACGGGCCCCTCCGATATCCGCCGCGTCGAGGGCGGCATCCTCAACTGGGGCGCGGACATGACCTACGAGAACAACGCGATCCAGATCGGGCTCGAGCGGCTCGTGGACTTCTCGCTCCCCGAGGACGCCTGCATCTCGATCGGGGCGCTCAAGAAGATCAAGGCCCAGGGCGTCCAGAAGAGGCTGGTCGGCGTCGAGCTGGACGGCGAGCCGTTCCCGGCGCTCAACGCCGTCAAGTGGGATGCGCACAAGAGCGATGGCGGTGCGGCGATCGGCAAGGTGACCTCGGCGATCTACTCGCCGCGCCTGAAGAAGAACATCGGCTACTGCTGGATGCCGACGGAGATGGCGAAGGACGGGACGAAGCTCAAGGTCGAGACCGAGTGGGGCCCGCGGACGGCCACGGTCGTCCCGATGCCGTTCATCGATCCCGACAAGCGCATTCCGGTCTCCTAGACGTCGGTCGAAGCGGGCCGAAGAGCGGGTTCGGATCCGATGAGCGTCTTTCACGCGGCTCTGGTCGCGATCGAGAAGGCGGTCAAGATCCCGCTCTTCGGCTGCCGGATGTGCGGGCAGTGCATCCTGCACGAGACCGGCCTCGTCTGCCCGATGAACTGTCCCAAGAACCTGCGCAACGGGCCGTGCGGGGGAGTCCTCGTGGACGGCCACTGCGAGGTCCGGCCGCAGATGCGCTGTGTCTGGGTCCGCGCCTACGAGGGCTCGCTGAGGCTGCCTCTCTGGAAGGACCACATCGAGCACCTCCAGCCTCCCGTGGACTGGAGGCTCCAGGGAACCTCCTCGTGGGCGAATCTCGCGAGCGGCCGCGACCGGCAGGTGCCCGCCGGATGGGCGGACGGAGAGCGCCGCGCGACGGGAGCGAAACCCCGCCGGAGACGGGCGGGAGGGCATGAGCCCGAAGGCGGCTCCGCGGAGCCGCCTGGAGTGGATCCTGAGGTCGGGGCGCTTCGCGGTCACGGCCGAGATGCAGCCGACCAACGGAGCCGATCCCGAGGAAGTCCGGCGCTTCGCCGGCGGGCTGCGGGACAAGGTCGACGCGGCCAACTGCACCGACAATCCCGCGGCCCATCCGCACCTGTCGGCGCTCGCGGCCGGGGCGTTCGTGGCGCAGGCGGGGGTCGAGCCGATCGTCCAGCTCGCCTGCCGCGACCGGAACCGGCTGGCGCTGCAGGCGGACCTCCTGGGAGCCTCGGCTCTCGGGGCGCGGAACGTCCTCCTGCTGACCGGCGACGACGTGTCCGCGGGCGATCATCCGGAGGCCAAGCCGATCTTCGACATCGACTCGATGCATCTTCTGCGGATCGCCCGGGTGCTTCGGGACGAGGGGAAGTACCTCTCGGGCCGGGCGCTCACCGCGCGCCCCTCCTTCTTCATCGGCGCCGTCGAGAATCCCTTCGCGCCGCCGCACGACTTCCGGCCCGCGCGGCTCGCCAAGAAAGTCGAGGCGGGCGCGGAGTTCGTGCAGACGCAGCTGTGCTTCAACCTGCCGCGCATGGGCGAGTTCATGAAGCGCAGCCGCGACCTCGGACTGCTCGAGCGCGTGTTCGTCCTCGTCTCCGTCTACGTGGCGCGCTCGGCGCGCGCGATGCGTTACCTGCGCGACGTGGTTCCCGGAATCGACGTGCCGGACGACGTGCTCGCGCGCCTCGAGAAGGCGCCGCCGGGGCATCAGGCCGAGGAAGGCTTCCGCCTGGCGCTCGAGACCGTCGGGGCCCTGCGCGAGATGCCCGGCGTTTCGGGCGTGCACCTGATCTCGATCAAGGGACAGGACGCCATCCTGCGGCTGATCGAAGAAGCCGGCTTGTTGCCGCGCCCCGAGGCCGCCGGCTTCGAGAGCGGCGGGATGTTGCCTCGCGTCTAGCGTCTCAGTGCGCGACCTGCCGGAGAGGCACGATCTTCGGCGGAGTCTTCGAGATCTCGACGGCGGAGCGCCGGATGGCGGCGATCGTCGGCTCCAGGGCGGCAAGCAGATGCTCGAGCTCGGCCGCGAGCGTGACCGAGCCGCGCTCCTCGGCCTCGTCGCGGCTCCCGGCGAGGCGCCGCGAGAACAGGCAGAGATCGTTCCAGCGCCCCAGAGCGTCCTGGAGCGCCTTTTCGCGCTCGATCTGGTTCGTGAACCGCCGCACGCCCAGAGCCGCGAGGTCCTCGGCGAGATAGCGCGCTTTCTTCACGGCGATCCGGTGACGGTGCATCACGTCATCGTCCTTGCCCTCGAGAGAGTCGACGAGCGTCGCCTCGGCCTTCCGCCGCGCCCGCTCGAGCCTCTCGACCGCGTCGTCCCGCCGGCGGCGCGAGAGCTTTTCGAGGTCCTTCAGCAGTCCGCGCACGGCCCGACCGTCGGCAGGCGCGCGCGATCCGCCGGCCTCCGCGCTCGGCGAGCTTCTCCCATCGCGCCGCGAGCGCGGTCGTCGCGTCGGGGGAGAGGTAGCCGAGCTTCCCGACCCGCGCCAGCAGCGCGCGATCGACCTGGAGCTGCCGTTCCGCCGAAAGGGATCGCGCGACGACCTTCGCGTCGCGCGAGACGGACTTCGCGCCGAGGGCGGCCGCGGTCGCCGCGGCGCGGCGCAGAGCGACGCGCAGGTCGTGCAGGCCCTCGGGCTCGCCGCGCCGCGCGGCTTTGCGCGCCTTGTCGACGGCACGCTGCCGCGCCTTCCAGAGATCTCCGGCCTCGCGCACGGGGCGCTATTATAGAGACACGAAAAAGCCAGTCCCCTTCACGCGCCCTTCACATGGCCTTCACCGGGTTCCACCCGACCGGGGCGAAAATTCCGCCGCCATGCGGACGCTCGGCGCGATCGACATCGGCACGAACAGCATCAAGCTGCTCGTGGCCAACATCGAGGAGGACGGCACGCTCGAGGTGCTCCTCCGCGAGAAGGCGATGGTCCGCCTGGGCAGCGAGACGCTGCGGACCGGAAAGCTCTCGCCCGAGGCCATCGAGGCGGGCGTTTCGACCGTCGAGCACTTCGTCAAGCTCGCGGCGGGCGCGGGCGCCGAGATCGCCCGTGCCGTGGCGACCTGCGCGGTCCGCGAGGCCGCCAATTCCAACGAGTTCGTCGAGGCCGTCCGCAGGCGAACGGGCGTTCGGGTCGAGGTGATCTCGGGCGAGGAAGAGGCCCGTCTCATCAACCTCGCCATCCGGAGCGAGTTCCCGGCCCGCCAGGACCCTCTGTTCCTGATCGACATCGGCGGCGGCTCGACGGAGTTCGTCATCTCGGACGGCGCGCGGGTCCTGCTGACGGAGAGCCTGCCGCTCGGCGTGGTCCGCCTCGCCGACCGCCATCTCCGCAACGATCCGGCGACGGTGAAGGACCTCAAGGGCATGAAGAAGGAGATCCGCGCCGCCGCGAAGCGTGCCGCGGACGCCGTGCGCAAGAAGGGCTTCAAGACCTGCGTGGGCTCCTCGGGCACGATCCAGTCGCTCTCGCTGGTCCACGAGGCGGCCGTGCTGGGCCGCGAGCCCAGCCCCACCGGCCACCGCACGCTGACGAGGAAGGGTCTCAAGAAGGTCAACAAGATGCTCCGGCGCACGACCGAGAAGGAAAAGCTCCGGATTCCGGGGCTCGACCCCCGGCGGCGGGACATCGCCGTCCCCGGAGGTCTCCTGCTCGCGTGGATCCTCAAGCGCACGGGCGCGGACGCGATCGTCGTGGGGGAGCGCGGCCTCCGCGAGGGGCTCCTCCTCGACACCGTGGCCCGGCGCGGCGAAGTCCGGCTGCCCGCCAGCCGGGACATGCGCGCCCGCAGCGTGGACCGCATGCTCCGCCGGGGCAACGCCGAAGTCCTGCACGCCGCCCACGTCGCGCGGCTGGCCCTCGAGCTCTTCGACCAGACCCACGCCCTGCATCAGCTGACCGCGACGGAGCGGGAGTGGCTGCAGTACGGAGCGCTGCTGCACGACATCGGCTGCTACATCGGCTACGCCAAGCACCAGCGCCACTCGTACTACCTGATCACGCACGGAGACCTGACGGGCTTCTCGGCCGACGAAATCGAGGTCCTGGCCTCGCTCGCGCGGTACCACAAGGGCGGCGGTCCGAAGGTCGCCCACGAGAACTGGCGCCGGCTGAACCCGTATCTCCAGGCGGTCGTCGAGAAGCTCGCTTCGATCCTCCGCATCGCGGACGGGCTCGACCGCAGCCACCGGCAGCTCGTGACGGGAATCTCGTGCCGGGTGCGTTCGCGCAAGATCGAGCTCGAGGTCTCCGCCCGCGGCGACTGCGAGCCCGAGCTCGACGCCGCCCGCAAGAAGGCGAACCTGTTCGAGCGCACATTCGACCGCACCGTGAACCTGCGCGCCGTCCCGGCCGGCCGCGAGGAAGTTCTGCAGAAGGACCTCGAAATCCTGTCGGCGGAAGCCCTCTGGAACTGAGAAGGGAGACCCGGACACCATGAAAGAGCATTTCTCCGAGCAGCTCGAGGACCTCCGTCGCCAGATCATTCTCATGGGCGGAGAAGTCGAAAGGCAGATCCACCGCGCGATCGAGGCCCTGACCGACATGGACCCCGAAAAAGCGCGGCAGGTCATCGCGGCCGACGAGGACATCGACCGGCTCGAGCTCCAGGTCGAAGACGCCGCGATCGCCCTGCTCGCCCTGCAGCAGCCGGTGGCCGTCGACCTGCGCTTCCTGGTCGGGGCCCTCAAGATCAACAGCGACCTCGAGCGGATCGGCGATCACGCGGTCAACATCGCCGAGGGCGCCGAGCGGCTCGCCGGCCAGCGCCCGTTCAAGCCCTTCATCGACATCCCCTACATGGCCGAGGTCGCGATCTCGATGCTCAAGCAGTCTCTGGATGCGTTCGTGAATCGCGACGCGGACCTCGCGCGGCGGGTGATCAAGAAGGACGACATTCTCGACGAGAAGAACGTCTCCATCATCCGCGAGCTGCTGACCTACATCGCCGAATACCCGGCCCTGACGACCTACTGCATCGAGCTCATCTCGATCGCCAAGAATCTCGAGAGGGTCGGCGATCTCGCCACGAACATCTGCGAGGACACGATCTTCATCGCCGAAGCGCGCTGGGTGAAGCACCACGCGTCGGAGCTCCCCTACCCTAAGCCTGACCCCGGGCTCAGGCGCGACGCGACGGCGAGCCCCGTTGCCGGACCGTGCACGGGGCTGGCATCCTTCTCGCTAACATGGGTATGGGACTGCCTCCGTTCCTCTGGGGCGTGGCGACCTCTGCCTACCAGGTGGAGGGCGCGCCCGACAACGACTGGACGGAATGGGAACAGCTCGAGCGGCTGAAGGTCCGCGGCGCACGGTGCGGCCGCGGCTCGGGACACCTCGAACGCTGGCGTTCGGATTTCGGCCTCCTGCCCACCCTCGGCGTCAACGCGTATCGCTACTCTCTCGAGCGCAGCCGCCTCGAGCCCAGGCCCGGAGAGTTCTGCGAGGACGCTCTCGCGGTCGAACGGGAACGCGCGGCGACGCTTCTGAGGCTGGGCGTCGAGCCCTGCGTGACGCTCAACCACTACACGCACCCGCGCTGGTTCTGGGAGCGGGGAGGCTGGGAGGACCCGGGCTGCGTCGAGGGATTCCGCCGGTTCACCGAAGCCGCCGCGGACGCCCTGGGGCCGCGCGTGAAACTCTGGGTGACGCTGAACGAGCCCGTCGTGCTGCTGCTGGGCGGGTACCTCGGCGGCGAGATTCCTCCGGGGAAGCGTGGATTCCGCGCGGCGGCCCGCGCTTTCGAGCACATGCTCCGCGCCCACGCCGAGGCGGCGGCCGCGATCCGCGAGCGTGTCCCCGACGCGCAGATCGGAATCGCCCACAACATGCTCGAGTTCGCCCCCGACCGCGCCGGCCACTTTCTCGACCGCCGCCTCGCACGCGTCGCCGACCGTCTCTACAATACGGCTCTCCTCGAGGCCATCGCCACCGGCGACCTCGCCTGGTCGTTTCCGGGAGAGGGCCGGATGCGCGCGCGGATCCCGGATCTGCCGGCCGCCAACGACTACGTCGGCGTGAACTACTACAGCCGCGTGCACATCCGATTCCGCGGCCGGCCAGGGGCGGTCGGTGAGTACGCCTATCGCGACCCGAACGGTCGGGGCCTGACGGACACCGGGTGGGAAGTCCATGCCCACGGGTTCGACGTCGTCCTGCGGAAGGCGGCCCTCGTGGGCAAACCCGTGCTCGTGACCGAGAACGGCATCGCCACCGGCGACGACCGGCGCCGCTGCGACTTCCTGCGGGAGCACCTCGCGGTCCTCGCGCACCGCCGCGCCAGGGGCACTCCGATCACGGGTTACTTCTACTGGTCGCTCCTCGACAACTTCGAGTGGCTCGAGGGCTTCCGTCCGCGCTTCGGTCTCTTCGAGGTCGACTACTCCACTTTCGCCCGGCGACGCCGGCCGTCCGCCGACGTGTTCGCCGCGATGGGCCGGTGGTTCACGGGGGAGGGAGCGGCCGGCGAACCTTTCGCCGCTTCTCGAACGTGACGAGCTCCGAGACTCCCGCTTCGCGGGCCATGACCAGAGTCTGCTCGTAACCCCAGCCGACCTCCGCCGGCGCATGGGCGTCGGAGGAGAACGTCACGGGAATGCCGGCGGCGACGATCTGGCGCAGCAGGCGCGGTTCGGGATAGGCCTCTCCGACGGGTTTGCGCAGTCCGGCGGAGGAGATCTCGACGGCCACGCCGGCCTCCTTCGCGGCGCGGATCGCTTCCGCCTCCGCGGCTTCCCGCGGCGCCGCGGGGCGGTGGCCGTGCTTCTTCGGCAGGTCGAAGTGCGTCAGGACGTCGAAGAAGCCGGTGCGCGCCGCTTTCGCGAGGAGCGCGTAGTAGCGGTCGTAGAGCGGCTCCACGCCCTCGCGCGCGAAGCGGGCGGGAGAGGTCGCCGGATCGTCGATCCAGCCGCCATCCACCCAGTGCACCGAGCCCAGGACCAGGTCCCAGTCGGCCCGGGCCAGCCAGCGCGCGAGCGTCTCCTCGTGTCCTTCGGCGTAGTCGGCCTCGAGACCGAGTCGGACCTCGATGGCGCCCCGGAATTCCTGACGGAGCTCCTCGACCTCGCGGACGTAACCGTCGAGCTGGTCCTCCCGCATCGCGAGCCTGGGATCGCGCTCTTTTTCGGGCAGGAAGTAGAGAGGAATGTGGTCCGTGAAGCCGATCTCCGAAAGCCCGCGTTCGATCGCGCGGCGCACGAAATCGCGGGAGGCGCCGCCGGCATGCCCGCACCGGAACGTGTGCACGTGGTAGTCGGTGAGTCCGGGAAGGCTCGGCACGGCGGCGATTATCGCCGGGCATCCCTTTCACCGTTTCACCGCTTCACACCAACTTCACCCCCCCCACCTAGATTCGAGCCCGCGGTGGCGAACGACGATCGGCTGGGCACCCCTCTCGAGAGCGAGCGCTCGGTCCCGGTCTCCGGCTTCTCCCGCGAGCTCCGCGCCGCCGAGGACGTGGAGCGCTTCCGGTTCGATTTCGCCCTGGCGGGCTCCGCACTCTCGCCGGTCCACGTGGTGTTTTCCGCGTCGCGGCGGATCGCCGAGGTCAAGGCCGGAGACCTGAAGGTCTTCCAGGTTTCCGAGGTGGATTCGGTCGAAGACGCTCGTCGCCGCTGGGTCTTCTGGTGGCGCGCCGGCCGGAGCCGCCTGCCGATTCAGCCGCCCCGGCGCACCGGGAACTTCCCGGTGGCGCGCCCCTAGCCTTCCCGCTTCGGATCCTTTTTACATTTCGTTCGGCGATCCTTATCGCCGTGCTCGCCCGGGCCTCGCCGGGCCGGCCGACAATCGGGTTCGGCCAGGTACCGATGCTGCTCTGTGACTTTCACATCCACACGACCTACTCCGACGGCATCCTGCCGTTGCCGAAGGTCGTGGACATCTTCGGCCAGTCCGGCCACGACGTCATCGCGATCACCGACCACATCGTCAACCAGGACAGCGGCCTCGGGAAGATCGCGCATCGGATCCGTCACAGCCTGAACGCCGAGACGTTCCCGCGCTACGCGGATGAGATCGCCCGGGAGGCCGAACGGGCCTGGCATGCCTATCGCATGGTGGTCATTCCCGGAGCCGAAATGACCCGCAACACGATCAACCGGCACACTTCCGTGCACGCGCTCGCACTGGGCCTGGACGAGTTCGCCTCGGCGGACGGCGATCCGCTGGAGATGCTCCGCGAGCTCAAGTCGCGCGGCGCGGTGACCGTGGCCTGTCATCCCCACGAGATGAGCGAGTGGTTCGCGAACACCTGGTACCTCTGGAACCGGCGCAAGCAGGTCGGCAATCTCGTGGATCTCTGGGAGGTCGGCTGCCGGTGGGAGCTCTTTCCCGTGATCTCGAGAGAGAGCCTGCCGCACATCGCCAACAGCGACTTTCACCGGCCCGAGCACCTCTACGCGTGGAAGACGCTGCTGAACGCCGAGAAGACGCGGGAGTCCGTGCTCGAGGCGCTGCGCCGGGGCACGGGGATCGGCGTGCTGCGCCTCACGCCGGCCGAGACGGCGGCGAGCGCGTGAGCCTCGCGGCCGGACTCGCCGGGCTGGGCGGCCTCGCGATCGGGACGGGGACCTACGTGGTTTCGGCGGCCACCCTTCTGCGCCTCCGGCGGCGGCAGCGCGGGAATCGCGAGACGGCCTTCTCGCCGCTCGGTCTCCATCGTGAAGCCGCTCCGCGGGCTCGACGAGGGGTTGGAGGAGAACCTCGAGTCGTTCTTCCGGCTCGACTACCCGCCCTCCGAGCTGGAGGTGGTGTTCTCCTTCGCGAGCTCGTCCGATCCGGCCTACGCTCCGGCGCGCCGCGTCGCCGACCGGCATCCGGAGATTTCCTCGACGTTCGTCTTCGACGACCGGGAGCCCGGGGGCAACGCCAAGGTCAACCGGCTGGCCGCCGCCATGCGCTACGCGAAACATCGCCTCGTTCTTTTTTCCGACGGCAACGTCCGCGTGCGTCCGGGCTTCCTGAAGCGCGCGGTCTCGTGGTTCCGGGATCCGCGCGTCGGCCTCGTGTCGAACCTTTTTCGCGCATCCGGAGCCGAGAGCCTGGGCTCGAGAGTCGAGGCGCTCTACCTGAACGGCTGCCTGATGCCGGGCACGGCCCTCGTCGCGGACGTGCTCGGAAGACCCTGCGTGGTCGGAAAGTCGATCCTGGCCTCGCGCCGGGGCCTCGACTCGATCGGCGGCATCGGTTCGCTGCGCGACTACCTGGCCGAGGACTTCGTGCTGGGCCGGGAGATCCGCCGCGCCGGTTATCGCGTCGTCCTTTCGGCCGACGTGCTCGACACGATGGAGGTCGGCAAGCCGCTCCGCGTGGTCTGGCAGCGCCATCGGCGCTGGTCCATCATGCGCCGCAAGCTGGCGGGACGGCTCTACGTCGGCGAGGCGCTCGTCGGGGCGCTGCCCTGGTTCGCCCTCGCCCTCGCGTCTCCGGGCGTGCCCCTCAAGGCGGCGGCCGGCGCCCTCCTCGGGTTGCGCTGGGGCGCCGAGCTTGCCGTGATTCGCGCGTGGGGCGACCCGATCGACTGGAGGGATGCGGCGCTGCTGCCGGTGCGCGACGTCTTCGCGGCCGCGGTCTTCGTCGCCGGGCTCGTGGGCCGCACGCTCGCGTGGCGGGGACGGCCGCTCGTCGTCGGGCCCGATACCCGCATTCTGAAGAAAACGGCCTAGCGAGCTAGAGGGAAGGGACGGCCTTCAGGCCTCGCCGTGGCGAGACGGTCCAGGAGCGCGTCCTGCGTGTCGACCTCGGGCTCCTGGGCGGCGTGCTCCCGCCGGACGTACGTGCCGTCGCTCTGGAGGTCGCGCGCCCGGCAGTTGTCGGTCCGGATCGGCTCGAGGATCTCCTGTCGGAGCTTCTCTTTGGCCTTCTCGTCCTGGATCGGCGTCATGAGCTCGACGCGCCGGTAGAAATTCCGCGGCATCCAGTCGGCGCTCGAGATGAAGATCTCTTCCTCGTCCCCGGCGCCGAACGCGAAGACGCGGCTGTGCTCGAGGAAGCGGCCGACGACCGAAGACACACGGATGCCCTCGGAGACGCCGCTGACCCCGGGCCGCAGGCAGCAGATGCCGCGGACCGAGAGGTCGACCGGGACTCCGGCCTGCGAAGCGCGGTAGAGCGCCTTGATCACGCTGGGGTCGACGAGGGCGTTCAGCTTGGCGAGGATCGCGGAGGGCTTGCCCTGCCGCGCCTTCTCGGCTTCGCGGTCGATCAGCGCGATCAGCCGGTCGTGCAGGGCGAACGGCGCGACGGCGAGGCGTTTGTATCGGGTTTTTTTCGAGAAGCCGGTCAGGAAGTTGAAGAGCTCCGACGCGTCGTGGCCGAACTCGGCCCGGGACGTGAAGAGGGCGACGTCCGTGTAGGTCCGGGCCGTCAGGCGGTTGTAGTTGCCGGTGCCGACGTGGACGTAGCGCCGCATCGCCGTGCCCTCGCGCCGGACGACGAGCGCGATCTTGGCATGGGTCTTCAGCCCTTCGACGCCGTACGCCACGTGCACGCCGGCGCGCTCGAGCGAGCGGGCCCACTGGATGTTGTTCTCCTCGTCGAACCGCGCCTTGAGCTCGACGAGCACGGCGACCTGCTTGCCGTTCTCGGCGGCCCGCGCGAGCGCCGCGACCATCGGGGAGTCGGCTCCGACGCGATACAGCGTCATCTTGATCGCGAGGACGTCCTTGTCGTCCGCGGCGACCTCGAGGAAACGCAGCACCGGGTCGAAGGAGTCGTAGGGATGGTGGAGCAGGACGTCGCCCTTGCGGATCGTCTCGAAGACGTCCGCGGGCGGGTCGAAGATCGAGCGCGACGCCGGCAGAAACGGCGCATCCTTCAGGTCCGGCCGATCGAGCTTCATGATGGACATGAGATCCGCAGCGCCGAGGGGCCCCTGGATCTCGTAGACGTCGCCCGGGTCCAGCTCGAGCTGGGTCCGGAGAAGCTCGCGGACGTGCTCCGAGCAGCGGCCCTCGACCTCGAGCCGGATCGCCGCGCCGAATCTCCGCCGCCGCAGGTTGTCCGTCATGCTGCGCAGGAGGTCGCCCGCCTCGTCCTCGCGGATCTCGATGTCGGCGTCGCGGGTGACCCGGAACGCCGAGGCGCCCAGGATGACCATCCCGGGGAACAGCCGGTCGAGATTCGCCTCGATCAGCTTCTCGAGCAGCACGAATTCCTGATCCTGCTCGCTTCCGCCGGGCACCGGCACGAACCGCGACAGGGAAGGCGGCACCTTCACGCGCGCGAAGGCGGGCTTCTTTTCCTTCTTGTCGGCGAGCTCGACGGCCAGCGAGAGCGACAGGTTCGAGACGAACGGGAACGGGTGCGCCGGATCGAAGGCCAGCGGCGTGAGCACGGGAAAGACGACGCTCTCGAAGTAGGCGCAGAGCTCCTTCTTGCGCTCGGCGTCGATCTGATCCCATTCCCGGATCCGCACGCCCGCCTCGGCGAGCTTCGGCTGCAGCTCGTCGCGGAGCAGGGTCATCGCGACGCCGACGTCGCGCTCGACGATCTCGCGGATCAGCCGGAGCTGCTCCTGGGCGGAGAGGCCGTCGGCGCTGCGCTCGGCCACGGACGCCTCGAGCTGCTCGTGCAGGCCCGAGACCCGGATCATGAAGAACTCGTCGAGGTTCGAGTGGAAGATCGCGAGGAACTTGACCCTTTCGAAGAGCGGCCAGGTCGGACTCAGCGCTTCTTCGAGAACCCGGCGATTGAACGCGAGCCAGGAGATCTCGCGATTGAAGTAGAGCGAACGGTCGTCCAGCCGGTCGTCCGGCGTCTGACCCCCACCGATGTAATGGACTTCGCTCATACCGTCGAAACGAGCAGGGAGGGTACCATCGGCCGGCCGTCCGAGTGTAAAGTTGGTCCGCCTCTCGTCGTAAGTTATGTCTTCGGAAGGCCTTAGGGCGCCTTCGCCGGCACGACGGGTACGGCGTCCTCGAGCCGGAGGCGCGACCCTCTGGGGCCCCACGGCGGCGTTTTCGAGCCGGCGGGCCGCTCCGCCAGCGAACACCGACGCTTCACTTCCTTTTGACCACGAGCACCGAGGCGTCGTCGGGGAGCCTCTCGCGCCCGGCGTGCTCGCCGAGCGCCTCGAAGATCGCCGACACCACGTGCACCGCCGGCGCGCCGCAGAGAGCCTGTGCGAGTCCGGCGAGCCGCGTGACGCCGAACTCTTCTCCTTCGGGGGACGGGCACTCGGTCACGCCGTCGCTGTAGAGAAGCAGAGCCCCTCCAGCGGGATCTCGGCCCGGGCGACGCGGAGCGAAAGAACTCCGCGGCGTGATCGGCAGGCAGGTCTTCGAACGCGGGCTCGATCAGGCGGTAGAGCTTCTTGGGCTCTTCGGATCGGATCCAGAACATCCAGCATCCAGCAGGTTCTGCGGGAGTCCCTCCTCGCAGAAATTTGACGCCGATTGCCTCGAGACTTCAGGGCGGCCCGGAAAACTCCGCCGCACTGCGTCGCACGACCCTCCAATCGCCCCGATCCGTCGGGGCCCTTTTTTTGGAGGAGAGAGGTCACGGCTTCACACCGATTTCACATCGGATGCCTCGGGCCTTTACGAAGTGACGTCAGGCTGCGCGTCGACGTTCGAACGGTATGAAGGAGCTTCGAATGAAGAGGATCGCGATTGCGCTCGCGCTGGGCCTCGCCGGATGCGTCTCGGTGACGGCGGACGGCTCGAAGGTGAAGGTGTACCAGGCCGAGCTGGCGAGCAAGGACACGATGGTTCCTCCGCTTCCCACCGGTTGCAAGCTGCTCGGCCAGAGCGGTCCGATCGATCAGCAGCAGCAGGCCTTCGAGATCAGCGATCCCTACCGAACGGAGCGCAACAACACGGCCGCCCTCGGCGGCAACGTTCTCTACGTGCCCTTCTATCGTTTCAAGAACCTCATGAAGATCGATTGCCCCGTCGGCGACACGACGCCCGGCTGCATGGACAGCGAGCAGAGCTGGTACAAGGTCACGTTCCGCTCATACGCATGCGACGAGCCTGCGCTGCAGGCTCTGGCGGAGTCGCCTCTGCCGGCGCAGCCGTCCGTCTTTCGGATCGAGTCTCGGCAAGAAGCCGACGTCCGCTCCGGCGGCCGCCGTGGCCGCAGTTCCGCCGCCGACGCCTCCGCCCGCGGCGTCCGCCGCGACGATTCCCGTCGCACCCCCGAGTCCGCCTTCGCCCGGAGCGGACGCATTGAAGACGCAGATCCTCGATCTGATGCGCGAAGGCATCGGCACCGACGTGATCCGCTCCTTCGTGCGGGCGCATCCGCTCTCCACTCCGCTGAGCGCCGCCGAGATCATCGACTGGAAGAAGGCCGGAATCCCCGACACGGTGATCGACGCGACCTTTCCCAGGTAAAGCGCGTTCGCGCCTCACTTCAACTCGAATTTACAGCGCCTTCGACTGCCGTTGACGCCGCGCGAGGAAAGTCGCGGCTCAACAGTGAGGAGGATCTCAGTCATGAAGCACAGGATTCGGAGTTTCCCTGCGGCGTGCGCGGCGGCGGCGATGATCCTCGCCGGAAGCGCTTCGGCGCGGGCACAGATCACGGTCGCAGAAGGGTACACACCACCGGACGACACGCCGGCGGTCAACGTCGGCGGCACGATCTTCGCGAACTACACGTATCAGCTCGAGCCCACGGTGACGAATTCCCAGGGAGATCGAGTCCACCCGAGTTCGTTCGACGTGACGCGCGCTTACATCAACGTGACGGGACAGATCAACCACCTCATCAATTTTCGGATCACGCCGGACGTCGTACGCGTCGGTCAGGTCGACGGAAAGGACGTGCCCGGTATCACGGGCACGCTGACGTATCGGCTCAAGTACGCGTACGGTCAGCTCAACTTCTCCGATTTCACGACGAAGGGCTCGTGGTTACGGCTGGGACTTCAGCAGACGCCCTTCATCGACTTCGAAGAGGGGATCTACCGCTATCGGTTCCAGGGGACCGTCCAGGAGGACCGCGAAGGATTCCTGACCTCCTCGGACCTCGGCGCCTCCGTGCACTGGAACTTCCCCGGCAACTTCGGCGACGTCCACGGCGGTGTGTACAACGGCGACGGCTACACTCGGCCGAACGACGCCGACGGCCAGATGTCCTATCAGGTCCGCCTGACGTTCCGGCCGCTCCCCATGATTCCCGTCATCAAGGGCCTCCGGATCACCGGCTTCTACGACTCGGATCACTACCTGGAGGATCTGAAGAAGGAGCGGTACATCGGCTTCCTCAGCTTCGAGAACCCCTGGGTCAACTTCGGCGCCCAGTACGACCACAACAAGGACAAGCGCTCCGCTTCGGTCTCCCAGGTCGACTCCGAGGGCTGGTCGGTCTGGGTGACGCCCCGGATCCCCGACTGCGGCTTCGAAGCCCTGCTCCGGTGGGACCGCATCACGCCCGACACGTCGTCCTCCGCGCGCAAGCAGCGCCTCATCGTGGGTCCGGCGTACTGGTTCCCGGTCACGAAGAGCGGCGTCGCGGCCGCGGTTCTCCTGAACTTCGAGCAGATCCGCTACATGGGCGCGCCCAATCAGCGGCCCACGGAAGAGCGCTACGCGCTCAGCACGCTCTTCAACTTCTAATTCATACGAACTTCACACGGATTTGACGCAAAGGCTTCACATAGGAAGCGAGGAGAAGACGATGAAACTCAATCGATGGCTGACCGCCGCAGTCGGCGGCATCCTTCTGGCCGGCGCGGCCGCGACGGCCCGGGCCGAGCAGATCAACGGCGCCGGCGCGACGTTCCCGTACCCGATCTACTCGAAGTGGTTTTCGGACTACAACAAGCTCCACCCCGACGTCGAGATCAACTACCAGTCGATCGGCTCGGGCGGCGGCATCCGCCAGCTCAGCAACCAGACGGTGTTCTTCGGGGCGACCGACGGCCCGATGACGCCGGACCAGATGCAGGGCGCCCCGGGCAAGATCCTGCATCTGCCGACGGTTCTCGGCGCGGTCGTGCCGATCTACAACATCCCGGGCGTCGACGCCCAGTTGAAGTTTTCGGGCAACCTTCTCGCCAACATCATTCTCGGCAGGGTCACGAAGTGGAACGATTCGGCGATCGCGGGTCTCAACCCCGGAGTCAAGCTGCCGTCGACCGACATCACGGTGGCCCATCGCTCCGACGGCTCGGGGACGACGTACATCTTCGTCGACTACCTCTCGAAGGTCTCGCCGGAGTTCAAGTCCAAGGTCGGCGTGGCGACCTCGGTGAACTGGCCCGTCGGCGTCGGCGGCAAGGGCAACGAGGGTGTCGCCGGGCTCGTCAAGCAGACACCGGGCTCGATCGGCTACGTCGAGTTGATCTACGCGAAGCAGAACAACATCGACTATGGCTCGGTCCAGAACATGGAAGGCGAGTTCGTGGCGGCTTCGCTCGACTCGGTCACGGCCGCCGCGGCCGTGGCGGCCAAGCAGATGCCTCCCGACTTCCGGGTGTCGATCACGAACGCTCCGGGCAAAGGCGTCTACCCGATCTCGTCGTTCACGTGGCTGCTCTTCTACGAGAACCCCAAGGACAAGCCCAAGGCGCGCACCATGGTCGACTTCATGAAGTGGGCCCTGAGCGACGGGCAGAAGTTCGCTTCGGACCTGGGCTATGCGCCCCTCCCGTCCGAGGTCGTCGCCCTCGAGATGGAAGCCCTCAAGAAGATCAAGCTCTGAAGACCGTTTGCCGGAGCCGTCGATGAAGAAGACCCCGTCCTCGCGCCGGAGCGCCGATGATCGCGGTTTCCGGCTGGGGACGGGGTTTTTCGCCCTGCTCGTCGTCCTGCTCGTCGCCGGCATCTTCTGGGAGCTCTTCCGGACGTCGCAGCTCTCGATCGACAAGTTCGGCTTCCGATTCTGGACGGGCAGGATCTGGGACCCGGTCTCGGGCGAATTCGGCGCCCTGCCGTTCATCTGGGGAACGCTGTACTCCGTCGGTGCTGGCGATGCTGATCTCGACGCCCATCGCCATCGGCATCGCCGTCTTCCTGTCGGAGATCTCGCCGAGGGCCCTGCGGACGCCGCTGGCGTTTCTGACGGAGCTCCTCGCCGCGGTGCCCTCGATCGTCTACGGGCTCTGGGGCGTCTTCGTGCTCGTTCCCATCGTGCGTCACCTGCAGGTCGTGACGCCGTCCTGGCTCAAGAAGGTTCCGCTCTTTTCCGGTCCGCCCCTCGGCGTCGGGATGCTCTCGGCCGCTCTGATCCTCGCGGTCATGGTGATCCCGTTCACCTCCTCGGTGGCCCGCGAGGTCCTGAAGGCGGTGCCTTCGACGCAGCGGGAAGCCGCGTACGCGCTGGGCGCGACCCGGTGGGAGGCGATCCAGGCGGCGCTGCGGTTCGGGCGGACGGGAATCATCGGCGCCGTGATCCTCGGCTTCGGGCGGGCCATCGGAGAGACCATGGCCGTGACGATGGTCATCGGCAACAATCCTCAGATCTCGGCCTCGCTCTACGCCCCGCAGTACACGATGGCCGCCGTCATCGCGAACGAATTCACGGAGGCGGCCGACGACCTCTACCTGTCGGCCCTCATCGAGATCGGTCTCGTGCTCTTCGTCATCACGCTGTTCATCAACGCGCTCTCGCGGCTGCTCATCTGGAGCGTGACCCGCGAGGTCAAGGCGAAGGCTCCGAAGGCGGCTCCGACGGCGGTCGCGGCGAAGCCCCAGGCGGCGGCATGAACCGGACCGCGCGGCGGAAGTTCACCTCGGGCCTCGTCGTCGCGCTGTGCGGCGCGGCGGTCGTCCTGGCGCTCGTGCCGCTCTTCTTCGTCTTCGCCTACGTCATCTCCAAGGGCTTCTCCTCGCTCAACTGGGATTTCTTCACCAAGGCCCCCAAGCCGGTGGGCGAGCCGGGCGGGGGAATGGCCAACGCGATGATCGGCACCCTGATCCTGATCGGCATCGCGTCGGCCGTGGCGGTGCCGGTCGGCGTGATCGCGGGCGTCTACCTCTCCGAGTACGGCAAGAAGAAGTTCGCCACCCTCGTCCGCTTCACGGCGGACGTGCTCAACGGCGTGCCGTCGATCGTGATCGGCATCTTCGCCTACGGCCTGGCCGTCCTCCCGGTGAAGCACTTCTCCGCGCTCGCCGGCGGTCTCGCCCTGGGCTTCATGATGATCCCGATCATCACGCGGACGACCGAGGAGCTCCTCAACCTCGTGCCGGGGAGCCTGCGCGAAGGCGCGCTGGCGCTCGGCGCGACGCGGGCGCGGGCGGCGTTCTCCGTCATGGTTCCGGCGGCGCTGCCGGGCATCATGACCGGCATCCTCGTCGCGCTCGCGCGCATCGCGGGGGAGACGGCGCCCCTGCTCTTCACGGCCTTCAACAATCGGTTCTTCACGACGCGGCTCGATCAGCCGATCTCGTCGCTCCCGGTGCAGATCTACACTTACGCCGTTGCTCCCTACGAGGACTGGCACCGGCAGGCCTGGGCCGGGCGCGCTCGTTCTGGTCGCGTTCGTTTTCACGTTCTCCGTCCTGGCGCGGGTCGTCACGCGGAGGCTCGAGAGGATGCATCGCACATGAGCGATACACTGGAGGTCAGCGTGGA
The DNA here is from genome assembly GCA_963804915.1 of uncultured Acidobacteriota bacterium. GTDB lineage: Bacteria > Acidobacteriota > Thermoanaerobaculia > UBA5066 > Gp7-AA6 > DAHUXD01. Next base: position 102,201 of record CAWDSI010000023.1, read on the forward strand.
AACTCCGGTCGAACCGCGCAGCCCCGCCGTCGCGCCCGGCCGGGGAGAGCGTTCCGAAGTATTGCCGACGGCTGGCCGCAAGCTTCGAATGGAATCGCGCCGCCTGAACTTCTCCTACGGGCCGAAGCAGGCGCTCTGGGACATCTCGCTGCAGATCCCCGAAAAGACGGTGACCGCCTTCATCGGCCCTTCCGGCTGCGGAAAATCGACCTACCTGCGCTGCCTGAACCGGATGAACGACATCATCCCCGACACGCGCGTGGACGGCGAGGTGCTGCTCGACGGTCGCGACATCTATGGCACCGGGATGGACGTCGTGGACCTCCGGCGGCGGGTCGGCATGGTGTTCCAGAAGTCGAACCCGTTTCCGAAGTCGATCGCCGACAACGTCGCGTACGGCCTGAAGATCAACGGCCTGGGCTCCCGGTCCGAGATTCCCGACCGCGTCGAACAGGCGTTGCGCCGCTCGGCTCTCTGGGAAGAGGTCAAGGACCGGCTGGACACGTCCGCGATGGGTCTTTCGGGCGGGCAGCAGCAGCGGCTCTGCATCGCCCGCGCGCTGGCCGTGGAGCCGGAGGTCCTCCTGATGGACGAGCCGTGCTCCGCGCTCGATCCGATCGCGACGACGAAGGTCGAGGAGCTGATCTACGAGCTCAAGCGCGACTACACGATCGTCATCGTCACCCACAACATGCAACAGGCCGCCCGGGTATCGGAGTTGACCGCGTTCTTCATGCTCGGCCGTCTGGTCGAGCACGATCGCACCGAGAAGATCTTCACGAACCCGGGCCAGAAGATCACGGAGGACTACATCACCGGACGGTTCGGCTAGACGCAGACGCCGGCAGAATGGAAAAAAGGGAAGGGAAAACCGTGGCCACACGTACCAAAGAGGCTGCCGCCTCGACGCGCGAGACGCACACCGGGACCATGAAGCGGATCGCGCTGATCGAGGACGACGCCGACATCGCCTATACGATCCGTCTCAATCTCCGGAAGGAGAAGAAGTACCAGGTCGAGCATTACGTCTCGGGGATCGCGGCTCTGGCCGCCGTCCAGGAGAAGCCGTTCGACCTCGTGATCCTGGATCTGAACCTTCCCGACATCGACGGGCTGGCTCTCTGCCGCGAGCTTCGCCGGGCGGACGAGACGCGGAAGGTGCCGATCATCATGCTGACCGCGAGGGTCGAGGAACGGGACAAGCTGCTCGGCTTCGAGATCGGGGCCGACGACTACATCACGAAGCCGTTCTCGATGCGGGAGCTGCTGGCGCGCGTCCACGCCCACCTGCGTCGCGTCGCGGCCTTCGAGACGTCGGAGGAAGAGGTCTTCCGGGACGGGGATCTCGTCATCGATCGCGCGCGTTTCGAGGCGGCGCTCGGGACGAAGCGGGTGCACCTGACCAAGAAGGAATTCGACCTGCTCTGGCTCCTCATCCGCAACCGCAACCGCGTCGTCACCCGGGATGCCATTCTCGCCCGCCTGTGGGACTATGACGCGGAGGTCGAGACCCGCACCGTGGACGTGCACATCCGAGCCCTCCGCCGCAAGCTCGGCGATCAGCGCATCGAGACCGTGGTCGGCCTCGGCTACCGCTATCGCGAGGGGGCTGGTCTCCAGAGGGCATGAAGCTTCGGTCTCGATTCACCGCCCTCTTCGCCGTGCTCGCGACGGCGACGATCGTGGTCCTCGTGCTCGTGTCCGACGTGATCGTCGGCCGCGCCGCCGCCGAGCGCGTGGCCGAGCGGTTCGGGCGCGAGCTCGAGCACCTCGCGAGCGACATGGAGCACGGCGCCGCGCCGCCGGAGTCCCGCGACGCGTTCCTGCGGGCCGCCGCGCAGCAGCTCGACTGCCGGGTCACCTACATCGACCCGAACGGAAAGGTCCTCGACGATTCGGACCTGTTGCCGGCGGACGTCCCGGCGATGGAGAACCACTCCAACCGCCCCGAGGTCGCGCAAGCCGTGAAATCGGGAGTCGGCTCCGCGCAGCCGCCGCTCACCGACCGAGCAAAGGCCCATGCTCTACGTCGCGCGCCGCCTTTCCGACGGCAGCGTGCTCCGTCTCGCCGTCTCCGCGGCCCGGCTGCGCCAGGTGGAGCTCGGCTACCTCTGGACCATGCGTTTCGCGATCGCGGCGGCGTGCCTGCTCCTCTTCTTGATCGGCTCCGCGGCGTCCCGCCGCTTCTCCCAGCCGATCGCCGATCTCACTCGGAGCGCCTCGGCGATCGCGGCGGGCGACTTCGCGCGGGACCTGCCCCGCACCGGAGGCGAGGAGGTCCAGATGCTGTCCTCGGCCGTCCAGCGCATGAAGGACTCCCTCAACACCGCCCTCGAGCGGGCGGAAGGCGAGCGCCGGCTCGCGGCGATGGTCTTCGAGACGCTGCCCGACGGCCTCGTCGTGGTCGATGCGAAGCTGCGCGTGCTCGAGTCGAACGGACGCTTCGCGGTCATGGCGGGCGTGCCGGCCCCCGCCGGCCGCGGGGTCTACGAGCTGCTGCGCGAGAAACCCCTCTACGAGTGCTTCGAAACGACGGTCCGCACGGGGGAGACCTCGGAGAAGACGGTGCGCCTGCCCGACGACCGCGTCTGGCAGGTTGCGGTCGTCCCGCTGCCGGACGGGCATCGGGCCGCCGCCGTCGGCGTGCTGCGCGACGTCTCGCGGCTGGAAAAGACCGAGTCCATGCGCCGGACATTCGTCGGCGACGTTTCGCACGAGCTGCGCACGCCGATCGCGTCGATCGCGGCGGCGGCGGAGACCCTGGCCGAGGGCTCGCCCGACAAGACCGAGACGGCCGAGCTTCTGGGCCTCATCCGGCGCCAGTCCGACCGGATGCGCGAGCTGATCGACGACCTGATGGACCTGGCTCAGATCGAGAGCGGCGCGGTGCCGCTGGTCCGCGAGGAGATCCCGCTCCACGAGCTGCTCTCGGAGGTGGCGGAGGACATGGGTTCCGCGGCGAGGGACCGTCGCGTCGACGTCCGCGTCCTCGGCGACGTGTCGGTGTCCGCCGTCGGAGACCGGCGGCGGGTCGGCCAGCTCGCCCGCAACCTCATCGACAACGCGATCAAGTTCTCGCCGGAGGGCGCCCCCGTCGTGGTCCGCGTCTGGCGCCAGGGCGGCCGCGCCTGTTTTTCGGTGGAAGACCTCGGGCCCGGGATTCCCAAAGCCGAGCGCGACAAGATCTTTCAGCGCTTCTACCAGGTCGACCGGTCGCGCTCCAAGGTCCGGCCCGGCTCGGGCCTGGGTCTCGCGATCGTCAAGCACATCGCGCAGCTGCACGGCGCCGCGGTCGACGTGGAGGGCGAGGTCGGCCAGGGCTCGAAGTTCCACGTCCGGTTCCCGGCCGTGGCGTGAGGATCCGGCCGTGAAGTTTCGGCGAAGCCGGCCGTAAAGACCGCCTGAAGTCCTGCGATAGGATGGCGCCGCTCCCCGGGGGGCGCGCATGCTCAACCTCCTGCCCAAAGACGAGAAGTATTTCGAGCGCTTCACCGAGCTCGCGATCCGCATCGACGAGGCGGCCAAGATCCTGTCCCGTTTCTTCGAGGGCCAGGCCACGGTCGCCGCCGTGGCCGACCAGGTCAAGCGGCTCGAGCACGAGTGCGACGAGATCTCCCACGAGATCCTGAGAGGCATCGACCGGACCTTCATCACGCCCATCGACCGCGAAGACATCCACCAGCTCGCCGTGCGGCTGGACGACGTCATCGACCTCATCGACGGCACCGTGCGGCGCCTTTCGCTCTTCAAGATCGCCGCTCCGACGCCTCTCTCCCGCTCGCTTTCGAAGCTCGTCGTTCAGACGACCGGCGAGCTCGTCGAGGCGGTGTCGCGACTCCGCGCCCAGAAGGGCGTCATGGAGCGCTGCATCCGCATCAAGCAGCTCGAGAACGAGGCCGACGTCGTCTACCACGACGCGATTGCGTCCCTCTTCGCCGAAGAGCTTCCGGCGATCGAGGTCATCAAGTGGAAGGACGTGTACGACACCATGGAACGCACGGTGGACTCGTGCGTCGTCGTCGCCCACGTGCTCGAGAGCGTCGTCCTCAAGCACTCCTAGCGGAGTCCGGCGGTCGCTTCGGCCATGATCTACGTCCTCTTCATCATCGCGATCGCCCTGGTCTTCGACTTCATCAACGGGATGCACGACTCCGCGAACTCGATCGCGACGGTCGTGTCGACGCGCGTGCTCTCTCCGCTCACGGCCGTCTTCTGGGCGGCGTTCTTCAATTTCGTGGCCGCGTTCCTCTTCGGGACGGCCGTCGCGAAGACGATCGGATCCGGCCTCATCGACATCACGGTCGTCAATTCGGACGTCGTGCTGGGCGGGCTGCTCGGGGCGATCACCTGGAACCTCGTCACCTGGTACTTCGGCCTGCCGTCCTCGTCCTCCCACGCCCTGATCGGCGGCTACGCCGGGGCGGCGGTGGCGCGCGTCGGCATCGGCGCGATCGTTCCCGGCATGGCCTGGGTCAAGACCCTCTCCTTCATCGTGTTGTCGCCGCTGATCGGCATGGTCATGGGGTGGGCGCTCATGATCGCGGTCTCCTGGATGTTCCACAAGACGCCGTACGGCTCGGTGAACCGCTGGTTCCGGCGCGCCCAGCTCGGCTCCGCGGCCGCGTTCTCGCTGTCCCACGGAACCAACGATGCTCAGAAGACGATGGGCATCATCGGCGGGCTCCTGGTCGCGAACCAGCACCATTTCGCGGACCCGGCCTCGCGTTTTCACTGGATGCATCTGCCGGATCTGAAGGTCGTGCCGTGGTGGATCATCCTCTCCGCGCATGCGGCGATCGGCCTCGGCACGCTCACGGGCGGCTGGCGCATCGTGCGCACGATGGGGAGCCGGATCACGAAGCTGCAGCCGTTCTCGGGCTTCTGCGCCGAGACCGGCGCGGCGGCCACGGTCATCGCGGCGTCGGTGTGGGGCATCCCGGTCTCGACGACCCACACGATCACCGGCGCGATCCTCGGCGTCGGCGCGACCCATCGGTTCAGCGCGGTCCGCTGGGGCGTGGCCGGGCGCATCGTCTATGCCTGGGTGCTGACCATCCCCATGGCCGCGGCGATCGGGGCCCTGAGCTACGGCATTCTTCACGCCATCAACCGGTAACCCAAGGGCTCTTCGTGGCATCCTGAAAAGGATGAAGAAAAGCCGCATCGCTCTGTGGGCGGTCGCCGTGCTGGCGCTCTTTGCGGCCGTCGCGTCCGCGAGGCCGGCGACCCAGCCCGACTGCCGCCGCGTTCGACGCCGTCCTCGCGGAGCGGGCACGGAACGGAGGCTTCGACTACCGTGGCGCGACGGGGCAGGACAAGAAGCGCCTCGGGGCCTATCTCTCGAACCTCGGCGACGCCGACCCCGCCGTCATGAGCCCGGACGAGCGGAAGGCGTTTCTGATCAATGCCTATAACGCCATGGCGATCGCGGTGGTGCTCGAGCGTTATCCCGTGGCCTCGATCCGGGACATCGACGGAGCCTTCAAGTCCATCCGCAAGCGCATCGGGCGAGAGATGCTCACGCTCGACGACATCGAAAACCGTCTTCGCGACATGCGCGACGCCCGGATCCACTTCGCGATCGTGTGCGCGTCGAAGTCCTGCCCGCCGCTGGCCCCGAAAGCGTACCGGGCCGAGGGCCTCTCCGCGGCCCTCGACGCTCAGGGCCGGACGTTCGTCAACGATCGGACGAAGAACGTCCTCGACCGCTCGGCGAATCGACTCGCCCTTTCCAGGATCTTCGACTGGAACCGCAAGGAGTTCGAGCGCGACGGCGGTTCGCTTCGGGGGTATGTCGCGAGGTTCGCCGCGGAACCTTCGCTGGCAAGCTGGGTGGAAACGTTCCCGAAGCCCCCCGAATTCCTCGAGTACGACTGGACGCTCAACCAGCCCTGAGGGAATCCCCTCCAAAAAGAGAAAAAAGAAAGCCCCCCGTCTCACCGGGGGGCTCGAAGGAGGAGATCTGTGTGCCTGCCTTCTCATACGGAGGAGGCCCCGGGTTTGTTGAGGCCCGGAGGCGCCCGAAAGAGATGCCCCGAAACATGACCGCCCGTTCCGTATATTTTGGGCACCTTGATCCGCCTGATCCTCAAGCCTGGCCGGGAGACGTCGGTGCTCCGACGGCATCCCTGGCTCTTCTCGGGAGCCGTGGCCTCCGCGGAGGGAGACGGATCCGACGGCCACGCCGAGGTCTGCGACGCCGCAGGCCGGCTGCTCGCACGAGGGGCCTACTCGCCGGGCTCGCAGATCGTGGCCCGGCTCTGGACGTTCCGGGCGGAGGCGACGGCCGCGCGCCCCGACGGCCGCGCTCTTTCGGGAGCGCTTTGCCGCGGCCCGGCGCCTGCGCGAGGAAGTCCTGCCGCCCGAAACCACGGGTTTCCGCGCGGTGAACTCGGAAGGCGACATGTGCCCCGGCGTCCTCCTCGACATCTATGGACAGACCGCCGTTCTCGAGCTGCTGACCGCGGGCACCGAGGCCTGGCGCGGCGATCTGGAAGCGGCCGCGCGCACGGTTTTCTCTCCGCCGAACCTGCTCGTGCGTGAGAGCGGCGCCGCCCGGGACGCCGGAAGAGCCGACGTCCGCGCCCCGGGCGCCGAGCCGGCGCTCGCCCCGTTTCTCGAGAACGGGCTCCGCTTCGTGGCGGATCTCGCCGCCGGGCAGAAGACGGGATTTTTCCTGGACCAGCGCGACAACCGGGCGCGCCTGCGGGCGCTCGCCCCGGGGAAGACGGTGCTGAATCTCTTCTCCTACTCGGGCGCGTTCTCGGTGGCGGCCCTCGCGGCCGGCGCGGCCCGCGCGGTCGACGTGGACTCCTCGGAAGCGGCCCTCGCGCTCGCCCGGGAGAACCGCCGGGCGAACGGGCTCGCCGCCCCGGACGAGGACTTCGTGGCGGCGGACGTCTTCGACGACGTGCGGCGGCGCGTCGCCGAAGGACAGCGCTTCGACGTCGTCGTGTGCGATCCGCCGGCCTTCGCGAAAAAACGCGCGGACATCGACCGCGCCGCGCGCGGCTACAAGGACGTGAATCGGCTGGCCATGAGCCTGGTCGCGCCGGGCGGATGGCTCCTGACGTGCTCCTGCTCCGGACTCGTGGACGCGGATCTCTTCCAGAAGATCGTTTTTTCGGCGAGCGTCGATGCGCGCGCGCCGTTTTCGATCGTCGCGCGCCAGGGAGCCGGGGCGGATCACCCGGTGTCGCTGGACTGTCCCGAAGGCGAGTACCTCAAGGGAATCTGGCTCCGCCGTCTGCAATAATGTCGAGCATGGTGGCACCTCTTTTCGCCTTGCTGCTCGCGGCGACGACGCCGGTGATCGAAACGAAGCCGGCTGTGTTTCATTCGAACCGTCCGAAGGCGGCCGTGGCTCAGGTCGTCCCGGCGCTCGGGCGCGCGGCGGCGAGCCTCCCCGCCGAAGCGCGCCACGACCTGCCGGCGCTCTCGGCCGCGGAAAGGGCCCGTCTGTCCTCGAAAGACGCTCGCGGAGGAGTGCGCCGCAAGCGTCCCGCCGAGAAAGTCGGCATCGAACGGACTCTGCCGGCGCGCGTCGGATTCGCGGGCCTGCCTTTCGATCTCGGCTCCGGAGGAGCTCGGGCCGCCTCGGGCGGCTAGTTCGAGCGTTCGGCGGACATGGGCGGCCGCCTGACGTGGACGGCGGCCTTCTCCTCGGAGGGCGCCGGCGCGCTGCGCCTGCACATCGCGGAAGCGTCGCTGCCGGCGGGCAGCCGCGTGTACGTGTATTCGGCGAGCGGCGAAACCTACGGACCGTACACGTTCGACCGCGGGACGCGGCCCGAGGGTTTCTGGACGAACACGATCTTCGCCCCCGAAGTCTTCCTCGAAGTCCAGTTCCCCGCAGGCGCCGCGGCCGGCTTCGGAGACGCCCGGCTCGCGGTCTCGTCGATCATCCACCTCGAGCACCCCGGTTTCGCGCCGAGGCGGCCGGGTCGGGGACGTACCGGACGAAGGCCCAGCAGTGCTTCGTCGACGCGGCCTGCGTGACGCCGGCGGAGTTTCCGGCGATCGAGGACGCGATGCTCGGCGTCGCGCAGCTCACGTTCGTGGACGGCGGCGGGGCCTTCGTCTGCACCGGCGGGCTTCTGAACTCGACGCCCGAGACCTTCGTGCCGTACCTGCTGACCGCGAACCACTGCTTCTCGACTCAGGCCGCCGCGACCTCGCTCGAGGCCGTCTGGCAATACGTGCGCGCGTCGTGCAACGGGCCGGAGCCCAGTCCCTTCGGTTTCCCGCGCACGCTCGGATCCACGCTGCGCGCGACGGGGGAGCCGAGCGACTTCACTCTCGTCGAGCTCGACGACGATCCTCCCGACGGCAGCCTCTTCTTCGGCTGGACGACGGCGGACGTGACGCAGAACGACGGAACCATCCTCTATCGGCTGAGCTGTCCCGACGGCCGGCCGCAGTTCTACACCGAGGAGCGCATCACGGCGACTCCGACGCCGGTGGAATGCTTCGACGCGCCTCAGGGGCCCTATCGTCTACGAGAAGGATGTCGTCGGGGGCACGGGCGGAGGGAGCTCCGGGTCCCTGCTCTATCTCGGGAGCCTCCAGGTCGTCGGGCAGCTCGGCGGGGCGTGCGGGAACGACCCGAGCGACGACTGCGCCGTCCTCGAGAACTCCTCGATCGACGGCGCCTTCCATGTCTCCTTTCCGAGCCTGGAGCCCTTCATCGCGCCGGGGGGGCCGGGCGCGTGCGTCGCCAGCCCGACCACGCTGTGCCTGAACGGCGGCCGCTTCGAGGTCACGGTGGACTGGGCGACCAACACCGGAAACACGGGCGCCGGCCAGGGCGTGCCGCTGACGTCCGACTCCGGCTACTTCTGGTTCTTCAACGCCGCCAACATCGAGCTCGTCGTGAAAGTGCTGCAGGCCTGTTCCACCAACGGGCACTTCTGGGTCTTCGCGGGCGGTCTCACGAACGTCGAGGTCGTCATGACGGTGACCGACACGCACACCGGGGTCCAGAAGATCTACGCGAACCCGCTCGGGACCGCCTTCGTGCCGCTTGCAGGACACTGCGGCGCTTCGCGTGTCCCTGATCGCGGCGGCGAGCGCGATCCTGGTCTCGCTCGCCTGCGCCGCGCCCCCGCCCGCTGTCCGCGCGAAGAGTGTGCTGGTTTTCACGAAGACGGCGGGATTCCGTCACCCCTCGATCCCGGATGCGGTCGCGGCGATCCGGAAGCTCGGGACCGAGAACGGCTTCTCCGTCGTGGCCACCGAGAGCGCCGACGTCTTTAGCGACGATGCCCTCGAGCCGCACGACGCCGTCCTGTTCGTCCTGACGACGGGCGACATCCTCGCTCCGGGGCAGCAGGACGCGCTCATGAGGTTCGTCCGGCGAGGGCGCGGGTTCGTCGGTGTGCACTCCGCGGCCGACACCGAGCACGGCTGGCCGTGGTACCTCGCTCTCCTCGGCGCCGAGTTTCGGAGCCACCCGGCGATCCAACCGGCGACCCTGCACGTGGTCGACCGCGTCCATCCCTCCACGCGTGACCTTCCCGAAGTCTGGATGCGGACGGACGAGTGGTACGACTTTACGACGAACCCGCGGCCGTTGGGATTCGTCCACGTCCTCGCGACTCTGGATGAGTCGAGCTACACGGGCGGAACGATGGGGGAGGACCACCCGATCGCGTGGTGCCGCTTCTACGACGGCGGGCGCTCCTGGTACACCGCCCTGGGCCATACGAACGAGAGCTGGATGGAGCCGCTCTTTCTCGAACACCTGCTCGGCGGCATCGCCTTCGCCGCGGGATGGCCGGACTGCCCGGCGGGAGATCGCCGACCGCGCGAGGTCTCCCCCCGCGCCGCTGCACCGGGGCGGTGAGCACGACGGACGCGACGGACGCAGCCGATCGGCGGGCGCGCGGCGTCGCCATCCTCGGCCCGGCGCCGCCGGACCGCGGCGGCATCGCGCGCGAGACGGCGCTTCTCGCCGCGGAGCTCGGCCGCCGAACGCCGACGGCGTGGTTCACGTTCTCGCGGCGCTATCCCCGCTGGCTCGACCCCCGCCGTTTCGACGTCGATCCGGGTCTGCCCGAATCTTCGGCGATGCCGATGCTCGACTACGCGGCGCCCGGATCCTGGAACCGGACGGCCGAGGCGATCGCGTCCCGCGGGCCGGAGACCCTGATCGCCCCGTGGTGGACGGCCTTCTGGGGCCTGCCGTTCCGGGCCGTCTTCCGGCGCGTGGCGCGCCTGTCGCCGCGCGACGCGGCGCATCCTTCTCTGCCACAACGTGGAGGACCACGAGGGAGGGGCGCTCCGCAAGTTCCTCGCGATGGGAGCGTTTCTGGCGGCGGACGGATTCGTCGTCCATGCCGCGGCGGATCGCTCCCGCCTCGAGCGCCTCGCGCCGGGCCGTCCGTCCGTCGTCCTCGCGCACCCGACCGCCGCACTCATCCCGCCGCCGGAGAGCCGCGAGGAGGCTCGGCGGAAGCTCGGCCTCTCGGGATCGGAGCCGCTCGTCCTGTTCCTCGGGCTGGTTCGCCGCTACAAGGGCGTGGACCTCCTGCTCGAGGCCGCTCCCGAGATCGTGCGCCGCACGCGGGCCACCATCGCGATCGTCGGCGAGGTCTTTCCGGACGCGCGCGAGCTGCTGCGGCGGGCCGAGGCGAGCCCGGTGCGGGACCGGATCCAGTGGAAGGACTCCTACGTCTCCGAGGAGGAGATGACCCTCTGGCTCGCGGCCTGCGACGTCGTCGCCCTGCCGTATCGCGCCATCTCCGGGAGCGGGATCGCGGCGCGCGCCTTCGCGGCGGGACGGCCGGTGGCGGCCGCGGCGGTCGGCGGCCTCGCGGAGGCGGTCGAGCCGGGCAGCACGGGCGAGCTCTTTCCGCCCGGCGACTCCGCGGCACTCGCGCGCGCGGTCGAGACCGTGCTCGCGCGCGGCGATGACGCCTATGCCCCGGGGCTCGCGCACGCGGCCGAGCGCGCCTCCTGGCCCCTGTACGTCGACGCCCTGATGAAATTCATCGTCGATCTCCGCTCCCGCTAGCTGTCGTCCTGCCTCCTGCCTCCTGCTCTCTGCCCGATATACTCCGGGGTCGCATGAACCTCGACCTGAACGAGGAGCAGCAGCTTCTCCGGGACTCGGTCCGCGCCTTCGCCGAAGATGTGGTCCGGCCGCGGGCCGCCGTCATCGATCAGACGGGCGAGTTCCCGAAGGACCTCTTCCGCGCGGCCGGGGAACTGGGTCTCGCCGGCGTGGCCGTGCCGACGGAGTACGGCGGCTCGGGGATGGACGTCGTCTCCTACGCGATCGTGATCGAGGAGATTTCCCGCGTCTGCGCGAACATGGGCGTGATCCTGTCGGTCAACAACTCGCTCGTCTGCGACCCGATCGAAAAGTTCGGCAACGAGGACCAGAAGAAGAGGTTCCTGACGCCGCTCGCACGCGGGGAGAAGCTGGGCTGCTTCGCCCTGACCGAGCCCGACGCCGGATCGGATGCCGGCAACCAGAAGACCCGCGCCGTGCGGGAAGGCGACGCGTACCGGATCTCGGGCCAGAAGGTGTTCATCACCTGCGGCCAGGCCGCCGACGTCTGCCTCCTCTTCGCCATGACGAACCCCGAGAAGAAGACCCGCGGCATCTCGGCCTTCCTCGTGGACGCCTCCTCGCCCGGCTTCGACCGCTCGCGCCACCAGGTCAAGCTCGGCGTCAACGCGTCGGGCACGGTCGAGATCTTCCTGACCGACGTTCTCGTTCCCGCCGCCGACCGGCTTGGCGAGGAAGGCGAAGGCTTCAAGATCGCGATGACGACGCTCGACGGCGGCCGCATCGGGATCGCGGCCCAGGCCGTCGGCATCGCGCAGGAAGCCTTCGAGGCGGCGGTCTCATACTCCCGGGCGCGCAAGGCCTTCGGCCGCCCGATCGCCGACTTTCAGGCGCTGCGGTTCTACCTCGCGGACATGGCCACCGACGTCGACGCGGCGCGGTTGCTCACGCGCAAGGCTGCGGCGGCGAAGCAGGAAGCGAAGGTCTCGGGCGGCCGGTACTCGATGGAGGCCGCGGTCGCCAAGCTCTTCGCGGCCGAGATGGCCCAGCGGGTCACCACGAAGGCGCTCCAGATGCACGGCGGATACGGGTACACCAAGGAATACCCGGTCGAGCGGAACTTCCGCGACGCGCGCATCACCGAAATCTACGAAGGCACCAGCGAGATCCATCGCCTGATCATCGCCCGCGAGATCTTCCGCGACAGCGGGCTCGCGATCGGCTGAGCCCGAAACAGGGAAGGACGAAAGAACCTCCATGGGTCAGACGCGAATGTTCCGGGACCGCGTGGTCTCGATGGAGCAGACCCTCGAAGGGGGGGAGAAGCATCTCCCCCTGCTCAAGGACATCTGCCGGGAGGCGCTCCCCGGCTTCGAGTACGCCGAGCACGCCCTCGACCACGAGCGCGATGTCTTCGTCATGGAGCTGCGCGGCCCGGACGGCTCCGCCAAGAAGATCGCGTGGACGCGCATGGTCCTTTTCGACGCCGAGCGGATCCCGACGCTCACGGGCGATCCGGCGGCGGCTCTGCGCGGAAAGATCGTCGATTTCCTGAAGGCACACGCGACGCGAACCGAGATCGTCGTGACGTTCCGGCATCTCGAGGAGGGATGGATCGACACGCCCGAGCCCCGGCGGGAAGGCGGCGGACGCCGCCGGCGGCGCGGAGGACGCGGCGGAGGACGGGGAGGCGAGCGCGGCCAGGAACGGCGTCCCGGGACTCCGACTTCGGCAGGCTCCGGCGGCGAGCGCCGGTCGGCGGGCCCGAGACCTCCATCGGGGAGGCCCGAGGCCCGCGTCCGGAGGCCCGAGGCCCGCGTCAGGAGGCCCCAGAGCCGCGTCGGGAGCTCCGGGCCCGCAGCGGGGCGGCGGGCGGCCGCCTGTGCCGAGCGGAGCCAGCGGGGCCGGCGGACGTCCGCCGATGCCCGCGAGCGGAGCCGGCGCCGCCGGCGAGGGCGCACCGGGAGATGCGGCCGGCAAGCGCCGCCGCCGCTTCCGCCGCCGTCGGCGCGGAGGTCGCGGACCCGGAGGCGGGGGCAACCCGGGAGGTTCCGGTCCGGCGAATCCCGGCGCTGGCGGAGCGCCGCGGACGTGAACTTCGCTCCGACGGAAGATCAGACACAGATCCGTAACTCCGTGCGCGAATTCGCCGAGCGCCGGATCGCGCCGGGAGTGGCGGAGCGCGAGAAAACGGGAACGTTTCCGAGAGAGGTCCTCGCGGGCCTCGCCGGGATGGGCATCCTCGGCATGATGGTCCCGGAGGAGTACGGCGGCGCCGGGGCCGACGCGCTTTCCTACATCTTCGCCATCGAAGAGCTCGCGCGCGTCTGCGCGTCCACGGCGGTGATCGTCTCGGTCAACAACTCCGTCGTGTGCTACCCGATCTGGAAGTTCGGCAGCGAGCGCCAGAAGACCACGATCCTCCGGGAGCTCGCGTCCGGCGAGGCGCTCGGGGCCTACGCGCTGACCGAGCCGCAGTCGGGCTCGGACGCCGCCAACCAGAAGACGCGGGCCGTCCGGGACGGGAGCGGCTACGTCCTCAACGGCGCCAAGGCCTGGATCACGAACGCCGGCGAGGCGAAGTGGTACGTCGTCATGGCCATGACCGACGCGGAGGCCGGCACCCGCGGCATCACGGCTTTCCTGGTCTCTTCCGAGGATCCCGGGGTCCGCGTCGGAGCGCCCGAAGACAAGATGGGGCTGCGGGCCTCGAAGACGGCGTCGGTCTTTCTCGAGGAGGTCCGTGTGCCGGAGGAGCGGCGTCTCGGAGGAGAGGGGGAAGGATTCACGATCGCGATGACGACGCTCGATCATTCGCGGATCGGGATTGCGGCGCAGGGCATCGGCATCGGCCAGGCGGCGTACGAAGCGGCCGTGGAGTACGCCGGCACGCGCGAAACGTTCGGCAAGAAGCTCGCCGAGCATGAAGCGATCGCGTTCCAGATCGCGGACATGCGCGTACAGCTCGAAGCCGCCCGCGCTCTGACCTACCGCGCCGCGCTCCTGTCGGAGACGCCCGGAGCCCGTTTCTCGAAGGAGTCTTCGATGGCCAAGGTCTATTCGACCGAGGCGGCCAATGCGATCGCGAACCGCGCCGTCCAGATCTTCGGCGGATACGGCTACTCGAAGGAATACGCGGTCGAGAGGTACTATCGGGACGCCCGCGTCACGACGATCTACGAAGGCACGAGCGAGATCCAGCGCATGGTGATCGCCAAGAACGTTCTGGCCGGGCGCTGAGCTTGAGCGACACCGAAGAGCCCCCGCGGCCCGACGAAGGCGACGACACCCTCGATGCGGATGCTCCAGGCGCCGCGGGCGCCGTGGACACCGTGGACGCCGCGGGCGCGGTGAGCACCGGCACTGAAGACGCCACGGACGTCGTCGATTCCCCGGGCGCCGTCCACGCCGCGGACGCTGAGGACGCTGACGATGCCGAAGACGCTGAGACGCCGAGGGCGACGCCGTGCTACCGCCGCCCGCCGCCGAGGCGGTCACCGGAGTTCGTCCGGTCGCGCCCGCGAAGGGAACGCGGCCGGATCTCACCGACCGGCGCGATCCCCTCTACCGGGAGATCCAGGGATACAAGCTGCGTCTGGATCCGCCGGATCTCGCGCGTCTCCGTGAGCTTCCCGGCTCGCGCGGCAAGTCGGACACGGAGATCGGCGAAGCTTTCTTCGACGGGCAGGCCGAGCGCCTCGCCTCATCGATCAAGGACGACGTGCCCAGCCCCTCCGAGCTGAGGGTGGTCGTGGACCCGTACTCACGCCAGGCGTTTCTCGCGCTGGAGGGGACGATCCGAGGGATTCTGAGCTTCTAGAAGTCGAGAGTCGAGGGTCGAGAGTTCGAGAGTGCACGAAGCCACCTTCGACCCTCAACGCTCGACCCTCGACTTTCTTCCTAGATGTCCGCCGTGATCACGATCCTCTGCGCCTGCTTCAGGTGCGCCTTTTTCTGATGCGGATCGATGGTCACGGCGATCTCGCCCGGCTCGGCGCCGGCCGACGAGAGGACGTCGGCCCAGCTCTCCGCGCGAAAGCGCAGGAAATCCTCGGCGACGGCCGGCTCTTCGCGGCCCTCGAAATCCGGCATCGACTTCAGCTTGTCGACCTCCGGACGGGCCAGGACGAAGGCATAGCCGTCGCGGTCCATCCGATAGGTTCGTGTTTGCTTTTGGGAGTTTGATTCCATTCGGGAATTTTAGGGCATTTTGAGAGATTTTTGGCCTCGATGAAATCGCACGGCAGGCTCCGATCGGCGTATGCCCTCATCCTGGTTCTCGCCTCCGCGGGCTCGCTTCCGGCTCGCGCGGAGGAGCTCCGCAACCACTTCGACTCCGACGCTCCCATGCGAGCGCCGGCCTTCTTCGACCTCGTCGTTCTCGGCGAGGCGAGCGCAGCGGCGGCGACGCGAAGTGGCTCGTTCTCGTCGATCCCAATCCGCCCTCGGCGCCGAACCGTCTCGTGCAGACCAACGCCAGGCGGCCCGAGGGCCCGGTCGCCGCGGCTTTGCGCCGCAACATTGCATTCCAGGACGGCTCGGTCTCCACCTTCGTCAAGAAGGGCCCGGGCCGGGCCGGGCTGGTCCTGCGTCTGGTCGACGCGAAGAACTATCTCCTCCTGCTCGCCGACACGCTGTCCGGCGAGCTGGTCCTCACGAGCACCGTCGACGGCAAGGCGACGGAGCTCGGACGCGGCCCGGGAATGTTCGAGCGCGGCTGGGAGAAGATCGGGGCGAAGCTCGAGGGAGCGACCGTGACCGTCTCCGTGAACGACAAGAAGATCTTCGACGCGAAGGATCCGAAGCCGGCGACCGGCCGCGCGGGCGTCGCGACGGCGGGCCCGGGCGAAGCCTCGTTCGACGAGGTTCTGCTTCGCACCGGCGACTGACTCCCGCTACTCGGCGGGAGCGATCGCGGCGGCGAAGCGGAAGCGGCCGCCCTCGACCTTCAGGATCACCGCGGGCTTCACCGGGTTCCGGTCGGCATCCATGGTGATCGTGCCCGTGACCCCGACGAAGCCCTTCGTCGAGGCGAGGGCGTCGCGGATCCGCTTGCCCTCCGTCGAGCCCGCGCGCGTGATGGCGTCGGCCAGAATCCGCGTGGCGTCGTAGGTCAGGGCCGCGATGGAGTCGGGCTCGGCTCCGTACTTCGCCTTGTACGCGTCCACGAAGCTGCGGACGGCGGGCGAAGGGTCGTCCACCGAGTAGTGGTTCGAAAGGTACGAGCCTTCGATCGCCTCGCCCCCGATCTCGACGAGCTTGGGCGAGTCCCAGCCGTCGGCGCCGAGAAGCGTCGCCGAGAGCCCGAGAGACTTCGCCTGCCGGGCGATCAGTCCGGCGTCCGTGTAGTAGCCGGGCACGACGAGGACGTCGGGCTTTTGCGGGCGGAGCGAAGTCAGCTGCGCCGAAAAGTCGCTGTCGCCTTCGGTGTACTTGAGCACGTCGAGGACCTTTCCCCCGGCCGCTTCGAAAGCCTTGCGGAAGGCCTCGGCGAGGCCGACGGAGTAGTCGCTCCGGGCGTCGACCAGGATCGCCGCGGTCTGCGCTTTCAAGTCCCGGCGCGCGAACGTCGCGAGGGCCTGCCCCTGGTAGGGATCGATGAAACAGACGCGGAAGATGTAGTCGCCTTTCTTCGTGACCTCGATGTTCGTCGAGGAGGGCGAGACCATCGGGATCTTGTAGCTCTGGGCGATCGGCGCCGCGGCGAGCGTGCGCGAGGACGCGTTCTCGCCGATCAGGGCGACCACGTGGTCGCGCGTGATGAGCTTGGACACGACCGACGCCGCCTCGGAGGCCTCGCCGCGGTCGTCCTCGGAGAGCAGGACGAGCGGCTTTCCGAGCACACCGCCCGCGGCGTTGATTTCGGCGACGGCGAGCAGGGCGCCGTTCTTCCCGGACTTTGCGAACGTTGCGGTCGGTCCTGTGAGCGCGCCGAAGAAGCCGACCTTGATGCCCTGGCGCTCGGCGGAGCCCTCTCCGCCGCACCCCGCAACGACGAGGACGCTGGCCAGGACGAGCCGGCGGATGCTACGCACGGCCGGCATTCTAGCTGTGCTCGGCCCTCGACCCTCAACTTGACCGTCATCCTGAGCGAAGCGAAGGATCCCGACTTAGTTCGGGATCCTTCGGCGCTTCGCGCCTCAGGATGACGGGTATTTCTTGATACTCTTACGCCCCTTTCGGAGCGAGATCGCCACATGAGCTCTACCAAGTCCTACGACGTCATCATCATCGGCTCGGGCCCCGGAGGCTACGTCGCCGCCATCCGCGCCGCGCAGCTCGGCCTGACCGTCCTCATCGTCGAGAAGGAGCCCCGGCTGGGAGGCGTCTGCACGCTGTGGGGCTGCATTCCGACCAAGGCCCTCCTCCACACGGCCGACCTTCTCGAGGAGGCCCGCCACGGCGCCGAGGTGGGCGTGGCCGCGCGCGAGGTCCGGCTCGACATGCCGGCGGCGCTCAAGCACAAGGAGAAGATCGTCCGCCAGTCGACCAACGGCATCTCGTACCTGATGAAGAAGAACCGGGTCGACATCGCCGCCGGGTTCGGCCGCCTGGCCGGTTCGGGCAAGGTCTGCGTCACGGGCGCGGACGGCGCCGAGACGGTCTACGCCGGGAAAAACATCCTCGTCGCGACGGGCTCCACGCCCCGCGCGCTGCCCGGGATGGACATCGACGAGAAGACCGTCCTGTCCTCGACCGGGATGCTCGAGCTTTCGGAGGTGCCGAAGTCGCTCGTGGTCATCGGCTCGGGAGCCGTCGGCGTCGAGTTCGCGTCCATGTACGCCCGCTTCGGCTCCAAGGTCACCATCGTCGAGGTGTTGCCGCGCATCGTCCCGGTCGAGGACGAGGACATATCCCGCGAGCTCGCGGCCTCCTTCAAGCGGCAGGGCATCGCCATCTATCCGGACACGCGGGTCGAGCGGATGACCCGCAACGAGGGGGGAGTCGAGATCCTCGCCCGCTCCGCCGGCGACAAGACGGAGACCTTCCGCGCCGAGAAGGTGCTCATGGCGGTCGGCCGCCGACCGCTGACCGACAAGATCGGCCTCGAGGCCCTGGGCATCGCGACCGAGAAGGGATACTTGAAGGTCGACGCGTTCATGCGGACCAACGTCCCCGGCGTCTACGCCATCGGCGACGTCCTGCCGACTCCGGCGCTCGCGCACCTGGCATCCGCCGAAGGGGTGGTTGCCGTCGAGCACATGGCCGGCAAGGAAACGCGCCCGATCAACTACGACCAGGTGCCCGGCTGCACGTACTGTTCACCGGAGATCGGATCGATCGGCCTGACCGAGGCGAAAGCGAAAGAGCGCGGCTACGACGTCGTCGTCGGCAAGTTCCCGTTCTCGGCCATCGGCAAGGCGCGCATCCTCAATCAGGCCGCGGGATTCGTGAAGATCGTCGCCGAGAAGAAGTACGACGAGGTTCTCGGCGTCCACATCGTCGGGCCGGCCGCCACCGAGCTCATCGCGGAGGCCGGGGCGGCTCTCAAGCTCGAAGCCACGTCCGAAGAGCTCGTCCGCACCATCCACGCCCACCCGACCCTCTCCGAGGCCATCCACGAGGCCGCCGAAGCGGTCGGCGGCCACGCCATTCACATTTAGCGGCGCTCCGGCTGCAGTTCGCGGCGCGAATAGTCTCCCGACCGAAGGGAGCGACGAGGTTCGCGCCGCGGGAGCCGGAGCGCTGCGAGGCAACCAGGGCCGCGGTCGAGTCCGCATCCGGACGAGCCGCGGCCCGGTGCCCGAAGGGCAGGTTTCCGAGCGAGCGAAGGCGACGGCTATTGGGGCTTCGTGCCGCTGGCCGCCCCGGACATCGTCGGCGGATTCGCACCGTTCGTCGCGGCGGGCATCGTCGGCGGCGCGCCGGGCGAGCTCTGCGAAGCGCTCGACGGCGGGTAGCCGTACGCGCGTCCCGACCGCGTAGTCCTTCATCGCGCCGGCGTCGGGCGCCAGACTCTGGCCCATCTTGAGATCGCTGTAGAAGCCTTCGCCGAGCTCGGGGCCGCCCTGGCTCTTGGGCTTGACGGCGTTCGCGTTGGTCGGTCCGGCCTGCGTGCTGCCGCCCTGCATGGCGAGGTTGCCGATCGCCACGACCTTGTAGGTGGGGTCCGACGTGTCCACCGTGATCGGCGTGACGTACTTGACCTGCGAAGGCCGCAGGCTCATGAGCGTCTTGGACGGATAGCTGCGGAACACGTAGGTGCCGCCCTTGAGCACGGGCTTGTCGGTCGCGAGCATCTTCCCGGTCGGGACGAGATCGATCTGGTAGTAGGCCGCCTGCTGCGCCGCCGCCGTGAACGAAACGAGGAGGCCGGCCAGGATCAGGATCCTCTTCATCGTCGATTCCCCCTTTGACCCTCGGCTAGTTCGGCGGCGCGCCGTTGGTGGCCGCGGGCATCGTCGGTACGCCGCCCGACATCGTTGCGTTCGCGGGACCGTAAGCGTCGGAGGTCCCGGGTGTTCCCTGGTACTGCCAGTTCCCGACGGGAGCGCCGTTGATCTGACTGAGGCTTTGTGGGCCGGCCTGCGCACTCGGAACCTGCGGCGGCGTTCCGATCGTCACGACCTGGCTGGCGCCTTCCATCGCGAGCGGCCCGCGGATGTTGACCTCACCCATCTGGGCCTGCTCGATCCAGAAGGCGTCGTCTCCCGTCACCTTGCTGATCCGCTTGACGTCCGATACCCGGAGGCTCGTGAGCGCGCCGCCGCGATAGGAGTGAAAAACCCAGGTGTTGCCCTTGAGCGTCGGGTTGTCTTTCGCGATGATGTTTCCCGGAAGGAACGAGCTCGATCCGGTAAGCGGTGTCCGCGGCCTGGCCCACCAGCTGAGTGATTCGCTTGATTCTGGACTGCGGGATCTGCGTGTAGCCGCCGTCGGGCCAGGCCGAAAACGCGTAGTTCTTTCCCACGATCACGGGAGGGCCCAGGGCCACCATGGTTGCGCCCGCGACAAGCTCAATCTTGTAGAGGCTCGGCTGCTGCTGTGCGCGCAGTGTCAGGGCACATGCGAAGAGAACTCCGACGGCGAGAATGCGGTTCCGCATGACCCACCTCCAAACGAAAAGCGTACCACGCGTGACGCCGGGCACCGGGAGCCGTTGTACGAGGGAGAACGGCATCCGCGAGGGCAAGCCCTCGTCGGGTGAAGCAGATACGGAGGTTGGCGTCTTTTCGGGGAGCCCCGAAGTCGAGCATAGAATGGCGGACCTCAAAGTCAGGCGCATGAGCCAGGAAGCACCGAAACCGCACGACCTCTCCGCCCTCCGGATCCACCGCGAGCCGTCGGAGAAGCGGGGCGTTCCGAAGGGGCTCCTCCTCCTCGGCGCGATTCTCGTGGTCGCGGCCGGCGCGGCGGCTTACCTGCTCAGCGGACGGAGCCTTCGGCCGCGGAAGGTCGAGGTCGCGACGGCCTCGATCGTCACCGAGGGACAGGCCACCACCATTCTGACCGCCACCGGCTACGTCGAGGCGGAGCGCAAGGCCGATCTTTCGCCGAAGATCACGTCGCGCATCGTCGACCTCAACGTGACCGAAGGGACCCGGGTCAAGAAGGGCGACGTGATCGCCCGGCTGGACTCCACGGACCTCGACGCCCAGCT
The DNA here is from genome assembly GCA_963804915.1 of uncultured Acidobacteriota bacterium. Classification (GTDB taxonomy): domain Bacteria; phylum Acidobacteriota; class Thermoanaerobaculia; order UBA5066; family Gp7-AA6; genus DAHUXD01. The sequence continues at coordinate 122,816 of CAWDSI010000023.1, forward strand.
GGCCGAGGCCAAGGCGAACTGGATCAATGCCGCAGGCGGAGCTGGACCGTCAGAAGGCTCTTCACGAACAGGGCGTCACGACGAAGGCGGCCCTCGACGCGGCGATCGCCAGCGAGGCGGCGACGCGCGCCCGCGTCCGCTACGTCGAGGCGCTGCTCGACTACACGATCATTCGCGCTCCGTTCAGCGGCGTGATCACGGCCAAGCGCGCGTTCGTGGGCGAAGCGGTGTCGCCGTTCGGGTCGTCGCCGTCCGGAGGCGGGCTCGGGGGGCGCCATCGCGACTCTGGTCGAGTTCTCGTCTCTGTACGTCGGGGCGGACGTGAACGAAGCCAACCTCTCCAAGCTCTCGAAGAACCAGCCGGCGGAGATCACGCTCGACGCCGTTCCGGACAAGCTCTACCACGGCCGGCTGCGGCAGATCGTCCCGGCGGCCGACCGGCAGAAGGCGACGGTCCGCGTGAAGGTCGCGTTCCTCGACGGCGACGACCGCGTGCTGCCGGACCTCTCGGCGCGCGTCGCGTTCACGGCTGAGCCGACGCAGGGCAGGGACACGCGCTCGCGGATCGTCGTGCCCAGGGCCGCGCTGACACAGGTCGACGGCAAGGCGGGGGTGTTCCGCGTCGTCGACGGCCGGGCGGTCTTCATGCCCGTGACGGCCGGCGGCGACGTTCAGGGACAGGTCGAAGTGACGCAGGGCCTGCAGGGCGGGGAGAAGCTCATCCTTCTCTCGGGCGGCGTCCAGGTCAAGAACGGAGACAAGGTCCGAGTCGAAGCACAGGAGAACTGAAATGGCCGAGCCGCTGATTCGCATCGACCAGGTCGAGAAGGTGTACCGGCGGGATCAGATCGAAATCCCGGTCCTCATGGGCATCAACCTCGACATTCCCGAGGGGGAGTACGTCGCGCTCATGGGCCCGTCGGGCTCGGGGAAGACGACGCTGCTGAACCTCATCGCCGGCATCGACTCGCCGACCCGCGGACGGATCACCGTCGGCGGCCGCGACATCGCGACGATGGGGCAGACCGAGCTCGCGCGGTGGCGCTCCAGCACGGTCGGTTTCATCTTTCAGCTCTACAACCTCCTGCCCGTGCTCTCGGCCTTCGAGAACGTCGAGCTGCCGCTTCTGCTGACGCATCTGAAGAAGGCGGAGCGGAAGAAGCACGTCGAGACGGCGCTCTCGATCGTCGGCCTCTCCGACCGGATGGATCACTATCCGAGGCAGCTCTCGGGAGGACAGGAGCAGCGCGTCGCGATCGCCCGGGCGATCGTTTCGGACCCGAAGATCCTGGTGGCCGACGAGCCCACGGGCGACCTCGACGCCAAGTCGGGCGACGAGATCCTGGAGCTGCTGCGCCGGCTGAACGAGGAGTTCGGCAAGACGATCGTCATGGTCACGCACGATCCCAAGGCGGCGGCGCGGGCCCACCGCATGGTTCACCTCGACAAGGGCGTGCTCCACGCCGACGAGCGCACGGAGGCCGGGGCAGGGAGGAAGGCATGAAGTACTTCCGCCTGATCTGGAGGAACGTCTTCCGCAAGAAGCTGCGGACGACGCTGACGGCGAGCTCGATCGTCCTCGTCCTCGTGCTCATCGTCATCCTGACCTCGCTCCTGCAGGCGATGCAGGCCGACCCTTCGGGCGGCCGCGGCGCCAACCGGCTCGTCGTCCAGCACGCCACCGGCCTCGGCAACTTCCTGCCGCTGTCGCAGCTGCAGCGGATCGAGCAGATCCCGGGCGTCGTCGCCGTGTCTCCGGAGACCTGGTTCGGCGGCGTCTACAAGGACGACAAGCCCGAGAACTGGATCGGCCAGCTCTCGGCGGATCCGACGATCTATTTCGACAAGATCTTCGACGACGCGAAGGTCGATCCGGCCGTCAACGCCGAGTGGAAGGCGACGCGCAACGGCTTCGTCGCGGGCCAGAAGATCGCCGAGAAGCACGGATGGAAGAAGGGCGACCACATCATCCTCAAGGGGACCTACATTCCATTGAACCTCGACCTCGTCTACATCGGCTCGTACAACGCGGGCGACGAGACCAACATCTTTTTCCACAACGAGTACCTCAACCAGTCCGACTGGTTCGGGGCGAACAAGGTCACCGGCATCTATTACCTGAAGGTGGACAGCGGCGAGAACGTCCCGCGCGTGGCCGCCGCGATCGACGCGATGTTCCAGAACAGCGACGCGCCGACGAAGACCCTGACCGAGAAACAGTTCCAGCTCCAGTTCATGGAGATGATGGGCAACGTGAAGTTCCTGATCAACGGCATCTCGCTCATCATCCTCTTCGCGGTGACGCTCATCGTGGCGAACACGGTGGCCATGTCGGCGCGCGAGCGCGTGACCGAGATCGCCGTGATGCGCACGCTCGGCTTCGGCCGCGGCCACATCCTCGGCTTCATCCTCTCGGAGTCGGTGCTGATGTCGTTGCTCGGGGGCGCTCTGGGAGTGGTGCTGGCCAAGTACGTCCTGGTCCCGCTGCTCGTCGCCGCGGGGAACAAGACCTCGATCTCGATCTGGCTGGTGAACTTCAAGGTCGGCGCCGCCACGCTGGCGATGGCCTTCGTCGTCTCGGTCGGCGTCGGGATCCTCGCGGGGTTCATCCCCGCCGTGCGGTCGTCCCAGCTCAACATCGTCGACGGCCTGCGGAAGGTGGTCTAGCCATGGCGATTCCCCTCAAGTACAACCTGCGCAACCTCGCGGCCCGCAAGATGTCGACGGGAATGACGGCCTTCGTCATCGGGCTCGTCACCGCGGTCTTCCTCTGCGTTCTGGGGCTGATCCAGGGCGTGACGCGCACGCTCTCGGTCTCGGCCTCGACGCGAAACGTCATCGCGATGCGCATCGGGTCTCAGGCCGAGATGCAGAGCGTGATCACGCGCGAACAGGCCGAGCAGATCCAGGCTTTGCCGGGGCCCGAGCGGACCTCGACGGGCAAGCCCTACGTCTCGCCCGAGCTTCTGACGCTGATCAACATTCCGCGGGCGGACGGGAAGACGTTCTCGAACGTGCAGGTCCGGGGGATGGCCCCCATCGGCATGGACATCCGTCCGGGCGTGAAGATCGTCGACGGGAGGATGTTCAACCCGGCCACGAACGAGGCCATCGTTTCCCGGAAGCTCGCGAAGCGCTTCGCGAGCATGAAGGTCGGCGAGACCCTGGGCACCGGGAGCTTTCGGTGGGTCATCGTCGGGTTGTTCGACGCCGACGGCAGCGCTTACGAGTCCGAGATCTGGACGGACGTGACCGACCTGCAGCAGCAGACCAAGCGGAACATCGTCTCGACGGTCTTCGTCCGCCTGCCGGACGCCGACGCGGCTTCGAAATTCATCGAGACGATCAAGGGCGACCAGCGGCTGAAGCTCGAGGGCAAGACGGAGCGCAAGTATTTCGACGAGCAGATGATCACGGCGGACCCGATCAAGGCGCTCGCCTTCATCGTCGGCCTCTTCACGGCCATCGGCGCATCCTTCGGCGCCATGAACACGATGTACGCGCAGGTTTCGGCGCGGACCAAGGAGATCGGGACGCTCCGGGCGATCGGCTTCTCGCGCCGGTCGATCCTGCTCTCCTTCGTGCTCGAGGCGATCCTGCTGTGCCTGATCGGAGGCCTTCTGGGAATCGTGTTCACGTTCCTCGTCTTCAATCTCGTCCTGACGCGCCCCACGGGCACGATGAACTTCCGGACGTTTTCGGAGGTGCTCTTCAACTTCCGGATGACGCCCGAGCTCATCACGGCCGGGCTCGTCTTCGCCCTCGCGATGGGCATCGTCGGCGGTCTGTTCCCGGCGTTCCGGGCGGCCCGGCTGAAGATCACGACGGCCCTGCGCGAAGTCTGACGTGGCGCGGCGCAGGGGGCGCGCGGCGCTCGCCTTCCTCGCGGCGGCGGCGGTCCTCGGCGCGGCGGAGCCGAAGTCCGAGGCGCGCCGGATCGAGGTCGGGGCGTTCTTCGACGGCGGCACCGTGCGACTCGGCCGCGGCGACGTCCTCGTGGTCCGGCTGGCGCCGGCGCTGCCTCCGGCGACCCAGTGGACCCTGGCCTTCGTCGACGCCGCGATGCTGCGCCCGCAGGGTGAGCCCGCGATCGAGGACCGGACGGCCGTGTTCCGATATGTCGCGGCCGCGGCGGGCCGCTCGAGCCTCGGCCTCGCGGCGGTGGCTCCGCGCGATCCCGCGTGGACGCGTCTGTTCCGGATCGCCGTCGAGGTGTCCGAGGCGCCGCCGCAGTCTCGCACGTTCGCGCTGACGGAGGCGGACGACGGGTCGCGCATCTCCGTCGCGAAGGGTGACGTCCTGACCGTGCGCCTGCCTTCGAACGTCACGACCGGCTACGGATGGTCCGTGGCCCAGGCGGCCCCCGGAATCGCTTCCGGCGCCGGAGCCGCCGAGCTATCAGCCGCCGGCGGCGTCGCAGCCCGGGGCAGGCGGGACGCAGACCTTCACCATCCCCGTAAACGCCAGCGGCGCCGGATGGCTTCAGCTCGTTTATCGCCGTCCGTTCGAGAAGGACGTGCCCCCGACTCGCACCTGGAGCGTCTTCCTCGCCGCGGCCGACGTCGCCGAGCTGGAGCCCGCGCCCTAGATCAGGCGTCGCGGCGTCGCGCGCGCGTCTCTCGCGACTCTTCTAGCACGCGTCGCGTTCTCTCGCGACTCTTCTAGTACGCGTCGCGTTCTCTCGCGACGACGTGGACGCGGCGCTTGCCGTTGATCTCGTCGACGATGCGTCCCCAGGGCACGTCGGGGTCGTGGTAGAAGATCGCGAGCCATTCCTCGGCGACGGCGCGATCGATCAGGCGCTTCTTGCCTTCGAGAAGCTCCACCGGGTACAGGTCGTAGGCCATGATCCAGGCCGCCGGCAGGTGCGCCGACGTGGGCACAGCGTCGGCGAAGAAAAACGCCGTCCGGCCCTGCGAATCGACGCGGACCGACTGCATGCCCGAGCTGTGGCCCGGCAACGGCGAGACGCGCAGGCCCGGACGGATCTCCGCCTCGCCCTCGACGGTCTCGAGGCGGCCCGCCTCCGCGTAGGGCTCCCAGTCCGCCGGCCGGTAGGACGCCCGATCCCTCTCGTTGGGCGTGCGGGCGTGGTCGAGCTCGGAGCGCTGCACGTAGAGGGTCGCATTGGGAAACGCGCGCCGCAGGCCTCCCGAGTCTTCGCGGGTCGCGCCCCCGGCGTGATCGAAGTGCAAGTGGGACAAAACCAGGGCGTCCACGTCCTCGGGCGCCACCCGGCAGGCCGCCAGCCCGTCGACCAGGCTCGGGCCGTCTTCGATCCCATAGATCTCCCGGGCCTTGTCGTCCCATCGCCCACCGATGCCGGCGTCGATCAGGGCCGTGTAGCCGGGCGAGCGCACGAGGAGGCAGTTCGACTCGAGCCCGACGCGGTTCCGCTCGTCGGCGGGAAACTTCTTCTCCCAGAGAGCCTTCGGGACGACGCCGAACATCGCCCCCCCGTCGAGGCGGAACCTTCCGCCGGAGATCAAGAAAAGCTCGAGGTCGCCGAATTGCATCGCCCTTTGATTCTAGACTGCGCAACGTGAAGATCCGCTTCTACGGAACCCGGGGCTACGTCGAGGAGTTGTCGAAGGCGCACACGGGACACTCCGCGTTCGTCCTCGAGCACGAGGGGTTCCGTCTCCTCTGCGACTTCGGTCAGAACCGCAAGGGCTTGCTCGCGAAGATCCGGCCCGACGCGATTTGGGTCTCCCACGCGCATCCGGATCACGGATGGGGGCTCTGGGAAGGCTGCGAGGTCCCGGTCTACGCCTCCGAGGTCACACACGAGCTCCTCAAGGAGTTGCCGATTCTCAACCGCGTCCGCGTCTTCGCGGAGTCCGCGGTGGAGATCGGCCCGTTCCGGTTGACTCCCTTTCCCGTGATCCATTCCGTGCGCTGCCCTTGCATGGCCGCGCGGATCGAAGGCCACGGCCTCACGGTGGTGTACTCGGGAGACATCGTCGCATTCGACAACCCCGACGGGGCGCTGGCCGGCGCCGACCTGTACATCGGCGACGGCTCGACGCTCAAAGGCTCACTCGTGCGGAAGCATCCGAGCGGGGCTCTGATCGGCCACACGACGATCCGGGCGCAGCTCGGGTGGCTGTCCCGGTACGGGGTGCTCCGCGCCATCTTTTCCCATTTCGGAAAGGGACCGATCGAGATGGGGGAGGACGCGCTGCGCGAGGGGCTCGAGGCTCTGGCCGCGGAGAAGCCTCCCGGCTGCACCGTCACCGCGGCGCACGACGGGCTCGAGCTCGAGATCTAGTCGCGGATCGTGGACCGGCTGTGCGCGGGCAGCGCCGGGCCGGTCGGCGGGATCGCGGGCTCGGCCCTGCGGGATTCCTCGACGCGACCGGCTTCGACGACCGCGCGGCGGGCTTCGCCCGACCTCTTGATGAAGGCGAGGATGCCGCCGGCCATCATGACGTAGAAGCCGCCCCAGACCAGGGCGATGAGAGGCTTCCGCGTGACCTCGACCGACAGCGACTCGACGGTCGCGGCCTGGAACTCATCGGCCGGGTTCTTCGAGATTCCCGTCAGGCGCAGGACGACGGCGCCATCGTTGGGAGACACCGCGAGCACCCGCATCTTCGCGCCCGGCACTCCCGGGACCGCGAGCTCCTCGGGCTCGGGCGCGCGGTCGTCGAGATGGTAGACGTACTTGATCGTCGTGTCGTGCTGGGTGCCGTCCGGCGGCGTGATCGTGAGATCGGTCAGGACGAGGATCGTCTTCTCGCCGCGCATCATGGCGGCGCGGTCGGCGTTGAAATCGCGGAACGTGAATCCGGTCCCCTCGATGTTGGTCGTCGTGCCCTTGGCGAGCCGGACGTCGCGCCCGATGACCTCGGGCTGGCCGGGGTCGTACTGCTGCGGGGCGATGTAGAGGTCGGTGATGGCGCCGCTCTTGATCGAGGGGTTCGCCATGAGCTGGCCCGTCTTGCTGTTCTCGTACATCTTCGGGTAGGCGTAGTACGACTTTCCCGAAGCCGTTTCGACGCGGACTTCCATGGCCTGCTTGCGCCCGGCCGAGCCGGGCACCACGCGCACGAACGTGAGCTTCGAGTCGCCGGCCATGGTCGGCGTGTTCACCTTGAGAGTCAGCCGCTGGATCTTCGCGTAATTGCCGGACACCACGACGCCGGCCAGCATGATGCCGACGCCCACGTGCGCGAGGTACCCGCCCGCGCCCCCGAGCTTGCCCTGGCTGGCCTTGCGCATCACGGCCCGGAGGTTCATGTCGGCCGCGAAGGCCGCGGTGAACAGGAGCACCAGCGACGCCACGTCCCGCGCCCCGAATCCGAGCGCGACGGTCGTCGCGACGGCGCCGACGATCAGGGAGCGGCGCGCGCTCACGAGGAGCTCCCGCAGCGTCGTGCCCTTGAAGGAGACGAAGGCCACGAGCCCGGAGAGCAGCAGGAGCAGGAATCCCGCCGGCGTCGTGGTGGCGCCGTAGAACGAGGTCTGGACCTGCGAGGGCGTGCCCGACAGGCGCGTGAGCAGCGGCGCCGAGGTCCCGAGCAGGATGACCAGACCGAGCGCGCAGAAAACGGCGATGCCGAGGATGAAGAGGACGCTTCGCGACAGGAGGGGAGTCTCCTCGTCGTCGGCGGTCGGGATCGCGCGCCACCGGAACGCAATCATGACGATCGAGAGGGCCACGAACGAGCCCAGGATCGCGACGAGCCAGCCTGTGATGCCGAGATCGATGAAGGAGTGCACGGAGAAGTCGGCGAGAACCCCCGAGCGCGTGAGGAACGTGCCGTAGAGGATCGTCGCGTAGGCCGTGCAGGCGAGGATGAGGTTGATCTTGCGGTGGCGTTTCCGCGCCTTCTGCAGGAACATCCCGTGCACCAGCGCCGCCGTGAAGAGCCAGGGCACGAGGCTCGTGTTCTCGACGGGGTCCCAACCCCAGTAGCCGCCCCAGCCGAGCGTCTTGTAGGCCCAGTAGCCGCCCATGAGGATCGCCGTGCCGAGCGTCAGAAACGTCAGCAGCGCCCAGGGCAGGGTCCGCGCGATCCAGCCGTCCCACCGCTTCTTCCACATGGCCGCGATCGCGAAGGAGAACGGCACCGAGAGCGATGCGAATCCGATGAACATGACCTGGGGATGGATGACCATCCACGGATCCTGCAGGAGCGGGTTCAGGCCGACGCCGTCGGCCGGAGCCGGCGGAGGCAGGAGCTTGAACGGGCTCTGCTTGCAGAGGATGGCGATGATCCCGAGGAAGGTCGAGAGGTACACGATCATGACCGGCGCTTCCTGTTCCTTCGCGCTTCGCCACACGAAGAGGCCGATCAGCGAGCCATAGAAGCACCACAGGAGAAACGACCCCTCCTGGCCGGCCCAGAAGGTCGAGAAGAGGAAGTGGAGCGGCAGATCCCGGCTCGAGTAGGAATTGACGTAGGCGACGTCGAACCGATGCTGCAGGAGCAGCGTCATCAGGATTGCCGAAGCGACCACGACGCACGTGGCGTACGCGGAGTACATCGCGCGGGCGAGCGGCAGGAGGTCGCGGCGCCCGCGGTCGACCGCGAAATACGTCGCGGCGCAGGCCAGGCCGGAGAGGAGCGCTCCCCAGATCGCCGCCACCCCGGGCCAGACGTACATCAGCTCGTCTTGCCGGGGGAGGAAGCCGAGTAGGCCTTCTCGACCTCGGCGCCCTGGTACTTGGACGGGCACTTGACGAGGAGCTTCTCGGCCTCGATCCGCCCGTCCTGGAAGCGCCCGATCGCCACGATCGAGATGGCGTCCTTGAAGTTGGCAGGCTTGGTGCCTTTGTACGTGACCGGCATCCGGCCGCCGGACGCCGTATCCACGAGGTCGAAGGAGAGCTCCTGCCGCGACGTGTCGTACCGGTCGCTCTCCTTGTCGAGGCCGCCCATGACCTGGACGACGCCGCGGGACTTGCGGGCTTCGTCGAAGCTCAGATAGGGGGTCAGCGTCTTCTGGAACGCGGTCAACCCGAATCCGAGGAAGGCCAGTGTCAGCGCGGCGGCGACCCAGTAACCCTTTTTCACGGCTTGCGCTCCGCTTCAGAGATACGACGGTCCAACCGCCAGAGATAGAGGAAAAGTCCCACCCAGATCACCACGTTGACGGCCGCCAGGTACCCGAGGCTTCTCACGAACCCCAGTCTCTCCCTACCGGCGACCCCGATGCAACCGTTGCAGCCGGGGATGTTCCCCAAAACTGACCGGAAGCCATTTTTTGGCTTGACGCAACTACTATCGAGGAATAGTTTTGCCGCTCTGGGGCTAAGGCAGGTCTTTTTACTGACGAATGGGGGAGCCACATGTCCAAGCGGAAACCTCGTCTTCGGTTTGTCCTCGGATTGGCCGTAACCGCGTTGGCGATACTGGGGGTCGTCGCGCATCCGGAGAGTCCTCGTCGCGCGTCGGCCAGCCGGAAGCGCGGTGCCGAGAAGGCGTCGCTGTCCCAGGAAGCGCTCTTGAAGGCTCGAGCGGACGCCATTCCCAGGAAACGCGAGGCCGAAGGGATCAAGCCCGGAGCGAACGCCGAGGCGGTCTTCAGCGATGGGCGAAACCCGGACACCGGGCCGGAAGTCGAGTCCCGCTCCGCTGCACGCAGAGACGCGAGAGGTCCCCGGAGAGGCCACGGTGGCGGCGCGGAGCGGCTGGGCAGCGTTGAACGCCGGCGCCCATTCGGCCGGCTCCTGGCAGCTCGTCGGACCGAGCAAGGCCACGTATCCCGCAGTTCTCAATCCGTTTCTCTTCGACGGGGCCCAATACGTCGCGAGCGGCCGTGTGACGGCGATGGCCATCGCGCCGACCTGCACCCAGAACAACTGCGTTCTCTACGTCGCGGCGGCGGGCGGCGGCATCTGGCGGACCGACAAGGCGCTCACGGGCTCGAACTGGCAGTTCATCTCAGGGAGCTTCGGGATCAACGCCATCGGTGGACTGCTGATGGATCCGAACAATTCGAACACGATCTACGCGGGCACCGGCGAGCCGAACGCCTCGGGCGATTCGGAAGCGGGGGTCGGCGTCTACAAGTCGACGGACGGCGGGACGACCTGGTCACCTGCGTTCCCGGAACGGTAAGTAGCGCATCTTTTTCCAGCGAGCGATCGGGCAGATGGCCCTGGACAACGCTGGGAACCTGCTCGTGACGGTGGCGAGGGAACGCCGTGCGCGGAATCAGTTCGGTCTCGAGCGGGGCCAGCTCGAGCGGCAACGGGGCTCATCCGCTCGTCTCGCGCGGTCTCTACCGCTGCGAACCGGTGTCTCCTGCAACAGATCTTCGCGTCTCCGGGCTTCACCCGTGGTTCGACCACGGTCAGGGTCGATCCGACGCATGCCGGGATCATCTACGTCAACTCGTTCGGCGGAGGAGACAATAGTTTGGGCGGCGCCGGTGGAGGCATCTGGCGCTCGGTCAACAACGGCGCGACGTGGACGCAGATCTTCGCTCCGAGGGACAACTCCGCGACCACGACGAACAGCGCGCTCGAGATCGACGAATTCGACGTCACCACACTGCCTGGCGGAGCGACGCGGATGTACGTCGGCGCCGGCACGTACCCGCCGGGCGGCGGAATCCTTTCGTCGACCTGGCGCAGCGACAACGCGGATACCGCCGCGGCGTTCGCCGCGATCGGCGGAGCTCAGACGTCCGACTACTGCACGGGCCAGTGCTGGTACGACAACTACGTCTACACGCCCAAAGGCGCGCCGGACGTCGTTTACGTCGGCGGCTCCTTCTCCTACGGTCAGCTGCACGGTCCCTCCAACGGGCGGGCCTGGCTGCTTTCGACCGACGCGGGAGCGACTTTCAGCGACCTGACACAGGACTCCGATCCTAACCACGCGGAAGGAATCCATCCCGACTCGCACTTCGTCGTCACCGTCCCCGGCAAGCCCCTTCAGTTCATCGTCGCCGGCGACGGCGGCGTCGTCGGTTCGGACGGTCGGTATGAGGACATCTCTTACAAGTGCGACTCGCGGGGCCTCAACCCGGCCGCCACGGCTTACTGCAAGAGCCTCCTCAACCGCGTGCCCAAGAAGCTCATCAACATGAACAATGGGCTGTCGACACTGCAGTTCCAGAGCCTGTCGGTCAGCGCTCAGCGGCCGCAGAACCTTCTCCAGGGCGGCACGCAGGACAACGGGACGTTCCAGTACAACGGATCGGCCAATGTCTGGCCCCAGATCATCTATGGCGACGGCGGGCAGTCCGGCTTCAACGTCGCGAATGACAAGCTGCGCTTCAACACCTTCACGGGGCAGGCGAACGACGCGAACTTCCGAGACGGTGATCCGACGAAGTGGGTGATCATCGGAGGGCCGATAGCCTCCAGTCCCGAGGGCGCGTTCTTCTACCCGCCGATCATCGCGGATCCGAATCCCGGCGCCGCTGGCTCCATTTTCCAGGGGTCCTTTTCCGTGTGGCGGACGCAGGACTGGGGCGGCGATCGCGACTTCCTCGAAGCCAACTGTCCGGAATTCACGACGTCCTCCGCCAACCCGAATTGCGGCAACTTCGTCCGCATCGGCCCGCCGGGAGCGACCGATCTCTGTGACTACGCCGCCCCGAATTACGGGGCCGATCGCCGTGGCGGCGCGGTCGCGTGGATTTCGCGGAATCCGACCGACGTCGGCACGCTCTGGGCTGCCACCAGCACCGGCCGCGTGTTCATCTCGGAAAACGGCAACGATCCAGCAGCGTCGGTCGTCTGGACGCGGCTCGACTCGCTCGCGGCGAATGATCCTCCCCGGGTCATCAGCTCGATTTACGTGGATCCGGCAAACGGGCGCCACGCGTGGATTTCGTACAACGGCTACAACGTGGCCACACCAGCGACTCCGGGACACGTCTTCGAGGTGACCTGGAACGGAGCGGGCGTGGCGACCTGGACCGACGTGAGCTTCAACTTGCCCGACTTCCCCATCACGCAAGTGGTCCGCGACGACACTCTCGGAGATCTCTACGCGGCTTCAGACTTCGGCGTCGCGAAGCTCCCCAGCGGGCTGAGCGCCTGGGCAGTGGCGGGCTCCGGGCTACCGATGGTCGAGGTCCCCGGTCTCACGATCATCCCCTCGGCACGCCTTCTCTACGCGGCGACCCACGGCCGCAGCGCCTGGCAGCTGAATCTCCCGTAAGTTTTCGAGGATTCGAAATCCGGGCCGCCTTCGGGCGGCCCTTTCATTTTGGAGCGGTCAGCTGGGCTTCGACACCGGTTCGCGCCCGACCCGCGCCAGCACCCCGGCCACGATGCGGTCGCAGCGGGCGCCGGCGAAGGCATAGAGCGCGGCGACGGAGGTCCCGGCCCGCGCGAGAAGCTCCCGGCGGAGGAGGCCCCGCGCGCGGTGAAGGCGCGTTTTCACGACGTCGGTGCTGAGGTCGAGGCATTCGGCGGTCTCTTCGGTCGACATGTCCTCGATCGACCGCAGCACGAAGACGGTCCGGTAGTTCTCCGGGAGGGTGGCGACGGCCTCCTCGAGGAAGGCCCGCATTTCGACGTGCCGAAGCGTCTTTTTCGGGATCGGGCCCGGGTGTTGCGGCCTGCATGGCGGCCTCCTGTTCGTCGGAATCGTCGAGAGGTCCGAGACGCCGGCGCTTGCGGGCGCGGGCCCAGGCCTCGTGGAGCGTGATCCGCACGAGCCAGGTCGACAGCTGCGCCCGGCCCTCGAACTGATCGAGGTGCTGGAACGCCCGGACCCAGGCATCCTGGACGACGTCCTCGGCTTCGGACGGGTCGCCGGGGAATACGGACCGCGCGGCGCGGTAGAGCTTCTGGTTGTAGCGGCGCATGAGGACCTCGAAGAGGTCGACCTCGCCCGCGCGCACGCGGTCGACGACCTCTTTATCCGGGGCGGCGCAGGCTTCGGGTCTCACTGGTGTCATGGAGTCGCGAAGGGGGTCCGGGTGACAGGCCTGTCACTTCGGGCCGGCTCGAGGCTCTATGGAGGAGAATAGCCACGAAGAGGAGGCTGGGATGAAGGGAAAAACCGTATTTCTCGCCGTTTGTGTGGCCGCGTTCGGGGCGACCCTGTCCGCGGAGACCTGGAAGAACGTGTCGCTCATCGACTCGCAGTGCGTCGACAAGGTCAAGGCGACGCCGGACAAGCACACCGTCAAGTGCGCCCTGGCCTGCGAGGACGGCGGCTATGGGATCCTGACGGCCGACGGCAAGTTCCTCAAGTTCGACGCCGCGGGCAACGAGAAGGCGGCCTCCGCCCTTCAGGCGACGAAGAAGACCGACAGCATCCGAGCCACGGTCGAGGGCACCGTCTCCGGCGACGAGATCAAGGTCACGACCCTGAAGCTGGACTGACCCGGTCGCGGGCCGGGGCGATGGCCTGGCCGCGGCGCTGGAGCCGCGCCATCCGCGCCTCGAGGGAGAGCATCCAGAGGAAGAGTCCGGAGAAGCCGGCGAGCGCGCCGAAGAAGACGGCGCGCGTCGGCGTGTCCATGAGGATTTTCCCCTGCGGATTGATGACCGTCTGCGGGTGGAGCGACGCCGTCACGCGCGGCGCGACGAACACCAGAAACGGCAGCAGGACCGCGGCGAAGAGAGCGTAGACCGCCGCGATGCGGGCCTTCCGCGCCGGGTCGTCGATCGCGGCCCGCAGGAAGAGATACGCCGCATAGAGGAAGACGAGCAGCAGATAGGACGACTCGCGCGGGTCCCAGTTCCACCAGGTTCCCCACATGATGCTCGCGAAGAGCGAGCCCGTGATGAGCGTCAGGATCCCGAAGAAGAGCCCGAGCTTGACGGCCGCGCAGGCGATTTCGTCGTGCCAGGGATTGCGGCGGCGCAGGTAGGCCAGCGAGTAGGCGGCCGCGACCAGGAACGCCAGTGTGGACGTCCAGGCGCAGGGCACGTGGAAAAAGACGATGCGCGACGACTGGCCGATGAATGCGGGCTCCGCCTTCGGCGTCATGAGGCTCGCCAACGGCTCCACCACGTGGACGGTGGCGGGATCCGGTCTGCCGAACATCGAAACGCCTGGACTCACAATCGTTCCTTCGGAGCGCCTCCTCTACGCGGCCACGCACGGCCGCAGCGGCTGGAAGCTCAACCTGCCGTAACGTTTCATCGATTCGGAAATGAAAGGGCCGCCTTCGGGCGGCCTTTTTCTTGGCTTCTTCTTGGACAATTCCTCATTGACGGAGCTACTAGCGAAGAATAGTTTCGCCGTGCTTCAAACAGTTTGAGCGCACGGAGAGAACGACGTTTTCGGCAGACGTCTCCCAGTCTCGGCTTCAGCGTCTGGAATTCCAGTTCCGGACGGGTATGCGGTCCTGTTCTGCCTCATTCCTTCGCCACTCCAGCCTTCGAAATCCGTTTCTCGTCGTCCGAACGAATCGTTTTTTCAAAAGAGGAGGTGACCATTGGAGAAGCTTCGAAGGTTTAGACCGTTCCTGCTCGGCTTGGTTTGCGTCGTCGCTGTCGCGACAGCGGTTCTCGTCACGCGCGGCGCGAAGTCTCGCCCGCGCGGCGTCGAACAGGCCAGTGTCTCGCACCGCGCGGCGGCGCTTCGAAGCAAGATGACGCTGCCCGGCGCGGAGTCGGAAGAAGGTCCGACGGCCGCGGCGGAAGAGAGCTACGCCCATCGAGCCTATCCGGCGGCGTACGTCCCGTTCCAACTGACGCGGCAGGCGCAGACGGCCTGGAAAAATGCCAAATCGCAGGCCAACAAGAACCGGCCCGGCATCTGGACGCTCGCCGGACCGAGCACCGCGAATTTCCCGGACGTGCTGACGTTCAGCGGCGCGGCCTATACGACGTCCGGCCGCGTCACGGCGCTGGCGATCGACCCGGCGTGCAGCAACAAGAAGTGCACGGTCTGGGCCGCGGCCGCCGGCGGAGGTGTCTGGCGCACGGACAACGCGCTCTCCGGCAGCGGAGCGAAGTGGGAGTTCGTTTCGGGCACTTTCGCGACGAACGCGATCGGTACGCTCACGTTTGACGCGGCCCGCGAAACGCTGTACGCGGGAACCGGCGAGCCCAACGCGTCGTCGGACTCGGAGGCCGGTTTCGGAATCTACAAGTCCACGGATCGTGGCGATACGTGGACGAAGCTCGCGGGGAACACGAGCGTTCCCGCCGGATCGGGAGTGGATTGCGGCGCGCCGTTCGGTGTCCAGGTCGCTCCGGCCTACAACGGCCCCGCCTTCGACGGTCGCGCCATCGGCGCCGTCGTCGTGGACCCCAACGACGCGAATGTTCTCTATGTCGGCTCGACCCGCGCGATCCGCGGCGTGAGCTCGGTATCGAGCGGGGGCGCGGTCAGCCTCGCGCCGGGTCTTCCCCCGTTCGGGCTGTGGAAGTCGACCGACGGCGGAGCGAATTTCACGCTCCTGAATCACCAGGACGTCTGCCTGAATCCGACCCTCGCCGGCAGCGCCGGCATCATCCAGTCGAGCTTCGGGTCGACCCGCGGCGTGCATGCGTTGGCGCTCGACCCCTACTCGGCGAGCATCGTCTATGCGGCTCCCTTTCCTCAGAACAACGCGCCCCCGTTGAACACCAAGGGCGGCGTCTGGCGTTCGGACGACAGCGGCGCGAACTGGACGCAGATCAAGAATGCGCTCAACCCGACGCAGACCACCGATCGGGCGTCCTTTGCCGTCACGGCGATTGGCGGAGGACTCACCCGCATGTACGTGGGTGTCGGAAACAGCTTGATCACCGCGGCGAATCAGGCGCGCGTCTACCGTACCGATGATGCGGCTCACGCGACGGACGCGACCTTCACCGATCTGACGGCGCTCCAGCAGGCGTCGGCAGCGCCGAATCAAACGCTCAACTATTGCGGCGACCCGGCCGTCGGCGGCGCGCAATGCTGGTACGACAACGTCGTTTACACGCCTCCCGGAAAACCCGATGTCGTTTACATCGGCGGCTCCTACAGCTACACCACGGCCGGCGGGAGGAACAACGGCCGGGCGTTCCTCCGATCGACGAACGCCGGCGTGACGTTCACCGACATGACGTGGGACGCCACGTCGAATCCGACCCCGGCCGGCACCTGCTGCCAGGGGAACCCGATCGCGCCGAACGGGATGCACCCGGACAGTCACGCGGTCGTGGAGATCCCGGGCACGAACTCCGCGATCTTCGGCTCGGACGGCGGAGTCGTGCGGACGAGCGGAGCCTTCGCGGACATCTCGTCCCAGTGCGCCGCCCGCGGCCTGACCGGCGCGAATCTGGCGACCTGCCAGCAGTTACTTTCGGCGGTGCCCACGTACATCTACAGCCTCAACAAGACGCTCTCCACTCTCCAGTTCCAGAGCCTCTCCGTCGCCGCGGACAACCCGAAGCACCTGCAGGGCGGGACCCAGGACAACGGGACCTTCGAGACCACGGGCTCGGCGGTCGTATGGCCGCAGATCCTGTACGGTGACGGCGGTCAGTCCGGCTTCCACCCGATCAACTCGGCGTTGCGGTTCGGCTCGTTCACCGGCGCGACCCACGACGTCAACTTCCGGAACGGCGACCCGACGGCATGGGTCATCGTGGGCGGTCCGATCGCTTCCAGCGAGCCCGCGCAGTTCTACTCTCCCATCATCGCCGACCCCGTCAATGCGGGGACGATCTTCACGGGGGCCGTGAGTGTCTGGCGAACCCAGAACTGGGGCGGCAACCAGGCCTTCCTCGAAGCGAATTGCCAGGAGTTCTTCGTTTCCGGTGCGAACCCGGCCTGCGGCGACTTCGTCCGCATCGGTCCGACCAACGCGCAGAATCTGACGGCGACGGCGACGCCTCCGGACTACCGCGGCACCACGCTGGCGGGCGGGAACATTGCGGCCGTGGCGCGCGGCACGTCGGATGCCTCCACGCTGTGGGCGGCGACGACGACGGGGCGCCTCTTCATCTCCAAGAACGCCGACAACGCGACGAACACCGCGGTCACGTTCACCCGGATCGACACGCTCGATGCGAACGCGCCCCCGCGGTTCCCGAGCGGGGTCTTCGTGGATCCCTCGGATCCCAACCACGCCTGGATTTCGTACTCGAGCTACAGCTCGCTGACTCCGGCGACGCCCGGCCACGTGTTCTCCGTGACGTTCAACCCGGCGGGCCCGAGCGTGACGTTCCAGAATCTCGACGGGTCGGGAACGACGGCGTTCCCGGATTTCCCGGCGACCGGCATCGCCGCGGATTCGAACGGTGATCTGTACGTCTCCAACGACTGGGGGGTCATGAGGCTCCCGAGCGGTTCCACCAACTGGGAGATCGCCGGCACCGGACTTCCCCAGGTCGAAGTCGCGGGCCTCACGATCGTGCCGGGCGCGCGGAAGCTCTACGCCGCGACGCACGGCCGCAGCGCCTGGCAGCTGACCCTTCCCTGAACGCCAATTTCCGGGCGGGGTAGCGAGGAGCTATCCCGCCCGGTTTCTTTTGATAGAAGTGATCCGTGGTGAGGAATTGGATCCCGGCCGGACTGTCCTTGTTTCTCGCCGTGGCCTGCACGGCGGCGGGCGGTAGCGCCCCGCCAGGCTATTTGGAGGGCCACCTGAGGATCGTCGCGCCCAAGGAAGTCGAGCTGTCCGACGGCCAGACTCCTTCGATCGCCCCCGAGGTCTACGCCGAGTACCCGCTGATCATCCTGAGCTCCGACGGAAAGACCGAAGTCGCCCGCGTGACCGCGGACGAGCGTGGGAACTATCGAACGGCTCTGCCGCCGGGCGAATACGTCCTGGATGTGCAGGGACGCGCGCCCGGACGGGTTCGCGCGCAACCGCGGCGATTTCAAGTCGTCTCGGGAAAGACGGTCCGCATCGACATGGACATGGACACCGGAGTTCGCTGACCCCGCCAATCGCTTTCACACCGCCTTCGAGCAGGGTCGCCCCGGTCGAGATCGACTAAACGGATCCTCGGCGCCGGTTGAGCCGCTGGAGGCGTGCCGCGCGCGCCTCGAGCGAGAGCATCCAGAGGAAGAGTCCGGAGAAGCCGGCGAGCGCGCCGAAGAAGACGGCCCGCGTCGGCGTGTCCATGAGGATCTTCCCCTGCGGATTGATGACCGTCTGCGGGTGGAGCGACGCCGTCACGCGCGGTGCGACGAACACCAGAAACGGCAGCAGGACCGCGGCGAAGAGAGCGTAGACCGCCGCGATGCGGGCCTTCCGCGCCGGGTCGTCGATCGCGGCCCGCAGGAAGAGATACGCCGCATAGAGGAAGACGAGCAGCAGATAGGACGACTCGCGCGGGTCCCAGTTCCACCAGGTTCCCCACATGATGCTCGCGAAGAGCGAGCCCGTGATGAGCGTCAGGATCCCGAAGAAGAGCCCGAGCTTGACGGCCGCGCAGGCGATTTCGTCGTGCCAGGGATTGCGGCGGCGCAGGTAGGCCAGCGAGTAGGCGGCCGCGACCAGGAACGCCAGGGTGGACGTCCAGGCGCAGGGCACGTGGAAAAAGACGATGCGCGACGACTGACCGATGAAGCCCTCGGAGGGCTTGGGCCAGAGAAACGCGGCCGCCACGACCGCCGCGAGGTAGGGGAGCAGGAGGAGCTTCAGGGCTTTCATCCGACCTTCTTCCTCAATCCTCCCACGCCGCCTCCGCCAGCAGATACGCCGCGCATGACGCGGCCCCATCGTATGCGATGAGCACCCGCAGCGGCGTCCACGCGTCGGCGCCCCGGGTCGCGGCGAGCGTTCCGGAGATGGCGGTCAGCAGCAGCGGGAGAACCAGCGGGAACGCCACGAGCACGAAGAGCACGTTCCGCTGTCCGGCGCGCGCCGTCAGCGCCGAGAGGAACGTCGATACGACGGAGAGCCCGTAGCCGCCGAAGAGGACGACCGCGGCGAGTGCGGCCGGGGCGCTCACTCTCCAGTCGAGCAGCAGGAGGAACCCGGGCACCACGACCGCCGCGATCGCCAGGAACAGGCCGAAGTTGAAGAGCGCCTTGCCCGCGAGGACGAGGGAGCCGGGGAGCGTCTTGCGGAGCGCGAGCGCCGTCCCCGTCTCTTCCTCGCGGACGAAGGCGCGCGGCAGGCCGGTCGCGGCCGCGAAGAAGAGAATGATCCAGAAGAGCGCGGCCTGGAGCGGCGGCCGGTCCTCCTCGGCGAGGCCGAAGGGGCCGATCGAGTACGCGGTCAGGGCCAGCGCGGTGGCCGCGAAGAACAGGACCGCGAGTATCGCCACGCGGCTGCGCAGCTCCTCGGTGGCGTCCTTCGCGCAGACGGCCCAGACTCTTGCCGCGAAGCTCATGGTCCGCCCTGAGCTCCCCGGAGCTCGATGCGACCCTCCGGGGACTCGAAGTCCCGCTCGTCGTTGGAGGCCAGGACGACGGCGCCGCGGCTCCGCGCCGCCGTGACGACGCGCCGGACGACCTCGCGGCCCGACACGTCGAGGCCGCTGTAGGGCTCGTCGAGGACGAGGACCGGCGGATCGAAGAGGAGCGCGAAGGCGAGACGCAGCCGCTGGCGCATTCCCGTGGAGTACGCGTCGACCCGGCGTCGCGCCGCCGCTTCCGAGAGCCCGGCGTCCGCGAGCCGGGATCGAATCGCATCGTCGCCGGCCGGCTGGCCCGCGGCTTTCCGGAAGAAGCGCAGGTTCTCCTCGCCGGTCAGCTCGCCGTAGAGCTCGAGATCGGGGCCCGCCCAGCCGATCGCGAGCCGCTTCTCGGAGCCGGCCAGCGCCCGGCCGTCCTGCTCGACACGCACGCGGCCGGCCGTGGGCGAGAGCAGGCCGGCGAGGATCTTCAGCAACGTCGTCTTGCCGCTCCCGTTCGGACCGGCCACCGCGAGCAGGCCTGTGCCCGCTTCGAAGGACACTCCGTCGAAGAGCGGCGTGCCCGAAAACGACTTGGAGAGGTTTTCTGCCGAGAGCGTCGTCGATCTCACTGTGTCCATTGACGATACCATCGCGCCGGAACTTGAAAAGCAGCCGACGGGCCGGTATCATGCCGCGGCTTCGGCGGCGCCTTCGTTGGAAGCAGCGCCGGTCCCGAAGCAGGTCTACGATCAGCCGATTTCTCACATTCGTTAAGGAGAGTTCGATGTCGAAGCGCGCTCTAACTCTGTTTCTGGCGGCGGCCGCGTCCCTGCCGCTGCTGTACTGCGGCGGCCAGAAGGACGAGGACGCGTTGATGGAAGACGAGGCCCCCGCGACGGCGGCTCCCGCGACCTCCGCGGCGGCCCCGGCGGCGGCTGCGGCCGCGCCCGCCACCGGCGGCGCGACCCTCACGGGCAAGGTCAACTTCGAGGGCGCCAAGCCCGGGATGGCGGCGATCAAGATGGACGCCGACGCCTATTGCAAGTCGGAGCACAAAGAGCCGGTCTACGACCAGGAAGTCGTCGTCAATCCGAACAATACGCTGCAGTGGGTCCTCGTCTACGTCAAGGAAGGCGCTTCGGGGAACTACCCGGTGCCGACCGAGCCGATCACCCTCGACCAGCACGGCTGCCAGTACCGTCCCCACATCTTCGGCGTGATGGCGGGCCAGCCGATCAAGATCCTCAACAGCGACGGCACGCTCCACAACATCCATGCCCTCCCGAAGAAGAACGCCGAGTTCAACATCGGCCAGCCTTTCAAGGGCATGGAGACGATCAAGAAGTTCGACTCGGTCGAGGTGCCCGTGCGCTTCAAGTGCGACGTGCACAAGTGGATGGGCGCCTACACGGGGGTCTTCAACCATCCGTTCTTCGCGGTCACGAACGACCAGGGGGCCTTCGAGATCAAGAATCTTCCGCCGGGGAACTACGTCATCGAGGCATGGCACGAGAAGTACGGCGTTCAGACGCAGAACGTGACGATCACCGGCGCCGAGGCCAAGACGCTCGACTTCAACTTCAAGGGCTAGTCGGACACGGGAGAGTCCGATAATCTATCCCGCCGTGATGCACAAAACGCGATTCTCGGGCGCCGTCCGGGCTCTCCGGCCGGCGCTCTTCCTTTTTCTGGCTGCTGGGAGCGGCCGCGCTGGCGCCTTCGTCGGCGTCCGCGTCGGCCCTGCCGATCTGGCTGCACCTGCCCGAGCAGGCCTCGACCTACGCCCACGAGATCGACGGGATGTTCCACCTGATCATGTGGATCACCGGCGTCGTCTTCGTGATCGTCGAGGCCATCCTGCTCTACTTCCTCTGGAAGTACCGGCATCGGCCGGGGCGGCAGGCGCACTACACGCACGGGAACAACCGCCTCGAGGTGATCTGGACGATCGTGCCGGCCCTGATCTGCGTGATGCTGGCGCTGTTGTCGCGCCGCATCTGGACGCAGATCAAGGAGAACATGCCCGCCGACGCTCTGCAGGTGCAGATCACGGGCGAGCAGTTCGCGTGGAACTTCAAGTACGCCGGCGCGGACGGCAAGTTCGACACGCCCGACGACGTGATCACGCTCAACCAGCTTCACTTTCCGGTCGGAAAGCCCGTCGTCGCGACGCTCGCCTCGAAAGACGTCATTCACTCGTTCTTACCTGCCCGAGTTCCGCGTCAAGCAGGACGCGGTGCCGGGACTCAAGACGCGGATCTGGTTCGAAGGCAATCGCGTCGGCGCGTGGGAGATCGCGTGCGCCGAGCTCTGCGGCCTGGGCCACTTCCGCATGAAGGGATTCGTCACGGTGGACACGCCCGAAGATTTCCAGAAATGGCTGGGCGAGCAGGCCGCCGCGCAGCAGCTGGAGAACGCGCCGCCGGCGGCCGCCCCGGCGGCTCCGGCGGCAGATTCAGCCGCGCCCGCGGCGGCTCCGGCGGGCACGCATACGCAGGCCAGCGCCGAGAGCGCGAAGGGAGGCAATTCTTGAGCACGGTCGCCGTCCCCGAACGCCCTCACGCGGCTCCGCATGGGCCAGCCCACGCGCACGCCGGCGTCCACGCGGCGCCGACCTCGTTCTGGCGCAAGTACATCTTCTCGCTCGACCACAAAGTCATCGGAAAGCAGTACCTGCTCTACGCCCTCGCGATGCTGGTGGTCGGCGGCCTGCTCGCGACGCTGGTGCGATACCAGCTGGCCTGGCCGGGCCGGCCGCTCCCGTTCATGGGCAAGATCGCCCCCGAGGGGATGCCCAGCGGCATCATGCCGCCGGAGTTCTACAACAAGCTGTTCACGATGCACGCGACGATCATGATCTTCTTCGTGATCATCCCGCTCCTGACCGGCGCGTTCGGCAACTTCCTGATCCCGCTGATGATCGGCGCCCGCGACATGGCGTTCCCGAAGCTGAACATGTTCTCGTACTGGTTCATGCCGGCCGGCGGTGGTCATCATCTACTCGTTCTTCGTCGACGGGAGGCGCGGCCGAGGCGGGCTGGACGAGCTACCCGTCCTGACGTCGCCGCGGTCGACGCCCGGCTCGCTCAACGGGCAGACGTTCTGGCTGATCTCGCTCCTGCTCCGCGGGGATCTCGTCGCTGCTGGGTCGATCAACTACATCACGACGATCGTCATGATGCGCGCGCCGGGCATGAAGATGTTCCGGATGCCGATGACGGTCTGGGCCCTGTTCATCACGGCGATCCTGCTCCAGGCGTTCGCCCTGCCGGTGCTGACCTCGGCCCTGATCATGCAGCTCCTCGACCGCACCGCTCGGGACGAACTTCTTCCAGCCGGCCGGACTGGTCGTGTCGGGCCAGCCCTGGCCGGTCGCCGGCGGCGGCCAGACGCTTGCTCTGGCAGCACCTGTTCTGGTTCTACTCGCACCCGGCCGTCTACATCATGATCCTGCCGGCGATGGGCATCGTCTCGGACATCATGCCCGTCTTCAGCCGCAAGCCGCTCTTCGGCTACAAGCCGATGGTCGTTCGCGATCGCCGGGATCGCCGGGCTCGGGTTCATCGTCTGGGGCCACCACATGTTCCAGTCGGGCATGAACCCGGCCCTCGGCGCGACGTTCATGCTCTCGACGATGATGATCGCCCTGCCCTCGGCGATCAAGGTCGTTCAACTGGCTCGGGACGATGTGGGGCGGCCGACATCCAGTTCACCACGGCGATGCTCAACGCGATGGCCTTCGTCGCGATGTTCATCATCGGCGGGCTGTCGGGCGATCTTCATGGCGGCCACGCCGGTCGACATGCACATCCACGACACCTACTTCATCGTCGGCCACATCCACTACGTGCTCTTCGGCGGCAGCACCTTCGGCATCTTCGCGGCCATCTACTACTGGTTCCCGAAGATGTTCGGCCGGATGATGAACGAGACGCTGGGGCAAGATCCACTTCGCCCTCACGTTCGTCTTCTTCAACGGCGTTCTTCCTGATGCACATCCTCGGCATGCAGGGCATGCCGCGCCGGATCTCCGACTACACGCAGTACTCGCTCTTCAAGAACCTCCAGCCGATGAACCAGTTCATGACGATCTGCCTGTTCATCCTGGGCGTGGCGCAGATCATCTTCGTCTTCAACTTCTTCCTCTCCATGCGGCGCGGCAAGCTCGCGGGCAACAACCCGTGGCACGCGAACACGCTCGAGTGGCAGACCGCCTCGCCTCCGCCCCACTACAACTTCACGGGCCGCATCCCGACGGTGTACCACGCGCCCTACGAATACAGCGTGCCCGGCCACGGATCGGACTACTCGCCTCAGAACGAGGTTCCCACGGGCACCCCGAGCACAAGGGCGCATGGATAAACCGCCCCGATTCCTCCACGCCTTCGCGGTCCTCGTCGCCGCGGCGACGCTGGCGCTGATCGTCGCGGGAGGCCTCGTCACGTCGACCGAATCCGGGCTGTCCGTGCCCGACTGGCCGACCACGTACGGCCACAACATGTTCACGTTCCCCCTTTCGAAGATGGTCGGGGGGATCCGGTTCGAGCACACCCACCGCCTCATCGCGTCGGCGGTCGGCATGCTGACGATCGTGCTCGCGGTCTGGCTCGCGCGGCGCGAGGAGCGGCGCTGGGTCCGGCGGCTCGGCTACCTGGCTCTCGCGACCGTCGTCGCGCAGGGCGTCCTCGGGGGCCTCACGGTGATCTACCTGCTGCCCACGCCGATCTCGGTGGCGCACGGGTGCCTGGCGCAGATCTTCTTCTGCCTCACGATCACGATCGCCGTCGTCACCTCCCCGCGCTGGATCGAAGCGCCTCCGCGCCAGCCTGGCCGCCGGATTCCGGCGCACGCCGGTCGCCCGGTTCGCCTCGGTGGCGATGGCGGCGGTGTTCCTCCAGCTCATCGTCGGCGCGGTCATGCGCCATACCAAGGCCGGTCTGGCGATTCCGGATTTCCCGCTCTCGCTGGGACGGATCGTCCCCCCGCTCGACCGCTTCCCGGTCGTGATCGCGTTCGCCCATCGCGTGGGCGCGCTTGTCGTGGCCGCGTGCGTCGGGCTCGCGGCGGTGCGGGCCTTCCGCTCGGGCCGGCCCGGGCTCGCGAAGGCGGCCGTCGCCCTCTCCGTGCTCGTCCTGCTCCAGATCGTCCTCGGAGCGATGACCGTTCTCACGGCCAAGTCGGTTCTCATCACGACGGCGCACGTCGCGACGGGGGCCCTGCTTCTCGGCTCGACGGTCGCTCTCGGCGTCGGCGCGCTGGCCCTCGAGCGGCGGCACGACAACGTCGTGCCGATCCGGCCGGCGTTCTCCGGAAGGGCCGCGGGATGGAAGTGATTCCGGCGTCGAGCGCGCTGGCCGTCTCCGCGGGCTCGCGGGTCGGGGACTTCGCGGAGCTCGCGAAGCCCCGGATCACGTCGCTCGTCCTGGTGACGGCGGCCGTCGGCTTCGCCGTCGGCGGGCAGGGGAGCATCGACTGGCTCGCGTTCCTGGTCTTCATGGCCGGCACCGCGCTTCTCTGCGGCGGCGCGTCGGCGCTCAACCAGTATCTCGAGCGGGACGCCGACGCCCTCATGGAGCGCACGCGCCGGCGGCCCATCCCGGCCGGCCGGATCCGCCCCGAAGAGGCCCTGATCTTCGGCCTCGCGCTCTCGGCGGCGGGCCTCGCGGTGCTCGCCTTCGTCAACCCGCTGACGCTGGCGCTCGGCGCGGCCTCGCTCGTGTCCTACGTCCTCGCGTACACCCCGCTCAAGCGCGTGACGTCCCTCTGCACGGTCGTCGGCGCCGTTCCCGGGGCCCTGCCTCCGCTGATGGGCTGGGCCGCCTCGCGCGGCTCGCTCGGCGCCGCGGGATGGGGACTCTTCGCGATCCTCTTTCTCTGGCAGCTTCCGCACTTTCTGGCGATCGGCTGGCTGTACCGCGACGACTACGCCCGCGGCGGCTTTCCGATGCTGGCCGTGACCGACCGGGACGGCGCCTCGACGGGCCGGCAGGCGGTCCTCTACGCGACGGCGCTGCTCCCCGTGACGCTCGCCGCGGGCCTCCTGGCGTCCGCCGGGGCCGGCTACCTGTGGGGCGGCCTCGTGCTGGGGCTCGGGTTTCTGGCGTGCGCGGCGGCCTTCGCCTGGAAGCGCACGGTCGGCTCGGCGCGGCGGCTGTTCCTGGCGTCGGTCCTGTACCTGCCGCTTCTGCTGGGGCTCATGGTGTTCGATCGATGACGGCGACCTCGAAGGCCTCCGCGAACCGCCGGCTCCTCTGGCTTCTGGTGGCCGCCGGCCTGGGCCTGTTTGCGGGGTCGCTTCTCTTCATCATTTCGAGAGCGCACTGAGGGGGGACGATGGAAGCCGAAGGCCACAACGACACGCACCAGATTCCCAACTACATGGCGATCTTCTGGTGGCTGCTCGGCCTGACGATCCTCGAGATCGCCTGGGCCATCATCCCGCACCACTCCGAGCTGATCCTGGCCTCCGGGATCGTGGGCCTCGCCATCATCAAGGCCGTGCTCGTGGCCCTCTACTTCATGCACCTGAAATTCGAGCGGAAGACGATGGGGATCCTCTTCGCGTCGACCTTGATCCTCGGCTGCATCCTCGTCTCGGTCGGGATCGCCGAGCTCGTGCTCCCGAGACCATGACGCGCATTACGAATTTGATCGGAGCCTAGAGAGCATGGAACACGCCGCCGCCGCGACCACCTTCGACCCGCACGCCGAGGAAGACCGGACCTCCACCGGCATCCCCCACGACAAGATGGGGATGTGGGTCTTCCTGTGCTCGGAGGTCATGTTCTTCACGGGCCTGATCGGCTCGTACATCGTCCTTCGCTTCGGCTCGACCTGGCCCCGTCCCATGGACACGCTCAACATCTGGCTGACGGCGGCGAACACGTTCATCCTGATCTGCTCGTCGGTGACGATGGTCAAGGCCCTCGAGTGGATCCAGCGCGGGAACGTCGCGAAGTCCAAGCTGTTCATGTGCCTGACGCTCCTCGGCGGCTCGATTTTCCTCGGCGTCCAGGTCTACGAGTACCGCCACCTGCTGCACGACGGCTTCAACCCTCCACGTCTCGCTCTTCGGATCGACCTTCTACACGATGACCGGTTTCCACGGCTTCCACGTCTTCTGCGGCGTGGTTTGCATCGCCTGGTGCACCGGCAAGCTCTTCCTCGGCAAGTACACGCCGGAGCACCATCTCGGAATCGAGACGCTGGGGCTCTACTGGCACTTCGTGGACCTGGTCTGGATCCTGCTGTTCGCGATCGTGTATCTGATCTGACGGTCGCGCAGCGAGCGTCCGATCACGTCGCCCTGCCCCGACAGGCCGAGTCGGCTGCTTTGAACGTCACCGATCTTCCCGCCGTCAACGCGACGCTGAACGCGACGAGCGCCGTCCTGCTGCTCTTCGCCTACGCGGCGATCCGGCGCCACGACGTCCAGCGGCACCGGGCCCTGATGCTCGCGACGGCCGCGACGTCGGCGCTGTTCCTCGTCTGCTACCTCGTCTACCACGCCCACGTCGGCTCGGTGAAGTTCACCGGCACGGGCCCGGTCCGGACGCTCTACTTCTCCATCCTCCTCACACACACCGTCCTCGCCGCGGTCATCGTGCCGATGGTGCTCCGAACGCTCTATCTGGGCCTGAAACGCCGGGACGAGACGCATCGCCGCCTCGCGCGCTGGACGTTTCCGCTCTGGCTCTACGTCTCGGTCACGGGCGTGGTGATCTACGCGATGCTCTACCATCTTTACCCTCCCGGCCCGATTCGGGTAAGGTGAAGGAGATGAAGACGACGCCCCACCGGACGATTCGCGTCCTCGTCTGGGTCCTGCTCCTCGCGGTGCTCCTGCCGGTCGTTCTGTCCGCCTGCCCGCTCTGCAAGGAGGCGATCCCGGACAAGGGGTCGTCCATGTGGCGCGGGATGTACTGGTCGATCCTCCTGATGGTGGCGATGCCCTTCGCCGCCGCCGGGACGATCGCGATCCTGGTCCTCCGGGCCCGGCGCCGGCAGACGTCGATGTCGGGCGGCTCGGCGGGGGCGCGCTCCTGAAGCGACTCGTTTCGCTCGTCCTCTTCGCGCTGTCGGCGGGTTTCGCGGCCGCGCTTCCCGCTCCCGAAAAACCGAACGCGATCAAGCCTCTCGATCCTTCGCCCGCCCTCGACGCGGCCCTCGCGAAGATCGCTTCCGAGCTCGTGACGGAGTTTTCGGCGAAAGGGCTCACCGACGAAGGCCTCTCGATCGCCGTCATCGACATGAGCCGGGACACGCCCGGCGGATCCTTCCCGGCCGGCGCCTACCGCGGCGACGTGTCCTATTACCCGTGCTCGGTCGTGAAGCTCTGCTTCGTCTCGTACTACGAGTCGCGCAAGCAGGCGGGCAAGCTCGACGACACGCCGGAGCTCGTCCGCGCCGTCAAGGACATGATCACGGTCTCCTCGAACGACGCGACGGGGTTCGTCGTGGACTCGATCACCGGCACGACCTCCGGCCCGGAGATCTCGGGCGGCGAGTGGGAGCGGTGGAAGGCCAAACGCAGCGTCGTCAACGACTGGTACCGCGGGCGCGGCTACACGAATCTCAACGCCAACCAGAAGACCTTCTGCGAGGACGCCTACGGGCGCGAGCAGGCCTTCCGGGACGGCGGAAAGAACCGCAACCGGATGACGGCGGCCGAGGCCGCGCGGATTCTCAAGGAGATCGTCCACGGCGAGGTCGCCGGCGAAACGCTCACGGCGGAGATGCTCGCGTTGCTCTCTCGCGAGATCGCGGCGGAGGAGCCCTTCGAGGACGTCGAGCTCGAGGACGCGCGCCTGGCCGGGCAGGGCCTGCCGCGGGGGAGCCGCGTCTGGGCCAAGTCCGGAGACGCCTACGACCTCCACCACCTCGTCGCCCGCGTGGCCATGCCCAACGGGTCCGACTACGTCGTCGCCGTCTTCACGAAGGGCGTGAAGGACGTGCCCGAGGTCATCCCGCGGGCGTACGAGAAGGTCGCGGCGCACTTCCTGGCGCCCCAACCGTAGAGCGCAGAGCGCTGCCGTGATCGGAGCGGGCTGGCCGCCGGCATCGTCGGCGCGGGAATCCTCGGGCTGCGCGCCACGATCCGCATCGGAGTGCTCCATCCGGAGCGCGACCAGGCGCTCAAGGACAAAGGCGTTCCGTTCATCTACACGCTCTGGCACGGCCGGATTGTCCTCTGCAGCCTCGCGCACGTGCACGAGGGCGTCGTGACGATGGCCTCGCGCTCCAAGGACGGCGAGATCATCGCGCGCTGGCTCCGGCGCAACGGCTACATCCCGACACGCGGTTCGACGGGCAAGGGCGGTGTGGCCGCGCTCGACGAGATGGCCGAGCACCTGCGCTCCGGGCGGGCGGCCGCGCTGACGATCGACGGCCCCAAAGGACCGCCGCGGGTCGTCCAGCCCGGAATCGTCCGGCTCGCGCGCGAGACCGGCGCATGGATCCTGCCTTTCACAGGGTCGGCTTCGCGGCCGGCATTTCTGAAGTCCTGGGACCGCTTCCTCGTGCCCAAGCCCTTCTCGCGCTGCGTCGTCGGATACGGAGAGCCGTTCCAGGTGCCGGAGAAAGGGAACGACGCCGAGACACTCCTCCGCATCGCGAGAGCCGTGGACGAGATCACCCTCGAGGCCGACCGCGCGATGCGCGTGTCGGCCCCGCCTCCCTGGGAGCCCAACCCGGGGGGCCGCCAGGTCCCATGATCGTCACGGAGGTTCCCTGCTGATTCCGCACAACCCCGCGGGAGTGTTCCCGCCGTATCGCTGCTACAGCCACGCGGTCGAGGTCGCGGGAGGCGCGCGCCTCCTCTTCATCAGCGGCCTGAACGGCTACGAGGCTGACGGCCGGACGATGCCCGAGTCGTTCGAGGCACAGGGCGAGCTCGTCTGGGCGCACCTGCGCACGATCCTGAGAGCCGCCGGGATGGACTACGGCGACCTGGTCTCGCTCCGGACGTACCTCGCGAGCCCGGAGTACGACGAGCCCAACGTGCGCCTGCGCGTGAAGCACCTGGGAACACATCGGCCGGCCGGAACGGTCGTCTGCTGCCAACTTCTCGACCCGCGCTGGAAGCTCGAAGTCGAGGCCGTCGCCGCGAAATAGGACGCGCGCCGTCCTCTGAGAGAATACGCGCCATGCCTGTCAACCTGAAGAATCGCAGCGTCCTCGAGATGTCCGACTTCACGCGCGAGGAGATCCGCTTCCTCCTCGATCTGTCCAAAGACCTCAAGAGCGCCAAGTACGCCGGCACCGAGGTCCCGAAGCTCCGCGGCCAGAATCTCTGCCTGATCTTCGAGAAGACCTCGACGCGGACCCGCTGCGCCTTCGAGGTCGCGGCTTACGACCAGGGGATGGGCGTGACGTATCTCGATCCTTCGGGCTCGCAGATCGGCCACAAGGAGTCGATCAAGGACACCGCCCGCGTTCTCGGTCGCATGTACGACGCGATCGAGTACCGCGGCTTCAAGCAGACGGTCGTCGAGGAGCTGTCCCGGCACGCCGGCGTGCCCGTCTACAACGGCCTGACCGACGAATCGCACCCCACCCAGGTCCTCGCCGACCTGCTCACCATGGAGGAGCACTCCGACAAGCCCCTCCATCAGATCGCGTACTGCTATCTCGGCGACGCCCGCAACAACATGGGCAACTCGCTGCTCCTGATCGGGGCCCGCATGGGCATGGACGTCCGTCTCGCCGCGCCGAAGGCCCTCTGGCCGGCGGCCGACGTCGTGGCCCGCGCGAAGGCGCTGGCGAAGGACTCCGGCGCGAAGCTCACGCTGACCGAAGATCCGAAGAAGGGCGTCAAGGGCTGCGACTTCGTCCATACGGACGTCTGGGTCTCGATGGGCGAGCCGGCCGAGGCCTGGAGCAAGCGCATCCAGGTCCTCAAGAAATACCGCGTGACCAAAGCGCTGATGAAGGCCACGGGCAACTCGAGGGCGAAGTTCATGCACTGCCTTCCGGCCTTCCACAACCGGGAGACCACCAAGGGCGAGGAGCTCTACGGCAAGTTCGGCCTCGAGGGCCTCGAGGTCGGCGAGGACGTCTTCGAATCCCCGGCCTCGATCGTGTTCGACCAGGCGGAGAACCGGATGCACACGATCAAGGCGATCCTCGTCGCGACGCTGGGCTGATGCTTCCGGGCTCCGAATTGGCGCCCGACTCCTTGTAGACTTCCCGGCATGCAGCGCCGGTCTCGGATTCGGATTCGGATACGGATCGTCGCGAGCCTCCTCGCCGCCGGGCTCCTCGGGCTGACCGCGTGCGGCCGGGAAAAGACTCGGGCCGCTTCGCCCGCCCCCTCCTCCGAGCCTCCGCCCCCGGCGGCGGTGACGGCCGTCGCGGACGTGGGGGAGCAGCCGTTCGCGTTCACCGCCGCGGACCTCGACGCCTGGGAGCGCGGCATGAAGAAGGAGATCGAGCTCTTCAAGGCGGCGCAGGCGAAGGCCGCCGCGGCGAAGACGCCTGAGGATCGCGCCGCGGCCGCGCAGGCCGGTTTGAGAACGGCGACGGTGCCCGAGGCGGCGAAGGCGATCGGCGCGGATCTCGAGCGCTACCTGAAAACGCGGCGCACGGTCGACCAGGTTCTCGAAACGCTGGACCTCCAGGGAAAGATTCCGGGCCCGAAGGAGATGAACCGCGAGCTCGCATCGGACGAGATGAAGGAGCGTCTGTCCGCCGACCCGTTCGCCGAGCTCGATCCGGCCTCCGCCGCCCTCCTGAAGCAGCGCCTGGACCGGATCACCCCGATCTGGATCGAGTACACGCAGCTGACCGCGGTGAACGGGTGATCCGGAAGCTCAAGTCGGGACAGTACCGGCTCTATTCGCGCAAGAAGGACCCGAAGACGGGGAAGCGGAAGAACCTGGGAACGTTCGAGACCCTCGCCGCGGCCCGGAAGCACGAGCGCGCCGTGCAGTATTTCAAGCGCCACTGAGGACGCTCATGACGCCGACGATTCTCGCGAGCGTCGGCGGGAAGTAGCGCGTGGAATACACGCAGGAGCAGCTCGCAGGCTTCAAAGTCGAGTTCGCGAAACGGCAGAGGCGCCAGCTCGCCGTCGCGGGGGTCATCTTCGCGGGAGCGATCTCCATGATGATCATGCGCAATCGGTCGCCGCTCGAGAGCCCGGTGGGGCTCGCCCTGCTCATCGGCGCCGTGGCCGCGATCCTGATTTTCACCTTCCAGAACTGGCGCTGCCCGGCCTGCGAGAAGTATCTCGGCAAGGGCGGGTTTCCCAGGTTCTGTCCGCGCTGCGGCGTCGCGCTGAAGTAGATGCGTCCGCTGCGGCTCGGGAGCCCCGCCAACGTCGTGATCGCCGCGAGGATGGCCGCGGTCTGCCTGGCGTCCTACCTCGCCGGGACATGGTTCACGTCTCTCTTTCACGCCGGCTCGACGATCATCGGCGGAGTCTGGTCGGTCGTGTCCGGGATCCTCGTACTCCAGGCGACGCTCGAGGACACACGTGGCTCCGCGATGCTCCGCGTGCTCGGGACGTTCATCGGAGCCGCAGTCGCGGCGATTTATCTCGTCCTCTTTCGGTTCCACCCGCTCGGGATGGCCGTGACGGTCGGTGTCACCGTGCTCCTGTGCCAGGCGCTGGGAGTGCCCGACCATGCTCGGCTGGCGGCGGTCACCGTCGTCATCGTCCTCGCGGTCTCCGTGGCCGATCCCGCCATCCGGCCGGTCCTGAACGCGCTGCTGCGGTTCGCCGAATCGTGCATCGGCGCGGGGATCGCGACACTCGCGGTGTATCTCAGCCCGGGGGCCCGGCGGCGCGCGCCCGCGGGATAGGCTAGGCCCGGGAGGTTGTCTGCACCGGTTCTCTGTCGCCGCCCTGGCCATCGGAGCTCTTCTGGCTTCCTGCTCGCCGGCTGCGCCGCTGCGCCGGCGGCGCCCAAGGGCGCGGACGAGGCCGTTGTATCGGGCGCCGTCACGTACGACGAGGACGTCGCGCTGCCGCGGGACGCGGCTGTGGACGTCTGGATCATCGACGTCACGCCGGGGATCGTCGCGGCGGCCATTCTCGCCGAGACCAGGATCGAAGCCGGCGAGGCGCGGCCCCCGATCCCCTACAAACTGCGGTACGACCCGAGCCGGGTCTACGCCGACCACGACTACGGCATCAAGGCCCTGATCCAGAGCGGGGGACAGACGCTCTTCGAGATGCCGAACGACTTCCGCGTCCTCACGAAGGGCCACCCCACGCGGGTGGAGCTGTGGGTGAAAAAGGTCGGCGGCGCCGCCGCCTCCTCCGCCGGTCTCACCGGCACCTCCTGGCGCGTGGAGGACCTCGCCGGCGAGCGCATTCCGTCCGACGCGGAAGGCACGCTCGATTTTTCGGAGGCCGGAAAGATCGCCGGCCGTGCATTCTGCAACCGTTTCTCCGGAAAGGCCGAGATCTCCGGAGCGGCGATCCGCATCGGACCGTTGATGTCCACCAAGATGGCCTGCGGCCAGGACGCCTCGGAGCGGGAGTCGCGATACTTCGAGCTGCTGTCCAAGGCCGAGCGTTTCGCGATCGACGGCTCGACCCTCCTGATCTACTCCTCCGGGTCGGAGAAGCCGATGCGTCTCGCGCGTCGGCCGGCTCCGTAGCGGCTGCGCGCCGGGCCCGCCCGAAGTTAGACTCTCCCGCCAGTGCCGAAGTACGTCGCGTTTCTCCGCGCGATCAACGTGGGCGGCCACGTCGTGAAGATGGATCGCCTGCAGCGGCTGTTCGAAGACAACGGCTGCGTGGACGTCCAGACGGTCATCGCCAGCGGCAACGTGATCTTCCAGTCCCCGTCGCGGAGCGAGACGGCGCTCGCGCGAAGATCGCCCGCTGCCTCGAAGACGGGCTCGGGTATCCCGTGGCGACCTTCCTGAGGACTCCGGCGGAGCTCGTCGCCGCCGCCCGCCGGAAACCCTTCGACGGCGACGCGCCGAACCTCTACGTCGGTTTCCTTGCGAGCGCCCCGCCCGCCGCGGCCGTCCGGGCGCTGCGCGCCTGCGCGACCGCCGTGGACGATTTCCGCGTCGTCGGGCGCGAGGTGTACTGGCTCTGCCGGACGAGCTTCGGCCGGTCGGAGTTTTCCGGGGCCCGCCTCGAGAAGGTCCTCGCAGCGGCGACCACGGTACGGAACATCACGACCGTCCGGCGCATCGCCGACAAGCTCTCGGCCTGACGTGGCGAAGAGACCTGCGGCTCGACCCGGGGTGCGGCCGGCCGCCCCCTCCGACGCTCCCGAGCTTGCCGCGCTCCACACCGCCGTCGCGGTCCAGCTGACGAACGAGCACGGACGCGGGCACTGGTCGAATTGCACGACCGAGAGGGGCGTGCTCTGGGCCCTGCGCATCTCCCGGGTCTTCCTCCTGCGGCAGCGCGGGAAGATCTCGGCCACGTTCGCGCTCCAGAAGAAGAAGCCCTGGGCCATCGACGTCTCCTACTTCACGCCGGTCGAGAAGCCGCTGTACCTCGTGAACCTCGCGGTCGCTCCCCGGGCGCAGGGTCGCGGGCTCGGGCGAAGGATGATCGCGGCCGCGATCGCGGCGGCGAAGGCGTGGCCCGCCGACGCCATCCGCCTCGATGCCTACGACACCGCGGCGGGGGCGAGCCCGTTCTACGTCTCCTGCGGCTTTCGCGAGCGCGGACGCGTAAAGTACAAGGGCACGCCGCTGCGGTACTTCGAGATGCTCCTGCGATGATCGTCTTCGCCCTTCTCGGGCTGCTCGGTCTCGTGCCCCTGCACGCCTCTCCCGAGCCTTACGACCTCGTGATCCGAGGCGGCCGCATCGTCGACGGAACCGGCGATCCGTGGTTCCGCGCGGATATCGCGATCCGCGGCGACACGATCGTCCGGGTCGCTCCCGCCATCCGGGAGCCCGCCCGCCGTGTCATCGACGCCGGAGGCCTCGTGGTCGCGCCGGGCTTCATCGACATTCACAGCCACGGGCGCTCCGGCATCTTCGCGGATCCGACGGCCCGGAACTACCTCCGCGAAGGCGTCACCACGTTCATCGAGGGCCCGGACGGCAGCTCTCCGGTTCCGCTGGCCCCGTTTCTCGACTCCCTGGAGGTTTTGCGGAAGTCCGTCAACATCGGAAGCTTCATCGGCCAGGGCTCCGTGCGCGAGAAGGCCCTCGGGGAGGTGGACCGCCCGCCGACACCGGCCGAGCTCGACCTCATGCGCGCGCTCGTGGAGCAGGGCATGTCCGACGGCGCGTTCGGCCTGAGCTCCGGTCTGTTCTACGTGCCCGGCGCGTTCGCGAGCACCGACGAGGTCGTGGAGCTCGCGCGGGTGGCGGGCTGCCGTGGCGGCATCTACCAGTCCCACATGCGCGATGAGGCGGGAAAGATCGTCGAGAGCGTCCGCGAGACGATCGCCATCGGCGAGCGCGGCGGACTGCCCACGCAGGTCACCCACCACAAGGTCATCGGCGCGAAGAACTGGGGCCGGAGCACGGACACGCTGGCGCTCGTCGACGCGGCGAGGGCGAGAGGAGTCGACGCGACGATCGACCAGTACCCGTACACCGCTTCGTCCACGAGCGTCGGCGCGGCGCTCACGCCCCAGTGGGCGCAGGAGGGCGGCGAGGAGAAGGCCCTCGCGCGGCTGCGCGACCCGGCCGAGCGCTCGAGGATCCTGGCCGAGACCGCGCGCCTGATCCGCGAGGAGCGGGGAGGCGGCGATCCGCGCCGGGTGGTTCTGGCGAGCTGCGAATGGGACACCTCGCTCGACGGGAAGAACCTGGCGGAGGTTGCGGCGAAACGCGGGCTGCCGGCCACCATCGAGGGCGCCGCGGAGGCGGCCCTCTGGATCGTGGAGCAGGGCGATTGCGACGGGATCTTCCACGCCATCGGCGAAGAGGACCTCGACCGGATCCTGCGTCACCCGGCGACGATGGTCGCGTCCGACGGCGGGATCTACCAGCCCGGAGAGGGTGTGCCTCATCCCCGGAGCTACGGCACGTTCGCGCGGGTGCTCGCGGTCTACGTTCGCGAGCGGCACGTGCTGACGCTCGAGGAGGCCGTGCGGAAGATGTCGGGGTTCCCGGCGGCCCGGCTGGGTCTCGTGGATCGCGGAATCCTGCGGCCCGGCATGAAGGCGGACCTGTCGATCTTCGATCCGGAGCGCGTCCGCGACGCCGCGACCTTCGAGAATCCCCACCAATACTCGGAAGGCTGGGTGCTCGTCCTCGTC
Organism: uncultured Acidobacteriota bacterium; assembly: GCA_963804915.1. GTDB lineage: Bacteria > Acidobacteriota > Thermoanaerobaculia > UBA5066 > Gp7-AA6 > DAHUXD01. Next base: position 158,207 of record CAWDSI010000023.1, read on the forward strand.
AACGGGGAGATCGTCCTCGAAAACGGCGCCGTGACGGCGGCGCGGCCCGGCCGGGTTCTCTACGGACCGGGGGTCCTGAGGTAGCCTGCGCGCCATGAACGGCCAACGGCTCTCCCCGGGGAAAGCGATCCTCGTCGGCGGCCTGATCGCCGGCGCCCTCGACATCACGTACGCCTTCATCCTCTGGTGGCTCCGCGCCCAGGTCACGCCGATGCAGATCCTGCAATCGGTCGCGACCGGACTCCTCGGAAAGGCCTCGTACGACGGCGGCGCCGGGACGGCGATCCTCGGCGCGTTCCTCCACTTCTTCAACGCCCTGGTGATCGCCGCGATCTTCGTCGGCGCGAGCCGGATCTGGCCGGTGCTTGCGCGCCGGGCGACGCTCTTCGGACCGCTCTACGGCATCGGCGTCTATCTCGTCATGAACTACGTCGTTCTCCCGCTCTCGGCGTTCCCGCCCCGCACGAAGCCGCCCGCTCCCGTCGTCTGGATCACGGGCGTGCTCGCGCACATGTTCCTCATTGGTCTGCCGATCGCTCTCGCGGCGAAGAGGGCGGTCCCCGCAGCCGCCGCTTGAAAGACACGGCCCGGACCTCCTACGCCCGCATCTACGCCGTGATTGCCCGCGTTCCTCGCGGCCGCGTGGCGACGTACGGCCAGATCGCCGGCGAAGCGGGCCTGCCGGGGCACGCGCGGATGGTCGGTTACGCGCTCTCGGCGCTTCCGGAAGGAAGCCGAGTGCCCTGGCATCGCATCGTCAACGCGGCGGGACGCATCAGCCTGCGCTCGGGCGGTGCGGATGGGCCGTCCGATGGACAGAATCCAGCGCTTTCTCCTCGAGAAGGAGGGAGTCCGCTTCGGGGATTCGGGAGCGATACTGCTTCGGAAGTTTCGCTGGCGTCCGGCTGGCTCCAGACCGGGAAAGCCTGGCCCGAAGTCGAGCCGGACGCCGAGATGAGAAGGAAGGAGATTCGCGCATGAAACAACGACTCGTCTGGATCCTCGCCGCGGCCGCGGCATGTCTCGTCGCGCCCGCCCGGGCGCAGGAAGCCTGCAAGGCCGTGACGCTGAAGAAGGCCGCGGTTCCCCTGGCCGAGGTCTACGCGATGGCCGACAAGCTCGCGAAGGCCTGGAAGCCCGACGCGATTCCGGAGCGGATCACGAACACGAGCATGGGACCGCTGCAGCCCGACGGTTCGTCGGAGGCCTGGAACCTGAACTTCGTTTCGAAACAGGCCAACGCGTTCGTGGCGATCAACACCTTCCGCGGCTCGCTGACCTGCTGGGCCCAGTCGGGGGCTGCCGGCCGCATCCCCGACTTGAAGCCGGACTTCTTCCGGGACGGCGCCGCGCTCTACGCGCTCGCGAAACAGCACGGCGAGGCTCTCCTGAAGCAGGGCTACACGGTTTCGCTGGGCACGGCGGCGGCTCCGAGCGACCGGCACGCCACCTGGTACATCAACTACGAGAAGGACAACAAGAGCGGAGACCTCACCGTGATCGTCAACGCGAATACGGGCAAAGTCGAAGACGTCCTGAAGCACTGAGCGCGGAATAGTGAACAGTGTACGGGGGAGAACATGCGGCGAGCGGCCTGGGCATCGTGTCTCTGGGCGGGAGTGATTCTCGGGGTGGCGGCCAGCGTTGCGGCGGGCGATCCCGCGGCCGCCGAGTCCGAAGTCCGGGCGAGAAGCCGCGGCGTGGCGGAGGCCGAGGCGAAGAAGGACGCCGACGCCGTCATGCCGTTCTGGACCGAGGACGCCGTCGTGCACTTCAACGGCGAGGCGCCGCTGAAAGGGCGGGAGGCGATCGGCGCGATGTATCGCCAGCGGCTCCCGCGCCTGGAGACTTTCCGCGCCGAGACCAATTCGGTCGAGGTCGCCCCGGGCGGAGAAATGGCCTGGGAGACCGGGACGACGTTCGTCACGGTTCCGGGCGCCAACGGCGGGCCGCCGGCGAGCTCAACGAGCAAGTTCCTGATCGTCTGGCGGAAGGAGGCCGACGGCCAGTGGCGGATCGCGGCGTGCGCCCTGACGGCCAACCCGAAGAGCTGAGCGCCCGGATCCGGAAGGCGCCGGCTGGAGAAGATCCGGCTCAGCGCGAGCGGCGTGGCCTCAGGGCGGACCGAAATCGTCATTGGGGACACAAAACCTCCGTACGGCACCCCCAAACCCCGCAAGAATCGGACAGAATACGCGGATGTTTTTCAAGGCGTCGGCCCGAGGCACGGGCCAAATGAGACTTCCGAGAATCGTCACGCTCATCGCGTTCCTGTTCGGAGCCGGCGCGTTTCTCGCGGCGCTCTCCGGCGGAGCGCCCGGCGCGCCCCGGATCGTCGAGCCTCTGTCGCTCGACGCCAAGCTCGCCCGCGTGCTTCACCACGCGTCCTTCACCGGACGCGTCGGATCGTCCATCGAGAAGCGGCTCGGGCGTCCGATCGACCCGGAGCTGGCCCGGCTCGGCAACCTGCTCTTTTTCGACCGGATCCTGGGTCTGCACGGCGACAACGCCTGTGCGGGCTGCCACTCGCCGTCCAACGGTTTCGGGGACACCCAGTCGATGGCCATCGGCATTCAGAGCAACGAGGTCGTCGGCCCGCACCGCACCGGCCCGCGCAACCAGCGCCGCACGCCGATGGTCCTCAACAACGCGTTTTTCCCGAAGCTCATGTGGAACGGCCGCTTCCGCAGTCCCTCGGGAGATCCGTTCGACAACTCGCAGGGCTTCACGTTCCCGCTTCCGGAGGGGACCGAGAAGTTCCCCCCGTCGGACCCCCGCGTGCCGCATCTCCTCGTGGCGCAGGCGCACATTCCGCCGACCGAGCAGATCGAGGTCGCCGGGTTCACGGGCACCGGCGGTCCGTTCGACGACGGCCTCGGCCATCCCGTTCCGGAGCCGGACGCGAGCGGCTTCCGCAACGAGCCGATCCGTCAGAAGGTCCTGGAGCTGCTGAACGCGTCTCCGGCCTATCGCTCGAAGTTCGGCGAGCTCTTTCCGGAGGTTGCGCAGGGCGGCCTCATCGACTTCGTCATGCTCGGCCAGGCCATCGCGGAGTTCGAGTTCACGCTGACTTTCGCCGACGCGCCGATCGACCGGTTCGCGCGCGGGGAGGCGGCGGCGATGACGGATTCGCAGAAGCGGGGAGCGATGCTCTTCTTCGGCCGGGCCGGCTGCGTGCGCTGCCACGCCGTCTCCGGCGGGTCCAACGAGATGTTCAGCGACTTCGAGAGCCACGTCGCCGGGATTCCGCAGATCGCGCCGGTCTACGGCCCGGGCACGGGCAATTTCCAGTTCCTGGGTGACGGCACCGACGAAGACTTCGGCCTCGAGGACATCACGGCCGATCCCGCCGACCGCTACAAGTTCCGGACCTCGCCGCTGCGAAACCTCGCGCTCCAGCCGGCGTTCTTCCACAACGGCACGTTCACGCGTCTCGAAGATGCGCTGCGGCATCACCTGGATCCGGCAACGACCGCCCGTGTCTACGATCCGTTCGCGGCCGGGCTGGATCTCGATCTCGCCGTGCGGAGCTGTCCGATCGACGACGTGCTCGAGCGGCTGGATCCTCTGCTGCAGGTCCCGGTGCACCTCTCGGACCAGGAGTTCTCCGACCTGCTGGCCTTCCTCCGCGAGGGGCTTCTGGATCCGCGGGCGGAGCCGGCGCAGCTGGAGAAGTTGATTCCGGAAACGCTCCCGAGCGGCCTGGCTCCGCTCTTCTTCGAGCGACGCGCTCCCTAGGTTCGGCGCGGCATCCGGCGGGCGGTCGGTGACGCGGCGCTAGAATGCGCCCCGTGACGAAGCGCGCCGCGGCATTCCTGCTGACGTTTGGCGCGCTCGGTCTCCTCGGCGGGGTCGCCGTGTCAGCATCGCCGCCCATCCTCAGGCGGGCACGGCCGAGGAGCCGTACTCCGCGACCGAGGTCATGATCCCGATGCGCGACGGCGTGAAGCTCCACACCAGGATCGTCACGCCGCGCGGAAAAACGGTCCTCTGCCGATCCTGCTCCAACGCACCCCCTACGGCATCGACGGACTCCGAAAAGCAGCTCGACGGCAGCCTCGCTTCGCTCGCCGAGGACGGCTACGTCTTCGTCTTCCAGGACCTGCGGGGCAAGTTCGGCTCGGAGGGCGTCTTCGTCATGCAGCGGCCGGCGCGCGCTCCGGGGGATGCGAAGGCGCTCGACGAGGGGACCGACACGTACGACACGATCTCCTGGCTCCTCGCGAACGTGCCCGGCAACAGCGGGCGCGTCGGGATGCTCGGCGTGTCCTACGAGGGCTGGACGACGATCATGGCCGCCCTCGAGCCTCATCCGGCGCTCGCGGCGATCTCACCCCAGGCCTCTCCGGCCGACATGTGGCTCGGCGACGATTTCCATCACAACGGCGCCTTCCGCCTGAGCTACGGCCTGGAGTACGCCTTCGAGCTCGAGAGCGAAAAGGACCTCAAGCAGTTCGGCTTCGATCGCTTCGACACGTACCCGTGGTACCTCGCCCTCGGGCCCCTCTCGAACGTGAACGCGCGTTTCTTCCACGGGAAGATCCCGACCTGGAACGACTTCGTCGCTCACCCCGATTACGACGAGTTCTGGAAGCGCCAGACGATGATTCCGTACCTCCGCGAGGTCAAGGTCCCGACCTTGAACGTCGCGGGCTGGTGGGACCAGGAAGACTTCTACGGGCCCCTCCGAATCTACGAGGCACTCGAGAAGAACGACCCGCGTCACGTGAACCGGCTGGTGGTCGGCCCGTGGAACCACGGCGGGTGGACCCGGGGCGCCGGTGACAAGCTCGGAGCGATCCCCTTCGACAGCGCGACGGCGAAGTACTTTCGCGAAGAGATCCAGGCGCCCTGGTTCGCCTACTACCTCAAGGGCCGCGGCGAGATGGCGCTGCCCGAAGCCGTCACGTTCGAAGCGGGCTCGAACCGCTGGCGGAACTGGGAGGCCTGGCCGCCCGCCCGACGCACCGAAACACGGAATCTGTATTTCGGCCCCGGCGGCACGCTCTCCTTCGAGGCCCCGACGGATCCCGGCCCGGAGGCGTTCGACGCTTACGTCTCCGATCCCGCGCATCCGGTGCCGTATCGGAAGCGGCCGATCCAGACGACCTACTTTCCGGGAGGCTCGAAGTGGTCGACCTGGCTCGTCGAGGACCAGCGGTTCGTCGACGACCGCCCCGATGTCCTGAGCTTCGAGACGCCGCCGCTGGAGGAGGACGTCACGATCGCCGGCGAGGTCGTCGCTCACCTCTTCGCGTCGACGTCGGGCTCCGACGCCGACTGGATCGTGAAGCTGATCGACGTGTATCCCGAGCGCCAGCCCGAGAACTGGGACCTCGCCGGCTATCAGCTCATGGTTTCGAACGAGGTGTTCCGAGGGCGGTATCGCAAGTCGTTCGAGAAGCCCGAGGCGATCCCGCCGGACACCGTCCTCGAGTACGCCTGGAGCCTCCACACCCAGAACTACGCGTTCCGCAAGGGCCACCGCATCATGGTCCAGGTCCAGAGCACCTGGTTTCCCGTGATCGACCGCAACCCGCAGACGTTCGTTCCGAACATCTTCGAAGCGCGGGCGGAGGACTTCCGTCCGGCCACCCACCGCATCCACCGTTCGAAAGCTCAGGGCTCGCACGTGTCGATCCCTGTCGTCGTCGGCGCGAAATCCTCCCGCTGATGCGCCGCCGGCTCGCCATCGCGCTCCTGTGTCTCGCGGCGGTCATGGCCGTCGCGGGCATCCGGCTGTTCGCCCAGGAATCCTCCGAAGACGAGGTCGCTCCGCCGCTGCACGTTCTCTTCATCGGGAACAGCCTCACCTACACGAACGACCTGCCGGCGATGTTCACGGCCCTCGCGGCCGCGGCGGGCAGGCCGCGTCCCTTCGTGCGCGCGGTGACGGGCCCGGGCCTGAGCCTCCAGGACCAGTGGGACCTCGGCGAGGCGCAGAAAGTGATCGCGGTGGGGGGATGGGACTACGTCGTCCTGCAGCAGGGCCCCTCCGCCTCGCCGGAGGGCACGTTCCTTCTTCGCACCTACTCGAGGCGCTTCACCGAGCTCATCCGCGCCCAGGGAGGGCGGCCGGTGCTGTACATGGTCTGGCCGTCGACCTCGCGCTCGCAGGACTTCGACGGCGTGGCCCTGTCCTACCGCGACGCCGCGCGCGACGTCGGAGGGATCCTCTGTCCCGCCGGGGAGACCTGGCGCGCGGCCTGGAAACGAGATCCGAAGCTCGCGCTCTACTCGCCCGACGGCCTGCATCCGACTCCGGCGGGGACGTACGCCGCGGCGGTCACGTTCTTCCAGGTGCTCTACAAGCAGTCTCCGGTCGGGCTCCCGGCCTCCCTGACGCTTGCCAGCGGCGAGACGGTCGCGATCCCCGAGGCGGAGGCGCGGGTCCTCCAGGAGGCGGTCGTCGATACGGTCGGGCGAACTTTGGCGATGCCGTCCCGTAATTGAGGGCGTGAGCCTCGCGCCGGTTCTCCTCGCCACCCTGCTGTGGGGAGCGCCGCCGGCGGCTTGCGCGACGACCGACCTGATGCCCCGGTTCTGGGAGTACTGGGAGCGGGCGAAGGGCCTCGACCCCGCCGAGCAGTACCGCCTCTTCGAGGAGATGGTGCAGAAGCCGAACGCCGCCGTCTACGAGGGCGCCTTTCACGGCGCCCCCAAGCCGCCTTCGGAGTTCGTGCCGAAGACGCTGGCGAAGGTCCAGGAGCTCGAGCCGCGGATGCGAGAGCTCTCGGTGAAGCTCGCGGCCGACCTGCCCTCCGAGCTGGCTGCCTTTCGGAAGGCCTTCCCGAAGTTTCGATGCACCGTGCCGGTGTACTTCCTCTTCTCCGGCGGCGCCTTCGACGGCGCGACCCGCGACGTCTCGGGAAAGACCGCGCTCATGTTCGGCCTCGACGTCATCGCCCGGCTCGAACGAGGAGCTGTCGCCGCTCGTCGTGCACGAGCTCTTCCACGTGTACCACGGAGAGGCGGTCTCCGAGGACCCGGAGACGATCGCCTGGGGATTGTGGCAGGAGGGACTCGCCACCTACGTGAGCCGGAAGCTGAATCCGAACGTCGCCGAGCAGGCCGTCTGCTGCCTGCCGGAGATCGACCCCGTGAAGGCCGAGCTTTCGCGCATCTCCACCGAGCTGCTCGACAACCTGGACAGCAAGGACCAAAAGGTCTACGCGCGTTTCTTCCTCGGCGGGCAGGAGCTCGACATCCCCGCGCGGTCGGGCTACTACGTCGGCTATCTCGTCGCGGAAGAGGCCGGAAAGACCCGCTCGCTCGCGGAGCTCGCCGCGCTGAGCCCCGGGGACGTGCGCGCGCTCGAAGAAAAAGCGCTTCGCCGGTTCGCCGCGGGCACGTCCGCCCGATGAGTCGCCGTTGAGAATCCAAGAGTTCTTGTCGTTCTTTTCGCCGGCCGGGAAAGCCGTTCGTGCGATGCTCGCCGCGATGCGCCGCCCGTACCAGCTGGTCTTCGTCTCGGTGCTGCTGGGCGCGCTCGGCACACTCGCCGCGAGCACCCGGTCGGCCGATCCTCTCGAGGCCGAAATCACGCGCTGGTCGCAGTACCTGAAGACCAACACCTCGAAAGACGAGATGTGGCTCCAGATCAAGGAAGGCAGCGACGCGGCCATGGCCCGGGTCGAGTCGGCGATGAAGGACGGGCGCCGCCTGCTCGCCCTGCAGAGGCTGGCCGCGGTCGGGCCCAACCTCGCCTCTTCCGAGTACCTCGCGTCGCTCACGGCCGAGCAGCGCAAGAGCGACACGGATTTCGAGGCCGCCTGGAAGTCTGCGGGCCGGGAGCTCGGACCAGAGCTCGGGGCTCCGTCGCCTTCGGCGCTCGACGGCGTCGCGCCGGCAGCGGTCCGCGGAGTCGGTGAGGCCAGCCTCGCGCAGGTGCGCGTGTTCTACGACGCGAGCCTCGAGTACGAGCGCAACACGATGCCGGACGCGGGCTATTTCTACCTCGGGCTCGCCAAAGCGCAGAGCGACTTCGCCGGATTCTGCCGGACGCTTTCGAAACCGGCGGGGCGCAGACCCCCGCCGCTGCGTTCCCTCGCCCCCGAGCTGGACGCCCTGGAAGGCGAGCTCCTGGCGGCCTACCGGCCTCCCGCCTCCATCGACCGGCACTCCGACTTCATCGCGGCGAGCGCGGCCCTGAAAGAAGCCCGCGAGCTGGACGCGGCCGGCCTCCGCTACGGGGCCACGCTCCGCTATCTCCAGGCCGCGCTGCGCTGCGCGCCGCTGACGGGCCAGGCGCCCGCCATGACGAAAGACGAGGCCGCGCGCAAGCTCGCCGAAGTCGAGCCGCGCCTGGCGGACCGCGAGGGCGCCGTCGACCAGAGCCTCGGCCGGATCTTCCTGGAGGCGGCCCAGGCGGACGTGGCGGCGTCGACGACGTCGGGCGAGCCGCCGGCCCAGGCTTCGGCCGTGCTCACGAGCGTCCTCCCGCGTTACTTCGGAGCGATCGAGCCCGCGAAGGCGGCCCGGACGAGCCCCGCCGCCGAGGTCACCGTCACGCTCGTGCGGTGGCCGTACACCTGAAACCTCTCCGATCCGGCAAGTTTGCTGGCGCAGAGCGTGGTCCAGGGCTTCGGCGGCCGCGCCCGGTTCGTGTCCGAGAACTACGGCGACTCGGAGCTCGCGAAGCGCTTCGGCGTCACGCGTTATCCCGCGATCTTCGTGGACGACGTCCTCGTCGCGACGCCCAACGACTTCGGCTTCTACGGGAAGGACGAAAAGGGCGAGGGCGGCCGCTACGCCCCGCTCAAGAGCGCCGCCGCGCACGACCGCCTCCGCGGCGATCTGACGCGGATGATCGAGCTCCTGCTCGCCGGCCGGAAGGCGGACGCGCGCGCCGTCGCGTCGCCGGCCAAATCGGCGGGGGCTCAGGTTTATCCCGCGATCGCGCTCACGGACCTCGACGGCAAGACGATCCGGCCCGAGGACCTGAAAGGCCGCGTCGTTCTCGTCGAGCTCTGGGCGACCTGGTGCCCGCCCTGCCGGAGCACGCTCGGCTGGCTCGGGAGCCTGAAGAAACGCTTCGGGGATCGGCTGGCGGTCGTGGCGATTTCCGTCGAGTCTCCGGAAGACAAGATCCGGAAGCTCGTGACGGACCTGAATCTCCCGCTCACCTGGGTCATCGGAAAGCCCGACGTCATCCGGGCCTTCGGCGACGTGAGCGCCGTGCCGACGCTGCTGGTCTTCGACGAAAACGGAAAGGCGGCCGGAGCGTTCTTCGGCGCGCCGCCGACGCTCCACACCGACGCCGAAACGAAGCTCGCCGCCCTTCTGCGCTAACCTCCCGCCGGGAGGCGCGCATGTTCTTCGTCCTCGCGCTGTCGATCGCGGCCTCGGCCGCTCCTTCGCCGGCGCTCACCTCGGCCCAATTCCGCGGGCTCATGGAGACGGTCTCCGCCGGCTGGAACGCGGGCGATGCCCGCAAGGCCGCCGACGGCTTCACGGAGGACGCCCTCTACCTCGAGCCGCCGGACAAGCAGTTCTACTCGGGGCGGCCGGCGCTGTACGAATTCTTCGGCGGCGCGACGAAGCCCGAGCCGCCCATGAAGATGACGTGGCACCACCTCGCGTTCGACGAGGCCGCGCAGGTCGGTTTCGGCGAGTACACCTTCCAGATGAACCGCCGCTACCACGGCGTCGTCGTCGTGAAGATCCGCGGCGGGAAGATCTCCCACTGGCGCGAGTACCAGTACGAGTCGAAGCTCGACTGGAAGGACTTCGTCGCGAAGAGCCCGTTCTAGGCGCTTCCGGCGTTCAGGAGAGCCCGAAGGTCTTGACGATCAGCGCGGCCGCCTGGGAGCGAAGGACCGTCTCGTCTGGGCAGAAATAGCCGCCGCCGCAGCCCGCGGTGATCCCCTCGGCGGCGAGCTCCTCGATCCAGGCGGCGGCGAAGGCGTCCGCCGGGACGTCCACGAAGACGGTGCCCGTGGCGGGCGGCGGCTCGTAGTCCGGCCCGTGTTTCGCCTTGAGAAGCATCACCGCGAGAGCCGCGCGCGTCATGGGCGAGGATGGGCAGTAGTCCCCCGATCCGCAACCCGCGGCGATCTCTCTACGGGCGAGCTCCTCGATCCACGCGGCCGCGAAGGAGGTCGACGGCACGTCCGCGAAGACCGTGCCGGTCGCCGCCGGCGGGACGTACATCGCCGTCTCCATCGCGCGGAGCAGCATGGGCGCGATCTGGGCGCGTGTGTTGGGCGCCGCCGGGCAGAACGCTCCACCCCCGCAGCCGGCCGACACGCCGTTCATCGCGGCGGCGTCGATCGCGTCCCAGTAGAGGCTCCCGTCGGGAACGTCCTTGAAGCCGCGGTGGAACTGGAAAATGCCGGCGGACGTGGCGGCATAAAGATCGCGGCCGGCCGCGCTGACGGCGAAATCCAGGACGTTGAAGGTGGGCACGAAGTCGCCGAGGGGTCGCCAGGTCGCGGCCGCGTCGGTCGTCCGGAAGACGCGGCCTGCGAGCTCGCCCGAGACGTAGACGGTCTCCTCATCCGAGGGATCCAGAGTGATCCGGTAAAGGTTCGGGTACTCGATGCCCTCGAGGCCGGAAGAGGACGGCGCGAAGCTCACGCCGCGATCGGTGCTCTTGTACACGGCGTTGTTCAGGAGGGCGTAGACGATGTCCGCGTCCGAGGGCAGGATGGCGAGGTCGACGGGAGACTGGTATTGATCGAAGCCCGCCGGCGGCAGCCAGGTGCCGCCGCCGTCGGTGGAGCGCAGGAAGGTGCTCTGTCCCGCCGAATAGTGCCGGCTGGCGTACAGAATCTGCGGATCGGCCGGATCCACGGCCACCGCCCGTCCCAGCCCGGTCAGAACGCTCTCCCAGGTGGCGCCCGCGTCGGACGTCTTGAAGACGCCGTCGTAGTTGCTCGAAAGCAGCGTCGCGGGATCGGACACACCGATGGCCAGTGCGCCGGCGGTGCTGTTCGTGAGGCCCGCGCTGGCGTCCGCCCAGGAGGCGCCGCCATCGACACTCTTGTAGACGCCGCCGTAGTACGTCGGGTCGATCGATCCGTTGTATTGACCGTACAGAATCGACGAGTCCGTCGGATCGAAGACCAGCGACTGAACCGAGAACTGCGGCGAGGACACGAGCGACCAGGACGAGCCGGCGTCCGAGGTCCCGAAGAAGTTCGTGAACGCGAATCCGTACGCGGTATCCGGAAGGCTCGGATGCGCCGCGACGGTACGGGCGTAGTAGCCGGACAATCCCTTCTCGGCGTGGGTCCACGTCCCGCCGCCATCGGAGCTCTCGAGGAAGTTGCCTCGCAGAACGCTCGTGCCTCCGCCGACGTAGAGTCGAGACGCGCTCCCGGGATCGACGGCGACCGCGGACGCGAAGTGTCGGGCGTGGAGCCCGATGTCGATCGGACTCCAGCTCGACCCATCGTCGGCGGAGACGAAGAGCCCTCCGAAAACGTTCGGATCGGTCCCACCCATCGCCGCGGCATACAACGTCAGCGGGTTGGTCCGGTCGAAGGACATGTCGCGGACGTGCCGGTCGGCGATGCCGGAGTTCGAAGGCAAGAAGGTCTCACCACCGTCGACGCTCTTGTAGACGCCGGCGTCGTTCATGCCGGCCCAGACCGTGCCGGGCGTCCTCGGATCCGAGAACGCTCGCTGCACATAGGGCGGCAGGCCCGAGCCCGCGAGATTCCAGGTTGCGCCGCCATCCGGGCTCTTCCAGAAAGCGTCGCCGGTGAGCAAGTAGAGAGTGTCGGGATCGAAGGCGTCGACCGTCAGGCTCCAGTTGCTCGTTCCCGGAAGGCTGCCCGGCGCGAGGCTCCAGGTCGCTGCGCCGTCATGGGAATGGTAGAGGCCGTAGGGCGCCTGTCCGGAGATCGCGTACAGCGTGGCGGGGGCGCTCGGTGCAATCGCGATGGCGGGCACGAAGCCCGGGGGGAGTCCGGCGGCCGCCGGCTGCCACGAGACGCCGCCATTGGTGGTCTTGACCACGGTCGGATAGCTGGGCGCATAGAGAACGTCCGGATTCGTTTCGTCGGCGACGACGAAGGGGAGCGCCGGAAGAGTCTCGACATAACACCAGTTCTGTCCGCGGTCGTCGGTCCGGAAGAGGTAGCCGCCGAAGTAGCTGCCCACGAGATACAGGCGGTTGGGATTCTGCGCGTACGCCACGATCTGAAAGACCATCCCCGGTTCCGGGCCCGTCGTCGTCCAGGAGTAGTGACCGGCGTGCAAAGGCAGAGCAATTGCGACAAGAACGGCCGCCATGGCCACTGCTCGGCGCCCGCTCCGTTTGTTCATGATGGTTGCAGGGCGAAATTGTACGCCCGGCCCGAAAAGCGCGAAACCTAGCCTTTGGGCGAGGGGTTGTGCCGTTTTTCGAGGCGTTTGAGGGGACCGAGAACCAGCCATCCGACCGCCGTCGCGACCACTGAAAGCCAGAGGTGGCCGAGCCCCGCGGCGATGCCCACGGAGGCCGTCAGCCAGATGCTGGCCGCCGTGGTCAGGCCGTGGACCTCGACGCGCTCGCTGACCTTCAGAATCGTTCCGCCGCCGAGGAAGCCGATGCCGACGATGATGCCCTGGATGACCCGGCTTTCGGCGTCGTGGCCGAAGCCCGCGACGTCGCCGGCGAGCACCATCACCGCCGCCCCCAGGCAGACCAGCATGTGCGTGCGCAGGCCCGCCGAGCTGTGCACCCTCTCGCGTTCGAGGCCGAGGACCGTGCCGAGAACGACGGCGAGGCCGAGGCGTGCGGCGAAGAGGAGAACGTGCGCCGAGTTGACAGGGAGGAAGATCGGCTCGGCGTCGGACACTCAGTCCCCCGGTCCCACCATGTTCTCGGGCTTCACGTCGCGGTCGAACTCCTCCGCGGTCAGGTAGCCCAGGGCCAGCGCGGCCTCTTTGAGCGTCGTGCCTTCCTTGTGCGCCTTCTTGGCGATGGCGGCGGCCTTGTCGTAGCCGATGCGGGGCGCGAGGGCCGTGACGAGCATCAGCGAGCGGCCGACGTTCTCCCGGATCTTCTCGTGGTCCGGCTCGATGCCGCGGGCGCAGAACTCCTCGAAGGACTCGCAGGCGTCGGCCAGCAGGCGCACCGAGCGCAGAAAGTTCGAGACGATGAGCGGCTTGTAGACGTTGAGCTGGAAGTTCCCCGAGGAGCCCCCGACGGTCAGCGCGACGTCGTTGCCGAACACCTGGGCGCAGACCATGGTCAGCGCCTCGGACTGCGTCGGGTTCACCTTGCCCGGCATGATCGAGGAGCCGGGCTCGTTCTCGGGAATCCGGATCTCGGCGAGGCCCGACCGCGGCCCGGACGCCAGCCAGCGCACGTCGTTGGCGATCTTCATGAGCGCCGCCGCGAGCGTCTTGACGGCGCCGTGGGCCGCGACGAGCGCGTCATGCGCCGCCAGGGCCTCGAATTTGTTGGGGGCTGTGACGAAGGGGATGCCGGTCTCCCGCGCGATCTCCGCGGCGACCTTGTGGCCGAAGTCCGCCGGAGCGTTGAGCCCCGTGCCGACCGCCGTGCCGCCGAGAGCGAGCTCCTGGAGGTGGGGCAGCGTGGCCTCGATGTGCGCGAGGCTGTGGTCGAGCTGGGAGACCCAGCCCGAGATCTCCTGGCCGAGCGTCATCGGCACGGCGTCCTGAAGGTGCGTGCGGCCGATCTTGACGATGCCCGCGAACTCTTTGGCCTTTCGATCGAGCGTGTCCCGCAGCTTCCGCACGGCGGGGATCAGCCGGTAGCGGATCTGCTCGACGGCCGCGATGTGCATCGCGGTCGGAAACGTGTCGTTCGAGGACTGGCTCCTGTTGACGTCGTCGTTGGGATGGACGGGCGTCTTCGAGCCGAGCGCGCCTCCCATGAGCTCGATCGCGCGGTTCGCGATGACCTCGTTGGCGTTCATGTTGGTCTGCGTGCCGCTGCCGGTCTGCCAGACCGAGAGCGGAAAGTGGTCGTCGAGCTTTTCCTCGATGACCTCGTCGGCCGCCCGGATGATCGCGTCCGCTTTCTTCGGATCGAGCGCGCCGCGGTCGCGGTTGACGACGGCGGCCGCCTTCTTGAGGATGCCGAAGGCCCGGATGAGTTCCCGGGGGAACCGCTCCCGTTCGCCGCCGATGTCGAAGTGGTGGAGCGACCGCTGCGTCTGGGCGCCCCAGTAGCGGTCCGCGGGAACCTCGACCGGCCCCATGGTGTCCGACTCGGTCCGGGTCTTCTTCGCGTCGGCCATGATCTCGCGGCTAGCCCGCGCCGCCCTCGGAGAGGCCGCTCGGCCGGCGGCCCTCGGTCATCGCCGACTTCGTGAAGTCCGCGTTCATCATCCCGATGAACTGCATCCGGATCGCCTTCGGGCACGCGGCCTCGCACTCGCCGTGGTTGGTGCAGGTGCCGAAGCCTTCGGCGTCCATCTTCGCGACCATCTTCAAGCGCGCGCTCGCGGCCGCTCGGGCTGGCCCTGGGGCAGGAGCGCGAGGTGGGAGATCTTGGCCGAGGTGAAGAGCATGGCGGAGGCGTTGGGGCAGGCGGCCACGCAGGCGCCGCAGCCGATGCAGGCGGCGGCGTCCATGGCGAGGTCGGAGCTCTCCTTGCGGATCGGCAGGGTGTTGCCGTCCTGAGCGCCGCCGATCGTGGCGGAGATGAAGCCGCCGGCGGCGATGATGCGGTCGAAGGCCCCGCGGTCCACCACGAGGTCCTTGACGACCGGGAAGGACGCGGCCCGCCAGGGCTCGAGCGTCAGGACGTCGCCGTCCGAGAAGCTGCGCATGTGGAGCTGGCAGACGGTCGTGCGCTCCTTCGGTCCGTGGGCGCGCCCGTTGATCACGAACCCGCAGGTCCCGCAGATGCCCTCGCGGCAGTCGTGGTCGAAGGCGATCGGGTCCTCGCCCTTGAGGGCGAGCTCCTCGTTGACCACGTCGAGCATCTCGAGAAAGGACATGTCGGCTGTTGACGTTCGGCGCCTCGTACGTGACGAAGCGGCCCTCAGCCTTCGCGTCTTTCTGCCGCCAGACCTTCAGCGTGATCTTCACTTGTAGCTCCGGATCGCGAGTTCGACGTTTTCGTACGTCAGAGGCTCGACGTGGCGGTTGGGCTTCGTGTTCTCGCCGGTGTACTCCCAGGCCGCGACGTGGCAGTACTTCTCGTCGTTGCGCCTGGCCTCGCCATCCGCCATCTGGTGCTCGAGGCGGAAGTGGGCAGCCGCAGGACTCGTCGCGCTCGAGCGCGTCGAGACACATGAGCTCGCCGAGCTCCAGGAAGTCCGCCACCCGGCCCGCGACCTCGAGCGACTGGTTGAGCTCCCGTCCGGAGCCCGGGACGCTTGACGTTCTTCCAGAACTCCTCGCGCAGCCCGGGGATCTTTCCGAGGGCGTGCTCGAGGCCCTTCTTGTCGCGCGCCATCCCGCAGTGGTCCCACATGATCTTGCCGAGCTCGCGGTGGAAGGATGTCGCCGAGCGGCTTGCCCTGGATGCCGAGGAGCCGCTTTGTCCGGGCTGCCACGGCTTCCTCGGCGGCCACGACCTCGCGGTGATCGTCGGCGCACCTTCTCGAACTTCTGGCGCGCCAGGTAGTCGCCGATCGTGTACGGGATGATGAAGTAGCCGTCGGCCAGGCCCTGCATCAGGGCCGAGGCGCCCAGCCGGTTGGCCCCGTGGTCCGAGAAGTTGGCCTCGCCCAGGACGAACAAGCCCGGGATCGTGCTCATGAGGTTGTAGTCCACCCACAGGCCGCCCATCGTGTAGTGGCTGGCGGGGTAGATGCGCATCGGGACCTCGTAGGGGTTCTCGCCGGTGATGCGCTCGTACATCTCGAAGAGGTTGCCGTACTTCTCTTCGATCTTCTTCTTGCCGAGCCGCGCGATCGCGTCCTTGAAGTCGAGGTAGACGCCGTAGCCCGTCGGGCCCGACGCCGCGCCCCTCGTCGCACACCTTCTTCGCGGCGCGCGAGGCGATGTCCCGCGGCGCGAGGTTGCCGAAGCTCGGGTACATGCGCTCGAGGTAGTAGTCGCGCTCCTCCTCGGGGATCTGGTTCGGCGGCCGCTTGTCTCCCTTGGCCTTGGGCACCCAGATGCGGCCGTCGTTGCGGAGCGACTCGGACATGAGCGTCAGCTTCGACTGGTACTCGCCGGTGACGGGGATGCAGGTCGGATGGATCTGCGTGAAGCAGGGGTTTGCGAATGCCGCGCCCTTCTTGTACGCGCGCCAGATCGCCGTCGCGTTGCAGCCCTTGGCGTAGGTCGCGAGGTAGAAGACGTTGCCGTAGCCGCCGGTCGACAGGCAGACGGCGTCGGCGAGGTGGGTCTGGATTTCGCCGGTGACCATGTCCCGCACGACGATGCCGCGCGCCCGGCCGTCCACGACGACGAGCTCCAGCATCTCGTGGCGCGCGTACATCTCGACCTGGCCGAGGCCGATCTGCCGCTCGAGCGCCTGGTAGGCGCCCAGCAGGAGCTGCTGGCCGGTCTGGCCGCGGGCGTAGAAGGTTCGCGAGACCTGGGCGCCGCCGAAGGAGCGGTTGTCGAGCAGGCCGCCATACTCGCGGGCGAAGGGCACGCCCAGGGCCACGCACTGGTCGATGATGTTCACCGAGATCTGCGCGAGCCGGTACACGTTGGCCTCACGCGCGCGGAAGTCCCCGCCCTTCACGGTGTCGTAGAAGAGGCGCCGGATGCTGTCTCCGTCGTTGCGGTAGTTCTTCGCGGCGTTGATGCCGCCCTGCGCCGCGATCGAGTGCGCGCGCCGGGGCGAATCCTGGTAGCAGAAACACTTCACGTTGTAGCCGAGCTCGGCCATGGCCGCGGCGCCGCCGGCGCCGGCGAGGCCCGAGCCGACCATGATCACGGTGTACTTGCGCTTGTTCGCGGGGTTCACCAGCTTCATGTCGAAGCGGTGCTTGTCCCACTTCTCCTCGATCGGGCCGGAGGGGACGTTGGGCTCGAGCTTCACCGGCTCACCTCAGGACTCCCGCGAGCACCGCCAGCGGGAAGGAAATGTTGCCGAGGACGATGACGGCCGCGAAGATCCACGCGCCCGTCTTCGCCATGGCGATGTGGCGCGGGTGCGAGACGCCGAGCGTCTGGAACATGCTCCAGAAGCCGTGCCGGATGTGGAGGCCGAGCAGGATCATCGCGACGATGTACACGATCGAGACCGGCCAGCTCCGGAAGCCCGCGATGAAGTTGTGGTAGACGTCGCCCTCGATGAAGCTCGGGTGGGCGTTGCCGAACGTGAAGTGCATCAGGTGGTACACGACGAAGACGAAGATGAGCACGCCGCTCCAGCGCATGGTCCGCGAGGCGTAGGTCGACTCCCGCCACTTCTGCTCGGCGTAAGCCACCGGCCGGGCCTTCCGGCTCGTGAGGGTGAGGGAGGTCGCCGACCAGATGTGGAGGATGACGGCCGCGAGGAGCGTGATCCGTGCGACCCAGAGCGCCCAGCCATGCAGGAACTCACGCAGGAACACGGCGTAGCCGTTAATGGCCTCCGGGCCGATGTAGACCGTCAGGTTGCCGATCATGTGGCCCAGGACGAAACCGAGGAGGATGGCGCCGGTCACGGCCATGATGACCTTGCGGCCGATCGATGACCGTAGGTATGCCCGCCCTTCTACCATCCGATAACCGATTATATGGGTCGCCGGGAATTCGGTTCATGCGTGTCCCGTTGGGCCGATTGATGAGGAAGAAGCGCGCGCTTTCGGCGGCGCTCCTCGTGGTTTTCCTTCCATGGGGTGCGTTCGCCGCGGAGGATGAAGCCCCCGCCCCCGTCGTCGCCGACACCCGGGCTTTTCTCGAGGAAGTCCGCGGGAACCTTCAGAGCGACGGCGCCCTGCTCGAGCAGTACACGTTCAGCGAGACCTACACCGAGCGGAAGCTCGATGGCGGCGGCGCCGTCAAGAAGACGAAGGTCGAGACGTACGAGGTCTATCCCTCGGTCGAGCCGCGAAAAATGTACCGGCGGCTCGTGTCCCGCGACGGCCGGCCGATCTCCGAGAAGCAGCTCGCCGAGCAGGACAAGGAGCAAGAGGAGAAGATGGCGCGCCGCGAGGCGAGGCAGGCCGCCCGGAGCGAGGCCGAGCGCGCGCGACGCGAAGAGGAGAAGCGCCGCGAAGAGCGCGCGGTCATCGACGAGGTCTTCCTCATGGACGACTTCCGAATCACCGGCCGCGAGATGGTCGAGGGGAGGCCGACGATCGTCGTTCGGTTCTCTCCGAAGCCGGGGTACAAGCCCGTGACCGAGGGCGGAAAGCTCATTCAGAAGCTCTCGGGCACCGCCTGGATCGACGAAGCCGACCGCCAGCTCGTCCGGCTCGAAGCGCAGCTCCTCGAAAATCTGGGCGTCGGTCCGGTTCGGATCGCGCGCCTCCAGAAGGGAGCGTCGGCCTACTTCATGCGCCGGAAGATCAACGACGAGATCTGGCTGCCCACCGAGGCTCGGTTCACGGGCCGGGCCAGGATCCTCCTCGTGTTCGGCGGGGGCCTCGACGTCACGTCCCGGTACTTCGACTACCGGAAGTTCTCCGTCGGCACCCAGGAAGAGGTCGCGCCCGAGACCGAGGTCGGGCCGCCGTCGCCGGGAAACTAGCGACTGGCGCTCAGCCCTTGTCTTTGAGCGTGCGGACCGTCGGGAACTGCTCGAGCAGCGCGAACCAGTAGATCGGGACGACGGGGAGCTCCTGCTTCGCGGCGACGATCTGCCTCCAGGCCCGGGGCGCCCGGACGGCGCCGTCCCACTCGATCGTCAGCGCGAGGCCGTCGAGGGTGGCGGCCACGGTCTTTTTCTGGCGGATCTCCGCGGCCGTGAACGCCAGGGCCTCGTTCCGGCCGGCCACGAAGAAGACTTCCTCCTTGGGCGGGAACCGTGTGTCTTTCGTCTTCTCGCCCGAGACTCCCTCCCAGGAGGACATCGCGTAGACCCGCAGGCGGAGCGGCACGGCCGAGAGCTCGCCCGTATCGAGGCAGACGGTCTCGGGATACAGCTCGCGCCAGGCTTCCGCCGTGGTCGTCGTCGAGGGGAGGATCGTGAGCGATTCTCCGGCGAGCGGGCCGGAGAGCGCGCGGCCCGTCGCGGGCGTCCAGTACGTGCCGGTCTCCTTGTCGCGCAGCACGAGCATGTCGTTCCAGAGCGCGCCCGAGTTCACGAAAGTCAGGGTCCGGCCGGCGACGCGCCTGTCGAGGACGGTCGAGAGGTCGGTGAGCGCGCACCGGGCCACGACATAGGGCGTGCCGCCCGCCTCGTCGTTGACGACCTCGAAGTCGTCGAGCAGGCCGATCGGGTACATCCGGACGGGCTCGGCGAGCGTCACGCCGACGACCCTTTCGTTTCGGAACGGCGGGTCGGTGTGCTGCTTCAGCGGGACGAGCTTCGGGTCGTTGAGGGTCGGAAGCTTGCCTTCGGGGGCCATCTGCACGACGGGGTCTCCGTCGACGACCGCGACCCGGGGCTTGGTCTTGTAGTCGTGGGAAAAGCAGCCGGCGGAGGAGAGGAGAACGGCGGCTCCGAGCGCGCCGGCGGCTCCGAGCGCCGTCCGGCTCACGCCAGCGCCGTCACCGGTTCGGCTCGCGGGCCGCTCCGCACGACGCGCCGATACTCCGAATCTCTCTCGTAGGGTTCCCGGCCCGACTCCCGGATGATGCGCTCGAAATCCGTACGGGTCAGCCCCGAGGCGGTCGTCGCGCCGGCGGCGTGGGTGATGATCTCGTCGACGACCGTGCCGACGAGATCGTCCGCGCCGAAGAAGAGCGCGACCTGCGCGAGCTTGGTGCCGATCTGGATCCAGTAGGCCTTGATGTGCGGGACGTTGTCGAGAAGAAGGCGCGACGCCGCGATGACGCGCAGATCGAGCTGGCCGGTCGAAGACGGCAGGTGCGCCAGCGGAGTGTTCTCCGGATGGAACGCGAGGGGGATCAGGCCGGGGATGCCGCCGGTTTCGTCCTGGAGCTCGCGCAGCCGCAGCAGGTGATCGACGCGCTCCTCGGCCGTCTCGACGTGGCCGTAGAGCATCGTCGCGTTGGTCTTGACGCCCTGGCGGTGGCACTCGCGCGCGACTTCGAGCCAGCGCTCGCCGGAGATCTTGTTCGTGCAGATGATGTCGCGGACGCGCTTCGCGAAAATCTCGGCGCCGCCTCCCGGACAGGAATCCATGCCGGCGGCCTGGAGCTCCCGGATCGCGTCGGGGAGCTCGCGGCGGCCGACCTTCGCGATCCAGTCGACCTCGACCATGGTCCAGGCCTTCAGGTGCACGCCGGGGAAATTCTTCTTCAGGGCCGACAGGAGCCCCGTGTAGTACTCGAACGGCCAGGTCGGATGGAGCCCGCCCACGATGTGGAACTCCGTGACGGCCTCGCTGTAGCCCTTGCCGGCTTCGGCGACGCACTCCTCGATGGCCATCTCGTATCCGCCGGGCTCGTTGACCTTCTTGGCCCAGGCGCACAGCGCGCAGTCGACCCAGCAGAGGTTCGTCGGGTTCAGGTAGCGGTTGACGTTGTAGAAGGCGAGGTTGCCGTGCTTGGCCTCCCGGACGTGATTCGCGAGCCGCCCCAGCCCCAGGAAGTCGCGGGTCGCGAAGAGCTTCACCCCGTCCTCGAAGGAGAGGCGCTCGCCTCCGAGCGTCTTCTCGGCGATCGGAAGGAGGTCGGAGTCGCGGAAGCTCGAGAGGAGATCCGTCACGGGATCGCCGGCTTCGTCACCGGCTGGAAGGGGTCGGAGGAGACGGGTGCGATGTCGTCCACGAAAGGCTTCACGTAGTTGTAGCAGTCCCAGCAGTACTTCTCTTCGGGCAGGAACTTGAAGTCGATCACCCGGCCGACCGCGGGAAAGTCCACGATCTCCCGGCCGCACCGGTGGCACATGTCCTTCTGTCCCTTCATGAGCCGCCAGACCGGACCCATGCCGTTACCCCCGAGGAAATGCTATCAGGGCTCGAGCTCCGGCGTCGCCGCGACGAAGCGGGCCCGGAATACGAACAGGCCCGCCGTCGCGAGAAGCGCGATCGCGGCCCCGATGAGAAAGGCCGCGCGCGGTCCCAGGATCTTCCACCAGACACCGAAGAGGACGGACGCCGGCAGCGCGGCGAGTCCCACCGCGGCGTGGAACGCCCCGAACGCCTTGCCGCGGAGGTGGGCAGGAGCCAGGTCGGCGACGAGCGCCCGCTCCGCCCCCTCCGTCAGCGCGTAGAAGAGGGCGTAGAAGGCGAAGAGCCCCCACATCGCGGCGGCTCCGGAGACGAAGGCGAAGCCGAGGTACGCCGCCGCATAGACGGCCCACCCGAGGAGGATCGTGCGCGTGCGTCCGAAGCGGTCCGCCAGCGCGCCTCCCGGGACTCCGGCGGCGGCCTTGACGGCGTGGAAGAAGGCCCAGAGGAGCGGCAGCTGCCAGACCTCGATCCCGACGTCCCGCGCGCGCAGGAGCAGGAAAGCGTCGGTCGAGCTCGCGAGCGCGAAGACGGCGAAGATTCCGACCGCGATCTTGAGACGGCGGGGGAGCGGGCCGGAGCCCGCGGTCGCGGCGGCTCGCGACGGCTCAGAGCGAGGCGCCTCCTTGACGCCGAAGATGAGGAGGATCACCGCCGCGAGACCGGGGATCGCCGCGAGCAGGAACACCGAGCGCTCGTCCTCGAGAACGTACTTCAGGAGAAACGCGGCGAGCAGCGGACCCGCGACCGCTCCCGCGTTGTCCATCGCGCGCTGCAGGCCGAAGGCGCGGCCCCGCCGCTCGGGAGGCACCATGTCGGCGAGCAGGGCGTCCCGCGGCGACGTGCGGATCCCCTTGCCCACGCGGTCGGTGAAGCGGATCGCGAGCACCTGGCCCCAGTTCGAAGCGAGACCCACGAGCGGACGGACGGCGGAGGCAATCCCGTAGCCCGCGAGGACGAGGGGCTTGCGGCGGCCGCGCCGATCCGACCACCAGCCCGAGACCATCTTCATGAGAGAGGCTGTCGCTTCGGCGACGCCTTCGATGATCCCGAGTGCGGCGGGGCCGGCTTTCAGAGTGCGGGTCAGGAAATCCGGGAGGAGGGGATAGATCATGTCCGACGAGACGTCGGTCAGAAACGAGACCCAGCCCAGGATCCAGACGCCTCGTTCCGTTCGGGGCTTCGAGTCGGCAGGCATAAAATATTCGGCGTTATTGGCTTTTTGGCTAATTTTATTAGCCATGCAGCCGACGCCCTCGTCATCATAATCGCGCCGTGCGCCTGCAGACATCCGAGTCGTTCATTCTCGCGACCTACGCACTTCGCGAGACGGACCGAATCGTCTCGTTCCTGACGCGGGATGCCGGCAAGAAACGCGGAGTCGCCCGGGGCGCGCGCCGGCCGAAGAGCGCCTTCTCCGGATCGCTCGAGCCGATGACGGAAGCGCGCATCGTCTACTTCGAGAAGGAAGGCCGCGAGCTCGTGTCGCTCAACGCCGTCGACCCGATCCGGCCTTCGTTCGGCCTCTCGAAGGACCTCGATCGCGCGCTCCTCCTTTCCGCGCTCGCCGAGTCGCTCGAGACGTTCGTCTCGGAGTCCGACCCGGCGGAGCCGTTCTACAGGCTCGCGCGGCACGCGATGGACGGCATGTTCGCCGGGGCCCCGGTGGATCTGGTGGCCGCCTACTTCGACCTCTGGATCCTGAAGCTCTCGGGACTCTTTCCCTCCCCTCGCGAATGCGCCGGCTGCGGCCGTCCGCTCGATCCCGGGGAAGTGCTGCTCTTCGACGAGACGCGGCCGGGCTTCGTCGGGGCCGAATGCCGCCGGGGCGAAGTCCTGCGTCTGTCGCCCGACGCGCGAGAGACGCTCGGGCGTTTTCTCTCCGGGCCGATGGATCCCGCCGATCGTCCCCGCGGCCTGAACGAGATCGCCCGCGTGACGCGCCTCGCGCGCCGCCACTTCCTCGGCCACGAGCTCAAGTCCCAGCGGGTCATGAACGACGTGCTCGGGTGATGCGCCCCCGTAAGGCTCGCCCTCCGAGTGCGTTAGACTTCTTCCAGTGTTCACGCTGCAGCGACTGATCGCCGAGCTGACGGCCTTCTGGGAGGGCGAGGGGTGCCTCATCGAGCAGCCCTATGACCTGCCCGTCGGCGCCGGGACGATGCATCCGGCGACCTTCCTCCGGGTGCTCGGGCCCGAGCCCTGGCGGTGCGCGTACGTGCAGCCCTCGCGCCGACCGGCCGACGGCCGCTACGGGGAAAACCCCTTCCGCCTCGGCAAACACCTCCAGTTCCAGGTCGTCCTGAAGCCCTCTCCCGAGGACGTCCAGCGGACCTACCTGCGCAGCCTCGAGCGGCTGGGCATCGTCCTGTCCGACCACGACGTCCGCTTCGAGGAGGACAACTGGGAGTCCCCGACGCTGGGCGCGTGGGGCGTCGGCTGGCAGGTCGTCATGGACGGCATGGAGATCACGCAGTTCACGTACTTCCAGCAGGCCGGAGGCATCGATCTCGCCCCGATCACGGCCGAGATCACGTACGGCCTCGAGCGCATCGCGATGTTCCTCTCGAAGCTCGACTCGATCTACGACGTCATGTGGAACGAAACGCTCTCCTACGGCCAGGTGCGCCGGCGCGAAGAGGTCGAGCTCTCCAAGTACGACTTCGAGGTCGCGGATGCGGAGCTCGCGCAGCTCATGCTGGATCGCCACGAGCGCGAGGCCAAACGCTGCCTCGACGCCGGTCTCGTCATCCCGGCTTACGAGGCGACGCTCGTCTGCTCCCACCAGTTCAACGTGCTCGACGCGCGCGGGGCCGTCTCGGCGACCGACCGCGTCGGCATCATCCGGCGGATTCGGGATCTCGCCTGCGCCTGCGCGCGGGCCTACGTTTCGGGGAAGGAAGGACAGCGGTCGCCGAAGTCCGAGCCGGAACCGGCGACTGTTTGAGAGGGCGCTCGACGCGCCCGACGAGAGCGGAGAGTTTTCCTCACATGCGGCTTCGCCCTCGCGGCGATCACCAGCGAACATGAACGACCAGGACTTCTTATTGGAGATCCGCACGGAGGAGATCCCGGCGCCGGCGCTGCTGCCGGCGCGGTTGGAGCTCGCTCGCGCGACGGGCGAGGCGCTCGCGGAAGAGGGTCTCGCGGCTGCAGAAGATCGAGTCGTACGCAACGCTCCGCCGCCTCGCGCTCGTCGTCCGCGGGCTTCCCGGGAAGCAGGCGGACCGCGCGGCCGAGGTCCTCGGGCCGCCGGAATCCAGCGCCTTCGGCAAGGACGGCAAGCCCACGAAGGCCGCCGTCGGTTTCGCGAAGGCGCAGAAGGTGGACGTCGCGGACCTCGTCGTCGTCGATTCGCCGCGCGGAAAGACGGTCGCCGCCCGCAAGACGATTCCCGGGCGCGACGCCTCCGAGGTCCTCGCGGAGATCCTGCCGAAAATCGTCGCGGGGCTGACGTTTCCAAAGACGATGCGCTGGGGCGAAGGCTCGCGCAGCTTCGTGCGCCCGGTGCGCGGCGTCGTCGCGCTCTACGGAGGGAAGATCGTTCCGCTCTCGCTCTACGGCGTGTCCGCGACCGACCGCACGGTGGGGCACCGCGTGCTCTCCGACGGCGATTTCCCGGTGACCGGGCCGGACGACTACCTCGCGAAGCTCCGTAACGCGTACGTCGAGCCGGACGCCGAGGCGCGGCGGATCGCGATCCTCGAGGGGGCGCGTGCCCTCGCCGGCGAGGTGCGCGGCCAGATCGAGGCCCACGCGGATCTCGCCGCCACGCTGTCCGACCTCGTCGAGTGGCCCGGACTCGTGCGCGGCTCGTTCGCCGCCGAGTTTCTCGACCTCCCCGAAGAGATCACGGTGACCGTGATGCGCACGCACCAGAAGTTCCTCCCCGTGCGCGGTCCCGGGGGCCTGCTGCCGCACTTCATCGCGGTCATGGACAACGACGCCGACCGCAAGGGCTTCATCGCCAAAGGCTGCGAGTGGGTGCTGAACGCCCGGCTCGCGGACGCGCGGTTCTTCTTCGACGAGGACGCGAAGAAGTCGCTCGAGACGAGACTGCCCGAGCTCTCGCGCCTCACCTTCCAGGAGAAGCTCGGGGACTACCGGCAGAAGACGTCGCGGATTCAGGAGCTGGCCGAGGAGATCGCTCGCGAGGTCGGCCGCGCGGATCTCGTGGAGGCGGTGCGGACCGCCGGGCTTCTCTCGAAGACGGACCTCGTCAGCCACGTCGTCAAGGAGTTCACGGACCTGCAGGGCATCGTCGGCGGGATCTACGCCCGGCGAGAGCGCCATCCGGATTCCGTCTGGAAGGCCATCTACGACCAGTACCGCCCGTCGTCGGGCTCCGAGGAGCCGCCGCGCGACGCTTCCGGGGCGATTCTCTCGCTCGCCGACCGTTTCGACTCGCTCGCGGGTTTCTTCCGCCTCGGCCTCGTGCCGACCGGCTCGAAGGATCCGTACGGCCTGCGCCGCGCGGCCCTGGGTATCGTCTCGATCGCGATCGGGCGCAACTGGCGGGCCGACTGGCGTCCCGTCGTCCAGAAGGCGCTCTCTCTCTACCCGGCGGAGCTGAAGGGCCTGGAGGCGGACGCGGTCATCGAGGAGCTCGGCCGCTTCTTCGCGGACCGGCTGCGCAGCCTCCTCGAGCGGCGCGGCTCGAGCTACGACGAAATCTCGGCGGTGCTCAACGTCGGAGTCTGGGATTTCGCCGATGCGGCCGACCGGGCCCGCGCGCTCTCGGACGCCCGCCGGCACATGGATTTCCGCTCGCTCATCCAGGCTTTCAAGCGGATCCGCAACATCGTCGGCGACGAGCGGCCCGGGCCGCCTTCGCCCGATCTTTACCGCGAGCCCGCGGAGCGCGCCCTCGCCGGCGACGTCATGCAGGCCAAGCAGGCCATCGAGGTCTTCACGGCGGCGCGGGAGTACCGGGAGGCCATGGAGACGATCGCCTCGATCGCTCCCTCCCTCGACCGCTTCTTCGTGGACGTCCTCGTCAATTGCCCGGAACCGGACCTCCGCACGAATCGGCTGGCACTCCTGGCCTCGATTCAGCAAGAATTCACGCGCCTCGCGGACTTTTCGGAAATCGTGGTGGAAAAATGAAAGTCGAAAAATGAAGCGCGTCTTTTCGTTCGGCAACGGCGCAGCAGAGGGAGCCGGCCTCGGCAAGGAAACGCTCGGCGGCAAGGGCGCGGGCCTCGCCGAGATGACGGCCCTCGGGATCCCGGTGCCGCCGGGATTCACGATCGAGACCTCCGTGTGCGCGGACTTCTCCCGGGGCGCCTCTCTCGACGGGATCCGGTCGGAGGTCGAGTCCGCCCTGATGAAACTCGAGCACGACACCGACCGGCGCTTCGGCGATCCCGGGAATCCGCTCCTCGTGTCCGTTCGCTCCGGCGCGCGGTCCTCGATGCCCGGGATGATGGACACGATCCTGAACCTCGGCCTGACCTCGCGGACCGTGCCGGCCCTGGCGGGCCTTTCGGGCGAGCGGTTCGCGCTCGACTGCCGCCGGCGCTTTCTCGAGATGTACTCGGACGTCGTCCTGCGCGTGCCGCGCCACGAGTTCGAGAAGGTCATGAAGGAAATCAAACAGGCCCGCGGCGTCACGGCGGACACGGACCTTGCGGCCGCGGATCTGGCCGAGATCGTCCGGCGCGCCGAGCAGATCGTCCGCCAGCGGACGGGTCACGACTTCCCGGACGATCCGCGCGAGCAGCTCTGGGGAGCGATCGGGGCGGTGTTCCGCTCATGGGACAACGAGCGCGCCAAGACCTACCGCAAGCTCCATCACATCCCCGACGACTGGGGCACGGCCGTCAACGTCCAGGCCATGGTCTTCGGCAACCGGGGCGAGACCTCGGCCACGGGCGTCGCGTTCACGCGAGACCCCGCTTCGGGCGCGAAGGTCTTCTACGGGGAGTTCCTGCCGAACGCCCAGGGCGAGGACGTCGTCGCGGGCATTCGGACGCCGCGGCCCCTGAACTCGGACGGCTCGGGCGTGTCGCTCCAGGAAACGATGCCGAAGGCGTACGAAGAGCTCCTGCGCGTCCGCGACGTCCTCGAGAAGCGGTTCCGCGACATGCAGGATCTCGAGTTCACGATCGAAGACGACAAGCTCTTTCTCCTCCAGACGCGCAACGGCAAGCGCACGGGCTTCGCCGCGGTGCGCATCGCGACCGACATGGTCGACGAGGGCCTCATCAACGCCGACGAGGCCGTGGCGCGGGTCGAGCCGGAACAGCTCGTCCAGCTCCTCGCCCCGATCTTCCCGTCGAAAGAGAAGGAGGCGGCGGTCAAGGAGGGCCGGCTTCTGGGCCACGGCCTGCCCGCGGGGCCGGGAGCGGCCTGCGGCCGCGTCGCGCTCACGGCGTCGACGGCCGTGGCGATGGCCGCGAAGGGAGAAACCGTGGTCCTGGTGCGCGAGGAGACGTCCCCGGAGGACATCGCCGGGATGAACGCCGCGGTCGGGGTCCTGACGACGCGCGGAGGCATGACCTCCCACGCGGCCGTCGTCGCGCGCGGCATGGGCAAGACCTGCATCGTCGGAGCCGGCGACATCACGGTCGACCATCCCCACGGCGAGGTCCGCTCGGCCCGCCTGAAGGTGAAGGAGGGCGACTGGATCTCGATCGACGGAACGGCGGGCGAGGTCATCATGGGCCAGCTCCCGACGCAGCCCTCCGAGGTCCTCCAGGTCCTGATCGAAGGCACGATGAAACCTGAGAATTCGGCCGTGACGCGCGCGTTCACACGGATCCTCCAGTGGGCCGACGACCGCCGGCGTCTCGGCGTGCGCGCCAACGCCGACACGCCGAAGGACGCCCGCGTCGCGCGTCTCTTCGGGGCCGAGGGAATCGGCCTCTGCCGGACCGAGCACATGTTCTTCGAGGAGAAGCGCATCGTCGCGGTGCGCGAGATGATCCTCGCCGAGACGCCCGAGCAGCGCCGCCGGGCCCTCGCGAAAATCCTGCCGATGCAGCGCGAGGACTTCGCGGGAATCTTCCGCGAAATGGCCGGGCGCCCGGTGACGATCCGCCTCCTCGATCCGCCTCTCCACGAGTTCCTGCCGCACGACGAGGAAACGATCGAACGCACGGCCAAAGAGCTGAATGTCCCGCCCGACAAGGTCCGCGAGCGCACGCACGCCCTGAAGGAAGCCAACCCGATGCTCGGCCACCGCGGATGCCGGCTCGGCATCACGAACCCCGAGATCTACGAGATGCAGGTCCGCGCCATATTCGAGGCCGCGAGCCAGGTGATATCGGAAGGCGCCAAAGCCCAGCCCGAGATCATGATCCCCCTCGTCGGCGCGCGCGGCGAGTTCGAGCGCCTCCGCCTCGTCGTCGAGGCCGCGGCGAAGCAGGTCATCGCCGAGAGCAAGCTCGACATCCCGTACAAGATCGGGACCATGATCGAGGTCCCGCGCGCGGCGTTGCGCGCCAACCGGATCGCGCTCAACTGCGACTTCTTCTCCTTCGGAACGAACGACCTGACGCAGATGACCTACGGCTACTCGCGCGACGACATGGGCACGTTCCTCCCGGTCTACATCGCCGAGGGGATCCTGCCCGAGGATCCCTTCGCGAGCCTCGACCAGTACGGCGTGGGCGAGCTCGTCGCGATCGGCACGCGCCGCGGCCGGGAGGTCAAGCCGAAGCTGAAAGTGGGCGTCTGCGGCGAGCACGGCGGCGATCCGCGCTCGATCGAGTTCTTCAATCACGTCGGTCTCGACTACGTCTCCTGCTCGCCGTTCCGCGTGCCCGTGGCGCGCCTGGCCGCCGCCCGCGCTTCGCTCGCCGAGCAGAGCGTGGGCGTCTCGTCGACGGCTTAGCGCATGATGACGCTCGTGGCCGCTCTTGCATGTCGATGCTGGCCGGCGCCGCTCCGCCGGCGGATCTCGTCCTCGTGTCGGCGAAGATCTGGACGGGAGATCCGGCGCGGCCCGAGGCCCAGGCGCTCGCCGTCCAGGGCGGACGGATCGTCGCCGTCGGAACGAACGCCGAGATCGAGAAGTGGAAGGGCGCGAAGACGACGGTCATCGACGGAAAAGGCCGCCGCGTCGTGCCGGGTTTGATCGACTGCCACACGCACATGTCCATGGGCGGTCTCGATCTGCTCGCGATGGACCTGCGCAAGACGAAGGATCCCGCCGAGTTCACGAGCATCGTGGCCGCCTACGCGAAGAAGCAGCCCGCGGGCATCTGGCTGACCGACGGCGCCTGGGACCACGAGCAGTGGACGCCCCCGACGCTGCCGACGAAGGCGCTGCTCGACCCGGCCACGGGCGACCATCCGACCTGCCTCCAGCGGCAGGACGGACACATGATGGTCTGCAACAGCCTCGCGCTGAAGCTGGGCGGCATCGACAAGAACACGCCCGATCCGCCGGGCGGCGTCATCGTGCGCGACTCGGCGGGCAATCCGACCGGCGTCCTGAAGGACGAAGCGATGAGCCTCGTCTGGAAGGTCCGCCCGCCCCGGAAGAAGGAAGAGATCGTCGCGGGCCTCAAGGCGGCCGTCGCGCACGCCGCGAAAAACGGCGTGACGTCCGTGCAGGATCTGCCGGGCGACAAGCTGGACCTGCCGGCCTGGGACGAGATCCGAAACGCCGGCGGCCTCACCGTTCGCGTGAACTACCGGCCGTCGATCACCGACTGGCCCGCCGCAAAGAAGGCACAGACGACCTACCGGCAGGACGACTGGCTGAAAGTCGGCGGCGTGAAGGGATTCATGGACGGCGCCCTCGGCGCCGGGACCGCCGTCATGTTCGAGGCGTTCTCGGACGATCCGGGCAACACCGGCAAGTACGCCGCCGAGGCCATCCCGCTCTCGAAGATCGAGGAACGCATCGCCGGCGCCGACGCCGCGGGTCTCCAGGTCGAAGTCCACGCCATCGGCGACAAGGCGATCATGGAGCTGCTCGACATCTATGAACGCGATCGCGCAGAAGAACGGTCCGAGAGACCGCCGTTTCCGGATCGAGCACACGCAGCACCTCCGCAAGAACGAGGTCCCGCGCTTCGCCGAGCAGAAGGTCATCGCCTCGATGCAGCCGTACCACGCCGTGGACGACGGCCGGTGGGCCGACCGGCGGCTGGGCCCGGAGCGGCGCCTCGGCGCGTACGCGTTCCGCTGGCTCCTCGACGCGAAGGCCACGGTGGCCTTCGGCTCGGACTGGGACGTCGCCCCGATCTCGCCGATCCTGGGGATCGCCGCGGCGGTCACGCGGGCCACGATCGACGGCAAACAGCCGGGAGGCTGGGGGCCGGAGCAGAAGATCACGGCCGAGGAAGCCCTGCGCGCCTACACCGTCACGGCCGCCTACGCCGCGTTCGAAGAGAAAGAAAAGGGCTCGCTCGAGATCGGAAAGCTCGCGGATTTCGTAATCCTCTCGGATGACGTGCTGTCCGTGGCTCCCCAGGCGATCGACAAGATCCAGATCGACCAGACGGTCGTCGGCGGCCGCGTCGTCTATAGCCGCTAGACGCCGGATCCTCGCGCTCGCCCTCCTCGGCCTCGCGCTGACGGGCCGGGCGTCCGTCACCGCCCACGAGCTCGGAACGATCCGGGTCTTCGTCCGCTTCGAGAAGGGCGGCGGCTACGTCGTCGACGCCGTCGTGGACCGGCAGCACCTGCCGCCCGGGTTCGGGACGACGCTGTCGGCTCGGCCGTACGAGAAGATCGAGAACCTGACGCCGCAGCTCGATCCGCGGATCGACGCGCTCGTGGCCGGGGCGATCAACGGGGCCCAGGTCCGCTTCGACGGAAAGCCGGTCCGGCCCTCGCGGGTCGAGCTCCTCCTCCCGCCCGGCGGCGCCGCGGCCGTCCCGAATGCGCCCGAGCTCACGCTGCGCCTCTCGGGCGACGTTCCCGCCGGCGCGAAGACGTTCACGTTCCGGAACGCCGGCGCCCCGGGCGCCTACATGCTGACGATCCAGTCCGAGGGCGACGCCGAGGCCTCGCGCCAGTGGCTCGAAGGCCCGGCCGAGAGCGAGCCCTACACGCTCGGCGCGGACGTGCTCCCGATGACGCGCGGCCAGGTCGTCCGGACGTACCTCGAGCTCGGCTTCACGCACATCCTGCCCAAGGGCACCGACCACATCCTCTTCGTGCTCGGGATCTTCCTGCTCTCGATCCACCTGAAGCCGATCCTCATGCAGGTGACAGCTTTCACGGTGGCCCACACGATCACGCTCGCCCTCACGATCTACGGCGTCGTCTCGCTGTCGCCGAGGATCGTCGAGCCGTTGATCGCTCTGTCGATCGTCTACGTGGCCGTCGAGAACATCCTCACGCCCAAGCTCTCGCCCTGGCGCGTGGCCGTCGTCTTCGCCTTCGGCCTCCTCCACGGCATGGGCTTCGCCGGCGTCCTCGCCCAGCTCGGCCTGCCGCGCTCGGAGTTCCTCCCGGCGCTCCTGTCCTTCAACGCCGGCGTCGAATGCGGCCAGCTCGCCGTCATCTCGATCGCCTTCCTCCTGATCGGCCTGCCGTTCCGCAACAAGCCCTGGTACCGCCGCCGCATCGTCATCCCCGGCTCCATCGCCATCGCGGCGGTGGGCCTGTTCTGGTTCGTCCAGCGGGTGACGGGGTAGCCTACGGCGGCACGATGAACACGACGAGCCCGTTGAGCTCGCAGAGGAAGGCGACGAGCGTTTCGTCCGGCGACAGCGCGAGGCTGTGGCAACTCTCGAGCGACGTCTTCCAGAGAACCTCGGGCTCCAGACCCTTGCTCGTCACCCGGAAAACCGTTCCGAGATCTTCCGGAGCCAGCTCGATGGTGACGCCCGTTTTCGTAGTGAGCCTGTGCGGGTCGAAGCGGGCGGTTTTCTGCCACGTTCGCACTTCGGTCCCCGAAACCTCCTGAAGCGCAGGAGGCGGGTGCGCGACCGCGATCGTGTTCCTGTCGTGCCAGGTTCCCATCCGCAGAGCGACGGATTCGACGTTCAGAGCCGACCATTTCTGATCCAGGTTGATCGCCAGGAAACGGCCATCCGGAGACCACACGGGCGATTCGTCGATGGCCTGGGACTCGACGAGAAGAGCGAATCGCAAACCCAGGGCCTTCATTTCCGAGACGAGTCGGGGCGTCTCGCCAAAAGCTGCAGCGGTGCGAGGCCGAGAACACAGATGGCGACGGCCAGCCTGCAATGCCGCCTGAGTGTTGTCGGCTTCGTTCGTCAAAGCGGATCTCGACCTGTGACGACGCCGGAATGTCGCACGTGAGGCACGTAGAAGGAGCTGAATGCACGATCCAGCTGAAAAAGGCACGTCTCCAGACGTGGCTCGGCTCGCGCGGCTCCGATCGCTCGACGAGCCACCAGGCAATCAAGCCAGACAACAAGTAGGCGGCGAGAAGAAACACCGCCGGAGTCCAGTATCCGCTCAGCGCGACCTTTTCGAGCAGGAGGCCCTGAGTGAGCACCCACAGAAACACCGGCTCGATCATGCGAACCCTCGAAGCGACCAGGAGGAACGCGAACCACGCAAGCGCAATGACGAGATAAGGAACGACCGTCGTCGCGCTTGCGGTCGGCTGAGCTCGAGCGGTGCAGAGTCCATGTCGGCCTCCTCCAGGTCCCGGCCTATTGGCTCGGGCATGGCCCCTGGCGTGTATCGCAGGTGCCTTTGTGAGCGTTCGCTCTCGCCTCTTGAAGCATTTTCGAGACCCTCGTGATGAGACCCTCGATCTGGTCCGGGTGCGCTACGAGATCGTCGATCGCTCCGTGAGTTGACATTACGCGTCGGTTCTGATTTCCGATCTCTCCGCCGTGAGGTCGAGTCCTCCTCAAGCAGAGTCGAATCGAAGGTCATGAGGTAGCCCGACCGCTCAGGGTTCGAGCGTTTCCCAGTAGTTGACGACGATCGAAGTTGGCGGAACTCTCTGTTCGACCGAGGGGGTCGATGAGCACCGGATCGATGGTCAAGAGCAGGTCAACATGCACGCCCGCCGCATTGTAGCATTCTGGGCGAGCGTCGAGACTGGCCGCCGCTCCGCGGCTGTGTCCGAACAGGACGACCGGCTGGTTCGGATGTCTTCCGTCAATTCTGCCAGGG
Source organism: uncultured Acidobacteriota bacterium (assembly GCA_963804915.1). Taxonomy (GTDB): domain Bacteria; phylum Acidobacteriota; class Thermoanaerobaculia; order UBA5066; family Gp7-AA6; genus DAHUXD01. The sequence continues at coordinate 191,143 of CAWDSI010000023.1, forward strand.
CGAAGGCGTAGGCCTTGCAGCACATCCTGATGCCGAAAGACGCGGGCCATGCCGATACTCGCTCGTGCTGAGCAAACGCATGCGCGATGTTGTGGCCGCCTGCGAGAAGGACTATTCGCCCAGGTCCCGTGCATCACGATCGCGACGTCTCCATCCGGATCCACGTACTTCAGCGGATTGTTCAGCGTGTACGCGTAGCGGTTCCACGACTGCGGGTTCGCGGGCGTGCCGCCGACGCGGTCGGGCGAAAGGAACCGGCCGAGGACGTGGTCGTGGTTGCGGGCGTGGTCGTAGAACCGCGTCCCTTCGGTGTCGCGCTCCATCAGGGCGTAGGCGAGGCGTTGTCCGGGCGGAGTCGCCGTCGTGTCTTCGCCGTAGGGCCAGTACTTGTGCGTCTCGACGACCTGGCGCGCCTGATTGAAGATCAGCCTCGGGCTGCCGAGGTGATCCGAGGTGGTGTACTGCCATCCGGCGGGGGAAGCGACGTAGGAGGCGACGAGGAGGTTGCCGAGGAAGACGTTGTCCCGGGTCACCGATAGGGTGGCCGTCGAGGCGCCGCTGGAGCCTCCCGCCATCTCCGTCACGATGCGATTCGAGTCGTCACGAAGAGTATAGATCGCTCCCCGCGGCACGGGATGGTAGGACGCCCAGAAGGACGTGCCGGGCGCGGCGCCGGGCGCCCTGGCGAGCCAGACGAGCATCTCCCACTCGCCGACCGTGTTGGCGGGGCAGAAGCGCAGCGGGCTCGTCCCGCAGCCGGCGGTCACACCGTCCCGATAGAGCTGCTCGATCCACGGGGCGAACGTGGCGAAGGGACCGGTGCAGGTCACGTCCTGAAACGTGCCCTGGCACGGAGGCGGCGCGAAGCCGTCGGCCTTGTATCCCTTGACCAGGAAGACCGACATCTGCGCGCGAGTCAGCGTGGAGTCGGGGCAATACTGCAGCGGGCTCGTGTTGCAGCCGGCGGTGACGCCCTTCTGATAGACGAAATTGACGTACTTCGAGTCGGGATCGGAGCATGGAACGTCGTCGAAGATCTGCGTCGTGCAATCGGGAATGGTCCAACCCTTGGCCAGCGCGTTCGCTTCGGCGATGTATCGGGCCATCTCCCGCCGGAGCACCGTGGCCTTCGCCGGGAACTTCGCGATCCGCTCGCCGGACCCGGCGAAGAGATAGACCCAGTCGGCGCCGCCGTTGGTGTTCCGGTATTGCCGGTCGAGGAGGTCGTAGCTCATGGCGTCGCCGTTGAACGCGGTCATGTTGCCGCGGGAGTCGTATTGCGGGCCGCCGGAGGTGACGCGGTTGGTCGCGGGATCGATGGAGAAGCTCACGGAGCCGTTCTGCGTCAGGTTGCCCCAGCGGTCGTAGCCGAAGCCGCGCGTCGTGGTCCCGTACTTCGCGGAGACGAGCCGCGCGCGCGAGTCATACGCGAAGTTGTCCGACGGCCCCATGCTCAGGATGTCGCCGGCGCCGTCGTACACGTAGCTGCCGGAGCTCCAGAGGGCGTTCGAGATGCTCGCGGGGCGCGGCAGGAGGCTCGGGTCCGGAGCGATCGCCGTGACGACCGGCGCGCCGGCGTTTCCCGCCGTCCATGACGCCAGGGCCGCCGACGGCCCGTACGCCGCGGCCGCGACGACGGTCTGGCCGTTGCCGGTGATCGCGGTCGGGAGGCCGTTGACGTAAGAGGCCGCGACGGGAAAGCCCGCGGCTCCCGCGGGACGCGGGTGATTGTGTGTCGAGGGCAGGCCCAGCGAATCGTACGACCAGGTCTGTGAGACCGTGGCCGACAGATCGCCGTTGCCGGTCGACGTCGTGAGCTTCGAGAGCCGGCCGCCGCCATCGCCATACTCGAACGTTTCGTCGACGACGGGCCCGATGGTCGGCAGGTAGTTGTAGCCGTAGCGGCGCGTCAGCTTACCCGCCCGGATAGGCGCCGCCCGAGGAGTTGGGGCTCCCGTCGGCGCAGGCGCCCGTCCCGTCGTAGCAGTGCACCGCGAACTTCGCGCCTCCCGCATCTTCCCGGGTGATCCGTCCCGCGAAGTCGAACTGGCGCGTGACGATCAGCCCGCCCGGCCGCGTCTCCTGCCGCACGTTGCCGAGGCTTCCGATGGAGTCGTACGTGACGGCGCCGCCCTCGGGGGTCGATTCCGAGCGCAGCAGCCCGGCGGAGTCGAACCCGAAGGTGCGGATCTGCAGGCCCTGGGTGACCTTCGTCAGCTTCGCGTTGACGTCGTACTGATGCGTGGTGACATCGCCCGTGGGCTCCGTGACGCTCGTCGTCCGGCCGAACGCGTCTTTTCGCGCGGTCGTGAGGGCGTTGAGGCCTCCGGAGGAGCAGGTCGCCGCTTGAAGGTTCGTGAAGGTCCCGTTGACGCAATAGGTCAGAGTCGCCTCGAGCGTCTGGCTGTACCAGACCGATCCGTCCTTTCGGTCCGCCGTCTGCAGCCCGGAATGCCTGGATCCCACGACCTGCTGCGGCCGGCCGAAGGGGTCGAAGCACATGCTGTAAGTGCCGGGCGCGGATGACGGCCGCTTCGTCGCGAAGCTGCCTCCGGAGAACGTGCAGGCCGTGGCGAGGTCGGGCGTCACGGTCTCGGAAGCCGAATCGGCGATCCACTCCGATACGAAGTGCGCGTTTCCGGCGGGGTCGTAGAGGCGAAACCGCTTCGACACGCCCGCGCCGGGGAGAAGCCTTCTCTCTCGCGCGTTGCGTCCGAGCCCGTCGTAGTCGAAATGCTCCCACGTCTTCGCGCTCGCGTTGGCGGGCGAGACCGGACAAGCCTGAGGCGCCGCGGCGCGGTAGGCGGTCGTCGCGTTCGGTCCCTCGTAGCAGACGAACGTCCGAAGCTCGCCGACGGCGGGCGGCGTGATCTGCATGACCCGGCCGAGGCTGTCGTACGTGAACCTCGTCGCGAGGCCCGCGCCGTCGCTCGAGGCGCTGACCCAGCCCGTCGTGGCGTCGCGAACGTAGCTTCGAGTGGGGAACGTGGGCGTGCCGGCCGACCCCTTCACGAATCGCGCCGAGAGCAGCTCGCCGTTCTGCCAGGTGAAGTCCTTGCCGAAGAGATCGCCATCCAGGCCGACGGACGGCGGAAAGCTCGGATGGTTGTTCGAGCAGTACGTCCTCGGCGGCGTGGTCGCGGAGGTCAACGTCTTGTAGAACTCCTTGTCGACGTTGCCGTCGCCGTCGTCGTAGCGGCATCGCAGAAACGCGAGGTCGCGGCGCCGCGTCGTAGATGAAGGAGCCCTTGAGAAAGCCGTTCGACGTATCGAACTCGAAGAGCTCGTCGCGGACGGAGGCGCCTTCGCTGACCCGGCGCTCGTGGAAGAGGTTGGGAAGCACGCGGCCCCCGGAAGGGGGGCCCGTCGTCCAGTTGGCGGGGGCCCAGTCCGTGAAATTCGTCCGGGAATCTCCGCCGAGCGTGCCGCTGTGGATCTCGTTCTCGTAGTGGCGGCCGTTGGACTCCCAGTCGCCGGTGGAGTTTGTGAAGGCGACGAGATGGTAGGGGCAGCTGGCGCAGGTTCCGGCGCCGTGGATCGTGCGTTCGCTCGCGATGCGGCGGTTGCCCTCCTGGACGTCCGGATCGTCGTAGTCGAAAACGCGCTTGAGGGTCCGGAGGGACTTGCTCGGGCAGAACGGCGCGTCGGCGGTCGTGCCCGGGCAGGCCGGCGTGCCGGGGGAAACGACGTTGGGGTCGGCCTCGAAGAGGCGCTCCTCGATGTCGGCGCCGACCCGATCTCCCGGAACGCTCGGCCGGGTGGTTCCCGGAGGCGCTTGCGCGACTCTGGGGCTCGATTGAAAGAGGGTCGCGCGCGCGCGACGAACGCCGGGGCTGCCGGCCTGGTTCTGGTCCGTGGGAGGCAGGAGCACGACGGTCAGCGTCTGCGGCTCGCCGGGCGACGAGGGCGATCCCGCCTCGCCGAACGGGAAATGCGTACTGGGTGTAGCTCGTCGTCGAGACGCGGCCTCGGAGGGGCTCGGTGAGGGTGCGCTTCAGCACTCCGCGCACGGAATCCACCCAGCGGGACTCGTTGTCCTCGGTGCATTCGCCGGTCGTGGGCTGCGAGTCGGGCTCTTCCGGGACGCTCCCGGAGCAGTAGAAGGCGTTGGCCGACACCGTCGTGTACGCCGTCGAAGGCGGCGGGAGGCCCGCGCAGCCCGGCCGAAGGCCGCCGGCCCTTCCGTGAAAGAACGTGTACCCGCCGTAGCAGTACTCGACGCTCCCGCCCGTCGGCAGAGTCACCTTCGTCAGACAGGCTCGCCTGCTCGAACTGGTACTTCGGAGCGCCCGTCAGGTCCGAAGGAAACCGAATCTCCTTGAGCCTCTGGAGATTCACGTGGACCGCGCCGACCGCGCAGCTGTGCGGGTAGCTCGCGTAGGGCGCGTCGTAGGCCAGCGTCCAGGTTCGCGTCGTCAGCGAGCCGTTCACGAAAACGGGGAAGTCGATCGAGGTCACCATCCCGTCGAGGTAGCCGTTGAAGCCTCGCTGGATGCGCACGATCTGGCCCGAAGGGAGAGTGATCTCCTTCGGCACCCAGCCGCCGGTGCCCGCGGGAGGGCGCATCTGCATCCACGCGGTGATCGCGGGGCTGCACGTCGAGGCGCCGTAGGTCCACTGGGGATGCGAACCCGTCCAGTAGGTGACGGTGTAGCCGTTGCCGTGCGGATCGGTGAGAGAACCGAGGTACCAGCCGTCGCGGCCGCGGCCGAAGTCGTGCGTGTAGCCGTCGGTCTCCAGGTCGTCGAAGCCCGTGACCTGCTTGTCGAAGAAGTAGCGGTTGCCGAGGCCGTCCCACATCTCGTACGGGCCCGTGCCCTTCAGGTAGAACTGGCTGCCGTCTCCCGTGACCTTCCCGTTTCCCTGGGTACGGGTGAACATGTGCTGGCTGCCGTCCGGAGCCACGTAGCACTGGCCGATCGAGATTCCGTGCCGGCAGTTCTTGATCGCGCCGAGCGAGAGCTCCCATCCGATCCCGAGCGAGGAGTTCCCGACCAGCGGCCGGTAGGCGAAGGTCTCCTGAGGGGGCGGGGTCTGGCCCGCCTTCGGAGCTCCGTAATCGTCGACGCGCGAGTTGTAGATCAGGGATAGCTGCAGGCGCAGCTTCGGGCCGATGGGGTAGGACGGGCCGAGAGCGATCGGCAAGGTGAGCTGCCCGTTGTAGAGGTTGATCGAATCGATCTCTTCGTGATGGAACACGCTGTTCGTGTATCCGGGCGCGGCGTCCGCATCGTTGTCGGGACCGTTCTGCGCGGAGAGTCTTCCGGGCCCGAGCAGCAGCGCGCAGAGAACGAGCGTCCGTGAAAGTTTCCTTGTCATGATCGCCACTCCTTTTCACAGGAGCTCGCCGGCGATCTCTTCGACTACTTAGTTGTCACGAGCTCGGCTCTTCCGGCCCGGCGAGTCAGCGCGCGGCGGCCGCGAGCTCCTCGATCGTGCCGACGCGGCCGTGGGAGCCGGCGATCGTGCGGACTTCGAGACCGAGCTCGCGAATCTTTGCGTAGAGCCTGGCCGGGTTGTCGTCGTAGATGCCGTGGAAAGGGGCGTCGTGCTCGATGGGCTCGGGCCCGTTGACGGTGATCGGGTTGAAGAGGTCGCTCTGGAAGAGGATCTTTTCCTCGGGCAGATAGGCGATGACCATTTCCCGGGTGTGGAGGGGGCCGACCTCGTAGAGCTCGATCGTCCGCTCGCCGTCGCCGATGACGCGCTTGCGGCCGGTGATGGTCTCGATCTTCGCGGGCCTGGGGTTTCTGGCGAGGGCGTCCGGACGCATGCGATACGGGGCCGCGGCGACGCGTTCGAGGTAGGCCTTGTTGCCCGACGTCGTCACGACTGTGGCGCCTTCGGCGATGTAGGCCCGGGCGCCGCTGCTGTGGTCTCCGTGGTGATGCGTCTCGACGAGGTAGCGGATGGGCTTGCCCGGCACGGCCTTCTTGATCATGGCGATCGCCAGCTCGGAGATCGCGCGGAACGAGTTCTCCTCCGGCGCCTCGACGGCGACGATGAAGTCCTTGAAGACGACGAACATCGTGTTGAAGCCGCCGGGCAGGCCATGCACGAGGTAGACGTCGGGCGCGAGCTTCAAGAGCTCCGGCTTTGCGTCGAACACGCGGAGCCGGGCGAAGTCTGACGGGACTTGAAAGAGCGCGGCCTCCGGCGGCCGGTTCAGCTCGACCTCCGTGTAGGTGGCATCGGTCGCCAGGTAGCCGGCGTTGTACTGGACGAGCCGGCCCGGAACCGGAAAGCCGCCGGGCTTCCATTGGCGATATCCGGAGAACCTCGTCTCGTTCACCGTGTCGCCCACGGTGTTGCGCGTGTAGAGCGACTCGTACTTCGTCAGCAGGTGCGTCTCGCGGTCGAAGTACAGGGCGAGTCGCTGCCCGCTCTCGGCCGTGAAGCCGACGACGTCCTGAGCGCGGCCGTCGATCTGGTCGGTTCCCATGGCACGCAGGCTCGGGCCGGCGGCGAGGGCCTCGATCAGAAGCGACTGCGGAAGGAGTCGGACGAAGTCCCGCATCGACTCGATACCGGGCTCGAGCATGGGCACGGCCCACTTCTTCGTCAGGATGAGCTCCCAGCCCTCTCCGCCGTCCACGAACTCGTGTGTCCACCAGACGTAATCCGAGGCGGGCTTCTTGACCCGGTACTCGCCGTAGAACCGTCCGGCATCGAGATCCACGGCCGCGGTGCGCCGCAGCTCCCAGCCGTCCCAGGGAAGCTCCGGGTCCTCGTTCTGGAAGAGCTGATAGCGCAGGCCGGTCTGCACGACCCGAAACCGTCGCGCCGCTTCGAGGCCCGCCGGGCCGCCGTACGCCGCGACGGAGGCGTCGAGGATGCCGCAGGGCGTCCGCGTTCGCGCGCTGCGAAAGGGTCGTGCCCGACGGCGCGCGGAGCGGATCCGGCGCGGGCGTGGCGATGAGAAGCGCGGCCGAGAAGACGAGCAGTTGCGTCATGGAGGCGAGGCTAGGCGACGTTTCGAAGCGCGCGGGACGGTTTTCGACGAACCGGTGGCCGGGCGCGACCAACCGTGTCGCGGCAGCTTGTTAGACTCGGCCCCCATGCCCCGAATCCACAAGCTGCCGAGCGCCGTGATCGACCGGATCGCCGCCGGCGAGGTCGTCGAGCGGCCCGCTTCGGCGGTCAAGGAGCTCGTGGAGAACGCCCTCGACGCGGGGGCGTCTCGGATCGACATCGAGATCGACGGCGGGGGAGTCGACCGGATCCTCGTCCGCGACGACGGCTCGGGCATGACTGCGGAGGACGCGCGGCTGGCGCTCGAGCGCCACGCGACCTCGAAGATCTCCACCGACGACGATCTCGCGCGCGTCGCCACGTACGGATTCCGCGGGGAGGCGCTGCCCTCGATCGCCGCGGTCTCGAAGCTGACCCTGACGACCTCGGACGGCTCGAGCCCCGACGCGGCCGCCGTGCGACTCAGAAGCGACTACGGCGGCAAGCCCTCGAAGGAGACCGCCGCGCGGCCGCGCGGGACGGACGTGCTTCTCGAGAGCCTCTTCGAGACGACGCCCGCCCGGCGCAAGTTCCTGGCGTCGCCCGAGGCGGAGGCGCGCGCCGTCGCCGTGGTCGTCACGAAGGCGGCCCTGTCGAATCCCTCGGTGGCGTTCACGCTTCGCTCCAACGGCCGGGAGACGATGGACGCTCCGGCCGCCGTGGACCGAGGCTCGCGGATCCTGCAGGTTTTCGGCCGCTAGACTCTCGGCGAGCTCGAGACGTTCGAGGCGCGGTCCGGACCCCTGCCGCGTGGCGGGCTACGCGACCCGCGGTTCGGTCACCTTCCCGAATCGCCGCTACCAGTACCTGTTCGTGAACGGTCGGCCGGTCGAGGATCGGGCACTTTCGAAGGCCATCTCGCAGGCTTCGCGCGATGCGATCCGTATCGATCGACATCCCGCGGTCTTCCTGTATCTGACGGCGGAGGCCGGAGCCGTCGACGTCAACGTCTCGCCGGCCAAGACGCAGGTTCGTTTCGCCGATGCGGCGACGGCCTTCCGGCTCGTCTACCACGCGCTGAACTCGGCCCTCGTCGCGGGCAAGGAGGAGCGGAAACTCCGGTCCGTTCCGAGCGGCGACGTCGTCGCCGAGAGCCCGGCGCCGTACCGGGACCCCTTCGCCGTGGCGCCCGGAGCTCCCGTCGGGGTGCCGCCGCCCCCGCGCCTCGACGCACACTCGGAGCTCGCGCGCCCGAGCCGCCCGCCGCAAGGACGGCCGCCCGACATCCAGCCGATCGGGCAGCATCGCGAGTCCTACATCCTGGCGTCGGGGGAGGAAGGCCTTCTCATCATCGACCAGCACGCCGCACACGAGCGCACGCTCTACGAGCGCATCCGGGACCGGATCTCCTCGGGCCGGATGCTCTCGCAGAGGCTGCTGCTGCGCGTCCTCTTCGAGGCGACGCCCGAAGAGGTCGAGACGCTGGCCGCGCGCTTCGCGGATCTCGCGGCGGCGGGCTTCGAGATCGAGCCCATGTCCGGCCGCTCCTACGCGATCGCGGCCCTGCCGGCGGAATCGACGGACCGCGATCCCGGGGAGACCCTGCGGATGGCGCTCGCCTCCCTCGCCGACGCGGGCAGCGCCGACGAACCGCTCCGACGCGACAAGCTCGCGGCGAGCATCGCCTGCCGGTCGGCCGTGACGATTCGCTACCACCTCGCTCCGGAGGAGATCCGGCGTCTGATCGCCGACTGGTCGCGGACGCAGGACCGCTTCACCTGCCCGCACGGGCGGCCCGTGGTCCTCTCCATGAGCGAGGAAGAGCTCGAGAAGTACTTCAAGCGCCGTTAGGCGGGGAGGATCGATGCGCATGGATCGCCGTCAGTTCGTGCAGGGTGTGGGCGCCGCCGCCGCGTCGCTGGCGCTCCCCTCGGGCTCCAGAGGGGCGACGCCTCCGGGCCTCGACAAGGTCAACGCGGAGGTTGCCAGCCGCAACGCCGAGGCCGTCCGCCGCCTCCAGGACTGGATTCGCCACCCGTCGATCGCCGCCGAGAACCGCGGCATGAAGGAGGGCGCCGAGCTGCTGATCCGGATGCTGACGGACGCCGGGTTCCAGCGCGCGGAGGTGGTGCCGACCGACGGCCAGCCCGGCGTCTTCGCGACGCTGGACGCCGGCGCGCCGAAGACGGTCGGCGTCTACTTCATGTACGACGTCAAGCAGGCCGACCCGGCCGAGTGGAGCTCGCCGCCCTTCGAGGCGGCGATCGTCGACAAGCCGGACTTCGGCAAGTGCGTGATGGGCCGCGGCGCGGTCAACCAGAAAGGACCGGAGTCGGCGTTCCTCGCGGCGCTCCACGCGTTTCGCGGGGCCGGGGTGAAGCCGCCCGTCAATCTCGTCCTCGTGGCTGAAGGAGAGGAGGAGATCGGCTCGCCGCACTTCGCGCAGATCGTCCGCCGGGCGAACGTCGCGCAGGCGCTGTCCAGGTGCACCGGCATCTTCATGCCGTCCGCGTCGCAGGATGCGAGCGGCGTCGTCACGGTCAGTCTCGGCGCCAAGGGCGTCATCGAGCTCGAGCTGACGTCGAGCGGCGAGGCCTGGGGGCGCGGAGCATCCAAGGACGTCCACTCGGCCAACCGCGCGCGCCTCGACAGCCCGTCGTTTCACCTCGTCCAGGCGCTCGCGACCCTGGTCGGCCCGGACGGCAACACGCCGGCGATCGAGGGCTTCGCGGACAAGGCGCGTCCCATCTCGGCCGCGGAGAAGGCGATGATCGCCGAGGCGGCGAAGCGGATGGACGAAGCCACGGCGAAGAAGCAGATGGGCGTCTCGCGGTGGGCCTACGACGCGGATTGGCTCGCGTCGCTGGAGAATCTCGTCTCGAAGTCGACGGTGAACATCGAGGGCCTCGTCGGCGGCTACACCGGGCCGGGCGGCAAGACGGTCCTGCCGCACAAGGCGGTCGCGAAGCTCGACCTGCGCCTCGTTCCCGACATGAAGGCTTCGGAGGCCCTCGCCGCACTCAAGGCCCACCTCGCCAAGAAGGGCTTCGGCGACATCGAGGTGGTGATGACCGGAGGCTACGACCCCAACAGCACTCGGGCCGATGCGCCGCTGATCCGCGCGGAGCTCGCGACCTACCGCGGGCTGGGCCTCGATCCCATCCTCTGGCCGCGCAACGCCGGCTCCTGGCCGGGGTACGTGTTCACGGAGGAGCCGCTCAAGCTGGCCGCCGGGCACTTCGGTCTCGGCTACGGGAACGGCGCCCACGCGCCGGATGAGTTCTACGTGCTCGAGTCCTCCAACCCGAAGGTGCAGGGGTACGAGGGCGCGACGCGGAGCTTCGTGGCGTTCCTGGCGGAGCTGGCTCGAGCGTAGCGGAGAGCCATCCTGAGGCGCAAAGCGGCGAAGGATCCCAAACTTTTCCGCCGAAAAGAGAAGGGCGGGGTCTGGCCCCGCCCTTCGTATTTCGGACCGCCGTCCGACTCGCGTTACCGGCTTCTCGGCGGCATCCCGATCTGGGCGTCGTTCTCGGCGCGGCGCTTGCGGATGTGGCTCACGATCAGGATCAGGCCCAGGAGGATGAACGCGGCCGGTCCGCCCCAGGTCTCCATGAAGGACCAGTCGATCTCGAGGTAGCGGTCGATCAACCAGAGGCTGCCGAGCCCGACGAGGATCACGCCCCAGGTCAGCCCGCCCGTCCCGGCGGAAGCTTTCATCTGCTGCTCTCCTGCGAATCCCGCCTCGGCGAGCTGTCCGCGGTTGATGGCCTTGGCCTGCCGGATCGCGTCGATGATTCCGAAGAACCAGACGAATGCGATCACCGGTCCGAGGAACTCGCCCGGACCTCCGTGCGAAGTCAGCGCGATCGCGAGAATGAACGCGCCGCCGATGGCGAAGCCGCGCTGGTAGAGCCCGAGGTAGATGTGCCCGAGCCCCGAGAAGAAGGACAGGAATCCCGCGAGGCCCGGAGACTTGCGCTCGAGGATCACCGGCGGCAGAAACCGCAACCGGGCTCGGCGGCGGCACCGCGTTCGAAACCGCGGGCGGCGGCTGCGGGACCGAAGGTTGCGGGTTGTAGGTTTCGTTCATCGGATCAATCTCCTCGTCGTCGTCGTTCTGTCGTCGCTCTTAGACACGAAATCGGGAGGCAAAAGGTTCCCGGCGCGAGTGGGCCGCCGTCGTGAAGTCGCCGGGCTCCACGGAGTTGCCGCCCTCCCGGGAGAGACGCGGGCGCGCCGGCGTCTTCTTCGTTTCCGGACGGGAGACGATCGCGATCGCATTCGACACGGCGGCGCGACCGTAGCCGCCGATGTGGCCCTTCCAGACCGCGAACGTGCGCGCGGCGCGTTCCTGGAGCGCGCCGAGTCGGTCGGTCAGCGAGCTCTGCGCGACGGTCACCACCTTCTGCGTGCTGACGCCGAGGCTCGCGAAGCTCGCCTTCCGCACGACCGCGGTCGGGTTCAAGCCGAGGACCATGACCAGGATCGCCGCGGCGTAGGCATACGCCACGACGGCGCGTCCGGAGAAGAATCCCCGCCACCGCGACGCCGGCTTCACGGGCTTCGCCGCGGCGAGCCGCGTCGAGAGCCAGGGCGGCGGCTCGGGCAGCGCGAGGTCGCGCATCGAGAGCAGCACGTTCGCCGCGGCCGTACAGGCGCCGCAGCGGGAGAGATGGCTGTCCAGGCGGCGCCGATCGTCCGCCGTGATCTCGCCGTCTCCCTCGATGGCCGCCGCGAGCAGCGGCTCGGCGCCTTCGCAGGAGACGGTCATGCGCGGGATCTCGAGGAGCGAACGGCGGAGCTCCGGGGAGAAGTGCGGGGCCGTGAGGAGGCTCGTCATCGCTTGCGTGTCGTCGGCGTCGGCGCCCAGGCGCGCGCAGGCGGCGCATGTCTTCCGGTGGGCCGCGATCTCGGCGTCGGACCCGGCGACGAAGAGGCGCTCGATCTCGCGGCAGCTCATACGATCCCCGCCGCGGCGACCGCGATGGAGGCGAACGTGGAGGCCGCGCCGCGGGACTCGTGACGCTCGCGGATTTTCCGGGCGACCTCGGCGCGGGCGCGGAAGAGCCGCGACTTCACCGTGCCCGTCCGGAAGGTCGAGGGCCTTGCCGATCTCCTCGTACGCCAGGCCGTTGAGGTCCCGGAGAACGAGGATCTCGGCGAGGTCCTCGGGAATCTCGGAGAGCGCCGAGAAGAGGAGCTTCGTACGCTCCTTCTTCAGGGCCATGGTCGCCGGATCGTCCTCGGATTTCAGGAGCGAGGTCACGGCTTCATCGGAAACGAAACGGAAGGATTTCTCGCGCTTGCGCCGCCGGTACCGGTCGATGCACAGGTTGCGTGAGACCGAGAGGATCCAGGCCACCAGGGGGAAGCCGCCGTCGTAGCGGTGGAGGTTCTCGAAGACCTTCAGGAAGATCTCCTGAGACAGCTCCTCGGCGTCCTCGCGCTTCATCGTGAAGTGGTACGCGATGGCGTACACCCTCGGTCCGAACCGGTCCACCAGCTCCTTCCAGGCCTCGTCATTGCCTTCCCGGCAGCGGGCGACCAGATCTGTGTCTTCGGTGCCGCTCACGCTTGCCTCACTAGGACGAGACGCAGATTCTTAAGGAATGTTCGCTGGGGGAGCGTTGAGTGTTGAGCGTCGGGTGTCGAGCGTAAACCTAAGCTCATCAACCACTTCGCAGACTCGACCCCATCCACGTTCAACTCTCAACCCGGCGAAAGGACCGGCTTCCGCGCCTTTTCGGGAAACTGGGCATACCCGATCAGCTTGTAACAGAGCTTCGCGATCATGAAATCGGGGGCCCTGTTCCCGGGCAGCGGGGCATGCTCGACGACGTCGGCCCCGATGATCCGCCTCTCGGACGCGACCCGGCGCAGGATCGAAAGGGCCTGGTCGTAGGTGCCTCCCCCCGGCTCCGGCGTGCCGGTTCCGGGAACGAGCGAGCCATCGAAGAAGTCGACGTCGAAGGTCACGTAGACCTCGCCGGTCAGCTTCGCGAGGGCCTTCTCCATCCACGCGTCGGACTTGTGCATCTCGCGGTTGGAGACGATGAGCGTCCCCGTCTTGCGGACGTAGTCGATCTCCTCCCGGGAGATCGATCGGATGCCGACGTGGACCGACGGGATGCCGAGCTCCACCCAGCGGTGGGCGGCGCAGGCGTGCGAGTTCTTCTGTCCCTCGTACTCGTCGCGGAGGTCTCCGTGCGCGTCGAAGTGGAGGACGGACATTCCGGGATGCTTCGCGTGATGGGCCCGGATCGGAGCCGGAGCGATCGAATGCTCGCCGCCGAGCGTGAGGACGAAGCGCTTCGGCGAGAGCAGGCCGGCGACCACCTTCTCGAGCTCCGCGACGGCGGAGGCGGGCTCCATGTCGTCGGGCAGCCAGCCCGGGAGCGTGTGGATGCCGATCCGATAGACCTCTTCGTCGAGCTCGTCGTCGTAGAGCTCCACGTAGTGCGACGCCTCGAGGATCGCGCCCGGGCCGTTGCGCGTGCCCGGGCCGTACGAGACGGTGCGCTCGTAGGGCACCGGGAGGATCACGACGCGGCTCTTCTCGAGCGAGCTGTCTTCGGGCGGAATGCCGAGGAAGTTGTCGTGCAGCAGCATGGACTCAGACCTCTAGCGGTCCGCTTCGCGGACCGTGGAAATGAGAGGGGAAGTCGCTTCAGTCTCCTCTCCCAGGAAACCCCGTCCGTGCATTCGTGACATTCCTACGACGCTCTCGGCTTGCGTGGGCCGCGGCGGCGGCGTTTGCGGGGCGGGGGAGGTGGGAGCGTGGGGATTTCGCCGCTCGCGCGGCCGCGCTCGATGCGGGCCTGCAGGGCACGCCAGTCGCGGACGAGCTCCTGGCCGATGCCGGTGGCCATCGCCGTGAGCTCGAAGAGGTCGAGCGCCATGGGGAAGGCTTCGCGGAACGCCACGCGGCGCGTGGCGACCCGCGCATCGGGCCGGTGCGAGAGTTTGCCGACGATCGACAGCGCCTGCTTGATCCGGTCGGTGGTGGCGCGGGGCAGGGACATGCGGAAAGCCAGCGGGGACACCACGTCCTCGATGATCACCGAGAGCTTCCCCGGATCCGGCTCGCCCTCGGGCACCTCCGCGCGGACCCGGGCGCGCACGATGGGCACGAACAGGAGCGAGAAGAGAAGCGCGTCTTCGTACTTGCGGCCGCGGCGACGCTCCGCGTCGAGGACTTCGAGCAGCGCCCAGAACAGGTGGCCCGTTCCCCGGGAGTGATCGGGATCGATCTGGCGCAGGACCGAGGCCAGCTCCGGGAGCAGAGCGTCCAGCAGCCCGACCTCCCGCATCAGCAGGAGCGTCGGCAGCGCGTGGCCGCCGCGCAGCGCCTGGGCGAGCTCCTCGGTCACCCGGGGCGGCGCCGACTTCACGATCTCCCGCCGGTGGCGGAGAATCGCCTCGTACGCGTCCGGAGTGATCGCGAAGCCGAGGCGGCTCGCGAATTCGACGGCCCGCATCATCCGGACGGGATCCTCCCGAAAGCGGACGTCCGGATCCCCGATCGTGCGGATCAGCCCGGCTTCGAGATCCTCGAGGCCGCCGACGTGATCGATCACCGAGTAGTCGGAGATGTCGTAGAAGAGGCCGTTGATCGTGAAGTCGCGCCGGAACGCGTCCTCGCGAGGCGTCCCGAACGTATTCTCGGAAAGCTGGAGCAGCTCGGCTTCGGAGCCGCCCTCCTCGCCGGCCGCGGGCTCCGGCCGCCGGCGGAAGGTCGCGACCTCGACGACCTTGCCGTCCGCGAACAGGATGTGAGCGAGCCGGAACCGCCGGCCGATGAGCCGGCAGTTGCGGAACAGCCGCCGCACGGCCTGGGGAGCGGCATCGGTGCCGATGTCGAAGTCCTTGGGCACGCGGCCCAGCAGCAGGTCGCGGACGCTGCCGCCGACGAGGTAGGCCTTCATCCCGGCTCCGTGGAGGCGGTAGAGGACCTTCAACGCGTCCGGATCGATGCGCGAGCGGGAGATCGGGTGCTCGGCGCGGGGCCGGATGCGAGGGGCGGGCTCGGCGGGCTCGTCAGGCTCGGCTGACTCGTCGCCGCGGGCGGTGGGGGTTTCCGTTTCGGAAACGGGGGAGCGGGTGTCTCTAATGAAGTTCGGCCTCTCTAAATACAGTTCGTCGACGAGCCCAATTCTATCGCAAGCCATTGACAGAAAGGATGTTTTGACTTCCCCCGCCCGGTGCGAAAGAATACGCCGTCTTTCGCGATCCCCCGGGCGAACGCGCTGACGAGAATATGACGAGGAGGTCGAGGTCATGAGATTCCGAGTGCTTGCCGCAGTCTGTCTGGCGGCGATTGGTGCCGTCACACTGTCCTGCGGAAAAGAGGGCTCGCAGAAAGAGATCCTGGTCGGCGAGTACGGCTCGCTGACGGGCGGTATCGCGACCTTCGGCATCTCGACCCGGGACGGTTCCCAGCTCGCGTTCGACGACGTCAACGCCAAAGGCGGCGTTCTGGGCCAGAAGATCAAGCTTCTCGTCGAGGACGACCAGTCCAAGCCCGAGGAAGCCGGCACCGTCGTCAACAAGCTCATCCACCAGGATCACGCGGTCGCCATGATCGGCCACGTGGCCTCCTCGCACTCCCTCGCCGCGGCGCCGATCTGTCAGGCGGAGAAGGTCCCCATGATCTCTCCCGCCTCGACGAACCCGCGTGTGACTCAGGTGGGCAACTACATCTTCCGTGTCTGTTTCCTCGACACCTTCCAGGGCGCCGTCATGGCCAAGTTCGCCTCGGACACGCTCAAGGTCAAGAAGATCGCGATCCTCGTGGACGTCCGCAGCGATTACTCCGTGGGCCTCCAGACGTTCTTCGGGCAGTCCTTCAAGAAGCTCGGCGGCGAGATCGTGGCCGAGCAGTCGTACAGCCAGGGCGACTCGGACTTCCGGGCGCAGCTGACGGCGATCAAGGCCGCGAATCCCGAGGCCATCTACGTCCCCGGCTACTACACGGAAGTCGGGACGATCGTCCACCAGGCGCGGGAGCTCGGCATCACGGTGCCGTTCCTGGGCAGCGACGGCTGGGATTCGCCCAAGCTCTGGGAGATCGGCGGCGTGTCGCTCAACGGCTGTTACTTCTCGAACCACTACGCGACCGACGACCCCAACCCCGTCGTCCAGAAGTTCGTCAACGACTACAAGGCGAAGTACAACCAGCTTCCGGACGCCCTCGCCGCGCTGGCCTACGACGCGGCCCGCATCCTCGCGGACGCGATGCAGCGCGCCGGCTCCACCGACGGCGAAAAGGTGCGCAACGCGATCGCTTCGACCAAGGACTTCCCGGGCGTGACCGGCCAGATCTCGATCAACGAGGAGCGCAACGCGGTCAAGACCGCCGTCATCGTGAAAGTCGAGAACGGCAAGTACCTCCTGACGGAGACCATCAAGCCCGAGGACGTGAAGTAGAGAGGCGCGCCGGGGCGGAGCGCGCGGTGCGATCCTCCGCATGACCACGTTTCTCCAGCAGCTCGTCAACGGCCTGTCGCTGGGGTCGATCTACGCCCTGATCGCCCTCGGCTACACGATGGTCTACGGCGTCCTCCGTCTCATCAACTTCGCGCACGGCGACGTCTACATGGTGGGCGCGTACGTCGGCTACTACCTCTCGCGGAAGCTGCAGGGGAAGGAGCCCTCGATCATCTCGGCCCTGCTCGTGATGGTCGGCTCCATGATCGCCTGCGCCCTGCTCGGCATGCTCATCGAACGGCTGGCCTATCGTCCCGTGCGCCGCGAGGCCCGGCTGACGCTCCTGATCACGGCGATCGGCGTCTCGCTCTTCATCGAGAACGTGGCCCAGCTCGTCTTCGGTCCGGATCCGAAGTTCTTTCCCTCGCTCGCCCCGCGGACCGACTTCATCGTCGCGGGCGTGCGCCTGACGAGCGAGCAGATCACGGTCATCGTCGTCGCGATGCTCCTGATGCTCCTGCTGCGCTACTTCATCCTTCGGACGCGGACGGGCAAGGCCATGCGCGCGGTCTCGTTTTCGCTCGACGCGTCGCGCCTGATGGGCATCTCCACCGACCGGATCATCTCCATCACCTTCGCCCTGGGCTCCGCGCTCGCCGCGGCGGCCGGCGTGCTCATCGGCATGCAGATCCCGAAGATCGATCCGCTCATGGGGATCATGTACGGCCTGAAAGCCTTCGTCGCCGCGGTGCTCGGCGGCATCGGGAGCATTCCGGGCGCGGTCCTCGGCGGCCTGCTGATCGGCATCTCGGAGGTCATGGTCGTGGGCTACCTCTCCTCGACCTACCGCGAGGCCATCGCGTTCGGAATCCTGATCCTCGTCCTGATCCTGCGGCCCCAGGGCCTGCTCGGGCGCGTCCAGAAGGAGAAGGTGTGAAGGGCCTTCTCTCCGCTCTCGGAATCGTCGCGGGGCTGTTCGTGGTGAACGGACTCTTCTCGGGATCGCTGGTGGCGGGCGTCTCGATCTCTCCCTATTTCCTGCAGGTGATTTGCCTCGCGGGCATCAACATCATTCTCGCCGTGAGCCTCAACCTGATCAACGGCTTCACGGGACAGTTCTCGATCGGCCACGCGGGCTTCATGGCGATCGGGGCCTACTCCTCGGCGTACTTCACGGTGACCTTCGGCGACCGGATCCAGAAGGCGCTGGGCTTCCTGCCGGGCTTTGGGCGCGAGAGCTTGCTCCTGCTCGTGGGCCTCTCGATTGCGGCGCTGCTCGCCGCCATCGCGGGCTTCATCGTGGGCGTGCCCTCGCTGCGCCTGAGGGGAGACTACCTGGCCATCGTGACGCTCGGCTTCGGCGAGATCATCCGCGTCTTCATCCTCAACATCGACGCGGTCGGCGGCGCCCGGGGATTCTCCGGCATCGCGAAGCTCTCGAACTTCTTCTGGATCTACCTCTTCGCGGCCGCGACCATCCTCGTGGTCTACCGCATCGTGCACTCCTCGTTCGGCCGCACGCTCGTGGCGATCCGCGAAGACGAGATCGCCGCCGAAGCCATGGGCGTGCACACGACGCGGGCCAAGGTCATCTCGTTCGTCGTGTCGTCGGCCATGGCGGGCGTGGCGGGCGGCCTCTTCGCCCACTACCTCATGTACATCCACACGAACTCCTTCACCTTCCTGAAGTCGTTCGAGATCATCATCATGATCGTGATCGGCGGCCTCGGATCGATCTCCGGCTCGGTCCTCGGCGCGGTCCTCTTCATCGGGCTGACCGAGGGCCTGCGGGAGTTCGCGCAGTACCGGATGATCCTCTTCTCGCTGCTTCTGATCGTGATCATGATCGTGCGGCCGCAGGGAATCCTGGGCCACAAGGAGTTCGTGACGTTCCTGACGCGGCGCCGCCGATCGATCGGCGCGGCTCCCGGCACGACCGGGGCGAACTGAGGTACCGGCGGTCCCGATGTCGATCCTCCGGCTCTCTCGCGTAACGATGCGATTCGGCGGTCTCGTGGCGGTGAACGAGCTCGAAATGGAGATCGCGCCCAGGCAGCTCTACGGCCTCATCGGGCCGAACGGAGCCGGGAAGACCACCGTGTTCAACGTCATCACGGGGGTCTACACGCCGACCGAGGGCGACATCACGTTCGAAGGCCAGTCGATCGGCGGCCAGCGCTGCGGGCGCATCACGCGGCGAGGAGTCGCCCGCACGTTCCAGAACATCCGTCTCTTTTCGGAGATGTCGGTCCTCGACAACGTCAAGGTCGCCTTCGACTGCCGGCAGGCGACGACGCTGACGACGGCCGTTCTGCGGACCCGCTCCCACAAGGCCGAGGAGGATCGGGTCGACAGCGAGAGCCGAGAGCTCCTGAAGATCTTCAAGCTCGACCACCTCGCCGAGGAAAAGGCGAAGAACCTTCCGTACGGCAGCCAGCGGCGCCTCGAGATCGCCCGAGCCATGGCGACGGCCCCGCGCCTGCTTCTGCTCGATGAGCCCGCGGCGGGCATGAACCCCCACGAATCGAACGAGCTGATGGACCTGATCCGGTGGATCCGGGACCACTTCGGCATGGCGATCCTGCTCGTCGAGCACAACATGAAAGTCGTGATGGGCATCTGCGAGACGGTGCACGTGCTCGACTACGGCTCCACCATCGCGATCGGCCCGCCCGCCGAGATCCAGAACAACCCCAAGGTCATCGAGGCCTACCTGGGGGGCGCGTGAGTGGCGTCCGCGATCCTCGAGGTCAACGACCTCTCCGTCGCCTACGGGGCGATCCAGGCCCTCAAGGGCGTCTCGCTGACGCTCGGTCAGGGCGAGATCGTGACGCTCATCGGCGCCAACGGGGCGGGGAAGACGACGACCCTGCGGGCCATCATGGGGCTCGTTCCCCCCTCCAGCGGCGAGGTCCGTTACAACGGCCAGCCGACGCGCTCGAGGGCGACTCACCACCTCGTGCGCGACGGGCTCGTGCTCGTGCCCGAGGGCCGCATCGTCTTCGCGAACCTCAGCGTCCGGGAGAACCTCGAGATGGGCGCCTATGCGCGCCGGGACTCGATGAATATCGCGGCGGACTACGAGAAGGTCTACACGCTCTTTCCGCGGCTGAAGGAGCGGCTCAAGCAGACGGCGGGCACGCTTTCCGGCGGCGAGCAGCAGATGCTGGCGATCGGCCGGGCGATGATGTCGAAGCCGAAGGTGCTCCTGCTCGACGAGCCGTCACTCGGGCTCGCACCGATCGTCGTTCACGCGATCTTCGAAGCGATCGAGGAGATCCACAAGACCGGCACGCCCGTCCTCCTCGTCGAACAGAACGCCAACGCCGCGCTCCGCCACTCCAACCGGGCGTACGTGCTCGAGACCGGCCAGGTCGCGCTGGAGGGGACCTCGGCCGAGGTCGCGGCGAATCCGAAGGTGAAAGAGGCGTATCTGGGGGAGTGACGCCGCGAGGCGTAGCCCCGCGGCGTCATCCTGAGCGAAGCGAAGGATCCCGAACTCGACGAGCCGCGCGACGAATCTAGCCCTTCTCGACCGCCTTCGGAATCGCCCCATCCAGCCCCGGAAACTTCGCCAGCCACTCGCGCCGTTCGCCGCGGAGCTTGTCGACGAGAGAGGCGTACTCCTCGGCCGAGTAGTGGCGGCGCGGATCGTACTTCGCGAGGTCGACGCCGGGGACCTCGACCGGGACCTCGTAGCCCCAGTCCGGGTCTTTCGCCCAGCGGATGCCTTCCTTGGCGATCTGTTTCATGAGCTCGGTCGAGATCTTGATCGTGATCTTCTCGCCGGGCGTACCCGGCCTTCGCTCCGATCGAGCCGGTGTTCAGGATGTAGGCCTGCATGTCCGGATTCTCGCGGAGGATCTGGAGGAGCCGGTTTCCCTCGTCGGCCTCGGGCCCCACGATGAACGGATTCGTGCCGACCTCGCGCTTGGCCTGACCCGCCTTCGTCGGGTCGCCCGCCGAAGTCTCGATCGACTCGCCGAGCATGAAGTACGCCGCGGCCTGCTCCGAAGTCAGCCGGGCGCAGACCGGGACGACGTCGTTCCGGCGCGTGATGAAGACGATCTTGTTGGCTTTGTCGAGGTCGATGCCGTCGCCCGTGCCGTGGATGAACCGGCGCAGGACGACGCCTCGTCCGTTGGAGGTGATCGAGGTGTCGAGGAAGTCCACCTTGCCCTTCTCGCCGACCGCGATGTTCTCGTAGGCCGCCGTCGGGTGCGTCGCCGCTCCCCACAGCACCGTCTGTGAAGGCTCGAGGCCCTCGGTCTTGATGTAGAAGCCATCCTCGGTCCCGAACGCCCGGCCCTCAGGGGTCAACAGGACGACGTCGTCCTGCTTGATGATCGCCTTCTCGGGCTCCTTGAGGCCGTGGTCGTGCAGCGTCAGCGTCGTCTTCCCGGTCCCCGAGAGCCCGAAGAGCAGGAAGCCGACGTCGCGCAGCTTCCCGTCCGGTCCCGTGACGTGCAGGATCTTCGACCCGGCGTGCAGCCCGAGCCCTCCCCGCCGCTTGATCCAGTACATCGCCTGCCGGAGCATCGACTTCTTGGCCTCGCCGGGGTAGTCGGTTCCGAGGATGTACGTGTAGCCCTGGTTGACGTCCAGGAAGATGAGCGTCTCCGGCCAGTCGGGCACGTAGACGGAGATGAAGTCGGGCTCCTTCGAGGAGTCCGACGGAAACAGCATGTTGTGCCACATGTAGGCGATGCGGGCGTAATCCTTGGGAACGTAGAGGCGGCAATGGATCGGAGCCTCGGGGCTCATGCCCATGCGCCGGTCGACCTGGATCAGGTCCATCTTCGACAGAGCGTCCTGGACCTCGCGGATCTTCTCCGCCGCCCGGCCGCCGTCGATGGCCTGCTGCATGATGCCGACCTGGACGCCGTCGGAGACGACGTAGGTCTTCTTTGCCGAGCGGTTCTTGATGCGGGTGGCGTATACGGGCGACCCATACTCGGTCGTCTTTTCCCCGGAGCGGGCCAGCGCGCGGAGCTCTTCTCCCGAAAGGTCCTTGAGGATCGAGCGCGCCCGGATCGTGCGTGCTGTGACGGCCTCGACGGTGCTCATGAATGCAAGTCCTTTTGCGACAGCTCTTACGAAAAAGAGTTCAATTTCCTCGGGAACCCATATTTATAGCAGATTCCGTGCCGTTTCGCGGTTCAGAGGCCGATCTCGTCGGCGATGGGCTTGAGCGACTCGATGAGAAACGAGATGTGCTCCTCGAGCGGGACCCCGACCGCTTCGGCACCGCCGTAGACGTAGGAGCGGTCCACCGAGCGGGCAAAAGCCTTGTCCTTCAGGCGTTTCACGACCGAGGCCGCCGGGAGGTCCGCGATCTTCTTCGTCGGGCGGACCTTCACGCAGGCCCCGATGAAGCCGACGAGCTCGTCGCAGGCGTAGATCGCCTTCTTCATGGGCGTGTCGCGGGGGATCTTCATGTAGTCGGCATGCGACTGGATGGTCTCGACCATCTCCTCGGCATAGCCCCGCTCCCGCAGGATCCGCCCGCCGACGTGCAGATGCGTGTCCTCGGTCGGGTTCTGCTCGTAGTCGAAGTCGTGGAGCATCCCGACGATGCCCCAGCGCTCGATCTCGGTCTCGTCGGTCACGCCCGCCCGGCGCGCGCAGGCGCGCATCGCCTCTTCGACGGCCCGGCCGTGCTTGCGCAGGGCGTCGGACTGCGTGAACTCGAAGAGGAGGTCCCGGGCCTCCTCGCGTGTGGGCCAGCGTCCGCCTTCCATCGTCATGCGCCGGATTCTATCGGGCGAGACGCCGTTCAGTCCGCGAAGAGCAGAACGATGTCGCTCTTGGGCTCCTCGATCCCGATCAGGATCGAGGAACCGTCGGCGGACCAGGCGGCACCGAGGATTCCGCCGCCGATCGGCAAGTTTCACGACGGTCCGAGGAGGGTCCGTCGAGCAGCGACATCCAGGACCAGAATCTCCATGCGGAAGGGTCGTGTATCGCGCGGCGGCCAGGAGCCGGCGGCCGTCCGGAGACCAGGCGAGCAGTCCGTTGGAGATGTTGGGCCCGGGCGGCCTCCTCGAGCTGCGGCTTTCCGGAGGGATCGACGAAGGCCATCCGGTTGCGCCGGGGCTTCGGCTCGGCGCTCGCGGGCTCCTGGATGAGGTATGCGATCAGGGGCTGCCGCGGATTCCAGGCCGGCGCGCGCGCTCCGGTCGGAGTCGGCAGCGCCGTCACGCGCCCTTCCGCGACGGAGAGCTGGTAGAGGCCTTCGCCATCGCCGGCCGGAGCGCAGAAGAGGATTTCCTTGCCGTCCGGCGACCAGGAGAGCGGGTCCACGACTTCGGCGCGGTGGAGCTCGCGCGGCGTTCCTCCCTGGGCGTCGACGACCCAGATGCCCCGCGTCCCGGAGCGGTCCGAGACGAACGCGATCTGTTTTCCGTCCGGCGAAAACGCCGGCGTTTCGTCCAGCGCATTGCCGGTCGTCAGCGGACGGCCCCCGGATCCGTCGGCCTTGCCGATCCAGAGATTCCGGTTGCCGGAACGGGCGGAGCTCCACACGAGACGGTCGCCGGCGGGCGAGAGGCGACGGATCGGCGTCTCCGAAAGCACTCGCTGCTCAGCCGCGTCGGCGGCTGCGACGGCCGTCGGTGGAGAACTGGAAAAGGGCACGCTTCGAATCGACAAGCGTGGCGGCGACGACGCGCCCGTCGGCGCGATATCCGGGCTCGCGCGTACTCTCCCGCCCCGATCGTGATGCGGGCCGGCTTGCGATTCGGACGGGGGAAGCCACCAGAGGCCGAGTCTCGGCCGAGTCCGGGTTGGCGGAAAAGAGCAGGCCTCTCCCGTTCGGCAGGGGAGCCGGGTAGACCGCGAGCCGCGAGGTGGCGACGACGCGCTCCGGCGTCCCGCCCTCCGCCGCCACCCGCCAGATCTCCGAAGGCTGCCGGGCGAATCGTCGCAATCGATTTCTGGAAATAGATGTACCGGCCGTCGGAGGACCACGCCGGTTCGTGGGCGTGGATGTGCGTCCGGTAGATCTCCTTCTGGATTTCGCCCCGTCCGAGTCGCAGACGACGAGGGCGTCTCCGCCTCCTCCTCCCGGGACTCACGTACACGATCCGCTTGCCGTCGGGCGAGAAACGCGCTCCGAGGCCGCGATCGTACGAGCTTCCGCGGGACGCCTCCGAGCGGTGCGGGCACGACGAACGTCGAGTAGTCGGTGACGGAGCTCCCGGTCTGCGAGGCGCCGAAAGCGATCTGGGTCCCGTCCGGTGAGATGTCGAGACCGCCGATGTCGGAGCGCGCCTGGACCATCAGGCCCGTTTTCTCGGTCAGATTGACGGCCTCGCCACCGGCGACGAACTGCACCCAGACGTCCGTCGGGCCCGCGAGCATCCGAGAGATACGCGACCCACTTTCCGTCCGGCGAGATCGCCGGACCGAACGATCGGTGCGGCCCGTGCGTCAGGCGGACGACGCGTCCGAAGGACGGGGCCGCGTTCTTCAGGAACAGCGGCCGCAGGAGCCAGCCGGCGGCGAACGCCGCCAGCACCGCCGCCAGCCGACGAGGAGACGCCGCCGGATGGATCGCGAGGCCCGGGGCTTCGCAACTCCTGCGGGAAGCGCCGCCGATCCGCTGGCCGTCTCCCGAAGCGCGTACGCGAGGTCCCGGGCGGACTGAAAGCGCTCGCCCGGGTTCTTCTCGAGGCAGCGCGCGACGAGCCGATCGAGGGCGGGCGAAACATCCGGCGCGCTCCGGGAGGGCTCGGGCGGCTGGTCCCGGAGGACCGCGGCGAGCGACTCGCCCGTCGTCGCCCGCGCAAACGCTCGTTCGCCCGTGAGCATCTCGTAGAGCACGGCGCCGAACGCGAAGATGTCGCTCCGGGCATCGGCGGGCTGGCCGCGGACCTGCTCCGGGGAGATGTAACCGGCCGTTCCCATCACGAGACCGGGCTCGGTCGAGGCCGGGGTCGTGGGCGCCGAGGTGACCTGGGCGGACTCGCCCGCCGGCGATTCGACCCGCGCGAGACCGAAGTCGAGAATCTTCACCCGGCCATCGGAGGTCAGGAAAATGTTCTCGGGCTTGAGGTCCCGGTGCACGATCCCCGCGGCGTGGGCGGCGGCGAGGCCCTCCGCGACGGCGGCGCCGATCTCGACCGCCTTGCGCGGCGGCAGCCGTTCCTGCGTGAGGCGCTCGCGCAGCGTGTGTCCGTCGAGAAGCTCGGCGACGGCGTACAGGATCCCGTCCGACGTGCCGAAGTCGAAGAGCGACAGGATGCCGGGGTGGGAGAGCGCCGCCACCGCGCGCGCCTCGCGCTCGAAGCGGGAAAGGGCCTCCTCGGATCCGGCAAACCGATCGGGAAGCACCTTCACCGCGACGTCCCGATGCAGCCGCGTGTCGCGGGCCCGGTAGACCTCGCCCATGCCGCCGGCGCCGAGCGGCGCCAGGATCTCGTAAGGGCCAAGTCGCGTGCCGGCGGAGAGCCTCATCGGGAGCCCGCCGATCTTATGCCCTCGGCGGGCCGTGCGTGATGCACATCGAAATGTGCAAGAAACGCAGATTTCAGGGTACAAAATCGATATTCGGTCTTGATTTCAGCCAGATTGACACTAAAATCCTGCCGACACGTCAAAAAAAGGGAGGCGGCATGGCGAAGGCGCTCAAGGCGAAGGTGCTCAAGTTCGACGCGGCGGGCCCGGGTCTTTCGAAGACCGAGATTCTCAAGGTGTGCGAGGCGGAGAACGTCCGCTTCATGCGCCTGCAGTTCACCGACATCTTCGGGGTCATCAAGAACGTCGAGCTTCCGAGCTCGCAGTTCGGCAAGGCCCTCGACGGCGAGATCCAGTTCGACGGTTCCTCGATCGAGGGATTCACCCGGATCGAAGAGTCCGACATGAACCTCGTTCCGGACCTCAATTCCTTCGCGATCTATCCCTGGGCGCACAGGAATGGCGAAATGGTCGGCCGCCTGATCTGCGACGTGTACACGCCCGACGGCGCGCCCTTCACGGGCTGTCCCCGCATGAGCCTTCGCAAACAGATGGACAAGGCGTCGGCCCTCGGCTACACGATGGTCACGGGCCCCGAGGCCGAGTTCTTCCTGTTCCGCCGCGACGCGAGCGGCGTTCCCATCATCGACACGCACGACGAAGGCGCGTACTTCGACCTGACCCCGGTGGACCGGGGCGAAGAGGCCCGCCGCGACATCGTCATCGCCCTCGAGCAGATGGGCTTCGAGGTCGAGGCCGCCCACCACGAAGTCGCCGCCGGCCAGCACGAGATCGACTTCAAGTACGCCGACGCCATTACGACGGCGGACCGCGTCTCGACCTTCCGCTTCGTCGTCAAGAAGGTCGCTCTCGACCACGGCCTGCACGCGACGTTCATGCCGAAGCCGATCTACGGGATCAACGGGTCGGGCATGCACGTCCACCAGTCGTTCCTGGACAAGAAGGGCAACAACGTCTTCTACGACGCCAAGGCCAAGTACCAGCTCTCCAAGACCGCCCTGAACTACACCGGCGGCATCCTCCGCCACGCCCGCGGCTTCGCGGCGGTCACCAACCCGCTCGTGAACTCGTACAAGCGCCTGGTCCCGGGCTACGAAGCCCCGATCAACGTGGCGTGGTCCATGCGGAACCGCTCGCCGCTCGTCCGCGTTCCGGCCCGCCGCGGCATGGGGACCCGCATCGAGGTCCGCATGCCCGATCCGTCCTGCAACCCCTACCTGGCCTTCGCCGTCATGCTCGCGTCGGGCCTCGATGGCGTGAAGAACCGCATGGATCCGGGCGAGCCGGTGGACCGCAACATCTTCAAGATGAGCGAGCGCGAGAAGCGCCGGCTGCGGATCGACCAGCTCCCGGCGAATCTTTCGGAGGCGTGCGACAGCCTCGAAAAGGACCCCGTCGTCACGGAAGCGCTCGGCGAGCACATCCTCACGCACTACCTCGAGGCCAAGCGCGGCGAGTGGGCCGAGTACATCTCGCGGGTCCAGCCGTGGGAGACGGAGAAGTACCTGGAAATGTACTGATAATCCGTATCCGACCCTAATGAAATAAGGCTGGAGGCGACTCCAGCCTTATTTTTTTAGCCAAGAAACGCCTGAGGGATTTCGGGCCGCGCGACTAACATCGCGCGACTCTTCCCGAACATCCAGCGACTCTTCCCGAACACCCAACTGAGGAGAAAAAACGAATGCGTGGCCGCCGACTGTTCGTCGTCGCACTGGTCATCCTCTGCGCTCTGCCCCTCACCGGAAACGTGCCCGCGTCCTTCTTCCATCGCGTCACGGACTTCCAGCGTCCCGCGGGGGGCTTCGAATCGGCTGCGTATCTGTCGAACTTCGACAGCTTCCTCGTCGAGGAGTATTTCCTGGAGCTGCCGCAGCTCGCCGCGCCGAGCGTTCGAGGGTATTTCGCGTCCGGCTTCCTGCTGGGGAACGTGACGCTCGGCTCGGCACAGCTCGATGCCCGGTCGGTGGAACCGTTGGCGATCCCGACCGGCCCGTTTCCCTCCGAGGCCGCGTTCAGCCCCTCCGGACGATCGCTGTTCGTCGGAGGCCTCGGCGGGGGAGTCTCCGCGTACTCGGTCGAGCCGGCGACGGGCCAGGTCTCGATCCTGCTGGGCTCGCCGTTCGCGACTCCGGGCCCCGCGCAGGCCGTCGCCGTGGATCCCACCGGCCGCTTCCTGTACGCGGGCGGCCGGAGGGCTTCCCCGAGCCTCACCTATTTCGTCTCCGCGTTTCGCATCAATCTCGCGACGTCCGCGCTGGAGAAGATCGCCGACTACGATCTTCCCGGGCCGGTGGACGGATTGAATCTCCTGATCGCCGTTTCGCGAGACGGTGTCTACGCGGCCGCTCATGGCGACAGCCACCTTCTCGCGTTCCGCGTGAACCGGGATTCGGGCGAGCTGACCTTTCGGTTCGATCAGGAGCTCGACGCCATCGTCTTCTCGAAGCTCGTCGTGACCCCGGACGGCCGGTTCGTCTACTTCGGAGCGAAATCCTGTCCGAATCCACCCGCGGCCTGCGACTTCCCCTCCGTGACGGAGCTCCGCGGCCTGCCGGTGGCTCCTCGGCTCGGAAACCCGCTGGCGCCGTTCCGGACCGACGACGAAGTGAGCGCCCTGGCGGTGCATCCCACCCAGTCCCAGATCTACGTCGGCTCCGGAAGCCTCACGGGCCGGATTCAGGCACTCACCTATGACCGACGCACGGGGGAGCTGGCGGAAAACGGTCCGGAGGTCGGCACCGACGCCGGCACCGTTTCGATCGTCGTGCACCCGTCGGGCGCCGCGCTTTACGGGTGGAGGTCGGCCCTTCCCGGATTAATCCGCAGCTTCGCGATCAATCCGGCGACGGGCCGGCTGCAGTCGATCGGTTCGAGCGTCCTGACCCTCGGGGATTTCGGCGCGCTCGCCATACAGTTCCTGCCCCGCGACGGCATCGCCGGCGTGGGCGTTCCGTACTCGCAGACGGTGGCGGTGGATGGCGGGGCGGCTCCCTATCGGTTCTCGATCGTTTCCGGAGCGCTTCCCGGCGGTCTGACTCTCGATTCGTCCACCGGAGTCATCTCGGGCACGCCGACGGCGGCCGGCATCTTCGATTTCGTCGTGCGGGGAGCCGATGCTGTCGACGCCGATTTCATCTACAGCGATCGCGCGACCGTGATCCAGGTGCTCGCGCCGACGGCGGCCCCGGCCGCTCCGGCCGGTCTCTCGGCCACCGCCGTCTCGAGTCGGGATGTCTCCCTGTCCTGGCAGTCGGCGAGCCCGGTGGGCACGAGCGTTCGCGTCGAGGGTTCGCTCGATGGTGCGCCGTTCGTCGAATGGATCACGGCGGCCCCGCCCGGGGCCGGCTCGCAGCTCGTCACGGGGCTCTCGCCCGCCACGACGTACACCTTCCGGGTGAAGGCGGTGGGTGCCGGCGGAGCGGCCACCTCGAACACGGCGACCGTGACCACGCCGGCCGAGCCGGCGACACCCTGCACGCCGGACGCGTTCGCGGGCTGCCTGCTCGGGGGACGATTCAAGCTCGAGGGCTTCTCGCAGAGGACCACCGGGCTGACCCGGCCGGCGCAGGTCGAGTCCATCACTCCGGACACCGCCTACCTCTGGTTTTTCGCTCCCGACAACGTCGAGGTCGTGGCCAAGGTGATCAGCGGCTGCGGGCTCAACAACCACTACTGGGCTTTCATGGGCGGGCTCACGAACGTCGCCGTGCCGATCCGGATTACGGACACCCGGACGGGCGCTTTCCGCGAGTACGGCAACCCGGCCAGCACGCCGTTCGCGCCGATCCAGGACACGAACGCGTTCTCGTGCGCGGCACCGGCCGTCGTGGACGACGGCCCGGCGTCGGAGCAGGCGGCGCGGCTCGAAGCGGCTCTCGCGCGCATCCGCACGGAGATGCCCGAGCTCGCCGAGACGGGCGCCCGGCTCGCGCGCCCGAGCGCGTCCCAGAACTGCACGCCGGATGCCGAGACCGTCTGTCTCAACGGCGGTCGATTCCAGGTTCGGGCGACGTTCGCCGCGCTGAACGGCCAGAGCGGCGCCGCTCACATGGTGCAGCTGACCGACGACACGGGCTACATGTGGTTTTTCAACGAGGCCAACGTCGAAGCCGTGGTCAAGGTTCTGAGCGGCTGCTCCCTGACGAACCCGGGCTACTACTGGGTCTTCGCCGGAGGTCTGACGAACGTCCAGGTGACGATCACGGTCACCGACACGCACACGGGCGCCACGCAGACGTACGAGAACCCGCAGAGCACGCCGTTCCAGCCGATCCAGGATACCGACGCGTTCCTCTGCCAGTAGCCACGAGTCGCCTGCACTAAAATCCGGGCGGTGGGAGTTCTCACCGCCCGTTTTCTTTCCCGGCTCGCGGCGGGCCGGCCGCTCCTGCTCGATGCCGCCATGGGCACGGAGCTCCAGCGCCGCGACGCCGACACGACGCTGCCTCTCTGGAGCGCCCGGCCGCTCCTGCGGGATCCGGAGCTCGTCTGGACGGTCCACGGCGACGAGGTTTCGGCCGGCGCCGACATCCTGACCGCGAACACGTTCCGGACGCATGCCCGCTCCCTCGCGAAGGCCGGTCTGGCGGAACGCTCCGGCGAGCTCACCGCGCGGGCCGTCCAGCTCGCCCATCAGGCGGCGGCCGCTCCCGGACGCGAAGTCTTCGTCGCGGGCTCGCTCTCGCCGCTCGAGGACTGTTATCGGCCCGACCTCGTGCCCGACGACGCGGCGCTCGCGCGCGAGCACGGCGCCCAGGCGCGATTCCTGGCCGAGTCCGGCGTGGATCTGATCCTCGCGGAGACCCACAACACGATTCGCGAAGCCGCCGCCGCGCTGTCGGCCGCGAAGGCTTCCGGCGTGCCCGCGATCCTGTCGCTCGTCACGGACGGGGAGGGCCGGCTCCTCTCGGGCGAGACGATCGAGGACGCGGCCCGGGCGCTTCTGCCGCTCGCGCCGGACGCGCTCGGCATCAACTGCGTGCCGGCCGCGCGCCTCGCGGCGGACCTCGAGCGACTCGCGGCGGCGGCTCCGGGCGTGCCGCTCGCGGCCTACGGCAATCTCGGGCTTCCCGCCGACGAGAAGGGCTGGGCCTTCACCGAAGAGCTCTCGCCCGAGGACTACGCGGAGCACGCCGGCCGCTGGCTCGCCCTCGGCGCCCGCATCGTCGGCGGCTGCTGCGGAACGAGGGCCGAGCACACGCGCGCTCTGCGGAGGCTCATCGACGCGGCCGAATCGGAGCCAGCGGCGTAGGGGAGGGGCTGGGTTGCCTCCGTCTCGATCTCGTACACGTCGATTCCTGAGCCGCTCCGCGCGAACTCTTCGATCGGGCCACTCTGGATCAGCCGCCGCCAGGCCGGCCGCCGGGACTTCCCGAAAATCGCGAGCGTGACGCCGTGCTCGCGGGCGAGGCGCAGGAGCTCCCGGGCAACGTCTTCCCAATCCATTCGTCGTGTCCTCGAGTGTCAGATGCGGTCGCAGCGGCGCACGCAGACGACGGACAACCAGAAGAGGAAGACCGGAAGAGCAGGTCCAGCATGGCAATCTCCTCAGAAAGCCGTTCTCAAAAGAGGTAACCGAGCTCGATCAGGCCGCCGTTGCCCTGCGAATCGCCGTTCTTGATCGAATAGGCGGCGTACGCGGTCCAGTGCCCGAACGCGAAAATGAGGCCGGGGCTGATGTAGCCGATCGAGTTCTCGCCACTGAACCAGTCGGCAGCGACAGACAGCCCCGGCACGCATGCGATGGGTTGTTCGAACGTCGCGAGCGCGCCGCCCGTGCTTCTCGGAAGCGCGTAGCCCGCCGAGGAGTACCAGCCGCCGAACTCGATGCGCGTCCCGAGCTTCGGAATCCGGTAGGACGCGAAGCCATAACCCAGGCCCGCCGGGTCCCCGTCCTGGCTTCCCTCGAGGAAGAACAAACCGTTCCCGCCGGCGGTCAGCGCGAACTCGCCGATGCGCACCGGCTGGATTTTGATGGCGACGTTTGCCGTGGGGATCACGGGACCCGGCGCGTTCAGGCCTCCGAAATTGACTCCTCCTTCGACCCTCGGAAGGATGCCCACGACGCCGCGCACCGTCGTCGAAGAGAACTTGGGCTCAGTCGGTCGGAAGAGCTCGTCGACCTCGAGGTAGACCTTGCCCGGATCGAGCACGTCGGCCGACGGCACGTTGAAGATCGTCTGCTGGGCCGAAGCGACGGATGAGGCTCCGACGAGGACCGCGAAGGCGACGAGCGCCGTGCGCCGGGCTTGTCGCCGGCGCTCGAAGACGTTGTCTCCGACGTGCCAGAGGGACAGGGCGCGCGCCCCGAAAGCGAGGTAGGCGATGAAGCTCGCGGCGACGGTCGGCAGCTCGACGGACGGGAAAAGGGCTCCCGCCACGATGCCTCCGATGAGAGAGCCGATCGCCGCGACCGCAAATGCGAGAGGCTTCGTCTCTGTCGGCATGCCCGCAGCATCCCCGGGCTATTGGAAAGAAGTCCGGAGAAAGCGCGAAAGAAACTCGAAAGACTGCCGCGCGCGCAGCATTCTATGGCGGGGGGGAGTCACGCGATCAGCATCGCGTCGCCGAAGGAGTAGAAGAGATAGCCGCGGGCGACGGCCTCGGCGTAAGCCCGGAGCACGCGCTCCCTTCCCGCGAAAGCGGAGACCAGCATGACGAGAGTCGAGCGGGGAAGGTGGAAGTTGGTCAGGAGCGCGTCGACGGTCTGGAACTCGAACCCCGGCGTGATGAAGAGATCGGTCGCGAAGCGCAGCTCCCCGTCCGGCGGCGCGTCGACGAGGCGCGCGGCGGCTTCGAGCGAGCGCGCCACGGTCGTGCCGACGGCCACGACGCGCCGTCCCTCGCTCTTCGCCCGCGCGATCGCGGCGCGCGCCTCCGACGGGATGCACACGTCTTCGGGCGGGAGCGTGTGGGCGTCGGTGTCGTCGACCGTGACCGGCTTGAAAGTTCCGGCGCCGACCGCCAGCGTGAGGTCGACAATCTCGACGCCGCGCTCGCGCAGCTCGGCGAGGATCGGCTCCGTGAAGTGGAGGCCGGCGGTGGGCGCCGCGACCGCGAGCGGCTCCCGCGCGAAGACGGTCTGGTAGGCGGCGCGGTCCTCGGGCCGGTCCGGAGCGCCGGCCTCGCGCCGGATGTAGGGCGGAAGGGGAGTGTGGCCGATGCGGCCGAGCAGCGCCGCGTCGAGCGGGCGATCGAATCGCACGGAGCGCCCGCCATCGTCGCGCACTTCGACGACTTCCGCCGAAAGGCCCTCGTCGAACGCGATCAAAGCGCCCGCCTTCGCGCGCCGGCCGGGCTTCGCAAGCGCGCTCCAGAGCCGGGAGCCGGCATCCTCCGCCGACAGAAGAAAGATCTCGACGAGGCGCCCCTGCGTGTCGCGGCCGTAGAGCCTCGCGGGCCGCACGGCCACGTCGTTGCGCACGAGGAGATCTCCTGCTCGGAGAAGCTCGGGAAGCTCTTCGAACCGCCGGTGCTCCATCGCGCCGCTGTTCCGTTCGAGGACCAGCAGGCGGCTCGTCCCTCGCGGCCGCGCCTCCTGCGCGATCCGCTCCGCGGGCAGGTCGTAGTCGAAGAGGTCGACGCGCACGGGCGGTAGCGTATCGGGGCGTTACCTCCGGTAACGGCGGGCCCGAGGAGGGGCTCCGGCGCCGCATCCGGCGGCGAGGTGCAAGTGTCTCAGCCGTCGAGACTTCATGTGCGTCTGGCGGCTCGTGGCACGGGAGTTGGATTGATAGGACCCGAAAGGACCCGACAAATGAACGAACGGCTCTTCCGCGCCATGTCCGCGATGCTCGCGCTCGTCGTGGCTCTCGTCTCTTTCACGCTCGCGTTCTAGCGCTCGACTTTACGCTCGCGTTCTCGCGCTCGACTTTGAGGCTCGCGTTCTAGCGCTCGACTCGCGCCTGAAATAGCCTGCCCGCGTGGCGGCTGACCATTCCGACTTCCCGCGCGGCCGCGGCCGCGTCTCGATCGAGGCGGCGGGGATCCCGATCGAGGGCGTCTCGATCGCGGGCCACGAATCCTTCTACAAGCTGCCGACCTTCCGCACGCTGCTCGAGTTCGGCCGCGCGCCCGAGGACACGGTCGGATACGCCAACGTCTGCGTCTCGCACGGGCACCTCGATCACATGGCCGGCCTCGCGCATCACGCCTCGCGCCGGAAGCTCGCCGGGCTGCCCCCGGCGCGCGTCTTCGTGCCGGCGGCGGCCGCGGAGGACGTGTCGGCCTGGATGGCCGCGTGCGAACGTCTCGAGCACATTCGCTACGAGACGGAGGTCGTCGCGGCGGAGCCCGGCGATCGCTTCGCGCTGCGGAACGATCTCGAGCTGAGCGTCTTTCCGGGATGCCACCGTGTTCCGACGGTCGGCTATCTCTTCTCCGAAGTGAAGCACAAGCTCCTCGACGAGCTCGCCGGCCGTTCGGGGGAGGAGATCGCGGCCCTTCGCCGCCAGGGAGCCACGGTGACGCGGCGCGAGGAGATTCCGCTCTTCGCATACCCCGGAGATTGCGGACACGAAATCTTCGACGCCGCGCCGCAGATCCTGCGGGCGAAGGTGCTGCTGCTCGAGTGCTCCTTCGTTCTCCCGGAGGACGTCTCGCGCGCCCGTGAGTACGCGCACATCCACCTCGACGACATCCTCGACCGCGCCGACAGGTTCGAGAACGAGGCGCTCGTGCTCACGCACTTCTCGCAGCGCTACCGGCCGGAGGAGATCCGCCAGGCTCTGCGGCCGGATTCCGGAGCCGCTGGCCTCCCGGGTGATCGCGTTTCTTCCGCCGGTATGATGGTTCCGGCGTTGTGGGGTAGTTGAGCTGGTACAACGTCCGGCTGTTAACCGGAAGGTCGGTGGTTCGAGTCCACCCCCCACAGCCAAGCTCGGACTCTTAGCGGCCCGCTGCGCGGGCCAACCGACGAGAGAGGGAACATCGCTCGGGAACCCTCTCCCTCGAACTCGACACTGGCGCCGCGAGCAATTCGAGGCAATCGCGTGTAGGGTTGGCCTTCTGCTTGCATCTTCTGGAGTGTGATGCCGAATCGGCGCGTGGTTCTGATGGCGGTTTGCCGCAACTGCGGCCGGCGGTTCTCGACCGGGATCCGCACGGACGCGGATTCGCCTTACCGCGTGAAAGGCTGGAACCAGAAGTGCCCGCACTGCGCGACGGAGCACACGCTGAGTAGCGAAGATCTCCATCCGGCCCCGATCCTGCCTCCCTGGCAGCCGACGCTCTAGCCGGCCGGCCGCGTCCCCAGCCTTTCCAGCGCGTATCGGGCCATGGCCTCGGCGAGCTCGTGCTCGCCCATGACGGCCTTTCCGACGTTCTTGCCCTCGAGGTAGGTGCGCTCGGAATCGCTGTGGGTGCGGACGACGATGTCGATCTCGGGCTGAACGCGCCGGGCGAGCTCGATCGCGGCCCGGGCCTGGAAGGCGTCCGGGGCCGTGACCACGAGGAGACGGGCGTTCTTGACGCCCGCGTGCTCGAGCACGCCGGGCCGGGCCGCATCGCCGTAGACGACCGGAATGCCCTGCTTGAGGAGGCCGGTCGCGCTTTCGAGGTCGGCCTCGACGACGACGTACGGCAGGTTGCGGGCGCCGAGCGCGGCGGCGACCCGTCCTCCGACGCGGCCGTGACCGATGAGCACCGTGTGCGCGCGCAGGTGTGTCGGGAGCACGAAGTCCTCGGATTCCGGGGCGATCGGCCGCTTCGTCAGGCGCGACTCGACGAAGGAGATCGCGCCGAACATCAGGGGATTGAGCGTGATCGAGATGAGCGCGCCGGCGACGATCAGGCTCTGCGCCTCCGGAGGCAGCAGGCCGAGGGACAGGCCCAGGGCCGCGAGGATGAATGAGAACTCGCCGATCTGCGCGAGGCTCGCGGAGATCGTGAGGGCCGTGTGGAGGGGGCGGCGGAACGCCAGCACGATGCCGAGGGCCGCGAGGGACTTGCCGATCATGATGATGAGCACGACCGCGACGACCTTCCCCGGCTGGCGTACGAGGACCATCGGGTCGAAGAGCATTCCGACGGCGACGAAGAAGAGCACGGCGAACGCATCCTGAAGCGGGAGCGCGTCCGAGGCGGCCTTGGTGGACAGGTCGGACTCGCTGATCACGACACCGGCGAAGAACGCGCCGAGGGCGAACGAGACGCCGAACAGGGACGCGGCGCCCACGGCGATGCCCAGGGCGATGGCGAGGACGCCGAGCGTGAAGAGCTCGCGCGAGCCCGTGCGTGCGACGCGCTCGAGAAGCCACGGCACCGCCCGTCGGCCGACGACGAACATCATGCCGACGAACGCCGCGACCTTCGCGAGCGTCCAGGCGATTTCCGCGCCGAGCGATCCGGTCGCGGCGCCCTCTCCCGCGTTGCCGCCGAGCGGAACGGCGAGAGCGGGCAGAAGCACGAGGACGAGCACGGTGACGAGGTCCTCGACGATCAGCCAGCCGACCGCGATCCGGCCCTCGCCCGTCTCGAGCGCGCCGCGGTCCTCGAGCGCGCGCAGGAGCACCACGGTGCTCGCGACCGAGAGGCAGAGACCGAAGACCAGGCCGGATCCCCAGGGCCAGCCCCAGAGATGCGAGACGAACATGCCGAGCACCGCCGCCGCCGCGATCTGCACGAGCGCGCCCGGGACGGCGATGCGTCGCACGGCCCAGAGGTCTTCGGGCGAGAAGTGCAGCCCGACGCCGAACATCAGCAGGATGACGCCGATCTCGGCGAGCTGCGAGGCGAGCCCCGCGTCCGCCACGAAACCCGGCGTGAACGGCCCGACGGCGACGCCCGCGAGCAGGTAGCCGACGAGGGGCGGCATGCGGAGGCGGACCGCGATGAGGCCGAATACGAAGGCGAGTCCCAGCCCCCCGGCGATCGTCGCGATGAGCGCCGTCTCTTCGTGCATCGGATCTCCGCTTCAGCGCGCGGGCCGGAGAGAGAGGGCCTCGATCGCGAGCTCGTAGATGTCGCCGAGGCCGTTTCCCGGAGCGCGGATCGCCTCCACGAACTTCGAATACGACATCGGCGCCATCGGAGGCGGCAGCTCGTCGAAGGCGCCCTTGACGCTCGTGAAGTAGAACGTCTTTCCGTCCGGCGAGATCAGCGGCGTGTAGGGCGAGTAGGCGGCGTTCAACTTCGCGTCGAGGGGCGCCGGAGCTCGACCAGGCGCCGTTCTCCATGTACGTGACGTAGAGACCCGTCTCGGCGCCGGGGCGTTTCGACCCATAGATCATGAAGCGGCCGTCGGGGGAGACGTACTGGTTGGAGTCCTCTTCGCCGGCATCGATGGGCGCGGGAAGGGGCTCGGGAGCTTCGTAGCGGCCGTTCACGAGCTTCGAGCGGTAGAGCCTCCGGCCGGTCCGCGGCCCGCTCTCGCGCCCGGACGCCCCGATGTAGAGCGTCCCGTCGGCCGTGACCGAGGTCGTGGTCTCCGAGCCGGCGCTGTTGACGGGGGCGCCGAGGTTCCGAGGCTCGCTCCAGCCCGAGGCCGTCCGGTCCATGACCCAGAGATCGAAGTCCTTCTTCGGCGTCGTCCCTTCCGTCGGCCGCGTCGAGGCGAAGAAGAATTGCTTTCCGTCGGGAGAGATCGTCGGGTCGATGTCGTTGTAGCGCCCCGAAAACGGCGCGATCTCAGGCGTCGTCCACGCACCGTTCTGGAGACGCGAGACGACGATCCACATCGCGCGCTTCATCCCCGGGCTGCCCTTGGTGAAGTAGAGCGTGTGGCCGTCGGGGGTCAGCGCCGGACCAAACTCGATGTCGCCGGTGGAGACGATCCCCGGAGCGAGCAGGCGAGGGGTCGGTGTCTGAGCCGGAGCGGCCGACGCGAGCATCGCCAGCGGCGAGGCCCAGCGCGGCGGAGCGTTTCGTCATTCCCGGGGACTATAGACGAGAGCGCGGCGAATCAGCGGCCCGGCGTCACGCGATCCATCGTCGACTTCCGTTCGGCGACGGCCCAGAGGCCGAGATGGCTGCGCCAGGCTCCGGCCGACGCCGGCGCGAGGACGAATTCCAGCTCGTCCCCTCCGGTGCGCGTGAACCGGACGACCTCGAGTCTCAGGAGCTTTCTCCCGCTCGCGAGCATTCGACCCGTGGCGATCTTCTGGATCCGGGACGTCGGCAGGACCTCGGTTTCGCCGAAGAGGCCGGCGAAGGAGATCGCGCTCTCGGTGAGGCCGAGGACGCCGGGGATCGCGCCGGTGCGTACCGGCCGACGAGCTCGGCGCGCGTCAGGAGCTGGAAGGTTCCCCCGGACTCGGCCAGGAGCCGCGACGCCAGTCGATCCTGCGCGCGGCGCAGCAGCGCCCGCGGGACGAACACGACCAGAGCCAGAACGATCGCGGCCGCGAGAGCCGCGGCCGCGATCGCGATGCCGCTCACGACGGAGGGAGCGGGAAGCCGTAGAGCAGCAGGTTGAACGTCTTGACCAGGAACACCGCCATCTGGCCGCGGTTGTTGGGATTGTTCGGGCAGTACAGGGGAGGCGACACCGAGCATCCTCCCGTGATCTGCCGGATGGAGAGATCTTCGATCCAGTCGGAGAAGCCGGTGCCCGGCGTGCACGGGACGTCTTCGAAGACGCCGGTGCAGTCGGGCGGATCGTAGGCCGACGTCACGAGCGTCTTCAGCAGGAAGACCGCCATCTGGGCGCGCGTGACCGTGTTGTTCGGGCAATAGAGCGTGCCGCCGCAGCCTCCGGTGATCTCGAGGCCGGCGAGCTCCTCGATCCACGGATCGAACGGTCCGCCCGTGCAGGGCACGTCCGTGAACACGGCGCCGGTGCAGGCCGGCGGCGTGTGGTCCTGGCCGTACTTCGCCTTGAGGAGGAAGACCGCCATCTGGGCGCGTGTGACCGGGTTGGCGGGGCAGTAGCCGCCGGCGCATCCGCCGGTGATGCCGGCATGGAAGAGCGTCTCGATGAACCCATAGAAGGGGTGGCCCGTCGGAACGTCCGCGAAGCTCTCGCCGACGTGAATCGGCCAGTCGAAGGACTTCGTGTTGCTCAGGACCTCCGTGAGCGTGGCGTCCCAGTGCGCCGCGGGCCGCGTCGCCGGGGCCGAAACCGACAGGCTGTAGCAGCCCTCCGGCTGGCCGAGGCAGTCGACGGTCTCGCCGGCGGCGAGGGTTCCGTAAGCGGCGCTGCCGTCCACGATCCCGTACGTGGCGCCGGCGGGCCCGGTGAAAAGGGCGGCGAGGCCGTCGAGCGTCACCGCGCTCTGGCCGTTGTTCGTCCAGGTCGGACGCACGTCCACGGTTTCGCCGGGCTCGAGAACCCCGTTGTCCGCGAGGAGGCCGGGCGCCGCCTCGTCCACCGAGAGCGGCCCGGGGGTGTCGACGAACGTCTCCCAGGTGCAGACGGCCGAGCATCCGTCTTCGCTGCCGGTGCCGCCGTCGTCGCACTGCTCGAGGCCTTCGACGACGTTGTTGCCGCAGGTCGCGGCCGGCGACGTTCCGGTCTCGCCGGCGTTGTTTCTCGGCGCCAGAGCGGTGACCACCGTGAAGTCGTTTTCGCTGTCGTCGGTGTCGTCCGCGGCTTCGAGGACCGTCGGGCTGCCCGCGACGTCGAGGCGGCGGCGCAGCGCCTGGCCCGGCGGGATGCCCGCGGGGGCCGCGACGGGGTTGCCCACGCCGGTCGCACTGCCGGTGTAGTTGCCCCACGCCACGCAGTCGGGCGGCGTGGCGCCGGCCCAGCAGGCTTTCCCGCCGTAACGCGAGAGGGCCGAGGTCATGGGGAAGTCTGCGGTGACGCTGAAGAGCGTCTCCGCCTCGGGCGTGGCGACCAGGATCGTCATCTGGTTCTCGCCGTG
Source organism: uncultured Acidobacteriota bacterium (assembly GCA_963804915.1). GTDB lineage: Bacteria > Acidobacteriota > Thermoanaerobaculia > UBA5066 > Gp7-AA6 > DAHUXD01. The sequence continues at coordinate 229,803 of CAWDSI010000023.1, forward strand.
CGTCACGTTGGCGTCGAACGTGAACGTGCCGATGATCTGCCCTCGGCGTCGAAGATCGTCACCGAGTGACCGTCCACCGAGTTCTGGGACATGGCGTAGGCCTGAAGCACGATGTAGTGGGCGTTGGGCGCCGCGACCGATCCCGTGAAGACTTCCTTGACCATGATCTCGTGAAAGATCGCAGAGGCGTTGCTCGCGGCGAGAAGCGCGGCGAATGCGAGGGCCGGCAGTCGGAAACGCATGATCAACCCCCTGTGTCGGTTCGTCTGTCGTGCTTTGCCCGGATTCTAATGAAAAGGGCCGCCGGAGCGGCCCCTTAACGAATCCTCAAGAAGCTCCGGTCAGTAGAGCTTGAGTCCGAACGTCTTCACGAGGAAACGCCGCCATCTGCTGCCGGAGCACGGAATTCAGCGGGCAGTAGAGCGGGGGAGAGACCGAGCAGCCGCCGGTGATGCCCTGGCCGGCGAGGTCCTCGATCCAGTCGGTGAACTGTCCGGGGCAAGGCACGTCGTCGAAGTCTCCGGCGCACGGGTCGGGCACGTACGTCGGGCCGAGCTTGGTCTTGAGCAGGAACACCGCCATCTGCTGCCGCGTGACCGGGTTGTCCGGGCAGTAGAGCCCGCTGCCGCAGCCTCCGGTGACGCCCTCGCGGGAGAGCTCTTCGATCCATCGCGCGAACGGGTTCGAGGCGGGGACGTCCGGGAAGACCGTGCCCGTCGCGGGGGGCGGCAGGAACACCGAGCCCCATCGCGCTTTGAGAAGGAAGACCGCCATCTGCGCCCGCGTGACGTTGCTGCCGGGGCAGTACCCCCCGCCCGCGCAGCCTCCGGTGACGCCGTTGTGGAGGAGGTTCTCGATGAAGGGATAGAAGAGGTTGTTGGTCGGGACGTCGGGGAAGCTCCCGCCGACGTGCAGCGCGGCGGTACGCGTGAAGCCGTTGTACGACAGCGTCTCGTCGAAGGCCGTGTCCAGGTGCTGAACGGCCGGGCGGGTCCCGGTCAGCGAGAACTGATAGCAGTCCCCGGTCGCCTGGAAGCAGTCGGCGATGCCGCCGGAGGCGGCGATCGTTCCCCAGTCGGCCGACGGATCGAGGATCGTGTAGGTCAGGCCTGCCGGACCGCGGAAATTGGAGGCCGTTCCGGTCAGGGTGATGGCGTCCGGAGTCCAGTTGCGGAAGCCGGTCTCCACGATGACCCCTTCGCCCACCTCGAAAACGTCGTTCAGGTTGGAGTTGCCAGCCTGGGCCCCGGAATGCAGGTGGTCGACGACCGTGCTCTCCACGCGCGGAACGCCGGCCAGGCGCGCCGCGATGCCGTGGCTCGAGCCGTCGCTGCCGTCGCTCTGCCATGTCGCGACGAACTGTCCGTTGGGCTGCGCCGCGATGGCGGCGATCCCCTGGAATCCCGTGGTGAAGTTGTTGACCGGCAGCTCGACGCCGTCACGGCTGCCGTTCGCAAAGAAGTGCTGGGCGCGGATGGCGAAGTCGCTTCCGTCCTGTCCCTGGGACTGCCAGATGATGGCGAACTCTCCGGGATCGGTCCCCGTGATCGCCGGAGCGGCGACGCGCGCGCGCAGCTGGGCACCGGTCGTGTACGTATTGACGTTGAACTCCGGTCCGAGCTTGTTTCCCGCGTCGTCCAGACGCTGGGCGTAGACGCCGGCGCCTCCGCCATCCTGGCCATAGCTCGTCCAGACGACGATGGCCTTTCCGGCCGGATCGAGCGCCACGTCGGACTGATACTGCGCTCCGACCTCCCTCGTGTTGACCTGGAACTCGCCGCCGATCGGATTGCCCGAGCTGTCGTACCGTCGCGCCATGATGGCGCCGAGCTGGTCGTCCTGCGGGCTGGCCCAGACCACGATGAACTCTCCGGTCGGTCGCATCGCGATCGTCGGCCGCGACTGGTAGCCCGTGGTGTACTGATTGACCTGGAACTCGGCGGACAGCGGGTTGCCGCTGGAGTCGAAGCGCCGCGCGAACACGCCGAGGTTGTCGCCGTCCTGCGCGGGCTGCCTGCGAGTTCGCGTCCGGCCCGCTGTGCCAGACGACGACGAAGTTGCCGGCCGAATCCAGCGCGACGTCGGAGCGCGCCTGCGTGCCGGTCGTGTACGTGTTGACGATGATTTCGCCGCCCTGCGGCGCCCCCGAGGAATTGAATCGGCGGGCGCGCACTTCGTAGGCGCTCGGTGCCCCCGACGCGGCTTCGGTCCAGGTCACGACGAAGCTTCCCGCGTCGTTCGAGGCGACGCTCGGAAGACCCTGGTAGCCCGTGGTCGACACGTTGACGACGAAGTCCCCGCCGGTCGGATTTCCGTCCGCATCGAAGAGCCGTCCGGCGACGCCGGTCAGGTTCCCATCCGCTCCCTCCGAGGCCCATGTCACGACGAAGTTGCAGCTCGGTCCGAGGTTCGCGGCGCCCGAGGCGTACTGGTAGCCCGTCGTGAGCACGTTGACCTGGAACTCGGGGCCGAAGACAGGCGCCTGGGCGCGGGCGATGGCGGCGAGCGCGAAGAGGCCGAGCGAGGCGACGTGAACCTTCCTCATCTGTCCTCCGATTGAGAGAAACGACCGAATCGGTGAGCGGATCCTACTTCGATTCGCGCGAAGCGAAGACCCCTCACATCTCTAATCAGCGAGATTTCGGGCCGTAGCGGGTCAGTGTGCCTGGAGCCTACGGTCCATAAAGGGCCAGGCCGAACGTTTTCGTGAGAAACACGGCCATCTGACCGCGGTTGTTCGGGTTCGTCGGGCAGTACAGTGGCGGCGAAACGGAGCAGCCGCCGGTGATCTGCCGGTCGGCCAGTTCCTCGATCCAGTCCGCGAACTGACTCGGGCACGCCACGTCGTCGAAGACGCCCGTACAGATCGGCGGGACGTAGGTCGAGCCTTCGAGAGCCTTCAGGAGGAAGACGGCCATCTGCTGCCGCGTGACGGTGTTGTTGGGGCAATAGAGTCCGCCGCCGCAGCCTCCGGTGATCTGGAGCGCCGCAAGCTCCTCGATCCAGGGGTCGAACGCTCCGCCCGCGCAGGGCACGTCCGGGAAGACGGTGCCGGTGCAGGGAGGCGGGATGTGGGCCGAGCCGAATTTGGCCTTCAGCAGGAAGACAGCCATCTGAGCGCGCGTGACCGGGTTGCCGGGACAGTACCCGCCTCCGGCGCAGCCGCCCGTGATGCCGTTGTGGAAAAGGGTCTCGATGAACTTGTAGAAAAGATGGTCCGTCGCTACGTCGGGGAAGCTCTCGCCGATGTGGAGCGGCCAGGTCTTCGGCACACCGACGTTGAGAACCTCCTGGAGCTGGGCGTCCCAGTGCTGCACCGGCCGCGTCGCCGGCGCGGACACCGTGACCTGGTAGCAGTTGCCGGCGTCGGGCACGACGATGACCGTGCCGGTCATCTCCACATCGTGAGGGATGCAGAAGTAAGGGAAATTCCCCGCGGCGTTGAACGTGTGATCGAACGTGCCGTTGTCCTGGATCGGCGATTCCCAGATTTCATCGCCTGCGCAGGGCGGGCAAGGCCCGGACGTCGAGGAGTGCGAGCCGCCTTCCACCCAGACCCAGTGCACAGTGTCGCCCACGTGGATCGTGGAGGTGCTGTTGCCGCTGACCTGGTCGACGAAATTGGTGCCGCCCTGACCGACGTTGACGATCCACGTCGTGGCCGTCGTGGAGCAGCTTCCGGTCGCCCCCGCGGCGATCGTCCCGTAGTCGGCGGCGGCGTCGTCGAGCGTGTATGTTGCCCCCGCCGGGCCCGAGAAGTCCGTCGCGGTGCCCGAGAGCGCGAGATCGCCGGCCGTGTCGTTCACCCAGGCGGTCGCGACGTCCACCGTCTCGCCGGGCTCGAGGACCCCGTTGCCCGCAGCCGAAGGGACATCGAGCGACGCGAAGCCGTCCACGCCGATCGACGCCGAGGCGTCGACGCCGCTTCGCCGCGCGACGACCCCGTAGTCCGATCCGTCGGGAGTGCTCCAGGCGACCACGAAACGGCCGGAATCGTTCAACGCGACCCGCGCGCCGTACTGACTGCCCGTCGTGGCCTGGTTGACGACGAACTCGGACGAGGTCGGCGTCCCGAAGCGATCGTAAGCGCGCGCTCCGATCGCGTCCGCGTCGCCGTCGCCGTTCTGGGCCGTCCACGTGATCAGGAAATTACCGGCTCGGTCCGACGCGATCTGCGGATCGCGCCGATCGTTCGTCCCGCCGTTGGACACGGGGAACTGCGGTCCCAGCGGCTGACCCTTCGAATCGAACTGGCGGGCGAAGATGCCCTGGTACGGCAGTGTCGTGACGCCCTCCCAGGCCACCACGAACTCGCCCGCGCCGTTGATGGCGACCGCGGACAGCGGAAGCACGGTGAGGATGGGGCCCTGGTTGACGTGGATCTCACCTGTCGTGGGAGTGCCGCTGGCGTCGAACGTCCTGGTCCAGATCCCCGGTCCGCCGGCGCCGAAGCCGACCCAGGTGATGACGAACTGTCCGTTCGCCTCTTTGCGGGCCACGCCGCGGGCCTGCTGCTGCAGCGTCGTATAGGAGTTGACCGGGAACTCGCTCCCCACCGGCGCGCCCGAGCTGTCGTAGATGCGGGCGAAGACGTCGAATTCGGGCCCGGACCACGAACCGGCTCCACGTGACGACGGAGTTGCCCGCGTCGTCCGACGCGACGAAGACGTCGTTGGTGGCGGAGTCCGTGACGGTGAACGTCGCCCCGATCGGCGTGCCATCCGGCTGAAATCGCCGTCCCAATACGGTCTCGTTCTCGAACCACACCACGATGAATCGCCCGGAGGCGTCCTTGGCGACCGGACCGTCGAACTGATCCGTCGCGGACGCGCTGATCCCGAACGGGTTTCCCTCGGGCGCTCCCGAAGGATCGAACAGCCGGGCCGTGCAGTCGTCGGTATGGTCGACGCCGTTGTAGTTCAACCACGTCACGACGAAGCGGCCCGCGTCGTCCATCGCCACGCCGTACGTGGACTGGTACGAGAGCGTGTCCTGGGAGACCTGGAACTGGGACTGCATCGGAGGCGTCTGGGCAAAAGCGGACGCCGTCAGAGCCGCGAAACCCAGAATCGCCGAACGGACGCGCGCGAGACTCCGCATGAGAACCCCCGTATGCGTCAGTGAAGCCGAGCGAATCATGGCACGACCGGAGAGGGCCGGGGAGGGGCGGGGTCGGATTTTTTATCCCCCGTAGAGCGCGAGGCCGAACGTCTTGACGAGGAACACCGCCATCTGGCCGCGGTTGTTGGGATTGGTCGGGCAGTAGAGAGCCGGTGTCACGGAGCAGCCGCCGGTGATCGCGCGGTCGGCCAGCTCTTCGATCCAGTCCGCAAACTGACTCGGGCACGCGACGTCGTCGAAGACGCCCGTGCAGGCCGGCGGGATGTAGCCGGAACCCTCGAGAGCTTTCAGGAGGAAGACCGCCATCTGTTGCCGCGTCACAGTGTTGTTCGGGCAGTAGTTGCCGTTGCCGCAGCCGCCGGTGATCTGGAGACTTGCGAGCTCCTCGATCCAGGAATCGAAGGGACTGCCCGTGCAGGGCACGTCCGTGAACACCGTACCGGTGCAGGGAGGCGGAACGTGGGCCGAGCCGGACTTCGCCTTCAGGAGGAAGACCGCCATCTGGGCACGCGTCACGGGATCACCCGGGCAGTAGCCGCCCACGCAGCCACCCGTGACGCCGTTGTGGAACAACGTCTCGATGAACCGATAGAACTGATTGTCCGTCGGCACGTCGGGGAAGCTCTCGCCGAGGTGGAGCACCCACGTGTGGGGGAGGCTGAGGGTGAGGGTTTCCTGCAGCCGGGCGTCCCAGTGCTGGACGGGTCTCGCCGCGGGATCCGACACGGTGACGATGAAACACTCTCCGCCCGACTCGGCGCAGCTCTTGGTCTGTCCGGCCGGGAGGGTGTCGTACAGGGCGCCGTCGTTGTCGATCGTGTAGTCGGCCCCGGCAGGTCCGGTGAAGAACGGTGACGAGCCCACCACGGCGAGCACGTCGGCGGCGGTGTCGTTCACCCAGGCCGTGTGGAGCAGCACGGTTTCGCCGGGTTCGAAGACTCCGTTGGCGTTACTGCTTCCCGAGGGTGCGGAGGGGACCTCGAGGGATGGATCGACCGTGATCGCCGGCGCCGCGCGGGCGCCGCTCTTGCGCCCTTTCACGTCCGCATCGAAGACCACTCCGTCGTTGAAGGCGACGACGAACGAGCCGTCATCGGCAAGCGAAGGGCGACCGCGAGACTGAAGGCCCGTCGTGATCTCGTTGACCACGAATTCCTCGCTCACGGCAACGCCGCCGATGTCATACAGCCGCGCCCGTATGTCGTCGGTGTCGCCCGTCCCGCTTCCCCCGACCGCCAGGGACGAGTTGCTCCACGTCACGACAAAATTTCCGGCAGAATCGGACGCGACCCTGGCTTCGTAGGCCACGAGGCTCGTGTCGCTGATCGGGAAAACGTCACCGGCGGGCTCTCCGTTCGAGTTGTAACGGCGCCCCATCGCCGGAAAGCTGAGACCGATTCTCTCGTCCCACACGACGACGAAGTCGCCGGCGGCGTTCATCCCGACGTCGGGCCGAACATTCAGGCCGTACACGCCGGTGAACCAGACCTGGAAATCTCCGGTGATCGGCGCTCCCGAGGCATCGAACCGCCGGCCGAAGACGGCGTTCCCGTATTGCCCTTCCCCGAACCATGTCACCACGAAGCCCGCCGGCGACATGGCGATTCCCGAGGGGTACTGGAAGCCGGTCGTGTAGACGCTCACCGGGAACTCGTCCGCGAACGGCGCGCCGTGGCTGTCGTACCGACGGGCGACGGCCTCGCTACTGCCGATCCCGGGCGGATACGAGGTCCAGGTGACGACGAAGTTTCCGGACGGGTCGGAAGCGACATGCGGCTTTGCCACATAGCCGGTTGTCGACAGACTGATCTGGAAGTTGTCTCCGAGCGGTGTTCCGTCGGAAGCGAAACGCTGGCCCCAGATCCCGGTATCGTCTTCGGACCAGACGATGACAAATCGGCCTTCGGCGTCGCGGGCGATCGACGGTGTTTTTCGGCTGGGCGTGGTGATCGCGTTGACCGGAAACGGGCCACCGAAGGGCGACGTCGAGGCGGCGAACCGTCGACCGAAGACTTCGGAGTCGAGGTTGAACTCGCCCCAGGTCACGATGAAGTCGCCCTGGTCGCTCATCGCGACGTCTTCGGCGGAGTTGTATCCGGGATCCGACGTGCTGATCTGGAACTCGGGCAGGAACGGCGGAAGCTGGCAGGCTGTTCCGACGAGTGCAACCGCTGCGGATGCGAAAAGGATGAGCTTGGGGTGACGGGCCACGTTTCCTCCGGGGTCTCAGGGTTAGCCGCCGTAAAGCACTCGGCGGTAACTCAGATGGTCCAAGTCGCTGCTAGCCACCATAAAGAACCAATCCAAATGTCTTAACCAAAAACACCGCATCTGGCCGCGGTAGCTCGGGCAGTCGAGAAGAGGCATCACCGATAAAGCGCAAAGGAAGGGCCTGGGGCGACAGGTCATGGTTACTCCAGGTCTCGGAGCCAGCCGCCGAGCCGACCACCAGAGGCAAGCCCCCGGCAGTAGGGAACGCTGCGCGAAGCGCAGCGGTAACCAAGCCCCCGCAGTAGGCAACGCCGGACGAAGTCCGGCGGTATCCCGGCAGTGGCGTGCCATTCACCGTGCTCGAGCCCCCGGCTGTGACTCAGTTCATCCCGGTCGCCGCTACCCGCCATATAGAACGAGACCGAGCCGACCACCAGCGGCAAACCCCCAGCAGTAGGTAACGCCGGACGAAGTCCGGCGGTAACCCCCCGGCAGGTCGGCGGTAACTCAGATGGTCCCAGTCGCTGCTACCCGCCATAAAGAACCAATCCGAATGTCTTGACCAGAAACACCGCCATCTGGCCGCGGTTGTTCGGGTTGGTTGGGCAATAAAGAGCGGGCGCCACGGAGCATCCGCCAGTGATCGCTCGGTCGGCGAGCTCCTCGATCCAATCCGCGAACTGGCTCGGGCACGCCACGTCCTCGAAGACGCCCGTGCAGGCCGGGGGGACGTACGTCGAACCTTCGAGCGCCTTGAGGAGGAAGACGGCCATCTGTTGCCGCGTGACGGTGTTGTTCGGACAGTAGAGGCCGCCGCCGCAGCCGCCGGTGATCTGGAGCGCCGCGAGCTCCTCGATCCAGGGGTCGAACGGTCCGCCCGTGCAGGGCACGTCGGTGAAGACGGTCCCGGTGCACGGCGGCGGGATGTGGGCCGAGCCGAACTTCGACTTCAGGAGGAAGACGGCCATCTGGGCGCGGGTGACGGCGTTTGTCGGACAGTAGTCTCCGCCGGCGCAGCCGGTGGTCACGCCGTTGTGGAAGAGATTCTCGATGAAGCCGTAGAACTGGTGGTCGGTCGCAACGTCGGGGAAGCTCTCGCCGATGTGGAGCACCCAGGTGTGCGGCAGGCTGAGGTTCAGGGTCTCCTGCAGCAGGGCGTCCCAATGTTGGATGGGTCTCACGGCGGGATCGGACACCGTGACCGAGTAACAGTCCCCCATGATGGCGCAGCTCTTGGTCTGTCCGGCCGGAACCGTGTCGTACCCAGCCGTGTTGTCGTCGAGCGTGTAGTCGGCTCCCGCAGGTCCGGTGAACAGAGGGGACGCGCCGGAGACGCTAAGAACGTCGCCGGCGGTGTCATTGGCCCAGGCCGCGCGCACGATCACCGTTTCGCCCGCCTCGAAGACGCGGTTGTGGTTACTGCCTCCCGTCGGTGCGAAGCCCACTTCGAGGGGCGGGTCGACCGTGATCGCCGGGGCCGCCCGGACTCCGCTCTTGCGGCCTTTGACGTCGTATGCGGAGCCCGATCCGCTGTTCCAGGCGACGACGAACGAACCGTTGTGCGCGAGCGAGGGACGCGAACGAAACTGAAAACCGGTCGTGATCTCGTTGACGACGAACTCCGTGCTCACGGCGACGCCGCCGATGTCGTACAGCCGCGCGCGGACGGCGCTGTTGTCGTTCGTCCCTCCCTCGCCGATCAGCACGGGCACGCTGCCCCACGTGACGACGAAATTTCCGGAGGAATCGGATGCGACCTTCGTGTCGTGGGCCGCGAGGGTCGTACCGCTGATCGGAAAGACGTCGCCGAGAGGGGCTCCCGCCGAGTCGAAACGACGCCCCATGGCCGTGTCGAAGAAACCGATGGTGTCGTCCCACACGACGACGAAATCGCCAGCGCCATTCATCCCGACGTCGGGTCGGAGCTCGATGTCGACGACCGTAGCCGTGTTGACCTGGAAGTCGCCGGTCATCGGCGCTCCGCCGTCGTCGAACCGGCGGCAGAAGACGCCCTCTCCGCTTTCTCCCTCGCCGAACCACGTCACCACGAATCCCGCCGGCGACATGGCGATCCCGGACGGACTCTGGGAGCCCGTCGTGAACACGTTCACCGGAAACTCGTCGCCGAGGGGAGCGCCGTTGCTGTCGAACCGCCGGGCGACGGCCTCGCGTGGCGTCCCCGCTCGCCGGACGTCCAGGTCGCGACGAAGTTCCCGGACGGGTCGGAGGCGACGAACGGGCTCGCCGTCGCGAGCGACGTCGACGTGTTGACCTGAAAGTTGGCGCCGAGAGGCGTCCCGTCGGCATCGAAGCGCTGCCCGCGGATCCCGGCGTCCCTCCTCGGCCCAGACGATGACGAACCGGCCGGAGGCGTCGCGGGCGATCGACGACGGCTCGCGGTCGGGAGCCGTGTCCGCGTTCATCGGAAACGGTGCTCCCAGCGGCGCGGTGTCGGCGTCGAAACGCCGGCCGAAGACTTCCGGGTCCGTCGTGGCCTCGCTCCAGGCGACGACGAAGTCGCCGTCCTCGCCCATCGCGACGCCGTCGGTGTAGTTGTTGCCGGGGTCCGACGTGTTGACCTGGAACTCGGGCAGGAAGGGCGGAAGCTGGCAGGCCGTCGTTGCGAGAGCGAGCAGTGCGAGTAGCAGAACCGCGAACCTGGGGTAGGTCATCACGGGTTCCTCCTCCGGATTAGCTCGAACGTCTGCCGGAGTTTTTACACCCGGGCCGCGAAGAAAGCCAGAAGCCCGCGTTGAGAGAAGTGAGGCTCAGTCCGGCCCGTAGAGCTCGAGGCCGAACGTCTTCACGAGGAAGGCCGCCATCTGCTTGCGCTTGGTCGGGTCGGTCGGGCAATGGTGAGGAACCCGCATCGAGCGCCTCCGGTTTTGACCGGATTCTACGCCAGTCTCAGTGCAGGAACTTCTTGCGGTTGCGGATGTAGTCGGTGAACAGGAACTCGGCGAGGTTGTAGGGCGAGGCGTAGTAGGCGCGGCCGCGGTTGATGCGGGTGAGCTTTTCGACGAACTCGACGAGGTAGGTGTCGGTCGCGATCATGAAGGTCGTGATCGTGATGCCGTCGCGGCGGCAGGCGTCGGCCTCCTCGAGGGTGCGGTTGACGATCTTCAGATCCAGGCCGAAGGGGTTCTTGTAGAGCCGGCCGCGTTCCCAGATCGCCGAGGGCTTGCCGTCGGTGATCAGGAAGATCTGCTTGTTCGGGTTCTTCCGGTGGACCAGCAGCTTGCGCGCGAGGGCGAGTCCGGCCTTCGTGTTCGTGTGGTACGGGCCGACCTGCGTCTTCGAGATCTCGGAGATCGGCACGCGCTTCGCGTCGTCGCCGAACAGCAGCACGTCGATGGAGTCCTTGGGGTACTTGGACTGGATGAGCTCGACCATCGCGAGCGCGACCTTCTTCGCGGGCGTGAAGCGGTCCTCGCCGTAGAGGATCATCGAGTGCGAGATGTCGATCGCGAGGACCGTGGCGCAGGAGGTCAGGTGCTCTTCCTCGTGGACCTCGAAGTCGTCGGCGGTGAGCGCGATGTCCTCGGCGTCGCGCCGCACGGCGTTTCCGATCGAGCGGACGCCGTCGATCGCGCTGGGGTTGTCGCCGAACTCGTAGGGCCGCGTCTCCGGAAGGAGCTCGCCGCCCGCGCCGGCGCGGGGCACGGAGTGGTATCCCGGAGCCGGCCTTCGTGAGCGAGCTGAAGATCTCCTCGAGCGCCGAGCGGCGAATCCGCCGCTCTCCCGCCGCCGAGAGCGCCAGCTGCCCGCCGCGGTCCTCGACGATCTCGCTCTTCTGGAGCTCCTGGCGGAACTCCTCGAGGTCGATCCCCGGATCGATCATGCCGCGCTCCTGGAGGTACTTCATCCAGCGGAGCGCCTCCTCGACGTCGCCGCCGGACTGGAGGACGAGTTGCAGGAACAGCTTGACGAGCTCCTGGTACGTCAGGAGCTCGCGAAGCAGGTCGGTGGGAAAGTCTTCGTAGCGGTAGCGCATCACTTGCCCCGCGCGAGCGCGCCGCGCCAGGCTGCCGCCGACTGCAGCAGGAGCGAGCGGTCGCTCGTCGTGAACACGGTGTAGCCGAGCGCGGCGAGCCCCGGGATCTGGTCGGCGGTCCGGAGCATGATGCCGGCGGCCTTGCCGGCCTCGCGCGCGACGGACCCGACCTTCTCGATCGCGGCGACGTAGCGCGGGTCGTCGTAGTGGCCGGGCACGCCGAGGGCCTGCGAGAGATCGTTGGGCCCGACGAAGAGCACGTCGACCCACTTCTCGTCGGCGATCGCGGCGACGGCGTTCAAGGCCCCGGCGGTCTCGATCTGGATCACGACGGCCGTCGAGTCGTTGGCTTCGAGGACCCAGTGGTCGAAAGGCAAGGTCCCGTAGCGGTTCGCGCGCACGCCGGCGAGGCCGCGCTTGCCCGGCGGGGCGTACTTCGTGCACTCGACGGCGCCGCGAACGACCGGCGCGCCGTCGGCGCGCGGGAAGAGCGTTCCGGCCGCTCCGGCGTCGAGAGCGCGTCCCGCTTCGGCGAACGGCCTGGCAGTTGGGCACGCGGACGATCGCCGGGATCCGCGCCGCGTCGGCGGCGCGCACCATGCGCTCGACCGACTCGGGGTTGTAGTGGCCGTGCTCGGTGTCGAGCACGACGAAATCGAAGCTCGCAGATCGCGAGGATCTCCGCGAGGCCGTCGGTCGGCCAGGTCAGGAAACAGCCGAGAAGCGGCTCGCGCGAGAGGATCCGGTGGCGAAGGGAGCTGTTGGTCATCAGTTTGCCGTCATCCTGCGCGAAGCGAACGATCCCGAGGACGGGATCCCTCGTCGCTGCGCTCCTCGGGATGACGCGTGAGAGCTTCGCTTTCACGCGTCAATTTGCGCGGTTCCGGACGAGGTTGAATTTCAGCATCTCGGTGTAGGACACGCGCGAGTCCAGATCCTCCCGGGCGATCTTGAGGTGCTGCGTGAGGCCCTCGAGGACGAGCTCCATGCCGATGGCGAGCTCTTCCTTCGTGGCCGGCGAGAAGTGCTCCTCGACGGCCTTCTCGAGCCCCGGCACCGACTTCAAAGCGGCGAGGTGCTCGGTGAAGGGCGCGTCGTCGGAAAGGGTGATGCGGTTGCCTGCGGCGAACCACGCCACGGTGGGCTCGTAGAGGGGATGCACCTTCTCGGGCGCGGGCTGCGGCCGCGCGCGGCGCACCGGCGCTGCGGTTTCCTCGTCGTCCTCGATCTCCTGGCGTCGCCTCTCGGACGGACGGCCGGAGTCGGGTGCAGGGAACTTGGCGTCGAAGAGCTTCTTGATCGCCATGCCGATGAGCTTCTTGGCGACGACCTCGGCGCCCTGCTGCTCGCCCTCGTAGACCATTTCGACCTTGCCCGTGATCGCGGGCAACGTCGCCGGAAGGTCGCAGAGGCGGGGGGAGACGCGCTCTTCGCCGTTGATGAGCCCGCGCCGCTCCAGGTTGGAGGCGAGGATCTCGATCGCCGAAATGGGCATGCGTGCCGAGACTCCGGACGACTGGTCCACGAACTCCGAGGCGCGGGCGGCAAACGCGATCTCTTCGACGAGCAGGCGGAAGAGATCGGGAATCTCGATTTTCGGACCGCCCTCGCGCTCGAGCCAGGCTTCCTGCGCCGTGATCTTCGCCGCGGTCTTCACGTCGTCGGGGTAGTGCGTGAAGATCTGCGAGGAGATGCGGTCCTTCAGCGGCGTGATGATGTTGCCGCGGTTCGTGTAGTCCTCCGGGTTCGCCGAGAAGACCAGCAGGATGTCGAGCGGGATCCGCACGGGGAACCCTCGGATCTGCAGGTCGCGTTCCTCGAGGATGTTGAGAAGCCCGACCTGGATGCGCGGCTGGAGGTCGGGCAGCTCGTTGATCGCGAAGATCCCGCGGTTCGTGCGCGGGACGATGCCGAAGTGGATGACTTCCTCGTCGGAGTACGCGCGGCGCTCGGTCGCGGCCTTGATCGGGTCGATGTCTCCGATGAGGTCCGCGATCGTGACGTCGGGAGTGGCGAGCTTTTCGCGGTAGCGCTCCTCCCGCGGGATCCACGTGATCGGCGCGGCGTCGCCCTTCTCGGCGAGAACGCGCTTGCCGTACTTCGTGATCGGCGCGAAGGGGTCCTCGTTGAGCTCGCTGCCGGCGATGCTCGGGATCTGCGGATCGAGGAGCTGGACGAGCATACGGAGCAGGCGCGTCTTGGCCTGTCCGCGCAGGCCCAGCAGAAGAAGGTCGTGCTTCGAGAGGATGGCGTTGTGGAGCGCGGGCAGCACCGTCCGCTCGTAGCCGTGAATGCCCGAGAACGGGTTCTCGCCGCGCGAGAGCGCGCCGCGGAGGTTGGAGCGGAGCTCCTCTTTGACGCCGCGAGGCTTGTATCCGGATTTCTTGAGCTCGCCGAGAGTCTGGGGCCTGAGGGTCACGGGGCGCTTTCTCCGGCTACCTGCCGGCGTTTCGAGAGCTTCAACCGGGTTTGATCGGGGGAGCGTCGTCGGAAGGAAGGAACAGTTCGGTCGGAGGCTTGCCGGCGAGCGCCGCGGCACGCTGCGCGAGCCCGCGGAAGCGCTCGCGGTCGAAGCCGACGACCGTCTCGGCGATGACGCCGTCGCTGCCGACGCGGAAGAGCGTCGGAACGTTCGCGACGCCGAGGGCGTCGGAAGCCTTCCAGGGGCTCGGGTCGTAGGCCGTCTCGAGACGCGTCCCGAGACGGTCGGCGAAGGCTCGGGATTTCGCCGGATCATCCTGCGCAATCGCCACGACCGAGAGGCCGACGGCTTTGCCGTCTTTCATGGAGTCGTCGGAGATGCGCCGAATGCGCTCGAGGTAGGGCCAGGCGAGCTCGCAGGTGGGACACGTCGTCTTGAAAACCGCGTAGAGCGTTTCTCCGTTGGGAGAAGCCGCGGGCGCGCCGGTTTCGTCCCGGAGCGCGATCGACGGGAACGGCGTTCCGGGATCGAGAGCGGCCACGGCCCGCGATTATAGACTTGCGCTTCTGTGTTTTCGCGGGCTCGCGCCGTGTCGAGCCGTGTACGGAGGACAAGCTAGGACATGACGGCAAAACGGCGCGCCCGGATATCCCGGCGCCGATTCCTGAAGGCGGCCGGAACTGCGCTCGCGGCGGGCGCCGTGCCGGTCCTCTCCTGCGCTCCGGGAGAGAAGAAGTCGTCTCCGGGGAAGAAGACGCTGAGGATCCTGCAGTGGAGCCACTTCGTCCCGGGCTACGACGCGTGGTTCGACGGCGTCTACACGAAGGAGTGGGGCGCGAAGCACGGGACCGACGTGATCGTCGACCACATGTCCGCGACGGAGATCAACGCCCGCGGCGCGGCCGAGGCGGCGGCTCGGAAGGGACACGACCTCTTCCTGTTCATCTCTCCTCCGGCGGCCTACGAGAACCAGGTCATCGATCACAAGGAGATCGTGGACGAGGTCGAGAAGCGCCACGGCAAGATGATCCCGCTCGCCGAGAAATCGACGCACAATCCGAAAACCGGAAAGTACTTCGCGTTCTCCGACTCGTTCGTGCCGGATCCGGGCAACTACCGGATCGATCTCTGGAGTCAGGTCGGTTATCCGAACGGTCCCAACACCTGGGAGGACCTGCGCGTCGGCGGGCGCCAGATCCGCCAGAAGTTCGGCAATCCGGTGGGCCTGGGTCTCTCCCAGGAAATGGACTCCAACATGGCGCTGCGCGGCCTCCTCTGGTCGTTCGGCGGCTCCGTGCAGGACGCCGACGGACGGCCGGCTCTCCAGTCGAAGGAGACCGTCGCCGCGCTCGAGTTCCTGCGAGCGCTCTACAAGGAGTCCATGACGCCGGAGGTCTTCACGTGGGATCCGGCGTCCAACAACCGGATGATGCTCGCGGGCCGGGCATCCTTCGTGTGCAACGCGATCTCCGTGACGCGGACGGCGGAGAAGGACAATCCCGAGCTCGCCAAAAAGATCGGCCTCGTTCCGGCGCTCCAGGGTCCGGCGCGGCGGATCACGGCCGAGCACGTCATGAACTGCTACGTGATCTGGAAGTTCGCGGACAACATCGACGGGGCCAAGCAGTTCCTGGTCGACCTCGTCGACGTCTTTCCCGCGGTCTTCCAGAAGAGCGAGTTCTACAACTTTCCGTGTTACCCCTCGACCGTCCCGGACCTCGACCAGCTCCTCGCGAACGACCCGAAGGCGGATCCGCGCGGCAAGTACTCGGTCCTCGCGGGCGCCCTGGACTGGGCGACGAACGTCGGATATCCCGGCTACGCCACCGCCGCCATCGACGAAGTCTTCAACACGTTCGTCGTCCCGACCATGTTCGCCCGCGTGGCACGCGAGGAGCTCACGCCCGAGGCCGCCCTCGAGGCGGCCCATCGCGACGTGGAGCGGATCTTCAAGAAGTGGGCGTAGGCACGCGCTTCGCGCGTCGCCTACGCCCATCCCGAGCGCAGCGAGGGATCCCGAACTCGCCGCCACAGTCGCGAAAATGTTCGGGATCCTCGTCGCTCCGCTCAGGATGACGCGACAAGGGGCCGCCCCTGAGGGATGACGGGCAAGAAGTGGGCGTAGGCGGACGGGAGTAGCCGCCTACGCCCATCCCGAGCGCGGCTCGGCGAGGCGCGCTTCGGGTCAAGGGGTGGCGGGTTCCAGCGCCCGCCCGGGACTCGTTTCACCGCGGCGAAGGAGATCTATCGCTCCTCCGCGAACCAACAGGTGGCCGGGATCCAGCGCCCGGCCACGTCTTGCTTCCTAAAACTGAGCGCTCTCGGTCGACTCCGCCAGCGCCGTGGTCGAGCTCGCGCCCGCCGCGATGACGTTGGCGACGTCGTCGAAGTAGCCGGTCCCGACCTCGCGCTGATGGCGCGTCGCCGAGTAGCCGTGCTTTTCGCTTCCGAACTCCGCCTGCTGCAGCCGCGAGTACGCCGTCATGCCCTCGTCGCGGTAGGCCCGAGCGAGCTCGAACATCGAGTGATTGAGGGCATGGAAGCCCGCGAGCGTGACGAACTGGAACTTGTAGCCCATGGACGCGAGCTCCTTCTGGAAGCGCGCGATCGTGTCCGGGTCGAGTTTCTTTTCCCAGTTGAAGGACGGCGAGCAGTTGTAAGCCAGAAGCTTCCCGGGGAAGCGGGCGTGGATCGCGTCTGCGAACCGCTTCGCCTCGAAGAGATTCGGCTCCGAGGTCTCGCACCAGATCAGGTCCGCGTACGGCGCGTAGGCCAAGCCCGCGCGCGATCGCGGCGTCCAGCCCGCCGGTGAAGCGGAAGAATCCTTCCGGCGTCCTCTCGCCCGTCAGGAACGGACGGTCGCGCTCGTCGACGTCGCTCGTCAGGAGCTGAGCGCTGTTCGCGTCCGTGCGGGCGACGATCAGCGTCGGCACGCCCGAGACGTCGGCCGCGAGCCGCGCGGCGGTCAGCGTCCGGATGAACGCCGAGGTCGGGATGAGGACCTTGCCTCCCATGTGCCCGCACTTCTTTTCCGCCGCCAGCTGGTCCTCGAAGTGGACCGCGGCCGCTCCCGCTTCGATCATTCCCTTCATGAGCTCGAACGCGTTGAGCGGCCCGCCGAAGCCGGCCTCGGCGTCGGCCACGATGGGTGCGAACCAGTCGATCCCGTTCTTGCCCTCGGCCGTGTGGATCTGGTCGGCCCGCTGAAGCGCCTGGTTGATCCGTTTCACGACGTGCGGCACCGAGGTCGAGGGATACAGGCTCTGGTCGGGGTACATGTGCCCCGAGAGGTTCGCGTCGGCGGCCACCTGCCAGCCGGAGAGATAGATCGCCTTCAGCCCGGCCTTGACCTGCTGGATGGCCTGGTTGCCGGTGAGCGCGCCCAGCGCCGCGACGTACTCCTCGGAACGGAGGAGATCCCAGAGGCGTTCGGCCCCGCGCTCGGCGAGCGTGTGCCGGATCTCGACGGAGCCGGACAACCGGATCACGTCTTCGGCGGAATACGTGCGTTCGACTCCGTTCCAGCGCGGCTCCGTCGACCAGGCGCGGGCGATGGCGGCGGGGGTTTTCGCGGGCATGTTGGGCACTCCTTAGATCTCGTCCCTCAATCTTCCGTGGCAATCAACTCGTCGTAAGCGGGCAGGGTCAGGAAATCCTCCAGGGCGCTCGAAGTCGCCAGAGCGTCGAAGATCGCGGCCGCGCGCTCGAATCGCCCGGCGCGCCAGGATTCCTCTCCGACCTGGCGACGGATGGCGGACAGCTCCTCGTCCCGCACCGCGGCGTACAGGGACGGCGTGATCGTCCGCCCGTCCTCGAGGCGCGCGCCGTGCCGGAGCCACTGCCAGACCTGCGTGCGGGAGATCTCGGCGGTGGCCGCGTCCTCCATGAGGTCGTACAGCGGAACGCACCCGGATCCCCGCAGCCACGCCTCGAGGTAGAGCACGCCGACGTTCACGTTCTGGCGGAGACCCGCCTCCGTGATCGGGCCCTTCGGAACCTGGAGCAGGTCGTCGACCGAGATCGCTTCGGCCTCGATGGCTCGTCCGATCTGGTTCGCGTCGGGCATCCCGGCGTCGAAGATCTCCTTCGCCAGCGACACGAGGCCCGGATGCGCGACCCATGTCCCGTCGTGCCCGGCCGCGACCTCGCGCCGCTTGTCCTCGGCGACCCTCTCCATCGCGCGACTGTTCCTGGCCTCGTCGCCCTTGATGGGGATCTGCGCCGCCATGCCTCCCATGGCGTGGATGCCGCGCCGGTGGCAGGTGCGCACGACGAGGTGCGAGTAGCACTTCAGGAAGTGGCGAGTCATCGTGACGAGCGAGCGGTCGGGCAGGACGCAGTCCGGGCGGTTCCGGAACTTCTTGATGAAGCTGAATATGTAGTCCCACCGTCCGCAGTTCAGGCCCGCCGAGTGGTCGCGCAGCTCCCAGAGGATCTCGTCCATCTCGAAGGCCGCGAGGATCGTTTCGATCAGGACGGTCGCGCGGATGGTCCCGATCGGGACGCCCAGCTCTTCCTGCGCCGCGTGGAACACTTCGTTCCAGAGACGGGCTTCGAGATGGTTCTCCATCTTCGGAAGGTAGAAGTAGGGTCCCGTGCCGCGGGCGAGCAGCCGCCGGGCGTTGTGGAAGAAGTAGATTCCGAAATCGAAGAGGCTCGCCGAAACCGGCTCCCCGTCGACGAGGACGTGCTTCTCCTTCAGGTGCCAGCCGCGCGGCCGCACCATCAGCGTCGCAGTGCGCGGGGCCAGGCGATAGACCTTTCCCTCGGGAGACACGTGCTCGATCGTGCCCTCGATCGCGTCGATCAGATTCTTCTGGCCCTCCACGACGTTCTTCCACGTCGGAGAGCAGGAGTCCTCGAAGTCGGCCATGAAGACCGACGCCCCGGAGTTCAGGGCGTTGATGATCATCTTGCGATCGACGGGTCCGGTGATCTCGACGCGGCGGTCGCGGAGATCTTCGGGGATCGGCGCGACCGTCCATTCCGAGGCGCGGATCTCGGAAGTGGCCGGAAGGAATTCCGGTTTCCATCCGAGGTCGAGCTTCGACTGAATCTCGCGGCGGCGCGCGAGAAGCGCGCGGCGGCGGGGACCGAAGCGGCGCTCGAGCTTTGCGACGAACGCGAGCGCTTCGAAGGAGAGGACGGCTGCGCCGGAAGCCACGGACGGACCGCGGACCTCGACACCGTCCGGCACGTGAGCGCGCGGCGGCCCGGGGTGCGAGGCGACGGTCGTCGACACGGGCGCTTCCATGGGTTTACAAGAGACCATCGCGATTGACGTGAGTCAATAAATATTGCTAATACAGAGAGTTACGGTGTCAACGTGTGTAAAGCCTAATCTGTAAAGTAGTGGATGCAGTAAAGTTTGCCGGGGGGATTCGCATGGCGGACTCGAAATTCGGTCCCAAAATCCGCGCCCTTCGCCGGCGTCACGGCCTGCGCCAGGTCGATCTCGCGCAGAGGCTCGGGATTTCCGCGTCGTATCTGAACCTGATCGAGCACGATCAGCGGGCGCTGACAGCGCCGCTCCTCCTCAAGCTCGCCGAGCTCTATCCCCTGGATCTGAAGAGCTTCGCTCCCGAGGGCCACGCCCGGCTCATCGCGGACCTCCACGAGGTTTTCGGCGACACGCTCTTCGAAGCGCAGGACGTCACGACCACGGATCTGCGGGAAACCGCTTCGAATGAGCCGGTCTCGCGGGCGATCGTGAAGCTGTACCACGCCTATCGCGACGCGCTCGAATCCATTCAGGCGGTCGCTTCGAAGGTTTCGGACGGCGGCGACCTGACCGGGCATCGATCCCGCGCGCCTGCCCTCCGAGGAGGTCTCGGACGTTCTCCAGGAGAATCAGAACCACTTTCCGGCCCTCGAGGAAGTGGCCGAGCGTCTCGCCGAGCAGGCGGAGCTCGAGCGCCCCAATGCGTATCCGGGCCTCCTGCGCCTTCTGGCCGAGGACGGGATCTCGGTGGAGCTCGCGCCTCATCCCGCGGCCCGCGGCGCGATGCGCTACTACGATCCCGCAGGGCGACGGGTGCACCTGTCGGAAATGCTGACCGGCTATGCCCGGAACTTCCAGCTCGCCCACCAGATCGGATTGCTGCGGCTGAAACGCGAGTTCGACCGCATCGTCGAGAAGTCGCGGCTGACGACTCCCGACTCGTTGACACTCTGCCGCGTCGCCCTCGCCAATTACTTCGCGGCCGCGTTGCTCATGCCGTATCGCGCGTTTCTCGAGTCGGCGCGGACGTTCCGGTACGACATCGAGCTCCTCGAGCGCCGCTTCGGCGTGAGCTTCGAACAGGTCTGCCACCGCCTGACGACGCTGCGCCGTCCCGGCGAAGAGGGCGTGCCGTTTCACTTCATCCGCGTCGACATCGCGGGCAACATCTCCAAGCGCTACTCGGCGTCCGGGATTCGCTTCGCCCGGTTTTCGGGCCTCTGCCCGCGGTGGAACGTCCACGCCGCGTTCATGACGCCGGGGATGGTCCGCACCCAGGTCTCGCGCATGGTCGACGGGAGCACGTATCTCTGCGTGGCCCGGACGGTCCGCCAGAGCCTCGGCGGGTTTGGCGCGGCGCATCCGCTCCACGCGATCTCCCTCGGCTGCGAGGTCAGCCACGCGAAGCACCTCGTCTACGGAGACAGCGTGGACGTCCACAACCCGAACGTCGCCGTGCCCATCGGCATCACCTGCCGCCTCTGCGAGCGGATGGACTGCGAGCAGCGCGCGTTCCCGCCGATGCACCGCAAGCTCGGCATCGACGAGAACCTCCGCGGGAAGTCGTTCTACACGCCCGCGCCTCCGGACGGGACCGCGTCGTAGAATCCCGCCAGCTAACGTTATGGCGATCGTCGCGACGCGCGCGCTGACGAAACGGTTCGGCGCCGGCGAGAACGCCGTCGACGGCGTCGACATCGAGAGTCGGGACGGGGAGTTCCTCGTTCTCCTCGGGCCTTCGGGCTCGGGCAAGACCACCGTTCTCCGGATGATCGCGGGACTCGAAGACCCGACCTCGGGCGAGGTCTGGATCGGGGGACGGATGGTCAACGCCCTGACGCCGCGAGAGCGCGGCATCGCGATGGTCTTCCAGAGCTACGCGCTCTATCCGCACCTGACGGTCTACGACAACATTGCGTTTCCGCTGAAGGCGCAGGGCGTGCCGCGGAGCGAGCACGACGCCAAGATCGGCTGGGCCGCCGAGAAGTTCGGGATCGTGCGCCTGCTCGAACGAAAGCCCCGCGAGCTCTCCGGGGGCGAGCGGCAGCGGGTCGCCCTCGCCCGGGCGCTCGTCCGCGAGCCGCAAGTGTTTCTCCTCGACGAGCCCCTCTCGAACCTCGACGCGAAGCTGCGCGCCTCGGCGCGCGAGGAGCTGCAGAAGTTCCAGAAGGAGCTCGGCACGACGGCGGTCTACGTCACGCATGACCAGGTCGAGGCGATGGCGCTCGGCGACCGGGTCGTCATCATGGATCACGGGCGAGTCCGGCAGGTCGGCACGCCCGCCGAGGTCTACGACGATCCGGCGGACACGTTCGTCGCGACGTTTCTGGGGTCGCCGCCCATGAACCTCCTGGAGCGGGACGGAATCGTGCTCGGTTTTCGCCCCGAGCACGTGCGCGCGGGCTCCACGGCCGAGGGCGCCGTCCGGTTCCGCTTCCGGTGCGAGCTGACCGAGTACCTGGGCTCGGAGCAGCTGGCCTACGGGACGCTGCAGGATGCCGCGTGGGCCGGCCGCGAAGTCGTCTGGCGATTCCCGTCCTGGGACCCGGCGCCCGCCGAGGGGTCCGAGCAGGACGTCTTCGTGGAGAAGGCCCGCCTGCGCTACTTCGACGCTTCCACCGGCCTGCGGCGGCCCGCGCCGTGAGGCGCTGGCTCGGTCCGGCCCTCGTCGCTCCGGCCTTCGCGTACATCGCGCTGCTCGTCGGCCTCCCGGTCGTTCTCTCGCTCTACCTTTCCGTCAGCGACGCGCGCGTCGGGAGCGACACGACGCG
Organism: uncultured Acidobacteriota bacterium; assembly: GCA_963804915.1. Lineage (GTDB taxonomy): Bacteria > Acidobacteriota > Thermoanaerobaculia > UBA5066 > Gp7-AA6 > DAHUXD01. The sequence goes on from CAWDSI010000023.1 coordinate 251,543, forward strand.
GTTCGTCGGCCTCGCGAACTTCGCGGGAGCGTTCCAGACGCCGTCCTTCCGCGCGGCCCTGGTCCACTCGTTGCTCTTCACCGTCGTCTCGCAGGCGCTGGTGATTGCGGGAGCGACGCTCCTGGCCCTGTCCCTGAAAGAAGCCTTCCGGGGCCGCGGCCTCGTCCGCTTTCTCGTGCTCCTGCCGTGGGTCGCGCCGATCTCCCTCGGCGCCATCGGCTGGAAGTGGCTCCTCGACTCGCTCTACAGCGTCGTCAACTGGATGCTGGCGGCCGCGGGGCTCGTCGATCCGATGAACCCGCCGATGTGGCTGGGCGAACCGCGCCTCGCGATGCTGTCGGTGATCCTCGTGCACACGTGGCGCACCCTTCCGTTCGCCACCGTGATCCTGCTGGCGGGCCTGACGTCGATTCCGCGCGACATTCCCGAGGCCGCGGCGGTCGACGGCGGAGGCTTCTGGCGGACGCACTTCACGATCACGCTGCCGATGATCCGTCCGATCGTGCTGGTCGCCCTGCTCTTCGGCGTCGTCTTCACGTTCACGGACATGACCGCCGTCTACATATTGACGCGCGGGGGCCCCGCCGATGCCACGCAGGTCCTGCCGTCGCTCGCGTTCTTCACGGGCATCCTCGGCGGCGACCTCTCCGGCGGCGCCGCGATCTCGCTCTTCCTCTTCCCGCTGCTTCTGATCGGAGCGATCGTGCTCCTTCGAATCGCGCGCCGCTCGGAGGTCACGTAGATGAGACGGAGGCCGGCGAGGCTCGTGCTCCGGCTGATCGTCGCGGCCTTCGCGCTCGCTCTCTCGTTTCCCTTCTACTGGATGGCGTTGACGTCCTTCAAGCGCACGAGCGATCTCTATGACCTGAAGAACAACCCGTTGCTCTTCAACGAGCCACCGACCCTCGAGCACTGGCGCTTTCTCTTCGCCGAGACGCTCTACCCCCGCTGGCTCGCCAACACGATGCTCGTCGGCCTCGCCGTCGTTGCGATCACGCTGCTTCTCGCCGTGCCCGCCGCCTACGGCCTGGCACGGCTGACCGGCCGGTGGGGGGAGCGGGCGGGCATCGTGATGTTCCTCATGTACCTCGTTCCGCCGACGCTGCTCTTCATCCCGATGTCGCGGGTCGTCGCGATCCTGCACCTCCAGGACTCGCTCTGGTCGCTCATCCTGGTTTACCCGACGTTCACCGTCCCGTTCGCGACCTGGCTCCTCATGGGCTTCTTCAAGAGCATTCCGCGGGACCTCGAGGACGCGGCCATGGTGGACGGCCTCTCCCGTTTCTCGGCGTTTCTGCGGGTGATCGTGCCCGTCTCGTTCTCGGGACTGGTCACCGTCTCCATCTTCGCCTTCACGCTCGTCCTCCAGGAGTTCGTCTACGCCCTGACGTTTCTCTCCTCCGTCTCCAAGCAGACCGTCGGCGTGGGCGTCCCGATCTTCCTGATCCGCGGCGACGTCTTCTACTGGGGCGAGCTCATGGCCGCCTGCCTCGTCGCCTGCATCCCGGTCGCGATCGTCTACAACATCTTCCTCGACCGGCTGATCCAGGGATTCACGGTGGGGGCGGTAAAGTGACCGGCCGCGCCGAAGGCCGCGGCCGGTCATCCCGAGGCGCGTGAGCGCCGAGGGATCCCGAGCTTCTAGGACGGCTGTCGGGCGCGCCGTACTGCCGCGGCGTCATCCCGAGGCGCGTGAGCGCCGAGGGATCCCGATTCGACTCGGCGCACGGCTCGTAAGCCTGCCGATTGCGGGATCGATACGCCGGCCGTTCCGGCCGGCGTTGCCTACTGCCGGCGGTCTGCCTCTGGTGGTCGGCTCGCTATCGCTCGGGATGACGGGCGGATTGGTATCCTCGCGCCGTGACCGATTCCGCGAAGACCCTCGAAGCCCTCCTCCTCGAAAAGCGCCGCTTCCCGCCGCCCAAGGCCTTCGCGAAGACGGCGCACGTCTCGAGCGAATCGGTCTACCGAAAAGCCGATCGCGACTTCCAGAAGTTCTGGGCAGACTTCGCGAAGGAGCTCGACTGGTTCCGCCCCTGGCGAAAGGTCCTCGACTGGAAGCCTCCCAAGGCGCAGTGGTTCGTGGGCGGCAAGCTCAACGCCTCCGTCAACTGCCTGGACCGGCACCTTTCGGGGCCGCGCAAGAACAAGGCCGCGCTGATCTGGGAAGGGGAGCCCGGCGACCAGCGCACGCTGACGTATCGAGACCTCCACCGCGAGGTCTGCAAGTTCGCGAACGTCCTCAAGTCGCTCGGGGTCAGGAAGGGCGACCGGGTCACGCTCTATCTGCCCGATGATCCCGGAGCTTCCGGTGGCGATGCTGGCGTGCGCGCGCATCGGCGCGATTCATTCGGTGGTGTTCGGCGGCTTCTCGGCGGAGTCCCTGCGCGATCGGATCAACGACCAGAAGGCGACGGTCCTCGTGACGGCGGATGGGGGCTGGCGGCGCGGAAACGTCGTTCCGTTGAAGCAGATTTCCGACGAGGCCCTCGAGAAGACGCCGTCGATCCGGCACGTGGTGGTCGTGAAGCGCACGGGCACGGAGGTCAAGACGCGGAACGGCCGCGACCAGTGGTGGCACGACTTGATGAAAGACGCGCCGCAGCGCTGCCCGCCCGAGAAGATGGACGCCGAGGATCCCCTCTACATCCTCTATACGTCCGGCACGACGGGGAAGCCCAAGGGCATTCTCCACACCACCGGCGGGTATCTGGTCGGCGTGTACGCGACGTCGAAGTGGATCTTCGATCTGAAGGACGAGGACGTCTACTGGTGCACGGCCGACATCGGTTGGGTGACGGGCCACTCGTACGTGGTCTACGGCCCGCTCGCCAACGGCGCGACGTGTCTGATGTACGAGGGCGCTCCGGACACGCCGGCGCGCGACCGCTTCTGGGACCTGATCGAGCGGCACGGCGTCACGATCCTCTACACCGCTCCGACGGCGATCCGGGCGTTCATGAAGTGGGGGACGGAGTGGCCCGAGAAGCACGACCTCTCGTCCCTGCGCCTGCTCGGGAGCGTCGGCGAGCCGATCAATCCCGAGGCGTGGATGTGGTACCGCGAGCACATCGGTCACGGAAAGTGCCCGGTCGTCGACACCTGGTGGCAGACGGAGACCGGGATGATTCTGATCACGCCGCTGCCCGGCGTGACGACCACGCGGCCCGGGTCGGCCACGCGCCCCTTTCCCGGGATCGAGGCGAAGATCCTCGACGCCGAAGGCCGCGAGGTGAAGGTCGGCGGGGGATACCTGGCGATCACCCGGCCCTGGCCGGCCATGCTCCGCACGATCTGGGGCGACGACGAGCGCTACGTGAAGACCTACTGGTCGCGCTGGGGGAAGGACGTCTACTTCCCGGGGGACGGCGCCAAGCGCGACAAGGACGGCCACTTCTGGCTGCTCGGCCGCGTGGACGACGTCATGAACGTGGCGGGGCACCGCATCGGGACGATGGAGGTCGAGTCGGCCCTCGTGGACCATCCGTCGGTGGCTGAGGCCGCCGTGGTCGGCGTGGCGGACGAGCTCAAGGGCACGGCGATCGCGGCGTTCTGCATTCTCAAGGAGAAGGGCGAAGGCGGGCGCCGCGGGCGACGACCTGAACGCGGAGCTTCGGGCCCACGTCGGCAAGAAGATCGGCGCGCTCGCGCGGCCGGACAAGCTCTTCTTCGTCGCGGATCTGCCCAAGACGCGCTCGGGCAAGATCATGCGGCGACTGCTCCGGGACCTCGCCGAGGGCCGCGTGCTGGGCGACACGACGACGCTCGCCGACTCCGGCGTCCTGGCGGCGCTCAAACGGCAGTACGAGGATCGGGACGCGTGAAGCGAGCGGCGGACCGGCTCGCCCCGGCCGTGTGGGTCGTCGCCGCCCTCAAGCTCTTCGTTCACCTCGTCGACCACCGGCCGCTTCGGCTACGAGTACTTCGTCGACGAGCTCTACTTCGACGCCTGCGGGCGGCACCTCGCGTGGGGTTACATCGACATGCCTCCCTTCCATCCGGCGCTCACGGCCGCGGTGCGCGCGACGCTGGGGGATTCGCTCTTCGCGATCCGGTTGCTGCCGGCGCTGGCCGGCGCGGCGCTCGTTCTGCTCGCAGGCCTCCTTGCCCGAGACCTCGGTGGAAACCGCGGCGCGCAGCTTCTCGCATCCCTCGGGGTCGCGGTCGCGCCGATCGTGCTCATCGCGAACAGCTTCTCGTCCATGAATGCGTGGGAGCCTCTGATCTGGACGGGCTGCGCGATCCTCGTCGTGCGCCTTCTCGACGGCGCCGACCCGACTCTCTGGCTGGCCTTCGGCCTGCTCGCGGGCATCGGCCTGCTCAACAAGCACACGATGGGTCTCTTCGGCGCGGGGGTCGTCGTCGGTCTTCTCGCCACCGCCCGCGGCCGCGCGCTCTTCCGAAGCCGATGGATCTGGATCGGAGCGGCCGCGGCCTTCTTCGTGTTCCTGCCCAACCTCGTCTGGAACATCCGGGAAGGCTTCCCGTTCTTCGAGCTGCAGGAGGCGATCCGGCAGGACCGCGCAACGTCGAGCTTTCGCCGCTCGCGTTTCTCGGGCAGCAGGTGCTCATGGTGCACCCTCTCGCCGCGCCGCTCTGGATCGGCGGCCTCGCGATGGCTCCTCTTCGGGCGCGATGGAAGGCGCTACCGCGCGCTCGGCATCGTCTACCTCGTCATCCTGGGAGCGCTTCTGGCGATGCACGGCCGCGTCTACTACCTGGCTCCGGCGTATCCGATGCTCTTCGCCGCGGGCGGCGTCGCCGCGGAACGCGTTCTTTCGGGACGGTTCGCATGGGCGCGGCCTGCGTACGCCGCGATCCTCGTGGCCGGCGGCCTCGTCCTCGCGCCGATGGCGTTCCCGCTGCTGCCCCCGGAAATCTACGTGCGCTACTCGAGAGCGCTCGGAATGGCGCCGCCGGCCATCGAGACCCATCGGATGGGACCGCTGCCGCAGCTTCTCGCCGACCGGTTCGGATGGAAGGAGATGGCGGAGGAGGCCGCCCGCATCTACCGTTCCCTGCCGCCGGAGGAGCGCGCCGGGGCGCGGGTGTTCGGCCAGAACTACGGCCAGGCGGGCGCGGTCGACATGTACGGGCCCGGGCTCGGCCTTCCGCCGGCGCTCTCCGGCCACCTCGCGTACCACTCGTGGGGTCCGCCGGCCGAGGACCCTCCGGTGATGATCATCTTCGACGACGATCGCGAGAGGCTCGAAAGCCTGTTCGAGTCGGTCGAGGTCGCGGGCCGCGTCGAGCATCCCTACTCGATGCCTTACCAGCACTTCGACGTCTGGCTCTGCCGCAAGCCCAGAGTCTCGTTCCGCGCGATCTGGCCGACGCTCCGGAAACTCGGGTGAACATTCACCGATTCGCCGTCCTGGGACTACAATCCGAATGGTGAAGGGATCCGAAGGCGTTCTGGACGGCCAGACCATTGGCCGGCTTGATCGCTGGCGGAAGGCGCGTGCCGTCTTCGTGCGGCCCGACGGGGTCGAGGCCGAGCGCGCGGTCGCCGCGGCGTTCGGTCGCAACTGGGTCCGCGCGCCCATGTACGGCCGGGCGCGGCGCCTGCTCATCGAGCGCACTCCCGAACACTTCCTCGACGAGCTCGCCAAGACGCTGGGCCCGCTGGCCGACCGCGTGCGCGTCGCCCCGGAGGACCTCCGCCAGACGAAGTGGGACGCCATGAGCCGCCTCGCGCCGCTCTCCCGGGCCCGGGGCGAGGTGGACGCGCTGTGGCTGGCGGACGAGCTCTCGACGGGGGGGTTCTTCGTCGAGTTCCAACCCATCTTCGACATCCGGTCCGGCGAGATCGTCGGCTATGAGGGGCTGCTGCGCGCCCGCGGCCAGGGCGTCACGCGGCTCGCGGCCGAAATTTTCCCGGCGGCCGACGCGCTCCACATCGCGCCGGCCTTCGAGACGTTCGCCTGGTCGACCGTGCTCGACGCGGCCGCGCGCCTGCCGGAGAACGCCCTCCTGTTCCTGAACGTGAATCCGCGACTGATCGGCCGGAGCGAAGACGCGCTCGCGACGCTGGGCGCCGACGCCGAGAAGCGGGGCGTCTCCTTCGCGCGGCTCGTCCTCGACATCGTGGAGATCGAGACGTTGCCGTTGGCCGCGGAGCTCGCGACGGCGCTCACGGTGCCTCGGGATCTGGGCACCGTCATCGCGCTCGACGACGTGACGTCGGGTTACGGCACCCTCCAGCTCTGTCACGCCCTCCAGCCCGAGTTCATCAAAGTCGACAGCGAGGTGACGCGCGGGATCGCGACGGATCCGCGCCGTCGCGCCATCCTGAAGTTTCTGGCCGACCTCTCGAAGGAGTTCGCCTTCCGCCTCGTGGCCGAAGGGATCGAGTCGGCGGAGGACCTCGACGTCTGTTCCGCCGAAGGCGTTCACGTCGCCCAGGGCTACTTTCTGGCGCGGCCGGCGGCCGAGCCGCCCGAGGCCTCCCGCGAGTTCCGCTCCTGGCTGGCCTCGCGCTCCGCGGCGCCAAGCTCGCGGTGAGCCCTCCGGCCGCTTCGGCCGCTCCATCCGCGCTGGCCTCCGTCCGGCTGGACGTCTGGCTCGACGTCGCCTGCGTTTTCCCGACGCGATCCCAGGCCAAGGCCGCGTGCGAAGGCGGCAAGGTCGACGTGAACGGTTCGCGGGCCAAGCCCCATCGCGAGGTGCGCGCGGGAGACCGCATCGGCCTGGCCGGCAAGGACGGATCGCGCCGCGAGCTCGTCGTGCGCGGACTCGCCGAGCGCTCGATCCCGAAAGCCGCGGCACGCAAGCTGTACGAGGACGTCACGCCGCCTCCGCCGGCCGAGGTGCTCGAAGCGCGACGTCTCGATCGCCTGCTCGCGCCGCGGCGGGACGCCGGCCGGCCGGACAAGCGGGACCGCCGCGACCGGATTCGCGCGAAGCGGGGCCACTCGGAATAGACTTCGGCCGTGGACTTCGACGTTCTCTGTCCGTGCTGCAACGCGCGCCTCAAGGTGGATCCGGAGCTGAAGGCCGTGGTCGCGCACGAGGCGCCGAAGACGCCGCGGAAGTTCTCGAGCGTCGACGACGCTCTCGGAGCGCTCAAGGGGCAGGACGAGGAGCGCGAGAAGAAGTTCGCCGCGTCCATCGAGGCCGAGAAGTCCAAGAAGGACGTCCTGAACCGGAAGTTCCAGGAGCTGTTCGACAAGACCAAGGACGACACCTCTAAACCCGTCCGGGACATTGACCTCGACTGACCGGACCGCGCGCCGTCCGCCCGGCGCGATTCTCGTCGCGCTCGTGTGCGCGGGCCTCCTGATCGGCCTTCCGGCGGCGGCCTTTGTTTACTCGGAGCACCGGGCGATCGCGGGCGCCGCCATCGCGGGCCTGTCCTCGGAGCGCGCGGCCGTCCTCGCCCGGTTGTGGACCCTGGCACGCGTCGGCCACGAGGACCGACTCTGCGCCGATCCCTTCACCGGGCCGGACGGGCTGGGCCTTCCGTGCATCGATCTGGCGACCTGGTCCGCCATCGGCGGCGACCACTCCTGCTCGCCGCAGGAGCTCCTCGCCCAGGTGCTCGAGAGCGCGACCATCCTGAAGCAGGACAAGATCGCGGCGGCCGAGGCCCAGGCTCTCGCCAAAGCACTTCAAGACAGCCAGCGCCGAAACGCCGCCGCGACCGCCCAGATCGCGATGGCCCGCGCGGAGCCCGAATACGCGACACGCGCCGGAGCCAACAACGTGCACTTTCTCCTGCCCCGGGAGGGCAACGAAGACTTTCTGGACTATCTCGACGACGCGCTCGACAGCTCTTCCGAAGCCAACTCCGCGGCGGCCTACTTCCTCTACCACGGGGCGGCGATGGTCCTCGCCGCGCGCACGGATCCCGCCGCGACGGGCCCCGAAGCCGCCGCGCGCGCGAGGCTGATCCTCGCGCTGGAATCCTTCGCCGAGCACTTTCTCGAGGACATGTTCGCGGCCGGCCACGTCGCGGGGTCCTGGGGAAACGTCGCCGAGCGAAAAGGGACGCACGACTTCTACAACCGCGCGGGCCTCGAAGTCCGCAGCTGGGACGGGACCGAGACCGTGTTGTTCGGGGACTCTTTCCTCAAGCCGGACGGCCTCGAGCGGGCGGCCCGGGCGGTGCGCGAGAGCCTCGCGCAGGTCGTCGACGCTTATACGGAGGGTTCGCCGGCGCGGATCGCGGCGGCCGCGTCGCAGGCGCCCGAGGATGCTCTTTCGGGCCGCTACGACGTCTGCGCGGCGAAGACGGCGCCGAACTGGGACATTCCCGAGCCGCTCGCTCCCTGGTTCGAAGCGGTGGCGCTGCGGATGCCGATCCCGTATCGCGGCGCCGGCCCGGGCTCGTTGCCGAGAGTCCACGGCGAGATCGGACCCTACGTGGCACTCGCCGCGGGTGGGTCGCTCGCCGGCTCGGGCGGAAGCTACGACGGCCTCGACACCGGCGGCACCCTCATCGATTCCCTCTCGCTCGGCCTGCGCTTCGGCCTCGGTCTCGAAGAGCTCCTGACCGACAGCGGTGACGGCCTCATCTTTCTCGAGGGCGGCGTGGCGATGAGCTCCGCCGAGCCCACGGACTGCCCCGATTGCGAGCGAGGGCTGGACCCCATTTTCCCCCGTGTGCCCGCGCGCTCGGGGATCGAGGCGAGATTTCGGGCGCCATTCTTCCTCGTGCCGGGCGACCTGGTTCTGGCGGCGCCGATCCTGCTCCTGACGTCGCCGAAGAAGTTCACGGAGATGGCGGCGGTGGCCGCGACGGGCGGCCTCATTCCCTATGAGCGCCGCGTCCACACTCCGGTGGGCCGCTTCCAGATCGTTCTCGGCCGCGAGGTCGGCGCGACGTTCTACGGCTACACGGGGGGACTCGACCAATTCGTCACGCTCGACCCGGAGGACAACCTCGTGGTCGTCGGCTACAAATCGGTGGTCGTGGAGATCCCGGTCATCGAGTGGGAGCCCCTCCGCTTCTATGGATCCCGACAGGCCATGAGCATTCGCTTCCAGTTCGGCGGCGGCTTCGACAAGCCGCTTTCGGCGACGGTGCTGGAGCCTGTGGGAGCTCCCGTGCCCGATCTGCAGACCCGCTATTTCGGCTACCTCCGGCTGGTCTTCGAGGGTCGCCGCTACCTCAAGTGAACATCGGAGTCTTCGGCTCGAGCGTCCCGGTCGAAGGGGATCCGGCTGGTGGACTTCGCGCTGGCCGAAGCGGCGAGCGCGTCCGGGGCGGACGCGCTGCGTCGCGTGGTACGGTTTACCGCCAACGTGAACGAAGCGGTGTCGGCGGCTCTGGGTCCCGCGTGAGGCTGCGCATCGCCGTTTGCCTCCTCGCAGCTTTGCCGGCGCGGGGGGCGCTGGGCTTCACCTATCCCGAGCACCGCGCGATCACGGCGAACGGAATCGAAACGCTCGATCCGCGAAACCGCGCCGCGCTCGATGCCCTCTGGGCCGCCGCGCGCGCCGGCGAACCCCGCCTCTGCGAAGCCACCGACGCTGGAGATCAGGGGCCGAAGCCGGCGTGCATCGATCTCGCGGCCTGGCCCGCGATCGCCGGCGACCACGCGTGCTCGCCCGAGGGCATGCTTCGGGTGATTCTCGAGAGCGACTGGATTCTGAGAGTCGCCGGAGTCGCCTCGCGGATGGGCGCGGCCCTCGCCTCGTCGAAAAACGAGGCCGAGAGCACCAATTTCCGAGTCATCGGTGATCTGGGCCTCGAGCGCACCGATCCCGAATACAGCACGCGCGCCGGCAGCAACAATGCGCACTTCCTGCTCCCGCGCAGCGTGAACGAACCCGCGGAATACGCGGTACAGGCCCTCACCGGGGAGATGAACGCCATCGCGATCTACGTCTACTTCCACACCGCGGCTCTGCAGCACGCCGCTCGCACGAGAGGAGCGGACGGCCCCGAAGCCCGGCTGGCCCTCGCGCTCGAGATGTTCGGCCTGCACTTTCTCGAAGACGCGTTCGCCGCCGGCCACATCGCCGGCTCGTGGGGCAACGCCGCCGAGCGGAAGGGAACGCACGACTATTACAACCAGAACGGTCTCGACGCCGAGAGCTGGAACGGCAAAGAAGAGATCCTCTTCGGCGACGGGTACGTGCGCGAGGCCGACATCCACCGGGCGGGAAACGCAGTCGCGATCAGTCTGGCCCAGTTCGTGGCGGCGGGCCGGCCGGACTCGCCGGAGGCCCGCGACGTGGCGGGCGCGTCGCTTCCGGCGGAGGTCTCGGACGGGACGTTCGACGTTTGCCGCGCGGCGAAAATGCCGCTCTGGAACCCACCCGAGAGCCTCGACACGCTGCTGAGAGACGTGCTCATGACTACCCCGATTCCGTTTCGCGGGCCCGGCTACGCGGCGCTGCCCCGGTTCCGCGCCGAGATCGGCCCGTTTCTCGGCGTGGCCAGCGGGGGAGCCGTGCTCTGGTCCAACGAGGGGTTCACACCCGACTCGGAGGGCGGCGTGCAGGGACAGCTGGACGTGGGCGTGCATCTCGGCCTGGGGCTCGACGCGCTTCTCGGCTCGAACGGGGACGGCCTCGTCTTCGTCGGAGCCGCGTTCATCAGCCAGTCGCGCTCCTCCGGCGGATGTCCGCAGTGCTCGGGAGATCCTCTGCTCGAGCAGTTCGTTCCGGGGGCTCCGGCGCGCTCGGGACTCCAGTTCCGTCTGCGCCTGCCGTTCTGGCTCATCCCGGGCGACCTCGTGCTCGCCGCGCCGGTGCTGGCGTTCACGGATCCCAAAACGCTCGAGAAGATGGCCATCACGGCCGCCGACGGCGGGCTGATCCCGTGGCAGACGAGGATTGCGGTGGGCCTCGGAGACCTGCAGGTCGTGGTCGGCCGCGAGGTCGGCGTGACGCTCTTCGGCTACGGCACGAAGGACGCGTTCCTCGCGGCCGTGGGCCCGCCCGAGGATCCCGAACTGATCCCGATCGCCGTCAAGTCTCTGCAGTGGGACTTTCCGGTCCTCGAGTACCGGCCCTTCCGTGAATACGGAACACGCTACACGTTCGCGACGTTCGTGCAGCTCGGTCTGGGGTTCGACCATCCGGTGTCCGCCGTGGTCGTCGATCGACCGGAGCTGCCGGCGCCGTCGCCTCCAGACTCGCTACCTCGCGTATCTGCGGATCTTCTTCGACGGCCGCCGGTACTTCTGACGCGGGGTGCGGGCGGGCGGCTACGACGGGGCGGCTACGACCGTCCGCCCGCCGCCTGGTAGGCCATCTCCCGGAGAGCGGCGATCCGCTTTTCGACCGGCGGATGCGTCGCGAACAGATTCGCGACGAAGCCTTCCTGGCGGTTGACCGGCCTCCCGCGCGGGTCCTCGATGCACAGGTGGGCGACCCCCTGCTTGATCGAGGGCGTGGGCTCGACCGCGGCGGCGATCTTCTCGAGCGCCGAGGCCAGCCCGAGCGGGTTGCGCGTGAGCTCCGCCCCCGACGCGTCCGCGAGGTACTCGCGTTGTCGGGACACGGCGAACGACACGATCTGCGCGATGATCGGCGCCAGCAGGATCGAGACGATCCAGAGGATCACGAAGAGGATTCCGAGCCCGCCCGACTTTTCCGACGAGCCTCGCCGGCCCCAGCGCAGGCCCCGGCGGCTCCAGTCCGCAAGCAGGAGGATCGCGCCGGCCAGCGCCGCGACCACGGTCATCAGGCGCACGTCGTAGTTCTTGACGTGAGAGAGCTCGTGGGAGACGACCCCCTGCAGCTCGTCGCGGTCGAGCTTCTCGAGCAGGCCCCGGGTCACGGCGATCGAGGCCCGCTCCGGGCCGATTCCGGTGGCGAAGGCGTTCGGATCGGGATCCGGGATCACGAAGATCGCGGGCTTGGGCATCCCCGCCGCGATCGCCATTTCTTCGACGACGTTGTCGAGGACGCGGTGCCGCGGATCGGCGCGGTCGAGCGGCGCGGCGCTCGTCGACTCGAGGATCGCGCGGTCGCCTCCTGCGAGCGACCACCAGGCCGAGAAGCCGCCGAGGCAGAGCGCGCCGAGCGTCGCGATGGGAAGCCCCGGCGAGAACCCGCCGGCATAGAGCACGCCGTCGGCGGAGAGTCCCATGAACGCCAGCAGGCACACGAAGCCCGCGATGAACATCCGGGTGTTCGCGATGTTCCGCTTCTGCTGGTCGTAGAGGTTGAGGGGCACTCCGTGTCGCGCGCCGCGTTACGGGGACGGCCGGAGGCTCAGGTCCACCTTCGGCACCGCGCGCTCGGACGCGTCCTGGATCTCGAAGAGCTCCACGGGCTGGAACTTGAAGGTCCGGGCGATGAAGTTGTCGGGGAAGATCTGCTGCGCCGTGTTGTAGCGCGTCGCGATGTCGTTGTAGAACTGGCGCGCGAAGCCGATCCGGTTCTCGGTCGAGGAGAGCTCCTCCATGAGCGACTTGACGGACTCGTTGGCCTTCAGGTTCGGATAGTTCTCGGCCAGGGCGAAGAGGCGGGAGAGCGTCTGCGTGAGGGCGTTCTCCTTGCCGGCGGCGTCGGCGACGCCGTGCGCGGACGCCGCGGCGTTGCGCGCCTGGATGACCTTCTCGAGCGTGTCCTGCTCGAACTGCATCTCGCCCTTGACGGCGGAGACGAGGTTCGGGATCAGGTCGTGGCGGCGCTTGAGCTGGACGTCGATCTGCTTCCAGCCGTTCGCGACCTGGTTGCGCAGCGAAACGAGGTTGTTGTACCGCCAGATGGCCCAGATGGCCAGAAAGAAGGCGGCGACGAGCAGGATGACGAGACAGCCCCCGAACGCAGCCAAAGTTTCTTTGTCCTCCGCTAGTAATTACGCGAAACGCGGGCGCAAGTTCAGGTGTTGAGCCCCTGGCGGAGCTCGCGGGCGAGGATCTCCACCGCCGAGCGCGTGCCGCCGGTCAGCTTCTCCTTCCAGACGGTCTCGGTCTCGAACCGCCGGTCCCCGATCGCGTCGGCCCACGGGCGGAGCGCGGCGTCGAGCTCTCCGGCCGACCAGACGTCGCCGCCGCGCTTGCGGACCATGGCGATGACGTAGGGCACGATCCGGATGAACGCTCGCAGGGAGGTCGAGCTCTTGATCGAGTACTTCCGGCCGGCGAAGGCCGCCGGGAAGGCCCGGGCCGCGGCCTTGAAGTAGTTGAGGAAAAAGCGCCGCGCGTTCTCGCGGAACTCCCGGGCGACGCGGCCTCCGGCGGTGTCGATGGCCGCGAAGACGTCCCGGAGCTCGTCGGCGAGCGAGGCCTGCGTGACGTGGCCCTTGCCGATGCCCAGGACCTTGATCGCGCCCTTCAGGGGCGAGCCCTCGTCCTCGTTGAGCGTCCGGATGACGTCGTGGGCGGCGGCCAGGTTCTCGTCGCGGTAGAGCCGGCGGCCGGCGAGCGAGATCAGGTGCGACGGGTTGAGCTTCGTGTGCTTGCTGTTGATCGTGACGAAGAGCTCGACGACCTGGTCGGGCGTCAGGTTGTCGAAGACCACGGCCGGCACCTGGAAGTCCCGCAGGCTGTGCTTCTCGGCGAGCTGGTGGAGGGCGAGAAGGCGGTGCTGGCCGTCGAGGGCCCGCAGGATGCCCGACTCCTCGGGCAGCTTGAGGGACCCGGAGTCGGCGCGGCCGCCCGAGGGGGCGAACTCCAGCCGCTTCTCCGAGACCAGGAGAACGCTGCCGGGGATGGCCGGGAGGGTGCCCGAGTCGGCGCACTGGAGGTAGTAGGCGACGAGCTCGTCGATCTTCTTCTTGATGATGGGCCGCTGGAAGGCCTGCTCGGAGGCCGCGATCTTCTTCTCCAGGAACTCCCAGTTGACCCGCCCGGTGGGCTTGTGCTTCCCTCGCGTCGTCTCGCCGCTCGGGCCGAAGGAGAGGACCTCGAAACCGACCAGGGACTGCAGGTCCGCCCCCGAGAGCAGAGCCTCGTAGAACCGGACGCCGAACTGGTTCAGGCGAAGCGAGGGAACCGAGATCATGGCCACCTCCTGGAGCGCCCGAGGCCGTCCCCGGCCGGGATTTCCGCCCGGGGCCGCGAAAGCGTATACCGCCCTCGTGCGGTTTGGAGCCTAGAGAAATGAGTACTTTGGGGTCCGTCGGACGGGGCCGAGCGGGGGCGTGTGGGCCTTTTTTTGGGGTCCTACGGAGGGGAAACGGTCTTCCAGTCCGTCCCGGCGAGCATCTGGTCGTAGATCTGGCTGGCTCCGCTCAGGATGCCCGAAAGCTCACCCGTCAGGATCGCCGCGAGCTCGGGGAGCGCCTCGGGACGCGCCACGGGCACGGAACACTCGATGCTCGACTGCCCGAGCGAGGCGAAAAAGGGCGAGGGGCGGCGCGTCCAGTCCGAGTCGCTGCGGCGATGCTTGGTCATGAGGAACGCCGCGAGGCGGCGTTCGTCCCACGGCTCCGCCATGGTCCAGGAAAAGTTTGCCCGCAGGCCCTTTTGTTCGATGGAGGGGCTTTGGCTCGCGAGAGAGATCGACATGACCCTGCGCAAACGATAGCATCTTCGGGTCTTCCGCGATCGTGAAAACAGCTCCCACATTCCTCGCTCTGATGGCGGCGGTTTCCGCCGCGCTCGGCGCTCCGCCGGAGGACAACGTTTTCGCGTCGCACCTGATGGTCGACCAGGACGTGATCGTTTCGGCGAGGATCACGGGCATCGTGGAGACGATCACGGTCGATCGCGGGAGCACCGTCACCCAGGGGCAGACGCTCGCCACGCTCGACCCGCGTGCGCTCGATGCCGACGTCCGGGAAGCCAAGGAAGACATGGACCTGCGCAAGGCCGAGTACGACCGCGCGCAGTCGCTGGTGGATTCCAAAGTCGGGAGCGTCCAGGACCTCGACTCGAAGAAGGCGCAGTGGGCCGTGGCCGTCGCGCGCTGGGAGAAGGTGAAGACGCAGCGCGACTACGCCGTCATCCGCGCGCCCTTCGCCGGTGTGGTGACCGAGAAGTACGCCCGCATCGGCCAGAAGGTCATCGAGGACGGCAACGAGCCCCTCTTCAAGGTCACCGCGACCGATCCGCTGCTCGCGCGCGTCTATCTGCGTGAAGAGTGGCTCCTGCGCGTCCGCGTGGGAGACAGGGTCGAGGTCGTGCCGGAACGGTTTCCCGAAGCGAAGACGACCGGGGAGGTGCGTTTCATCAGCCCGACCGTCGATCCCGCGAGCGGCACCTTCCAGGTCATGATTCAGGTGCGACGGCAGCCCGGCCAGCCGGCCCTGCGCCCGGGCGTCGCCGTCAAGGTCAAATTCCCGGAGGGCAAGCCCCGCTGATGCCGTCTCGCCGGTACCCGCGAAAGCTCCGCTCCGCCCTCGACCGCGTGCTGGTGCACGACGTCAAGAACATGGGGTTCCGGCTCCAGATGCTGCTCATGAACCTGGAGGAGCATTACGGCGACCCGGAGTTCAAGAAGCTCGTGCAGTCGCTCCTTCACTCGACGGTCGAGCGGCTGGCCGTGATCGCGGGACGCTACGAGAAGCATCAGGACACGATCCTCGTCAAGGTGGCCCTGAGCCCGAACGACGTCCTGGCCGTCGTGGCGAAGGAAGCGACATCGCGAATTCCGCGTCTCCGGGGCGTGAACGCCGGCCAGCCGCCGAAACTCGCGCTGTCGGTCGGAGCGCCGCCGGAGATCTGGGGAGACCCCGACTACCTCAAGGAAGCGTTCTCGAGCCTCGTCGACAACGCGCTCGAGGCGGCGGGAACCGGGGGGAAGGTGCTCCTCCGCAGCACGGCCGTCGGGCACCCGCGCCCGGCCGCGGGCGTCCGTCGAGATCATCGACAATGGCTGCGGGATGACGCCCGAGTTCCTGCGCGAGCGGTTGCTCCAGCCCTTCGAGACCACGAAACCGAACGGCGTCGGCCTCGGGCTGTTCACCGCGGCCCAGATCATCCGGTACCACAGCGGGACTCTGCGGGTGCTCAGTCAGCCCGGGGGCGGCACCATCATGCGGGTCTCTTTTCCAGCCGCCCGCTCTTCGGCGTGAGCCCCGCGGGGCGGTCTCTCGGGCGCATCGCCATCGTCGACGACGATGCCGATCTGCTCGCCCAGCTCGTCTGGGCGCTCAAAGGCGAGTTCGAGGTCGTGACCGCCTCCGACGGCGTGGCCGGCCGGGAGCTGATCGCATCGGAGGCGGACCTCTTTCTCTTCGACCTGAGGCTGCCGCCCTCGGGCCGGATCGAAGAAGGCCTGGGCCTCGTGGCCGAAGCCAAGCGCCGCGATCCGGACGCCACCGTCGTCGTGATGTCGGGGGAGACCGAGCGGGAGGCGGCGCTGCAGGCCATCGCCCTCGGCGCGTTCGACTTCTTCCAGAAGCCCGTCGATGCCGCCGAGCTCAAGCTCATCCTGAAGCGCGCGCTGGAGCGACGGCGCCTGGTCTCGGAAAACCGGGAGCTCCGCCGGGCGGCCCTCGAACGACCGGCCCCCGGACGGATCGTCGGCGAGAGCGAGCCGATGCGCCGCCTGGCCCGCGAGATCTCGAAGGTCGCGCCGAGCGACGCCTCGGTACTGCTGCTCGGCGAGAGCGGCACGGGCAAGGAGCTCCTCGCGCATGCGATCCACGAGGGCAGCCCGCGGCGGCGCATGCCGTTCGTCGCGGTCAACGCCTCGGCGCTGCCGGAAGGGCTCGCGGAAGCCGAGCTCTTCGGCCACGAGCGCGGAGCGTTCACGGGCGCCGTGGCCTCGCGACCGGGAAGGTTCGAGCTGTCCCAGGGAGGGACCCTCTTTCTCGACGAAGTCGGAACGCTCTCGGCGGGAGTTCAGGCCAAGCTTCTCCGCGCGATCGAGTCGCGCGAGATCGAACGGGTCGGCGGCCGCCGCTCGATCGCCGTGGACTTCCGGCTCGTCTCGGCGACGAACGAAGATCTCGACGCGCGCGTCGCGGCGGGCACGTTCCGGGAGGACCTCTATTACCGGATCAACGCCGTCCCGATCCGCATCCCGCCCCTTCGGGAGCGGACGGGGGATGTGGCGCTGCTGGCCCGCCATTTCCTGGAACGGTACGCGGCGCGTCACGGCCGGCCGGTGCGCGGCTTCTCGGCCGGCGCGCTCGCCGGGCTCGAGGCCTATCCCTGGCGCGGCAACGTCCGGGAGCTCGAGCACGTCGTCGAGCTGCTGGTGCTCTTCTCCGAAGGGCCGGAGGCGACCGAAGAGGATCTCCCGCGGGCGCTCCGGCGCTCGCCCACGGCGGAAAAGAGCTCCGGAAGCCTTCCCGAGCGGATCGCCGCTTTCGAAAAGAACCTCATCGCCGAAGCGATCGCGGCGGCCGGCGGCACCAAGGCGGAAGCGGCGAGACGGCTCGGGCTCGACCCCAACCAGATGAAGTATCTCTGCCGGAAATACGAGCTCTGAGCGGTTGAGATTTTCAACCAGAGGTTGAGAAATTCGCCTCTTGTGGGCCTGGATCCGGTTCTCGGCGATCTCGGCAAGTCACTTGTATTCAGAGATTACCGAGTTTCAAGGAACGAGAAACACGCTGGCGCGCCGATTGCCTTACTGATGGGCCAGGAGGAAATCAAAAAATGGCAAACGATGTGAGGATCAAGCTGACCGACGCGCAGAGGCAAAAGATCAAGACCGCCACCGGCAAGGAAATGAACGAGCTCCGGGTGGGAAGCCTGTCGAGCACCGGCCCCGTGGCTCCCGAAGCGGCCCCGCATGTCCAGGCGACCCGCGCCCAGGCGACCCGCGCCCAGGCGACGCGCGCCCAGGCGACCCGCGCCCAGGCGACCCGCGCTCAGGCGACCCGCGCTCAGGCGACCCGCGCTCAGGCGACCCGCGCCCAGGCGACCCGCGCCCAGGCGACCCGCGCCCAGGCGACGCGCGCTCAGGCGACCCGCGCTCAGGCGACCCGCGCCCAGGCGACCCGCGCCCAGGCGACGCGCGCCCAGGCGACGCGCGCCCAGGCGACCCGCGCTCAGGCGACCCGCGCTCAGGCGACCCGCGCCCAGGCGACCAGGGCTCAGGCGACTCGCGCCCAGGCCACCCGCTCGCAGGCCACGCGCTCGCAGTCGACCCGCTCGCAGTCGTAAGCCAGAACGACGACTGGCAAAAGGCCCCGCCCCGAGGCGGGGCCTTTTTCTTTTCTACCAGACGATCGTCTGGAGCCAGCGGCGCAGAACGCGCCATCCGCGCGAGAGCACGGACGCGCGCGCGCCATAGATCTTGGCGCGCGCGAGATCGCCCGGCCGGAGAGCGCCGTCGGCGTTGTCGAAGACCGTGAGCGCGACGAAGCGGTCGGGCCGTGTCGAGGGTCGGGGCGGATCGTGGAGCCCGCGCGCGGTGACCGGTTGGTCGAGCGTCGCCGGCGAGATGCGCACGATCGTGCCGCGGACCGGCCGGGTCGGGCGCTGACCGAGCAGGGCCCGGACGGGCGCGCCCACGGCGAGATCGTCGAGGAGCCTCTCGGAGACCGGAAGCTCCGCGACGAGCTTCGAGCAGTCCGCGACCTCTAGCAGCGGGCGGCCCGCCGTGACGAAATCGCCGACGAGATCGGCGGGCCGCGCCGTCAGCACGCGGCCCACGATCGGGCTCTTGATCGAGAGCCGATCCTGCTCGACGACGGCCTTCTCGAGCCCGGCGGCCGCCGCCGTGCGCAGCCCTTCCGCTTCGGCGACGCCCCATGCGTCGCCGGCCTGCCGCGCGGCGCTCTCGCGGCCCGCCATGCGCGCGCTCCGGGCGGAGAAGCGCGCGGACTCGGCCTGCGCGGCCGGGTTGACGATGCGCAGGAGCTCGGCGCCCGCCGCGACGTTGTCGCCTTCCGAGACGAACACGCGTTCGACGACGCCGTCACCGGGAGCGTCGACGTGGTGGACGCCGGCCGGCCGCAGGACCGCCTCGCTCCGGATCGTGCGCCGCGCCATCGGCAGCACGAGGAGCAGCGCGAGGATCCCTCCGGCGACGGCCAGGGCCCTTCGGCTGCGAGCACTCATGATCAGCTCCTTCTTGTCGAGGTAGAAGAGCCTGGCGGTGCGCACGCCCAGACGCACACGCTTCTTGAAGATCTGGTAGAGCGTCAGGGCGAGCAGGACGCCGGCGGCGTCGGGGAAGAAGCGGTCATAGAGGTTGAAGAAGAGCCCGCCGATGAAGCGCATCAGCACGAGCTGGTAGGCCAGAGCCAGCGTGCCGTAGATCCAGTAGATCCGCCGCTTCCGCCGCGTGGCCGGAGGAACGTCGACCGAGAGCCTCAGCACGTTCCGCTGGAGCGACGTTCCGATGTAGCGGAGCGACTCCTCGCGCAGCTCGGGCATCTCGAGAACGCTCGTCAGCGCGTAGTAGCCGTCGATCTTGATCAGCGGGTTGATGTTGAAGAAGACGGTCGACACGCCGGTGAAGAGCATCGTCTTGTAGGCGAGCTCGTTCCAGATCGTGTCCGGATACGTCACGACCCAGAGCGCCGTGGCTCCGGCGCAGATGAAGCCTTCGATGTAGATCCCGGCGGTCGTGGTCCAGAACTTGTGCCACTTGTTCTCGAAGAGGATCGAATCCGTCGTGTCGCAGTAGAAGGCCGGCGTGAAATAGAGCAGAGCCAGCCCGATGTCGTGGACTTCGCCGCCGTAGATCTTGGTCGCGTAGGCGTGGCCGTATTCGTGGATCCCGCCGATGAGGCAGAGGATCGCGAAGAACTGGAGAGCGTCGACGAGAGGTTTGCGAAGGAACGCGTACAGCTCGTAGGTGCCGGTCCAGATCGGCCCAAAGTTGTTCACGAAGACGCCGATGGTCCAGAGCACGGCGATCGACCAGAGGACGACGACCGGCGGGGACCAGATCCAGCGGACGTATTTCACCGTCCGATCCAGGAAGCGGTTGGGGTCCAGGACCTTGAACTGGATGAAGAAGGGATTGAACCCCTCGGCCTTCGCCTCGGCCGCGCGCTTGCGGGCGGCCCGCGTATGCGCCAGCAGCTCGAGGCTCCGCTCGGCGGAGGACTGCTGGAGCAGCTGGATGCCCCGGAGCATCTCCTGGTACTCGAGGATGAAGGCGGCGTCCACGCCGGATCCGGGATGGCGCCGGTTGTATTCCTCGGCCATCTCCGCCGGAGTGCGCGTCCCGTCGAAGAGCTCGATGGCGCCCCACTCGGCGTCGCTGAAGGTGTAGTAGGCGTCGCGCTCGGGATTCTTGATGACCCACTGGACTTCGCCCATCCTCACGATGCGCCGGACGACGAGCCGCGTTCCGAGCTGGGGCCGGTCGCTCTTGCCCGAGCGGCGGGCGGCGAGCGCGGCCGCGGTTTCCCCGCCGGCGGCGGCGGAGATGAGCCGCCCGGAACGGGCGCCGGACGGTCATGGAAGGAGCGGCCAGAGCTTGCCGTAGATCCAGCGGGCGGGCTTGCGCAGGAGCAGATACGCGATGCTCCGGTAGCCGACGCGAACCTTGCCTTGCCCGAGCATGCCGGTGCGGAGCAGGCCTTCGGTGTTGGGAAGCTTGACCTCGGCGATCACGAAGCGCTCCTCGCCCTCCTCGCGGATGCGCGACCCGACGCGGCCGACCTCTCCGTGGAACGTGCGCGTCGGATAGGGATTGAGCTTCACGAGCGCCGGCTGGCCGGGCTTCAGAATCGCCGCGTCCGCTTCGGGGACTGCGACCTCGACCGTGACGGAGCCCGCGGCGTCGGCCACGACGCAGAACTCGTCGCCCCGCGCCAGCACCTGCCCGACGCGCTCCTCGAGCCGCGGCGTGACGATGACGCCGGCGACCGGGCTCGCGAGCCGCGTCCACAGAAGACGCTGCTCCTCCATGGCGATCCTCGCCGCCTGCTCGTCCGAGCGGGAGCGCGCCGCGAACATGGCGCCGGCGTCGCCGGCTTCGCGGGCGCGGGCGAGATCCCGTTCGGCATTGTCGTAGGCCGCGCGCGCCTCGGCGAGCGAGGCCTTGAAGGGTCGGTCCTCGAGGGTGGCAATGACCGTTCCCGCCGCCAGCCGGTCGCCCTCCCGCCGGAGGACGGACGCGATGATGCCGTCCACCGGCGCCGTCACGACGGCCCGGCGCGCGGGCTGAACGACCGCCGGTCCGCCGACGCGGAAGCGCCAGGGCACGACGAAGAGCACCACGAGCGCCACCGCGAGCGCCGCGGCGATGCGGAGGCGCTTGCGCTTCGGGATCTGGTCGAACTGGCGTCGCTTCTCGAGCAGCGGCTTGAGGAACCCGGCCAGGGGGACCTGCGTGTAGAGCTGCGCGTTGCGGAGCGACACCGTGGCCTGGTTGACCAGAATGCCGAGGAGGTCCCGCAGTCCTTCGTCAAAGACGATCGGCTCGCGGCACTCGAAGGAGATCGCGCCGAGCTTGCCCTCCTCGTCGCGCAGCGTCGTGCCGTAGTAGGAGCGCATGCCGCTCTCGGCGAAGAACGCGCGGAATTTCTCTTCCGTCTCAGGCCGGTCGGCCGCGAGGCTGCCATCCTCGAACTGGGTCAGGGTGACGTCCGTTCCGGTCAGGAACACCCACTGGAGGAGCTGCTCGGTGCGGCCGACCGTGGGGTCCTTGCGGTCGACCTCGGCCATCCCCGAGACGGCGCCGAGGCGGAGCTTGCCGCGATCCTGGATCGCGATCGCGCAGCGATCGTACGGGATCAGGGCCGCGGCGCCGTTGACGATGGCGGTCATGACCTTGCCGAGGTCCAGCGTCGCCGTGATCTCGCGGGAGACGGCGAGCAGGGCGTCGAGCTCTTCGACTTTCTTCTCGGCCTCGTGCTGGCGCGCCGTGCGCAGCGCGCGCACGGCCTGCCGGCAGAGATCGGCGAGGAGCTCTTCGTCCTCGGCCGAGAACTCGGGGTGGCGCCCGCGCTTGTTCGCCACGCAGAGGGCGCCGATGGCGACCTCGTCCTCGATGAGGGGCACGGCCACGATCGACTTGATGGGGTAGAGGGGGTTCTCCGTGGCCACCGGGTCGGTCGGCGGGATGCGGTTTCGCCGGAGGGCCTGCTGGTCGGCCACGACGTCGCCCACGACCGTGACGCCGACGGCGTTGGGGGGGAGTCGACGTCGTAGTTATCGTTGACGGCCACGGCGGCCGCGGTCACGTCCTCGCCCTCGAGGATCCAGAGGCAGGCCGTCTCCGCCGTCACGATGTCGGCGGACTTCCGCACGATGAGCGCCGAGAGCTCGCCGATGTCGATCGTCGAGCCGAAGGCCTTGGAGAGATCGTAGAGGTTCGTGAGCCGCTCGATGGCGTGGAGCATCCCGACGGTCTTGCGCTCGGCGCGGAGCGCCCGGCCGAGGGCCGGCGCCGCCTGCTCGAGGAAGTGCTCCATCCGGGCGAGCGCTTCCTCGGCATTCGGGATCTCGGTGAAGTAGATCGCGAGCAGGCCCACGATCAGGCCCTCGGCCTGCAGCGGCACCGCGAGACACGCGCGGTGCCCGGTGACGCCCCGGACGAACGGATCGTCGGACACGAGCTCGTCGCCCGTCAGAACGATCGGCTGGCGGTCGCGGACGAGCTCGTGGACGTAGCCCGTGTCCCGCGGAGCCGAGCGGCGCAGCACTTTTTCGACGCCCTGGCCCTCGGCCCCGATGCAGAGGAAGATGGGATGAACCGTGTCGGGCGCCCAGAGGAGCGTCGCGTCCGCTCCCGCCATCGTCGCGCTCCATCGGGCCGCCCAGCCCGAGGTCTGCGCGAGGTTTTCGCACAGCGCGAGCTCCGCCAGAGCCGTGATCTCGGCCTCGTCGGCCGAGGCGAGCCGTCCGTCCGCGGACTCGACCGGCTCGTCGTCCTCTAAGGGCTCAACCGGTCCCTCGGGTTCGTCCGCCAAGCGTCCCCTCCCCGAATCCCAAATCGAAAACGAGAATCGAAACGGATGTCCGCGGGTCAGAAGCTCGTGACGGCGGCCTCCATGTCCTCGTGGAGCTCGAAAACCGAGTCGAGCTTCGTCATCTGGAGGAGCTTGCGGATCTGCGGCCCGGCGTTCAGCAGCTTCGTCTGGCCGCCTTCCTTCTGGGTGTTGGTCAGCGCGCGGACCAGGGCGCCGAGTCCCGAGCTGTCCAGGAACCCGACCGCAGAGAGATCGACGAGGAGGTTGACCCGGCCCTCCTCGATGAGGCGCGTGATCGTCTTTTTGAAGCCCGTTTCGGCGTCGCCGATCACGAGGTCCCCCCGGACCGTGATGATCGTCACGCCTCCGTCGTCTCGGGTCTCCAGCTCCATCTGTGAGGGCGGATTATGTCAAAGAATGGGATTCTCAACATGGGGCGGGACTTCGGCCCGCCCGGGACCCGCCCCCAACGCGGCGATCCCCGACGGCTCGTCTGCGCCATCGCGCCATCCTGGCTTCCCGTGCGCGCTGATCTAGTATCCCCGGCATGACGATCGATCGCCGGGCGCTTCTGACGCTGTCCGCCGCTTCCCTCGCCCACGCGCGCTTTGGCTCCGCGCAGTACGTCTCGCCGGCCGGCAAGCCGGTCGACGTCAAGACCGCGGGCATCCGCATGATTCCCGTCGACGGCAAGTACAAGGTCTGGACGAAGAAGCTGGGCGCCGGTCCGATCAAGATGCTGACGCTCCACGGCGGACCCGGCGTCACCCACGAATACTTCGAGTGCTTCGAGGACTTCCTGCCGCAGGCCGGCGTCGAGTTCTACTACTACGACCAGCTCGGCTCGTTCTACTCGGATCAGCCCGACGACAAGTCCCTCTGGACGATCGAACGGTTCCGCGACGAAGTCGAGCAGGTGCGTGCGGCACTCGGACTCGAGAACTTCTACCTCTACGGCCAGTCCTGGGGCTCGATGCTCGCGATCGAGTACGCCCTCAAGTACCAGAAGCACATCAAGGGGCTCGTGCTTTCGAGCATGACGGCCTCGATCCCGTCGTACATGACTTACATCGCGAAGCTTCGGGCCGCGCTTCCCAAGGATCTCCTCGCCACACTCGAGAAGTACGAGGCGAGCGGCCAGTACGACGCCCCGGAGTACCAGGCGGCGATGTTCCAGGGCGTCTACGGCCGCCACGTCTGCCGTCTCGATCCGTGGCCCGATCCCGTCGCCCGCGCGTTCAAGCACATCAACATGGACGTCTACGGGACGATGCAGGGGCCCAACGAGTTCGTCGTCACCGGCACGTTCAAGGACTGGGACCGCTGGAAGGACCTGGCGAAGATCACGGTCCCGACGCTCGTCGTCGGCGCGCGGTACGACGAGATGGATCCCGAGGACATCCGCAAAATGGGGCGTTTGATCCCGAACTCCCGAACCGTCATCTGCGAGAACGGAAGCCACCTGGCCATGTGGGACGATCAGGAGGCCTACTTCCGCCACCTCCTGGGCTTCCTCCGCGACGTCCAGGCCGGGCGGATGGCGCCGGCCGCGCGGGTGTCCCCGGCCGCTTCTTAGGAATCTCTCAGGCCCGCGGAGCGTCGCGCCGCCGAAACTCCCGGGCCGCTCCGGCATCCGACCTCGTGGGAGATCCGGCCGTCGCCGGAAAACGTACTACCCGGGGGACAGGAAGAAACGGAGAACGAAGATGAGGATCGGGCGGGCGGGGCATAGAATTCGCGGCGGCCTCGTCTCCGAAAGTCGATCCCGATCCGGAGAAGGCAAACGAATCGCCCGCGGCCATTCCGGCCGCGGTGCTGTCCGGTGGAACCCCCAGACGGGGAACGAAAGGAGAGATGGATGAAGAAGGGTGACCTCAAGGTGCAGGCGATCGGCCTCGCGGTGGCCGGCGTCCTCGCGGGCTCGCGCCTGCTGTCGGCGCTCCCGAAGGACGCCTCCAAGGGCGAGGGCAAGAAGTCGTCGGCCGGCGACGAGAAGAAGGACAAGGCGCAGGCCTCGTCCGACAAGCATGTCTGCAAGGGCATGAACTCGTGCAAGGGCCAGGGCGGCTGCAAGAGCGGCGACAACGGCTGTTCGGGCAAGAACTCCTGCAAGGGCAAGGGTGGCTGCGCCTCGGCCGAGATGAAGCACTCCTGCAAGGGCATGAACGCCTGCAAGGGCCAGGGCGGATGCAAGAGCGGCGACAACGCCTGCCACGGCAAGAACTCCTGCAAGGGCAAGGGCGGCTGCGCCGTCCCCGTCAAGCCGGCGGCCTAGTCCAATCATTTTCATGGAACGGGGGGCGGCGCGACGAGCGACGGACAGGATGTCGAGGATGTCGCCGCGCCCCCCGAATTTTTTCCGGAGCCCGAGAGACCTTGAAATCCGAAGCGCGTAACCGCTGGAACCTCCCCGACCTCGGCGTGGGCATCGGCCTGCGCACGGTCCATTACGCCCGCATCCTCGACACGAAGCCCGAGGTCGATTTCTTCGAGATCCTCTCGGAGAACTACCTCGACACGGGCGGCCGGCCCCTCTGGGTCCTCGACCAGGTCGCCGAGCGCTACCCGGTCGTCATGCACGGCGTCTCGATGTCGATCGGATCGACCGATCGTCTCGACTTCGAATACCTCCGAAAACTGAAAGCCCTCGCCGACCGCACGAAGGCCCGATGGGTCTCGGATCACCTGTGCTGGACCGGCGTTTCCGGCAGGAACACCCACGACCTGCTGCCGATGCCCCTGACCGAAGAAGCCCTGGCGCACGTCGCCGCGCGTGTCCGGACCGTGTCGGACTTTCTGGAGCGCCCCCTGATGCTCGAGAACGCCTCGACCTACGCCGAGTTCGCCGCGTCGAGCATGCCGGAGTGGGAGTTCTTCGGACGTCTCATGGAGCAGGCCGACTGCGGAATGCTCCTCGACGTCAACAACGTCTACGTCAGCGCGTTCAACCACGGCTTCGACCCGAAGCGCTACCTCGACGCGATCGACCCGTCGCGCGTGACCCAGTACCACCTGGCCGGCCACACGAACAAGGGCACGCACATCGTCGACACGCACAACGACCACGCGATCCCGGAGGTCTGGGAGCTGTATCGCCACTCGGTCGCGCGGACCGGCAACGTCTCGACGCTGTTCGAATGGGACGGCGACATCCCGGCGTTCGAAGTCGTGCACGCCGAAGCGCTTCAGGCGCGGAGGTACCGGAGCGACCGGAAGGAGGGACGCCTTGCCGCCGTCGCCTCGTGAGCTGGCTCTCCCGCGCCTGCAGCGCTGGATGCAGGCGGTCATCGAGCAGCCGGGCGAAGCCGCGGACGCCGTGACGTCCGAGGCGGCCCGCGCCGAGCTCGATCCGGAGGACATCGGCCGAGTCATCCTGCCTTCGAAGACGCTCTCCTCGGTCGAGCGCGTCGGCGTCTATCAGGGCATGTATCTGCTGAGGATGGTCGAAGCCCTCGAGAACGACTTCCCGGCCGTGGCCCATCTTCTCGGCAGCGACCGCTTCGCCGGGCTCGTCACGGCCTATGTCGCCGCATGCCCGTCGCGCAGTTACACGCTGAACCGGCTGGGCGACCGTTTTCCCGAGTTCATTCGGACCTGGCGCGGCCTTCGTCGGAAAGCGTTCGCGGCCGATCTCGCGCGCCTCGAGGCCCTCGTCACCGAGGTCTTCGACGCTCCGGAATCGCCGAGCTGGCCGGTCGAAGAGATCGCGCGCATCCCCGAGCAGGCCTGGGAAGGCGCCGTGCTGCGGCCGATCGACGCGCTGCGCCTGGGAGCCTTCGCGTACCCCGTCAACGCGTACCTCCAATCGGTGAAGGACGAAAACCACGACCACCCCGACATCGGCCGCAAGGCCACCTGGATCGCCGTCTACAGAAAGCGCTACGAAGTCTGGCGCCTCGATCTCGGGCGCCCGGCGTACGAGTTTCTGAGCGCCCTCGTGCGCGGACGGCCGTTCGGCAAGGCCGTGGCGGAGGCCTCGCGAGGGCTGCAGGGATCCCCGGGGGATCAGATCTTCCGCTGGCTCCGCGACTGGGTCGCCGAAGGAATGTTTACGAGGGTCGAGCTCTCGCAGCGCTGATCGACCCCTTCTCCGGGCGCCGCTCCGCCATATAATCCCGGTCCGTGACCGCCCTGATCCAGAGATGGCTCCGCGCGAATCCCGGCCAGGGACTCGCGGCGGCTTTCGGCGAGCTCGAAGTCCGGATGCTCGAATCGCTGTGGCGGCGCGGAGCTCCCTCGAGCGTGCGCGACGTTCGCGAGGACTATCCCGAAGCCGCGTACACGACGCTGATGACGACGCTCGACCGCCTCTACCGGAAGGGCGTGCTCGAGAGGCAGCGCTCGGGGCGGGCCTTCCTCTACAAGCCGCGCTACACGCGGTCCGAGATGGAGGCGCTGCTCACGGCCAACGCCATCGACGCTTTCCTGAGGCACGAACCGGACGCTCTTCGGCCGGCGCTCTCGTTTCTGGTCGACGCGTTCGGGACGCGCGACCACGGCCTTCTCGACGAGCTCGAAGCGCTCGTCCGGGAACGGCGCGACCGGGAGACGCGCAAGTCATGAGCTACGCGCTGCTCGGAGCTCTCGGTCTCCTCGCGGCGTTCGGCATCGGGAGTCTCGCGGGCTCGGCACTCGTGCTCGCGGCCTGGCGCGTCCTGGACTCGCGGATCGCGCGGATGCGCGCGGCGACGCGCGCGCGCGTGCTTCTCGGGTTGCGTCTCTTTCCCACTTCGGCCGGCCTGCTCGCGAGCTTCGGGCTCGTGCTGCCGGCCTTCGTCCTGCTCGAGCCGAGGAAGACGACGGAAATGCCGGGCTTCACTTTTTGGGCCTGCGCTCTCGTGGGGCTCGTGTTCGCCGGCCGGGGTGTCTGGCGCTTGATCTCGACTCTCCTCGCGACCGATCGCGTCGTCCGCGTCTGGTCGCGCGGGGCCGAGCCCGTATCGCTCGACGGCGTCGATTGCCCCGTGTATCGGATCGACACGGCCGCGCCGATCGTGGCTCTGGCGGGGTCCCGGCGGCCGAGGCTGTTCATCGCGAGCTCGGTGCTCGACGGCTGCGGCGCCCATCTGGTCGCCGCGATGGCCGCCCACGAGGTCGGCCACTGGCATTCCGGAGACAACGTGAAGCGCCTGATGCTCGAGGGCGCTGCGGATCCGCTTCCTCTCTTTTCCTCCGGCCGCCGGATGCTCGAAGAGTGGGAGTCGGCGACCGAGGAATCGGCCGACGACGACGCGATCGCCCGCGGCGCACACCCGGCGGACCTCGCCGAGTCGCTCGTGCGGGTCGCGCGTCTCGCCTCGCGCGCCGCGATTCCGCAGACCGCCGTCGCCGCCGCGTTCTACCGCGGCGAAGCTCTCGAAAAACGCGTCCGCCGCCTGCTCGCCGCGCCCGCGCGCCTCGCGCGCCACGCCTCGGGTCTCGGTCGCACCGGCGCCTTGCTGGCGCTCCTCGCAGCGACGGCGTGGCTGGCGGTCACTCCGGGCGTTCTCGAGCCGCTGCATCGCGTCTTCGAAACGATCGTTCACGCGCCGTAACGGCGCGATCGTCCACGCCCCGTAGCGTCCTCACACGGTTCTACGAGCACTGGTAGTAGCTCGTCGTTGCGCCCTAGATTCCCGTCATGAAATCTCGTAAGTGGCGGCTGCTCACGGCCTTCGTGTCGAATCTGCTGGGTGCGGCCTCCGGCGAGGCCTTCGAGGCGAAGGTGGTCTTGAAGGCATCGGGGAACCCGATCGGGGGAGCGGAAGTCTCGGTGCTGACGACCAACGTCACGCAGATCACGAGTCCCGACGGGACGTTCACGTGGGAACCGACGCCGGTCACGCCCTTCGAAGTCCTGGTGGTGCTGCCGGGCGGACGCTACATGCGGCCCTTCACCGTCATGGCGATTCCCGCGGACGGGCCCGTCGTCATTGAGGTCGAGCCCATCGCCGAGGAGAGCGTCATCGTCACGGCGGGCGCCGCCCCGACGATCGACGCGACGCCGGCCAACGGAACGACCTTCGTCCCGAAGGCCGACATTCAGTCCCGCCAGCCCTTCAACCTGACGCAGACGGTCGAGAACGTGGCCGGCGTGTCCTCGGTCTCCGAGGGCCAGGCCGCCGTCCCGGCGATCCGCGGCCTGGCGCGGGGGCGCAGCCTGATCCTCATCGACGGCGCCCGTGTGTCCTCCGAGCGGCGCGTCGGCCCGAGCGCGACGTACATGGACCCGTTTGTCCTCGACGGCGTCGACGTGGCCCGCGGCCCCGGATCGGTCGCGTACGGCTCGGACGCCTTCGGCGGCGTGATCGCGGCGCGGACGCTCGGCGTGGCGCTCGGAGGACCCCTGCGGGTCCAGGCCACCGGCGACTACGGCATCGGGATTCCGGGCGGCAGCGCGGGGGCCATGGTCTCGACGCCGATCGGTCAGGACGGCGGCTTCCTGGTCTCCGGCCACTATCGGTCGTACGGCAACTGGGACAGCCCGGACGGCGAGGTCTTCAACTCGGGCTTCCGCGACAGCGGCGTGCTCGTACGCGCGTCGTACCGGCTCGGTCCCGGAACGCTCACGGCCGGCTGGCAGGGCGACTACGGCCGGGACATCGACCGCCCCCGGAACAACTCGACGACGGTCCGCTTCTACTACCCCGAGGAGAACTCGAGCCGGTTCACGCTGAACTGGGAGAGCGGGGCGGTCGCGGGCTTCTCGCGGATCGGCTTTGTCGGCCTCCTCGGAAGCTACGACCAGATCACGAACCAGTACCGGTTCGCGACGCCGAGCGCCGCCGCGACGCTCGAGCAGGCGGACGTATCGGCCAACGACTTCCAGGCGCGCGGCTTCGCGGAGCGTTTCTTCGGTCCGGTGCGCGTCGAGGTCGGCGTCGACTTCAACGGCCGGTACGACCTCCACGCGCTGGACAACTTCGTCCGCTACACCGTCCCTCCGGAGGAGCGGAGCAACGTCTCGGTGGAAGACGCCCACCGCACCGATGCCGCCGGATATCTCACGGCCGAGCTGGCGCTGTTGCCGGTCCTGTCCCTTTCGGGCGGTGTGCGCTACGACAGCGTGACGACGGAGAACGTCGACGGCTATTTCGGGGACCTCTCCACGAGCAACGACGCGGTCTCCGGATCCGTGGCGCTGACGGCCGGCTCATTCGGGGGTTTCTCGGTGACCGGCGGGTTCTCGCACGGCTTTCGCGACCCGGTGCTGTCCGACCGTTACTTCCGCGGGCCCTCGGGCCGCGGCTTCATCACGGGCAACCCCCTCCTCGAGCCCGAAACGAGCGACCAGTGGGACGTGGCGCTCCGCTACAGCGCCGGCTGCTTCCGCACGGCCTTCTACATGTACGACTACACGATCGACAACCTCATCGAGCGTTACGCGGGCGAGCTGCCCGACGATTTCTTCTTCCGCAACCGCGGCGAGGCGCACCTGGAGGGTCTCGAGCTCGAGGCGCAGGTCGATCTGCCGGAGGGCTTCGCGGTCGCCGTGGCGGGACAGATCGAGCGGGGCGAGACCGTGGATGACGACGCGCCGCTCGACGACATCCCGCCGGAGTCGTTGAACATCCAGCTCCGCAAGGCGTTCGGGCCGGCGTTCGTCCAGGCGCGCGGCGTCTTCTACGCGAACGACGACCATCCGGGCCCCAACGAGCGCGCCCGGCCGGGCTACAGCCTTCTCGACCTCGGGGCCGGATACCGATTCGCCGAGCACTTCGAGCTCCAGGCCTACGTCCGCAACGTGCTCGACAAGGCGTACCTGATTACTCCCGACGCGCGAGCCACCCTGGCGCCCGGAATCTCGGCGACGTTCACGGGCTTCGTCCGCTTTTGACCCCGTAACCGTCCCCGCGCCTCCGGCATCCGACTTGCAGAGTGACGGACGACGCTCGAAGACTGCACATGGACCATCCGCACGCCCCCAACCGCTTTGCCGTGCTCTCGACGCCCGCGCGCGTCGCGAGCCCGCACGACCTCGCCGGTCGCGGCGTGACGATCGCGTTGCTCGACTCCGGGTTCACCCCTCACCCCGACCTCACGCAGCCTGAGAACCGCATCGTCGCGTACCACGACGTCCACGATCCGGAGCGGGGGCTCGACCCGGCGAGGCCGCCGGAGCCCGACGAGTGGCACGGGACGCAGACCGCGGTCGTCGCGGCCGGCAACGGCTTCCTCTCCGACGGGGCGTACCGGGGGCTCGCCTCCCAGGCGCGGCTCGTCCTCGTCCGCGTCGGACGGGAGGGCCGCGTGACGGAAGAATCGATCGAGAAGGGACTTCTCTGGGTGCTCGAGAACGCGGAGCGCTACGGCATTCGCGTCGTGAGCATGTCGCTCGGCGGCGACGCGGAGCGCCCGCTCGGCGAGTGCCCCCTCAACCAGCTCGCCGAGGAGGCGGTCCGGCGCGGCCTGGTCCTCGTCGCCGCGGCCGGCAATTCCGCCTACGCGGAGTGTCATCGCTGCCTGCCGCCCGCGTCGGCTCCCTCCGTCATCGCGGTCGGCGGCTACGACGACGGCAACGACCCCGAGCGGAAGAATCTCGCCCTCTACTGCTCGAGCTTCGGCGTGACGCCCGACGGCGTCGTCAAGCCCGAGCTCATCGCGCCCGCGGCGTGGGTCGCGGCTCCGATCCTCCCCGGCACGGAGGCGGAGCGCACGGCG
Organism: uncultured Acidobacteriota bacterium; assembly: GCA_963804915.1. Taxonomy (GTDB): domain Bacteria; phylum Acidobacteriota; class Thermoanaerobaculia; order UBA5066; family Gp7-AA6; genus DAHUXD01. Next base: position 282,861 of record CAWDSI010000023.1, read on the forward strand.
GAGGCTCTCTCCGGCCTCGCCGCGGCTCCGGACGAACGGATGGTCGAGACGCTGCTCGAGGCGGGCCTCGAGGAGGTCGCCGCCGCAGCCGCGGGGGGAGAGGTCGCCGCCGACGCGCTCCGCGCGTCCGCCGAGGAGGAGCTCCGGGAGAAGAAGATCGTGGCGGCGCACTACCAGCACGTGGACGGCACGTCGTTCGCGGCTCCGATCGCGGCCTCCGTGGTCGCCCAGATGCTCGAGGCCAACCCCGGCCTCACGCCGGCGGACGTGCGGCGGATCCTGCTTCGGACCGCGGAGCCGATTGGCGGAGAGCCGGCGATCCGCCAGGGTTTCGGAATTCTGAACGCACGCGCGGCGATAGAGGCCGCGTTCGCCGAAAGCCATCCGGGCGACGGGAGGGGAGCGCCTGGATGGTCGCGAACGGACGCCTGGCCTTCGCGTACCACGACGACGCCGCAAACACGGTCGCGCTGGCCTGCAGCTTTACCGGCTGGGACCCGCGCCTCCACGCTCTCGAGCGCGGTGAGGACGGCGTTTGGCGCACCGAGCTCGCCTCGCCGCCGCCCGGCCGTCACAGCTACAAGATCGTCGTGGACGGAGAGCGCTGGCTGCCGGACCCCGACTGCGCGATGCGGGAGCCGGATGCCTACGGCGGATGGGCATCGGTGCTGGACGTGCCGTAGACGGTCGTCTCACGACTCACGTGTTCCGTTCCAGCCGTCATCCCGAGCGATAGCGAGCCGACCACCAGAGGCAGACCCCCGGCAGTAGGCAACGCCGGCCGGAACGGCCGGCGGTATCGATCCCGAAGTCGGCAGGCCTACGAGCCGGGGACGGAGATCTACGGCATCCGACGCGCTCACGTCTCGAGCCTCCGCTCATGTTCACCGTACCGCTCCGCCGCGGCCTCGCGATCTCGTTTGGAATGGCGCCGGACGCGATAGAAGATGGCGCGGCGAGACCAAGTCTTGGAAAGCGCAGCCTCCCGTCTGACGAAGGAATGGCTCGAGGCCGACGGCCTCGGCGGCTTCGCTTCGGGCACGGCCGCGGGGATCCGGACACGCCGTTACCATGCCCTTCTCCTGACGGCGACGACGCCGCCGACCGGGCGCGTCGTCCTCGTCAACGGTTTCGACGCCTGGGTCACGACGCCGGCCGGGCGGTACGCGATCACTTCGCAGGCGTACGGTCCCGACGTGACGTACCCGGACGGGGCCTCGCGGATCGCCGCCTTCACGATCGAGCCCTGGCCGCGCTGGACGTTTGCGCTTCCGGACGGGACGCGGATCGTCCAGGAGATCCTCGTGCCGAAGGACGCATCCGCGGCGGCGGTCTCCTGGAAGCTCCTCTCCGGGACGAGCCCGGTCACGTTGGAGGTGCGGCCGTTTCTCTCCGGCCGCGACTATCACTCGCTCCACCACGAGAATCCCGACTTCCGCTTCGAGGCGGAACCCTCGGCGGACGGATGGATGCGTTTCCGGCCCTATGCGTCCGTCCCGGCGATCTCGATGCGCACGAACGGCGCGTATGCCCACGGACCCGAGTGGTACCGCAACTTCTTCTACGCCGAAGAGCGCTCGCGGGGTCTCGACTTCTCCGAGGACCTGGCTTCGCCGGGGACTCTCCGCTTCGATCTCTCCCGCGGCGAAGGCGTGTGGCTCATGGCGGCCGAAGGGCACGAGGCCGTGCTCGGCGCCGGAACCGCGGAGAGCGCCCTCGAGACGCTCCGCAGCACCGAACGCACCCGGCGGGCCGCCTTTCCCGGGCCGCTCGAGCGGGCGGCCGACGCGTACCTCGTCCGCCGCGGATCGGGACGGACCGTCGTCGCCGGTTATCCGTGGTTCACGGACTGGGGCCGCGACACGTTCATCTCGCTGCGCGGCCTCTGCCTGGCGACCGGGCGCCTCGACGAGGCCGGCCGGATCCTCGTCGAATGGGCCGGAGCCGTCTCCGAAGGAATGCTGCCCAACATGTTCCCGGACGGAAAGGCTGAGCCCGAGTTCAACTCGGTCGACGCGTCGCTCTGGTACCTCGTCGTCATGGCCGAATACTTCCAGGCGCGCGCCGCGGCCGGCCGGCGCGTCGAAGGCTCCGAGCGGAAGATCCTGCAGGGCGCCTTCGGCGAGATCCTGACGGGCTACGCGCGCGGCACGCGCTTCGGGATCCGCGCCGACGAGGACGGCCTGCTCGCCGCCGGCGTGCCCGGCGTGCAGCTCACCTGGATGGACGCCAGGGTCGGCGACTGGGTCGTGACGCCGCGGATCGGCAAGCCCGTCGAGATCCAGGCCCTGTGGATCAATGCGCTCAAGATCGCGGACGCGTTCACCGATCGGTTCCGGGACATGCTCTGCGAAGGCCGTGGACTCCTTCGAGCGCCGCTTCTGGAACGAGGACGGCAGGGCTGCCTCTACGACGTCGTCGACCCGGATCATCGCCCCGGGACGGCGGACGCCGACGCTGCGGCCCAACCAGATCTTCGCCGTCGGCGGTCTGCCCGTTCGCGCTGCTCGACGGGCGAGCGCGCGCGGCGCGTCGTCGACGCGGTCGAGGCGAGGCTCTGGACGCCTCTCGGCCTCCGCACGCTGCTCGCCCGGATCGCCCCGGACTACCGCGGCCGCTACGAAGGCGGACCGCTCGAGCGCGACGGCGCGTACCACCAGGGGACCGCCTGGCCCTGGCTGCTCGGCGCGTTCGTCGACGCCTGGGTGCGCGTGCGCGGCGGGGGAGCCGCCGACGATCCGCGAGGCCCGCGCGCGCTTTCTGGCGCCGCTCGAGTCCCATCTCGACGAGGCCGGTCTCGGCCACGTCTCCGAGATCGTCGACGGCGACGCGCCGCACACGCCCCGCGGCTGCCCGTTCCAGGCGTGGTCGGTCGGAGAAATGCTCCGGATCGATCGCGTCATCCTCGCGCGAAAGCATGACCGCTCCGGACCTCGATCCCGAGCGCTCCGCCTCGAGGAGGATACGAAGCGCTCCAAGAACTGGAAGCGCTGGGGACCCTACCTCTCCGAGCGGCAGTGGGGCACGGTCCGCGAGGACTACAGCCCGCACGGCACGGTGTGGGAATACTTTCCACACGAGCACGCCCGCTCGCGGGCGTACCGCTGGGGCGAGGACGGTCTCATGGGCCTGTCCGACCGCCACCAGTACGTCTGCTTCGCGATCGCGCTCTGGAACGAAAAGGATCCGATCCTGAAGGAGCGTCTCTTCGGCCTGACCGGCTTGCAGGGCAACCACGGAGAGGACGTCAAGGAGTGCTACTACTACCTCGACTCCACACCCACGCACTCCTACATGAAGGCGCTGTACAAGTACCCGCAGCGCGAGTTCCCCTATCAGTGGCTGCTCGACGAGAACCGGCGCCGCTCGCGCAACGACCCCGAGTTCGAGCTCGTCGACACGGGCACCTTCGACGACGACCGCTACTTCGACGTCTTCACCGAGTACGCCAAGGCGTCGCCCGACGACGTCCTCATCCGGATCCGGGTCTTCAACCGGGGACCGGAGGAGGCGACGGTCCACGTTCTGCCGACGATCTGGTTTCGCAACACGTGGTCCTGGGGTCTCGGGACGCGGCGCCAGCGTCTCCGCGCCGGCGAAGCGCATTCGGGCCACGCCACCATCGACGTCGACAGCGAGTACTACGGCCGGCTGGCGCTCCAGTGCGAGGGGACGCCGGAGCTCCTGTTCACGGAAAACGAATCGAACGCGCGGCTCCTCTGGAACACTCGAGAACGAGTCCCCGTACGTCAAGGACGGGTTCCACGACTACGTCGTCCGCGGCGATCGCGACGCCGTCAACCCGGCGAACGTGGGCTCGAAGGGCGCGGCCCGCTACGTCCTCACGATTCCGGGCGAGGAGTCCGCCCTCGTGCGTCTCCGTCTCTCGCGGGGCGCGGCGCCCGAAGGGCCCTTCGGCTCCGACTTCGATACGATTTTCGACGCGCGGATCCGCGAAGCCAACGCCTTCTACGACACGCTCGCCACACCGGACCTCTCGGAGGACGCCCGCGGCGTGCAGCGCCAGGCCTTCGCCGGAATGCTCTGGTCCAAGCAGTTCTACCACTACGACGTCGCTCGCTGGCTGCGCGGCGACCCCGCGGGCCCGGAGCCGCCGAAGGAGCGGCTCCACGGCCGCAACTCCGACTGGACGCACCTGTTCAACGTCGACGTCGTCTCCATGCCCGACAAATGGGAGTACCCCTGGTACGCGGCCTGGGACCTGGCGTTCCACTGCATCCCGCTCGCCCTCGTCGATCCCGAGTTCGCGAAGCAGCAGCTCGTCCTGCTCCTGCGCGAGTGGTACATGCACCCGAACGGGCAGCTTCCCGCTTACGAGTGGGCCTTCGGCGACGTGAACCCTCCCGTCCACGCCTGGTCGGCCTGGCGCGTCTACAAGATCGACAAGAAGCGGAGCGGCAAGGGCGACCGGCGCTTCCTCGAGCGCGTGTTCCACAAGCTCCTCCTCAACTTCACGTGGTGGATCAACCGCAAGGACGCCGAGGGCAAGAATGTCTTCCAGGGCGGTTTCCTCGGCCTCGACAACATCGGCGTCTTCGACCGCTCGGCGCCCCTGCCGACGGGAGGCCACATCGAGCAGTCCGACGCGACGAGCTGGATGGGCATGTACTGCCTGAACATGCTCGCGATCGCCCTCGAGCTCGCGAAGGACGACCCGGCCTACGAGGACGTGGCCTCCAAGTTCTTCGAGCACTTCGTCTACATCTGCCGGGCGATGAACAACATCGGCGGCGCGGGGATCGAGCTCTGGAACCGCGAGGACGGCTTCTTCTACGACGTGCTGGATCTACCCGACGGCCGCAAGATCCCGATGAAGGTGCGCTCGATGGTCGGCCTCATCCCGCTCTTCGCCGTCGAGACGCTGGGTTCCGATGTGGTCGACCGACTGCCGGGCTTCAAGCGCCGCATGCAGTGGTTCCTCGAGAACCGGCCCGACTTCGCCCAGCACGTCGAGACCGATGTGTCCTCCGACGGGCGGGTCCGCCGCTTCTTCTCGCTGGTCGACCGACAGCGCCTGAAGCAGATCTGCCGGTACCTGCTCGACGAGTCCGAGTTTCTTTCGCCCCACGGCGTCCGAGCAGTATCTCGGCATCACCGGGACCATGCGTACGCGATCGACGTGTTTGGAATGGAGCATCGGGTCGACTACGAGCCCGCGGAGGCCTCGACGGGCCTCTTCGGCGGCAACTCGAACTGGCGCGGGCCCGTATGGTTCCCGGTCAACTACCTGATCATCGAATCGCTCCAGAAGTTCCACTTCTACCTGGGCGATCGGTACAAGGTGGAGTGCCCCTACGGGTCGGGCGTCATGCAGAGCCTCTGGGATGTGGCCGGGGAGTTGTCCCGCCGGCTGAACCGCATCTTCCTGCGCGACGAGGAGGGGCGGCGCCCGGTCTTCGGTGGCGTGCAGAAGCTTCAGACCGATCCGCACTTTCGGGACCACGTCCTCTTCTACGAGTACTTCCACGGCGACAACGGCGCCGGCATCGGCGCGAGCCACCAGACCGGATGGACCGGGCTCGTGGCGAAGCTCATCCAGCAGAGCGGACAGTAGAGCGCGCGAGCCCGTCACTTCCGGTCGAACCAGAGAATCTGGTACGACACGCTGTAGGTCGTGAAGTTCGCCCCGAGAGATCTCGTGGCGCCCTTCGACCAGAAGAGCTTGATGGACTGGCGTCGACCGAGCGGCACGGAGCCGGTGAGGCTGACCCGGGAGTTCTTCAGGAGATCGAGGCGCGGGCGGCCGTCGAGGCTCGTCTCTCCGCCGGTGTAGTAGGTGGCGCTCGCGGCGAGCCACAGGCGCGGCCGGAAGGTGTAGCTGACGTGGCCCTGGAACGCGAAGATGGGGTCCTGCGTCCGACGCTGGCCACCGAAGAAGTCGTCGTTCGGCGTGAAGAACCAGGCGCCGGCATAGGCCTCGAACGCCCACTTGCCGGCCGGCTGCGAGAATCCGAGCTCCGTCTTGAAGGCCCACCGATTCGCGCCAAGGTTGATCAGCTTGTCCGGAAAATACTGTCCCGTCGGCGCCACCGTGACGAGCGTGAACCCGAGGGTCGTTTCGGGCGTCCGCGCTGCGAACTCCCCGGGCGTCATCGCCGGCCCGCCCAGAAGGTTGACGGTCAGTCGCGACTGGAGGTCGGCGAACCCCGAACGCGTGATCCGGCGCTGCTCCTCCTGGACCTGACCCTCGACGGAGCCCCAGGCGTACGGCACGGCCAGAGCCGCGCTCGCGGACCGGCCGAAGAGCCCGAACGTGCGGACATAGCCGAGCGTCGCGGAATTGATCTTCGCGCTGACGTCCGTGATGGGAATGGAGGCGTCGAAAACGACATCGCCGCTCTGGTACGCGTAGTTCGCCAGCGCGAAGTTGGCCCCGACGGGGTTGGGCGAATAGGCGCGCGGCTCGAGCGACTGGGCGGCGGCGCGGCCGGCCGCGATCCCCATGAGGAGGGAGATGGCGAGCCGCCGTCGGATTCTCGGGCCCGGGAGGCCCGGGGGGCGGCTGATTTGCATGAGACTTCGGAGCGATCTTACCAACCGTGAACGTCTCGGCCTCTCGGTGCGCGACTCGCGCTGTCTGAAGCGGAAAGCAGGATAGGCTTCGGTCCGCAAATCCGAAGGAGACATCATGCAGACGCTCCGCCGCCTCGTCCTGCGCGTGGCCCACGGTCTCCGGTGGCTGCCTCCCACGCTCGCGCGCCTCGTGATCGGCTGGGTGTTCCTCCAGTCCGGGTGGGGCAAGCTGCACAGCCTCGAGAAAGTCACCGCCTTCTTCACCCAGCTCGGAATCCCGGCGCCCGAGTTTCAGGCGCGGCTGGTGGCGTGCACCGAGCTCGTCTGCGGCGCGCTGATCCTGCTCGGCCTCGCGACCCGGATTGCGACGATCCCGCTCATGATCACGATGGCGGTCGCGCTTCTGACCGCGCTCAAGGGCGACATCCACGAGCTCTCGGATCTTTTCGGTACGTCCGAGTTTCTCTACGTCGCGCTGCTCGCCTGGCTCGGCGTCTACGGCGCGGGGCCCATCTCGCTCGACCGGATCATCGCGAGACAGATGGACGGGGGAAGGCCTCCGGGCGCCGCGACGCGCTGATTCCCCGGTTTCTTTCGTGGCAAGATACGGCTCCTGAGCGACGCACGCCCCGATTCTGAGAAGCCGCTTCCGCCCGCCCGCGGTTTTGACGTCTTCTGTCTCCCGATCATCGACTGGGGCTTTCGCGTCCAGCGTCCGCAGCAGCTCCTGAAGCCCTTCGCGGCCGACGGCCACCGCGTCTTCTACGCGAAGACCGGGTTTCTGGGCCTCGACCGCGAGCCCGAGGTCGCGCTCGTGCCCGCCGAAGAGCGGATCTGGGAGGTCTCTCTTCCGGGCGAGCATGACTTCGACCTCTACTCCCGCTCGCTCGACGGCGAGACGCTGGAGCAGGCCCTGACGGCGGTCCTCGAGCTGTCCGAGCAACATCGGATCCGCGACGCGATCCTTCTCGTGCAGTACCCGTCCTGGGAACCGCTCGCGCGCCGGCTCGCCGACGCGCTCGGCTGGCGGCTCGTGTACGACTGCATGGACGAGCACACGGGCTTCGGAACGCACGGGGAGCAGACCGCGGCCGACGAAGAGCGGCTGATCCGCGGGGCGGACCTGGTCCTCGCGACGTCGCGCAAGCTCGAGGAGCGCTTGAAGCGTCTCCGTCCCGACGTCCTGCGCGTTCCGAACGCCGGCGACGAGCGCCACTTCGCCCGCCTGCCGTCGCGGGCCTCGAGCCCGCTGTCCACGCTGGCGCGGCCGGTGATCGGCTACTACGGTGCGATCTCGGCCTGGTTCGACGTCGAGGCCGTCCGTGAGGCCGCGAAACGCCACCCGGATTGGTCCTTCGCGCTCGTGGGCGATACGCGCGGCGCGGATCTCTCCGGGCTCGACGACCTCCCGAACGTTCGACTGGCGGGCGAGGTTCCGTATGCCGAGTTACCGTCCTATCTCGCCGCGTTCGACGTCTGCACGATCCCGTTCCGGCGCACGCCGCTGACCGAGGCCACGAATCCCGTCAAGATCTTCGAGTACTTCGCGACGGGAAAGCCGATCGTCGCCCGCAGGCTTCCGGAGCTCGAGCCCTACGCCGACGTCATCGCGCTCTACGAGACGCCGGACGAGTTCGTGAAAGCGCTCGAGCGCGCGGTCAAGGAGGGCGTCGCGCCCGGTCCTGCGGCCGACCGCCGGCGTGCCCTCGCGCGGGAGAACACGTGGCAGGCCCGCTACGAGGTCCTGCGCGAGAGGTTCGGGAAACTTCCGGCTCGGGAGCGGCGGGCGGGGGCGGCCATCGCGTCCTCCGGAGCGGGGGAGGCCGCCGTGGCGCGGCGGGCGAAGGAGATCCGGCGCCTCGCCGGCGTCATCCGCGAGCGCGAAGAAGGGATCGCGTTCCTGAAGGAGGAAGTCGCGGGCCGCGAGAGGCTGCTCGAGGACCGCGAGCGTCTCCACGCTTCCGAGATGGAGATCCTGAAGCGCGAGAAGGATACGCAGATCCGCAACCTCGAGGCGGCGCTCACGGAGTCCCAGACCCTCGCCGAGGCGCGGGGCGCGCACCTCCGGACGGCCCTCGCGGAGCTCGAGCGCTGGGAGCACTCGCGTCTGGCGCAGGTCCGGAGAGCTCTCGCGGCGGTGCGGGAAAGTCCCGGATCCGCGCGACGCGCCCTCGGGCGCGCGACCGCCCCGGGAACACCGCTCTTCGAGCTCGGCCGCAAGACGATTCCGCCGCCGCTGGCCCGGTTCCTCCGCCGCACGCTCGCGCCCGTCGCGCAGCCCGAGAAGCTCGTGAAGCTGCCGGCCGACGCGACACAGGATGCCGCCCGGCAGGACGCGGTGGCGAAGCAGCCTTCCGGCCGTCCCGACGTCGTCGTCTTTTCGATCATCGACTGGGACTTCCGGTTCCAGCGCCCGCAGCAGCTCGGGACGCAGTTCGGCCGCCACGGCCACCGCGTCCTTTACCTCTCGACGACCCAGTTCCTGGCGCCCGGGGGCCCCGCGTGGGACCTGGCCCGGAAAGCCGAGAACGTCGGCGAGCTCCGCATCCGCTCCCGACGGCCGCTCGACATCTATCGCGGCCGGCTGGACGCCGAAGATCTGGACGCCTTGGCGGAGTCGTTCGAAGCGCTGGCCCGCGACCTCGCCATCGGCGACGCGGTCGGCCTCGTCCAGATCCCTTTCTGGGCGCCGATCGCCGAGCGCCTGCGCGAGAACCTGGGCTGGAGCGTCGTCTACGACTGCATGGACGAGTGGACGAATTTCCCCGGCTTCGGACCCGACGTGCTGGCGATCGAGCAGAACCTCGTCCGGCGGTCCGACGTGACGGTGGTCTCGGCCGACCGGCTGCTCGAGAAGTGGCAGGACACCGCGCCGCGGCTGACCCTCGCGAAGAATGGCATCGACGCCGAGCACTACCGCCGCTTCTACGCGCCGAACGATCTGCTCGCGGGAGCGCGGCGGCCGATCATCGGCTACTACGGGGCGCTCGCCTCCTGGGTGGACACGCCGCTGCTCTCGAAGATCGCCGATGCCCATCCGGACGCGACGCTCGTCCTCGCCGGCGGGCATTTCGACGTGGATTTGTCGGATATTGCAAGTCGCCCCAACGTGCGCCTGCTGGGCCAGCGGCCCTACGAGGAGATGCCGAAGCTCCTCTACGACTTCGACGTCTGCATGATTCCGTTCCTCGTGAACGACATCACCGAGGCCACCAATCCGGTCAAGTTCTACGAGTACCTCTACGGCGGAAAGCCCGTCGTCGCTCCGGCGCTCACGGAGCTTCTGCCGTACGCGGACCTCTCGTACCTCGCCCGCGGCGGCGACCATGAGGAGTTCCTCGCCCAGCTGGAACGCGCTCTGGCCGAGCCGAAGGACGACCCTCGCCGCGCCGCGCGGCGGAAGGTCGCCGAGGAGAACGACTGGGCGCACCGCTACGAGGCGATCGAGGAGGGGCTCGCCGCCGCGCAGCCGCTGGTCTCCGTCGTCGTCGTGACGTACGGCGGCCTCGATCTCACGAAGGATTGCCTCGAGTCGCTCGCGCGGGAGACGTGGCCGCGCTTCGAGGTCCTCGTCGTCGACAACGCCTCGAGCGACGGCACGCCGGAGTACCTGAGCGAGGCCGCGGAGCGCGATCCGCGCATCCGGACGATCTTCAACGCCGAGAACCGGGGCTTCGCCGCGGCCAACAACCAGGGCATCGCCGCGTCGAGCGGAGAGATCGTCGTCCTCCTGAACAACGACACCGTGGTGCCGCCCGGGCTTCTCGGCCGCCTCGTCCGGCATCTCGAGCGGGATCCCTCGATCGGCCTTCTCTGTCCGACGACCAATTTCTGCGGCAACGAGGCCCGCGTCGAGCCGGATTACGCATCGATCGCCGGGCTGCCGGCCTTTGCCGCGCGCCGCGCCGCCGAGCACCGCGGCCGAGTCTTCGACATCGGCGTCGCCGCGATGTACTGCGTGGCCGCGCGCCGCGCCGTCCTCGACGAGGTCGGGCCGCTCGACGAGGCCTACGGCATCGGCATGTTCGAGGACGACGACTTCGCGGTCCGCATGCGGGAGAAGGGCTACCGCGTCGCCTGCGCCGAGGACGCGTACGTGCACCACGTCGGCCAGGGAGCGTTCCGCAAGCTCTCGCCCGAGACCTACGACGCGCTGTGGAAGAAGAACCAGGCGTACTTCGAGAAGAAGTTCGGCCGCGCCTGGACCAAGCACACGCCCCGCGAAGGCGTGACGGCCGTGGAGTCGAAGGTCGGGGCGGAGTAGGCGCTACGCCCGGCGCCGCATCAAGACGGTGTCCTGATGCCGCTGCATCCTCCCCGGCTGGGTGTCGAGGATGTCGAAGTACTTCACCCACTCGCGACGGATGTAGTCGAGGGTGTGAAATGTGTTCTGGTAGAAGGCCGGCAGCGAGATGCTCTGCCCATAGCCCCCATCGAGGTAGAAGAAGCCCTTCTCCTCGACCTTGCGGCGAAGGTCTTCGGGGAGATTCGAATAATTCTGCTCGCCGCTCGTCGTCATGATCAGGTAGCCCCCCGGCCGCGTGATCCGCTGCATCTCGGCGAGCCAGCCGAACTGCATGTCCTCGGGCAGGTGCGTGAACACGCTGATCCCGAAGACGAAATCGAAGAAGCCGTTCTCGAAGGGCAGGGGCGGCGCGTGCGGCGCGAGGCGGAACTGGCCGTACTTCGGACTGTAGGCTTTCTGGAGCCAGGCGATCGCCTCGGGATCGATGTCGCTTCCCCAGATGTCCTTCTGGGGCATCAGCGTCTTCAGCGCGCGGGTCGTTCGTCCGCAGCCGCAGCCCCAGTCCAGGATGCGCTCGAAATCCGCGAGGGACTTGCCGGCGACCGCGAGCACGCCGTTCAGGTCGTCGCAGATCGAGAAGCCGCTCTCGATGAAGCCCGAAACGTACCCTCCGACGACCCGGATCTGCATGTGCTTGGGCGGGGGCAGGACGGTGCCGTCGTGCCGCAGGACGGCCTCGAGCTGGCCGACGGCCGCCTCGAGATCCGCGACCTTGCCGCTCAGCTCGCGCACCTGCGTCACGAGCTCGGCGGTCGGCGGCGTGACCTCGCGGGCGTAGGCCTCGGACGCCGCGCGAATGGAGCCCTTGAGCTCGTCCTTGATGAATTTGGGAACGAGGCGCTTCAGTGTCGTCACGATCCTGCGAAGACTCTCACGGCCGGCGTCCGATGAGAAGCTGGAAGTCGCTCGGCAGCCGCCCCGAATCGATGAGCGCGTCCTCGGTCTCCCAGACGCGGCGGAGGATCGCTTCCGCCTCGGGCTCGCCCGGCGGGAAGTTGTGCACGATGCCGTTGTAGAGAAGATGCTGGATGGTCCCGCCGAGGTCGTTGCGGTGCAGGACGTCGAAGTAGCGCTCGAACAGCGAGCCGATTTCCGCCGACCGGATCGACTCGAACGGCGATGAGGCCACGACTTCCGCCACGGTCGGCCGCCCCTCGTAGCCCTTGACCGCGCCCCATCGATGCATTCGGTAGCGCTCCGGCATGTCGGACATCAGGTCCCGGGTGGCCTCGATCTGCGCGTCGGTCCACTGGAACTGGGTCGGCCCGACGAACTCCTCGAGGATGAAGAGGCCTCGCGGCGTCAGGGCATCGAGCACCTGGGCCATGACGTGCTCGAGCTCGATGAAGTGGTGAAAGCTGTGCGAGGAACAGATCAGGTCGTAGCGTCCGGGCTCGAGAACGACCTTGTTGGCATCCTCGACGCGGAAGCGGCCGGGCGCGCCTTCCCGCATCCGCCGGGCTTCCGCCTCCTGGACTCGGTCGGCGCTCGCGTCCACGCCTTCGATCTCGAGGACCGCGCCGATCTGGTAGAGCTCGACGTTCAGCGATCCGGATCCGCAGCCGAGCTCCATGCTTCGATGGGCGGGCCCGTGGAAATACGAACCCAGCCAGCGGCGCCAGGGCTGACTCTCGACGCGGCTGCGCACTTCGTAGTGCGCGCGGATCGAGGGGTGGTCGAGCCAGGCAAACATTTCCTGCCCCGCCTCGACGGCGAGATGGTCGCCCCACTTCTTGCCTTCGCGCTGGAGCCGTTCGGCGTAGGCGGAGTCAGCGTCCGACACGCGCCCCTTCCATGACGGCCGGCGCCGCGGAGGTCGCCCGGGACGGGAGATCGAAGGTTCGTCGCACGCGCCAGTACGATAACGCGATCGCCACGAGAGCCGCGGGTGCGAGCTGCGACAGGAGGCGGTGGTAGGCCTGGACCGCCTGGAGCTCGACGTCCCAGTTCGTGAACAGGAGGATCGCGGTGTAGGCGCCGATCGCCACCCACAGCGCGCCGGCGAGAGCCCGCTCGGATTTCGCGCCGCGGGCCCAGAGCACGAGGCTCGCGATCAGAGCGAGCGGCCAGAGAACCCCCCACACCGCCGGATCGAGAGCCAGGCGGAGACAGACCCGGACGACGAGGCCCAGCCGCTCGACCGCGCGCGCGAGGTTGGCCGCGTTGATCGGGCCGTAGGTCGGATCGTGGACGTCGAGCCATCGCAGGAACGCGACTCTCGAGACGAGATACGCGGCGACGACGGCGATTCCGGCGGCATGGGCCTTCACGCGCGCACGAAAGGGCCGGAGCCCGCCGGAGGTCCAGTACCAGAGGATCGCTCCCGAGGCCACGATCGCGAGGATCGTGCCCTCGTTCTTCACGGCCGTCAGCGAACCGATGAGGAACGGAACGGCCCGGCGGGATTCGCGGCCAAGGCACGCCGCGATGGTCCCGGCGACGAACGCGGCCAGGGGCATGTCCGAGGATCCTCCGGCGGCCTGAGCCGTCGCGATCTCGGGCAGCAGCCCGACCAGCAGCGCCGTTCCCAACGCGACGCGGAGCGATGTCCGCCGTCGGACTGCGGCAAACGTCGAAACGAGGATGGAAATGTAGAAGAGGGGAAAGATCGGTTTGAACTGGTCGAAGTCGAAGCGGCCGCGCAGCCGCGACAGCATGGCCTCCCACATGGCCACGAGCGGCGGATACTCGAGCAGGCGGCGGTCGTAGGAATCCTCGGCGAACCACTCTTGCGTCAGTCCGCCTTCGTGGAAGAGGCGTTTGGCCTTCGTCGCGTAGATCTGGAACCCGTCCCACGAGAACGTGTATCGGAAGCTCAGGATCGTAAACGCGGTGGCGACCAGGACGATCGAGGCCAGGAGCAGAGCGTCCTGCCATTCGAGCCGCGGCCGTGCGGGCCGTCGCCGACGGGGGGAGCGGTGTCGGACACGGGCCACCACGCGTGCCGCCAGACAGAGCCCGACGAGGATCATGAGGGCGTCGAGCGCGCGGCGGGGGAGAAGGAGGGAGATCGGAAAGAGGACCGCCGCGCACGTTCCGGCGCCGACGAGGAAGGACTCGTTCCAGCCCGGGATGCCGTCGGATCTCCGGCGCAGCACGGCCTCGCCGACGGCCGCGAACCCTGCGGCAAGCAGGACGGTGAGCGCGATCGTGGTCGCGGGAAAGCTCACGGTCGCAATGGCCCGAAGAGCACGCGATCGTTCGCGCCCAGCAGAGGTCCGAGATCGCGCACCCGGGCGAACCCCGGGTCGGGCGCCGGCGAGCCGATGGCGACCGCGAATCGGATGCCGTAGCGGGCGCGCAGGCGGGCGATGTTCGCGGCGCTGGTCTGGTTTCGGGAAAGCAGGACCACGGTCCTCGGATAGAGGACGCGCTGCCAGATGCGGGCGTACCAGGGATTGGGTCCGGGATAGATCACGAGCAGCGCCTCACCCGGCCGCATCACCCGTTCCACGGTCGCGATCTGATCGGCGACGCGCGGAGGGACGGACGTCCGCCAGGAGCTCAGAAACGCTTCCCGATAGCTGGCGACGAAGGCGAGGACGCCGACGGCCCCCGAGACGAGGACGAAGATCAGCATCGAGAGCCGGAGAAGCCGCAGCCCGGAGGGTGTCGGAGGTCGAGACCAGACACTCTGTCGGCCAGATCAGGAACAAAAATGCCGTCCGCCGCGATGATAGCGCGGCGCGCCGACCGCGACTATTCGCCCGGAGCGGGGACGGCGCGGTAGGCGAAAGGCGGCGGCTGGCCCTGGCCGGTCGCCCGGCGCAGGTCCGGAGCGACGCCGCCGGCCTCGGCGCTGTCGAGGAAGAAGCCCGTGATGCGGCGGGCGTGCTCGTCGAGCCGCTCGCCTTCGATGTTGGAGAGCATGACCGTGACGAGGCGCGCATGCGGGACGATGACGATGGCCGAGCGCCCGCCGATTCCGCGGCCGCCGTGCCAGACGTAGCGGCGGCCGCGCGCGTCGGTCTCGACGAACCAGCCCAGTCCGTAGCCCGTCTCGATGCCGTTGCGCGTCTTCTGGGGCGTGAACATGGCCTCGATCGAGTCGTTGCGAAGAATCTGGCCCCGGAGAAGCGCCGCGCCGAAGCGCACGAGGTCCTCGGTCGTGGAGAGCAGTCCGCCGCCGCCCCAGAGGCAGCTCGTGTCGACGGAGCGCGCCGTCCTCAGGAGGCCGAGGAAGCCGCGCTCGTAGAAGAGCGACCGGCCGGGCAGGAAGCGATGCGGGTCGTCGCTCATCGTGGACGACATTCCGGCGGGACCGGCCACCGTCTCGTTGAGCAGGTCCGAGAAGCGGCGTCCCGTCGCGGCCTCGAGCGCGGCGGAGAGGAGGAGATAGCCCTGGCGCGACATCGTGAGACCGAGCCCGGCGGGGCGGATGAACAGGCGGCCGGAGAGGGTCCGGACGGCCTCGCGGGCGTCCGGGCAGGGCCCCAGATCCAGATCCTCCTCCGCGAAGTCGCCCGTGCCGGCGAGGTGCGCCGCGAGCTTGCGGCCCGTGACGACGACTCGCGTTTCGGGCACGCCCGGCAGGTAGCGCTGGATCGGGGCATCCATGTCGAAGCGGCCCTCCTGGGCGAGCCGGGCCATCACGGTCGCGGTCAGGGGCATCGCGACCTCGTAGATGCGGAACTGCGTCGAGCGCCCCACGGGCCGGTGGCGATCGACGTCGGAGTAGCCGAAGGCCGTCGACCACACGATGTCATCGCCCACGGCGACGGCGACCGCCGTGCCCGGATACAGCTGGAGGACCTGGTCCAGCATGGCCCGGGACTGCTCGATGGCCTCGCTGTGCGCCGAGCCGCCGATCGGACGGGTGGCGGAGACACCGGCAATCAGGACCGCGGAGAGCGAGAGCGCGGCGATCCGGCGGGCGGACCTCGAAGTGCATCATGAGATCGGCACCAGCCGCGCGGCGTCGGTTTCCCGGGCGACCCGTCGCGCGACACTGCTCGGGCTCGGCGGCCGCGCCGGCGACGGCGGCGCCATGACCAGGGGGAACGTCAGGGCGACCTCGCAGCCCCGGTCGCGGGCCCCGCGGAACTCGAACTCGTGGCGCCCGGGATAGAGGAGCTCGAGGCGATCGCGAGTGTTCCGCAGGCCGACGCCGCCCTCGGTCGGGCGCGGCGGCTCGGAGGCCGACGGGCCCGCGCCGTCGTCTCTCACCAGCAGGTACAGCCGCTCGGCGTCTCGCCGCGCATGGACCTCGACGCGGCCCGAGCCGGGCCGCGCGGCGATGCCGTGCTTGATCGCGTTCTCGACGAGGGGCTGGAGGATCAGGTTGGGCACGAGGGCGTCGGCGATCCCGGGCTCGACGTCCAGCCGCACGGTGAGCCGGTCCTGGAAGCGGGTCTGCTGGATCTCGAGATAGACCTTCAGCAGCTCGAGCTCCTTGCGCAGCGGAATCAGATCGCTCCCTTCGTTCTGGAGCGAGAGGCGCAGCAGATCCGAGAGGCGGACCACGGTGCGCGACGCCGCGTCGCGGTCGCGGAAGACGAGCGGCAGGATGCTGTTGAGCGTGTTGAAGAGGAAGTGGGGGTGGAGCTGCATCTTCAACGCCTGCAGGCGCGCCGAGAGGAGCCGCGTCTTGACCTGCGAGGCGCGGAGCTCGCGCTCCCGCGAGAGGCGCGAGTACGACAGCGTCCAGGTTGCGCCGACGATCGCGGCATACGTGACGAGGTGCGTCGGCAGGAGGAAGCGGAGCATCTGGGGAAGCGCCGCGAGCTGCGTGGACATGACGAGCGGGAAGCCCATGAGCAGCGGATACGCGAGCTGGTAGGCCGTGCAGTGCGCGACGGCGAAGACGACACCTCCCGTCGCGAGGCTTGCGATCGGAACGATCCAGTTCCCGCGCGTCGGCACGCAACGTCGTGCGAGCCAGACCACCGGCGGCGTGAAGAGCGCCCAGATCGTCGAGGCGAGCAGGCTCTGCGCCAGAGCTTCCCACAGCCCGAACTCCAGGCGATGGAGCTGGAACGGATCGCTGAAATAGCGGTCGACCGCGCGGAACAACCCGACGAGCGTCCAGGCGGCCAGGGCCCAGCCGGCGATGCGCCAGCGCTCCCCGGACGCCGCCCGCGGCAGCTCGCGAAAGGAAAAGGTGGTCGAGGTCGTCATCTTTGACGCGTTTACGCGCTCAGGCTCGCGCCGGCGAGGCGCTGCGCGGCTTCCTCGAGCGGCAGCGTGATCGAGACCTCGTGTCCGTTTTCACGCCGCTCGGACATCCCGATCAGGTGCCGGCCCGGGTAGAGGAGCTCGAGACGCAGCCGGGTCTTCGTCACGAACGACTGGTCGACCGGGGGAGCCGGAGCGAGCGTCGAGGAGGAGGCCGCGCCGGTCGCGGTCTCCCGGACCTCGAGCCGCAGCTCGCCGTTCTCGGACCAGGCGCGGATTTCGATCGCCGCCCGTCCCGACCGCACGGAGATGCCGTTGGCGATCGCGTTCTCCGCGAGCGGCAGCAGGATCAGGTTCGGCACCGCCGCGTTGAGGACCTCGGGAGCGATGGCGTAGCGGACTTCGAGCCGGTCCTGCAGGCGCGTCTGCTCGATCTGCAGGTAGAGGCGGATGTACTCGAGCTCGGTCTTCAGGGGAACGAGACCGGTCGCGTCGTTGTAGAGCGCGAGCCGGAGGATGTCGCCGAGCTGGACGACCGTCCGCGCCGCCGCGCGGGGCTCGGTGCGGATGAGGGGCAGGATCGTCGCGAGCGTGTTGAAGAGGAAGGGCGGATGGAGACGGAGCTTGAGCGCCTCGAGCTGAGTCTGCACGAGCTCCCGCTCGAGCTCCGAAGCCTGGATCTCCTTCTCGCGAAAGGTCCGATAGTCGTCGATGCCCCAGGTCACGCCGACGATGCCGATGTACGTCGCGAGCCGCGCGGCGCCGCCGAACGCCAGCGTCGCGTAGAACATGGCCGCGAAATCTCCCGCGGTTTCCCGCGGATCGAAGACGTGCCAGAAGACGTTCGTGGCGAGCAGGTGCAGCAGCGCCGAACCGGCGCCGGCCCCGAGGAGCACGAGCACGTTCGCGACGTAGGCGCCGCCCCGGGGCCGGAAGCGCCGCGCGACGCGCATGATCCCGGGCGTCAGCGCGGCCCAGAGATAGGCCGTGACGAGGCTCGCGGCGAGCGACTCGTGGAGCGGGAGCGCCAGGCGGGGCTGCAGCGACGGTCCCCGGAGATAGCGCTGGGCCGCGATGAAGAGCCCGATGAGAGTCCAGACGGCGAAGACTTCGAAGGACCGCCGGGAGGCCGAGGGCAGGGGGCGGCGGGGCTCGCCCGGCTCGAGGATGCTTCCTGAGGGCGAGGCGGTCGTGGCGAAGTCGAGGGCCGGCGTCGCACGACCGCGGAAACTCCCGGTTTCCGGGCTTCTTGAAGACGGCGAGTCCCCTGGGACGATCTGGAACCGGGTGCGTGCGGCCGCCGTCGTCATCCGTTTCCTAGACAGCCAGCCGGCGGAACTCCTTCAGGCGCTCGCGATACGTCGAAGACAGCGTCAACCGCGTGCCGTCCTTCAACGTCACCGCATAGTCGCCGTTGAACCAGGGATGCATCTCCTTGATCTTCTCGATGTGCACGATCGTCGAGCGGTGGATCCGGAAGAACTTCCTCGGATCGAGCTTCGACTCGATGCCCGCCGTGGTCTCGTGGTAGAGGTAGACCTCCTTGCCCACGTGGAGCCGCACGTTGTTGCGCGAGGACTCGATCCAGTCGATGTCCGAGACGCGCAGGAAGACGCTCCGCTCGTCCTTCTTGATCAGCAGCCACTCGGGATAGGCCCGCTCGCGCTGGATGTCCTCGAGGAGGGAATGCAGCGTGGCCTTGAGGTCCTTCGAGGAGCTCCGCTCGATCTCGCCGCGCGCCCGCTCGACGGCGGCGTGCAGCCGTTCGCTCGAAAAGGGTTTCATGAGGTAGTCGACCGCATGGGCCTCGAAAGCCTTCAGGGCGTAGCGGTCGAAGGCGGTGACGAAGATGACCGCGGGGAGGTCCTGGGGCTCGACGCTCGCCAGGACGCCGAAGCCATCGAGGCCCGGCATCTGCACGTCGAGAAGCACGAGGTGCGGCTTCCACTCGCTGATGGCCTTGACGGCCTCGAAGCCGTCGCCGCATTCACCGATGATCTCGATGTCGGCTTCGTCCTGGAGCCCGTTGCGCACCCATTCCCGCGCCAACGGTTCATCGTCGACAATCAGGGTCCGGATTTTCATCCCCACCTCCAGCGCTTTTCTGCAACGTCGCAGACGGTGATACGTAAAGAAACGAAAGGAGTTATCGAACTATGCCGGTTCATTTCGACCCAAGAAACCGGACGAAGTGTTCAAAAACCGGAACGCCGCCCCGTTTCGGCGGACGAAGCGCGAAAATCTCGTGCCGAACGGCCGATTCCTCTTCATGGACCTCTTGAGACTTTGCCGCTCCGGTCGTTTTGGTACCAGGAATCTTGATTTCCGAATGCCGTGTTCGATGATCTGGACGCGAAAATGACCGGTTCGAAGCTCGGCCTCGTCGTTCTGCTCGCCCTCCCGATCGGATTTCGGCCGGGCAGCCCGCCCTCCGGCTCCGAGCCCTCCGGCCCTCAAGTTGTTCCGAAGGACGCGCCGGCCGCGGAGCCGAAGTCTCCGGGAGCCGAGGCGTTCGCCGCCACTGTCAGACCCGTGCTCGCCGCGAAGTGCGCGCCCTGCCACGAACCCGGCGGCAAGATGTACGGGTCGCTTCCCTTCGACAAGGGCGAGACCATCGCGTCGCACCGGGAGGGCGTCCTCAAGCGCCTCAAGGGCGACGATCGGGCGGCCGTCGAGAAGTGGCTCGCGAGCCTTCCGCCTGCCAAAGCTTCCAAATAAGGACCAGATGCCGTGCTGACGCTTCTTCTGGCCGCCGGCGTACTCGCGTTCGTGGCCGCTCCTCCAGACCCGACCCCGACCCCGACACCCAGGCGCCGCCCCCGCAGCTCCGATGAACTTCCTCAACATCAACCCGGCCTGGTCGCCGGATGGGCGGAGGCTCGTCTTCCAGAGCGATCGCGAGCGCCCCTACACCCAGCTCTAGGATCATCGACCTGGACGGCACCGGCGAACGGCGGCTGACGCGCAGCGGCGGGGACGACACGCACCCCTCGTGGTCGCCCGACGGCGACTGGATCGTGTTCGACTCGAACCGGGACGGGGTCTGGAACCTCTACCTGATCCGTCCCGACGGCACCGACGAGAAGCGCCTCACGCACCGCGGCGCCGCGACGGGAGAAGAGTTCGCGCGGCATCCGGCCTGGTCCGCGAACGGCCGCTGGATCGTCTTCGATTCCGACCGGGACGGCGACGGCGAGCTCTACATCATGGACTCGGACGGGGGAAACGTGACCCGCGTGACACGGAGCCGTCGGCGGGGACGGCCATGGCGCCTGGACCCCCGACGGGAAGGAGATTCTCTTCACCGGGAAACGCGACGAAAACATGGACGTCTGGAGCGTCCAGCCCGACGGGTCGAACGTCCGGCGCCTGACCGACTCGCCCGCGGCGGACGGCTCCGGCGAGGTCTCGCCCGACGGCCGCAGGATCGCTTTCTACTCGGAGCGCGACGGCGACGGCGACATCTACGTCATGGACCGCGACGGCTCGAACCTGAAGAACATCACCAACGACAAGGCCACGCAGTACGAGCTGGCCTGGTCGCCCGACAGCCGCCGGATCGCCTACTACTCGGACGCGCCCGGAGGCCGGTTCGAGCTCTTCGTCATCGACGCGGACGGCAAGAACGCCCGGCAAGTCACCAACTCCGCCTACGACAACTCGTTTCCCCAGTGGTCACCGGACGGGAGCCGGATCGTTTTCGCTTCGACGCGGGACGGCGACTACGAGATCTACACGATGGCGGCCGACGGCTCGGACGCGCGCCGCCTGACGTGGAGCCCGGGCCGGGACGCGCATCCCGCCTACATGCCCGACGGAAAGAGAATCATCTTCCAGTCGCCGCGGGATCACGCCGAGGAAGGCCAGGTCGACCTCTGGATCATGGACGCCGACGGCAAGAATCCGAAGCGCTTCCTGGCTTCCCCGGCGTTCAACGGCGTTCCGATCCTCTCGCCCGACGGAAAATGGATCGCCTTCATGCGCGGGACGCAAAAGGCCGAGGGCCAGGGATACCAGTGGGACATCTATCTCGTCGACGCCGGCGGGGGCGGCCTGAGGCGGCTGACGTCGAACGCGTGGAGCAGCCAGGTCCCGACCTGGAGCCCGGACGGCAAGCGGATCGTCTTCTTCGCCAATCCGGAAGGGCGGGACCAGCTCTTCGAGATGAACGTCGCGAGCGGAGCGGTCAAGCCGTTTCTTCGGTCCGACGCGGTCGATCAGACTCCGTCCTTCTCGCCCGACGGCCGCTTCGTGGCCTTCGTCTCGTCGCGCGACGGCGGCCGCGATCTCTACCTGCTCGAGGTCTCGAGCGGAAACGTCAAGCGGCTCACCTCCGGGATCGCGGTCTGGGCCCAGCCGAGCTGGTCGAAGGACGGTCGCCGCATCCTCTTCTCGGCGGAGAAGGGGGAGATCCACGACGTGTACGTGGTTCAGGCCGACGGAACGGGGCTGACGCGCTTGACGAAGGGGAGCGAAGGCCTCCGCTAGGGGATCTACTTCTTCGCCGGCTTGTAGTCGCCGTCGAACGCCGACTCCCACGTCTTCCCGCCGTCCTTCGAGGTTTCCCAGACCTGGCGGAGCTGTGCGGGTGGAAGCGGCGACCAGGTGATCCGATTCTTGACCATGCCGCCTTTGCCGTCGGGAGTGTCGCCTTCGAGAATCATCTTCGATCCCTGGAGGCCACCCACCAGGAAGAGGACGTTGCCCTTGTCGTCGACCCAGGTCTGCGTCCAGCGCTTCCGGCCCGCGTCCCACATGTTGAGGCTCGTGCCCGTCAGACCGCTCGTGCCCTTCCACTCTTCGCGCACCGCGCAGCCCCCGAGAAGCGGCGTGATGCGGTTGATTCCCGCGACCTTGCCTCCCTGGCTGACCGCCCACTCGCCGAGCCAGAAGTCGAACTGGCGGTACTCGGGAGCCGAGCAGGGTCTGGAGGCGGGGGAGCTGGCCGCCGGTGTCGTCGGCTTGAAGATCTCCGTCTCGCCGACCGTCAGCGCCAGGATCGAGACCACGGCGGGCAAGACCGGGAGTGCCACGACGCCAACCTACGCGTGTCGGCGGGTTCTGACTATCTTCTTGGGACGGGAACGGGATTTTCCCGGACGAGGACACCCGCCGCGCCTTCGACCCTCTAGCGCAGCCTCCGAAACGCGTGGGTCTTGATGGCGAGCCACGCCCGGGAGCCCGGCTCCAGACCGAGATCCTGCGCGGCCGCGCGCGTGAGGCGCACGGTCCATTCGATCCCGTCCGCGGCGACGCGGACCCATGTTCCGGCGTTCGAGACATCCTGCGCGACGACGCGCCCCGGGAACACGTTGCGCGCCGAGACGTGGGCCGGAGGACGGGTCGACACGAGGATGTCCTCGGGCGCGACCGCGTAGACCGCCCGACCGCCGCGCTCGCCGCTCGGCGGCGCCGGCACGACCAGACGAGCCTCGCCGGCCCGCAGAAACAGCCGGTCGTCGCCGGCCTGGCTGGCCTCGAGCTCGCCCGCGACGACGTTGTCGAAGCGCGCGTCCGGATCGACGGACGTCGTCATCATTTCGCGGATCACCTGAGCGGTGGAGCCCTGACGCGCGACCGCCCCGCGGCGAAGCAGCAGCGCCTCGGACGTCACGGCCGCGGCCTCGCCCGTGTTGTGCGTGACGTAGAGAAACGGGATGTGGAGCGTCTCGCGGACGCGCAGAAGATAGGGCAGGATCCGCTCGCGCAGCTCGACGTCCACGGCCGCGAGGGGCTCGTCGAGGAGCAGGAGGCGAGGCTCGGTGGCGATCGCTCGGGCGAGGGCCGCGCGCTGGCGTTCCCCGCCCGAGAGCGTCGCCGGGAAACGCGCGAGGAGGGGCTCGATCTCGAGGATCGCCACCGCCTCGTCGAAAACGCCCTCGCGGCTGTCGGCGCGCATGCCGAAGCGGACGTTCCGGCGCACGTCGAGATGCGGAAAGAGGCAGGCGTCCTGAGGCACGTAGCCGATGCGGCGCCGCTCGGGCGGGAGGCGCACGCCGCGCGCCGAGTCGAGCAGACGATCGCCGTCGAGGAGGATGCGGCCGCGGGCGGCGCGCAGGCCCGCGATGGACTCCAGAAGCGAGGTCTTGCCGGAGCCCGAGGGACCGAGCACCGCGACCGAGTCGGAGTCGAGCTTCGCCGAGACCTGAAGCGAGAACGCCGCGAGGGGAAGCGAGAGATCGAGCTCGATCACCCGACGGACCCGGAGACGCGGCTTTGCTTCCGGCTCAGAATCTCGGAGGCGAGGACCGCGGCGAAGGCGAGGATGACGGTCACCCAGACCAGCCGCATCGCGGCGGCGTCCTGTCCGATCTGATGGCGCTGGAAGATCGCGAGCGCCAGCGTCTGCGTGCGCCCCGGGATGTTGCCGGCGACGATGATGGTGGCGCCGAACTCCCCGAGGGCCCGGGAGAAGGCGAGAAGCGTTCCCGTGAGGATGCCGCGGGCCGCCAGCGGCAACGTCACGCGGCGGAAGGCCTCGAAAGGGCCGCAGCCGAGCGAGCGGGCGATGCCCGGAAGCCTGCGGTCGACCTCCTCGAAAGCCGCACGCGCCGGGCGGACGAGGAGGGGGAACGCCATGACGGCGGTCGCCAGGACGACGGCTTTGGGGGTGAAGAGGACTTCGATGCCCGCGCGATCGAGCAGGCCGCCGAGAGTCCCGCGACGGTGGAGGGCTTCCAGGAGCAGAATCCCGACCGCCGTGGGCGGCAGGACCAGGGGCAGGGAGAGGAGAGTCTCGGCGAGCATCCGCAGCGGCCCGCCGCGCCGCGACAGCAGCCACCCGGCCCCGATGCCGAGAGGCAGGATGAGGAGGGTCGCGGCGGCCGCGACCTCGACCGTCAGGAGCAGTATCGAGAAGTCGTCGGCGGTCAAGGCGTCAGGGGTTCGAGCGCACCAGGAATCCGCGTTTCTCGAAGATCGCCCGGCCCGCGGGGGAGTCGAGGAACGCCACGAACTTCGCCGCCTCTGCCGGGTTCTTCGACGCGGAGATGGGCGCGACGGAATAGGTGATGGTCGGACCATCCGTCACGGTGTAAATGACCTTGATGTCCTTCGAGACGGCGGCGTCCGTCCGGTAGACGATCCCGGCGGGAACGTCGCCGCCGGCGACGGCGGCGAGCGCCGCGCGGACGTCGAGCGTCGGAATGACTTTCGGCTCGATCGCGCTCCACACTCCTTTTTCCGTCAGCCATTTCTTCGCGTAGACGCCGGCCGGCACGGCCGCCGGATCGGCGATCGCGATCTTTGCAAACGCTTCGAGGTCCTTCGCGGAAGCGACGCTGGCCGTCGAGTCGGACGGGACCACGACAACCAGGGCGTTCGAGAGGAACTCGCGCCGGTCGGCCTTTTTCACGAGGCCGGCCTTTTCGACCGAGTCCATCTTCGCCGTGTCGGCCGAGAAGAAGACGTCGGCCGGCGCTCCGGCCTCGATCTGCCGCGCGAGATCGCTCGAGGAGGCGAAAGAGAACGCGACCCTGGCGCCGCCCTGAGCCTCGAACTGCTTCCCGGCCTCCTGGAGGGATTCCGTCAGGCTCGCGGCTCCGAAGACCAGGATTTCACCGGGCGGCGATGCCGCAGCGCCGATCGCGGCGGCGAAAAAAACAGCGAGGACGAGGCGTCTCATGGCGCGCTCCTTGCTTCAGCCCCGGATAACCATGACTTCCGTGGCTTTGATGAGCGCGAGCGCCGGCACGCCCGCTTTCAGCTTCAGTCTCCGGGCCGCGCCCGCCGTGATGATCGAGGTGAGCTCCTGCCCGCCGATGTCGAACGTGACTTCCGCGAGCAGGCCCGAGATCTGGACTTTCGTGACCACGCCGGCGAGCTTGTTGCGGCCGCTGATCGCGTCGAGGGACGAGACTCCGGCCGCGGCGGCGCCCAGGCGCGTCAGCTCCGAGCGGGGAATGCGATGATGTCCCCCGGGTGTCACGACCGAGCGAATTCTCTTTCGATAGATCCATTGTTTGATCGTGGGGTAGCTGACCCCTAGCGCCTTCGCGGCTTCCGCGGGCGTCAGGGCGTCGGAGGGGCGCAAGCGCGTGTTCGGCATGGTGTATGCGAGTATATGCGATTCAATACGACTAACTGCAATGATCCACATCAAAACGGAGGCTGCATGCGTCGCATGATGCTGGTCCTGGTATCGGGTTGGCTGGCCGCAACCATCGGGGTGGCTCAGAGTGCTCCGGATCCGGCGGCGCCCAACCCATCGGAGCCCGCCAAACCCGACACACCGGTCGAGAAGTCGGGACCGAAGCCGATTTCCTACGTCGAGGGACGGGGGATCGTCTTTCGGACCCCGGACAGCATGTTCGAGGGAAGCCTGGGCTTCAACCTCCAGGTCCGCTACGGGCACGTCGACCTCGACGCCGCCGTGGGGGGCCTCGACGTCAACCAGTTCCGCGTTCGCCGCTTCAAGCTGTTCATGAATGGGTTCGCGTTCGACCCGCGGCTGACCTGGCGCGTGCAGCTGGCCTTCGAGAGCACCCTGGCCAACCGGATCCTCGACGACGCCTGGCTGGGCTGGAAGTTCGCCGATCCGGCCGCGCTGCAGTTCGGTCAGTACAAGACGCCCTTCTCCCGGCAGGAGCTCTACAACGACGGCGTCCTTCAGTTTCCGGAGCGTTCGCTCGCCACCGACGCTTTCAAGCCCAGCCGCGACATCGGCATGATGGCCTTCGGAAACCTCGGCAAGGGACTCTTCACCTATCAGGCCGGAGTCTTTGGAGGCGCGGGGCAGAGCACGCTGCGGACGACCGAAAGCGTGATGCCGGTCGTGCGGCTCGTGGCCAATCCGTTCGGGACGATGGGGGCGAGCGAAGCCGACATCCAGGACCACTCCAAGCCGGCCCTCTCCTTCGGGGCAAACGGCTTTCTCAACACCCTTCGCAAGCTCACGGACCTCGCGTTCGAAGCGGACCTGAACTACGCGGGGCCGGCGGGATGGCTCGGGCGCAACGTCGGGCAGTTCGAGCTGGGTGAGGAGGTGGACGTCCAGTCGTGGGGTGTCGACGCCCAGTTCAAGTGGTGCGGCTTCTCGCTGCAGGGCGAAGGTTACTGGGGGCAGGCGAAGGGACAGACGAGCGGGCAGCGGGTCTACGCCTACGGCTGGTACGCGCAGGCGGGCTACTTCATCCTGCCGCAGAGGCTCGACCTCGCCGGGCGTTACTCGTACGTCGACTACAACCGGAGCGTCGCGCGGGGCGGCGTCTCGGTCATCTCGGCCCAGACCTCGTACTACTTCCGGCGCAACTCCCTGAAGGTCGTCTTCGACTACAGCCGGACGCATCGCAAGCGGCCGAGCGGCCAGCCGGCGAACGACAGCGCCTTCATCGTCCAGGCGCAGCTGATGCCGTAAACGTCGCGATCGCTTCGCTGCGGGGTCTGCGCCCTGCGGGCGCACCGGCCGGCGGCTCGCCCGGTTGCGGGCTCGACCGCCCGCCTGACCCCTCCGCTACGCGCTCGCTCCCGCGGCGCGAGGCATCCTCCGCTGCGCTCGCGGAGACTCCTCGCGCCGCGGACGGATGTTTCCCATCGGCAAGTGGAGAAACACTCGGCTAGCCGGTCAGAGCCGAAGCGAACGGTGACGGTGAGTCTGACCGGAACCGCACGGCCGTTCAGCGTCGCGGGCTTGTAGCGCCACCGCGAAACCGCCGCCGCGGCCGCCGCGTCGAGCATGGGTCCGCCGGACGCGACGACGCGGAGCTCTTCGACCGTCCCGGCTGCCGTGATCACGGCCTCCAGGACGACGATGCCCTGCACGTGGGCGCGGCGCATGGCTTCGGGATAGGCCGGATCCACGCTCTCGATGATTTCCGGGTGCGTCACACCGCCGACGCCGGGCTCGTAGATCGACGGCTCGTCGGTGACCGGGTCGTCGCCAGGTCCCGTGCTGTTGGGCACGCCACCCGGTACGCCTCCCGGCTGCCCGCCGGGCTCTCCGGGTCCGGAGCCAGGACCCTCCTCGCCCGCAGCCGTCGTCGAGTCCGTGGCCTCCGTCGGCGACGTCGACGGAATCTCGTCGGGAATCCGAACCGGCGATACCTGAACGTCCGCGTTTCTGGGCGGAAGCACGACGGGGATCGGCGTCGTTCCGCCCTGGGGCGGCGGAGGAGGGAGGGCCGCCGAACGACGGGAACGCGATCGGGATCACCGGCTCGGGCGGTTCGGCCGTGGAAGCCAGAGCCGAAAAGACGAGGGCGCCGATGACCGCCGCATGAAAACCGATCGCGAGGGGCAGGCTTTTCGCGGCTCGGGAATGGACACCGCCGTGATGAGCCGCGGATTCGATGAGCGCCGTGTCGAACATGGGCGGGCCCTCCTGTAAGAGGAGAACCCGCTCTGCCGCGGGAGTTCCCGGCGAAATCGCCGCCTACGCCGACAGGGGCTCGGAGACTTCGATCCGGGCGTCGGGCGCTTCGCGCAGCTCCTGGTTGCCGGCCTTGGCCTCGCGCAGCTGCGCGCCGCCGGACGGGCCCTCCCGGACGTAACGCGTCCGCAGCGACAACCGCGGGTCGAAGATGAACTGGAGAAGCAGCCTCGTCCACGAGGGGTGATAGTGGAGCGTGTCGTAGGCCTCGGGGGCGGCGCGTTTGACGGCCGGCAGGCGGTTCCACGGGATCGACGGGAAGTCGTGATGCTCGTTGTGGTAGCCGATGTTGAGCGCCATGCGGTTCATCGGGCCGTAGTAGTTCACCGTCTCCTGGCCCGGGAACACGATGTAGTGCTCCTGGATCCAGCGCGCCCCGAGCGGATGCAGGCCGACCGAGAACATCAGCGAGACGAACAGGTACGCCAGTGCCTTCCACCCGAAGAAGTAGACGAGCGCGCCGTTGTAGGTCAGCTGGGCGAGCACGCTGATGACGACCCACCGGTCGATCGGCTTGAGCACGCGCAGGCGCACCGGCCGCAGGGCCTGCATGATCGAGAAGAGGAAAAGCCAGACCGCTTTGCCGAGGGCCGACCGGCCGAAAAGCTTGAACTCCCAGTGGCTCGGGATGTCCGCGTCGAAGTCGTACGTTCCGAGGAACGCGTGGTGCTTCATGTGGTAGCGCTGGAAGAACACCGACGTCGCCGAGCCGTGGGGAAGGCCGGCGAAGATGCCGGCCAGCGTGTTCTGCCCCGGCGTCTTGAAGACCAGGTTGTGCGTGATCTCGTGAATGACGACCCACAGGGCGTGGTTCGCGAACGCCCCGACCGTCACCGCGAGCAGCCCGATGAGCCACCAGGGGCTCGAGCCCATCCAGGCCGCGACCCCCGTCTGGACGGCCACGATGCCGAACGTGATCCAGAACGTCCAGGGGTTCTTGCCGACGAGGTCCCGGATCTCCGGATGCCGCAGGATGATCGCGCGGGCCCGGCCGCCATGGGGATTGGGCCCGTCCGGCTGCAGGAAATCCGTGGCCGCGGTTCCCGCGGCAGCCTTATAGGGTTCCAACATCACAAGTACGCCTCAGCCTCTCCGATCCGGTTCCTTGAGTCCAGTACTTTCATTGGGATCGCCCGAGGACTCAATTCGGGCCGTGCCTGTTGCGTGTAACTGGAGCCGACGACCGGACTTGAACCGGTGACCTGCGGTTTACGAAACCGCTGCTCTACCGACTGAGCTACGTCGGCTCGGGGGTCGGACGGGGGATCTTACGGAAAGCCCGCCCCCCGGTCAAACGCGGCCCGCTCGGGACCCCCGCCGCACGCCGACCGACGTACGTCAGTCGAACCTGACCGAAACGATCTTCGAGCACCCCGGCTCTTCCATGGTCACTCCGTACATCACGTCCGCCGTCTCCATCGTGCGCTTGTTGTGCGTGATGGCGATGAACTGGGTCTCCTCCGTCATCTCCCGCAGCAGGCGCGTGAACCGGTCGATGTTGGCCTCGTCGAGCGGAGCGTCGACCTCGTCGAGGATGCAGAAGGGGGAGGGCTTGAAGCGGAAGATCGCCATCAGGAGCGCGATCGCCGTCAGCGCCTTCTCGCCGCCCGAGAGCAGCAGGATCGACTGGTTGCGCTTGCCCGGGGGATGGGCGTCGATCTCGATGCCCGATTCGAGCACGTCGTTCTCGTCGAGCAGTTTCATCTCGGCCGCGCCACCCTGGAAGAGCCGGACGAACATGGCCTTGAAGTTCTCGTTGATCGCCCGGAAAGCCTCGGCGAAGCGCTCCGAGGACGTCGCGTTGATCTTGCGGATCGACTCCTGGAGCTCGGCGATCGACTTGAGGAGGTCGTCGCGCTGCGTCGTCAGGAACGTCAGCCGCTCGGACATCTCCTTGTGCTCCTCGAAGGCGAGGACGTTGACCGGCCCCAGCCGCTCGATCGCCGCGGCGAGCTCGGCGACCTCGGCCTCGAGGGCCGCCAGGGCCTCCGCCGACGCGTCCGCCGGAGGCTCCAGGCTCTCGGGCTCGGCCCCGAACTCCTCGCGGCATTGCGTGACGAGGTGCTCGAGATCCGAGGCCGAGCGCGTCGCGATGACCTCCGCCTCGAATCGCGCCTCGCGCGCCGCGTCCAGAGTTCCCCGAAGCTCGCGGGCCGAGGCTTCCGCCGTGCCCACGCGCTCGACGGTCTCGCGCGCCGTCTCGACGGCGGCGGCGTGTGCGAGGGCCTGAGTCTCGCGCGACCCGAGGTTGCTCGACTGCCTGGCCCGCGCTTCCGTCTCTTCCAGCACCAGCTCGGCGGCCCGAGCGTTCATGCGCGTCTCTTCCTCGGTGGCCTCGGCGAGGCGCCGCTCGAGCGTCGAGCGCGACTCCGCAAGAGTGTCCCGGGCCGCTTCCATGGCCCGCCGACGTTCGGCCGCGACCTCCGCCTCGGTCCGGCGGTGGGCCAGCTCCTCGGCGCGGGCCTGCGCGGCCGTCCGCGCCTCGGCGAGCGTGGACGACAGCGCGCCGGTGCGCCGGTGGCGCGGCGTCCTCGGCCTCGGCCAGACGCTTCTCGCTCTCCGCCAGAGCGTCGCGCTGCGTGCGGAGGGCCGCCCCGTCGCTCGAGAGCGCGGCGCGCTCGGTGGCCAGCGTCTCGTTCTCGCGCCGGAGACGATCGCGCTCGGCGATGCGCTCCTCGAGCCGCGCCGCAAACGCGCGATGAAGAGCCTCGGCCTCGCGCTCGGCCTCGCGCCGCGGGGGCAGCTCGGCCTCGAGGGCCACACGCCGCGCCCGGAGCTGCTCGAGACCCCGCTCGGCGCCGGCCTGTGTCTGCTTCGCCTCGCCCGCGCGTCCGGCCAGCGTCTGTTCCTCGCGGCGGAGCGCGAAGAGACCCGACGCCTCCGCCGACGCGCCGGACACGCGCACCACGGGGCCGCGCACGACCTCGTGCCGCCGCGTCACGAACGTGAGGCCGGGGTGGCGCTCGGAAAGCTCGAGAGCGTCGCGGAGGCTTTCGACGAAGGCCGTCGCGGGAAGAGCCGCGCGCTCCGCGGCCGAGAGATTCCCGTAGCCGTCGAGGACGTCGTTCCAGCCGAGCGCGCCCGGAGGCGTCTCCATGCGCGTGTCGTGTGGCCAGTCGGCGCGGACCATCCGGGCGGAAGCCAGCGGACGCATGGCCTCGGTCGCCCGCGTCACGTCGCCCGAGGCGAGAAGCGCGTCGGAATCGTTTCCGAGCACGAGGCCCACGGCGTCTTCCCAGCCGGTACGAGGCCGGATACGGTCCGAGAGGGCGCCGTGCTCGGCGAGGCCCGCGCCGCGCAGGGCCTGGCGGACCTCGTTGACGCGCATCTCTCGCGCGGCCAGCGTCTCGCGAAGAGCCGCCAGGCGATGCTCGAGCGCTCCGGCGGCCTCGCGGGCCGCGTCGCGCGCCGCCTCGGCGTCCGCCATCGCGGCCGCGACGGCCGCGAGCTCCTGATCCGCCCGGGCGACCGCCTCGGAGGCGGCCTGCGCCGCGGCGAGCAGTCGCGCGGCTTCCGTTTCCGCTTCGGAAGCGTCGCGCTCGCGCGAGGCCAGCTCTTCGCCGACTTTCACTCCGGTTTCGTCGATCCGCGCGAGAGACGCCGCCACGCGCTCGGCGGCGAGATCGATTTCGTGGCGGGCATTGCGCGCGGCGACCCGTTCGCCGGCGGCGTTCAGGGCCTGCGTCCGCGTCTCCTCGAGGTCGCGCTCGAGCGCGAGGCAGGCGGCCGCGGCCTCCGAAGCCAGGCGATCGGCTTCTTCGCGGGCGAGCGAGCGGGCGCGCGCTTCGGCGACCGTCCGCGCCAGGCGCTCCTCGAGGTCGGCGAGGTCCCGCGACGCCCGGGCCTGCTCGGCCGAGAAGTCGCGGCCTTCCCGCTCCAGGGCGGCGCGGCGCGCGGCGAGATCCAGAGACGCGCGGCGGTTGGACTCGAGCAACGCGTCGTCCCGCGCGATGGCGGCTTCGAGAGACGCCAGGGCTTCCCGCACCGCGTCGCGGCGGGTCGTGGCCTCGCTCGCCTCGAGGCGCGCGGAGGCCAGGGCCGATTCGGCGCGCGCGAGGGCGGCCGCGGCCTCGGCTTCCCGGTCCCGCCGCTCGTCGCGAAGTTTCTCGCTCGCGGCGAGCGCTTCGCGCAGCCGGTCGGCGCGGGCGCGCGTGAGCGATGCGCGGCGGAGCTTGAGGAGCGCGGACTGTTCTTTGTAGCGGGCGGCGCGCGACGCCTGGCGTCGCAGCGAGGTCACGTTGCGTTCGATCTCGGAGATGATGTCGGAGAGGCGGAGGAGGTTCCCCCGCGTCTCCTCGAGCTTGCCTTCGGCCAGCCGCTTCTTGAGCTTGTACTTGGTGATGCCGGCGGCCTCCTCGATGAGGCGGCGGCGGTCCTGCGGCTTGGTCGAAAGCACCTGGTCGATGCGGCCCTGCTCGATGACCGAGTACGCGCGCACGCCGAGGCCGGTGCCGAGGAGCTGGTCCTGGATGTCCCGGAGCCGGACCTGCTTGTCGTTGAGGAAGTATTCGCCCTCGCCGTCGCGGTACACCCGGCGGCCCACGCGCAGCTCGCCCGTCGTCGTCGCCTTTCTCCGAGTCTCCGTTCGACGCGGCGAGAGTCAGGATGACCTCGGCCATTCCCAGCGGCCGCCTCTTGGCCGAGCCGTTGAAGATGACGTCGTCCATCGTCTCGCCGCGGAGGACCCGGGCGCTCTGCTCGCCCAGGGCCCAGGCCACGGCGTCGCTGATGTTGGACTTGCCGCAGCCGTTCGGCCCGACGACCGCCGTGACCGAGCCCGGAAAGGCCAGATCGACCTTCTCGTAGAAGGACTTAAAGCCGGAGATCTCGACTCGTTTTAACCGGAGCACTTCCCGGGAATGTAGCAGATGCCTCGCCACCTTGCCACAAGGGATTGGGGTTGAGGCTCGAGCGACGCTATTCGGTGTGGGGATCAGGAGGCGGGAGCCGGCAAGCCGGGGACCGGCCAGGGAGCCGCTGGAGACTGCCACCTGCCTCCCGCCGCCGACTCCTCGCTCGTCGAGCCACACGCCGCGCAAAGAGGCCTGACCGGCGGTGTTGCTAGGATGCCACGCGACATGAAATCCGACATCGAGATCGCCCAGGAGGCGCGACTTCGCCCGATCGAGGAGATCGCGCGCGAGGCGGGCATTCATCCCGACGACTTCATCCCCTACGGTCGCGACAAGGCCAAGGTCTCGATCCATGCCATCGCCCGGGCCGAGGGGCGGCCCGAGGCCCCGCTGGTGCTGGTCTCCGCCATCACGCCGACGCCGGCGGGAGAGGGCAAGTCGACGACGACGGTGGGCCTCGGGCAGGCGCTCAACCGCCTGGGCAAGAGAGCGATCATCGCGTTGCGCGAGCCTTCCCTCGGGCCCTGCTTCGGCATGAAGGGCGGCGCGGCCGGAGGCGGGTACTCGCAGGTCGTGCCCATGGAGGACATCAACCTCCACTTCACCGGAGATTTCCCGGCCATCACCGCGGCGCACAACCTGCTCGCCGCGATGATCGACAACCATCTCCATCACGGCAACGCTCTCGGGATCGATCAGCGCGACATTCCGTTCCGCCGCGTGCTCGACATGAACGACCGCGCGCTGCGCGAGGCGGTCATCGGTCTCGGCGGCAAGATCAACGGCGTCCCCCGCGAGACCGGCTTCGACATCACCGTGGCCTCGGAGGTCATGGCGATCCTCTGTCTCGCCCGCGACCTGGGCGATCTGAAGGAGCGGTGCGGAGCGATCGTCGCCGGCTACACGCGCGACACCACGGCGGTGCGGGCGCCGCGACCTCAAGGCCAACGGCGCGATGGCGGCGCTCCTGAAGGACGCGATCCATCCGAATCTCGTCCAGACGCTCGAAGGCACGCCCGCCCTCATCCACGGCGGCCCGTTCGCCAACATCGCCCACGGCTGCAACTCGATTCTCGCGACGCGGATCGCCATGCGCTACGGCGAGATCGCCGTGACGGAGGCGGGGTTCGGTTTCGATCTCGGAGGCGAGAAGTTCCTCGACATCAAGTGCGCCTACGGAGACATGTGGCCCTCGGTCGTCGTTCTGGTCGCGACGGTGCGCGCGCTCAAGATGCACGGCGGCGCCCCGAAGGACGCTCTCGGCGTCGAAGACCTCGCGGCGCTGTCCCGGGGCATGCTCAATCTGGAGCGGCACCTCGACAACGTCCGGATCTTCGGGTTGCCCGCGGTCGTCGCGATCAACCGGTTCCCGACGGACACTTCGGCCGAGATCGCGTTTCTCGAGAAACGGTGCTCCGAGCTGGGCGTCAAGGTCGCGCTCTCGGAAGTCTTCGCGCGCGGCGGCGCCGGGGGCGAGGACCTCGCCCGCGCCGTCCTCTCCGAGATCGGCCAGGGAGCCTCGGCCCGGTACCGGCCGCTCTACCCCTGGGACCGGCCGCTCGCCGAGAAGATCGAGATCATCGCGCGGCGCCTGTACGGCGCCGGAGGCGTGTCTTTCTCCAAGGAGGCCGAGCAGCGGCTCCAGCGGTACGAAAAACACGGTTTCGGCAACCTGCCCATCAATATCGCCAAAACGCCGTACTCTTTCTCGGACGACCCGAAAAAAGGCGGGCGACCCTCCGGTTTCACGCTCCACGTGGACAAGACGCGCCTCTTCGCGGGCGCGGGCTTCGTCGTGGCCGTCTGCGGCGACATCATGACGATGCCGGGTCTCCCGAAGCAGCCCGCGGCCGAGACCATCGACGTCGACTCCGAAGGGCGAGTGTCCGGCCTCTTCTGATTTCGCGAGGCGCGGCCCGAAGTGACCGCAAGTATCCCGGCCCCGGCAAGACGAATTGTTGCCTCCGCGGCCAGGAAATGTATAAGGTTCGGTAGGTCAGGGAGGCCTTCCGGTCATGTTGACTGTCGAGGTTCGTCGGCGTCCGGGCACAGGTGCGGAAATGCACCGAGTCGCCAGCGGAAGCGCGACGGTGGGCGCGTCGTCGGGCAATGAGATCGTCGTGCGCGCCCGCGGCGTCTATGGCCGCCACGTCCGCCTCTTCGAGCGCGACGGCGGGTATCACCTGGATCTCTTCAAGGGGATCGAGACCGTCCAGGTCAACGGCCGCGACTTCTTCGGCGGCGCAGATCACCGTCGGCGACCGGATCACGATCGGCGAAGCCACGATCACGGTGGTCGAGGCCTCTACGGCGGCGCGCGCCGCGGCCGCGGCCGCGGCCGAAGCATCGTCCATGGAGTCCATGGCGCCCGCTCCGACGCCGGGGAGCACTCAGATCCCGGTCACGGCTCCGGGCCTGCCGGTCACCGAGGTCGAGTACCGCACTCTCCGGCTCGCGGCGTATCGGCTCTGCCGCGACGCGGCGACACCCGAGGACCTCGCGACCGAGCTGACCGACTTTCTCGATCGCGAGCTCCCGCCCTCGGAATGGGCGGTCGGCGAATTCTCCGCGAGCACCGGTTTCCGGCCGCTCGCTTCGACGTTCCGCGAAAGCCCCATGTTGCCGCCGCGCATGCTCCAGGATCTCCGCGCGGGAGAGCGGCTGGCTCGCGCCGAAACGGTCAGCGGCGTCCTGACCCTGATCGTCGAGGCGGCCGGCGATTACGCGGGCAGCGCGGGGATCCTCGTGCGCGAAGCGCCGCGTCTGGCCGCGCGCGCCGTGCTCTTCCTGGAGGAGCTCGTCCAGGTCGCCGGCCTGGCTTTCGCGGGCATGGGCCACGCGTCGCCGCGGAGGCCGCGGGAAGGCCCGCCGAGGGGCGCCGGCCGCGCCCGCGCCGCGCGAAACCGAATCCAGCCTCGCCGAAACGGTGCTGCGCCAGACCGACGATCTGAAGAAGATCGTGGAGACCGTCGAGCGGGAAGTCATCGACCGCGCCATGCGCCGGGTCGAGGGGAACCAGAGCCGCGGCGCTCAGATCCTCAACATCTCGCGCGGCTCCCTCATCGCGAAGCTCAAGGAGTTCGGGATCCCGGACTATCGTTACCTGCGGCGCGAGCGCGGCCGGAGGGGCTGAGAAGTCTCCTCTTCCCGTCCGAGGGCCCACCACAGCACGAACGGCGCGGCGAACCGGCCCGGCCACCAGGTAGAAATGGAATCCGCCCGCCCAGAAGTTGCGGGCGAGGGCTCCGTAGTGGGCGCCGCTCCAGTCTCCGAGACGCGTCGCGTACAGCCCCTCGACCTGGAAGACGAGGGCGATCACGTGAATCCCGAAAAGGAGCGCCGCCGCGATCCAGAAGCGCCCGAAGGGGCGGGGCGAGAGCGGGTGGCGTCCCAGCGCGAAGAGTGCCGCCAGCAGAACGAAGTTGAAGTGCAGGTCCGAGGCCGGAAGCCCGGGCCGCGGCGACGCCGGCGGGAAATCCGTCCGGTCGACGCGGATCTCGCCGTCCGAAGCCCGGAGGCGCGTGACCGCGGGACTCTCGAATGCGTCGATGAGACCGCCGGCCGCCGCGGCGAGCAGGCGTTCGTAGGGCGCCGAGAACGCAAACCAGAACGCGAGACCGGCCGCGAATCCCGCGGCGAGGCGGAGGGCGGCGCCGCGGTCGAGCCTCAGCCTCGAAGACACTTCCAGGCTAGGCGGTTTGTCCCGGGTCACGAGGCTTTCCTCCGGTAGCCGCGGGCGCTCCTCCGGCCGCCGCGGGCGCCGGCCTCCGCTGCTCCCTCGAGGCCCAGAGCAGGAAGAGAAGCACGCCGCACAGCACGACGACCGACTGCCAGAGCACGGTGTGGGACGCGGAGAACAGGGCCGGCCGGTGCGCGCCGATCCAGAAGAGCGACACGACGCGAACGAGGTTGATCAGCTGGATCGCCGCGAATCCCAGAGCGAGCCCGATCAGGCGGCGCTTCCAGGATGCGGGAAACGCCAGGACGGCCGAGCCGAAGAGGAGCGCCGTCTCGACGCCGTTGCAGCCGTTTTCGATCTGGACCGAGAAACGCGGGGAGCGGATTTCCGTGCCGTCGACGGTGACATTCTCGCCGAGCAGCCCGAGCACGCCGCCCGAGACGCGGGCGATCGCCGCGGTGAAGGGGACGATGACGGCGTCATTGACGGGACGCCAGGCCACGAGAAAGTAGAAGACGACGAGCAGGAGGCAGAAACGAACGAGGAAGCCGATCGACCGGCGCCGTGCCGCGGATCTCGCGTCGGCGTCGATCTTCATGCGGGCGTGGCGTCGAGCCCTTCCTGGAACTCCAGGATGGAGGTGCAGAGGGAGCGGAGGCCGGAAGGCAGCGTGAGGAGCAGCTCGCCCTCCCGGTTGATCACGACCTGCTCGGTTTCGCCCGAAGCCAGCAGATCGCCCGTCTCGCTGCGGACCTCGTAATCCATCACGAGCCGCGCGACGCTCGGCGACCGCAGGCGCGCGGTGACGCGCACGACCTGGTCCGGCCGCGCGGGGGCCCGGAATCGGAGCTCCATGCGCGTGACGGGCACGCGATAGCCCATCTCGAGCGCCCGGGCGGCCGTGAAACCGAAGCGGCCCGTCAGCGCCTCGCGGGCGTGCTCGAAATACAGCACGTAGTGCCCGTGCCACACGACGCCGTACGGGTCGCACTCGGCGAACCGCACGGGGATGTCCAGGGTGAGGCCCCGGAGCGGCGCGGTATCGCGGGCGCGGACTTTCATTCCGGCGATTCCATCACGGCCGAGAAGAAGTTTCCTCCGGCGCCGAACGAATTCACGAGCGCCCGCCGCGCCTGTCCCGCCGCGATGGCCCGGCTCGCCGCGACGAGCTGGGCCCCGCCGGCCGCGGCCATTTCGCCGATCGCATCCTTGACCGACAGCTCGCGCGGCACCTTGCTGTGGCCGCCGAACACGGCCGAGGCCGCTTCGGCCTCCGCCCGATCCATCTCCCGGACCCCGTCGCGCGAGGACAGCCAGAGATCGACGTCGCCCGGCTCCGCCTCGGCGTCCCCGAGGGCTCCGCGCATCGCGCGTTCCATGGCGCGGGGATCGGGAGCGAAGCGGTACGGTTCCGACGCCACGCCGGCCGAGGCGATGCCCGAGAGGCGCGCGAGCGGAACGCCGCCGCGGCGGCGAACGGCCTGCTCCTCCTCGAGCAGGATCACGAAAGCGCCCTCGCCCTGGACGATGCCGCTCTCGCGTTTCTCGCCGCGCAGGGCGCCGACGCGATCGAAGCCCATCGCGTAGAACGGATTCCACTCGTCCACGGCGCCGGCGAGCATCGCCCGCGCCCGCCCGGAGCCGAGGGCGAGCGTCGAGAACAGGAGGGCGTTGAGCGCCGACGGATCTTTCTGCGTGATCGTGACGTTCGGGCCGTAGATCTTGAGCTCGATCGAGACCTGCGAGGCCGGGGCGTTCGCCACGGTGTTCGGGAAGTGAAAGGGCGGCGCGGCTTCCGGCGACTCGAGGATGAGCACCTTCAGAAACTCCGTCAGGGCGCCGGCGCCCGCGGATCCTGTGCCCATCGCGATGCCGATCGCTTCGGGATCGTCGCCGATCGCGTAGCCGGCCTCGGCGACGGCCTGCGCGCACGCGATCAGGGCGAACTGGCTGCCGCGGTCGAGCCGCCGGGCTTTCATCTGCGGAATCTCGGGCTGCGGCGAGAAGCCTTCGTAGCGTCCGGCGTGCGTGGCCTGCATGTCTTTCCGCGCCTCCGGGGGAAGGGGCCGGATCGCGCTCTCCCCGGAACAGAGCCGCGCGTAGAAGTCGGCTGCGCTGCGGCCGAGGGGAGAGACCGCGCCTGTCCCGGTGACGAGCCCGAGGCCGCCGGAGGCGCTCATCGGCTACGCGTAGCGCGACAGGACGACGACCGAGCTGTTGCCGCCGAAGGCGAAGGAGTTCGACAGGGCGACGTCGACGTCCGCGTCGCGAGCGACGTTCGGCACGTAGTCGAGGTCGCAGGCCGGGTCGGGATGCGAATAGTGGATGGTCGGCGGGATCTTTCCGTCGCGGACCGTGAGCGCGGTCGCCACCGCCTCGATGGCGCCGGAGGCGCAGAGACAGTGGCCGATCATCGACTTGATCGAGGAGACCGGGATCTCGCGCGCGCGCTCGCCCAGCGCGGCCTTGAGGGCCGCCGTTTCGGCCGAGTCGTTCTGCGGCGTCGCGGTGCCGTGGGCGTTGACGTAGTCCACGTCCGCCGGGTTGACGCCCGCGTTCTCGAGCGCGGCGCGGATCGTGCGGCCGCCGGCGGAGCCGCTGGGGTCGGGCGCGGTCATGTGGTACGCGTCGGACGTCACGCCGTAGCCGCGGAACTCCGCGACGACCGGCGCGCCGCGCCGCCGCGCGCGGCCTTCCTCTTCGAACACGAGGATGCCCGCCGCCTCCCCGATCGAGAGGCCTTTGCGCTCGCGGTCGAAGGGACGGCACGGATCGGGATCCACGGAGCGCAGGGAGTTGAACCCGCCGTAGGTCAGCCGGGCGAGCACGTCGGAACCGCCCGTGACGACGACGTCGGCCAGGCCCGCCGCGATCGCGTCGAAGGCGTAGCCCATGGCGTTGGCGGACGAGGAGCACGCCGTCGTGATCGTGGACTTGATGCCCTCGAGTCCGAACCGCTGGGCCACCCGGTCCGTGATGGAGTCGGGCAGGTGGTTGAGGACCTTCGACGGCCGGGCCTTGCGGCCCCGGAGGTAGAGCTCGAAGAACGCCTCCGAGTCGATGAGCCCGGAAGTCCCGCCGCCGAGGATCACCCCGAGCCGGGAAGGGTCTTCGCGCCGGGTGTCGATGCCCGCGGCGTGGAGCGCCTCGCGCGCCGCCGACACGCCCATGCGGTCGGCGCGGGACATGCGCCGCCGTTCGGCCGGAGTCAGGAAGCCGTCGGGGATCTCGGCGACCTCGGCCGCCGTCTGCGTGCGGTACGAGGCCGAGTCGAAGAGAGAGAAGGGGCGGATGCCGCACACTCCTTCGAGGAGGGCCTTCCAGAAGTCCTCCAGAGTGCCGCCGATCGAGGTGACGGCGCCCATGCCGGTGATGACGACGCGCCGGTTTCGGTTCACCGTCCGATTTTGACACACGGAGGACGGTCGGGCGGGTGCGCTTGACCGCTCTGCGATAATCCCGCGCCCGTGACGGACACACGCGTCGACTGGCACACCTACTTCATGAACATCGCGCGCCAGGTCTCCACGCGCTCGACCTGCCCCCGCAAGCACGTCGGCGCCGTGATCGTGCGCGACAAGACGATCCTCTCGACCGGCTACAACGGCTCCATCCGGGGGCTGCCGCACTGCTCCGACGTCGGCTGCGTCATCGAGGACGGGCACTGCGTCTCGACCGTGCACGCCGAAGGCAACGCCATCATCCAGGCCGCCAAGAACGGCGTCGCGATCGACGGCGCCGAGCTCTACACGACCGCGAGCCCCTGCTGGCCCTGCTTCAAGCTCATCGCCAACTCCGGCATCAAGCGCGTGTACTTCGGGGAGTTCTACCGCGACGAGCGCTCGATCCAGGTGGCAAAGAACGCGGGGATCGAGCTCGTGGACCTGTCGGCGCGGCGGTAGCGAGAACGGTTCGCGGCCGGTTCTCGAGTTCGCGGCATCAGTTCGCGGCGCAGGTCTCCGGAGGAGGAGGAGGTCGGCCCGGAGCCAGCTAGTCAGCGAGCGGTCAGCCCCTTGGGCGAGCCGCTCGCCGGTGCGGCCGAGGCCGCAGCTGCAAGCGGGCGACGGTAGACCGGCGCCTCGCCGAGGGCCAGGATCCGCAGGCATTCCTCGAGGTGGCCCTTCGAGGCCGCGGAGAGCTGGAAGAACCGGCAGCCGAGCCCGCGCTCCCCGTCCTT
Organism: uncultured Acidobacteriota bacterium; assembly: GCA_963804915.1. Taxonomy (GTDB): domain Bacteria; phylum Acidobacteriota; class Thermoanaerobaculia; order UBA5066; family Gp7-AA6; genus DAHUXD01. The sequence continues at coordinate 322,890 of CAWDSI010000023.1, forward strand.
GCCCAGCCGGACGACGAGGGCCTCCGCGACGATCGTGCGGACGCCGCGCTCGACCGGCACCTCGAAAGAGACTTCGACCCTGGCGCCGACGGGCTGGCGGACCGGCGTCCGGACGAAGAACCCGCCGCGCGAGAGGTCCCGGATCGTTCCGGAGTGCTGGAGGCCGTCCCGCCAGAACGTGATCGACCACTCCACGGACGAACGCGCCTCCTCGCGGGGCATGACCTGGAGGAAGCGGCGGAGCGTGGCGAAGAACGCCTCCGGATCGAGAGGGAGGGGGAGCGTGTGGTCGGCGCCGGCACGCTGCGCCTGAGCCTCGGTTCCGGGCGGGCCGACGAGAACGATGGGGGTCTTCGCGAAGCCCGGATCGGCCTTGAGGACGCGCGCCAGGTCGACGCCCGTCATGCCCTTCATTCCGGCGCTCACGACGATCAGGCTGGGGTGCTCCTTTCGGGCGATGTCGAGCGCCTCCGTACCGCCGGCGGCCTCCAGGGCTTCGCAGCCCGTGCGCCGGAGGACCTCGCCGGCCGCTCCGCGAAAGAGCCCGCTGTCATCGACCAGGAGGATGGAGGGCATCTCGTCCGAATTATAGGGGCCGGCCGCGCGCCTCTCTAGACGACGCGGGGCCGGAGCACGACCTCGCCGTGCAGGACGTTCGGAGGCGAGGTCAGAACGGCGAGCAGGGCGCGCACGACGTCGTCGGTGGTCAGCCTTTGCGGGCGCTCGAGCGTCGAGCGGAAGTTCTCGAAGAACTCGGTGTCGACCGAGCCCGGGCAGATGGCGGTGACCCGGATGTTCGCCGGCTTGAGCTCGGCGGCGAGGGCCCGCGAGAAGCCCACGAGCCCGGCCTTGGCGGCGCAGTACACCGTCCCTTCGGCGAATCCCTCGAGCCCGGCGATCGAGGACACGTTCACGATGTCGGACGGGGCGCTGCGCAGGAGCGCATGCAGGCTGGCCTGCGTGAGATAGATCGCGGCCGCGAGATCCGTCTCGATCATCGCGGCGATCTCGGAGCGCTTGGCCTCGAGCAGGGGAGCGCGGAAGCCGAGGCCGGCGTTGTTGACGAGAATGTCGAGACGGCGATAGCGGGCGAGGAGCACGTCCACGACGTCGTAGAGCGCGGGCACGACGCGGACGTCCAGCACGTGGTACGCGGCGTCGCCTCCGGCCTCGGTGATCTCGTGCGCGACTTCGCGCAGCTTCTCTTCGCGCCGGGCGGTGAGGAAGACGCGGACGCCCTCGGCCGCGAGCGCCCGGGCGAAAGCGCGCCCGAGGCCCGAGGAAGCGCCCGTGATCAGCGCGACTCGTCCGTCCAGCCGCCGCTCCGCCACCGAATCGGACTGTATCATCCGCTCCCGCATGGACACGATCTCGCACTCCTTCGCCGGGGCGATCCTGTCCCGGTCGGTGGAGGACCGAGCGTCCCGGTGGGCGGCGGTCTCCGTCGGCGCGGTCGCGGCCGTGGTTCCGGACCTCGACTTCCTGATGATCTCGAACGCATCGAGTACCTCCGCGACCACCGGAGCTGGACGCACTCGTTTCTCGTCCTGCCTTTTCTGGCGCTCGCGATCGCGCTCCTCGCGAAGATCTTCGCGCGCCGCACGCCTCTCGCGAAGCTCTGGCTCTTCGCCGCGGTCGGGATCGCGTCCCACATCGTCTTCGACTGGGCCACGTCCTTCGGCACGATGTTCTGGACTCCGGTCTCGCGCGCCCGCCATTCGCTCGACTGGCTCTTCATCATCGATCCCATCTTCACCGGCATCAGCCTGGGCACGCTGGTCCTCTGCCTGGTCTTCCGGACACGTTCGCGCCGGATCGCCTGGGCGGGCTCGGGACTGCTCGCGTCGTATCTGGCGATCTGCGCCGTGCTCCACGCGCGGGCCCTCGCGATCTGGCGCCGCCTCGACGCGCCTCCCGCGAATGCCCGCGTGTCCGCGCTGCCCCAGTTCCTGTCGCCCTTCCGCTGGATGGGCCTGTCCGAGACCGACGAAGAGATCCACCTGGCCTTCTTCGACATCGGCCCATTCGCGCGCGGCGTCGAGAATCCCCAGCCGCCGACACGCTGGAAGGACGTCCTGCAGAGCCTCTCGGACTTCTATCCGCCGCCCGGGCGCGCGCGGATCCAGCGCTACGGCAAGCCGCCCGCCTCGCGCCTCCTCGAGGCGGCCCGGCGCCTGCCGGACTGGCAGGTGTACATGGACTTCGCGCGCTTTCCGCTGGAAACGGTTTACCCGGAAGCCGGCGGCGGGGCGACGATCATTCTCCAGGACCTCCGGTTTCTGCCCTTCTTCACCGGGCCGTGGGAGCCCGACCAGGTCCAGGGCATCCGGCGGCAGCCCTTCGTTTTCCGGGTCCGGCTGGACCCGGCCCTAAACCCCGTCGAGCTGGGTTTCGTTCGCAGCGGCCGGTGAGGCCGGGGTGCCCGCTGCGGGAGTGGCCCCGGGCGCCGCGCCACGTACGAGTATTCCGGCTCGGGTGTGCGGGTGAGGGCCTCGGAGACCGCGGCGTAATAGCCGACGCGGATCAGCAGCCGCACGAAGACGAAGAACTGCTGGGCGAGGATGAGCGGCACCAGCGCGAAGCGCGCTTCGCCGCCGGCCGACGGGTCGAGCACCAGCCACACCACGTAGAGAGCGGCCGTGACGAGCCCGTACATCGCGAGGATCCCGAAGAGACGCAGCGGCCGCGAAAAGGCTCCCGCGAGGCCGAAGAGGAAACGCGACACGGGCGGCAGGTCGGGGCGCGCCACCCAGACCGTGCGCACGGCGTCGGCGAGGAGCTTGATGGCGGCGAGTGTGAGCAGGAGCGCCGCGAGGCGAAGCGCCGTGACGGCCAGCGCGGCCTGCTCGGTGTGGAGCTCCCGCACGCGGTCCCGCAGCGCGTCGCCCGAGCCGACGTAGATCCACTCGTATGCGGCGAACGCGGCGCCGAACGCCGCGAACGTGAAGAGGAGGAAGGCCGGCATCCTCCGCATGCCTTCCCGTCCGAACGTGACGAGCGACGAGGAGGGCTCCCGGAGGGTCCCGAGCATTCCGCCGAGGCCGAAGGCGTGCAACACGGTCGCGAGCAGTGCGAGCGAGAACGCCGTGGCGCCGACGCCGCGCATCCCGGGAAGCTCCGACCACCGGATGCCGTCGACCGAGAGGAGGCCCGTCGCGATCTCGGGAAAGTTGCCGAGAAGATCCGGGTGCTCGCGGCGCACGGTTTCCCACCAGCCGTAGTCGGGGTTCGCGACCATGCGATCGGCGGCGGGAGAGCGGTCGAGGAGGGCGTGGAGGGTGTTCGAGATCGGCAGGATGAGCGTCGCCGAGAGCAGCAGCTGGATGAGCCACAACGCCACGGCGAGGTACGGCTTCGACAGCGACAGGCGCAGCCCCCGCAGGAAGCAGGCGAACGCGCGCGGTCCGCGACGACGGCTCACCGTCCGGCTCCGATCACCAGAGCACCGTCATGAAATCGATCATGTTCTGGACCCAGAAGACGGCGCGGGCGGTCCAGCGGGTGGCCGCGCGCGGATCGTCCGTCGTTCGCCGGCCGTTGTTCGTGCGGTCGACGTCGAGCAGGATCTTCTCCCCGGGATCCACGACCGCTTCGATGAGGCGGGGCCCGCGCGAAACGCTGTACCGCTTCCATCGGGCCTCGCCGTCCCAGCGCGCCCGGTGCTCGCGGCCGCCCTCGAAGCGAAGCAGGACCTCCACCGGCATCGCCACATCCCCGCTGCGCACCACCGTCACCTGGCTGTCGTATCCCCGAACTTTCGGCAGATCCGCCGGGGGAGACGGGGAGAGCTTGCCGTCCTTTTCGAAGAGGCCGCGCGCCGGCTTGGCCGGCTCGCTTTCGGCTTCGGCCACGGCGTAGTCCACGATCCCCGAGGAATAGAAGGTGCGGTCGAAGAACCAGGTCCAGTCATGCCCCGTGGAATCGTTGACCGCGGCGATGAAGTCGCGCGTCGTGGGGTGGCGGAAGCGCCAGCGGTCCGAGTAGAGGCGGAGCGCGCGATCCATCGCCGGCGTCCCGAGGAGACGCTCGAGCGTGGCGAGCGTGAGCGCGGTCTTCGAGTAGATGTGCGCGCCGTAGGATTTCCGCTCCCGGAACTTCCAGGAGTCGGAGGCCAGGATGTCCCAGTCGGCCACCTCGAAGTAACGCCGGTTGGCGTCGACGGGATAGTGGATGTCGATGCCGAGGGGAAAGTTGAGGCCGAAGACCGAGAGCTCCACGTGGTTGGGGCCGAAGACGGAGGCCATGACCCGGTCGGTCATGTAGGTGTTGAACCCCTCGTCGAGCCAGGCCTCCTCGAACTCGTTCGAGGCCAGGATGCCGTAGAGGAACTGGTGGCCGCTCTCGTGGACCGTGACGCCCTCGGGCCTCTGGACGGCCTTCGGCGCGCTCCAGTGCGTGCCCGCCGTGATGAGAGTGGGGTACTCCATGCCGCCGGCGCCATTGGCGCCCCACGGCGGGTCCACGATCGTGAGCGTCTCGTACGGATAAGGCCCGAGGACGCGCCCGTAGCCCGAGAGCGCGGCTTTCGCGGCCTTGAAGTGCCGCTCGGCCTGCGCCGCGTGCTCGGGTTGCAGAAGGAGAATCAACCGGACGTCGCCCAGGCCGGCCTCGCGGAACGTGTCGTCGTAGACGAGGTATGCCGGGTCCGCGGTCCACGCGAAATCGTGGACGCCGGGCTGCTGGAATCGGTAGAGCACGCGTCCGGCCGACGTCTCGCGCTCGTCGACGCGGTGGCCGGTCGCGCCCACCTTGCCCCGGTAGCGCGCCGGCACGTCGATCGAGACGTCGTAGTTGCCGAAGTCCGCGAAGAACTCGCTGGTGGCGTGGTACTGGTGGCAGTTCCAGCCCGATTCCTGGAAGACGCCGATCTTCGGGAACCACTGGACGACGAAGAAGAAATCGCCCTTGTAGCCGGTGCGGACGGAGACCCGCGGCAGGCGCGACACGAAGTCCATCGCGATCGAGACGGTTTCGCCGGGAGCCACGGGGCGGCTCGGGATGACCTCGGCGACCGTGCGGTCGTAGGGGTTGCCGTCGTCGGGCGAGACGTAGCGGAGCGAGGCGAGGAGGTCCTCGCCGTCCGCGCCGGTCATGCGGAGGATCTCGATCGAGCCCCAGGAATCCGGCAGGTGCTTGCCGCCCCGCGTCTCCCCGCGTGACTCCTTCCAGAACGTCGAGAGCGTGTTGCGAAACGCGTTCAGGTAGAGGTGGAAGCGGAGCGTCTTCGCCGGCCGCGACGTCGTGTTCTTCCACGTCAGCACCTGCGTGCCTTCGACCGTCTTCTGGTCGGCGTCGAGCCGGCAGGTGATCTGGTACGAGGCGACGGGCGGCGGAGGGAAGGACTGGGCGGCAAAGGCGCCAGACGCGGCTACGGCCAGCGCCGCCGCCAGGGTCGCGGCTTTTGCCGAAGGCATTGCGCGGACTGTAGCATGAGGAGGATGGCGTCTTCGGATATGGAAACCGCGCGGCGCCGCGTCGAGGCGCTGCGCGAGGACCTCCGCCGCCACGAGCGGCTCTACCACGTCGACAACAAGCCCGAGATCACCGACGCCGAGTTCGATCGGAGGATGCGAGAGCTCCAGGAGCTCGAGGCGGCGCACCCGGAGCTGCGGAGCGCCGACTCGCCGACGCGCCGCGTCGGCGGCGAGCCCGCCGAAGGATTCGAGACCGTCGTGCACGCGCAGCCGATGCTCTCTCTCGAGAACGCCTACTCCTGGGAGGAAGCCGAGGCGTGGCTCGCGCGCAACGCGCGGATGCTGGGCGAGGAGCCCCGGGGCTTCGTCGCCGAGCTCAAGATCGACGGGCTCTCGATCTCGCTGCGCTACGAGGGCGGCGCTCTCGTGCGCGGGGCGACGCGCGGCGACGGACAGCGCGGAGAGGACGTCACGGGAAACGTGCGGACGATCCGCTCCGTGCCGCTGCGGATCCCGGAGGAGTCGCCGCTCGAAGTGCGCGGCGAGGTCTACTACTCGAAGGCGGCCTTCGCGAAGGTCAACGCGGACCGGGAGGCGGAAGGCGAGCCCCTCTTCGCCAACCCGCGCAACGCGGCCGCGGGGACGATGCGCCTGCTCGACTCGCGCGTCACGGCGCGGAGGCGGCTCGACGCCTGGCTCTATGCGGTGGTCGAGGCCACGCCGAAGCCGGCCAGCCAGAGCGAGGCCCTCGCGCGCCTCGCCTCGCTGGGCTTTCCGGTGAACCCGCACCGGCGCCGCTGCGAGACGTTCGCGGAAGTCCGGGAGTTCGTCGAGGAGTGGAAGGACAAGCGCCACGAGCTCGGATTCGAAACCGACGGCGTGGTCATCAAGGTGGACGACCGGGCGACGCAGCAGGAGCTCGGCGCGACCGCCAAATCGCCACGCTGGGCGCTCGCCTACAAGTTCCCCGCCGAAGAGGCCACGACCGTGGTGCGCGAAATCGGCATGAACGTCGGCCGCACGGGCACGCTCACGCCCGTCGCGTATTTCGACCCGGTGCTGCTCGCCGGAACGACGGTCAAGCGCGCGACGCTTCACAACTACGAGGACCTGGCGCGAAAGGACGTCCGCGTCGGAGACACCGTCGTCGTGGAGAAGGGGGGCGACGTCATCCCCAAGGTCGTGCGCGTGGTGCTCGAGAAACGGCCTTCGGACGCGCCGCCGTACGTCATGCCGAGCCGCTGCCCGGTCTGCGGCGATCCCGCCGTCCGCGAGCCCGGCGAGGTCGCGCTGCGCTGCGTGAATCCGGCGTGCCCGGCCGTCGTGCGGGAGGCCATCCGCCATTTCTGCGGCCGCAGAGCCATGAACATCGAGGGTCTCGGCGAGAAGCTCGTCGATCAGCTCGTGACCGCGGGCCTGCTCTCCGACGTGGCCTCGATTTACGACCTCAAGGCGGAGGATCTGGTCGAGCTCGAACGCTGGGGCGAGAAGTCGGCGGCCAACCTCATCGCCGAGATCGAGAAGAGCAAGACGAACGAGCTCGATCGCCTCCTCTTCGCGCTCGGCATCCGCCACGTCGGGGAGAAAGCGGCGACGATCCTGGCCGGACACTTCGGCTCCCTCGACGCCCTGATGGCCGCGACGCGAGGACGAGCTCGTCGGAGCCGAGGAAGTGGGCCCCAACACGGCCGCGGCCGTCCAGGCGTACTTCTCGCACCCGAAGCACCGCGAGCTGGTCGAGCGGCTGCGCGCCCACGGGGTTCGGCTCGAGGGCCCCCGCCGGCGTCGCGCCGCGGACGGGCCGCTTGCAGGGACGACCGTGGTGATCACCGGCACACTGTCCGGCATCTCCCGCGAAGACGCCGCGGCAATCCTCGAGGCGGCCGGAGCGAAGGTCTCGGGGTCGGTTTCGAAGAAGACCAGTTACGTGGTCGTGGGAGAATCAGCGGGATCGAAGCTCGACAAGGCCCGGTCGCTGGGGGTGCGGGCCGTATCCTGGGAGGAGATGCAGGGCATCCTCGCAGGGAAGGAGTAAGGACGCATGCCGGCCAAGGTCATCCTGTTCTGCCCGATGCTCGATTTCAAGAACAAGCCCGCGATGCTCATGACGATCTCCCCGAACGGGTATTACGAATGCCGGGTGGACATGGCCGCCGGCAATCACACCGTCTACGTCCCGATCGCCGGGACGGCGATGATCTTCCAGGAGCCCAACGTCGTCGGAGGCCCGCCTCCCAACGTGGAGCGGTACGGGTAGGTCGAACGCAGGACGTCGAAGGCGAAGCGCGAGAGGTCGAGCCGTTCCGCCTCCCGACCTTCGACCTTCGACTCCTACGCGCGGTCTGCGGCGCCAGCTTCCCTTTCAATCCCTTCAGCTTGAAAGCCAGCATCACGAGCAGGATCCCCCACACGATCGCGAGCGACGCCAGCAGCCAGGTCACCGACAGGATCCCGGCGCCGGGGAAGAGAAAGAAGACGAGGCCGAGTCCGACCATCAGCAGGCCCGAAAGGATCCAGAGCCATTCGCCCTGGACCTCCTTGCGGAGGCGGATCGCGGCGGAGACCTGCATCGCCCCGGCGACGATGACCCAGACGGCGAGGACCCACAGGAGCGAGATCGCGGTCAATCCCGGCCAGAGAAGCGCCACGACTCCCGCGGCGATCCCGAGAAGGCCCAGGACGACGAGCGACGTCCACTTTCCCCGGATGCCCGCGACGACGCCGAAGATCCCGTCGATCAGGGCGTAAATGCCCCAGATCGTGACGAGGATGATCGCCGTCAGGCCGGGCCAGGAGTAAGCGAGGATTCCGAAGAGGATCGCCAGAACGCCGCGCAAGAGAACGACCCACCAGTGCTCGGACATCGTCCGCACTGCCGAAAAGATGGGCATGGTCCCTCCTCCTCGTTTCGGAGGCGGCGCGGTTACTTCTTCTTGGCCGCCTTCGTGGCTTTCTTGGCCGCCTTCGTCGTTTCCGCCTTGCTCTTCTTGCTAAGGTCGGCGCGGTGAGCACGCTCGTAGGTCTGAATGTCCTTGAACTTCCCGGACTTGTCGCGAACCGCGTAGAGCTTCTTGCCTGCGACGCTACGGTGAGTGGTGCGTTTGGCCATTCTTCCTCCCTTTATTTCTGCAGACTCTATGCGAGTCCGGGCAGCAGAGTCAGCAGAGACTCCAGATTCGCGACGCGGCGCACGTCCGGGGGCGCCGGTCCGTCGCCGATGAGGATCGGGGCGAGGCCGGCTCTCTCCGCGCCCACCACGTCGATCTCGTAGATGTCGCCGACGTACGCGCACTCCGCGGGAGGCAGGCCCAGCCGCTCCGTGGCGGCGTGGAAAATCCGGGAGTCCGGCTTCTCGATGCCCGAGCTCTCCCGAGTCCACGACGAATTCGAGGTGCGGCGTCAGCCCGGCCTCCTCGAGGAGTCCCCGGACGCGGCCGTCGGCATTGGAGATCACGGCCATCCGGTAGCCGCGAGCCCCGAGCGTCCCGAGCGTTTCGATGGCCCGGTCCGCCCGTTTCGACCAGAGGTTCGCCCGCCGGTGCTCGGCGGCGATCGCGCCGGCCGCGCGGGTCCGGGCATTCTCGGCCTCGAATCCGAGCCCCGCGAGGAGCGTGTGGAAGTAGAGCGGCACGCGCTCGGCGTCGCTCGAGTCGGGACGTTCGAGAACGAACGCGCGCACCCGGGCGATGGCTTCCGACTCCGCTTTCCGGAATCGGGCGTCGTCGTAGGCGACTCCGGCCGCCCGGGAAATCCGTTCGCCATCCACGTGGATGAGGGTGCCTCCGGCGTCGAAGAGGACGGCGCGGATGCCTTTCAAGCGACCCCGAGGGCGGAGCGCGCCGCCGCCTCGAGCTCGTCCGCGATCTCGTGGACCTCGCGGCCTTCGGGGCCTTCGACGAGGATGCGCAGCAACGGCTCGGTCCCCGAGTACCGGAGGAAGACCCGTCCCCGCGCGCGCAGGGCCTGCTCGGCCCGGGCGACGGCGCCGGCGATCCCTTCGGACTGATCGAGCGGCACGCGGCGGGCCACGCGGATGTTGCGCAGCGTCTGGGGCATCTTTTCGAGCGTCGCCAGCCGGGAGAGCGGGCGGCCGCTGTCCTTGACGATCGAGGCCAGGACGAGGGCGGTCAGGATGCCGTCGCCGGCGGGCGAGAGAGGGGCGAAGAGCGTGTGTCCCGAGGTTTCCCCGCCCAGGGCGGCCCCGGTCTCGTCCATGAGCTTCGCGACGTTGCGGTCGCCGACCGCCGCGCGCGCGAATGCGATTCCTTCCTGGCGGAAGGCCGCTTCGAGGCCGTAATTGGACATCACGGTGCCGACGACGCCGCCCTCCGGGAGGATTCTCCGCCGCTTCCAGTCGCGGGCCACGACGAAGAGCACGTCGTCGCCATCGAGGACGCGGCCGTTCTCGTCGGCGAAGATCGCGCGGTCGGCGTCGCCGTCGAAAGCCACGCCGAAGGCCGCGCCGGATTCGCGGGTCTTCGCGGCCATCCCGTCGGGATGCAGCGCGCCGCAGCCCGCGTTGATGTTGCGGCCGTCCGGGGCATCATGGATCGCGGTGACGCGCGCGCCCGCCCGCCGGAGCACGCGCGGCCCGATCTGGAACGCGGCGCCGTTGCCGGCGTCGACGAGAATCGGAAGCCCCCCGAGATCGTCGGGCACGCCGGCTTGCAGGCGCGAGACGTACGTGGCGATCAGGCCCGGGTCCGGATCGGGAGGGGCGGGAGTCGCCTCGGAAGTTGCGGAGCCCCGGCCCTCCAGGATTTTTTGCTCGAGCAGCTCCTCCTCGGCATCGGGCCACTTGCGCCCGTCGGCACCGAAGATCTTGATGCCGTTGTCCTCGTACGGGTTGTGCGAGGCCGAGACCGCGATTCCGGCGCGCGCTCCAATCTCCAGCACGAGCTCCGCGACGCCGGGCGTCGTGATGACGCCGGCGGAGGCGACTCCGCAGCCCGCGTCCCGCAGCCCGGCGGCGAGATCTGCGACGATCCGGGGCGTCGACTCCCGCGTGTCGCCGCCGAGCACGACTCGCCGGGAACCCTCTCCGTCCAGGCGGCGGCCGAGCTCACGGCCGAGGAGGCGCACCGATGCCGGATCCAGGGGGAATTCGTCCGCCCGGCCGCGCAGTCCGTCCGTGCCGAAAAGCTTCATGGCGCCCCGAAGAGTGTCATGGAAACCCCTATTTTCGCTTGCCTCGGGGCGTCGGTGTGACCTCGGGAGCGGCGGCCTCGATGCGGACGCGCACCGTGACGATCTGGGCCTCGCGCACGCGCACGCCCGCGGCCTGGGGGGCCAGTGTCGCCGAGACGTGGAACGACGCGTCCCGCCCCTCGACCGAGACGGGCTCCGTCCGGATCTGGTTCATCCGGGTCAGGGTCTTGTCCGGCCCGACCACGCGCGCCTGCCGCGGCTCGACGGTCACCTCTTCGACCCGGGTTCCCGGTGCGGGAGCTCCCACGACGTCGGCCGCGATCGGCAGAGTCTTGTCTGCGATCGCGTCCAGCACGACCCGGATCTCCGGGGGGGAGATGGCGATGACCTCGACGTCGCGAGGCACGTTGATGTCGTCGTTGTCGAGGACGTAGCGCTTCTCGCCGGGAGTCGCGCCCAGCAGGTCGATCACCGCCTCGAGCTTGCCGGGCTCGAGCTGCCGCAGGGGGGTGAACGCCCCGCGCACGCGCACGTCCACGGCGTCGGGGAGCGGCGAGACGATCAGCGTGCCGCGCGGAATGTTCACGATCGAGAGCGGAATGCGGTAGCTCCGCTCGGAGATGCGCTCCCGGCGTTCGCCGGTCAGCAGGTACCAGGCGACGCAGGCGATCGCCAGGGCGAGCAGCTTCGTCCCGAGGTTGCGGAAGAGCACGGCGGGAAGATTCATCGGTATCGCTTCATCGCTTCATCGATGCCCGGCGAACTCCCGGAAGAGGAGGTCGCGCAGAGACTTGCCGTCGAGCTCTTCCTGAAGCTCGCCGTCGCGGGCGATCGAGATCGTCCCCCGCTCTTCGGACACGAGGATGGCGAGGGCGTCGGTCTCTTCCGTCACGCCGATGGCGGCCCGGTGCCGGGTGCCGAAACGCTTCGGGAGGCCCTCCTTGAGCGAGAGGGGGAGGAAGCTCGCGGCGGCGGCGATGCGGTCCCCGGAAACGATGACGGCGCCGTCATGGAGGGGCGTGCCCGGGGCGAAGACCGTCACCAGGAGCTCGTAGGAGATGGCCGCGTCGATCGGGGAGCCGTTCTCGATGTAGGTCTTCAGACCTTCCCGCCGCTCGAGCACGATCAGCGCGCCGACCCGCCGGGCGGCGAGCGAGGTCACGGCGAGGACGATCTCGGACATGGTCTCTTCGGCGTGGTAGCCCGAGAAGAGCGAGAGGAAGGGCGTTCGGCCGAAGGCCGCGAGCGCCCGCCGCAGCTCGTGCGAGAAGAGCACGATGATGGCGAAGGGCACGTAGAAGATGAGGGCGCGGAGAACGGTCGAGAGCGCCGCGAGCTTGAGCAGCGCCGCCACGGCGTACACGGCGAAAATCGCGAAGAGCCCGAGCACCATCTGGACCGCGCGCGTTCCGCGGATCAGCCGGAGCAGGCCGTACGTGATGAGCGCGACGATCGCGATGTCGAGGGCGTCGCGCCAGGTGAAGTTGAGGTGGGCGAGCGCCGGAAGCCGGCTGGTCAGTGCCTCCATCACCGCGCGGCGGACCCTGCGGTGACGACGGATCCGGTCGTACGGGTGATCGCGCCCATCATGCGAAGGTATCGAACCGAATCGGCGACGTCATGGACCCGGAGGAGGACGGCCCCGCCGGCCGCCGCGGCGCCGATGGCCGCGAGGGAGCCCGGGAGCCGGTCGTCGGCGGACGCGTTCTCCGGCACGCCCGAAAAGCGCCGGACGAATCCCTTGCGGGAAGCGCCGGCCGCGACCGGAAGGCCGAGCGAGCGAAACGCCGCGAGGTGGCGCAGCAGGACGAGGTTGTCCTCCGGCGCCTTCCCGAAGCCCAGGCCCGGATCCACCGCGATCGCCTCGGACGGAACGCCGGCCTCCTCCGCGCGTCGCGCCGCGTCCGCCAGGAAGGAGGCGACCTCGCCGACCAGATGGCCGTAGTGCAGATCGTCCTGCATCGTCCTCGGGTCCGTGCCCTTCATGTGCATGAGGATAGCGCCCGCCCGACTCCTCGAGATCGTTTCGAACATGCCGGGGTCGAACCGCCCGGCCGTCACGTCGTTGACGACGTCGGCCCCGGCTTCGAGGGCCGCCTTCGCCACGGCGGCCTTGCGCGTGTCGATCGAGAGCGGGGCATCCGTCTTCGCGCGGATCTGCTCGATCACCGGGACCACGCGGGAGATCTCTTCGTCCGAGGACAGCGGCCGGGCTTCGCCGTAGTTGGCCGGGCGCGTCGACTCGCCGCCGACGTCCACGATCGCCGCGCCCTCCTCGAACATCTCGAGGGCGCGGGCGGCCGCGCGGCTGCGTTCGAAGTGGAGCCCGCCGTCCGAGAACGAGTCGGGCGTGACGTTCAGGATTCCCATGACCGCGGGGCCCGCTTCGAAATCGAGGTGCCGGCCGCGAGCCATGCTGCAGCCGCGCCGGGCGGCGCGCCGAGCGCGCGAAGGCCTCCTCGGCCCGCGAGCGCAGGCTCGCCGGCATGGCCTTGAGCGTCTCGGCGCGCTTGCCCCGCGAGATGACGACGGGCTTCGAGGCGGAGCCTTCGAACCGCACGACGTCGACGGGGAACTCCGAGGCGGCCAGCGTCGCGGGGCGGAATCCGTCCCAGCTGCAGATCTCCCGCAGCGCCTCGGGGTCGGGGCACGGAAGCACGAGATCGGCCGGCACGATCACGCGGGGAGTCTATTGGATTGGGAGGTTCCCTCGAGGGACAGCCACGGAAACTCTCCGCCGTTCGACGCCCGCTTCGCCTCCCGAACCGTTTCGTCTGCTCTCCCGTCGATGCGGGAGAGGCACGCGAAGCGCGGGCGCGTAGAAACCACCCGGGAGGACATGCCATGAAGTCCCTCGCATGGAAGGTCGCCATCACGGCGCTCTACGGGCTGGCGGCCGTGACCGCCGTCGCTGGAGTCGCTGCCATCGCCGCTGTCGGCAAAGTCGCACGGCCGGCCGCGAGCAAGACGGAGACCCGGCTCGGCGAGCTCGCCGCCGCGGTGTTGTCCTCGGACTATCGGGGCGATCGCGCGGAGCTCGCCAGGCTCGACGAAGAGCTCGGCCGGCTCGACGCCGGCTCGCTCAACGACTATCGGGACTACTGGCGCGGTTTCGCCCTCTGGCGGCGGGCCATGAACGGCTTCAACGAGACGCCGGCGCCCGCCGACCTCGATGCCGATCTCGTGAAAGCCCTGGAGCGCTTTCAGTCGGCGCTGGCCCGCCATCCCGACTGGGACGAGGTGAAGAGCGCGATGCTCGGAGCCTGGGGAAACCGGATCTACCTCGCCGGCAGCGATGCCGAGAAACGCAGGAAGCTCCTGGAGGAAGCCGGGACGTACTACAAGTGGGTCATGGCGTACGAGGGCGAGAACCCGCGGGTCCTCTGGATCAAGGGCGGCATGCAGATGATCGTCCCTCCCGCGAGCGGCGGCGACTGGACGAAGGCCGCCGCGACCCTGCGCAAAGGTGTCGCGGGCGCCTGGAAGGAAGCGAGCGCCGCCGTTCCCGCGCCGGCCTGGGCGCCGAGTTGGGGCGGGGCCGAAAACCTGATGAACCTGGCGTACCTGCACTCGCATCTGCCGACGCCGGACCGCGCCACGGCCCTGGCCTATGCGGAGGGCGCGCTGACGAAGGCGCCCGAGTGGCACTACGTCAAGGACGTCCAGCTTCCTCAGATCGAGGCGCTGCCGGCGACGGCGGGGGTCGCCGCGGCCGGGTCGCCTGCGTGTTCGCCGACGGCCACGCCTTGACGGCCCTTGCGGGCGGGACCGCGCGCCGCAACAATCGTGGGTCGAACCCATGAGCGCGGCCGCGCGACGAGACGAAGCCCCGGGGGGCGCCGGCGTCGAAGCCGAGGCCACGCCGCGCCTGCCTGTCGCCGTCTACGCGGGAGGCTGGGCGGCTCTCGCGACGGTGTACGCCGCGCTCTATTCGGCGAGCGGCGCCTCCCTCGGAATGGCCGTGCGGGGCTCGCTCGCGATGGTGCTGCCCGGGGCCCTGCTCGGGCTGGTCTCTCTCCGCCTCGCGCGCTGGTGGCCCTGGACGCCTTCGAGGGGACCGGGTTCGAAGGCACCGGGCTTGAAAGGCTCAGCCGCGCGGTGGCGTCTCTTCGCCGTGCTCGCGCCCGTCGTGCTGGGGCTCGCCGCCGCGGCGACCGCCGGCGGTCTCGGCCTCAGCGCCCTCGACGCCTGGATCCTGCTGGGCGCGCCGCGCTGGCCGCCGGTGCCGATCATGGTCTGGCAACTCATCCTCAGCACCACGATTCAACTCGCGCTGACGGGCATCGGCTACGCGTGGCACACGGGACAGGCCTTGCGCGAGGCCCGCGATCGCATCGCGCGGGCGGAGGTCCTGCGCGCCCGCGCCGAGCTCGAGCTTCTCCGTTCGCAGCTCCATCCGCACTTCGTTCTCAATGTCCTCCACGCTCTGCTCGGCCTCGTGCGCCGCGACCCCGGCCTGGCCGAGAAGGCGGTCGAGCGGCTGGGCGAGCTCCTGCGCTTCGGTCAGTGGGTCCAGCAGACGGGGAGCGACTGGGTGCCGCTGTCGCGCGAATGGGCGTTCGTGCAGAGCTACCTCGAGCTCGAGCGGATGCGCCTCGGCACGAGGCTCCACGTCGACGTCGAGGCGGACGCCTCGGCGCTCGAAGTGCCGGTTCCGCCCTTCGCGCTGCAGCCTCTGGTCGAAAACGCGATCGTCCATGCGGTGGCGCCGCGCGCCGCCGGAGGCCGCATCGAGGTGTCCGCGCGGCGGTCCGACGGGAGGCTCTGGCTCGCCGTGCGCGACGATGGGCCCGGCGCCTCGGAAGCGGACATCGCGGCCAGCCCGCGCACGGGCCTGCGACTGCTCCAGGAGCGGCTCGCGGCGCTCTACGCGGGACGGGCGCGCGTCGCCTTCGAGTCTCCCGCCGAAGGCGGCTTTCGCGTCCGCCTCGAGCTGCCCGACACCCTCGAGGGCGAGGGCGTGCCGGAGGTGGCGTGAGCGCCCCCGACAGAGTTCACGTCCGCGCCCTGATCGCCGAGGACGAGGCGCCGGCGCGCGACAGCCTTCGCGCGTATCTCGGGGCGACGCCCTGGATCGAGGTGGTGGCGGAGGCGGTGGACGGCCGGTCGGCGCTCGCGCTCGCCGACGAGCACCGGCCGAACCTCCTCTTTCTGGACGTGCGGTTGCCGGAGATCTCGGGCCTCGAGGTCGCGCGGCAGATTCGTCATCCGGCGGACATCATCTTCACGACCGCCTTCGACTCGTTCGCCGTCGCGGCCTTCGAGATCGGGGCCCTCGACTATCTCGTCAAGCCCTTCGGAGAGGAGCGGCTCGGCGCCGCCCTCGCGCGCCTCCGGGCGCGGATGAAAGAGTCGCCGGATCCCTCGACGGCGGGGGAGCGCGCGCGCAGCTCGTTTTCGAGCGGGCCGTTGACGCGGCTCTTCGTCCGCCACGGCGATCGCATCGTTCCCATTCCCGTGGAGGGCATCCGCCGGATCCAGGCGCAGGGCGACTACGCCGAGGTCCACGCGGCCGAGGGCGTCTACCTCATGCACGTGACGCTCTCGGAGCTCGCCGCCCGGCTCGACTCCGCGAAGTTTCGCCAGGTGCACCGTTCCCACATCGTCAACCTCGACGCGGTGGAGCACCTCCAGCCGTATGACGACCGCCGCCTCGCGATCCGACTGCGAGACGGCACGGTGGTCGTCGCGAGCCGGGCCGCCTCCGAAGAGCTC